>NZ_JBXAPS010000005.1:0-320342 GCF_058806435.1 Leifsonia sp. GW821-FHT13C09 | reverse complement strand
ACTACCCCTCACGTTGACTGCGTAGCCAAGCTCATTCTCGAAGAATGTTCGTTACACCACTCCACGGGACTTGACCGAAGCAGGCCAGCTCGTTCGCCCCGATTACCAAGGACATCATGCTGGCGGTAAATGCGAAGCAGCCCGGGGTGAAGCCGCAGAACTGGATCGGGGTTCAGTACGTCGGCATCCCCCAATTCCAGGACATCGGCAACCAGATCTCGCAGGGCTTGGCCGACACGATCGCCGGAAAGCAAGACGTGCCGACCTTCCTCAAATCTGCCGAGCAGATCGCTCAACAGGCTGGGGACCAGCAGAAGAAGTAACTCGCACCTCCAGTCATCAGGGGGTGGTTAGGGCGTCAGCTCTGCCACCCCCTCCCCTCTTCTGAAAGGACCGCATCATGGCAACTACTGTGCTGGACGATGCCATCCCTGTTGTCACAGTTCGTCGCGCGCGAACGTCTAAATCGCTGTGGACCTCTCGTGCGCTGCTTTGGCCGGCACTCACCGTCTCTCTCGTGCTGACACAGATTCCGTTCCTGGCAACGATCTTCTATTCGTTTCAGTCATGGAACTTGCTGCAAGATCCGGGGCCCGCCTTCGCCGGTTTGCGAAACTACGTCACCGTTTTCACGAATGGCTCATTCCTGTCGTCTTTTCTCGCGACAGCGCTGATCACTACGTCAACCGTCATTGCCGCGCTGTTGCTGGGACTCGGGTTCGCCATCCTGCTGGACAGGAAGTTTTTCGGCCGCGGCGTGGCTCGAACCTTGATGATCACACCATTTCTCGTCATGCCCGCCGCGGCGGCCCTGATCTGGAAGTGGTCCATGCTCGACGCCAGCACCGGGTTCGTGAACTGGGCGCTCGGCCTGCTCGGTATTCCACCGGTCGCCTGGGGAACGGACGCGCCCGTCGCGTCAGTGGTGATTGTCCTGACCTGGCAATACACTCCATTCTTCATGCTGATTCTCCTCGCGGGACTGCAATCACAACCGCGGGAGATTCTCGAGGCCTCAAGTGTCGACGGGGCCGGGCCCGTCCAACGCTTCAGCCTGATCACACTGCCTCATCTGCGCTCATATATCGAAATAGCCGTACTTCTCGGATCGATTCAGCTCGTGCAAGCTTTCGATCCGATCGCGATCATGACCCGCGGTTCAGGTGGGACAAAAACCCTGTCGTACTTGCTCTACGAGCGCGCGTTCGTCGGTCTCGACGTTGGCGAGGCGGCGGCATACGGAGTGATCACCGTCCTGGTCACGATCGCAATCGCGAGCCTCGGGCTGAGGCTCTTGTTCTCCATTTTCGCTGAAGGTACAAGCCGCTCATGACATCTACCACGACGAACGGTCGGCGCCGAAAGACGCGCCAGCTCCCACTTCGCGTACTCACGCTCATCACCTGGGGCCTTGTCATCCTATTTGTGTTCCCGTTCTTGTGGATGATCATCACCGCTTTCAAGCCAGAGGGGCAAGCGGCCACTAATCCGCCGACATTCTTCGCCGCGTGGACGCTAGACAGCCTCGCTGCAGCATTCGAGCGGGACATGGCACCGTATTTGATCAATTCGGCGATCGCGTCAATACTCTCGACCGCCCTGGTTCTGCTTCTCGCCGTGCCGGCCGCGTATGCGTTGAGTATTCGGCCAATCAAGCGAACCCGCGACGCCCTATTCTTCTTTATTTCGACGCGGTTCATGCCGCTTGCCGCAGCCATAATCCCGATCTATCTGCTGCTTCAGAGCGTCGGAGGGCTAGACAACATCAACGTGCTGAGCATCTTGTACGTGGGAATGAACCTTCCGATTGCGATCTGGATGATGAGGTCGTTCTTCTCCGAGGTTCCGTTCGAAATAATCGAGGCAGCTCAGGTGGATGGGGCAAGCGTAAGAACAGAGCTGTTTCGTGTCGTCCTGCCCATCGTCCTTCCAGGTGTGGCAGCGGCCGGACTAATCTGCTTCATATTCGCTTGGAACGAGTACTTCCTTGCGACCATCCTGACCTCATCGACTGCGGGCACGACCCCGCCATTCCTCACAAGCTTCGTGGACGGACGAGGCCTTTTCCTGGCAGTACTCTCGGCTGCATCGTCGCTGGCGATTCTGCCGGTAGTCATTGCGGGGTGGGTCGCTCAGAAGCAGCTCGTACGTGGCCTGGCAATGGGCGCCATCAAGTGAATCCCCGGCCTACCGGACTCAAGTTAGTGAAAGATGGAGTCTGAGAGTGACACACGAACTAGCCCCAGACTCCGAACTCAAGAGCCAGACACGGATCCAATCCGTCAGCCGCGCCATCCAGATCCTCCTCGCTGTCGCGGAAGCCGAAGGCATCCATGCCAAGGACGTCGCCGAACGATTCGGACTATCCCTTCCAACCACGTACCACCTTCTGGCAACACTGACGGCAGAGGGAATGGTGACCAAGGACGAAGCTCGCTCCTTCCACCTCGGGCCTCGAGCCGGGCTTATAGCTGACGCATATGCACGCGGAGACGTCGTGCCAGCCCGCTACACCCGTGCGCTGGAAGCGCTTGCTCTCGCCACAGGCGAGACGACCCACCTTAGCGTCTGGCGGAATGGCGCTGTGAAAGTACTCGCGACGGCCGAAGGCGCCTATGCCGTCCGCGTTGTGGGGCTGAATACTGGCTACTCGGAAAGCGTGCACGCGCGAGCAAGCGGAAAACTCCTTCTCGCTTTCGCCTCGCCTGAGATCAGGGATGCCGCCATATCGCGCATGAAATTCTCAAAGCTGACCCCGAACACCATCTCAAGCAAGAAGAAATTCTTGGATGAGCTCGAGACGATCCGAGAGCGGGGCTATTCCTTCGATCGCCAAGAGTTCCAGCTCGGCGTCGACTGTGTCAGCTTCCCAATTTTCCAAACGAACCATGTCGCGGCGTGCATCACTGTGTCGTCCCCCTCCCCACGCTTCCTCGATACCGAGCTGGAGCTGATACGCCAAGTCGGAGACGTCACGTCGCAACTAAGTAACGCATAGCTCGCGGGTGGGACGCCTTCGGCATCCTGCTCCTTTGGTATTCTTTCCGATCCGGCAGTCGATCATAGCGAGCTCCGTCGGCTCCGTTCCCTGCGCTCGCTATTTGCACACTCGCTCGCTTCGCTCCCTGTCTTAGCAAACCACTCCCTCCGGGGCACTGCGCCGCCTCCGCCCGCTCTCGATCTTTGTGCCGGAACGGCAGGAAGAGCGATCAGGAGGGCAAGATCATGGTCAGCAAGATCACAACCCGGAGCGCGGAAGTGCGACGGAACGAGGCGGAGGCACTGCACGCGTCGATCGTGGAGCAAGTCCAGCAGCTAGCCGACAGCGCCCAGTGGAAGGCATTCCTAGAATTCGCCCGCTCATTCCACACCTACAGCCTGAACAACCTCCTGCTGATCATGTCGCAGAATCCGGGAGCGACCATGGTCGCCGGCTTCCGGCAGTGGCAGAACAAGGGACGACAGGTACGCAAAGGCGAGAAGTCGATCAAGATCTTCGGGTACCGGGAGAAGAAGACCAGCCGCGATGAAGACAACGGGCACGTGACGAGAAAGCCCGCGCCAAGACCAAGGCAGACACGGAAGCCGAACTGACCGCGCGCGGGTACACGATCCTCGAAAACGATTCCGGCTACTACGACACCGAGTACACCCGCATCACCGAATTGCTCACCACCGACGACCTGCGCGTCACCGTCGAACAGATCGAGAACATCGACGGTCGCTCCGCCCACGTCCGCGTCTACGCAGACGGCGACGCCAACATCAGCTACTTCATCAAAGATGTTAAGGCGGCAGGCTTCCACACGTGCAGTGGCAGCTAGGCCAAGACCGGGCCCATGTCCGGTGAGCAGAAGGCCGAACGCCGCACCCTGATCGCCAACAACAAAGCCTGGGCATCGGGCGAGGTCGTCCGCCCGCGAATGGCTCGGCGCGTTCTGGTCTCGCAAGTCGCTGCCAAAGGATGCTGGTGTGGTGATCGCCAGGGCCTCACAATCCACCGGCAAGCGGTCAGCTCCGCCACCCGGGATGGCAACGAGCTCGCCCACCAGCTGCTCGGCTCGAACTCTCCGGCTACTACGAGGCGGACAAGCCCGCCGTTCTCGTCGAGCAGACCCGGGCCAGCGCGCAGCACGTCGCCCTCGCGATCGTGCTCGCCGCCTGCGAGTCCGTCACCAACAAGCAGACCTGGCGCTCACCCTCCCCCACCGACGCTGACTACTTCGCCCAGCTCGCCGCGTGGGGGTACACCCTCAGCGACCTCGAACGGATCGTCACCGTCGATACCGAGAACGTGACGCCCCAACCCAGCGAAGCTGCGACAGTCGACTGAGCTGAAGGCCGGGTCCCGCCCTTCATGGACGGGACCCCCTCCCCTCAGCTAAGGCCGCCAATAGGCGGGGCTGCCATCGTCGGAGCGATGTCCGGCTGACGCAGCTTCGGCAGTCGGCTTAGCGACACGAACGGCACACATGTCGCCTCCGCCGTGACCGCGGCGAGCAAGCCGATAGGCGTGTGCGGGTCCGCTGCGATCGCCCACCCGTCCACCGCGTACCGGTTCACTGTGTCCACACACTCCCTCTTCTCCTCAGGATTCGGCGTCGCCGAGCCGATCACCCCGATCAGCCCGCCCTGCAGTTCCGGACCCAAGTTGCTCGCATCAATAACGAATACCCGCATCGTGATCACTCCCCTATCGATCGACCCTTCTATGGGTCTGTGTCAAATCAGCGGGTGTTGGTTTGGTTGTCCCGCCGATCAGTTTTTTTGCCGTTCCGGCAGAGAGATCGAGAGCGCGTGGAGGCAGCGCAGTGCCCGGAGAGGAGCGGTTGCTAAGTGGAGGGAGCGCAGCGAGTGGAGTCTGCAAATAGCGACCGGAGGGAACGGAGCTGGCGGAGGAAGCTATGATCGGCCGGCCGGAATGGCGAAAACACGGTGAAAGAAGCAGCACGCCGTCAGGCGTTCCGAACAGCGGAATCAGCGCCGCCTCCGTGCGGCTCCACTCAGGGCCGGTGGCTCCCCCAGGGCCGGTGTTAGGCCATGACCGTGTTCAGCTGTCGGAAGAGTTGCCGGGCCAGGTAGCGTTTCAGGCTGCGACGGACCTCGCGGCGGCTTTTGCCTTCCGCGGTTCGTCGCTGCATGTAGTCCTGAGTGCCGCGGTCGCAGGTGAGCCGGACCCGGATGATGGTGTCCAACGCTCGATTCAGCTGCCGGTCGCCTTGCCGATTCAACCGATGCCTCGTGGTGTTGCCGCTGGACGCTTGCAGCGGGGCGGCGCCGGCGAGGTTGGCGAACGCGGCTTCGCTGCGGATCCGACCCTTGTGGGAGTAGGCGGCGATGACCTGAGCGCCGGTGACCGGGCCGACCCCGCGGATGCTCTGCAATCCGGGTGCGAGTTGCTCGACGTAGTCGGCCAGCGCTGACCGGTTGAGCTCGAGCTGCTGCGTCAGTTCGATGATCGAGACCGCAAGCCGCCGCGCTTCTTGACGGATGGTAGTCATCGGAGCATCCTCTGCGGGTCGTCGTCTCCAGCCAGCGATCTCGCGGATCTGCCCGTCGGTGAGTGGCTTGCGGACGTCCATTCCGAGTTGGAAGCTGCGCATCAGCGCGGTGAGGGCGTTGCGGTCCGCGGTCCGTCGCCCATCCAGCGCTTGCCTGGCCATCAGCAGAACCCTCAGCGCGGCGCGGATCCCGTCCGAGCGCGGCGCCGCGAGCCGCTCGACATCGGTAGCAAGAGCGGTGCGTGCTGCGGCGACCGCGTCGATCTCATCCGACTTCCCGCGGCCCGCGCGCGACGCCCGTTTCGGTGGACGGACATCACAAACGCTCAGGCCCGCGTCCTGAAAGACCCGCGCAATGACAGCGCCATAAGAACCGGCCCCTTCGATCGCGACCAGCAGCCGGCCGGCAGCGCGGCGATGCATCCAGGCCAACGCCCGGCTGATCCCGGTCGGTGAGGCGGGGAACATCGCCGAGTCGATCACCCGGCCGGTGTCCGCGGCCAAGACCGCGTAGGTGTGGGTCTTGGCGTGAGTGTCCACGCCCACCACATAGTCGTATTCATCGGTCACGGTCGTCACCGATTCGCCCCTCTCCCCTGCTCAACGGATGATTCATCACGTCGGTCAGAAGTGTTGCGAGGCGCATCTCTAACGAGTCACGCAACCCTAGAACGCCGGGAGCGGACGACCTTCTATGAAGCCATCGGAACAGACAAACCGACATTCAGCCCCCAGCGCGCGGACGGGTCGATCGGAAGGCACCACCTCACGGCAGGCCAGTTTTTCTTGGAGTCACGCAGCGCCAGGGCCGAAGGTCAGTCTGTCAGCCAGCCTCAGACCAACCACTGATCATTAGAGTTTTTCTTGCCGTTCCGGCACAAAGATCGAGAGCGGGCGCAGGCAGCGCAGTGCCCGGAGGGAGTGGTTGCTAAGCGCAGAGAGCGCAGCGAGCGGAGTCTGCAAAAAGCGAGCGGAGGGAACGGAGCTGACGGAGCTCGCTATGATCGGCTGCCGGATCGGAAAGAAAACTGATTGGAAACAGCACGCCGCAGGTGTTCCTCCCAGCAAATGACTGCGCCGCCTCCGTGCGGCTCCGCTTGCCGTCCCGGGACCGATGACCGCTCGCCACGAGTCCGGGCGTGCGGCGCCGGGATGGCTTTCCGGCTGTCAGTCTCAGATCAAGACTGAGGCAATCAGCCCGTCGGTCAACGGGGACGAGCTACTATCGGCCGACGAAGGACCAACGAACGAGAAGTACAGCGCCGCGGCAAACGGCTACATGTGTAGCCTTCGTGGCGCAGGTAGATCTTCCAGCCGATCTCCGAGGCCGCTGGCCGCGTACCTGGGGCGATGCCCGCTGAAGCTTCCGCGTAAGTCACTAAGCCCGTTGACGTAATGCGCCGAAACGGGATCGTGCACGAGAACCAAGCCTTACTGGGCGAAGAGGCGCGTTGCCAGATCCTCCTGGGATGCTGACGTCAGAATTCGCTCCTGTCGGGCGCCCAGCGCTAGAAGCCCATCTTCTTCAAGAACTCGACCATCGCTTGGAATTGCGGCTGCGGGTCGGTCCCTAGAAAGACGTGGTGAACGCCGGGGAGAATGACCAATTCCGCGCGGACCCCGTGTGCGGTTAGGGCATCTCTCAATAGCAGGCTCTGCTCGACCGGAACGACAAAGTCTGCGTCACCGTGAATAAGGAGGAACGGAGGGGCTTCGGAATTGACATAGCTGAGCGGTGACGCAACACGACGGCCGAACGCTTTGACGAGTGGTGAGTCGGCCAGCAGAACGTCGAGAGGATCGTCGGCATCGACCTGGATCACCCCGCGAAGTTCGTCCGGGAACAGATCGCCAAACTTGGGCATGTCCTCGACGTCGGAAATGCCATACAGGTCCACCACCGCTGATACGCGGCTGTCCGCGCCACGGACCCCCTCGGTCCCTTCAAGGCCAGGGTTGCCGCGGGCCAATCCGGCCAAAGCTGCCAAGTGGCCCCCAGCCGACTCGCCGGCCACTGCGATGCGCTCCGGATCGAGTCCGAGATCGGCCGCGAAGCGGCGCACGTATCGGATGGCAGCCTTGACATCGTGCAGCTGCGCGGGGAACGGCGCTTCCGACGAATGTCGATAGTCGACCGACACCACGGCGATGCCACTGTCCACGAATGCTTGGAAGAGGGTGCCAGCTGGCCATTCGAGAGGCGGATGTTTGCGGCTTCCGGAGACGAAGCCGCCGCCATGGATCCAGACCACCGCCGGCGCGGGACCGTCACCTCCGACCGGAACGAAGACATCCAATTCGAGGGGACGATAGCCGTCGATCATCGCGTAGGTGAGGGCCCGAAACTCGTTCGCCCCAGAGGGACGATGCGCCTCGAGTTGGGTTGGACTTAGATACGGCTGATTTTCTGGGGGGCCGCCGATCAGATCAAGGATGGTCATCGCGCGAGCCTAGTCGCCCTCGAGGGCCGGAAATTCGTCGGGGAGGAGCGCTGACAACACGGTGTCCACGATCTCGTTGGGAGCCTGGTCCACGCTGACCGCAAGGCCGCGTTCGTCTGCGTCGAGCGCTTCCAAGGTAGCCAGCTGAGACGCGAGCAGTGACGACGGCATGAAGTGGTCACGACGAGACGCCATGCGCCTGCTGACTATCTCTGCATCACCGACGAGCTGCACGAAGACGAGATCCGGCGACATGGCACGAAGTCGGTCGCGGTATGTGCGTCGGAGCGCCGAGCAGGCGACGACGACGCGCGGATTGATGTTCACCAGGAGGCCGATACTGTCCAGCCAGGGCCACCGGTCCTCGTCGGTCAGGGGGACGCCGGCACTCATTTTGTCGATATTCGCCGGCGGGTGGAGGTCGTCCCCATCGATGAAACGATACGAAAGGCGCGAAGCCAGCAGTGCGCCGATCGTCGACTTCCCGCTCCCACTCACGCCCGCGACGATTATCGGGGACATGGCGTCGGCATCCATCACGGCAGGACCGCCAACGGGTTCACTGGCGATGCGGACCCGCCGTCTATACGCAGAGGTGCGACGATGAGCTCGAACACCGTGGCGCCCGCGGCACTGAGAGCTCGAAGGTCGAGGTTCTCAAGAATGGGTATCCCGTTGCGGTACAGGAGTTCCGCATGCACCTCCAGGGGCTGGTCGGAGGGCACACGTTCAAAGGGGATTGTGTCAGTGCCGGTGAGTGCGACCCCGAGTTCGACGATCAGCCGCGCACCGGACGGGTCCACCCCGGGAATCGGGCCGTCGCCGTATGCGTACGGATCATCGACAAGGGTGTCCCACCCGGTGCGCACCAGCAGCGCGTCGCCCGGCTTGGCGGTGATTCCGAGGTCGGACAGACTCTCCCGGATCACATGGGCATCGACGACGAGGTCACGGTCGACGACATCGACACCTCGCAGCCTGGGCAGATCGAGAAGCACGCCACGACCGACGAACGGCGGCAATGGGTTTCCGCCGTGGAAGGCGTCCTTTGTTCCGACGTGCAACAAAGAGTCCATGTGCGTGCCGGTGTGGCTACCCATCGAGATCGAGTCCGACATCGCCAGAATAGTCGTTTCCGTCACGCGCTCTGCCGGATCGAACGGTTGATAGTCGTAGTGAACCGAACGTTCGAAGGGCGGCGCCACGGGCCCGGCTGGCGCTGCAGGCGTCAGCGGATGGCCGAGCTCGATGATATGGGAGTTCATATGTGCCAACTCCCATCGGCCGCCTTCAGAAAGGCACAGCGCGGACGCATGGAAATGACCCGGATGCTGTTCACCTGACGCCGTGGCTTCATCATCGCTCCTCCTCGACCGCGACCAGATGAGTCTGGAAGAAGGTAACTGTCGCGTCAATGATCGGAGCGAGGTCGCCGCCGAAGAAGCAGTGGTCGGCCCCGTCGATGAGGTAAAGCTCGTTGGTGACCCCGACCTCGTCCAAGGCCTCGTGGTAGGCGATGCTCTGCTGGTGCGGGACCAGTTGGTCGAATGTGCCGTGGATAAGCAGGGTGGGTGCTGTCGCCTCGGTAACGTGCGCAATGGGGCTCGCCGCTCGCGCCAGCTCCGGCCGGTCCTCGACGGGCGCGCCTATGAGACGTGACTCCGGCGAGGCGGGCGCGCTGTGGGCTGCAAAGGGTGTGCCTGGGATGCTTTCCTGCTGCATGGTGTCAAGGCGCGTTGGCGGGTACCACCCGACGCTGGTTGTCACATGGGAGGACGGCCCAGTGCGGCCGACCGCGCCTTCAAGCTCGGGCGATGACGTATTCGCGCCAAGGAAAACGGCGAGGTACCCGCCCGCCGATTGTCCGATCGCGCCGATCCGGTCCGGGTCGATGCCGACGGCGGGTGCGGCGGCGCGAAGCCATCTGATGGCCGCTTTGACGTCGTGCAACTGGGCCGGGAAGGGCGCCTCGGCAGACAGCCGGTACTGCACTGATGCGAAGGCGAAGCCTTCCTCAAGCAGGCGAGCACGAAGCTCTTGGACGTCGCCAAAGTCGCCGTGCAGGATGTGCTTGGTACCGCCCAGCCACCCTCCGCCGTGCACCTGGACGACGAGCGGCATCGGCTTTGGGGAGCCGGCTGGCACCATCAGATCGAGGAGAAGCGGACGGTACCCGGGGATCAGCGCATACTGAACATCTCGGTAGGAGATGACGCCCCCTCCCTGAGTGGGTGTGAGCGTCCTGGGGTCGTCGAACGCGGGAACCGGTAGGTCGGTGGGAAAGCGGAGGGGGGTTTTGAGTGTCATCCTGTCTCCTGGTGGGTGGCGGCGGATGTGCTATCGCTGTGCGCGGACCCGGGGATCCAGCATCCCGGACACGACGTCGAGGAGCGCAAATACGATGAGGGTGATGGCACCCGCGACGATGACGAATCCTTGAATAGCGGCATAGTCGGTTCTCAGCATCGCTGTCACGGCCCATTGGCTGAGGCCGTTCCAGTTGAAGACCGTCTCGACGATCGCCGTCCCTCCGAACAGCGCAGCGAAGATGATCGCCCCATACGTAAGGACGGGGGTTCGCGCGGTCATGAAGGCGTACTGGACCACCTTCAACTCGGACAGGCCGCCCGCTCGGGCGAACTTTGTCTGGTCCGAGTCGAGCGACTCGCGAAGCGACGACCGGCTCACCCGTGCGAAGACGGCTGCGATGACGATGCCGAGGGTGAATGCCGGAAGAGCGAGGTGTGCGAATGCGTCGGCGATCAGATCCGGGTTGCCGCTGATCATCGAATCGACGACGACCATCCCGGTCACGCGCGGTGGGGGCGTATTGGCGATGCTCAGCTGTCCCTCCGGGCCTGGGGCGACCCCGAGGACGACCGAGAACACGTAGATCAGCACGACAGCCAAGACGAAGTCCGGGATCGACTGCATGATGCCGACCACGGTCGAGGACACGCGGTCAGCAATTCTTCCCGCCCAGTACGCGCTTACTGCGCCCAGAATGAGCCCGAGGGGGATCGCGATGATCAGAGCAGCGAGGATCAGCTCGAACGTCGACGGGATCAGCCGGGCAATGTGAGCGTTGATGGACGACCCGTCGTAGATCGACTTTCCGAGGTTGCCCTGCAGCAACTGACCGAGGAACTCGAAATACCTCACGATGAGCGGCTGGTTCAGCCCGAGCTTGTCCTCGACCGCGGCGATCTGGGCCGGCGACGCGTAGGGCCCTGCGATCGCGACAGCGGGGTTTGAAGGGATCACCGCCACCAAGAGGAAGGTCAGGCTGGCGATCGCCCACAGGGAGACCACCATCCATCCCAGCCTGGTCAGGAAATAGCGCCAACGGGAGCTCACAGAGCATCACCTCGTTCGAAAGGGACGTGCCCCTTGCGTGTCTCTGGGACGACCAATGGCAGCTCTGCGGAAATCAGTCGTCGCGTGTATTCGTGGTCGGGATCGGTCATGATCTTCTCTGTTGGGCCGATCTCGACGATCCCGCCGTTCAGCATGACGGCGGACCGATCGCTCACGCGCCGGACAGTGCCGATGTCGTGAGTGATCAAGAGGTACGCCAGATCGAGCTCCTGCTGGAGTTCGTCGAGCACGGCCGCGACGTTCGCGCGGATGGTGCGATCGAGTGACGCGGTCGGCTCGTCGAGCACGATCGCCCTGGGTTCGGCGACGATCGCTCGGGCGATGCCGACGCGCTGCTGCTGGCCGCCGCTGAGCTCCGACGGGTATCGACGCGACAGTTCGGGCGAGAGCCCGACGCGATGAAGCGCCTGGCGAGCCTTCTCATTCCGCTCGTCGCGCTCGACGCCCTGAACGACAAGGGGCTCGGCGACGATATCGTGGATACGGAGCCGGGGATTCAGCGACTCGAACGGTTCCTGGAACACGACAGTGAGCTCTGCGCGGAGCTTGCGGACTTCGGCGGCCGACTTCGTCGCCAGAGAGTCGCCTTTGAAGAACACCTCGCCGGAGTCAGGCTTCTCGAGGCCGAGAATGAGTCGGCCGGTCGTCGACTTGCCGCTCCCGCTCTCGCCGATGAGCGCGAGCGTCTCGCCAGGAGCGATTGAGAACGAGACGTGATCGACGGCCGTGAGCGTCTTGCCGTCACGACGTTTGAACGTCTTGACGAGATCGCGGACCTCCACGGCGGGAGTCGGGGTGTCGGTCATCAGCGGGAACCTTCCGGCTCGGCTTCGAAGAGCTTGCGCGTATAAGGATGCTCGGGCGCGTTGAAGATCGTCTCCACGTAGCCTTCCTCCACGAGCACACCGTGACGCAGGACGAACGCACGGTCGCAGTAGTTGGCGACGACGCCGAGGTCGTGGGTGACGATGAGCACTGTCGTGCCGCGACGGCGATTCAGGTCGGCGATGAGATCGAGGATTTGCACCTGCACCGTCGGGTCGAGGGCAGTAGTTGGCTCATCGCAGATGAGGACCTCGGGCTCCATGATGGTCGCCATGGCGATCACGACGCGCTGCGCCATGCCGCCACTGAGCTGACCGGCGTACCCAGCGAGGACGCCGGCGGGTTCTCGGATTCCGACGGCTTCGAGCGCTTTGAGCGCCTGCTCGCGGGAGTCTTTGAAAGAGTTCGTCTGGCCGTGCGCCTTGAGCAGGTCGTGGAACTGACGGACGATCGGCAGTGTGGGGTGGAGCAGGCCGAACGGATTTTGGCCCACGAAGCCGACTCTGGTCGCACGCATCGGCCGGAGCTGACGTCGGCTGCTGTGGAGCATATCGGTGCCGAGCAGCTCTACGCGGCCCGTGGAGGTGGTCTGTACACCGCGCGGCAAGTTGGCGATGACGTGCACGAGTGCGGATTTGCCCGACCCGCTTTCACCGACCAGACCGACCACTTGTCCGGCGGCGACCGCCATGTTGATGTCGTGGAGGACCTGAGCGCTGCCGCGCTTGGACGAGTATTCGACGTCGAGGTGTTCGACGATCAGGACGTTGTTCATCGGCGGGCCACCAGATCATCGAGTGCGCGGCTCATCCCGTTGAGGGAGACGACGACGATGACGACCGCGAGGGACGGGAAGAAGGCGACCCACCAGTAGCCTTGGCCGATCACGTCGGCGCCGGCGCGGATCATGACACCCCACGTCGGTGTAGGCGGGGCGACGCCGACACCCAGGAAGTTCAGGCCCGCGATGACGATGATGGCGGTGCTGGCCGCGAGCGTGAATTGAACCAGCGCCAGGCTGAAGACATTTGGCAGGACATGCACCCGCAACACGCGGAAGGGCGTGCACCCCATCGCGATTGCGGCGTCGACGAACCTGCTCTTGCGGACGACGAGCGCACCAC
The DNA here is from genome assembly GCF_058806435.1 of Leifsonia sp. GW821-FHT13C09. Classification (NCBI taxonomy): domain Bacteria; kingdom Bacillati; phylum Actinomycetota; class Actinomycetes; order Micrococcales; family Microbacteriaceae; genus Leifsonia; species Leifsonia sp. GW821-FHT13C09. The sequence continues at coordinate 307,073 of NZ_JBXAPS010000005.1, read as the reverse complement.
TCCGGATCAGCCGGATGAATCCGGGCGTGCCGACCAGCAGGATTGCGAAGACCACGTTGCCGATCGTGTTGCCGGCGAGGCTGACGAGAGCGATCGAGATGATCAGGAGCGGGAGCGATTGCAGCACGTCGACTACCCGCATGATCAGGTGGGCGTACCACCGGTCGGACGAGGCGAGGAGACCGAGCGGAACGCCGATGATCAGCGCCAGGAGCGAACCGCCGAGTGCCAGCGGGATGTCGATCCGCGCGGACGCGATCGTTCGGGAGAAGACGTCGAAGCCGCTTCCGTCGGTCCCGAACCAGTGCTGTGCACTCGGCGCGAGGTCCACGGCGGACGGGTCCGGGGTGGTTGGTGAGTAGGGCAGCGGCAGGAAGAATGCCGCCAAGAGGAGGAGGACGATGGGCAACGCTCCACCGACTATTCCTGCATAGTCACGGTACCGACGCCAGCTGGGCTTCGTTTTGGCCAGCTGGGTGGCACCGGTCATGGTGGCGTCGACCATGGTCCTCCTCCTCGTTGAGGTGGTTGTTTCTGCTACTTGACGCTGTCGAAGTAGGCCGGGTTGGGTGCGGTGGTGATGGTGCCGAAGCCCTTCTCCGCACCCTTGATACTGCTGGACATCACGAAGATATTCGGCAGATTGATGAGGGTGACGTTCGGCACATCCTGAACAAACAGGTTAGTGAGCTGCTTGGCGTACGAGTTGTACTGATCGCTACCGGGGGTCTGGGCTCCCAGCTGGCTCAGCAGCGTGTTGTACTCCGGGTTGTTGTAGTTGAAGCCATTCGCTGGAGATCCCGGGGCCACCAGTCCAGCCTCAAATACCAGCTCGGGTACCACGCCTTGGTTAGAGTACGTGAGCGCCTGATAGGTGCCCTGACGCTGAGACTGATTGAAGTCGTTGCCGCTGGCGTAGGCCTTCAGCTGGACTGTCACGCCGATCTTCTGCAGCTGGCTCTGGATCAAGATGGGCAGGGAGTTGTCACCGTAGTAGCCGAGTGTGAAGGTCAGGTTCGACTTGCCGGCCTCCTGGAGGAGGGTCTTGGCCTTGCTCTGGTCCTCGCTGAACTTGTTCGTCTCAACGCCCTTCGGCAGCAGCCCGGGAAGGAATCCGGTCAGCGCCGACGTGCCATAGCCGGAACGGGCGCCCTTGATCAGATCGTCGCGATTGAGCGCGAGACTGATTGCCTGACGGACTTTCGGATCCGCGAAGTTCGGGTCCGATTGCTGGAGGGCGATGACCTCACGGCTGAGTGATGCGCAGTCCCAGACTTTGACCTTCGGGTTGCTCGCCAGGCTCTTGTACTGCGACCAGGAGAGGTTGGCTGCATAGTTGACGCTTCCCTGTGCTACGAGCTGAGCCTGCTGGGCAGCACCGGCGACCTGCTTGAAGACGACCTTCCCGACGCCCCCGAAATCACCCGTCCACCCCTTGTTCCGGGTGAGCGTGATCTGGTTGCCCTGATCGATAGTTTGAAGCCCGTAGGGTCCGAAGCTTGCCGTGTGGCTCTGCAGCCACTGGCCGGCCCACGGGTCGCTGGACGTTGCGTGCTTCTTCAATTCGGTGCTGTCGAGGATGAGGAAGGTTGGGACCGTCCACATCACCAGGTCGAGCGTGGAGGGGGCTGTCAGGTTGATTGTGAAGGTGTGGGTGTCGACGGTCGTGATCGGGTTCGCCTTATCCAGATGCATGGCGTTGAGGCCTAGGTACTTCACGATCGGGTTGACGGCGAGGCCGCGCTGCACACTCCATTTGACGTCCTCGGAGGTGAGGGGGTTGCCGGCTTCGCTCTTGCCGTCGCGAAGTATGACCGTAATTGTCTTACGGTCGGAACTCACCTTGTACGACTTGGCGAGCACGCCCTTGACCTTGTAGGGATTCGGGGCCGCGGTGCAGCTGTTGTTGTCGTACTGAAAAAGAAGGGATCCCTCGGTCGTGATGATCGGTTTGATACCGAGACCACCCTGCAAGTTTTCCGGCTGGAGGTTATCAGGCAGCGCCTGCAGAGCGTAGACGATTGTCTGTGAACCGGTTGCAGCGGTGTGGCCCCCCTGGCCGCAGGCGGTGAGGGCTACGAGTGAGGACGCCGCGACCAGCGCGACCGCCAGGCGGCGGTAGCGCCCGAAGCGGCGCTGCTTCATGGGGCTGTGGGATAGCATTTTGTCTTTCCTTCTTCAAGGGTCCGATTCGGACTGATTCTGGGTGAAGGTGTTTCAGTGTCCGGGCGCGACAGGAACGCCCGTACCATCGGCTGCGAGTTCGGCGCGGCGACGGTCGGCCGTCTCCGCGTCGAGCCAGCAGATGAACTCGATGACGTATCCGTCAGGGTCGGCGATGTAGATCTGCTCGACCCCATCGGCGCGGATACGCGGACCGCCCACAGGAGCAAGCTCGTTCTCCGCGAGAATCCGGCGGACCGGGTCAAGCGAATCGACCTTCAGCGCGAAGTGGACCGTGTAGCCGGTGCGCACCTCTTCCGCCGAGTACGGCGGCCGCAGGACCTCGGTCCGGCCTGGCTCTGTTTCGACGACGACGTGGATTTCAACGCTTCCGAGTCGGAAGTACGCACCCGGGAACGTGAAGTCCGCGGGCCGGGCGATCTCCTCCATGCCGAGGACGCCCGCGTAGAACGCGCGCGTGGCCTCCAGATCGGACACATAGAGAGCGACATGGTGGATCGAAACGCTGTCCGGGGACAGTCGCGTCGCGGATGTTGTCATGTGCATGAACTCCATTGATCAGCGTTCGGATCTTCCGATTACTAGTTCAGCATACTGAACCGTGTCTCGTCTACTGTACGATACTAAATTGTGATCGCAACGTGGCGCCCCCGTTGCTCACCCCCACGCACCAGTCCATGAAAGGGTGTCTGACCATGAGTGACGTCACACCAGAAGCCTTCGCGGCCCAGTACGACCGCCTCCGGGTACGCCCGGAAAACGCCACACCGCGAGGCGCGTTCGACAGACTCAACGCGAATTCCGTAGTGACCGCCGCACACCTTGTCCGGTCCGGGCGCGTCGTCCAAACAGCGCTTCCGTGGAATACGGAGTCAGGAATCGACAACCCCCGGCCGGCACAGCACCACATGGTCGACCTCGGCGACAAGGAGTCGCCAGAACCGTCGACCTACAAGGACTACCTCGCCGTCGACTACCACGGGAAGTCGGTCAGCCACCTCGACGCCCTCTCGCACATCGCTTTCCACGGCCGGCTGTACGGCGACGTCGCCGCGGCCGAGGTCGTGACGACCCGCGGGGCCGGGTACGGCTCCGTGGCCACGCTCGGCCCGTTTGTCGGCCGGGGGGTCCTGCTGGACGTCCCGGCTGCACGGGGTGTGGAGTACCTCGACCCGTCGACCCGCATCACGCCAGCCGACCTTCTCGACGTTCAAGCGAAACTCGGAGTCAGCCTCCAGCCGAACGACGCCGTCCTCCTCCGAACGGGCCACAAGCGACGCCGCGACACCCTCGGTGCCTGGGACTCCGGCACGAGCAGCGCCGGCCTGCACGTCGATTCGATGGACGTCATCGCCGATTCCCAGATCGTCTTCCTGGGGTCGGACGGAGACAGCGACGCTCGACCGTCGCCCGTGCCCGGCGTGCACTCGCCGATCCACATCCTCGCCCTGACCGCGCTCGGCATCCCACTGCTGGACAACCTCGATCTCGAGGCGCTCTCGGCAGCCTGCGCCGAAGAGGGGCGGTACGAGTTCCTCTTCGTCGTCGCCCCGCTGGTCGTGCCCACCGGCACCGGCTCGCCCGTCAACCCGCTCGCGATCTTCTAGGACACGCCATGAACACTCAGTATTCGCGCCCGGTGGGGGTCTCGAAGGATTTCCTCGATTCCGACGGCCGCAACGTATGGGGCGACATCGGCCTTAGCCTGCTGGACGATGCCGGCATCGAGTGGGAGTATCTTCCCGATACGGTCAAGGAGCTCCGCCCCGGAGACATCGACGGGCGCCCGGCAATCATCTTCGCTGATCCCGCCGTCACTGCCGACAGCTTCGCGGGAGTCAGTGCACCGCCCAAGCTGCTTGCGCGATTCGGCGTCGGCTACGACGCTGTCGATGTCGCTGCCTGCTCCGAGCACGGCACACTCGTAACGATCACACCGGACGGCGCCCGCCGACCTGTCGCCACCGCGGCACTTACCATGCTCCTCGCCAGCTTCCACCGCGTCGCCACGAAGGATCGCCTCACCCGCGCGGGCCGGTGGGATGAGCGCACGAGCTGGATGGGCAGCGGGCTCACCGGCAAGACGGTCGGCCTGCTCGGGGTCGGCAATGTGTCCAGCGATCTTGTCGGCCTTCTACGTCCGTTCGGCGTGACCGTCGTCGGCTCGGATCCGTTCTGCCCGCCCGAGCGTGCCGCCGAACTGGGCGTCGAGTTGCTCGACCGCCTCGAGGTCGCACGGCGCAGCGACGCGGTGATCATCCTCGCCGCGCTAACCCCCGCCACCCGACACCTGGTCGACGCGGACTTCCTCACGGCGATGCCGCAGCATGCCCACCTGATCAACATGGCCCGCGGCCCTATCGTCGACGAGGCCGCCTTAGTCGAGGCGCTTATCAGCGGCTCGATCGCTGGCGCCGCAATCGACGTGTTCGAGCAGGAACCCGTCGCCGACGACAACCCGCTCCTGACGCTCGATACCGTGACTGTGACCCCGCACAGCGTCGCCTGGACCGATGAGATGTCGTGGGGCAACGGCACCAGCGCCGTGCAGGCCGTGATCGACGTGGTCAACGGCAGGACACCCCGTTTCGCCCTCAACACGGACGCGGCCGCCCCCACGACACGGGAGTAGAAAGAGGGGCCACCGCCTGGGGACGGGGGATCTCGGCGGTGGCCCCTCAGCTTTACGGCCGGAGCCTCAACCGTCGGAGCGCGGAGCCGAAACCGGCTCGCCGCGGAACCATTGGGCGAGCATCCCGTACCAGGCCAGCTCCGTCGGCAGTGCCCCGAAGATGTGCGATTCCCCTGCGATGTCAACCAGGGTCGCGTCGCTTCCCGCCCGCAACAGGTCGTGCAGCGCGTGAATCGACTGCTCGATGGGTGACCGGAAGTCCGCGTCACCGGCGAAGATGATCACGCGTGCGGGGACGACGTCACCGGACCACGGGCTCTGCCGATCGAGCCGGCTTCGATTCCGCATCGGGTCGCCGAGCTGGTCCTCCCAGCGATCCCCTTGATCGTTCGTGGCGAGGTAGCTCACCAGATCCCAGGCGCCGGAATGGATCGCATGACCTGCGAAGCGGTCATCATGAGTGGCCACGTAGCCTGCAAGCCAGCCGCCCCATCCACCACCGAGCGTGAACACCCGAGACGCGTCGAGCCGCTGGTCGTCATCGATGAGACGCCAGAGCGCATCGATGTCCTGCCGGGCGGCCAGATCCCAATCGCCCCAGAAGCGCTCGACGGTTCCGGCACCTCCCGACGTGGTCGGGTGCACGTTCACCATCAGGACGGCGTAGCCTTCTTCCACCCATGCTGTCGGGTTCCATCGGAAGAACCAGCGGTTCGCCCATGCCGCGGGGGTGTAGGCGTTGAGATAGACGATGACAGGCATGGGCGCGTGCGCGCCGGGGGGCGTGAGCATCCACATATCGAGGTCGTCTGAACCGGCCGGAACCGTGCGTCGCTCCGCGACGACCGGCTGTCCGTGGGCCGACCGCGGACCATCGTCCTCGCCGGCTCGTGGGAAAGATGCGATGTCGGGTTCCGTGAAGAAGTCGGAGGCCAGAGCCCACCACCGTCCTCCAGCGAACTGCGCCTCAGTCGCCGATCGCCCCGGGAACAACTCAGAGGCCCCCGACGCGGTGACATGAAGCGCCTGGTCGTAGCCATTCGAATGCGCCAGCAAGACATACGACCCATCCGGACCGGCGACGACGCCCTCAGCCCAGTAGCCGTAGCTGTCCAAAGCAACCTCCGTCGCGCCGAGGCCTAACCGAACAGGAACCGGCGCGTGGAACGCGCCCGTTTCCGTGACGACGCGTCGGATGGCGAGCCAGCCGTTTCCGTCCGGCGCCGGGTGCACGTGCTCGTACCAGCACCCGGACTCCCCGATCATCTGAGGGTCGCGACCCTCGGAAAGGATGGCCGGCTGAGAGAGGCGTGTCGGGCGTTTGGCGTCCCTCAGTATCGCGACGACCTGGCCATGCCGGTCGACTCCCCAACTGGACGCGTGCACTCGCCACCGGTCGGCCTCACCGAGCAACGGGTTGAGCGATCCTGCACGGAAGGACCACAACTGCGGACCTGCCTCCACCCGCCGGTCCATGTATCGCACGAACTCGGTGGTGTACACCGCGACGGGCGTTCCCGCTGACTGAGGGGCCTCGAAGACGAAACCGCTTTCATGCGCCTCGATCCGCCCAACCGCACCACGCCACTCGAGCACGCTCTCATCGGGATGGTCGAGGTAACGGAAAGCGAATCCGTCGTGAATCAGGACCCGACCATCCGGTGCGAAAGTCGCGGCTCTAGCGTCTAGGGCCCGCTCGCTTCCGTCCCCAAGGTCCCTCAGGACGATGCGCGATGCGAGAACACCATCGACTGGCCCAGCTTGGCGGAATAGCGCGTTATCGCCGGCAGGGCTGACACGCAGCCCCGCGCGACGGGGTCGCTGGAGAACTTCACCGAACTTCATCGGGGTCTCCTTCGCTGGCGAAGGCGATCAGGACCTTTCCGGACGCCGACGCATCTTTGGCCGTTGCGAACGCCTCTGCGGTCTCGTCGACCGAGAACACATGGGTGACGATACCCTCCAGCTGCAGTGAGCCGTCGGCCATTGCGGCTAGCACATCGTCCATCTCTCCGGCGAACCGGAACGAACCGCGCAGATCCAATTCCTTGGTGATGGCGATGGACATCGGAAGCGGCTGGTCACCGGGGGGCAGAAGGCCGACCATTACGACGATGGCGGCGCGGGTGGCCCCCTTCACCGCGGATGCCCAGCCGGCCGTCGACCCGGAGGATTCGAACACGACGTCGGCGTCCACGGCGGCGATCGCTTCGGAGTCGCGCGCGTCGAGTGTCTGTGTGGCACCCGCGCCTTCGGCGATCTCTCGGGGGCGGTCGAATAGGTCGGTGGCGATGATCTCCGCGGCACCGGCTCGGCGAGCGACCGCAACGATCAGTGATCCGATGGGACCGCTTCCGATGACGAGTACCCGCTTACCCCTGACGTCTCCTGCTCGGTTCACCGCGTGCCAGGCGACAGCGGCCGGCTCGGCGAGGGCTGCAGTCTGCAGGTCCACTCCCTCGGGCACGAAGCGGATCATCCGCTCGGGCACGGTGAAGGTGTCGCGGAAGCCGCCTTCGGTGTGCGGAAAGCGGGCTGCGCTGCCGAGGTACGTGGTCCCCGGCGCGAGCTGCGGCCGGTCCGCTGGGAACCGCCCTGGGAGCGTGCCGGGAGTGCCAGGGAAGATCGTCACCGGGGTTCCGGCCCTGAGCGAGGTGGTCCCCGGGTCCTCGATGACTCCGGACACTTCGTGGCCGAGGATCATCGGCGCTTTGAGGATCGACTCCCCCGCCGCACCGTGGGTCCAGTAGTGCAGGTCGCTTCCGCAGATCCCGCCGTAGCGGATGCGGACGGTCACCTCGCCGTCGGCGGGCGGGGGTGTCTCGACGGAGTCGACGCGGAGGTCGCCCGGGGCATGGACGACGATTGCGCGGGCGCTCATACGACCACCGTCATCCCACCGTCGACGAAGATGGTCTGTCCGTTCACGAATCCTGCGAGTTCGGATGCCAACCAGATGACGGGACCTGTGACATCGGCGGGGGTTCCCCATCGCCGGGCGGGGGTTCTGCCGACGATCCATTCGTTGAATTGCGGGTCGTCGACGAGGGCCTGGGTCATCTCGGTGTGGATGTATCCGGGGGCGATTGCGTTCACCGTGAGTCCCGAGGGCGCCCATTCGGCGGCCATCGCCCGCGTGAGATTTCTGACGCCGCCTTTGGCTGCGGTGTACGGTCCGATTCCCGGGCGGGCGAGATCGGCTTGGACGGATCCGATGTTGATGATCCGGCCACGGCCGCGAGAGACCATTCGGGCGGCCACGGTCCGGCCCACTAGGAACGGGCCGTCCAGGTTGGTGGTGATCACGCGCTCCCAATCGGCACGGGAGATCTCCAGCAACGGCTGCCGAATCTGAATGCCCGCATTGTTGACGAGGATGTCGATCGGGCCTTCGGATTCAAGGCGCGCGGTCTCCGCTGCAATGGCGGCCTCGTCGGTCACGTCGAAGACGGCGGTGCTCACGTCACCGTTGCCGGGTAGCTGCTTCAACCGCTCGCTTGCGGCGCTGGTGGATTCGATCGAACGTCCGTGGACGATCACATCGGCATCCGTCTCGCGAAGTGCGGTGGCGATGTGCCAGCCGATTCCGCGAGTGGATCCCGTGACCAGCGCTCGTCGTCCCTTGAATGAGAGCTCCAAAGCGATGCCTCCTTTGCCATCGAGCTTTTCGACATGTTGAACGAGGTACAGCATACTGGACGGCTACGATGTGGTCATGTCTGATGCGACGAGTACGAAGATCGGCTTCATCGGCCTCGGCGCGATGGGAACCCCAATGGTGGCCAACCTGCTCGCGGCGGGCTACGAGGTCCACGCCTGGGCGCGACGGGACTTCTCGAACCGTCCCGAACTCCGCGGTGTTCGTGAAGCCCAATCGCCGAGGCGGCTGGGCATCGAGACCGCCGTGGTCATCATCATGCTCCCGGACCTGCCACAACTCCAGGAGATCCTCTCCGGCGAGGATGGCCTCGCTGCTGGATTCAGTTCCGAGTCCACCCTGGTGGTCTGCTCATCCGTCTCCGCGGTGGCGCTACGCGAACTCGTCGCCGACCTCACTGTGGCAAACCCCGGGTTGAGCGTCTTCGATGCACCCGTTTCCGGCGGGGTCGAAGGTGCCCGCGCGGGCACGCTGTCGATCATGGTCGGCGGGGAACGGGAGACTTTCGATCGAGTCGCCCCCGTGCTCGAGGCGATGGGGCGTCCACGCCTGCTCGGCCCGCTCGGATCGGGCGAGGTCGCCAAAGCGTGCAACCAGCTGATTGTGGCAGCGACGATGGCAGCAGTGTCGGAGGCCGCGGTCATCGCCGCCCGCAGCGGCCTGGACGTGGAGGCGCTTTTCGAAATCCTGCGAGGCGGTTACGCCGACTCCCGCGTTCTCCAGACGAAGGCCGCCAAACTTGCGGCGCGCGACTACTCGGTGGATGGCGCCCTCAAGTACATGGTCAAGGACCTGACCGCGGCGTCGGACGAAGCACGTCGCGGAAGCGCATTCTCGCCGCAGCTGGATCTCCTGCTGGACGAGTACCGAAGCGCCGTCGACCGTGGCTTCGGCGACCTCGACCTGGCTGCGATTCACGCGTGGCTGGAAAGCTCCGCAGCGGCAGGCTCGAACGAGGGAACCATCGGGTTGCTCAGCTGATCGCGCAGCGACACCAGTGCGTCCGCCACCAGGTCGACGTGATCTGTCGAAGCGGACATCCGCACCATCGAGACGCCGAGAGCGACCTCGACGCCGGTGGTCACCATCGGTGCCATAACCACCGCCACGCCGGTGACGTTGGGGAACACTTCCCCCTGGTCCAGGCTGTATCCGCGCTCGCGAGTCGCCTCCAGCTTGGCGATCAAGCCTTCGACGTCGGTGACCGAGTCGGCGGTGAGCGCCGGCCGCGTCTTCGGGTCTGAGAATCGGTGTCGGACCTCCTCATTGCTCAGACGTGAGAGAAGGGCGTTGCCGACAGCGGTGATGGAGGCGGGGAAACGATCGCCGATCGTTGCGCTCAATCGCAATGGCGCCTCGCCTTCGTGACGGGCCAGGTAGAGGACGTCGGTGTTGTCGAGGATAGCCATCTGCACCAATTCGTGGCGCAGCACAGGATGCGATGCGGTGATCCTGTAGAACTCTCGCACCTGATCGAACCGCGACAGGTATGAGCCGCCGAGTTCCAGAGTCCGTCGGCCCAGCCGGAAGCCGTCGTCTTCGTGCAGGATCATGCCCCCTTCCTCGAGCGCAGCGCAGAGGTTGGAGGTGGAGGACTTGGCGATGTGGAGTTCCCGCGCAATCTCGGTGAGCCCGAGAGCACGGCCCCCGGACCGGGTGAGAAGGTCGAGGATCGCGAGAGCACGGGTCACCGCCGGGGCTGGGCTTCGGTCCGCGGTGCCGTCGGTCAGGCTCATGGGTGCTCCTCGGTCTTGTTCAGTAGAACTCTAGGGTGTCCACCTGGTTGATCAGCGGCTGACCCGTGAGGTAGCGCTGGAGATTGCGATGGAACAGCTCGACGATGAGCCGCTCTTCGTTGGTGGACATTGCCGCATTGTGGGGTGAGATGAGAACTCGGGGATGCGACCAGAGCCGAGAGCTGGCCGCCAGGGGCTCCGACCTGGCGACATCCAGGGCGGCGAATCCGACTTGTCCCGAGTCGAGCGCGTCCAGCAAGGCGTCCTCGTCGATGACCGTCCCGCGGCCGACGTTCACGATCGTCGCGCCCGGCCGCAGAGAGCTGAGGAGCCGCGCATCGACGAGATCCTCGACGGCGGCGGTCGACGGCAGACTCAAAATGACGACGTCGGCCTGGGCGAACATCCGGGGCAGTTCGTCGATACGCCCTACCCATTCCACATCCGGGACACTCCTACCGCTTCGATTGACACCGATCACGCGAGCACCGAGAGCGGCGAACATGCTGGCGGTGGTGCGGCCGATTCCGCCGAGTCCTACGACGAGCACGGTCGCTCCGCTCAGCATCGACATCGGCCACCGATCGGGCCAGTGCGATGCGGACTTGTCGCTCTGAAGGCGCGGGAAGTTCTTCAGTCCGGCCAAAGCCCCGAAAAGTGCATACTCCGACAAGGGGACCGCGTGCACGCCCGCACTGGTGGTGAATCGGATCCGTTGCAGATCCGGGTTCGCGAGGCGGGCGGCCCGCACTTGTGCTCCGCCTCCGGCCGCCATGGTCTGAACCCACCGAAGTGTTGGGTTGGCGGCCACGGTGCGCGCAAGAACGGCGGGGGAGGAATCCGGGATTCCGTAAAGCACCTCCGCGGTCGCGAGCATGCTTTCGTACTCACGTTGCTGGGCACCGCTTCGGTGGAAGTTCGGGTCACCGGTGAAGTCCGCATCCCATCGCATCGGAGCGATCAGGTCGGGTCTCCAGAGAATGTCGGCTGCCGAATCCTGAAGCCTCGCGTAGCCGGCAGGAGTCATAGGTGCCGCGACGACGACACGAGGGGACCTCACCGATGAGCTTGACACACATCCAGCATACTGAACGAAGGCCAAACAGCTGAACGAATTGCCCAAGAGAAATTGATCGAGCCGCTTGCGGACATCGCGGCTCTGTGTGACCGATTTCCTTTCGAGATTGCTAGCAGGAGTCAGCGGAACATCGCGAGCTCCGGTTTCACGAGAACAGGTGGCTCAACTCGTTCGACGTGATCGTCCCGATCGCCGAAGACCATTCGGGTTCCATTGTCGGCGGTTGCCCAGCCACCCGCATGCACGGATCGGGGATCTCCGTCGCGTGCGAACGCGACCCACGTTCGCGCCATCGACCGCGCAACCCGGTTGCGCTCCGGGCGCCCTCCCGCAATCGGCGCACGCCAAGCGTTGTCAAATACCAGCGGCAAATCGAGGCTGTGGTGCGCCCCAAGGATTCCGCCGTAGGCCTCGGTCCTGTAGTCGAGCCGATACGTCCAAACCGGTGCCGGATGTGCCAGCTTGGCGGCGACAAGCTGATTCGTCGGAGCTGCAATAGCTACGTCCGTCATGGCGCGCGCGAATACGAGTTGCGCTGGCCCTTCCGACTCGAGAGCACGGTAGTGCGCCAGCGCGGCGTGGGCATCATCGCCGAAGACGGCGAAGCGTTCGGCAAGGTCCTCCTCGCGCATGTCGACGTACGAACGGTCTCCCGCCATCATGAGTGCAAAGTCGTGGGTCGTGTAGCCGATCAGCATTGGGACGTCGCGGGCCAGCGGCGACGGCCCATTGGCGAACGGGTGATGCGGCAGCTCCAACTCGTGAAGGTACGGCCCGATCGCGAGAGCACCGTACGCCATGAGCGCTTCCGTCGCGGCGAGGATCGCTTCAGCGGGGAGGGTTTGAAGCGCGTGCGGATCGGCTGCGCCGGTGGACTCTTCGATAACCCGCCAGGCGAGCTTCGCACCGTCCGCGGCAAGCACGGATAGCGCCGGCCCGCTCTGGATGACCGCTTTGTGGAACAGTCCTGCGGCTGCGGGCATGCCCATCAGTGCGGACACCTTCGCGCCGCCGCCCGATTGGCCGAAAACGGTGACGTTGCCGGGGTCGCCGCCGAATGCGGCGATGTTCTGGGACACCCAGTGCAGTGCCAGGACGATGTCGAGCATCCCCGCTACGCCGGACCGGGAGTGCTCATCTGCTGACTGGTCTGCGGGAGGCAGGTAGCCGAACAGTCCGAGCCGATGGTTGACGGTCACGACGACAGCGCCTTCAGCGGCCAGCCGGTCTCCATTGAACCAGCCCTCGGCGCCTGTTCCGAAGATGAATCCTCCGCCATGCAACCAGACCATGACCGGCAGTGGTTCGCCTTCTTTGCCCGAGGGTCGCCAGACGTTGAGGAACAAACAATTCTCGGATGAAGCTCGCCCTTCAAGGGCGTTTCCGCTGCCCGGGTACATCAGCAAGGACAGTGCGCGCTGCTCGACCGAGGCACGCGCGCGAAGGTCCGGCTGCAGCGCAGCCTCACCGAATGCCACCGCCTCACGCACGCCGGTCCAGCCGGGGTGCGGTTGCGGCGCCGTGAAACGTGCCACACCGCTGACGCTGTCGCCATACGGGATGCCGAGGAACGCATCGGCGAGACCGACCGGTCGGCCACTCAGCCGACCGGTGGTCGTCTCGACGATGTCGCCGCTCAGCGCACCATCGGTCATCGCGGTGGCTGCTTACTTGACCGACTTGATCGGGAGCACGACGAGCGCGCCGAGGAGGGTAATGATCAGCGCGACCGGGAACAGTGCGACGTAGCCGCCGAAGATCAGGACGACGCTGGCGGAGATGGTCGGGCCGATGATCTGCGGCAGCGCCGCGGCCGAGTTCATGATGCCGACGTCACCACCGACTGAGTCCGAGTCGGGGAGCAGCTGGCTCATCAGCGCGGTGTCGACTCCCTGGTACGCACCGAACCCCAGGTTGGCGAGGAAGGCGAAGACGATCATGCCGGGGATGCTCGGAAAGACGAACGGGATGGCGATGGAAACAGCCAGGATGACGCCGGCCACCAGGACGGAGGGCTTGCGGCGGCCCATGCGATCGGAGATCGGGCCGCTGACGAGAGTGCCGATAACGGTTCCGACGAGGCCGATCGCGCCCAGCACGGGCAGGAGAGTGACCGCCTGGCCCTCGAGCCCGATGTAGTCCTGGAGGATGTAGAGCTGGAAACCATTGACGACGAAGTAGCCCAGGTAGAGCAGCAGGCGGCCGCTGAAGCCCCAGAAGAAGTCTGGGTGCTTGATCGGGTTGACCCAGAACGTCCGGATGAACTGGCGGAAGCGGAACGAAGCCGGCTTGGGCAGGTTCTTGCTCGATCCCTCGGGGTTGAGGACGGCGAACAGGATGAGGATCACTAGGACGATGCCAGCGACGAGGAAGTAGCCGAGCTGGATGTTGTGCGAGAGCGAGGCAGCGAGCACCTGTCCGGCCTGGACCCCCGCCATCACGCCGAGGCCGAGGATCGCGGCGAAGGCGCCGCGGACCTTCACTGGGACGCGATCGGGCATCACCGCCGTCAGGGCCGTCTGGGCGAAGTTGTAACCGATCTGGATGAAGATGATGCCGATCGCCAGCCCGACCAAGGTGGTCGAGAGGGCCATCGCGATCAGTGCGAGGCCCCCGACCAGAGCACCGATGATGAACCAAGGAGTGCGACGACCGAAGCGGGAGCGTGTCCTGTCGGAGAGCATGCCGGCCAGCGGCTGCGAGACAGCCGCGGCGATCGCGCCGACCGACATGACCACGGCGAATCCGGCGGCCTTGTCGGCGTTACCCGCGATCTGCTGGACCTGCAACGGAACGAAGACCGACATGACGGATCCCCACACCAGTGTAGGGGCAGCGTTGGCGAACAGCCCCGAGATCGTAAGCTTCCGAAGCGCCGACCGCGACGTGACGGGGATCGTGGGTTCGCCCGCTGATCGGGCTTCAGCCTCGATCGTCGACGACTCGACGAAGTCTGCGGGGGCGGGGAAAGCTTCTCTCTCGTGAAGCGACGACGATGTCATTTGGGGTGGTCCTCTCGGAAGCGACACTGCTCGGTCGAAAGGCGACACTAGACGTTTTCCGATAGTTACGCGATCGGATAACATGGAGGTCTTCCGCAAAGGGTAGCAACTTCGTCGGAATTTCCGCTATTTTCCGATAGAACCGTGATCAGATAAAGTGCCCTGCATGACCAACGATGATCTGTTCACATCAGCTGGCGCCCTCCGCTTCCCCGACAACTTCCTCTTCGGCGCGTCCACTGCAAGCCACCAGGTCGAGGGCGGCAACGTCAATAACGATTGGTGGGATTTCGAGCGCGCGCCCGGCACGCCCGTCTACGAACCCTCCGGTGATGCCGCGGATTCGTACCACCGCTACCGCGAAGACATCGGCCTAGTTCGGGACTTCGGCCTCAACGCCTACCGGTTCTCGCTTGAATGGTCGAGGATCGAGCCCGCCGAGGGTTACTTCTCCAGGGCCGAGCTTGCCCACTACCGGGACATGATCGATACCTGCCGTGAGTCCGGGATCGAACCGGTCGTCACGTTCAACCACTTCACCATCCCACGCTGGCTCTACGCCCAGGGCGGCTTCCTCAGCGAGCGCTTCGTCGAGCTCTTCGAACGCTATTGCGACCGCGCGGCCGCAGCCCTCGGCGATCTGATCGGCTGGGCATGCACCATCAACGAGCCTGAGGGACCAGGCGACACCGGTTGGGTGATCGGCGTCCACCCGCCCGGCATCAAGGGTGATCACGAGAGCGCTCGCCGGGCCACCGAGAATCTGCTCGAGGCGCACCGCCGTGGGGCCGCCGCGATCCGCCGCCACACCAACGCACTGGTCGGGGTGACGCTCGCCTTCCAGGACATGCAGTACGAGGACGGTGCCACGCCCGGGGACACCGAGTGGGAGGAGAACGCCCGCGTCTCCGAACGCTTTCTGCTGGCGTCCGAGGCCGACGAGTTCGTGGGAATCCAGACCTACACCCGTATCGTCTTCGGCCCGGAAGGCCAGCGCGGCCCTGGCTTGAAGCCTGAGAAGAAGAACGACCAGGTCGAAACCGACACCACCACGATGACAGGCTGGGAGATCTACCCCCAGGCACTTCGGGGCACGATCGAGCGCGCCACCCGCCTGACCGGCGGCAAGCCCATCCTGCTCACCGAGAACGGGATCGCCACCGAGATCGATGAAAAGCGCATCCACTACATCGACGGCGCCCTGCGTACCGTCCACGCCTGCCTGGCGGACGGCTATGACGTCCGCGGCTACCTCTACTGGTCGCTGCTGGACAACTTTGAATGGAGCGCCGGATTCAAGCCGAAGTTCGGGCTGACCGCAGTCGACCGCGAGACCTTCCAGCGCTTCCCCAAGCCGAGCGGCTTCTGGCTCGGCGACGTGGCGAAGTCGCGTGTGCTGGCTGGCGACCCAATTCCCTGGCCGCCGACGAACCCGGCCAGAAATCAGTACAGAAGTGCCCTAAGCACATGACCCAGCTCTCAACCCGGTCGAACCTTGCCATCCGGACGGCGGCGCCCACGTCGCCGTCGGGGCGGCAGTTGCGCGCGGACGCATTGCGAAACCGAGAGCGGATCTTCGACGCTACTCGGCAGGTACTCAAGGCGAGCCCTCATGAAGCATCGCTGGATCTCATCGCCGAAACGGCAGGTGTGGGGATCGCCACCATCCATCGCCACTTTCCGCGCAGGATCGAACTACTCGAAGCGGTCTACCTCGAAGACCTCACCGCGCTGGCCACTCTCTCTGAGCGCCTCGAATGCGCCGGCGACAAGTGGGAGGGTCTCGTCGTCTGGTTGCGCGCGTTCCTCGCGTTCACCGAGACGAAACGAGCGATCAACGCGGAACTCGGCGAGGCGTTCGACAAACACCCGGAATTAGCCGAGTTGTCCAAGCACACCGTGCTCGATTCCCTACTGCGGCTGTTTGTTCCGGCCCAGCATGTGGGAGCCGTGCGGAACGATGTCGAACCAATGGATCTGATCCAGCTCGTCGGGGGCATGATTCTCTCCATCATGATCTCCGCAGAGCGGGACGACGCCGTCCTCGACATCGTCCTGCGGGGAATCCGGCTGGCCGCTTGAATCCCACCGCTCAGCGATTGAGCGAGGCGGAGCAGCCCAACCGTCCCCCGTGCGCCAAACAGCTATCGGGTTTTCAGATAGGTGGCCGATCGGATAATGTGCCCACCCCGCCCCCCGCCGGCGACGGAGCAGTTAAACTGACCCGGACGGAGGAGGTCGAGTGACCGAGGTCAGCACCACGCGGACCAGCCAAGCCATGGCCGGCGCCCCTCGTTCACCGTCCGGGCGCCCCATGCGCGTGGATGCGCAGCGCAATCGCCAGCGGATCTTCGATGCAACTCGCGAGGCCTTGAGGACCAACCCGTACGACCTATCACTTGAACTCATCGCCGAACGCGCCGGACTCGGAATCGCCACCGTGCACCGGCACTTCTCACGGCGCATCGATCTCCTCGAGGCGGTGTACCGCGAGGATCTCGCCGAACTCAGTGCACTTTCGGTCCAACTCGCGGGGGGCGACCCCTGGAACGCCCTCGTGACGTGGCTCCGCGCATTCCTCGCCTTCACCGAGGCGAAGCGAGCCATCAACAGCGAACTCGGCGAGGCCTTCCAAAAAAACCCTGAACTAGCCGAGCTCTCGCGCAACGCTGTCACCGAAGCGCTCGATCGACTCTTTGTCCGAGCCAAGCGGGCCGGGACGATCGTCGACGACGTCATTCCGATGGATCTGATCCAGCTCGTCGGCGGCATGCACCTCTCGATCCTGATGACAGCGGAGCGCGACGACCAAGTTCTCGCGATCGTGCTCCGCGGTATCCGCGCCTAATCTCACTTTTCTGATAGCCGGCCAATCGGTTATGCTGGCTCGTGACGGCGCACTCCCTCGCGCTGCCGAATCGAAGGAGATGAACATGGCGGACGCAGCTGAGCGCCTCGACGTCGAGTCTCGGATCGCCTCGGTTCTCGCCGACCTCACTCTCGAGGAGAAGGTCACCCTCCTCACCGGACGCGACTTTTGGAGCACCTGGCCCGTCGAACGCGTCGGCCTGCGCAGCATCGTCGTTTCTGACGGCCCATCCGGGGTCCGCGGACCAGTCTGGGACGAACGGCAGCCCTCCCTGAATCTCCCCTCGACCACGACGCTCTCCTCCGCGTGGGACCGCTCGATCGCCCACCGATACGGCGCAGCGGGTGCCGTCGAAGCGCGCCGCAAAGGGGTCGACGTCGTGCTTGGCCCGACCGTGAACCTGCACAGAACCCCGCTGAACGGACGGCACTTCGAGGCGTTCAGCGAAGACCCGGTCCTGACCTCCGAGCTCGCGGCCGCCTATGTGTCTGGGTCGCAGGGCAACGGCGTCGGCGCCACACTGAAGCACTATGTCTGCAATGACTTCGAGACCGACCGTTTTACCGCTGACGTCATCGTGGGCGACCGCGCTCTCCACGAGCTCTACCTCCGCGCCTTCGAGAAGGGCATCACCGAATCCCAGTCCTGGCTGGTCATGTCCGCCTACAACCAGGTCAACGGAATCAGCAGCACCGAAAGCCCACTGCTGACTTCACCGCTCAAACAGGAGTGGGGCTTCAGCGGTGTGGTGATTAGCGACTGGACCGCTGTGCGTTCTCTGGAGAGCGCAAAGGCCGGCCAGGATCTCGCAATGCCCGGTCCCGAGGGCGCATGGGGCCCTGCGCTCATCGATGCGGTGAACGGCGGAGAGATTGCCGAGTCCATCGTCGACGACAAGGTGCTGCGCCTGCTGCGGCTCGCTGCTCGGGTCGGCGCCTTGGAAGGGTTCTCCGCGCAGCCACCGGCTCTCGTGGAAGACGGCATCGCCTTCACACGAGAAGCCGCCGTCGAGGGAATGGTTCTCCTTGAAAACCGTGGCGAACTCCCCTGGGATGGACCGGCTCTTCGGTCGGTCGCCATCCTCGGCGACAACGCTCTCAACATCCGGACTCAGGGCGGAGGCAGCGCCACGGTCGTCCCCGAGTACACGGTGTCACCGCTCGCCGCGCTCCGCGAGGCACTCCCGGAGGCTGACGTCTCCTACGGTCTCGGTGCGGTCGCGCAAGTCGGCCTCGCCGAGCTCCCGCTCGCTGAGATGACGAACCCGGTCACCGGCGGTCCCGGGGCCAGGGTGCGATTCCTCGGCCACGACGGCAGCGAACTGTTCGCCGAGGACCGTCGAGCCACCAACCTGATCTGGATCGGCGGGGACGCTCCGATCCGCGAGACGGCATCGATCGACTTCACCACGATTCTCACTCCCGCCGAGAGCGGCGAAACACGTCTCGGCTTCGCCGCCGTCGGCCATGGGCGGCTCCACGTCAACGGCGACCTCGTGATCGATACCACTTTGGTACCAGAGGGCGACGACCTGGGTGCCGCGTTCGCTACGCCACCGATTGCCTCCGTCCCAGTGCAACTCCGCGCGGGTGTGCCACTCGAGATCAGATTCGAGCTCGCCCGAACGCTCCGCGACGACGCGTTCACCGCCGCGATGGCCATGCAGGTGGGCACTGAACCCGCCATCATCGATGAGGACGAACTGATCCGGGAGGCGGCCCGGGTCGCGGCCACCGCAGATGTGGCCTTGGTCGTGGTGGGGACGAACGGCCAGGTGGAGTCCGAAGGCTTCGACAGGACGACACTTTCGCTCCCCGGGCGCCAGGACGACCTCGTGCGTGCCGTCGCCGCCGCGAACCTGCGCACCGTTGTGCTCGTCAACGCGGGCGCCCCGGTGCTCCTGCCTTGGCGTGACGAGGTCGCTGCCGTCATGGTCGGCTATTTCGGCGGTCAGGAGTTCGGCAACGCCGTCGCCGACGTCCTCCTCGGCGTCGCGGAGCCCGGCGGACGTCTGCCCACCACGTGGGCGGCAGCCGAGGATGATGTCCCTGTGCTCAGCGTCACGCCGACCAACGGTCGCCTTCTCTACAGCGAAGGCCTGCACATCGGGTATCGCGCCTGGTTGCGCCATGACACCGCGCCGGCATACTGGTTCGGCCACGGCCTCGGGTACACGGACTTCGCACTCCGCGCGGCCCAGGTCTCGCCGGTCGTGAACGCCGGAGAGACCGCGACCGTCGCCGTCACGCTCGAGAACAGCGGCTCCCGCGA
Organism: Leifsonia sp. GW821-FHT13C09; assembly: GCF_058806435.1. Classification (NCBI taxonomy): domain Bacteria; kingdom Bacillati; phylum Actinomycetota; class Actinomycetes; order Micrococcales; family Microbacteriaceae; genus Leifsonia; species Leifsonia sp. GW821-FHT13C09. Next base: position 287,643 of record NZ_JBXAPS010000005.1, on the reverse strand, counting down.
CGGCAAGCACGTCGTCCAGGTGTACGCCGAACGAGCGGACTCGGCTGTGGAGCGCCCGGTGCGTTGGCTCGTCGGGTTCACCTCGGCTCGGGTCGGGGCCGGCCAGACCGCGGTGGTAGAGGTGGAGGTGCCGACTCGCCTGCTCGCATACTGGGACGAAGACTGGGCATACGAAGCCGGACGCTATCAACTACGCGTCGGTACTTCGGCCGTCGACCTGCCGCTGACTGTGGAAATCGACCTTGCGGTCTGAGCGGTTCGTGGAAGAAGGGACACTCACGAGCCGGCGGAGTCAGACCTCGTCCCGGTCGGCAGCACGAGGCGGAGCGCCCTCCGCGTCCAGTGTGGCTCTGGCAACGGTCAAGCCATGCAACAGAGCCTCGCGCTCGGCGAGGTCGAGCTGGCTGATCGTCCTCTCCTCGAGCTCCGCGACAGGCTTGCGCAGCCGATCGAGCACCCCCTGCCCTGCTGATGTCAGGTACATCCCATAGCGGCGGCGATCCGTGTCACCACGTTCCCGTCGAATGAGCCCTGAACCCTCCAAGGCGGTGATCATCTGAGCCATCGTTTGCGGCCGCACGAACGAGAAGCGTGCAAGGTCGGCCGCCGACATTCCGGGATGACGTTCCAAAACGGTGAGAGATGTGTACTGCAACGCGGTGATGCCTTCGCGTCCGGCCACGGCGTCCAGATGGGCGCGCACGGCCAGCTCCACCTGCTTCACCAGGTACAGGAATGTCGTCGGGGCGGGGTTCATCGAATCCATCGTCGCAGACAAAAGTCGTGTTCCAAATAGACAGTATTACTGCTAATCTCTTCATTGTCGACGGCGACCGTCTTCGTCAACGACGACCAAGCGAAAGGACTTCACCGTGAGCATCTCCCTTCAAGGGCGCACCGCCATCGTGACCGGAAGCGGAAGCGGATTGGGCGCGGCGTACGCCACAGCCCTCGCTTCGGCCGGGGCCGCGGTTGTGATCAACGACGTTTCCGCCGAGGCCGCCGATAAGACCGTCGAAGCGATCCGGGCCACCGGCGGTCGCGCCACCGCAGTGGTCGCCCCGGTCGGCGGCACCGAGACAGCCGAAGCGCTGGTGGCGACCGCGGTCCGGGAGTTCGGCGGCCTGGACATTCTCGTCACAAACGCCGGCATCCTCCGTGACAAGTCCTTGCTGAAGATGACCGACGACGACTTCGACCAGGTCATCAACGTGCACCTGCGCGGCACCTTCACCTGCGTGCGCGCCGCGTTCGCCCACTTCCGCGAGAACAACGTGGCCGGGCGCATCGTCACCATCGGCTCACCCACGGGACAGCGCGGCAACTTCGGACAAACCAACTACGCGGCCGCGAAGGCGGGAATCGTCGGCATGGTCCGGACGTGGGCACTCGAGATGCGCAAGGCTGGCGTCCTCGTCAACGCGGTCATCCCCGTTGCAGCCACTGCGATGACCCGCACCGTCCCCTACTTCGCTGCAGCGATCGAGGCCGAGGACAGAGGCGAATCGATGCCCTCGTTCTACCGCCACGAGCTCGGGTTCGGCACCGCTGAGGACGTAGCCGGCCTGGTCGTGTTCCTTGCTTCGCAGGAGGCCGACGGGATCTCCGGCCAGGTCATCGGCGCCGGCGGAGACCGGCTCCAGCTCTGGTCGCACCCCGAGCCCGTTCTCTCAAGCTTCCGCGATGGCGGGTGGACCGCCGATTCCATCGCAGACCAGTTCGCCGATGAAGTCCGCTCGAACCTGCAGTCCGTCGGTGAAAAGTTCCCGCTGCTGCCTGCGGAGTTCGAGCGCGCTGCGGGGTGACCGTGTACAAGCCGGAAATGGACGTAGCGTCGCTCACCGCGATCGATGCCCACGTTCACATCGAACTCGGAAACGACGGCCATTCGTCGCTGCCCGATGCGTTAGCGCACGCCGCGTCGGCGTACTTCCGCAGCGACGGAATACGCCCCGACCTGTCGGGCGTCGCTGATTACTACCGCAGCCGCAACATGGGTGCGGTCGTCTTCACGGTCGACGCACGCACACAGCTGAAGCACCCTCCCGTATCGAGCGAGTCGCTCATCGAACAGGCCGCGGATCACGCTGACACGCTCATTCCCTTCGCCTCGGTCGACCCACGACGTGGCGAGGCAGCGATCGATCAGTTGCGCAGCCTCGTCCAGGACCACGGCGCGCGCGGGGTGAAGCTGCACCCTACGCTGCAAGGTTTCGACCCTTCCGCGGATGACTACCGACCGCTCTGGCAAGCCATCGCCGACCTCGGCATCCCGGCCCTCGTTCACACCGGCCAGGCCGGAATCGGCGCCGGTCTCCCTGGCGGCGCGGGGCTTCACCTGCGCTATTCCAATCCGATGCTCCTGGATGACGTGGCGGCCGACATCCCAGAATTGCGACTGATTCTGGCCCACCCCTCGGTTCCGTGGCAGGACGAGGCCATCTCGATCGCCACTCACAAGCCTGGAGTGCGCATAGATCTTTCCGGTTGGCGCCCGAAGTACTTTCCCCCGCAGCTGGTCCGAGCCGCAGCTTCATTCCTGAGCGACAAGGTGCTGTTCGGGTCCGACTTCCCCCTGCTCACCCCCGAGCGCTGGCTCGGCGACTTCAATGAACTTCCCATCCCCGAGACCGCGCGGATCGGCATCCTGCGCGATAACATCGCCCGCTTCCTCGGGCTCATCAAGGAGTAATCGCATCATGACCGAACAGACCGTTGTCACCTTCGACCAGCTCCCTAGTCTTGTCGAGACCACCTTGGGGCCTTCCGACTGGATCGAGATCAGCCAGGAACGCATTAACACCTTCGCGGACGCGACGGACGACCACCAGTGGATCCACGTTGACCCGGAGCGTGCAAAGGACGGCCCTTTCGGCGCGCCGATCGCCCACGGCTTCCTCACCCTGTCACTGCTCATCCCTCTGTGGAGCGAGCTCTTCGACGTCGAGGGTGTCTCGGCAAAGGTCAACTACGGCCTCGACCGGGTGCGGTTCACCTCGCCCGTGAAGGTTGGTTCGCGGATCCGACTGCTCGCCACGATCTCGTCGGTCGAGCAGGTCAAGGGCGGAGTCCAGCTCGGCGTGTCCTGCACGATCGAGATCGAGGGATCCGAGCGGCCGGCGGTAGTCGCGGACTTCCTGGCCCGTTTCTACGCATGATTTGATGTGAAGGAGGAGTCGAAGATGATTCCCGCAGGCGTCGGCTCGTGGGTGCGCAAACGCGCGCGCGGTGGCGGCGAACGACCCGCTCTCGTTTTCCGCGGTCAGCAGATGAGTCATGCCGAACTAGCGGACCGGATCGACGGGCTCGCATCGGCGCTGGCCCGCCGCGGTATCCACAGCGGCGACCGGGTGGCGTTCCTCGGCAACAACCACCCTGCTTTCGTGGAATCGCTCTTCGCCACCCTCCTCCTGGGCGGCATCTTCGTCCCGCTCAACACGCGTCTCTCGCCACCCGAACTCGCGTACATGCTCGACGACAGCGGCCCGCACCTGCTGATCGCCACCTCACCACTCGAACCGCTGGCGGTCGCTGCAATCGACGGGCGCACCATCTCCCGCATCGTGGTCACGGACGAAGAGCCCGGCGACCCGGTCTCGATCGGCTCGGGTGCCGAGAACTACGACGAGATCATCTCCGAACCGACCCAGGCGCGGGAATTTCCGGCCATGACACTTGAGGACGACGCGCTCATCGTCTACACGTCCGGCACCACCGGGCGGCCGAAGGGTGCCGTGCTTACGCACGGCAATCTCACCTGGAATGCGCTCAACGTCATCGCCGATTACGACATCGTGAGCACCGACCGGGCACTCATGGTGTCCCCGCTGTTCCACGTCGCATCTTTGGGCATGGGCTGCCTTCCCATTCTCCTCAAGGGCGGGACCCTCCTCCTGGAAGAGCGCTTCGTCGCCGCTGAGGCACTCCGGACGATCGAGGAGCAGCGAGCCACCACCATCAGCGGCGTCCCGACGACGTTCCAACTCATGGCCGAAGATCCGCATTGGTTCGATCGGGACATCAGCTCTCTGCGGCTACTCACCTGCGGGGGCTCACCCATCTCCAGAACTGTCGCCGCGGCGTGGGAGGAGCGCGGCCTCGCCTTCTCCGGCGGCTATGGCATGACGGAAGCCGCACCGGGAATCACCATGCTCCCACCGCGCTATGCTCGCGACCGCCTCGGCTCCGCCGGGCTTCCACACTTCTTCACCGAGTTGCGCATAGGGGGCGCGCAGACCGCCGGCGTCAGCGGCGAGATCGAAGCGCGCGGCCCCAACGTGTTCCGCGGGTACTGGAACAACCCTGAGGCGACCGCGGCTGCGTTCACCGACGACGGTTGGCTGCGCACCGGCGACATCGGGCGTCTCGACGCCGACGGGTTCCTGACCATCGAGGACCGCCTGAAGGACATGATCATCTCCGGCGGCGAGAACATCTATTCCGTCGAAGTCGAACAGGCAATCTCCGAGATCGGCGGCGTAACAGGAGTCGCCGTCGTCGGCGTTCCTCACGAACGCTGGGGCGAAGTGCCGCACGCTGTGGTGACACTCGAAGACGGCGCGGAGCTTGACCCTGAGCGGATGGTCGCAGAACTCTCCACCCGCCTCGCCCGATACAAAGTGCCACGCACGCTCCAAATCGTGGAGGAACTCCCCCGCACCGCCAGCGGAAAGGTCCAGAAGAACATCCTGCGCGAACGGTTCCTCGACGAGGCAGCGGAATCCCGCACAAAACATTGGAGTTGAAATTGGCCACATCCACCCAAGTTCTCGCCTCAGCGGTACGCGGCGCCGAGAACGTTCATGTGGAGTCCGATCGTGTTGTCATCTCTCGGCTTCCCGAGTGGACTCACCGTGAGTTCAGCCGGGACCCCTTCCTCAGCGGGGCTCAAAGTGAGCTCTCCGGCGTCAGGATTGCATTGATGACGACTGCAACGCGGATCGACCTCCGGTTCCGCCTGTCAAGGTTCCGGCCGACGTGGATCGAAATGCCGCTCGCTCCAGCGGTTTTCGCAGTGACGGCTGGCGAGTTCGAGCAAGAGTTCGTTTTCGACGAGGGAGATCTTGTCGACGTCGACATCTCCTTCTCACAAACGGTCGCCTCCGGACGTGACAGCCGACTTCGCGTCGACCTGCCGCACACCGACACCCCGCGACCGGTGACCATCTGGCTCCCCCACGCCGCCGGAGTGACTCTGACCTCGCTGGAAGCAGACGCCCCCGTGGAGCTGGCCGAACCGACCGGCCCGAAATGGGTGCACTACGGGAGCTCCATCAGTCACTGCCGGGAAGCTGATTCCCCGCTCGGGGTCTGGCCTGTCATCGCGGCACGTCACCTGGGCTGGAATCTCACGAGCCTGGGACTGGCCGGTAACGCTCAGCTCGACGGCTTTGCCGCACGCACGATCCGAGACAGCGCCGCCGATGTGATCACGTTGAAAGTCGGAATCAACGTGATTAACGCCGGAAGTATGCGCGAGCGCACCTTCACACCAGCCATTCACGCCTTCTTGGACACCATCCGTGAGGGACAGCCGAACACTCCGATCGTTTTAATATCCCCGATCTGCTGTCCCGCCCACGAACACACTCCCGGGCCCTCGGAATGGGACGCGTCAGGTCATGTCGTGGGGACGTCCATTCCCCGAGCACCACTGGATGGCCAGCTCACACTGTCCGATATCCGAGCAACACTGTCCGACATCGTCGACGTGCGAAGCGAGACAGACCCCCATCTTGCCTACCTCGATGGGAGAACACTCTTCGGGGAGGGCGACGTGCACCTACTGCCAGACGGTCTCCATCCCAATCCCGAAGGCTACTGCCTCATGGCGACCCGGTTCATCGACTATGTGAACACGCGAGCCACGCCGAAGCAGCGACTACACACCGCAGACCACTGAAGGCGACCGCTTCACCATAAGGTGGCACTCGATTCCGGCTTCGCGCCGATTCCTCGTGAGCTCCACCACTCGTCGAACGACAGTGACCGACTGCCACGGGCTTAAACGAGGGTAGGCGTGTCCGATTTCGCATCGGGAGCTTACGCACGCCCACCCCTCCGACCGATGAACCCGACAGCGTGACATCCACAGATGGTTGGGGAAGGTGCTCCGCACCTGCAATCCCACGTCTCGTAGATAGGGCTCGTCGGAACCCCCGCCCTCCGGGATGGCCGCACGACGGCGCACAGCGCCGAAATCGGCGAAAGAACGATGAGGAAGGTAGGGATCATGGGCAAGTTCATCACCCGGAGCGCGGAGGAACGACAGGCAGCGGCGGAGGCACTGCACGCGTCGATCCTGGAGCAGGTCGAGCTGCTCGCTGACAGCGGCCAGTGGCGGGCGTTCCTCGAGTTCGCCCGCTCCTTCCACAGCTACAGCCTGAACAACCTCCTGTTGATCCTGGCGCAGGACCCGTGCGCGACCATGGTTGCCGGATTCCGGCAGTGGCAGACAAGAGGCCGGCAGGTGCGCAAAGGCGAGAAGTCGATCAAGATCTTCGGATACCGCGAGAAGAAGGCGACCCCCGACGAAGACCAAAGGGAAGTTGACGAGAACGACGAACAAGTGGTGCGGTATTTCCCCACCCTGTCGGTGTTCGACATCGCCCAGACTGACCCGATCGAAGGCGCCAAGCCGGTCCCCGAGAACCCCTTACGGCGCCTGGCCGGTGACGATGACCACGGCGTCATCGCTCCCCTGACGGGTCACCTCGAGGCGAACGGGTGGAGCATTCACCGCGCACCCCTCGCCAGCGCGAACGGACACACCGACCCCGAGTTGCGCCGAGTGACCCTGGCCGAGAACATCACCAGCGAGCAGGCAGCCAAGACACTCATCCACGAAACCGCGCACATCGATTTACGCCACATCGACGACCTCAACGAGTACCGAGCGCACCGCGGACAAATGGAGGTCGAAGCCGAATCGGTCGCCTTCGTCGTCGCTGGCCTCTCCGGATTCGACACCAGCGCTTACAGCATCGGTTACATCGCCGGATGGGCCAAAGAAGACACCACCATCATCCGAGACACGGCGGCACGCGTGTTGAAGTCTGCGCATACGATCGCCGAGATCATCGAGCATCGCCAATAACGCATCAGCAGGAGTTGAACCCCGGCCCAATTGGGCCGGGGTTCTGTCATGTCAGCTGGGGCGACAGATGGCTGCCGAAAGATGAACGCGAGAGATGAAGCCGAGACGAGAACGAAACGGAGACGAAGGGAAACAGGAAGGGGAAGGAGAGAAGGAAAGAAAAGCAGACCAAGGAAGCAACGAAGGACGAACGACGAAGGGAAGGAAGACAAGAGAGAAAGGGCGAATGCACGTAGGCACTCTTTGAGTGGGCGCGCTGTCTTGTCTCAGGACATCGGAAGCGGAAGTGTCTCAGGACATCGGAAGCGGTTGGTGTCTCAGGACATCGGTGACACTTCGTCTGGTCGTGGGTTGGGGCGACGTCCGCGGGGTCGGCCGTTGCTGACGTATTTGACGCCGGGTGAGGGCCAGGGTTGTTCGATGATGAGGGTGCCGTCGAGGTCGAAGAACATGATGGTGGGGCCGGTGTCGAGGATCGCGATGCGTTTCTTGCTGTAGTCGCGGCTGATGCCGAAGCGGATGCCGTGGAACTCGACGCTGCCGCCGCGGTCGACGAGTTTGACGCGGATGCCGTCGTCACGGCGGCCGAGTCGGGAGTCGTGCGCGGGCGGCCTGGGTGATTCGGCTTTCGGGGTGGCCTGCCAGGCCTGGTGCGGGGTGATCCGTCCGGGGAGGGCTTGGTGGGGTCGTTGGGTGTTGTAGATGATGTCGAACGCATCGACCTGTTCCTGCAGCTGGGCCAGGGTGGCGGCGATGGGCTGCTTGTCGAGGTAGCGGAACAGGGTCTGGTGGAAGCGTTCGTTCTTGCCTTGGGTGGTCGGTTTGAAGGGTTTGCCGGTGATCGCCTCGACGCCGTAGGAGGCGAGATATGTGACTAGTTGGCCGGCGAACCCGCGCCGGGACGGGTTGAGGGCCATGCCGTTATCCGAGAGCAGCCGTTGGGGAACACCGTGGATCCGGATCGCTTTGGCGACGACGGTGATGGCGTCTTGGGAGCTCTCGGTCCAGGCGACGTGGGAGGCGACGGCGAAGCGGGAGTGGTCGTCGATGAGCTGGAAGATGACGCACTTGCGTCCCTCGGTGAGGACGTATTCGGTGGCGTCGATCTGCCAGCAGGCGTTCGGTGCCGGATAGACGAACCGGCGGTAGGAGGCGCGGGGTCGTTTCCGCGGCTCGAGGCGGGCGACGCCGGCGTCGCGGAAGATCCGGGCCAGTGAGGACACCGCGGGAACCGGGGTGATCCGCAGCAGCTGCATCCGGTCGTGGACGCTGATCGGGCCGTGGTCCAGGCCGGACTGTTCCAGCGCCGCCCTCACTTGGATGGCCTGCTGTTTGATCTGATCGGTGATCTTCCCGGGGCTGGCTCGAGGGCGCCTCGATCGGGGTTCCAGCGCGGCGGCGGGGCCGTCTTCGATGGCGCGCTTGCGGATCTCGTAGAAGGTCTTTCGGGAGATGCCGTGCTCGGCGCAGAACCTGGTCACCGACCCGCGAGGAGCATCCGGTGGCCACTGGGTGATCGCGAGACGGACACGGGGATCAACGGGTTCGACACGGCTCATTCCTCAAAGATCGAGGAGAAACGTCACCACCAAAAAACGCCGAAGTGTCACCGATGTCCTGAGGCAGATTCGTCACCTATGTCCTGAGACATAACACTTTGAGTGGGCGCGCTCCGTGCGCGCCAAAAAGCGCGCGCAACCGGAAGTTCTAAGTGTGAGAGGTGGAGTCGCGCGCTGGAAGCGCGGGCAGGCGGCCCAAGGGGTCAAGCAGGCGGTGCATTACGCGTTCGGTGGCGTCTGCGACGCGACGCTGACAGCCAAGACCGCCGATGGTGCGCTGGCAGCTGCGGGGTATGCGGATGCGGTGATGACACGGTACATCGTGGAGCACGGCGCCATCCGCGAGGACTTGCTCACTCGGTCGCAGTTGAAGGATTGGGTTGACGGGGTCGACCCGCTCACGGGTGAGCGGCGGGGTCGGGATCTGGAGTCGCCGATCTCGGACCTGATTCTGGATGCGACTATCAACGCCCCGAAGTCGTTCTCGATCGCCTCGATGCTGGACCCGGAGTTGGCGGCCGCGTACGAGGATCTGCAGGACCGGTTGCGGGACCGGATCATCAAGCTGTGGCAGACCGAACTCAACGCCCGCCGCGGGAAGCAGGGTTCGATTCGCGAGGACCTCGCTCGCATCGAGGTCGTGGAGCTCCGACACGAACGGTCCCGTTCGCTGGACCCGCATAAACACCGCCACCTCTGGCTGAACGTCAAGGTCCAAGGACTCGACGGGAAGTGGTCAAACGTCGACACTCGCGTCGCGCTCCGGTTCCAGAACGTCGTGAACGCTGAAGGCGACCTCGCCTCCAGGACCGACACAGCCTGGATCGGTGCGCTGGCTGCCAAGGGCTTCACCCTGAACTCGGACGGGGAGATCGCGCAGCTGCAGCATCTGGTGCGGCCGTTGTCGAAGCGCTCCGCGCAGATCGAGGCCAACAAGGCAGCGCATCTCCACAAGTGGAGGGAACAGCACCCCGGTGAGGAGCCTTCCGCCACCGTCCTGACCCAGATCGATCAGTGGGCATGGGCGGCTGGCCGTCCGAAGAAGCCGGGGCAGCTGGACGAGAACGATTGGGCGTCCTTTGTGATGGCCGAACTCCTGAACGCCGACCCGATACTTGGGCTGCCACGAGACGCGAAGGTGGCGCGGTCGATCGCTATCGAGGACGTTGACATCGAGCTCCTCGCGGCAAAGGCGATCGTCGACGCCGATGCCCGGTCCACTCGCACGGGAGGCAGGTTCAGCGACATGGACGTTCTGGCCGGCGCGATTCGAGCGATCGCGAGTTCCGGCGTCGTCGCCGACAGGCAACACCTGGCTGAAATCGTTGACCGAGTCGTCTCCTTCGCCACGGGCACTTACACCGTGACCCTGCTTAGTGAGCCGAACATCCCTGCGCACGTCAAGCGACGAATGGCCACTTCGACTGCGACTTTGAAAGCATCCCTCCAACAACGGATCGAACGAATCTCGGCCCCCGGCGCAGCGCTGAACACAGCGGAGGTAAAGGACGTGGGACAAGCAATAGAACCGGAACGTTCGCTTGACAGAGGTCAACTCGCTGGCGCCGCGACAATAGCCGGCACCTCGAGAAGCGTCGCGGTGTCAGGTGCTGCAGGAACGGGCAAGACAACTATGCTCAAGGTCGCTGGCGCAGCGCTTCGTCGACGTGGCCGCAACATGATCATCGTGGCACCGACGAAGAAGGCGTCGGCCGTGGCTGGCCGTGCAACGCAGAGTGCGTCTTCGTCGCTGCATCAACTACTCCACGACTATGGCTGGCGTTGGTACACGAACAAGGCCGGAGGAACCGATTGGAGGTGCCTGCAGATCGGAGAACTCGATCAAGATACAGGGCACGTGTACCGCGGTCCTAATATTGCGATCTGCCCCGGGGATCGGATCGTCGTGGACGAGGCCGGAATGCTCGATCTCGAGGCAGCTAATGCCCTCGTCGAGGTGCTGGAGCGAACCCAAGCGACGGTGGCACTAGTCGGAGACGAACGTCAGGCGCTGCCTGTGGGACACTCCGGCGCGATGGCTCTCTTCTGGGCCCACTCGGCGGACCAGGTCGAGCTTATGGCCATCCATCGATTCAAGGATCCCGTCTGGGCAGACTTAACGTTGAGGTTGCGCGATCCGCAAGGTCGGGCAGCGTCCGAGAGCGTCGCCGACGATCTCGTGCACAGTGGGCATGTCGTCCTTGCAAATAGCGAAACCGAGGCTCGAAACGGAATGGTCTCAGCCTGGTTCGATGCGCAGGAGCAGCGACAGTCGATCGCGCTTGTCGCCGCGACGCACGCTGAAGCGCTGGCAATCAGCGAGGATATCCAAAGTCGGAGAATCCACGCCGGAGAGATCGACACCACTGAATCCACCTCGGGCCAATCTGGTCAGCCGATCTTCGTGGGCGACATAGTTCAAACCCGACGAAACGATCGCGGTTCGGATATTCAGAATCGTCAACATTGGGTGGTCAAGCGGATCACGACAGGACATGTGATTCTCGCCTCCTCGTCTGACTCAACCGATCTCAAGAGAGTCACCCACGAATACGCCAACGCTCACATGCACCTGGGCTACGCATCAACTGTCTACGGGGTCCAGGGCGAGACCACGGATCGTGCGCTCGTCGGACCCGGTGTGGACGCCGCAGGGCTCTACGTTGGTCTTACGCGGGGCAGGGAGACGAACGATATCGTTCTCGTTGCACCGACCGAAGCTTCCGCGAGAACGCAACTCGTTGAAATGATGCAGCGGCAGTCCATCGAAGAGACCCTAGATGCGTCGCGAGCTGCCGCACGAGTTGAACTCAGTCGCGCTGCCCAGAGCGAAACAGGTCCATCCACGATGGCGCGTCAAGACGGAAGGGCGGTTGTCGGCCGATGACGTCGGATTAGGACTTAGCGAGTCCGAAGGTCCGAGCGCGTCGACCAAGCCCGTTGACGCCATCTAGCGCGCCGTCCTGCGCCCGAAACCGCAGGAGCGCGACTCCAAGCGCGTCAGCCCGATCGCGGGCGTCCGGGAACACACCCCCAGGCACGAACAGCAGGGGGGAGCGCCCGTCACCGGCCGAGGTGGCGGCGGCACGCTCAACGAGGTCGACACCAAGGTTGCCCCGTCCGTTCTCGACCCAACCAAGGAAATGCGAGCTGTAGAGGTCGCATACATGGTGTGCCGATTCACTTACCGCACGCGTGTCGGTCGCGCCAAGGTGGACCATCCACTCCCGGCACAATTCGATTGCTTCCTCGTTCGAGACACCCCACGGCCTTGGCGACGGCGATACAGCAGACACAACTTCAGTTTGCCGCGGTCGAGCGAAATGCACCACGAGTCGCGCCTCCTCAGAAGCCGAAGCTGTGACGGGCCTCACGCGAATCGCTCCTCGAGCCAACGCTTCGGCATGACGTGTCGCTGGAAGGACTGATCGATGAGGTTGTTTGGGCGGTTCGACCTGTAGTCGCCCAGGACCTGCTGGAGCGCGCTGAATGCCTCGACTCTGGACAGATAGTCATCAGTCGCGACTTCTAGCAGTGCATCACCGAGCGTATCTGGATCAAGTGTCGCAATGCTCTCGACCTCTCGAAGGCCCATCGTGATCGTCGGAACGGCGGCGTTCGGCATCAGAGCGCGTACCTCATTCGCATTCGCGCCGTAAATCGGTTCGGCTGTGGCGATCACGCCGATGAACGGCCGGTCCTTCGGTATGTGAGCGAACTTTGGGTTCCTGCTTCGTAGCTGTTGAACGGTTCGATTGATCTGCAGGATGGCGGGCCCGAGCTTATCGGCTACCTCATTCGCTCCGGTCTCTGCGCCCGCTCGGATTGCGAGTGTTGAGTGGGCCGACTTGCATTCGAGGAGCACGGTTGCCTTCGGAGTGACAATAAACCAGTCGATGCTTTTCTTGTCAGCCCAAGGAATCTCTGGATGGACTTCCAAATTGCCAGTATGGCGCAACTGCCGGCCTGCGTAAGCTTCTAGTCTCATGCCCAGATCTGAGCCGAAATTGCGGATTTTCGCTCGTTGGCCGAGATAGTAAATCGCCTCCAAAGAGCACGACTGAAGTACGAAGTGAGTCTGCGGCGCAACGACCGTCTCATCATCGACCCGAATGAACGGCGTTCGAGTCAGCGGGTTGTAGCCGAACTTCTGCAATCCGCCTTTGAACTGCAGGGTCGAAAGACCATCTTCTCGCGCCTCCTGAATCGTTGCGGTCAGACGGTCGAGAGTCCCCAACATTGACTCACCAGATGGCATCTGATCTGGATAGTCCTTCGCAAGGTCGACCACCGAATCGCGAGTGACCACTCCCTTCGTGGCGCGTGCAATCCCGTAGAGGACGAATGTCGAGGTGGCCAGATCGTGTATCGGTGCACCGACAAGCTTGTCCAGTTCCGTCTCGTCAAGTTGGTCGGACCGGGTCCTAGGTGTGTCCAACAAGACAGCGAGGGTGCGGCTCAGGTCTTCTTTAGCGGACAAGCTGTACGAGAACTGCTCGTTGGCCGCGCCGGCCAGAAATCGGTGCACGTCAAAGCCTGCCGGTGGCGTGACGTCGATCTGCCGGTAGAGATTCAACATCCGACGCAGTCCCTGATTGTCGACCGGTCGAGTGCCGCTCCGGTTGGACGACATGATTGCCTGTCGCGCGATCGCGGACACACTCCATGGCGCTATCGTTGCCCAGCTACTTTGGAATCCTTCGAACTCCGGTTGACTCGATGTGTATTGCGCCAGCGCCGTGAGGATCGACAGCGGATGATATTTACGTATGCACGACTCGAACTCCGAGTAGAACACACGGCGACCGTCCTCCCAGCTTGCGAACTTGACGGACGTCATGGCTCGATTATTCGGCGAACGTCAGACATTCGAGCCTTGCCCTAAATGTCGTCTTCCTCAGCCTCTTTCGGCGTCTCGCCGCGCTCCAATTTGGCAATAGCGAGTGCACCAAGCTGTCGGCCGAATAGTTGCAAGTCGTCGAGTACAAGGTCCGGATTTAGATCCCAGTCACTTGGATACGACGTTCGATCGCCTGCGAGCAAGAGCTCGATCATCCTCTGGTCGAGTCGATATCTCTGGCTGAGATGGACCGATCTCACTGTCGTCGGCTCGCCCGGCTGATGGTGATAGCGAAGCTCTAATGAGGCAACGTCATCCGCGCGCCACCGTCCCTCACCGAGCGCCTCCTTTGCGAGCGACATCGCGCGTGAGGGGTCCAAGGACGCCAAGTAGTGAAACCACATTGCCGCTTGAGCGTCATTGTCGACTGGAGACTTTGCCATCCGCAGTTCTGCGTCCGCGCGATCAGCAAGAGCCTTGCGCTGAGCCGTTATCCACGCAACGTAAGGGGCCGACCCGGCTGGGCTCTTTTCGCGTGTAAGGACTGCCAGGAGCAGAGGATCGACAGGACCGGACTCCGGGACTTCCCACCCAGCAAATGTTTCGGCGCCTGCTCGCTGCAGAGCTTCGATCGCAAGCAATAGGAGGTTCGAGGAGCCTCGAAGCCCGAAGTGGCCGGATCGATATTCAAGTTCGGGCAGTAGTACCAGGGAGGAGAGGAAGTTGAACAGCGGACGCGGTGAAATCGACTCGGCCTGACGTCGACCTATCGCCACGAGCGTGTCCTCCGGCATGGCTCGAAAGAGAGTCGTCAGTTCGAGCTCAGCCTTTGCTCCGCCGGCTGTACCCAATTCACGCAACAGCGCGCGGACCTGCATATCGGAGACTTGATTCTCCGGAAGCTGATGCGAAAAGTATCGATAGAAATACCGCTCGTCTCCAATGTGCTGCCCAGCTCGATCGGGTTCGCTGGAGTATGATGGTCGGTCGCCAGCACGATTTGCGGCGAATCTGGGAAATAGCTCGTCAAGCAATGCGAGCAAGTCCTCCCCTTCGAATGTTGTGGACGTGCTGCTGCGGATCGTCTCGGCCAACTCAGATGCGCGTTGCTTGCCTTCGCCCTGCATAAAGCGCATCCCCGACCCGATGTGCTCAGCAGCAAAGACGTACGGATGATCAACAATGAGCTGCCACGTCTGAGGATGGACAACGCGCACGTAAGAGATCCTGCACCAGTCGAGGTAATTGATTTCCCCATAAAGTGCCTGCGGGAGGGACGTAACTGTCTCGACAAGGCGATCGATGACGCGCTTCGTGTGGACACTGCCCCACATTGCCGTCTCGACTGACCAGTCAAAGTTGGCTTGCTCGACATCTGACTCTGCAAACGGTCCGTTCGTCTGAATACCAAACGCCATCAACGGGTCGAGTAGGTGGCGCTTCCACAGCCGTCGGGTTATCCGGGGTATCGACACTCGAACTTCAACGATTTTGTCGAGGTAGAGCCGCGCCCGATCCACGGAACCGCCGCCGATCTCGGTTTGCGCGAGAAGCTGCAGCAATACGACTTCGTCATACACGAGGACATAAACAATGTTAGGAAGGTTTCCAACAAGACGGAGAAGCTTGAAGAAGAGCAGGAGCTCTGTCGGAGTGAGTCGATCAAGATCATCCACGAGCACATAGGTCCGGGTGCCTGGGTCATCGAAATGAGCTGCAAGCTGCTTCGTGATCTCAGAGGGAGTACTGAGGCCTTTCAGGGCCTCGGAAGCCTCCTTCAAAGTGCCACTGACGTCGAAGCCGAACCCCTTCATCGATGGACCGATATAGTCCAGAGCACGCGCGATCTTCCGTCGCGCCCTCTTGTCTTTGATGCGCTCAATCAAAAACGTGGCATATCCGCGGTAGAGGCCGAGTTCGTCGCTATAGAGCCAGGGGTTAAACTCTCTCGTGATTCCGTTCAGCGAAGGCCGGACCTCCTCCACGAGCCACGATTTGCCGCTTCCCCACGGCCCTGAAAGTCCGACGATTCGTGACGACTCCGTTGGAGCGCCATTAGCGACTATGGCGGCCCGAAGCTGAGCGATCAGTGGCCCTCGATCAAGTTCATCCGCAATAGCCAAAATTCCCTCGCCGCGACTAAGACCGTCTTGTCGCACAACGAGGAAACGGTACCGCAGGGTTCAGTTCGTCCGTGGCAACGTCGCTGGGTTCAAGAAGCAGATGAGGATTCCAGCCCAATAGGGATGGAATCCTCATCTGTGTGCGTGGGACGTGCTTCGTAGTCACTCCACTGCGACGGCGTGCGCGTGACCACCGACGACTTGGGCTGGCCCGGTGGCCGAGGCTGCCGGGCCGTCAGCTTTTGGGGCGCGACGGGCGACCTCCGCCGTCGTGTAGCGGAGGGAGGGTCCGACGCTATCGGCGACGACTTCGGTTGCAGCTCGGGGTTCGCCGGTGGCCTGGTCGGTCCAGTGGCGGAACTCGAGGTTGCCGTTGACGATGACGGTGTCGCCCTTGGCCAGGCTGGCGCGGACGTTCTCGGCGGTGTGGCCGAAGACGGTGGTGCGGTGGTACTGGGTGTCGCCGT
Organism: Leifsonia sp. GW821-FHT13C09; assembly: GCF_058806435.1. Lineage (NCBI taxonomy): Bacteria > Bacillati > Actinomycetota > Actinomycetes > Micrococcales > Microbacteriaceae > Leifsonia > Leifsonia sp. GW821-FHT13C09. The sequence continues at coordinate 271,558 of NZ_JBXAPS010000005.1, read as the reverse complement.
CGACCCATTTGCCGTCTTCGAGCTTGCGGTCGGTGACGGCGACGGTGAACTTGGCGAACTTGGTGCCATTCTGGGATTCGCCGTAGTCGGGGTCGGCGACGAGGTTGCCTTCGATGCTGATCGGGACTCGTGTGCTCATGGTTCTATTCCTTTCCTTTGGCGCCCGCTGGTCGGGTCGCTCTCAATTAGAACTTCCGGTTTCGGGACGGAAAATGCGCGCGGAAGGCGCGCAATTCGCGTCAGCGCGACTTACGCGCCGGCGTGGCTTTGGCGGATCCAGTCGGCCCACCCCGCCGGGAGGGCGGCGTCCCGGGCCTGTGGGAGTTCGGTGTGGCCGTTGTGACATTCGCCGTTGTACCAGGTCGCCAGTCGTGGGATGGCGACGGCGAGGCGTTCCTGCCAGCCGATGGGTCCGTAGCCCGCGTCGAGGCTGTCGTAGGAGACCAGCCATGCGGTGTGGAGGGCGGAGAGTTCTTCGACGAGGGCGCCGTGCTGGTACCAGCAGGGCGGGATCTTGCGGGAGGCGATGTTGTAGCGGTGAGTGAACCAGACCACCCATTCCCGCAGGTCGGTCCAGACCTGCGAGGCGTCCTCGTCGTCGAGGTTGCGCCAGTTGATGACGCGGATGCCGAGCATCCCCGGAGTCCGCCGGGGTGCCTGGTCTTCCCATCCCTCAGCGAGGGAAGCGACGAGGTCATCGAGTGGGATGTCCTCGGTCACTGCTGCTCCAGCGAGGCTTCGATGTAGTGGGCGATCTTCGCTTGCAGTCGGGCGATGGCCTGGATGGAGGCAGTGCGGCGAGGCACGAAGCCGGAGAGTGCCCGGTCGCGCTCGATGAGCTGGTGCACGTACTCGTGGCAGCGTGGATGGAGTGCTGTGAGGTCTTCGTGCTGTTCGTGGGCGGTCCAGCCGTAGGAAGTCTGGGTGACTCCGCGGTAGTCGAGGTGGTGAAGTTCGAGGCTGCGGGCGCTGCCAGCGCCGAGACAGAGGGCGCAGCGGATGGTGCCATTGCGGGACTGTTCCTCGAGAAACCACCGGCCGCGGCGAGCGAACCAGGCTCCAGAGCGAAGGTAGTGGCTGCGGTAGCTGTTGTTCCGGGCGGAACGGCGACGGTTGGACATCAGTTTCCCTCCCCGGCTGATCGGCGGCGATCGAGCGCGGCTTGATACTGTTCGGCGAACACGACCTGCTGGTCGAGCTCGGTGAGCTTCTTCCCCGCGCTGATCTGACGGGCATCGTTACGTGCAGTCCAACCACGCAGGTCGAGCAGGATGCCGCGCCGGTTCCGGTAAGCGAGCAGGCCGACCGTTTCGGGCATGCGGCGGATCTCGTCGATCGTCATGACCGGCACCTTCTCGTTCTGGACGCTGGTCGATGACCCGCTGTCGTTGTATGAGTGCCCGGTGTTGCGGATCCTGCGGGAGCCCAGCAGCGATTCGATGTCGCGGAGGTGGTCGACGTCAGACGCCCCTCCGAGAAGCAGCTTGGCGGTGGCGGCGGACCAGATCGTGTCCGCTTCAGCCCGTGACCACGCGGTCTCGGCCTGCGACAGCGCCTGCAACACCACGACGGTGGAGATGCCGATGCCGCCGCCGTCGGCCATGATCCGCGGCAACGCGGGCCAGGAGAACATGTTCGCGATCTCATCCAAGATCAACGCTAGTGGGAGATCCAGGCGGGAGCCGGGTGAAGCGAGCGCTTTGCGTCGGGCTGTCTCGACGATGTCGTCGAGGATGGCACCAAGGAACCCGCCGACGGATCCGGCGCCTGCTCCGGTGCCGACGAGGTAGAGGCTGTTGGGTCCGGCGAGGAACGCGTCCAGGTCGAATTGCTCCCCCGGACCAGGTGTCATGGCATTCCGGATCGAGGGGATGGACAGCGGGCGGAGCGCGCCGAAGACACCGAACCAGGAGTTGGCCAGGAGCTTCTCATCGCCGTTGATGATCGCGTCCAGGTCTTCCGACCAGCCCGGGGTACCCTGGTTTGCGAGCACGCTGACGGCTTCACGCGCGATCCGCGGATTGGAGCCCCACCGCGCCAACGCGTCTGTGCCACGTCCCGAGACCGCCGCGGCGTGCAACAGCCGGGAGAGCACCGAAGAGGACACTTGCGCCCACTCCTGATTGGTCTTGGAAGCTCCGAGGGCGGTGCCGGCGATGATCGCCTGCCCGCGCTGGTCGGCTACGAGCGGGTCCTCGCATCCGGCAACCGGTGAGATTCGCAGCGCTGAGCGGACGCCGGTGAGCTCTTGCGGGTCGAACACCGTCACCTGGCCGACTCGGGCGCGTTCGCGCATGGTGGCGGAGAGGTTGTCGTTGCGGGTGGAGGTGGTGATCAAGGGGCCGTCCCAGTCGAGGATCGCGTTGACGATGAACCGGTAGCCCTTCCCGGAGCGGGGTGCGCCCTCGACGACGATCGAGTCCTCGATAGAGACGTAGACGTCCTGCCCGTGTGCGCTGCCCACCTTCCACCCGGCGGCAGACGGCGTCGGGTTGACCAGAGACGGCCGCAGCATCTTGGCCCGATGCAGGGCTGTGCGGGCGGAGGTGTGCTTGCGGACCTCCCCGGGCTTGGCGAGCCCATCGCGGCCGCGCAGCTCGTGAATGAAGTGCCGGTCCGACTGGCGGTAGCGAAGCCACCACACCACGACCACTGTCACCGCACTGAGTAGCACGAAGACCGCAAGCAGGTCGAGGACACGGATCAGCGTGACCGGGGCCGGACATCCCGGCGCCAGAGCGAACCCGCTGGGATCCCCGCCCATCGCCAGTTGGAGCCCGGCGAATACACTGCCCGGCTGTCCGCCACCACCGCAGGTAAGGGCGACGGTGGCAGAGGCGATCCCGGTCGTGAGAGCTCCGGCGACGACGGTGGCGAAGAGGCTGTAGAGGGCGAGGTGGGTCCAGGAGGAGCCGTTGTTTCTCATGCTCGCTCACCGCCCATCGCGTCGGTGCGGAATATCCCGAGTTCGTAGTCGGTGCAGATGTTGCGGACCTTGGCGACGCGCTCTTGGCCGATCTGCCACAGCCCTTCCCCTTTGTGGAGCTTGCGGACAAGGTCGGCCTGGGTATCGTTCCACCCCAGGATCTCCCGCGACCGGGCGATCTCCCCTGTGTGTTGCGCATAGGAGATACGGGTCTCGCAGTCCGCCAGGAGACCGAGCGCCCGAGAATGCAGGGCGCTGTTGCGGTCGCCGAGCGCGTCGAGATCGGCGACGCGATGGAGGAGGTACCAATTGCTTGTGCCGAGGTGGCGGGCGACCTTCTCGTCCTCAACCCGGTCGGCGAGCCCGTCGCCGCCGGAGACATCGTTGAGGAGTTCGACGGCGGCCTCTTCGTGGATGATCACCCGGGCCTGCCGATTGGCGCCCAGGCTGGACCGGCGGATCCAGTTCGCGGTCGCAAGTCGGGCCAGCGCCTGAGCCTCAGGTGATGCACCTTTCAGGGCGGAGGTGTCGACCACCATCATCGGTGCGTCCGCGTCGAAGCGGACGGTGGAGGGTCCGTCGAAGAACCCGGTGAGGTCGCCGGAGACCATGCGGCGCAGCGAGTGCGCGAGCAGGTGACCGGCTTCGACCACCTCGAGCGGCTGGTCCTGGTGGGGATCGACGAGCCGGTCGTAGACGTGGGTGATGGTGACGGTGGACTGGCCACGCAATGCGTCGAGTGCGATATCGAGTGCGGTGTGCTCGACCGGTTCGAGGTTCCCGCCTTCGCGGAGGCGGCGGATTATCGTCTTGACCGTGGAGCGTCGGTACTGAAGGACGTTCTGGTTCCAGTCCTCATCCGAGAACGACGCATCCCGCGGACCTTCATCCAACAGGTTGATTCGGGCGGCTTTCCCGGGGCCGACGCTGATTGACCGGCCGCCAACGTACGCAGCGACGCGCACCCACTCCCCGTTCGGGTCGTGTGGAACCGCGATCTTTCGGCCAAGCCGGGCGAGCCGGGAGGACCAGGACTTGGCCAGCATCGACTTCCCAGTGCCTTTCACCCCGAGGATGGCAACGGAGTGGGAGCGGACGGCTTCGGCGGAGTAGGCGTCCCAGGGGTCGAAGCAGAACGGTGCACGCGAGAGCAGGTTCTCCCCGATGTACGCCCCGGTGAGGATGTCCCCGGTCTCCGCCAGGAACGGATACGCGCCACCGAGCACCTTCGAGGAGCATCGGTGAGCGGGTGGGGTGGCGCGCAGTGGGCCACGCAGGTTGTGCGGTTGCTTCCACCCCCAGGCCGGCATCTTCGACGCCGGGAGTTCCGCGGACTGCAGCTTCCAGGTGGAGTTCTTGTCGGTGGAAGCGGACTGGCGGCGGCGTCCGTTGGCGCCGGGCTTCTCGTTCGCTGGGATGCGGCCGATGACGGCTGACTGCTTCATGGTCATTCCCCTTCCACCGGCACCGGCAGCGCCGCGGTGACGAACCCGGCAGCTTGCTGTCCAGACATCGATGCCAGCACGAGTCGGGCGGGGTGGGAGGCCTGTTCGACGTCGGTGCGGGCCTTGGCGAGAGCGTCCTTGGACTCGGCGGAGATCGTGACGAATCCGCGGTACTGGACGTCGCCGTACCCGTCGACGAGGTCGTGTTCGCGCACGGCCAGGTCCTCCTCTTCACGGAGTTGGGTGAGCGGAATCCGGGAGGACAGCTTCATGCGGATCGTCGCGGCGGTCTCCATGTCGGACTGGGCACGGTTCAGCTGGGCGAGCGCCTTGTGCGTCGCCACCGGACGCACCTGCAACGTGATCACCCGCGTCGCGTCGCCCGCGTAGAGCAGCGGTTCGAGGAATCCGGTGCGGACGTCGGTGCGTGGCCATTCGGCAACCCAGAAGGTCTGATGCCAGGACTCGTCCACGCGCATCGCATCCCAGCCCTCGTCGATCCCCATCACCGGCGAAGGCGCAGATACAACCCCGGAATCCTGCTCGCGCCGCTTCGCGGCGGCGATCGGGTCGGCCGACAGCGCGTTGAGCTCGTCGAGCTCGTCCGAGGTCAGCCAGCCGGCGGAAGCGAGCCGGGCGTGCTCCATCGACGTCTCGATCCCGGCAACGCGTTCCTTGAGCACGGCGGCCAACCCCGTGAGGCCCTTGCCCGCGTCGCGGATGGCGCCGTTGAGCGCGGCGGTATCGAAGGTGAGGGTGATGTAGTTGGTGAACCCCATGGACCGTTTCGACGCTGCCTGAGTCAGCGCCCAGTACTCTGCGCGCAGTTCCGCGCTGACCTGGGGGTCGTGTTCGTTCTCCCGGACCAGGAGGTAGTCGCGGAGTTCGTTCGAGGAGGCCCGGTCGACCCGGATCCTGATGGTGGTTTCGCGGACGCCGGGCAGGTTTTCCAGGGAACTGAGCCATTCAACGAACCCGTCATAGGCGGCCTCCTGGGTGCCTTTGTCCCGCAGCGCCCACGCCTTGGATCCGACCTTCACTGTGACGGAAGCGAGGCGACCACGGGCGTTGTAGATGAACCCACCGGCGCCGGGGATCTGCACGACTTGGACATCGCCGAGCGCACCGGGCAGGAGGAATTTGGAGGTCACCACCGGGGTGGTCGCAGCGACCTGGGCGTGACCGACGTTGAGAGACGCGACGGTCACGCGGAGCCAGACATCGCGACGGAAGATGGTCTGCCCGGTCAGGCTCCGACGCGCGTAGCGGGCGGCTTGGGCGACGATCACGATGATCGGTTCGCGTCGGTAGGTGGCGAGTGCGAAGAACACGACGACGGCGACGATCGGGAGCATCACCCAGATCGCATTGGTGTCGATGAAGAGGGTGGAGAGCAGGACCGCGACGGCGGCGCCGATCACGACCAGCTGCAGGAAGGTCAGGCCGAGGAAGATCCCGCGGCGTTCCCGGGCGGCGAAGCGGACGCGGGGTGCGCCTTCCTCGGTGATGATCTGGTCGGCGGTGAGGGTGGTCATGAGTTATCTCCCAACCTTGACGATCCGTGCCGCGGAGCGGACGGGTGCGGAGGCGGTGCTGGCGCGCGAAAACTGGTCGCGAACCGAGAACCGGTGGTGGAGGGCGGTGCCGACCTCGGCGCCGGCGAAAGAGACGAGCTTGGTCGCCCACAACGGACTGAACGAGGCTGCTATGACGGCACCTGCCGCGACGAGAATGACGCCGATGCTGAGGCTGGCTTTGGTCAACTCGACCGCCAGGAGGACGACGCCGGCGGCGAGGGGTTTGGCGATGAGCAGTCCGACGGAGAGGTTCAGCCAGCGTTGCGCCCAGGCGGTGAGCTTGGGCTGACCGATCATCATCAAACCGACCGGAGCCATCGCCGCCAGCGCCAGGAGACCGAACTCGCGGATCGACATGGCGATGAACAGGAACAGCGAGGCGATCATCATGAGTCCGACGATGAGCAACGCCATGACGTATTCGCCGACGGAGCCTGGGCCTGCTGCTCCTTGGGTGGCCATGCCCCAGATGACGCCGTCCTGGGAGAACTGCATCGTCTTCATGACGGCACCGTGGATCTCCTTCGGTGCGTCGAAGAGGCCGACAACGCGGAGCAGGCTTTGGCTCAGGTCACCACCTTGCACGGCGCTGGTGAGCGCGTGGGTGATGTCGTCGGTGATGCCGGAGGCCTTTTGCATTCCCCACACGCAGATCGCACTGAACGGGATGGCGAGGGCCGCGCCGGCAGCGGTGCGGCCGATTCGGGACCAGTCCTGCAGGATCATCGCGATCCCGATCTGGACGAGCGCGACGATCAGGATGACCGGCGCGGTGACGGCGATCCAGAACAGGAACTGCGAGTGGGCGATGTTCCAGCTGCCCTGATCGATGTTCGTGTTGAACGAGCCAGCGATCATCGTGGCGATGAAGTCGCCAAGGTTCTTGATGGTGGAGCCCATGAACTGGGCAACGGTTTGGGAGGCTTGGCAGCCGAAGTCGGCGACGAAGCATCCGTAGTTCGGCGTAAAGGGGTCCGGCGGTGCCGCCGCAGCAGTGGCAATCATGATGGTCACGCCACGTGGAGCGACTGGCCCCAGTTGATCAACCCGGCGATGCTGCCGGCGATCGCAACCCCAGCGACGCAGCTGAGCACTCCGACGATCCCGGCCTTCTGGACACGGCCGTTGCTGGAGACGTGGCCAACGACGATGAACCCGCCGGCGATCAGCCCGCCGATCACGCCGAGGATGAGCACGATGGCGAATACGACGTTCGCAATCGCCTGCAGGGCTCCGACGCCGGGGCCGGAGAAGTCCGGGCTGGGGTTCGGGACGGCCGCCACGGTGATTATGCGGGAGTGGACGGTGACGAGGGCTTCGTTGAGTGCGTTCATGATTCTTGGTTCCTTTCCGTGGGGTCGGTCGACGGTTCAGGTACTGGTGCTTCGCGCATGCGCTTAGCGGCGAGGTAGCCGGAGGCGGTAACGCCGAGCAGGGTGATGCAGATCAGGCCAAGCAGGCCGAGCAGGTTGAGCAGCAGATCCATGACGGTCACTCTCCGCTGGCGTTGGCCGCACCGGTCGCGGAGGCCGGAAGGGGGACGGTGAGGACGTTGGCCTTGCCCTCCGACGGGATGTTCACGGTCAGCTCCAGCTGGTCGACTCCGGCAGGGACGTAGTAGGAGACAGCGAAGGATCGGCTCTTCTCGTTCGGGATCGTCCAGGTCGACTGGCCGTGGAAGAGCCCGGTGGGCAACCACGGCAGGCCAGCGGTTTTGGCGGCGACAGGACCGTCCGCGGTGTCGAGGACGGCCGGTTCCGGGCGACCGTCGAACTGTGTGCCCTTGAGGGTGGTGCCGGTGACGTCCTGGAAGTCTTGGTTGCCCTGGGAGGGGATCCACTTGCCGGTCATTGTGACCTTCAGCAGCAGCACCGGCGTTCCTACCGGGAAGAGCTCCGAAGGCGAGTTCGGGAGGGTGCACCGGCAGCCGTGTTTGGCCTTGACGGTGGTGCCCGGGTAGACGTCGACCCACACGCTGCTGACGATGCCCGATGCGGCTGGCATCGCGTCCTGTGCGGATGTCGGCGTCGGGGTCGGCTTGTCCGGCGCGACCGTCGTGAATGACGGGTTCCGTGTGGGCGTTGTGCGGACGCAGCCGACGAGGGCCAGGCATGGGAGGAGCGCCGCGACTGCGACCAGCTTCTTGTTCATCTCAATTCACCTCGGTTTCGTATGCGCCCTTCACTTAGAACTTCCGGTTCCGAGCGAAAAGTGGCGCGCATCTCGGAGATTCGTATGGTCAGGGCACCTGAATGTGCTGGTGGTTGCAGGTATCGGGGAAGTCGTTGGTGAAGTTCGTAAGCGCGCCGAGCGCCACGCGGGCGCGGGATCGGCAGTCGCTTTGACCGATCGATGACCCGTGCGGTGCATATGGGTCCAGCGCGCGGATCAGATCGATCGAGAGTGTGTCGGCTCCGGTGAGGGACTGCCGGTTGATCGCGTAGAAGTCCACTGCCTTGCCCTTCCAGTGCGCGGATGCGGTGCCGGCGCCTGGCGTCATTCCGGTGCAGCGCCGGTTGAGGTCGCTGACGCCGACCTGTCGGAATGTCTGGACGGCGACGACAATCAGTTGGAGGACGTGGGCGTCGATTATGCAGTCGGACGTCGCCGACCCGTCGGCCATGTTGATGACCTGCTGCTGGTAGCGCGGCTCAAGGAAGTTGAGCTTCTTCGCCTGGATCGCGCCAACCAAGACCGCGGCGGCCTCGCGGGCGTCCGCGGGGACCTGACACGCACCGGCACTCGCCCCGGTCAGGGCGGCCAGCACCTGCTCCGCTGGTGTCCAGAATCGGGCGTAGTGGTTCGGGTCGGCGTTGATCTGGACCGCGTGCGCGACCAGGGTGGGGGCGAGGGTCTGCCAGTCCGGGACGTGCAGCATGCGCGTGTAGAACGCGGCGGCCGCGGTCGCCGGGTCCATACGTTCCGCAGCGGTCCCGTAGCCGGCTCCCTGCTGGAAGACCCCGATGGTGGTGTTGTCCACCGCGTCCCCGTGGTCCAGGTTCCGCAACCCGGACTCCCCGATCGCGACCATCAATGCAAGCGTCTGCCCGTGCGGCGGGACGCTGAGCTGCTGGCCGACGGTGATGATCGTCGCGGCTATCTTCAACTGGTCAAGTCCGTAGCCGTCCACGTTCTGGCCCGCTTCGACCGACGGCGCGGATCCACCGCACACTCCCCCACCGCCGCTGAACCCGTTCGCACCCATCGCGAGCACCAACGACACCGGCACCGCGACCAGAGCGACGGGGACGACCAGGACGATGACCGCGGCGACGATCAGCAGGTTCCGAGTGGACTTTGGATGGGCGACGACCTGCGCGGCCGCCGTACCGACCCCGATCACGCCACCATCTCCAGCTCGAAAACGGCCCGGGCGATCACCAGCAGACGCTTTGCAGTCGCAATCCGCGCCCGCGCCGATCCGGGGTGGATGTGCAATCTCGCGGCGATGGTGTCTGCGTCGTCGCCGATCATCCCTGCGACCTCACGGAACCCACCGATCTCGGGCACGCACGACACGATCACCGACCCTGTCATCGGCAGCCCCGCGTCTGCGGCCGCAAGCGCGGCGAGCACGGTTCGTGCGGTCTGGCACACCCGCTCACGGATCGTGCGGACACCACGCTTGGACAGCTGATGAGCTTCCGCCACCCGCTCGGCGTCACCGTCTGCCAGGCTCAGGTCGCTCATCACGTGCCAGTCGGATGGGCCGACGTAATCGGCGACCAGCACCATCCACCGATGCGCGTCAAAGAGGCGGATCATCGCCTCGAGCGGGTCAATGTCCAATTCGGACTCGACCTCGACGTCGACGGTGACGTCGTCCACCGGGCCATACTTCCGTTCGATCTCTCGGAGCACGACGTGACGGGTGATCCCGAACACGAACGCGTGCGGCGACCCACGCTCGGGGTCGTAGGTGGAGGATCGGTGCCAGACCGTCTCCCGGGCGATCTGGAGAACGGCGTCGACCTCATTCGGCCAGCCGCGCAATTGAAAGCGGACATACGGTCGCAATGTGTCTACTTCACGGAGCAACTCCGTAAGAAGAGCATCCGTCCGCGTGCGGACTTGGGTTCCTCCAGCCACGAGATCACAACCTTCCTTGCATGGAGGTGGCTACTTCGAAGGACCGGGTTCGAGCCGGGACGGCTCGTCAGAGTGCGCTGTGGGTCAGCGCGAATGGGCGCACGGAATCGCCCGCGATGGTGAGGGGTGAGGTGAGCCGAGCGTCGCCGGGGAGGTCGGGGCGGCGCGCCCGGATTCGGTGATGGAGAAGCGATTTCGACTCTGAAGTTCGGGAGTCTCAGTCACGATGCGTTACCGGCGCCCTGACTCGAATCGCGAGTCGGGAGTTTCGGCAGTCGGGGTAAGAATCAGCCGCTCCATTTGGTGCCGCACGCTACCCCCGAACGGGGGTCGCGCCTGGATGGCGCGCCGGGGTGAACGAGCTGTTCTACTCGCAGCTCTCGCAGTGCAGTTCATCCATCGGATCGACCGGTACAAGATAGCCATCGACGAAGTCCTGGATGACACCCGGCGCTGCCCGCGCAGTGTCGCTTAGGCCGGTACTCCGGTCTTCGTCTGGGCGCTCGCCTCCAGCCATTCCAACACCTCCGCTCGCTTGTAGAGGATGGTGCGCGGCGTGGGCTTATAGAAGCGCGGGCCACCGCCGTGCCAACGCAGGTAGCCAAGAGCCTTGAGGCTCATGCCTGTGAGTTCAGCCACATCTTCGGGCTGGATGTATTCTCCCGTCATCTCAATTCCTCCGTTCGACAACCCAGGAGTCCTTGCTCTGTTGCATAGACAGTAGCGTCAATTCAGTGGTTTGACAACAGAAGACGCGCTAGTCTGTCGAAATGGCTGACTTTCGATCGGAACCAAGCATCGGGGCACGGATCAAGCTGGCGCGGCGCCAACGCGGTTACCGCACCACTCGCGAGCTGGCAGATGCCATTCCGGCCGACAACGTCACCATGGCCGTTCTGGAAAACATCGAGTCCGGCAGGAAGGCCGATCTCAGCGTCAGCCAGCTCTTGAACATCGCCAGAGGGCTCGGGGTCCCCCCAAGCATGTTGCTCGCCCCAATGGCCACTCCGGACGCCGAACTCGACCTTCCGAACCTCAGCGCGCACTTCGAACAGATGACGCCGGCCGAGTTCGATTGCTGGCTGTCGGCCACGCCGCTGAGCTCATATCGCCCGCGACTTGCGGCCGAACGTGTCGACATCGACATCTTGACTTCACTACGCGAGCTCGGGACGCTCCGGCGGGAGCTCGAGCGTCTCCAAGTCGTTCTCGGTGTCCAAACCGCTTCCGGCGATCCGGACCTCATGGCCAGCAATAGCAACGTCCAAGCGCGCATCGACATAGTGACGCGAGAGGTCTCGCGCGTCGCTGAACTGCTCGTGAGCGCGGGGATCTCGGAGAGATCGGGCGTGGCGTCGTAGGCGCGCATTGGAGGTGGACTGGTGGGCAGCATCGAGTCATACGAAAGCGCTAGAGGGAAGCGCTATGTCGTTCGATACCGGACTCCGGAGCGGAGGCAGGCCGCCAAGCGCGGCTTCAAGACGAAGCGCGACGCCGAGCTTTATCTGGCCTCCATCGAGACGAGCAAAGCGCGCGGCGAGTACATCGACGCGAGCGCAGCAAGGACCACGATTGGGTCACTCGGCACCGAGTGGCTCGCGAACCAGACTCACCTCAAACCCTCATCACTGCGTCCACTGGAGATCGCGTGGCGTCTCCAGGTCGAGCCTCGCTGGGGCAACGTGCCGGTCGGGGACGTCCGGCATTCGGATGTCCAGACGTGGATCACTTCGCTGACCGCGGGACGATCCGCAACTACCGTCCTTCGCTCGTACGGAGTACTCGCCGGCATTCTCGATGTCGCGGTGCGGGACCGACGCGTTCCCAATAACGTCGCGCGTGGCTCCAGGCTCCCCCGCAAGGTTCCGCGAGCTCACCGATACCTGAGTCATCAGCAGGTTCACGATCTGGCCAAGGCGAGCGGAAAGCACGGGGCGCTGGTCCTTGTGCTGGCTTACACCGGGCTTCGATGGGGAGAGGTGACAGCGCTTCGAGTACGTGACGTCGATCTGAAGCGGCGCCGCATCGTCGTCTCCGAGAATGCAGTCGAAGTGGGAAGCGAGACCATCGTCGGCACGCCCAAGACTCACAAGAGACGCTCGGTGGCCTTCCCATCCTTTCTCGCCGCCGCTCTCGCAAGCGCAGTCGAAGGCAAACAACCGAACGACCTGCTCTTCGCCGGGCGCTTCGGCGAGCACCTCAAGCGGGCGACGCGGGGAGAGCGAACCTGGTTCAAGGCCGCACTCGTGAGCGCGGCGATCGAGCCGATGACCGTTCATGATCTGCGACACACGGCGGCCAGTCTCGCTGTCAGCGCCGGCGCAAACGTCAAGGCCGTTCAGCGGATGCTGGGTCACGCCTCCGCCGCAATGACACTCGACGTGTATGCCGATCTCTTCGACGATGACCTGGATGCAGTGGCGGATGCGCTGGACGCGGCGGTGCAGCGATCGGTTTCGCCCGTCTAGACTCCGTGGTCCGGCGACTCTCCCCGCTTGGGCGAAAAGTCGGTGGCGGCCGCTAAAGTGAGCCAAATTCGTGAGGAGATGGCTTGGCTGGGTTTCTCGACCTACTGCGCGTCAGATGGGATGCCCCGTATCGCTTTGTCGCGTCCGTCCTGGCACTGGCGAGCATCATTGGACTGTTCCTGAAGACCGGACCACTTCTGACCCTTTCTGGAGCTGCAGGGTGGGCAGGCCTGCCCATGGTCCAACCCGCGCTCGTGGCCGCCCACCATTGGCTGAACGACCGAGGCATGGTTGTAGCCATTGCCGGGCTTGCAATCATGTTGTTCGGAGTTGGTGCTGCGTACCTGCAAGGGAGAGCCGCCTCGTCAGCGATGATTGGGATCGCGGCATCAGTTGAGGTGGGGAGCTGGGCACCGACGATCGCGCTGGGCCTAGTCGTCGCCCTCTGGACAAGCGTCCGCATTTACCATCTCGTGGGCAATGATTCAGAGAGCTGGCGGCTCCTCAGCGGGGCAAATCGGATCCTCAAGAGCCTTTGGGCAGCAAGCTTCTACGCGGTTGCCCTCCCGTTCTCGTGGGCCTTCATGCGCGGGTAGCTTGGTCGATTCTTCTTCGAAGAGGGCGACTGGATGGCGCAAGAAGCACCCCTTGCGGCCTTATCGGTGCTCATCGGTGCAAGTTCGCGCTCATTCAGTTGTGCGCAAAATGTGCGCAAATCAATAGGTCGGCGGACCTATCATGGCCCGGAATCCCAGTAGATTACTGGGATTCCGGACCATCAAGTGTGGCGGAGGGCGTGGGATTCGAACCCACGAGACATTTCTGCCCACCAGTTTTCAAGACTGGCTCCATCGGCCGCTCGGACAGCCCTCCCGGCGCCGGCGGACCGGCGTCGACCGATTCTAGCGAACGCGGGTGGGCGACGGTCGGCGGCCCGTGATGAACACGTTGGCCGCGCCTGCGGCCAGCACGATCAGCGCCGACACGATCGGGGCGAACATCGCCGCGTGCGTACCCGCGCTCTGCGCCAGCGCGCCGACCAGCGCCGAGGACGCCGACTGGCCGACGATCACGGCCGAGCCGAGGATCGTCATCACCGTCGCCGAGCGGCCGACCGGGCTGCGTTCTGCGCCGAAGCTGTACTGCGTGACCAGCGTCGGGCCGACGCCGAATCCCGCCACGAGCAGCACCAGGATCATCCCCGGAACGGTCGTCGCGAAGGGCAGCGCCGCCGTCGAGGCGGCCAGGATGCCGGCGAAGGTCAGCCAGCGCCAGCGCAGTGCGAACCTGAGCGGGAACCAGGCCACCCCGAGCGCGAGCGCGGCCGAGCCGACGCCCATCACGCCGTAGACGAGGCCGGCCTGCTCCGGGTGGCCGAAGTCCGACAGGAACGACGTCAGCGCGGTGAGCATCGAGCCGAAGAACAGGCCCATCCCGAGCACGCCGACGGTGACCGCGATCAGGCCGGGACGGAGCAACTCGCGCGCCGGAGCCTGCCGCACCGGGAGGCCGTCCTCCTCGGTCGGGCGCGCCGCGCCGCTGCGGTGCAGGGCGAACGCGGTCACGAACAGCACGGTGAGCACGGCGGCGCCGATGATCGGGGCTGCCGGGTTCAGCGTGGTCGCCAGGAGGCCGACGATGAACGGGCCGAAGACGAACACCACCTCGTCGGCTGCGGACTCGTACGCCATCGTCCCGTTGAGGACCGCGGCATGCCGGTCGCCGGGGAGGCGGCTGGCGATGATGCCGACCAGGCGGCTGCGCGACATCGGCGACACCTGCGGCGCGGTCGCGCCGATCAGGAACGCGACGAGCAGCACGAGCGCGTCGGGAGCCGGGCTGAACACCACCCACGCCATCGCCAGCAGCGCCACGCTGTTCGCGATCCCCGCGGCGAGCACCACGCCACGCTGACCGATCCGGTCGGCGGCCGCGCCGATCAGCGGGCCGAAGATCGCGGTGCCGACGCCGACCATCGCGGAGGTCAGGCCGCCGAGCGACAGCTCGCCGCGTGCCGAGACGACCAGGGTCAGCACACCGACGACCATCATGGCGTACGGGAGGCGCGCCAGCAGCGCGACCGGGAAGTAGGAGAAACCCGCCGCCCGGAGCAGCGTCGTCGGGCGCTCCGGTTCGCTGGTGACGCCGGTGTCGGTCGTGTCTGGTCGCGTCATGCCTGGCCTTCTGTCTTCACCGCGGCGGACCGCGGGCTTCAAGTGCCGCCTTGGTCCGCCGGACGAGCCGGCGCGAGGTAGTTACACGATGGAACTGTGAGCGGAGGGGCGAACCTCCGCAGGATTCAAGTGTGCACCACGGCGGTTCGTTCCCGCCAGGCGCACTCGAGCCGGCTCAGTCGTGGAACGGCTTCGAGCAGGTGACCTGCGCGGCCGTCTGGCCGTGCACGTCGGAGGGGAGCTGCACGGACGAGCCGTCGCCCGGCGCCGCGCTCGACGTGTCTGTCGGGGCCGGAGCAGCCGGAGCCTCGGTCGCCGGAGCGGACGGGGCGGCCGGGGCCTGCGTCGCCGTGCCGGGCGCCGCCTCCGAGCCGACGCCGGTGTCACCGGTCAGGGTGACCGGCTTGTCGCTCTGCAGAGCCGTCATCAGCGTGCTCGCGGCGTCCTTGGTCGGAGCCACGCCGTTGCCCTCGTAGTGGTTCGGGTACTGCACGAAGACGACCTTCGAGACGTCGACGTTCTTGAGCGCCATGGCCATCGAGGCAATGGTGGTCGGACTATTCAGGCTCTCCGACAGGGAGATGTTGCTGGTCGCGGCCTTGGCCAGCGCGTACACCTTCACCGGGTTGGCGAGCGTGTCGGCGCTCTTGATGGTGCGGACGAGCGACGAGAGGAACACCTGCTGGTTGCTGATCCGGCCGAGGTCGGAGCCGTCGCCGACGCCGTGCCGGGTGCGGAGGAACGCCAGCGCCTGCTGGCCCTGGAGGGTGTTCTGGCCGGCCTTCACGTCGAGGCCGGTGTACGGATCCTTGATGTCGCCCGCGACGCAGACGTCCACGCCGCCGACCGCGTTGGACATCTCGATCACGCCGTCGAACTGGATGACCCCCGCGTACGGGATGTCGAGCCCGGTCAGCTTCTCCACCGTGAGCACCGTGCAGGCCAGGCCGCCGTAGCTCAGGGTGTTGTTGATCTTCTGGCGGCTCATCGCGTCGTAGCTGCCGCCCTTGCCGTCCGGGCACGAGGGGATGGGCACGTACATGTCGCGCGGGAAGCTGACGACCGTGGCGTTCTTGTGGTCGGCCGACACGTGCAGCAGCATCGTCACGTCGTTGAGGTTCTCGCCGCGGTCGCCGTAGCTCTTGTTGCCGCCGCCGGAGTCGGAGCCTGCGAGGAGGACGTTGAAGGCGCCGTCCATCGCGCCGAGACCCGGCGTGACGACCTTGCCCTTCGCATCCACGAGCTTGACCGCCGGCTTCAGGCTGGTGGCCACGTCGTAGGTCGCGTACGCCGCGACGCCCGCGGTGCTGATCCCCACGACGGCGAGCACGCCGATCAGCAGGGCCGCGACGGTCTTGAAGGGATGATGCCGCTTGAGGCGTCCGTGCCGGGCCAGCGACGGGCCGGCCGACTTCTCCTGCGCGCGCGCCTGCGCGCGGGTGGGCATCTCGTCCATTCACTCCCTCTCGTCGGACCACGTCGGAACGGCGGCGCCTGAGAAAGCACACACCATCCACAAGTCTGACACAGCCGCCTGGAAAGCCTCTGCACACCGAACCCCCAGGTCAGCCGCCACATTCGTGACGAATGTCGCGTCAGACGCCGCGAAAGGCGACCTTCGTGACGAATGTCGCGCGCGATCAGAGCGAGTCGAGTACCGCCGCGAGGCCGTCCTCGGCGACGGTGCCGGTGACTTCGGACGCGATCGCCTTGACCTCGTCCGGCGCCTGCCCCATCGCGGCTCCGCGGCCCTCGGCGGCCGCCCACTCCAGGAGTTCGAGGTCGTTGCGGCCGTCGCCGACCGCCACCAGGCGGGAGGCCGGGATGTCGAGCGCGTGCCGCACCCGCTCCATCGCCGTCGCCTTGCTGACGCCGTCCGGCGAGATGTCGAGCCACGCCGTCCATCCGATCGAGTAGCTCACCCGCTGGAGGCCCATCCGCTCCACGATCGCGAGGAACTCCTCCTCGTCGTGCTGCGGCGACACCACGACGACGCGGGTGGCGGGATGCGCGGCGAGCTCCTCGAACTCGACCTGCTCCGCGTTCACCAGCTCCCAGTCGGTCATGCCCTCGGTGTAGCGGCGGAAGCCGGTCGGGTCCTCGACCATGAAGCTGCCGGACGGCAGATGCGGTCGGATCGTGCGCAGCACCTCGGTCGGGTCGAACGTCTCGATGAACTCGCGACGGTAACCGCCCTCGACGGTTTCGTCGCGCATCATCGTCAGCGCGCCGTTCGCGCACACCACGAACTTGCTGGTCAGCCCGAATTTCTCGTGAATCGCCCGCGCGGTCTCCCAGCTCCGGCCGGTCGCCAGCATCACCTCGTGCCCGGCCTCCCGGACGCGCGTGACGGCGGCGAGCACGGCGTCGCCGACGGACTCGTCCTCGTGGATGAGGGTGCCGTCCACGTCGAGCGCGATCAGCAGACGGTCGCTCCCGGCCACAGTGCTCACTGTGCGATCGGCTCCAGGACCTCGAGGCCGCCGAGATACGGCCGCAGCGCCTCCGGCACCAGCACAGAGCCGTCGGCGCGCTGATGGGTCTCCAGGATGGCGACCAGCCAGCGGGTCGTCGCGAGCGTGCCGTTCAGCGTCGCGACCGGCGCGGTCTTGCCGGACTCGGTGCGGTAGCGGATCTCCAGTCGGCGCGCCTGGAAGGTGGTGCAGTTGGAGGTCGAGGTGAGCTCGCGGTAGCGGCCCTGCGTCGGGATCCACGCCTCCACGTCGTACTTGCGCGCGGCGCTGGAGCCGAGGTCGCCGGCCGCGGTGTCGATGACGCGGTAGCTGAGACCGAGGGCCTGCATCATCTCCTCCTGCCAGGCGAGCAGCCGGGCGTGCTCGGCCTCCGCATTCTCGGGGAGGGTGTAGACGAACATCTCCAGCTTGTTGAACTGATGCACGCGGATGATGCCGCGGGTGTCCTTGCCCGCCGAGCCGGCCTCGCGCCGGTAACACGTGGACCAGCCGGCGTAGCGCAGCGGCTCGGAGACGTCGAGGATCTCGTCCGCGTGGTAGCCGGCGAGCGCGACCTCGCTCGTGCCGGTGAGGTACAGGTCGTCGTCCGCCAGGTGGTAGACCTCGTCGGCGTGCGAGCCCAGGAAGCCCGTGCCCTGCATCACCTCCGGCTTCACCAGGGTGGGCGTGATCATCGGGACGAAACCGTTCCCCAGCGCCTTGTCGAGCGCCATGTTCATCAGCGCGATCTCGAGCCGCGCGCCGATGCCGCGCAGGAAGGAGAACCGGGCTCCCGCGACCTTGGCCCCGCGGGCCATGTCGATCGCTCCGAGCAGCTCGCCCAGCTCCAGGTGGTCGCGCGGCTCGAAGTCGAACTCCGGGATGCCGCCGACCTCCTTCAGCACGACGTAGTCGTCCTCGCCGCCGCTCGGGACGCCGTCCACAATGGGGTTGCCGATGCGTCGCACGACGGCCTCGAAGTGCGCCTCAGCGGCGTTCGCGGCCTGCTGCGCCTCCTTCACCCGGCCGGCGAGCGCCTGCGCCTGGGCGACGAGCGCCTGCTTCTGGTCCTTGGGCGCCTGCGCGACCTGCTTGCCGAACGCGTTCTGCTCGGCCCGCAGCTCTTCGAATGCGGTGATGGCGGCCCGGCGTTCGATGTCGGCCTGCAGCGCCTCGTCGACGAGCTGCACGGAGTCGCCACGGGCCTCCTGGGAACGTCGGACGACATCGGGGTTCTCGCGCAGCAGGACGGGATCGATCACTGCCCCAGCTTATCGTCGTCCAGTAGCGTGATCCCGTGGACGAGCGGGAGGGGACGAGCGGCACGACGGTCGCCGTCGTCTACAACCCCGTGCGCGTGGATGTGCGGCGGGTGCGGGCGGCGGTGGAGGCCCGCGCGGCCGACGAGGGCGACATCGAGCTGCTCTGGCTGGAGACCACACCGGAGGACGGCGGCCAGGGCCAGACCCGCCAGGCGCTCGAACGCGGCGCGACGCTGGTGCTCGCGGCTGGCGGCGACGGCACGGTCCGGGCGGTCGCGGAGGCGCTGCGCGACCAGGACGCGACGCTGGCCCTGCTGCCCGGCGGCACCGGCAACCTCCTCGCCCGCAACATCGGCGTCCCGTTCACTGGCCTGGAGGAGGCGGTCGCCGTCGCGTTCGACGGCGTCACCCGGCGCATCGACATCGGCGTCGCCACGGCCGAGCGGCCCGACGGGAGCAGCAGCGAGCACGCCTTCCTGGTCATGGCCGGCATCGGCTTCGACGCCCGGATGATCGAGACCACCCGCCCGGAGCTCAAGCGCCGCTTCGGCTGGCTCGCCTATGTCGAGTCGGCCTTCCGCTCATGGCCGGCGTCGCGCGACGTCCGGGTGCGGTTCCGCATCGAGAGCGGCGCCGAACGCACGGCGCACGTCAGCACCATCCTGTTCGCGAACTGCGGCGACCTCCCCGGCAACATGCAGCTCATCCCGGACAGCGAGGTGGACGACGGCCTGATCGACATCGCCATCCTGCAGCCGGTGACGGTGTTCGGCTGGCTGGCGATCTGGCGCAAGGTCAGCTGGGAGAACCGGGTGCTCCGCCGGAGCGCGCTCGGGAGGCGGATCATCCGCTTCACCGATAAGGCCATCCGCGCCCGGCTCAGTTACCTGCGCGGCGCGGCGGTGGCGGTCGAGCTGGACGCGCCAGAGCCGTTCGAGCTCGACGGCGACGGATTCGGGGAGGTCATCCGGCTCGGCATCGCCGTGGACCCGCAGGGACTGCGGGTCCGCGTGCCCCGATGAGCGCCCCCTACCGCGTGAGATTCGTGACGAATGTCGCTTATGCGGCGCACATACTCGACATTCGTGACGAATGACGAGCCTCAGCTGATGTCGTCGTCTTCGCCGGGGTCAGCGGTGGCGAGGTCCTGGGAGGGCGCGCGCTTCGTGCCCCGGCCGGTGAGCGCCGTGAGAAAGAGCAGCGCCACCAGGGTGATCAGGCCGACGGTGATGAGCGGCCCCGCGAGCATCCAGCCGAGCTGCGAGACGACGAGGGACCCGACGTCGGTCGACGGCGTCGAGCCGGTGTAGGAGAGGCTCACCGAGACCGAGTAGAGCACGATGCCCAGCACGACGAAGCCCCCCGCCACGAGCCAGAGCGCGAGCATCAGCGGGTTGCGCCGGGGCGAGAGGTCGAGCCGGTCGAGGATGCTCGTGGTCGGAGCGGGCGCCGGGGCCGCATACGGGCGGTTGCCGGGCTCGGCCGCGGGCTGCTCCGCCGTCGCCCGCGGCAGGTCGACCGGTGCGATGCTCAGCGACGCCGCTTCGACCGGCCTCCGCTCCTCGTCCGCCTTCTCCGCCGCCCTCTCCTCGGCCGCCGCCGAGGGAGCCGGCGCGGCGCGCAGGCGCGTCCTGGCGCGCTCGCCCGGCTGCGGACGGTAGCCGCGCTGGAACTGCGGGTCGTAACGGGGGTCGATGCCGCGCGCGGCGTCCTTCTGCTCGTCGTCCACGATCATCCCGACCTCCCGCGCATCGGATGGGAGTGGCATCCGATGTGAGCGCTCCCTGCTGCGCAGCTTACCCGCGGTCGCCCGAAGCGGCACCGTGGTCGTCCACCAGGGTGTCGAGCCACTCGCGCGCCTCGGTGAACACCTCGTCGCGGTAGCGCTGGTCGAAGTCGACGCGCACCCCGTCCGCCCGCGGATACGAGCCGAGGAAGATCACCGACGGGCTGAACCGGCGGAGGCCGAGCAGGGCGTCCGCGACGCGCTCGTCGTGGATGTGGCCGTCCGCGTCGATGACGAACCGGTAGCGTCCCAGGGCGTCGCCGATGGGCCGCGACTCGATGAGGCTCAGGTTGATGCCGCGGGTGGAGAACTGCTCCAGGAGGTCGAGCAGCGAGCCGGGCCGGTCGTCCGGCAGCTCGGCGATCAGGCTGGTCTTGTCGGCCCCGGTCGGCGCCGGAACGGTGCGCGACGTGCTGACCAGGACGAACCGGGTGACGGCGTTCGGGTTGTCGCCGATGTTCTCGGCGAGCACGGTCACGTCGTGGTGGTCGACGATCCCGGGCGGGGCGATGGCGGCGTCTGCGGTGCTCCCGTCGAACAGGGAGGCCGCGGCGGCGACATTGCTGGACGCGGGCAGGTGCCCGTGCGCGGGGAGGTTCGCGTCCAGCCATTGGTGGCATTGCGCGTAGGCGACGGGGTGCGCGTTGATCGTCCGCACGTCCGCCAGGGTGGTCCCCGGCCGGGCGACGAGCACGAAGTTGACGGGCACGAGGTATTCGCCCACGATTCGCAGGCCCGGGATGGTCGCGAGCGCGTCCTGGGCGACGGAGACACCGCCCTCGATGGAGTTCTCGATCGCGATCATCGCGGCGACGCTGCGGCCCGCGACCACGTCGGCGAGCGCCTCCCCCACGTTGTTGACGGCCCGCCAGCTCTTGCCGCGGGCCTCGGGGACCTGCGCGAGCGCGGCCTCCGTGAAGGTGCCGGACGGCCCGAGGAAGCTGTAGACCTCGTCCACGGACGCGGGCAGCTCGGCGGTGGGGTCGGCAGGCGCGGAGGACATGGCCCTCAGCTTAGCGAGGCGCATCGCCGCGGCCCTCGCCGGTTCCGCGCCGCCGTGGAAGAGTAGTCGCATGGACGAACGAGCAGGCACCCCCGCGCAGCCCTCCGACCTCATCGACGTGGACGCCCTGCGCCGCGCGTACTACGAGCTGAAGCCCGACGTGAGCATCCCGGAGCAGCGCGTGGTGTTCGGCACCTCCGGGCACCGCGGTTCGGCGCTCGACACCGCGTTCAACGAGGACCACATCGCAGCGACCACGCAGGCGATCGTGGAGTACCGCACCGCCCAGGGGATCACCGGCCCGCTGTTCATCGGCGCCGACACCCACCTGCTCAGCGAGTTCGCCACCACCACGGCCCTGGCCGTACTTGTCGGCAACGAGGTGCGTGTGCTGGTGGACGAGTTCGACGACTGGGTGCCGACGCCGGCCGTCTCGCACGCGATCATCGCCTACAACAAGGCGGGCCACCCGGACCAGGCCGACGGCATCGTCGTCACGCCGAGCCACAACCCGCCGCGCGACGGCGGCTTCAAGTACAACCCGCCGCACGGCGGGCCGGCGGACACCGACGCGACGAGCTGGATCGCGAAGCGCGCGAACGAGATCATCGCCGACGGGCTGCGCGACGTGCGGATGGCCGAGCCGAGCGGCGTCGAGACCTACGACTTCCGCGGCAACTACGTGGCGGACCTCGAGAACATCATCGACGTGAAGGCGATCAAGGAGAGCGGCATCCGCATCGGCGCGGACCCGCTCGGCGGCGCGAGCGTCCACTACTGGCAGGCCATCGCCGACCGGTACGACCTCGACCTCACCGTCGTGAACCCGGACGTCGACCCGACCTGGGCCTTCATGACGCTCGACTGGGACGGCAAGATCCGGATGGACCCGTCGAGCCCGTCCGCGATGGCGTCGGTCGTCGCGCGCAGCGGCGACTTCGACATCCTCACCGGCAACGACGCCGACGCCGACCGACACGGCATCGTCACGCCCGACGGCGGGCTGATGAACCCGAACCACTACCTCGCTGTGGCGATCGACTACCTCTTCACCACGCGCACCGGCTGGCGGAAGGACGCCGCGGTCGGCAAGACGCTCGTGTCGTCCTCCATCATCGACCGGGTGGCGGAGTCGCTGGGCCGGCGCCTGTGGGAGGTCCCGGTCGGCTTCAAGTGGTTCGTCCCCGGCCTGATCGACGGCTCGGTCGGCTTCGGCGGAGAGGAGAGCGCGGGGGCGAGCTTCCTGCGCTTCGACGGCTCGGCGTGGACCACCGACAAGGACGGCATCCTGCTCGCCCTGCTCGCCAGCGAGATCCGCGCGGTGACCGGCAAATCGCCCTCGCAGCTCTACCGCGAGCTGACCGAGCGGTTCGGCGACCCGGTCTACCAGCGGGTGGACGCGCCGGCGAGCCCGGAGCAGAAGGCCGCCCTCGGCAAGCTCGACGGCGACGCCATCGCCGCGACCGAGCTCGCCGGCGAGTCGATCACCGCCAAGCTGAGCCGGGCGCCCGGCAACGACGCCCCCCTCGGCGGCGTGAAGGTCGAGACGGCGACGGCGTGGTTCGCGGCCCGGCCGAGCGGCACCGAGAACGTCTACAAGATCTACGCCGAGAGCTTCGCGGGCGAGGAGAACCTCCGCGAGGTGCAGGAGGAGGCCAAGCGGATCGTGAGCGACGCGCTCGGCGCCTGAGGCTCGGCCGGCAGCCGGTCAGCTGCCCGAGGCGAGCGTCCAGCGATTGCCGTGCGGGAGGGGCTCGTGCGTGAACTCGTCCACGAGCAGGGCGATGAGCGCGAGCCCCCGGCCGGACTCGCCGAAGTCCTCCGGTTCGGGCATCGCCGTCGACGACAGGTCGATGTCGGCCGGCTCGGCGTCGTCGGTGACGACCGCGCGGATGCCGTCCGGCGTGTGACCGACCTCCAGTTCCACGCGGGCGCGGGTGCCCTCCCGGCCGTGCTGGATGACGTTGGTCACGACCTCCACGACGGCCAGCTCGAACGCGCCGCGGCGCTCGGCCGAGAGGTCGGGCCGCCGCTCCGCGAGCTCCGCGAACAGCGCGTGGACGCGCTCGATCGCCTCGGCGTCGGCCGGCGCCAGGAACGCCTCCCGGAACGCCTCAGTCACGGTACGCGTCGTCGGTCGCCGGGTACACGCGCAGGATGCGGTCCAGGTTGGTCAGGCGGAGCACGCCGGCGACCTGCTCGGACGCCGCGGCGAGTCGCAGGTCGCCGCCCGCGGTCCGGGCGGTCTTCAGGCCGCTGACCAGCGCGCCGAGCCCGGACGAGTCGATGAACTCCACCTCGCTGAGGTCGAGCGTGAGCCGCGCGTGGCCCTCGTCCACGATGCGCTGCACCTCGCGGCGAACGGTCGGGGCGGTGACCAGATTGATCCGGCCGCTCGCGGCGAGCACGGCGACGCCGTCCTGCCGGATGGTCGTGGTGATGTTCATCGGAGGCGGGGTTCCTTCCTGGCCGCGTGCGCGGCCGGTCCGCGGTACAGGGCCGCGCGCGGGATGACGGCGAGCACGACGAGGTCGTAGATCACCCAGACCGTGTTCACCAGCGTGCCGAACCCGTCCGCGGTTCCGGCGACGACACGCAGGACGCCCACGACCGCCGCGATCACGAGCACGGCCATCGCCGTGAGCTGGGGCCAGATCTGCCGCCACGGGATGGGCGCACGCCCGCTGCGCTCCTTCGGCGTCACGACAAAGCCCAGCTTGCGCCCGAACCAGACGTTCGCCGCCGCCGTCCAGCACGCACGGATCCACAACGGGAACAGCGCGAGGGCGTACTGCTGGCCCCGCCAGGTCTTCAGCCCGCGTGCCGCGACGAGGAACATCAGCTGGCTCAGGATGAAATACGGGATGAACCGCGCGAAGAACTCGACGCTCCACGCGGTCACCGGCATGATCCCGGTGAGCAGGTAGACGACCGGCGCCGCCAGGTAGACGACCGACGCGAACCCCGACAGGTAGCTCCACATCGTCGCGAAGTACATCAGCCGCTGACCGGCGCTCAGCCCGCGCTTCACCAGCGGGTTGTCCTTCAGCATCACCTGCAGGGTGCCCTGCGCCCAGCGCAGCCGCTGGCCGAGCATCGTCCCCAGGTCCTCCGGGGCCAGCCCCCAGGCAAGGATCTCGTGGTGGTAGACGCTGCGCCACCCGCCCGCGTGCAGCTGCATGGCCGTCGCCATGTCCTCGGTGACCGAGATGGTCGCCATCGGCATCACGGGCTGCGCCTGGCCGGGCCGGTCGACGGCGAGCGTGTCGGCGATGCGCTGCACGGAGTCGATCGCGCCGAGCGGCGACCAGTCCCGCTCGGCGAGCCGGTCGAGCGCGACTTCGTCCACGACGAACGCGCCCAGTTCGGAGTCCGCCTGCACCGGGAGGGCGGCGATCGCCCGGAGGTCCTCCTCCATTGCGGCGATGTCGCTGCGGACCACGGTGCGCGAGACGTCATCCATCTGCTGCTGCAGCCGGTACGTCACCTCGCCGACGCTCTCACCGGCGCGCAGGCGGGCGTTCGCGTCCTCCACGTGGCCGCGGACCTCGGCGATCAGCCGCGCCGTCTCGAGGTCGGCGCGGGCTGACCGCTGCGCCTTGGCGAGCATCCGGTCGGCCGAGCGGAGGGAGAGTCGGACCGTCTGCTCGACGTCGCGCACGTACCCGACGATGCCCAGCTCCATCAGGGCGTCGCGGCGCAGCACCGCGTTGGAGCCGCAGAAGAAGGCGGCGTTCCAGCCGTCCTTGCCCTGCTGGATGGGGCCGTAGAACAGCGGCGCCTGGTTGCCGAGCGGGTCGGCCTCGTCCACGTTCGAGAAGAACTGGGGCGTCTGCACCAGCGCGACCTTCGGGTCGGCGAAGTAGCCGAGCGTGCTGTCCAGGATCTGCGGCTCGGCGATCTGGTCCGCGTCCAGGATGAGGAGGAACTCGCCGTCGGTCTGGAACAGCGCGTTGTTGAGGTTGCCGGCCTTCGCGTGGCGCGGCTTGTCCAGCCAGTCCTCGGTGCGGGTGACGTAGCCGAGACGTTCGCGCTCGGCCGCGGCGCGCATCTCGGCGCGGTCGCCGTCGTCCAGGATCCAGGTGCTGTGCGGGTAGCGGATGGCCTTCGCCGCCCGCGCGGTCGTCAGCACCAGGTCGACGGGCTCGTCGTAGGTCGTGATGAAGACGTCGACGGTGCCGGCCGGGGGCGCGTCCGGGCCGGTACGCACCTTCACACGCCACATCGTGAGCGCGAAGAAGAACGTGTCGACCAGGCTGTAGGTCTCGGCGATCACCAGCGGCACGGCGATCCACCACGCCGACCAGTTGACCGAGGCCAGCCACCGCCACAGCACGTAGTCGAGGCCCGCGAAGACCGTGAGGACGCAGATGAGGCGGAGCAGCCCGCGGTTCACCAGCTGCTCCGGCGGACGATCACGGCGGTCACGTCGTCGATCGGCACGCCCCCGCGCGCGGCGCTGAGGATGCGGGAGACCGCGCCGCCGGGGGTGACATTGCCCCGCACGATGGCCTCCAGCACCGGGAAGGCCCGGTCGCCGCCGAGCGCGTCCAGGACGCCGTCGCTCACGCAGACCAGGGAGTCGTTCGGGCCGAGCACCACCCGGTCCGGCGCGCGCGGCTCCGGCGCGGGCAGGCCGAGCGGCAGCGCGCTGCTCTGCAGCCGCTCGAGCGGCCCCCTGTCACGGACGATCACCGCGAGCCCGTGGCCGGCGTCGACGTAGTCGACCGCGCCGTCCGTGTGCACCTTGGCGTGGAAGAGCGTGACGAAGGTGGCGAGCTGGTCGAGGTCCTCCTCCACCAGCCGGGAGGCGGCGTCCACGGAGTCCTCCAGGTCGGCGAAGTCCATCGCGCTGCGCAGCGCGGTGCGGACGGACGCGCCGACGATCGCGGCTGCCAGTCCCTTGCCCATCACGTCGCCGACCGTGACGCAGAAGTCGTCGCCCACGTCGTACCAGTCGTAGAAGTCGCCGGAGACGCCGCGCGACGGTTCGCACGCCGCAGCGACCTCGAACCCCGCGGCCCGGGGCTTGCGGCGCGGCAGCAGGCCCTTCTGGGCGATCGCCGCGCGGTCGAGTTCGTCGTCGCGGTTGAGCTCGTCCTGCACCCAGTCCGCGAGGTCGCGCAGCACGCGCTCCTGCTCGGGGCTGAGGGTGTGCGGTTCGGTGTCGAGCACGCACAGGGTGCCGACGGCCTCCCCGCCCGGCGCGTGCAGCGGCTCGCCCGCGTAGAAGCGCAGGTGCGGGTCCCCGACGACGAACGGGTTGTCCGCGAAACGCGCGTCGCCCGTCGCGTCCGGCACGATCAGCGCGGCGTCCTGGCGGGCGGTGACGTCGCAGAACGCCTTCTCTCGCGGGGCCTCGGTCGTCAGCCCGATGTGCGACTTGCGCCACTGGCGATCGCCGTCGAGGAGGGTGATGCTCACCATCGGGACGGCGAACAGCTGCTGCGCGAGCCGGGCGATCCGGTCGAACCGCGCCTCCGGCCCCGTGTCGACCACCCGAAGGCCGGCCAGTGCGCGTTGCCGCGCGCTCTCTGTCTGCTGCACCGCCTGCGCGTCGACGACCATGCGTCCAACTGTACTGAGGTGTCTACCGGACTTCAGGGTGATGTCGCTGCGTTGCCAGGAGGAGTCTCCACGTGAAATTCATACCTTCACTGCTTACGTTACACATTCAGGATCGACGGCTAGCCTGTTGCGATGCAGTCCCACCCGAAGCACGAGGCCCCGACCCGCGCGCAGGCGCGCGCCAGCGAGCGTTCGCACGGTGCGCCCGTCGCCCGGCACGGGCGTCTCGCGCCCCGCAGCCTCCGGTCCTCGCTCGGCGCGCTGGCCCTCCGCTCGGTCGCCGTCGTCGCGGTCAGCGCTGCCGCTCTTGTCGGCTTCGCCGCCTTCGACGTGTTCGCGACCGTGAACGCGAAGGAGGCGGTGCGGCTCGTCGACGAGGCCGGCAAGGCGATCGCGCCGCGGGTCGGAGCCGTCGACGGCGCCTTCAACGTCCTCCTCACCGGCAGCGACAGCGGAGGCGGCAATCCGGCCTACGACGTTCGCGGCGCGGCGCTCAACGATGTGACGATGCTGCTGCACGTCTCGGCCGACCACACGAACGCCACCATCGTGAGCCTCCCGCGCGACCTGTACGTGCCGATCCCGTCCTGCCCGAACCCCGACGGCGGCAGCTTCAGCACGATGAGCCGCCAGAAGCTCAACACCACCCTCAGCTACGGAGGGCTCGCCTGCACGGCGCTGACCGTGAAGAAGCTCACCGGGCTCGAGATCGACTACGCCGGGGTGATCGAGTTCGACGGCGTCATCGAGATGTCCAACGCGGTCGGCGGAGTGCCCGTCTGCGTCAGTGGCGACATCAAGGACTCCTACAGCGGGCTGGACGTGAAGGCCGGCGACAACACCCTCCAGGGACAGCAGGCGCTCGCCTTCTTGCGCACCAGGCACGGCGTCGGCGATGGCTCGGACCTCGCCCGGATCAGCAACCAGCAGGTCTTCCTGTCCTCGCTCATCCGCACGATCAAGAGCGCGGACACCCTGGCGAACCCGGTCAAGGTCTACGCTCTCGCGAAGGCCGCCGCCGACAACATCCAGCTTTCCGAGAGCCTCAGGAACATCACCACGATCGCCTCGCTCGGCATGGCGCTGAAGGACGTCGATCCCGCCAAAGTCGTCTTCGTGCAGTACCCGAACCATCTGGAGGGCGACGGCGTCGCCCCTGACTCCCACGAGGCCGAATTGCTGATGTCCGCGCTCCGCGAGGACCGCCCGGTCTCTCTCACGGGCGACACGGGGCTCGGCTCGGAGACGGCGGAGGAGGCGCCCACCCCGGTCGAGACCCAGCCCGAGGTGACGGACGCAGGCTCCGTCGAGTTGCCCTCGAACGTGCACGGGCAGACGGCCGCGCAGGTCACGTGTTCTAAACCGTTCGAGTACTAGCAGTGCTTGCTAGTGGTACTCCGTCCCACCCGGCACTCCGAAGAACTCCTCCAGGGTCGTGACTTTCGTCTCCTTGAGCTGGGTGGCCAGCGAGACGCCGATGTACCGGAAGTGCCACGGCTCGAAGGTGAAGCCGGTGACCGCGACCTTGTCGGCCGGGTAGCGCAGCAGGAAGCCGAAGCGCCAGGCGTTCGCCGCCAGCCACTCCCCCTGCGGTGTGTGGGCGAAGCAGGCGTCGAGGGAGCATTTGGCCGGGACGGCGCTGATGTCGACCGCGAGGCCGGTCTGGTGCTCGCTGTGGCCGGGACGGGCCGTGTCGGTGTCGGCGGCGGTGACGCCGTTGCGCGCGGCGTCGTCGTTGTAGACATTGGTCTGCGACTCGAACGACCGGTAGGCGCTCTGCACGGAGAAGTCGAGCCCGGCCTCCGCCTTGCCCGCGCGGAACATCGCGACCAGCGCCTCCGCGACTTCCGGCCGCATCGGCTGGCGGTTGACGAAGGTGACCTCCGGGTAGACCAGCGAGGCCGGCGCGTAGTTCGGCGGGTTCAGCGGGCGCGGCTTGTTCACGACCACCCAGATGCTCGCCGGGTCGTCGATCGAGTGTGCGGTCTTGTCGAAGGCGGCCACCGTCGCGGTCGGCGTCGCCGTCGGGACAGGCCGGGAGGCGTGCGAGACGGCGACCTGGGACGGTGTGGGCTTGCGGGACGGCTGGCCGGCGGCGGAGCACGCCGTGACGGCGAGCAGCACGAGCGCCGCTGCGGTCGCCACCGCCACGCGTCGGAGACCTCTCGAATTCACGCCCCGAGCATAGACGCCCGAGGTGTCTGTGGCTGTCAGCGCGCTCCCGGTCTCGCCCGGACACGGCCTCCTACTTTGAGAGACTCCAGAAGTGACCGATCGCACCGGGGTGGTCGACCGTGATCGTGTGGTCCAGGTCGCGGTAGTCGGTGTCGGTGTTGTGGCCGGCCATCTCGATGCTGATCTTGCCGTTCACGTTGTTCACCGCCGAGACGATCTGCACGTGGTCGAGCGAGTCGTTGTCGTTCCAGTCGAACATCACGATGTCGCCGACCTTGATCTTGTCGCGCTGGTCGAACGAGTACTCCGTGAGCCCGAGCTTGGTGGCGTTCTCGCGGAAGTAGTCGTCCATCGCCGGCACGTAGCCCCAGGCCGGGCTCCAGTCGGATGCGGCGTCGTGGTTGTACCAGTCGGAGTTCATCTGCCAGCCGCGCGCGATCAGGGTCTGGCTGACGAAGTTGGCGCAGTCGCCGCCGACCGGGTTGAGGTCGCCGTACTGGGTCGTGTTGTAGTTGTTCCAGTGCGCCAGCGCGTACGCGAGCTGCTGGTCCACCGGGGTCTGCGCCTGGTAGGTGTAGGTCTTGCCGGCGGTCGGGATCACCGCGCCGTCGGCCGCGGTGACGACGATCGGCACCGCGCCTGCCGCCCAGTTCGCCGCCTGCGGGACGGTCACGACGATCTTGTCGCTGCCGGGCTGGGTGACCGGAGCCGGCTGGCCGCCGATCTGCACCGAGGCGACCTTGTCGAGGTTCGTGCCGGTGATGGTCGCCGAGCCGCCCGAGAGGCTGCCCACGGCCGGCTGAATGCCGGACACCGTCGCATTCTTCGGCTGCGCCACGGGCGCCACCTTCGCGATCGCCTTCGTCAGAGGGGACGGCTCGCCAGCGCACCCCGTGAACAGCAGGGCGGCGGCGGCCACCGTAGCGGCGACGGCGAACAAACGGCGGGAACGACTGAGAAGACTCATACGACCTTTGGGGATGATTCGGAGGGTGACGGGAATCACCTCGGCCACCGTACCCCCGACGCCTATGCGACACCTGGACGGGGCACAAGCCCGCTCTGCGACAGCCGCGAGAATCCACGGCCGCCCCCGTCACCGCGCGGAATTCGCTCGGACGTTCGCCCGTGGCGAACGGCGGGGCTGAAGCGTAGTCTCACGTTGCCGAAAGACTCGCACTGGGTGTAACTTTGCACTCTCCGCAAAATTCTTTGCCCCACATTGGCGTGACGCTCCGACAGTGACGGGCGTCCCCTCACACGACTCTCGACACGGAGACAGATGTCCAGTCAGACCAGCGCGGCAGTGTCCGCACCCAAACCGATCATGTCGCACCGGCAGATCCTCTTCGTGATCTTCGGCCTGATGGCCGGCATGTTCCTGTCGGCCCTCGACCAGACCGTCGTCGGAACCGCGATCCGCACGATCGGCGACGACCTGCACGGCCTCAGCCAGCAGGCCTGGGTCACCACGGGCTACCTGATCCTGTCGACGATCTCGACGCCGATCTACGGCAAGCTCTCCGACATCTTCGGCCGCCGGCCGTTGTTCATCATCGCCATCGCCATCTTCATCGTCGGCTCGGTCCTGGCGTCGTTCTCGACCTCCATGCTCGAGCTCGCGGCGTTCCGCGCCGTCCAGGGCCTCGGCGCCGGCGGTCTGATGTCGATGCCGCTCGCGATCATGGGCGACATGCTCGCCCCGCGCGAGCGCGCCAAATACCAGGGCTACTTCCTCGCCGTCTTCGGCATCTCCAGCCTCATCGGCCCGCTGATCGGCGGCCTCTTCGCCGGCGCGAACCAGATCCTCTGGATCGCCGGCTGGCGCTGGGTGTTCCTCATCAACGTGCCGATCGGCATCGCCGCGCTG
This sequence comes from Leifsonia sp. GW821-FHT13C09, assembly GCF_058806435.1. Lineage (NCBI taxonomy): Bacteria > Bacillati > Actinomycetota > Actinomycetes > Micrococcales > Microbacteriaceae > Leifsonia > Leifsonia sp. GW821-FHT13C09. Next base: position 240,762 of record NZ_JBXAPS010000005.1, on the reverse strand, counting down.
TTCATGGTGCTGCGCTTCCTGCACCTGCCGAAGCACGACCGCGGCTCCGCGCGCATCGACTGGTGGGGCGCCACGGGCGTCATCGTCGCCCTCGTGCCGCTGCTGCTCGTCGCCGAGCAGGGCCGCGACTGGGGCTGGGGCAGCGCAGCCTCGATCTCCTGCTACGTCATCGGCGCCATCGGCATCATCGCGTTCATCTTCATCGAGATGGCGATGAAGGACGACGCGCTCATCCCGCTCAAGCTGTTCCGCTCCAGCACCTTCTCGATGGCGACCGTCATCGGCGTGCTCGTCGGCTTCGGCATGTTCGGTGCGATGCTGACCCTCCCGCTCTACCTGCAGATCGTGCTCGGCTCCTCGCCGACCCTGTCGGGACTGCAGCTCCTCCCGATGATCCTCGGCCTGATGGTGTCCTCCATCGCCTCCGGCCAGATCATCGCGCGCACCGGTCGCTACCGCCAGTTCCCGATCATCGGCACCGCGATGCTCGCGGGCGGGTTCTTCTACCTGACGTTCCTGAAGTTCGGCGACTCGTACTGGTTCATCGCCGGCGCGATGCTGCTGATCGGTCTCGGCCTCGGCCAGCTCATGCAGACGCTGACCATCGCCAGCCAGAACTCGGTCGGCCTCCGCGACATGGGTGTGGCGACCAGCGCCTCCACGTTCTTCCGTCAGATCGGTGGAACGCTCGGCACCGCGGTGCTGCTGTCGCTGCTGTTCACGGTCTTCCCGACGAACATCCAGACCGCGCTCACCGACAAGCCGACGCTGACCAGCGCCCTCGACGCCGCGCTGACCCCGTCGGTCGCGTCCGCGCCGGAGAACAAGCAGATCATGGAGAAGATCTACACGCCGATCACGAGCAAGGCGACCGCCGCCACGCAGCAGGCGCTGCAGAAGGCCGTCGACGGCGCCAAGGCCGCCGCCACCCAGGCCGTCGCCGGTCAGGTCGCCGCGGGCCACATCCCGCCGCAGGCTCAGGCCCAGGCGGAGGCCGCCGCCCAGCAGCAGGCCATCCAGGCCGCCGCGACCAAGATCGAGGCGCAGGCGCCGTACGCCAAGGTCGCGAGCGACGGCACGGTGACGCTGGACTTCTCCGACGCGACGGCGCGCTCCGCCTACGTGGACACGCTGGTGCCGGTCATGCAGACGCAGCTCAAGAAGAGCAACAACGCGAACAACAGTTCCGACATCAACGACACCTCGTTCCTGAACACGGCCGACCCGCGGCTCTCCAAGCCGTTCCTGGTCGCGTTCAACAACTCCGCGGTGCAGGTCTACTGGGTGGCGATGATCGTGGTCCTGGTCGCGTTCGTCCTGTCGCTGTTCTTCAAGACCCCGCCGCTCCGGGCGAAGTCGGCGCTGCAGGAGGCCGCGGACGCCAGCGCGGAGGCGGCAGCCGCCCGCGAGGGCGCCGAGGCCGGCGAGCGCCAGCCGGTTCCGGTGGGCGCGATGGCCGCCGCCGACACCGACGCCGCCGCTCGCGAGGAGCTCGAGGAGACCGACCTCGGCCTGATCGCCAGCCGCGTGGCGGGAGAGACCGGCGCGCTCATCGAGCCGGTGGTCGACACCGCCTCCGTCGCCGCCCAGCGGCCGCGGCCGGCGGTCGACTGACCGGGCTCACTCCACCTCACCGACGGGACGGCCGTCGCCCATCCGGGCGGCGGCCGTTCCGCCGTCTGCGCCCGCGGGCTGGGGCGGCACACGGCGCAGCACCAGCGGCGTCACCACGCCGTGCAGCACGATGCTCCCCACCACGGTCAGCACGGTCACGCTCAGCACGTCGCCGCTGTCGCTGTCGGGGAGGTGGTTGTAGGCGAGCAGCCCGAACACGATGGAGGCCGTGCCGCGCGGGCCGATCAGCCCGAGGTAGGTGCGCTCCCGCCACGTCACCGGCGAGCCGAGCATCGACACGTAGACGGGGACGGCGCGGAAGAGCGTCAGCGCGAGCACCGCGATCACGAGCACGCGCCAGTCGATGCCCTCCACGATCACCGCCGTCGTCATCCCGCCCAGGATGAACCAGACGAAGTCGGACGCGACCGTGCTGGCCTCCTCCACCAGCAGCAGTTCGTCCTGCGGGACCGCGCGCAGTTCGCGGCGGCGCGTGCGGGTGACGCGGAACATCACGCCAGCGACGAAGGCGGCGACGAAGCCGTTCGCCGCCAGGTCGTGCAGCGTCGCGATCCCGTAGGTCAGCAGCGGCGCGATGAGCATCACGAAACGGATCCCGGACGCGTTCGCCCAGTCGCGGTCGGAGGCCCAGCGGGTCAGCAGGCCGAGCACGCCCCCGATGACGACGCCGACGACGATCGCGACGACGGTCGCCGGGACCGCGCCGAAGAACGCGTAGACGGCCTCCGACAGGTTCTTCTCGACCTCCTTCTCGCTGGCCCCGGAGAGCTGCGCGCCGCTGTTCGCGACCTTCAGGATGCTCGGGAGGGCGACGGCGATCGCGACCGACATGGCGAACAGCGGCGAGATGAGGCCGTCGTTGTAGCCGCTCTCCACGTTGAGGATCTGGCGCACCCGGGCGGGGACACGCCCCGACCGCAGCAGAGCGGTGGCCGGCGCGAAGTCGGTGGGCATGACGATGCAGGCGATCACGATCAGCACGAAGACGTTGAGCGCGGGGAGGAGCCAGGCGCCGGTCACGACCACGAGCGCGAGCGACAACGGGAGGGCGATCAACACGAGCCGCGCGAGGCTTCGGCCCTGGCCGCCGAAGATCCCGCCGCGCACCTCGCACGCGTCGACGAAGAGCAGAACGGCGAGGATCAGCTCGACGACGTGCTGGGCGACATCGCTGTCGATGGCGTCGGTGAAGCCCTTCACGTCCACGAGGACGACGAGCGAGCCGAGCACCGCGAGTGCGGCGGGACCGGCGATCCCGAACCGCTCGAACCGGTGCGCGACGAGCGACCACAGCGCGACGGCGGCGAAGCCGACGAGGATGATGACCGGCATCCGCGCACCCTCCCCTCCTGCCACGGGCCGGGACCAGTCTGGACCCGCCTGCCGCGTCGCGCCAGGCCGCAACATTCGTCCCGAATGTCGCGAATGCGCGCGTCAAACGCGACATTCGTGCCGAATGTGCCTCCGCCCCCCGCCGGGCGGTCCCTCCCGCTTTCGTGCCGAATGTGGGGAAAGGCGGCGCGAAAGGCGACATTCGTGCCGAATGTCGCTCGACTAGAGGGCGCTGAGCACGTCCACGGCGAGGGCGCGGGCGTCGCGGAGCCGGCGGCGGTCGGCCTCCAGGCCGGCGCGGACGAGTGCGCCGTTGAGCACGTAGGAGAGGTGCTGGGCCGTCCGGTCGGCGCGGGCACGGTCGGTGAGCTCGCGGAGCCCGGCCGCCAGGATGGCGTCGACCTCCGCGAGATGGCGGCGCACGGTCTCACGTCCCGGGTCGCCGAGCGGCAGCTCGGCCGCCGCGTTCAGGAGGCCGCTGCCGCGGTACCCGGGCTCCGGCGCCAGCGCGGCCTGGTCGAGGTAGGCGTCGAACACGGCGAGGATCCGCGTGAACGGATCAGGGGCCCGGCGGGCGCGGCGGGCGTAGAGGGCCAGCCATTCGGCGTGGCGGGCTTCCAGCACGGCTGAGACGAGCGCCGACTTCGACGCGAAGTTGTTGTAGAGGCTCATCTTCGCGACGGCGGCGTCGGCGGTGATCGCGTCGATCCCGGTCGCGGCGATGCCGTCGGCGTAGAACCGCCGAGCGGCCGCTTCGAGGATGCGACGGCGGGCAGCGCCGACACGCACCCCGCTGTTGCGTGCGGACTCCGCCATCGGTGCCTCTCCCCTATCTAGGTAGGTCAGTCTACCTAAAAGGCGGCCAATCAAGGTCACGGTTCGATCACGCAGCGCCTCACCACCCGCGGAATACCGCGCATTTCGCCTTCCAGAAAGTAATTGGCGTCTTTTCAACGATGAGAGCGCGACCACAGTCGCGCTTGACATCCGCGCCCCACGGGATTTACATTCTCATCCAACCGTGAGAGCGCTCTCACGGCCTTCAAAGAGAGCGCTCTCACTGGTCACACCAGACCACGCACACACACGCACAAGGGAGTGATCCGTGAAGCTTTCACGACGCACCAAGGTCGCTGCGGCACTCGCCGCAACGGCCTCGTTCGCCCTCGTCGCGACTGGCTGCTCAGCGAGCGGCAGCGACGCAGGAACCAGCTCGAACCCCATCACGCTGACCGTCACGACGTTCGGCACGATGGGCTTCGACAAGCTCTACTCGCAGTACGAGAAGGAGCACCCGGGGATCAAGATCAAGGCGACCAACATCGACACCGGCGACAACGCCCTGACCGACTGGCAGACCAAGGAGGCCGCCGGCAGCGGGCTCCCCGACGTCCAGGCCGTCGAGGAGGGCTGGCTCTCCAAGGTCATGCAGGTCTCCGACCAGTTCAACGACCTCAAGGACTACGGCGCCAACGACATCAAGAGCCGCTGGGTCGACTGGAAGCTGAAGCAGGCCACCGACAAGAACGGCCGCATCATCGGCTACGGCACCGACATCGGACCGGAGGGCCTCTGCTACAACGGCAAGCTCTTCGCCGCGGCCGGCCTCCCCAGCGACCGCGACTCCGTCGCCAAGCTGTTCGGCGGCGCCAACGCCACCTGGGACGACTACTTCAAGGTCGGCGAGCAGTACAAGGCGGCCACCGGCAAGGCGTTCTACGACCAGTCCGGCTTCATCTGGAACGCCATGGTCAACCAGCAGCCGGAGGGCTACTACACCAAGGACGGCAAGCTCAACATCCAGAACAACAGCGACCTCAAGGCGCTGTGGAGCAAGCTGGCCGGCGGCGCCGCCGCTGGGCTGTCCTCCAACCAGACCCAGTGGGACTGGGGCAAGGGCAAGGCGTTCACCGACGGCTCGTTCGCCACGTTCGTCTGCCCGGGCTGGATGCTCGGCGTCGTGCAGGGCCAGGTCAAGGCCGGCGGCGGCGACGCCTCCACCGGCTGGGACTTCGCGAACGTCTTCCCGGGCGGCGCGGCCAACTGGGGCGGCTCGTTCCTGACCGTCCCGAAGCAGTCCAAGCACCCGAAGGAGGCCGCGGCCCTCGCAGCCTGGCTCACTACGGCCAAGTCGCAGGTCGCCACCTTCCAGGCGGCCGGCACGTTCCCCTCGGTCACCGCGGCGCAGTCCGACCCCGGAGTGACCGGCGCGAGCGACCTGACGAAGTTCTTCAACAACGCCCCCGTCGGCCAGATCCTGGCGGAGCGCGCGAAGGGCGTCGTCGCCCAGTACAAGGGACCGGACGACTCGGTCATCCAGTCCCAGGTCTTCGGTCCGTCCGTGCAGCAGCTCGACTCGGGCAAGGCGAACGGCGACCAGGCCTGGGCCAACGCGATGAAGCTGCTCGACCAGCTCGTCGTCAACAAGTAGGACACCTCACCAGTCGGGCCCCGCTGCTGTCGGCGGGCGGGGCCCGAACCCTCACCTGAGCCATCCGCTCCGCTCCACCCCTCCCCTCATGGAGAACCGCATGACCACCGTCACCCGCACCCCGGAGGCCGCCCCCGCCGCGGCCCCGCGCGAACGCGACGACCGCCGGGCACTCACCTTCAGGCAGAAGCTCAGCCGCTTCGACGTCAAGGCGTCGCCGTACTTCTACGTCGCGCCGTTCTTCGTGCTCTTCGCCCTCGTCGGACTGTTCCCGCTGATCTACACGTTCGTCGTCTCGCTCAACAACTGGAACCTGCTCACCGGCCCCGGCCAGTGGGTCGGCTTCGCCAACTACGTCACCGAGCTGAAGGACCCGTTCTTCTGGAACTCGCTCTTCAACACGGTCAGCATCTTCCTGCTCTCGGCCATCCCGCAGCTGATCGCCGCGGTGTTCATCGCGGCGATGCTCGACCAGAACCTCCGGGCGAAGACCTTCTGGCGGATGAGCGTGCTCCTCCCCTACGTCGTCACCCCCGTCGCCGTCACGCTGATCTTCTCGAGCGCGTTCGACGAGAAGTACGGGCTGATCAACAACATCCTCCAGGCCGTCGGCCTCCACCCGATCATGTGGAAGACCGAAACGCTCCCCTCGCACATTGCGATCGCGACCATGGTCAACTGGCGCTGGACCGGGTACAACGCGCTGATCCTGCTCGCCGCGATGCAGGCGGTGCCGCGCGACATCCACGAGTCGGCCGCACTCGACGGAGCGGGAGCGTTCCGCCGGTTCTTCTCGATAACGCTGCCGAGCATCCGGCCGACGATGATCTTCGTGATCATCACCGCCACGATCGGCGGACTCCAGATCTTCACCGAGCCCAAGCTGTTCAACCCGTCGAGCGCGGTGCCGGGCGGCCCGCAGCGGCAGTACCAGACGACCGTGCTCTACCTGTGGGACATGGCGTTCAACCGGCAGAACTTCGGGAGGGCGTCCGCAATCGCGTGGATGCTGTTCCTCCTCATCGTGGCGTTCGGCGTGCTGAACTTCCTGATCTCGCGCCGCATCGCCTCCACCGAAGCGCGCGTGCACCGGTCGCGGACGGCCAAGCGACTGGCGCGCAGCCGGGCGTCGGCCACGGCGAACGCCGTCGCGACCGAGACCGACTCCGATTCCGGACCTGCGGCGAGCGCCGAGGGCGCCCTCACGCTGGCCGCTGCGAACGAGGAGAAGAACGTATGACCACCGCGACCCGCACCTCCCCCGCCGCGGAGCGCACTCCGCGCCGCCGCGCGCTCGGCATCGACCGCCGGCCGGGCTTCCTCACCTACGGCATCCTGATCGCGATCTTCGTCGGCGGCGCCTACCCGCTGTGGTGGTCGTTCGTCGCCGGCTCCAGCGACAGCACGGTGCTGACCTCGACGTGGCCCCCGCTGCTGCCGGGAGGCCAGTTCTGGAAGAACGTCGGCGCCGTGCTCGACACTGTGCCGTTCTGGCAGGCGCTCGGGAACTCGATCATCGTGTCCACCGTCATCACCGCCTCGGTCGTCGCCTTCTCGACGCTCGCCGGGTACGCGTTCGCGAAGCTGCGGTTCCGCGGCCGCGAGGGGCTGCTGGTGTTCGTCATCGGCACGCTCGCGGTGCCGACCCAGCTCGGCATCATCCCGCTGTTCATGGTGATGAAGCAGTTCGGCTGGACCGGGAGCCTCGGCGCGGTGATCGTACCGACCCTGGTCACCGCGTTCGGCGTGTTCTTCATGCGGCAGTACCTCGTCGACGTCATCCCGGACGAGCTGATCGAGGCCGCGCGGGTGGACGGCGCGAACATGATCCGCACGTTCTGGCACGTCGGCGTGCCCGCCGCCCGGCCGGCGATGGCGATCCTCGGGCTGTTCACGTTCATGACCGCGTGGACCGACTACCTCTGGCCGCTGCTCGTCGCCCCGCAGAACCCGACCCTTCAGGTCGCGCTGAGCCAGCTGCAGTCGGCCAAGTACGTCGACTACTCGATCGTGCTCGCCGGCGCCGTGCTCGCGACTGTCCCCCTGCTCATCCTCTTCGTGCTCGCCGGCCGGCAGCTTGTCTCCGGCATCATGGCGGGTGCGGTGAAAGGCTAACGAATGACCGACGACCGTACCGCCGCTCTCCCCTCGCTCGACGCGGCGCGCTGGCCGACCGGCTTCCTCTGGGGCTCCGCGACCGCGGCCGCCCAGATCGAGGGCGCCGCCCACGAGGACGGCAAGGAGGACTCGATCTGGGACGCGTTCGCCCGCGTTCCCGGCGCGATCGCCGGCGGCGACAGCCCCGAGCGCGCGATCGACCACTACCACCGCGTGCCGCAGGACGTCGCCCTGATGCGGGAGCTCGGCCTCCAGTCGTACCGGTTCTCCACCTCGTGGGCCCGCGTCAAGCCCGGCGACCGCTCCGTCAACCGGGCGGGACTGGACTTCTACAGCCGACTGGTCGACCAGCTGCTGGAGGCGGACATCCTGCCCTGGCTGACGCTCTACCACTGGGACCTCCCGCAGGCCCTGGAGGAGCGCGGCGGCTGGGCGAACCGCGAGACCGCGTACCGCTTCCGCGACTACGCGGTGGCCGTGTACGACGCACTCGGCGACCGGGTGACGCACTGGACGACCTTCAACGAACCGCTCTGCTCGTCGCTCATCGCGTACGCGGCAGGCGAGCACGCACCGGGGCGCCGGGAGCCGCGCGCCGCGCTGGCCGCCCTCCACCACCAGCACCTCGCGCACGGCCTCGCCGCCGCTGCGATCCGCGACCTCGCCGGTGAGCACGACGGCCGCGCAGAAGAACTGCGGATCGGCATCACGCTCAACCTGACGAACGCGATCCCCGACGACCCGGAGGACGTTCGCGACCGGGACGCCGCCCGCCGCATCGACGGGCTGTGGAACCGGATGTACCTCGACCCGCTGCTCGGGGGCACCTACCCCGCGGACGTGCTGGAGGACCTCCGCGAGCACCGCTTCGAGGAGCTGGTGCACGACGGCGACCTCGGCGTCATCCGGCAGCCGATCGACTTCCTCGGCGTGAACCACTACCACGACGACAACGTCAGCGGCCGGCCGCTCCCTGAGGACGCGGCACAGGCGCCCGCGCCCACCGACCGGCCGAAGTCGTCGCCGTTCGTCGGCAGCGAGTTCGTGACCTTCCCGCCCCGTGACCTGCCGACCACCGCCATGGGCTGGGAGGTCAACCCGAACGGCCTCCGGGACCTGCTGGTGCGGCTGACGGCCGAGTACCCGGCGCTCCCTCCGCTCTACATCACGGAGAACGGCGCGGCGTACGACGACGTGGTGGACGACGATGGCCGCATCCGCGACCTCGAGCGCGAGGCGTACATCCTCGACCATCTGGACGCGGTCCGGGAGGCTATCGCGGAAGGTGCGGACGTCCGCGGGTACTTCGTCTGGTCGCTGCTCGACAACTTCGAGTGGGCCTGGGGATACGCGAAGCGGTTCGGGATCGTGCACGTCGACTACGAGACGCTGGAGCGCACGGTGAAGGACTCCGGACGAGCGTACGCGCGGGTCATCGCGGAGGCGGCCCGCTCCGTCGAGGTCGTGGGCGTGCCCACTCGATCGGCAGCCGCGCGCGCCTAACATAGGTCGGGCGTCGACCGACGCCCCCGACGCCCGAGCGGCCCGAGGAGAGGACCCCATGACGACGGAGCAGGTGGACGGTCGCAGCGTGCCGACCCTGGAGGCGGTGGCCGCGCGCGCGGGCGTCTCCCGGGCGACCGTGTCCCGCGTCGTGAACGGCTCCCCGCGGGTGACGCCGGAGGTGGTGGAGGCGGTGACGCGCGCGATCGCCGACCTCAACTACGTGCCGAATCGCGCCGCCCGCTCGCTGGCCTCCCGCCGCACGCAGGTGATCGCGCTGGTGGTGCCGGAGTCGACGGCGAAGGTGTTCGCCGACCCGTTCTTCGCGTCCATCGTGCAGGGCGTCGCGCTCAGCCTGGCGGACACCGAGTACACGTTGAACATGGTCATCTCATCGGAGACCAACCCGGACAAGACCCGGCGGTACCTGATGGGCGGCAACGTCGACGGTGCGCTCGTGGTCTCCCACCACTCCGGCGACCACTCCTACGCGGAGCTGGGGTCGACGCTGCCGATCGTGTTCGGCGGCCGTCCTGTCAGCGAGGCGCAGCACGAGTCGTATTTCGTGGACGTGGACAACGTCGCGGGTTCGGCGGGGGCCACGGAGCACCTGATCGCGCGCGGCCGCAGGAACATCGCGCTCATCACCGGCCCGCAGGACATGCCCGCCGGTCTCGACCGCTACACCGGCTGGCGGCAGGCTCTGGAGGCGCACGGGCTGGACAGCTCGCTGGTGGAGTACGGCGACTTCTCCCCGTACTCCGGGATGGAGGCCATGCGCCGGCTGCTCGCGACGGGCCGGCCGATCGACGGCCTGTTCGCCGCGAACGACCAGATGGCGGCGGGCGCGTACTCGGCCATCCACGAGGCCGGGCTCGGCATCCCGGACGACATCGCGGTGGTCGGCTTCGACGACGACAACTTCGGGCTCACCGCGACCCCGCCGCTGACCACTGTGCACCAGCCGTCCATCGGCCTGGGTCAGGCGATGGCCCGCGTCCTCGTCCGCCGCCTCGCCGGTGAGCCCGTCGACCGCGTCACCCTCCTCCCCACCGAACTCGTCATCCGCCAAAGCTCCTGACCAAACCGCCGAGTACGCGAATAATCTGCGTACCCGGCCGTTTTCGCCGGATTATTCGCGTACTCGCGGGTTGGGGAGGGTGAGGGGCTCAGGCGAGGGCGCGGTAGAGGCGGTTGCCGATGACGGCGAGGAGGAAGCCTGTCGTCGCTATCGCGGAGACGCCGCCGGCGTAGGCGACGAAGAGGTGCTCGGTGTGACTCTGAGTCGCGTTGTAGGTCACCGCGAGCGCCACGGCGGCCACGACCCCGCACGCTCCGGCGATCCAGACCAGCGCCCACAGCTTCGACCGCACCGGCGGGTCGGCCGGGCGGCGGCGCAGCCCGGCGAGGACGGCGCCCGCGACGCAGGCCCAGAACGCTACGACGAGCATCGCGGCGATGACGTCGCTCGGCCGGTGCCACTGCTCCACCAGGGTGGAGGCTCCTGCGGCGATGGTGAACACCGCGCCGACCACCGCGGCGAGCGGCCGCAGGCGCGGCGAGGCGACGAGGAAGACGACGAGCGCGGCCGAGGCCGCCACGGAGGTGTGGCCGGAGGGCAGCGAGTTCGCGAGGCCGGTGTCCACACCCTTCGCCGGGCGGGAGAGCACCGAGTACTTCAGCACCTGCGTGCTCACGTTCGCCGCGATCGCGGCGCCCACGGCGATCGCGAACACCATCCAGTTGCGCCTCACCAGGACGATGATCACGGCGATGATCGCCCCGATCACGACGGCCGCGAGCGGCAGCGCGTTGAGGAAGGTGTGGGCGAAGTCGATCAGGTCGCCCTTCCACTTCTCGGCTCCCGCGAAGGACTGTTCGTCGATCACCTGGCCGATGTAGCTCTGCACGAAGAACAGGTAGATCGCGACGAACAGCACCACCGACCCGAGAGCACCCCAGACGAACGGGAGCAGGCGGAGGGGTGCGGGTCGCATAGTTGACTAGCCTTCCACACCGTCCCGGGGAACTTCCATGGAGGAGCCGGAACGTCGCCCGGAAGGCGGCGGGTGCGCAACCCCGCCCGCACGGTGTAGGACGGGCACCATGAGGAGCTTCACGAACACCATCCAGATCGACGCTCCCGCGCACGACGTCTACGCCGCGCTGCGGGCGGTCGACGCCTACCCCGCGTGGCTCGGCCACTCGCTGGTCTACCGCGGGACCCGCGTGCCCACCGCGGCGGCTGTGCCGGACTCCGCGACGTACGTCGACTCGACGATGGTCGGGCGGATGCGCGGCGAACTGATCGACGACGTCCCCGACCATGAACTGCGCTTCCACCAGGCCAAGCCGTCCGGGCGCGTCGACGCGCTCATCGTGTACGGCGTCGAAGACCGGGGAGGCGTCACCCGCGTCACCCGGATCGGCCAGCTCACCACGCGCGGCATGTACCGCGCTGTCGAGCCGATGTTCGTCATGATGGCGGCCCGGGAGAGCCGGCGCACCATGAGGGCGTTGAAGGCGCATGTCGAAGCGGCGCCCGTCGAAGCGGCGCCCACCGAACCCCAGCCCGGCGAGCCCGGCGCGTGAACGCCGTCAGCCGACGAACCGCACCTCTGGCCGCTCGCTGAAGCGCCTCCGCATCACCGCGATCGCGTCGGGGCTGCGGTCGACCAGCACGAACCGGCGGCCGAGCGCCGCCGCGACCGCGCCCGTCGTCCCGCTGCCGGCGAAGAAGTCGAGCACCCAGTCGCCCTCCCGGCTGGACGCCTGCACGATGCGGCGGAGGATGCCCTCCGGCTTCTGGGTCGGGTACCCGGTCTTCTCGCGGCCGGTCGGGGACACGATGGTGTGCCACCAGACGTCGGTGGGCAGCTTGCCGAGCTCGGCCTTCTCCGGGGTGACCAGGCCTGGCGCCATGTAGGGCTCCCGGTCGACGGCGGAGGAGTCGAAGAAGTAGTCGCCGGGGTTCTTCACATAGACGAGGATCGTGTCGTGCTTCGCCGGCCAGCGGTTCTTGGTTTTGGCGCCGTAGTCGTACGCCCAGACGATCTCGTTGAGGAACGACTCCCGGCCGAACAGCGCGTCGAGCAGCACCTTGGCGTAGTGGGACTCCCGGTAGTCGAGGTGCAGGTACAGCGTTCCGGTTTCGGCGAGCAGTCGCCAGGCCTCCATCAGGCGCGGCTCCAGGAAGCTCCAGTAGTCCTCGAAGCGGTCGTCGTAGCTGAGGATGTCGCCCTTGATGCGCTCGTAGCTGCGCCCCTTGAACCCGATGACACTGCCGGCGCCGGCTTCCGCACGCACCGCCGTGGTGCGCTGCCGCGCCTGCGAGCGGCCGGTGTTGAACGGCGGGTCGAGATAGATGAGCTGGAACGCTCCGGACGGCAGCCCGGCGACGACCTCCAGGTTGTCGCCGTGGACGATCGTGCTCGGCCCGTCGGCGAGCCACAGCGGCTGCGTGGCGGCGACGGGTTCGGACATTCCTCCATTCTCCCGTATTCGCGGGTGCGCGGCGGGATGCCGGGTACCCTGACGGCATGACCCTCTCCGTGGAGAACCAGCCCGACCAGTCCCGCTACGCCCTCCTGAAGGACGGCGAGGTCATCGGGATCGCCGAATACGAGCTCCGCGACGACGCGATCGTGTTCGTGCACACGGAGGTCGACCCGGAGAAGCGCGAACGCGGGATGGCCTCCCAGCTGGTGCAGACGGCGCTCGACGACGTGCGCGACCGGACGGACCTGCGGGTGATCGCGACGTGCCCGTACGTGCGGCGGTGGCTGGCGGACCACCCCGAGTATCAGGAGCTGCAGCGGCGCTGAGGTGACGGCCTAACCGCGATGCGAGGCGGTGGTGCGCGTCGTCGCGCGCCCCTCTTCCGACGGCGCCCGCCCTTCGGCGCGCTGGCCGCGGCCGGCCGAGCCGACGTCGATCGTGATCTTGCCCGCGTCCAGGACGCTCGCGTCGCCGCCGTCGCCGGGGAGCGGGGCCGGAGCCGGGAGGAACGACTGGCGGTCGAGCTCCTGCTGGGCCTCGTGGCGCGTGGGGGCGAAGATCTCGTCGAACGAGCCTCCGATCGCGCCGCTCATGCTGCTGGAGCCGCGGGCGGCCTTGTTGGAGAGGTCGATCCAGCCGAGCTTCACACCCGTCACGATCGCCGCGACGATGCCCACCACCACGACCACGGCCCACCAATTCACGCCGTCAAGGGTACCGGACGGTTCTGAACGCTCCGCTGACGCACAGGAACCGCCAAGGTCGGCTGGCCGGCGGGAGGCTCGCGACGCCCCGGGTCAGGGCACCCGGTAGAGCCACTCCTCTGTCGCGAACTTCGACGCCACCAGCCGCTCGGCCTCCTCGTACTCCGCATCGGTGAGGTCGCCGTCCGTCGCGCCGTACAGGCTGCGGAAGGTCAGCTTCATCTGCTCGATGATCTCGGCGCGGCTGAGGCCGGTCTGGCTGCGCAGCGGGTCGACGCGCTTCGCCGCGCTGGTGATGCCCTTGTCGCTGATCTTCTCGCGGCCGATGCGGAGGACCTCCGTCATCTTCTGGCCGTCCATGTCGTAGCTCATGGTCACGTGGTGCAGCACTGCGCCGGAGCCGAGGCGCTTCTGGGCGGCGCCGCCGATCTTGCCCTTCGGGCTGGTGATGTCGTTGAGCGGGACGTAGCTGGCGTCGATGCCGAGCGACTTGAGCGCGATGATGGCCCACTCGTCCAGGAACGCGTAGCTGTCGGCGAAACTCATCCCCTGCACGAGGTCGGCGGGGGCGTAGATCGAGTATGTGACGACCGAGCCCGCCTCCATGAACATCGCGCCGCCGCCGGTGATGCGGCGCACCACCTTCACGCCGTACTTCTCGGCGTTCACGGGGTCGACCTCGTTCTTCACCGACTGGAAGCTGCCGATGACGACGGCGGGCTCCTCCCACTCCCAGATCCGGAGGGTCGGGCCGCGGCGGCCCTCGCCGACCTCGGTGGTCAGCACCTCGTCGAGGGCGAGGTGCATAAGCGGGGTGACGGCCTTGGAGTGCACGATCTGCCAGTCGTAGTCACGCCAGCTCGTCGCACGGGCGAGGGCGCGGCGCACGGCGACGGCCACAGCCTCGGGCGAGAAGCCGAGCAGGGAGGCACCCTCGGGGAGGGCGTCCTTCACGGCGGCGACGATGGTCTTGGAGTCGGCCTCGGCCGGGAGGCCGTTGACGGCCGCGTCGATCGCCTCCAGCGCGGTGTCCGGCTCGAGGAAGAAGTCCCCCGCCAGCCGGAACCCCGAGATCAGCCCGTCCACGACCTCCAGGTCGACGACGACGAGCTTTCCGCCGGGAACCTTGTACTCACCATGCATGGGACCAGCCTAGAACCCGCGCCGCCGACCGCCGACTCCTCACAAATTCCGCCAGAAACAGCCGAGTACGCCGATAATCTGCGTACTCGGCGGTTTTGGGCGGAATTCGGGCGTACTCGGGGAAGTCGGGGTCAGATGCGGGCCGGGATGCGGGGGTCGAGCCAGGCGGTGACGTCGGCGTAGACCTCCTCCTTGTTGGTCTCGTTGAAGATCTCGTGACGGGCACCGGGGTAGACGATCGTCGTCACGTCGGAGAGGCCGGAGCGAGTGCGGTATGCGCGCTCGAGTTTGCGGGCGGAGGCCGGGCCACCCAGCGGGTCGTCGTCGCCGACCGCGATCAGCAGCGGGAGGTCGCGGGCGAAGTGCCGCGCGGGCCGGCCGAGCAGGCGGGCGGCGTCGGCCATCCCGAACAGCTTCTGCAGCGGAACCAGCGTGCACAGCGGGTCGTCCACGAACGCCTGCGCGACGGCCGGATCGCGGCTGAGCCATTCGGCGCCGGTGGTGCCGAGGTGGGCGTGCCGCTTGTTCAGGTCGCCGCTGTTCATCGACCCGATCATCCGGTAGGCGGTGCCGGTGAGCACAGCGGCGTCGTAATCGTCGGCGTGGTGGTTGAGGGTCAGCTGTCCCATCAGCGAGCCCCAGCTGTGGGCGACGAGGACGAGCGGGAGGTCCGGATTCTCGTCGCGGATCAGCCGGCTGAACGCGCGGAAGTCGCGGAGAGCCGCGCGCAGGCCGCCCGGCCCGAGCTTGCCGAGCTTGGACGCGTCGCCGTGCCACTGTTCCATCCCGGTCCGGCCGTGGCCGCGATGGTCGTCGACGTAGACGGTATAGCCCTCGGCGACGAGGTGCTCGGCGAGCGCCCGGTAGCGGCCGGCGTGCTCCCCGACACCGTGCGCGATCTGAACCGCGGCGCGCGGGCGCTCAGCCGGGTAGACGTCGAAGAAGATGCGGAGGCCGTCGTCGGCGCTGAACTCTCGCTGCACGGGCTCATTCTGGCACAGCGTTTTATTTAGCCAGCCTAATTTGATAGGCTAACTATCTATGGGACGCCTCTCGACGCACGACCTCAGCAGCGCGCTGCGCATCGCCGTCGCGCGACTGTCGCGGCGTCTGCGCGCGGAGAAGGAGGACGACGAGCTGAGCGACACCCAGACCTCGACGCTCGCATTCCTCGTCCGCGAGGGCTCCGGGACGATCGGGAGGCTGAGCGAGCACGAGCGCGTGACCCCGCCCTCCATGAACCGCACCGTCAATCACCTGGAGCAGGCCGGCTATGTCGTGCGCACGGCTGACGCCGTCGACGGGCGCAAGGTCGTCGTCGTCCCGACCGAGTCCGGCCTCCAGCTCGTCACAGAGACGCGCCGCCGCCGCGACGCCTGGCTGAACCAGCGCCTCCGCACGCTCACCCCCGAGCAGCGCGAGACCCTTGCCGAGGCCGCAGCGATCATGCGGGAGATCGCCGACTCGTGAGTGCGATGTTCCGTTCCCTCACCGGGGTCAACTACCGCATCTGGGCCGGTGGTGCGCTCGTCTCCAACGTCGGCACGTGGATGC
This sequence comes from Leifsonia sp. GW821-FHT13C09, assembly GCF_058806435.1. Classification (NCBI taxonomy): domain Bacteria; kingdom Bacillati; phylum Actinomycetota; class Actinomycetes; order Micrococcales; family Microbacteriaceae; genus Leifsonia; species Leifsonia sp. GW821-FHT13C09. The sequence continues at coordinate 224,844 of NZ_JBXAPS010000005.1, read as the reverse complement.
AGCGCACCGCGCAGGACTGGATCGTCCTCACCCAGCTCACCCACAACAACGCGGCCGCCGTCGGCTTCGTGATGGCGTTGCAGTTCGGGCCCCAGCTCATCCTGCTGCCGGTGACCGGCTGGGCGGCCGACCACCTCGACCGGCGCCGGTTGCTGATGGCGACGCAGGGGATGATGGGGTTGCTCGGGCTCGGACTCGGCCTCCTGACCGTGACCGGCGTCATCCAGCTCTGGCACGTGTACGTGTTCGCGCTGCTGCTCGGTGTGGTGGCGGCGTTCGACGCCCCCGCGCGGCAGACCTTCGTGTCGGAGCTCGTGGCCGGCCCGAACCTGTCGAACGCGGTCGCGCTCAACTCGGCGTCATTCAACTCGGCGCGCCTGCTGGGCCCGGCGGTCGCGGGTCTGCTGACCGCCGCGGTCGGCGCGGGCTGGGTGTTCCTGATCAACGCGGCGACGTTCGGCGCGGTGCTGCTGTCGCTGATGCTGCTGCGGAAGGAGAAGCTGTACCGGTCGCCGCGCGCCAAGCGCTCCCGCGGCGGACTGGTCGACGGCTTCCGGTATGTCCGGCGGCGGCCTGACATCATCGTCATCCTGGTCATGGTTTTCCTGATCGGGACGTTCGGCCTCAACTTCCCGATCTTCATCTCGACCATGTCGGTCAGCGTGTTCCACCAGGGGGCGGGCGAGTACGGCATCCTGTCGTCGATCATGGCGATCGGCTCGGTGGTCGGCGCCCTGCTGGCCGCACGGCGCGAGCGGCCGCGGGTGTCGCTGCTGTTCGCCGGCGCGGCGTTCTTCGGCACGGGATGCGCGATCGCCGCGGTCATGCCGACCTACTGGCTGTTCGCGGCCGCGCTGATCATCATCGGCGTCTCGTCGCAGACGCTGATGACGACGGCGAACGGGACCGTGCAGATGACGACCGACCCGCTGCTGCGCGGCCGGGTGATGGCGATCTACATGGCGATCTTCATGGGCGGCACCCCGGTCGGCGCCCCGATCGTCGGCTGGGTGGCCGACACGTTCGGCCCGCGCTGGGCGATGGGGGTCGGCGCGGCGAGCGGGTTCGCGGCGGCGCTGGTCGGCGTGTTCTACCTGGTGAAGTACCGCGGGCTGCGGGTGCGCTTCAGCGGCCTCCGCCCGCGCGTCGTGCTGACACCGCGCGAGGAGGCCCGCGAGGAGCTCGAGGAGACCGAGGCCACCGCGACGCGCGCGAGCTGAGCGGCGCGACGCGCCGCCGCGGCGCGATTCGTGCCGAATGTCGCGAAAGCGCGCCACATTCCCGCGATTCGTCACGAATGTGCGACGCGCGATTCGCGGTTAGCGAGCCGCGATGGTGGTGCGCATGACGCAGTTGACGGTGCCTTTGGGGCGGTCGTACTCGAAGCCGGCGTCCTCGAAGACGCGGCGGGTCATGCAGTAGAGGAACGACGGCGACACGCGCTTGTCGTCGTCGCGCGGATAGCCCTCGACCACCCCGCCGCCGGCGGCGGCGATCAGGTCGAGCGCTCCCGCGATCGCGGCACGGCCGACGCCGCGGCCGCGGTATTGCCGGTCCACGAATACACAGGTGACCCGGTAGTCCGGGAGGGCGGCCGCCGTCTCCAGGTACTGCTTGCGGTGATGGATCCCGGGCAGCTCCTCCGGACACCCGAACTGCGCCCAGCCGACGGCGCGGTCGCCGTCGAAGACGAGGGCGGCGTGCGCGTGCCCGGCCAAGACGAGGTCGTGCTTGTACTCCTTCGCGGAGCCGGCCGGCCGCTCGGGCTGCGACCCCGGGGCGGAGTGGGAGGCGCGGTGGAACCACGTGCAGTAGCAGCCGCCGAACCCGCCGCCGGCGTGGCGGTCGCAGAGCGCGGCGAAGGCGTCCCAGGTGCTGGGGTCGAGCGCACGGACGGTGAAGCCGGCGTCGGCATCGCTCATGGCGGCCTCCCCTCCGCGCTGCGAAACTACGCTGAGGCGAGTCGGGCGGCAAGCGCCGTGCGGAGACGCGACGCTCGCCCGGCGCAAGGACGGGACCATCCGGGAAGCCCCCTCAGCGCACGGGGTCCGGTGGTCCGCGCGAGCACGGCGCGTCGGTAGGCGCACCCGTACGCGTGGACAATGGCGGTATGCACCCCGACGCTCCGGCCACCGACCCGCTTGCGCTCGCCCGGCGCGGTCTCCGGCTGACCGCGGACGGCGGCCGCGCACTCGTGGGGATCGCCGGCAGTCCCGGCTCCGGGAAGACGACGCTCGCACGCGCGGTCGTCGACGCGGCGAACGAGCTGGCCGGCGAGCCCGTCGCCGCGTACCTGCCGATGGACGGCTTCCACCTCGCCGACGCCACCCTGGAGGCGCTGGGTCGCCACGACCGCAAGGGAGCGATCGACACCTTCGACGGCTGGGGCTTCGTGTCCCTGCTGGAGCGTGTCCTCGCCGAACGCGACCACCCGGTCTACGCGCCGGCCTTCGACCGCGCGGTCGGCGAGCCGATCGCCGGGAGCCTGGCCGTGCTGCCGGGCACGCGACTCGTCATCGTGGAGGGCAACTACCTGCTGGCGCCGTCCGCCCCGTGGTCGCGCATCCCGCCGCTGCTGGCCGAGTCGTGGTTCGTCGCGACCGCCGAGGAGGAGCGGATGCGCCGGCTCGTGGACCGGCACACCCGCCACGGCCGCACCCCGGAGGCCGCGCTCGCCTGGGCACGCGACGTCGACGGCGCCAACGCCCGCATCATCGAGCCGACCGCGGCGAGCGCGACACTGATCGTGGACGGCGGACTCCCAGTCGGCGCTGCCTAGGGTGGAGGCATGACCGACACTTTCGACACCGTCACCATGTTCGGCGCGGACTGGTGCCGCGACTGCATCCGCTCCAAGGCCCTCCTCGACCGCCTCGGCGCCGACTACGAGTACATCGACCTGGTCGCCCAGCCCGAGCAGGCCGACCGCGCCCAGGCGATCAGCGGCCGCACCAACATCCCCGTGATCGTGTTCCCGGACGGGCGGCACCTCGTGGAGCCGAGCGACGCGGAACTGCAGGCGGCGCTGGGGGTCTAGCCTCCCAGCACGACCAACTCCCGCGTCGACCGCGTCATCGCGACGTACCGGTCGACCGCGCCCTCGATCCCGTCCCCGAAGCGGCCGGGGTCGAGCAGCACCACCAGGTCGAACTCCAGCCCTTTCGACTGCGCCGGCGTGAGCAGCCGGATGCGGTCGGAGGGCACCGTCCAGCCCCGGTTGACGTCGGCCGCGATCACGCACCCGATCCCCGTCGGGTTCTCCTCGAGCCAGCGCGCTACGACCCCGTCCAGCTCGTCCCGGCTCCCGCGGAGCACCGGGAGCCCGCTGCTGCGCACCGATGTCGGCACGTTCGCGTCCGGGATGGCCGCGCGGATCACCGGCTCGGCCTCCGCCATGATCTCCTCCGGCGTGCGGTAGTTGACGGTCAGCGTGGAGACGCGCACGTCCCGGATGCCCACCGCCGCCAGCCGATCGGCCCACGACGACGTGAACCCGTGCCGCGTCTGCGCCCGGTCGCCCACGATCGTGAAGCTGCGCGACGGGCACCGGCGCAGCAGCATCCGCCACTCGGCGTCGGTGAGCTCCTGCGCCTCGTCCACGACGATGTGCGCGAACGGCCCGCCGAGGAGGTCCGGGTCGAGGCTCGGGAGGGCGGCCTCATCGATCAGGGAGCGCTGGGCGTCCTCCACCTTCAGCATCGTGACCAGCCCCTCGCCGTCGTCGGCGGCGATCAGGTCGTCCACCACCCGGTTGCGGCCCTCGCGCTCGAAGGCGAGCACGGCCTCCCGCTCGCGAGCCACCCGGTTCGCGGCCGGGTCGCCGATCCGCTGGCGGGCGGCGTCGAGCAGCGGGAGGTCGGACACCGTCCACGCGCGGGGTTCCGCGCGCTGCAGCGCCCGGACCTCCTTGTCGGTCAGCCACGGCGCGCACGCCCTCAGGTAGGCCGGCACGGAGAACAGGTCGCCGAGCACCCCCGCCGGGTCGAGCAGCGGCCACGCGCGCGTGAACGCCGCCCGCAGCGCCTCGTTCCGGGTGAGCTGACGGCGCAGCGCGGCGGCGGGGACCGCAGCGCCGGCCTTCGCCTCCAGGATCGTCAACAGCTCCTCCCACACCTCGTCGCGCGCTTCGTCGTGCGGGACACCGGCCCCGGCCGCGTCGAACGCGTCCGCCCAGTCCTCGGGCGTCACCGGGAGGTCGGCCCACTCGGTTTCCACGACCATCCCGCGTGACGGCGGCACCTCGTGGTAGCGGACAGCGCGCTCGACGGCCGTCACCATCGCGGCCGACGCCTTGAGCCGGACCACCTCCTCGTCGGCCTCCGGCCCGGCCGCTGCGCCCCCCGGCAGCAGGTCGCGCAGCGTGCAGAGCTGCACCCCCTCCTCGCCGAGACTCGGCAGCACGTCCGAGACGTAGGCGAGGTAGGCCGGGCTCGGCCCCACGAACAGCACGCCGCCGTGCCCCTGCGACAGGCGCGGGTCGGAGTACAGGAGGTACGCCGCACGGTGCAGCGCAACCACCGTCTTGCCGGTGCCAGGTCCGCCGTCGACCACGAGCGCGCCGCGGGAGCCGTCCCGGATGATGGTGTCCTGGTCGGCCTGGATGGTCGCAAGCACGTCTCGCATCTGCGGCGACCGGCTCGCGCCGAGGCTCGCGATGAAGGCGGACTGGTCGTCCAGCGCCGCGCGCTCGGCCGCGTCGTCGAGTGCGTCGGCCGCGAACACCTCGTCCCAGTAATCGGTCACCCGCCCCTTCGCCCACCGGTAGCGCCTGCGGCTGACCAACCCCATCGGGTCGGCCAGCGTGGCGCCGAAGAACGGCTCGGCCGCGGGCGACCGCCAGTCGACCAGGAGCTTCTCGCCGTCGTCGGCGGTGAGCCCGAAGCGACCGATGTAGACGGTGTCGCCGGCGGCGGTGAGCATCCGGCCGAGGCACACGTCGATCCCGAACCTCCCGAGCGCCCGCAGCCGCGCGCTCAGCCTCCGGACCTCCGTGTCCCGGTCGAGCGCCTTCTGCCCGTGGCCGCCCGGAGCGCGCAGCTCGGCGGCCAGCTGATCGGAGAGCTCGGCGACGGTCCTCCGGAGCGTGGCATCGATGGCGGCGAAGTGCCGCTCGTCGTCGCCGATGAGGGCAGGAGCGGACTTGGCGCTGAGGTTCTCGGGCAGGGCGAAGGCAGGCGAGGAGGCAGTCACGATCGACGATTCTGCGCCCTGACCGGGGCCTTGCCGCAAGCCCCCTGCCCTCCCGTATCCTGGAAATGCGGGGGGAACAGCATCCACAAGTCCGAGCGCACAATCCCATCCACACCTCCTGTTGGACTTCTCGCCGCTTCCGGCGGAGGCTGACGCCATGACAGACATGGAGTACACGCAGCTCGGCCGTTCCGGACTGAAAGTGTCGCGCCTCGTGCTCGGCACAATGAACTTCGGGCCGGAGACCACGCCCGAGGACTCGTACGGGATCATGGACGCCGCCCACGCGGCCGGCATCAACTACTTCGACACCGCGAACGTCTACGGCCGCAGCAAGGGCCACGGCGCGACCGAGACCATCATCGGCGACTGGTTCGCGCAGGGCGACGGGCGGCGCGAGCGCACCGTCCTCGCCACCAAGCTCTACGGCGCGATGGGCGAGTGGCCCAACGAGGGCAAGCTGTCCGCCCTCAACATCCGGCGCGCCCTCGACGCCAGCCTGAAGCGGCTGCAGACCGACTACGTCGACATCTACCAGTTCCACCACGTGGACCGGGACACGCCCTGGGACGAGATCTGGCAGGCGATCGACGTCGCGATCGCCCAGGGCAAGATCCTCTACGCCGGCTCGAGCAACTTCGCCGGCTGGCACATCGCGACCGCGCAGGCGGAGGCCCGGAAGCGGGACGCGCTCGGCCTGGTCAGCGAGCAGTCCATCTACAACCTCCTGACCCGCCAGGTGGAGCTGGAGGTCCTGCCCGCCGCGCAGGCGAACGGCGTCGGGGTCATCGCCTGGTCCCCACTGCACGGCGGCCTGCTCGGCGGCGTGATCCGCAAGCAGAACGAAGGCCGGCGCCGGCTGGAGGGTCGCGCCGCGGAGACGCTCGCCACCCACCGTGACGCGATCGAGGCCTACGAGTCGTTCGCGGCCGAGCTCGGCCACGAGCCCGGCGACATCGCGCTCGCCTGGCTCCTCACCCGGCCGGGCGTGACCGGACCGATCATCGGCCCGCGCACCCGCGAGCAGCTGGACTCCGGCATCCGCGCCCTCGACGTCCACCTGGACGACGCGGCGCTGGCGCGGCTGGACGAGATCTTCCCCGGACACAAGACGGCGCCGGAGGACTACGCCTGGTAGCCCGGGCGCCGACACCACGACGAAGCCACGACACTGAGAACCAAGGAGAACGAATGAAGTACCGCGCACTGGCCGACCTGCAGGTGTCCGCGATCGGCCTCGGCGGGATGCCCATGTCGATCGAGGGCCGTCCTGACCGGGCCCGCTCGATCGCGACCGTGCACGCCGCGCTGGACGCCGGCGTCACCCTGATCGACACGGCCGACGCCTATCACGTGCACGCCGACGAGGTCGGTCACAACGAGGAGCTCATCGCCGAGGCGCTGCGCAGCTGGAGCGACGACGCCTCCACCGTCCTGGTCGCGACGAAGGGCGGCCACCTGCGGCCCGGCGACGGCAGCTGGACCGTCGACGGCCGTCCCGAGCACATCCGCGAGGCCGCGCTGGAATCGCTGCGCCGGCTCGGGGGCGACGCGCTCGGGCTGTACCAGTTCCACCGGCCCGACCCGAACGTTCCGTACGCGGACTCCGTGGGCGCCGTCCGCGACCTTCTCGACGAGGGGCTGATCCGCTACGCCGGCATCTCGAACGCGAACCCCGACCAGATCCGCCAGGCGCAGGAGATCCTGGGCGGCCGGCTGGCGTCGGTGCAGAACCAGTTCTCGCCGGCCTTCCGCTCCAGCGAGCCGGAACTGCGGCTGGCCGACGAACTGGGCATCGCCTTCCTGCCATGGAGCCCGCTCGGCGGCATCTCGAACGCGAGCGACCTCGGCGACCGCTTCGCGCCGTTCGCCGACATCGCCTCCGCCCGCGGCATCAGCCCGCAGGTGGTCGCGCTCGCCTGGCACCTCGCGCAGAGCCCGCACGTCATCCCGATCCCGGGCTCGTCGCGGCCGGAGACCATCCTGGACTCGCTCACCGCGGTGGACGTGGAGCTCACGGACGAGGAGCTCGCGGCGCTGAACGCGGCGTAGCCTGCCCCGGGTCGTCAGACAAGCGTCGTGGAGGCGTCGACGGGAGTCGGCGCCTCCACCCGCGCAAGCTGCCGCAGGAACGCGGCAGCAGCCGGGCTCGGCTCGTCCGACACCGCGACCGCCACGGTCCACTCCGGCACCTCCCCGCTGAGCGCGACCGCCCGCAGTTGCTCGGGCCGCTTGCGCGAAAAGCTCGCCGGGACCACCGCGATGCCGAGGTTGTAGCCGACCAGGTCGAGGAGCGGATGGACGTCGTTGACCTCCATCGCCGCCCGGTAGTCGAAGCCCGCCGCCGCGAACGCGCGCCGGGCCAGCGTCTGCGCGGCCCAGCCCTCCTGGAAGCCGATCAGCGGCTCCCCGCGCAGTGCCTCGATCGGGATGCTGTCCTCCGTCGCGAAGCGATGCTCCGGGTGGCAGAGCACGAGCAGCGACTGGGTGGTCAGGGGACGCAGCCGCACACCGCTCGGGGCGTGGCCGGTGTCGACGACCAGGGCGACGTCCGCGCGGCCGCCGGCGACGGCCTCCACCAGCTCCTCCGACCCCGAGTAGCGCAGCCGGACCTCCACACCGGGGTTCGCCGTGCGGAAGGCGGCGAGCTCCGCCGGGAGGTCGACCGACCCGAGGCACGGCTCGGCGCCGATCGTGAGACGGCCGCGCAGCAGCCCACGGACGGCGGCCACCGCGTTCCGTGCCGCGGCGGCGCTGGCCAGCGTACGCACCGAGTCCGCCAGCAGCGCCTGGCCGGCCGTCGTCAACTCGACGCGGCGGGTGCTGCGGATGAAGAGCGAGGTGCCCAGCTCCTGCTCCAGAGAGCGGATCGAGGCCGACAGCCCGGACTGGGAGATCTGCAGCAGCTCCGCCGCGCGCGTGAAATGCCGCTCTTCGGCGACGGTGACGAAGTGCTCCAGCTGACGAAGTTCCATTCAGCAAGGATACTGGTCAATCGCATGCACTCCATCGACACCAGCGGAGAAGCCGTGCTCGCCCTGGCTGCCTCCCGACCGGCACAATGAGCACCATGCGCATCCTGCTGATCGGCGCCGGTGGCGTCGGAAACGCCATCGCGAAGATCGCCGCGCGCCGGTCGTTCTTCGAGTCCATCGTCGTCAGCGACTACGACCCGTCCCGGGCGGAGGCCACGGTCGCGTGGATCCGCGAGCGGCACGGCGAGCACATCGCCGCGCGTTTCAGCGCGACGCGGATCGACGCCTCCGACCCGAGCTCCGTCGCGGCCGTCGCCCGCGCGCACCGCGCGACCCACGTGATGAACGCGGTGGAGCCCTCCTTCGTGGAGTCGATCTTCGCCGGCGCCCTCGCCGCGGGCGCCGACTACCTCGACATGGCGATGAGCCTCTCGCGCCCGCACGAGACCGAGCCGTACCGCCGGACCGGCGTGAAGCTCGGCGACGCGCAGTTCGCCGAGAACCAGCGTTGGGAGGCCGCGGGCCGGCTCGCGCTCGTCGGCATGGGTGTCGAGCCCGGGCTCTCCGACGTGTTCGCCCGCTACGCCGCCGACGAGCTGTTCTCGCACATCGACGAGCTGGGCACCCGCGACGGGGCGAACCTCGTGGTCCGCGACGACGAGGGAAACGAGATCTTCGCGCCCTCGTTCAGCATCTGGACCACGATCGAGGAATGCCTCAATCCGCCGGTGATCTTCGAGAAGCGCCGCATCGGCGAGGAGGGCGGCGGCTGGTACACCACCCCGCCGTTCAGCGAGCCGGAAGTCTTCGACTTCCCCGACGGCATCGGCCCGATCGAATGCGTGAACGTGGAGCACGAGGAGGTGCTGCTGATGCCGCGCTGGCTGGACGCCGACCGGGTGACGTTCAAGTACGGTCTCGGAGCGGAGTTCATCGGCGTGCTCAAGACGCTGCACCTGCTCGGGCTGGACTCCACAGCGCCGCTGCGCGTCCGCAGTGCGGCGGGTCCGGTGGAGGTCGCCCCGCGCGATGTGGTCGCCGCGGCCCTCCCCGACCCCGCCACGATCGGCCCGCGGATGACCGGCAAGACCTGCGCGGGCGTCTGGGTGACCGGCACCGGGAAGGACGGCCTGCCGCGCAGCGTGTACCTGTATCACGTGGCCGACAACGAGTGGACGATGCGCGAATACGACTCGCAGTGCGTGGTCTGGCAGACGGCGCTCAACCCGGTGATCGCGTTGGAGCTGCTGGCGAACGGGACGTGGACCGGCGTGGGGGTCCTCGGGCCGGAGGCGTTCCCGGCCCGGCCGTTCCTGGAGCTGATGGAACGGCCGGTGGCGGAGGGCGGCTACGGGCAGAGCTGGGGGCTGCGGGAGCCCTGAGCGTTACAGTCGCAGCACGCTCGGCCTCGGGAGCCCGAGGTCTTCGAGCAGGTCGCCCAGCTTCCGATCGAGCTCGTACCCCGCTTGCGTGATCTTGTTGTTGCCGAATCCGCGCAGCGGTGCGCTCGGCTGTTCGACGCTGAGCACGGTGCGGCCTCCGCCCGCCTCGTGCAGCTCGACGCGCATCGGCGTGTAGAGCATCGCGCCCGCGTCGTGGCGGTACATCCGCGCGGCCGTCGCGTAGTCGCCGACGAGGTAGCCCACGCTCGCGGTGTCCACGCCGCCGACGCGCATGACCGGGCGCGGGTCGCCGGTCCAGAACCGGACCAGGCCGTGCATGGCGGGCCCCTCGAGCATCCGGGTGAGGGTCGACCAGTCGGCGCGCTGGTCCAGGAGGCCGCTCTGCAGTCGCAGGTCGAGCTCCGGGACCTGCTCCTCGAACGCACGCCGGAGCTGCGCGAACGGCACCTCGGCCTCCAGCTCGATCCGCCTCGCCTCGACGGTGTGGATGCGCTCGGTCGCGCGGTACGTCACGCGACCACGGTGCCGGCGGCGGACGGGACCGCGAACGGCGGGACGCGCACGCCCGCGCTCAGCGCCTCCGCCGGGTCGGCGCCGACCCCGAGGATGCGGTTGTCGCCATCGACGTGCACGACGGTCGGCACGAAGTCCCGCGCCTCGGCGTCGTCGAGCTGCGCGTACGAGATGACGATGACGGTGTCGCCGACCTCGGCCAGGTGCGCCGCCGCCCCGTTCACCCCGATGACGCCGCTGCCGCGTTCGCCGGCGATCAGGTAGGTCTCGAACCGGGACCCGTTGGTCACGTCGACGACGGCGACCTGTTCCCCGGGCAGCAGGTCGGCGGCCTCCATCAGGTCGAGGTCGACGGTCAGCGAGCCGACGTAGTGGAGGTCGGCGTGGGTGACGGTGGCGCGGTGGATCTTCGACTTGAACATGGTGCGGAGCACGGGACGTTCCTTTCGTGGCCTGGTATCCATTGTCCCGCGGTTCGGAGGCACGGCGGCGCGCGCGGGAGAATGGAGCGTGCACAACCTCGGACTCCTCTTCGACGTCGACGGCCCGATCGCCAGTCCCGTCACCCGGACCATCGCCATCCGCAGCATCGTCACCGACCTGGTCGCGATGACCGCCGCGGGCGTGCCGATCGCGTTCATCACCGGCCGCTCGGGCGACTTCATCCGTCACCAGGTCGTCGCCCCGCTGTGCGACGCCGGCCTCGGCGATGCGCTCGAATCGCACGGCGCCCGGATGTTCGGCGTGTTCGAGAAGGGCGGCGCATGGGCGCCGATCACGGGTGAGGGGATGGGCGAGGTCACGGTCGACGCGTCGGTCGCGCTGCCCGACGCTGCCGTCGACGGCATCCGGTCGCTGGTCCGAGAGCGGTTCGCCGACACGATGTTCTTCGACGAGACGAAGCGGGCGATGATCTCGGTCGAGCAGCGCACCGACGTGGACTCGGAGACGTACCAGGAGGCCCAGGCCCGTTTCGAGGCTGCAGCCTTCGACCTCCTGACCGGGCTCGGCCTCGGCCTGCGCTACGGCGAGCGCGTCGCCCCCGACGCGGCTGGCGACGTCCCCTTCCGGATCGACCCGACGATCATCTCCACCGACATCGAGTCCGTGCTGCTCGACAAGGACCGCGGCGCCCAGCGTGCGTTCGACTACTTCGCCGAGCGCGGCCCGCTCCCGCACCGCTGGCGCTCGATCGGGGACTCGCGCAGCGACTACAAGATGGCGGACTTCGTCCACAGCACGGGGCGGGAGGTCGCCCACGTCGATGTGCGGCCGGCCGACGGCGTGCTGGAGCGGCCGTACGAGGTGATCACGATCGGTGACGCGGTGCACGACACCGCGGGGGCGGAGTTCCTGGCGCACTGGCGGCGGGAACTGGGGTTGGACGCCCAGTAGCGGCAACGGAGGAGATCGGGCGCGACGCGCCGGTGCTCGACAGTCAGCGGAGGAGATCGCGGGCTGCGGAGGGGGGATGTCCTCCGCTGGGTTCGGGCGCCCGCGTTACGCGGCGCGGCCGCGGACCTTCGCGATCGACTCCGTCATCTCGCGGGCGAGCTCGAGCCCACCGGCCCGCTCCGCAGCCACGAGCGCGTCAGCCTGGTCGGCGTCCGCACCCGTGAACCACGACGCGATCGTGACTCCGTGTCCCGGCCGCCGCACGACCTCCACCGTGTCGCCCGCGCCGACCGTCCCGGCATGCACGACGGACAGATACGCCCCGACGCGCCCAGCCTCGGTGAACCGGCGCACCCACTGCGGCTCCCCCATCCGGCGCTGGAACGTCGCACACGGCGTGCGCGGGCAGGTGACCTCGACCACCAGCTTCTCGCCGATCCGCCAGCGCTCGCCGATCTCCGCGCCATCGACATCCAGGCCGGCCGTGCGGAGGTTCTCGCCGAAGAGTCCGGGCGGGATGGTCCGGCCGAGCTCCCCGGCCCACCACTCGGCGGCCTCGTCGGCGTAGGCGTAGAGAGCCTTCGTCGAGCCGCCGTGATGCTTACGGTCGGCCTGCACATCGCCGTAGAGGCCGAGCGGGCGCACCTTCAGGCGCGACTCCACCGGCTGCTTGTCGATCGCCGTCACTCCGACGTTGCCGGCGTCCGGCCGCAGCTGCGCGACGCGGCACACCGCAAGGACCCGCGCGCCGCTCTCCCCTACCGTCATGCCCTCCAGTATGCCCGCCCCTGCCCACTCGCCGTGCGCGCACGACCGCCCGCGCAGCCACCGGAGGAGATCCCACCGCCGCAGCCCGCGATCTCCTCCGCCGACTGCCACGCACCGGCGTGTCGCCCCCGACCTCCTCCGTTGCCGACGCTCTCCCTCAGCGCACCCCGCGCATCATCCGCAGCACCCACGGACTCATCACGGCCAGCACAACGCCGATCACCACCGCGACCGCGCCGATCACCCCGAAGTACACGCCCTCCGTTGCCGGCGAGTACAGCTTCGCCAGCTGCCCGGACATCGCCGTCCCGAGCGCCACCGACAGGAAGTACAGCGCCACCATCTGCGCCTGGAACGCGTGCGGCGCCAGCTTCGTCGACGCCGATAGGCCGACCGGCGAGATCAACAGTTCCGCGATCGTGAACACGAGCAGGATGCCGACCATCGCGAGCAGGGGCGTACTGTTCGCTCCGCCGCCCGCCCAGAACAGGAAGAGGAAGAACGCGAGGCCCATCACGACCGTCCCCGCCGCGAACTTCAGCGGAGTCGACGGCTGCTTGTCGCCCCACTTGGTCCAGATCGCCGCGAACACGCCGGACAGGATGATGATGAAGACCGGGTTGATGGACTGCACCCACGACACCGGGAACTCCCATCCGAACAGCATCCGGTCGAGCCGCTTGTCGGAGTAGATCGTCACCACGGTGAACTGCTGCTGGTAGAGCGACCAGAACGCCGCGTTGGTGATGAAGAGCGGGATGAAGGCGACGATGCGGCTGCGCTCGTCGCCGCTCAACAGCTTCGAGCTGAGGATGACAACGAAGTACGCGATGGCCGCCACGATGGTGACGCCGATCACCCAGAGGGCGAGGTTGATGGCGTTGATGACCCCGGTGAGGACGAGGATGACGATCACCCCGGCCACCGCGATTCCGATCACCAGCGGAAGGCGCGTGCGCGGCAGCGGGTGCGGCACCTCGCGCGACCGCTCCGGGAGGCGCTTCCGGCCGATCGAGTACTGGATGAGACCGATGGCCATCCCGACCGCGGCGAGCCCGAAGCCCCAGTGGAAGCCGAGCGTGGTCTGCAACAGCCCGGTCAGCAGCGGCCCGAAGAACGCGCCCAGGTTGATCCCGAGGTAGAACAGCGAGAACCCGGCGTCGCGGCGGGAGTCGTGCTCGTCGTAGAGCGTCCCGACGATGCGCGTCGCGTTCGCCTTCAGGCCGCCGCTGCCGACGGCGACGAACAGAAGGCCGACGATCACGCCCGCGAAGCTGGGCAGCACTGCGAGCGAGATATGCCCGGCCATGATGACGACGGCGCTCCAGAACAGCACCCGCTCCGACCCGAACAACCGATCCGCCAACCACGCGCCGAGGATCGTGGAGAGGTAGACGGCCCCGCCGTACGCGCCGACGATGCCCGCGGCGGTGGCCTGGTCGACGCCGAGCCCGCCCTTGGCCGCGCTGTAGTAGAGGTAGATGAGGAGGATGCCCTGCATCCCGTAGAACGAGAACCGCTCCCACATCTCCACGCCGAAGATGTTGGCGAGCGAACGCGGCTGCCCGAAGAACCCGTGACTCGCGTCGGTGGGCGGGGCCGTCGCCACTGCTTCGCCTTCAGGGCCGTTGGAGCTGTCGGTGCCACTCATGGCGCCCATGGTCGCACTCCAAATGGCGGAGGGGAACACCCTGCGGGTTGTATACACATTTCTCACGTAAGGCGCCAAGGGTCCCTAGCATCTCAGGATGGACGCCATGCCGACCGCGAATCTGTACGTCGACGGGTTCAACCTCTACCGACAGAAGTTGCAGCACCACCCCGACGCGAAGTGGCTCGACCTCGACGCCCTGGCGACGCTGCTCATCCCGACCCACGCCATCAAACGCATCCGCTACTTCACCGCGATGGTCAGACCTGCGCTCGGCACGGACCCGCGGGCGCCCATCCGCCAGCAGTCTTATGTGCGAGCACTGCGCGCCAACCCCAAGGTCACAATCCACGAGGGGCAGTACCGCAACGACGCCCGGATGATGCCCGCGCTTCCGATCGAGTTCGACGCCTGCCGTAACGACGCGGACCTCTATGTCCTGGTCTCGAACAACTCCGATTTCGCCGCCATGCTGACGCTGCTCACGGAGGAGCTCGGCAAGAGCTGGGCGCTCCTGAGCCCGGTGGACAACCCGAGTCAGCGGCTGCTCGCGCTGGACCCGGTGTTCATCAAGCCGATCCGCCGGGGCGCCCTGCTGGCGAGCCAATTGCCGGGCGAAATCCGATCGACGGGACGCGGCGTCGCCCGGCGTCCCGAGGAATGGTCCACCAACGAAACAGGGGCCTCTTTCGAGGCCCCGTACCCGGTAGCCGAAGCATCCGGGGGTGTGATTCCACTATAACCCACCCGGCGAGGAATCTGAAACAGACATTCGGCTCTACCGCTCCCCCAACTCCCGCAGCACCGCCTCCAACTGCCCCACCGCCCAGTCCAGGTCTCCCGGCTCGACGACGATCGGGGGCGCCAGCCGGATGGTCGAGCCGTGCGTGTCCTTCGCCAGCACCCCGCGCTCCATCAGCAGCTCGCATACTTCGCGTCCCGTGGCCAGCGCAGGGTCGACGTCGATCCCAGCCCAGAGCCCGGCGCCGCGCACCTCCCGCACCCCGTGGCCGACCAGGCGTGCCAGGTCGGCGTGGAGACGGCGGCCGAGCAACTCCGCGCGCTCCTGCGGCTCCCCGGTCGCGAGCAGCGCCACCACTGCGCGACCTACCGCGGCGGCCAGCGGGTTCCCGCCGAACGTCGACCCGTGCTCGCCCGGGCGGAGGACGCCCAGCACGTCGCGGTCCCCAACCACCGCCGACACCGGGACGATCCCGCCGCCGAGCGCCTTGCCGAGGAGGTAGAGGTCCGGCACGACCCCGACCAGGTCGCATGCGAAGGTCGCTCCGACGCGCCCGAGGCCGGATTGGATCTCGTCCGCCAGCAGGAGTACGCGCCGCTCGTCGCAGAGCGCGCGCACCGCGGGCAGGAACCCGGCCGGCGGTACGACGACGCCCGCCTCGCCCTGGATGGGCTCGACCAGCACCGCGACGGTGTCGTCGTCGACCGCATCCGCGACCGCCGTGGCGTCCCCATAGGGCACGCTGCGGAATCCGGGCGTGTACGGCCCGAACCCTTCGCGCGCGTCGGGGTCGTCCGAGAAGCTCACGACCGTCGTGGTCCGGCCGTGGAAGTTGCCCGCCATCACGACGATGTTCGCGCGCCCGTCCGGCACGCCCTTCACCCGGTAGCCCCATGCCCTCGCCACCTTGATCGCGGTCTCGACGGCCTCCGCGCCGGTGTTCATCGGCAGCACCATGTCCTTGCCCGCGAGCGCGGCGAGCTCGGTGACGAACGGACCGAGCTGGTCGTTGTGGAACGCGCGGCTGGTAAGAGTGATCCGGTCGAGCTGCGCCCGTGCGGCGTCCAGCAGCGCCGGGTTGGAGTGCCCGAAGTTGACGGCGGAGTACGCGGCGAGGCAGTCCAGGTAGCGGCGGCCGTCGATGTCCGTCACCCAGGCACCCTGGCCTTCGGCGATGACGACCGGGAGCGGATGGTAGTTGTGCGCCGCATGCTCGTCCTCGAGGGCGATGGCGTGCGCCTGGCGCTCGGTCGGCGCGGCAGTGGACGGGTGGATGCGGTGGGCGATGGTGTCGGCCATGGTCGTCCTCTCTGGGTTGTCCTCTCCGGGTCGGCGCGTCTCAACGCGGGGGAGGGCGGCGTCGGCGGGGGGCTGCGGGCGGGCATCGTCGCCGGCCCGCAGCGCCACGGCGCCGCCGCCGAAGCTGTGAGCTAGTCTCACACGCGGATGTCGCCGATTGGCTGCGTAGCTGCGCACGAAATCGCTGCATGCGACCTCGATCCGCAGCATTTGTGCACGACCGCGAGGTCGAGCGCAACGCGGTCGGCCGCCACGCTCATCCATTGCGCTCGCGCGCACGATTCCCGCGTAACCTTCACCTTCGCGCAACGATCCACCGTATGCTTGCCCCGTGGACAACCTCGATCGCAGCATCCTCGACCTGCTCCGTCAGAACGCGCGCGCCGGCTACGGCGACATCGGCGGTGTGGTCGGCTTGTCCGCCTCCGCGGTCAAGCGCCGGGTCGACAAACTGGTCGGGGACGGCGTCATCCGCGGGTTCACCATCCAGGTGGACCCCGCCATCGACGGGATGAGCACTGAGGCGTACGTCGAGCTGTTCTGCCGTGGCACGGTCTCCCCCGAGGAGCTGCTGCGCATCCTCTCCGCCGTGCCGGAGGTCGTCGACGCGGGCACGGTCACCGGCAGCGCCGACGCGATCGTCCACATCCGCTCGCGCGACATCCCCAGCCTGGAGGCGGCGCTCGAGAAGGTGCGGCTGGCGCCGAACGTCGACCACACCCGCAGCGCGATCGTGCTCTCCAGGCTCATCAACCGCGGCAACAGCTGACCTCGCGGCGTCAGCCTCCCGACCCCCGATGGAGGAAACCTGACGACCGTTCTGCGCAAACGTTCAGCCGACGTCAAGCGCCCAAACCCCCGATTCGAGCGCGACCACGGCGATCAGTGGCACGATGGGCGCATGAAGTTGCTCGTTGTCGAAGACGATCCGGACATGGGAGGCCTCGTCGAGCGGGGTCTCGCCGCCGAAGGATACGACGTCACCCTGGTCACCAACGGCGTCGACGCCCTGATCGCACTGCGCGGGGACTCGTTCTCGGCCGCTGCGATCGACGTCATGCTGCCCGGGATGAGCGGCTTCGAACTGTGCCGGCACATCCGCGAGGCCGCCAACCCGATGCCGATCCTGCTCCTCACCGCGCGCGACGCGATCGAGGACCGGGTCCACGGCCTCGACTCCGGCGCCGACGACTACCTGACCAAGCCGTTCGCGTTCGCCGAGCTGGCCGCGCGCGTGCGCGCGCTGCTGCGCCGCGAGCCGAGCGGGATGCGGCCGCAGGTCAGCGTCGGCCGGCTCACCATCGACTCGCACGAGCACCAGGCGCTGGTGTCCGGGCACGAGATGCCGCTCAGCCGCCGCGAGTTCACGCTGCTGCGGCTGTTCGCGACGAACCCCGACAAGACGCTGTCGCGCGCCGACATCCTCGAGTCGGTCTGGGGGACGACGGACAACATCGGCACCAACGTCATCGACCAGTACGTCTCGTACCTGCGCAAGAAGCTCGACCTCGCCGGGGCCGGCCTGTCCATCGTGACCGAGCGCGGCCGTGGCTACCGGCTGGACGCCAAGAACGCACTGGAGTCGAAGGCCGAGAAGGCCGACGTGAGGACGACGTCGGAGACGCCGGCGCCGTGACCTGGCTGCGGCGCCTGTCGATCACCGCGCGCATCACGATCGGCAGCCTCATCGTCGCCACTTTGTTCGGCCTGGTCGCGGTGGTGGTCATCCGGGTGGGGGTGTCCTCCATCCTCCACAACGCCACCGTCACGCTCCTCAACAACGACGTCGCCGCCCCCTCCGCGTCGGTGCTGGCGAACCCGTCCGGCCCGTTCGACCTGCCGGGCGGCGGCCAGGAGCTCGCCGTCGTCGACTCCAACGGCGTCATCCTGGACTCCACCCTGCCGACGGCGCTGGAGAACCGGATCGACCGCCTGCTGTCCCTCCCGCCCACGGCCACGACCGTGCAGATCGCCGACGACACCTACGAGGTGCTCGTGAAGCCCGTGATCACCAAGCGCGGCGTCATGCACGTCGTCGCCGCCCGCAACGACGAGACGACGTCGCTCATCCTCGACCGCCTCACCCTCGCGCTGCTGATCGGCGCCGGTGTGCTCATCTTCGGCTTCGGCGCGGCGTCGTGGCTGCTGGCGCGCACGGCGCTGAGACCGGTGAGCCGGATGCGCGAGCAGGCCGACCGGATCGCCGGCGGCGAACCAACGGGGACCGACGACGCCGCGGGACTGCTGACCGTCGGGCCGGCCCAGGACGAGCTGTCCGAACTGGCGACCACGCTCAACGACCTGATCCGGCGGCTGCGGGCGTCCGCCGACCGCGAGCGGCAGATGGTGTCGGACGCCAGCCATGAGCTGCGCACACCGCTGGCCGTCCTGCGCGGACAGCTGGAGCTGGCCGAACTGGACGCGGGCGATGCGGACGCGCTGCTCGACGACATCCGCTCGTCGCACTCGACCGCCCTGCGGCTGGGCACGCTCGCCAACAACCTGCTGGAGCTCTCGCGGATCGAGGCCGGCCCCTCCAGCGGCCGGATCGACTGGCGCACGCTGGTGGACGAGCTGACCGACGCGATCGACCGCGCACGGCTCCTGGTCAGCAGCGCGGAGGACGACGGCTCGATCTCGGTGGACTTCGAGTACGACCCCCGGCGGCGCCCGAGCGCGGACGCCCGCGTGGCGCTCTCGCCCACGGACTTCGGGCGCATCCTGGACAACCTGCTCGGCAACGCGATCACGGCGATCCGCAGCCGGGACGCCCGCTCGGACACCGGTCCGGTGCCGCGGCTGGAGGGGGTGGGATCGGCCCAGAGCGACCCCCTCGAGGCCAGAGCGGCCGAGGCCCGGCCGACCGCACTCGAGGACGTCGTGAGCGCCACCCTGCGAGTGGAGTCGGACTGGGTGGTGCTGACCGTGCACGACTCGGGCCCGGGAATGCCGGAGGAGTTCATCCCGGTGGCCCTCGACCGCTTCACCCGCGCCGACGGAGCCCGCACGACCTCCCGCGCCGGCGGCGGTGGCGGCCTCGGGCTGGCGATCGTGGCGGCGCTGGCGGGCGCGGCGGGAGGCTCGGTGCAGCTCGCGAACGCCCCGACGGGCGGCCTCGTGGTCACGGTGCGGCTGCCGATCGTGCGGGTCTGACGCCGCCTCGCCAGTGTCCGGTGTGGTTCGAGTCCCCTCCCGCGGGCCTGACCCCGCTCCTCGTCAGTGTCCGGTGTGGTCCGAGTCCACTCCCGCGTCGGGTCCCTCGTCGAGGCTGTCGATCGCCGCGAGGTCGTCCGCGTCCAGTTCGAAGTCGAACACCGCGAGGTTCTCCGCCATCCGCTCCGGGTTGCGCGACTTCGGGATGGCAACGAGGCCGTTCTGCACGTGCCAGCGGAGGACGATCTGCCCCACGCTGCGGTCGTGCTTCGCCGCGACCTCCGCAAGCACCGGCGCCGCGAGCAGGTCGCCCGAGCCGCCGATCGGGCTCCACGACTCGGTCACGATCCCGTGCTCCGCATCGTACGCACGCTGTTCGCGGCGCTGGATGGCCGGGCTCAGCTGGATCTGGTTGACCGCCGGCGTCACTCCGGTCTCGGCGACCAGGCGGTCGATGTGGGCGGGCTTGAAGTTGGAGACGCCGATCGCGCGCGCCTTGCCGCTCTGCTGGAGGCGGATGAAGGTCTCCCAGGTGGAGACGTACTGGTCGCGCGCGGGCAACGGCCAGTGGATGAGCAGCAGGTCGACGTAGTCGAGCCCGAGCCGGTCGAGGCTTGCGTCGAGCCCGGCGACGGCACGGTCGTCGCCCTGGTAGCCGCCGTCGAGCTTGGTCGTGACGAACCACTCTTCGCGCGCGAGCCCGCTGCCGCGGACGCCGCGGCCGACGCCGGTCTCGTTGCCGTATTTGGCGGCGGTGTCGACGTGGCGGTAGCCGAGCTCGGCCGCGGCGACGACGGCGCGTTCGACCTCGGCGTCGTCGAGTGGCCAGGTCCCGAGGCCGAGTTGCGGGATGCTCGTCCCGGAGTTGAGGGCGATCGCGGGCACGGCGGCGGTGGGGGGATTCTCGGTCATGCGTCACAGAGTAGCCCCGGGTAAGGTGGCGCTCATCGGAAGGAGTGCCATGCCCGCCACACCCCCGGCCCCATCGGACCCCGCCGTGCCGCCCGACGGCGCGCTGCCCTCGGACCCCGACGCTGTCGCCCTCGCCGTGGAGGCCGCGATCGAAGCCGAGGATCTCCCCCAGCTGCGCCGCCTCGCCGATGCCGGCAGCTCGGACGCCGAAGACGCCCTGGTCGAGCTCGCCGCCGAGCGAGGCGACCTCGACGAGCTCCGCCGCCTGGCCGCGCTGGGCAACACCGACGCCGCCGACGAGCTGCTCGAACTCGAGGAGGAAGAGGAGTAGCCCGTCCGGACAGCCCGGTAGCCCCTTAGATGACCCCTTCTGAGAACGTCGTCGGGTTGCCGAACCGGTGGTTGGTGATCGAGATCGCCTGCTCATGGAGGAACGGCAGCACCTCGATCCGCCCGGACGGGGTGACCGGGCCGCTGTAGACGGCGACGTCCGGCGTCCCGCCGAGAGCCGTCGCGAGCGCCACCGGGTCGCCGCCGATCAGTCGGATGCGGGGGGCCGTGACGCGGCGGCCGCGCACGCGCGACAGCCAGTGCTCGTCGGTCTCGACCACGACCTCCACCTCGCGGGCCTTGAGGAGCTGCTGCGTCCCGCGGGGCAGTGCGATGCTCGTGCTCACCGTGAACGCGGACCGTGCGACCGTCGCCGCCGCCATGACGCGCAGCAGCTCGGGGAGACCGCTCCCTTCCGAGAGCCGGATCGCGACGGGGACCGGGCGGTAACGGAAGATGTTCCGCTCCACGCCGAGCGCGGAGACGTCCTTCGCCTGGTGGTACTCGGTCGCGACAGCGATGGCGTCGCTGAGCGCCGAGCGCCGGACGAGGTCGAACGCCGGGTAGTCCATGGCCGACTGGCCCGACTCGATCAGGTCCTGGACACGGGGCTCCAGGCCGCGCAAGTGGAGGCTGGAGCTGGACGTTCCCGACTCCGGTTGCCAGGAGCCCAGGCCGAGCAGGTAGTTCGGGCCGCCCGCCTTGGTGCCGGCGCCGACCGAGGAGCGCTTCCAGCCGCCGAACGGCTGCCGCCGCACGATCGCCCCGGTGATGCCGCGGTTGACGTAGAGGTTGCCGGCCTCGACCGTGTCGATCCACTGGGCCAGCTCGTCCGAGTCGAGCGAGTGGAGGCCGGCGGTGAGGCCGTACTCGATCGCGTTCTGGAACCGGACCGCCTCCTCCAGGTTCCGCGCGGTCATGATCCCGAGCACGGGCCCGAAGAACTCGGTGAGGTGGAAGTACGAGCCGGGCTGCACACCGGTGCGGATGCCCGGCGACCAGAGCCGGCCGGTGTCGTCCAGTCGGCGCGGCTCGACCAGCCACTCCTCGTCGGCGCCGAGCGTGGTCAGCGCGTGCAGGAGTTTGCCCGTCGCGGGCTCGATGAGCGGCCCCATCTGGCTCACCGGGTCCTGCGGGTAGCCGACGCGCATGCTCCGGGTCGCGTCCACCAGCTGGTTGCGGAAGCGCTCCGAGCGCGCCGCCGAGCCCACCAGGATGACGAGGCTCGCCGCAGAGCATTTCTGTCCGGCGTGGCCGAAGGCGCTCTTCACGATGTCGGCCACGGCGAGGTCGTAGTCGGCGCTCGGCGTCACGATGATGGCGTTCTTGCCGCTGGTCTCGGCCAGCAGCGGGAGGTCTGGCCGCCAGGAGCGGAACAGCTTGGCCGTCTCGTACGAGCCGGTGAGGATGACGCGGTCCACGCGCGGGTCCGCGACGAGCTGACGGCCGAGGTCGTTCTCCGCGACGTCGACGAGCGCCAGCAACTCTTGCGGGATACCGGCCTCCCACAGCGCCTCGACCATCACGGCCGCGGCGCGGCGCGCCTGCGGGGCCGGCTTGATGACCACGCCGCTGCCCGCGGCGAGCGCCGCCAGCACTCCGCCGGCCGGGATCGCGACCGGGAAGTTCCACGGCGGCGTGACGACCGTCAGCGCGGACGGCACGAACACGGCGCCCTGCACCGCGTCGAGCTCGCGCGCGAGCGAGGCGTAGTAGTGCGCGAAGTCGACCGCCTCGCTCACCTCGACGTCCGCCTCGGCGATCGTCTTGCCGGTCTCGCTCGCCATGACCTCGATCAGGCGATCGCGGTTGGCCTCCAGCGCGTGCCCCGCCCGGTCGAGAGCGGCTGCGCGCTCGGAGCCGGGCCGGGTCCCCCACGCGGCGCCCGACGCGCGGACGGCCGTGAGGATGCGGTCGAGGTGACCGGCGTCGACGATCTCCGCCTCCGAGATGGTCCGCGCGCCGAGCTCGCTTGTGACGGAACGTGCCAGGATGCGCCGCCCCCACGCTCGGTTGGCCGCGAGCGACGGATCGGTGTCCGCGGTGTTCTGGAAGCCGGTCGCCACCGACGCCGCAGTCGCTGGAGACGCGGGCGGCTCCAGCAGTGCGCCCCCCGTCCCGCGGGTCAGCCCGAGGACGACGTTTGTGAGCCCCTCTTCGGCCGCGCCGTCCGCACCGGAGACGCCCGGCGACGCCTCCGCGTGGACCGCAGGCGGTCGCGTGAACGACTCCGCCGTCTCCTGGTTCCACTCGCGCGAGCGGTCCTGCTGCCGGTTGGGCAGCGGAGCGGATCCGGGCGGCGCCGCGTCGGCCTGCAGCTCGGCGACCGAGGCGAGGAAGCGGTCCCGTTCCCGGTCGAAGAGCCCGCGATCGGACCCGAGCTCGAAGACCGCCGACATGAAGTTCTCCGGGCTGGCGTTCTCCTCCAGCCGCCTGATGAGGTACGAGATGGCGACATCGAACTCACCCGGATCCACCACCGGCGTGTAGAGCAGGAGCTGGCCGACCGTGCGCTTCACGGCCTCCGCCTGTTCGGTGGCCATGCCGAGCAGCATCTCGAAGTCGATGCTGCCGGTCACGCCGCGGTAGGACGCGAGCAGCCAGGCATAGGCGACATCGAACAGGTTGTGTCCCGCGACGCCGATCTTGACGGCGTCGGTGTGCTCCGGCGTCAGCGCCCAGTCGAGGACGCGCTTGTAGTTGGTGTCCGTGGCCTGCTTGCTGCCGTAGGTGGCGAGCGGCCAGCCGTGGATGGCTGCGTCCACGCGCTCCATCGCGAGGTTGGCGCCCTTCACCACGCGCACCTTGATCGGCGCTCCACCCTGGACGCGGCGCTGCGCGGCCCACTCGGTGAGCCCTTGGAGGGCGCCGAGCGCGTCCGGCAGGTACGCCTGGAGGACGATCCCGGCCTCCAACCCGAGCAGCCGGGGCCGGTCGAGGATGCGCTCGAACACCGCGATCGTGAGGTCGAGGTCGCGGTACTCCTCCATGTCGAGGTTGATGAACTTCGGCGACGGGGACGCTGCGGCGAGCTCGTACAGCGGCACGAGCCGCTCCGACACCCGGTCGACCGTCTCGTCGAATGACCACATGGAGAGCTGGGAGGCGATCGACGACACCTTGATCGAGACGTAGTCCACGTCGTCGCGGGCCAGCAGCGCGCGCGTCCCTTCGAGCCGCCGGGCGGCCTCGTGCTCACCCAGCACGGCCTCGCCGAGCAGGTTCAGGTTGAGGCGCGCCCCGTGGCCTTCCGGATCCTTCGGCGAGCGCAGGTGCGCGATGGCCGGCCCGAGTTTCTCGGGCGTCGCGTCCACGACGAGGTGCCCGACCATGCTGCGCAGCACCCGTCGGGCGATCGGGATGACGACCCACGGCAGCACCGGCCCGAACACCCCGCCGAGCCAGATGGCCGCGCGCATGTACCAGGGGAGGAAGGCAGGGATCCGCTTGGCCACCCGCTGCAGGTTGTACCCCGCCACGAACAGATCCTGCGGACGCGCGACGCCGTCGACGAAGCCGACCGCGAAGTCGAGGCCGTGCGGGTCGCGCAACACTCCGGCCAACCGCTCGGCGGCGGGATCGCGCGGCGCGTCCTCGCTGCTGCGAGCGCTCTCGGCGAGCCAGCGCCGTACGAGTTCGACGGCCTCCTGGGCCAGTTGCGCGGGCGGCACCTCGCCGGCTGCGTTCCCGCCGGCCGCGGGCGCGCTCGAAGCCTCGGTCCGCAGGGTGCGCGCGTCGTCCGTCTCTTCAACCATGTCCACGACTTTATTCCTCGCTCCTGAGGCGACGCGGGAAGTCCGGTGATCGGTGGATGGAGTCGCAGTCGCCACTGCCTGTGGATTCATTCTCGACGTGGTCTACCATCGGCGATAGCGAACGTTTCCGAACAATATCGTTCACCGAGACCGAATGGTTGACATGCTCGACATCCGCAGGCTCCGCCTCCTCCACGAACTGAGGATCCGCGGCACCGTCGCCGGCGTCGCGGACGCCCTCTCCTACAGCCCGTCCTCGGTCTCCCAGCAGCTCGCGACGCTCGAGCAGGAGGCCGGGGCCGTCCTCCTCGTGAAGTCCGGACGCCGCCTGCAGTTCACGCCCCAGGGCGAGCTGCTGGCCCAGCGCGCCGCCGCGATCCTGGACGCGCTCGACTCCGCCGAGGCGGCCGTCGCGGACTCCACCGCGACTGTGGCCGGCGTCGTCCGGGTCGCGGTCTTCCAGTCCGCCGCCCACGCGATCCTCCCCTCGGCCGTCGCGGCCCTCGCCCGGGACTACCCCGACCTGCGGGTGGAGGTCACCGAGCGCGAGCCCGAACAGGGCCTCTTCGACGTCTCCGCGCGCGACTTCGACCTCGCGGTCGCCGAGCAGTACCCCGGCAGCACGAGACCGCTCCGCGTGGACCTCGACCGCAGGCCGCTGGCCGCCGACGGCATCCACCTCGCCACGTCGACGGACCACGGCGCCCGCGTCCGCGCGACCACTCTCGCGGGCGCCGCCGACCTCCCCTGGGTGCTGGAGCCGGAGGGAACGGTGTCGCGCACCTGGGCCGTCCAGCTGTGCCGCGCCGTCGGATTCGAGCCCGATGTGCGTTTCGAGACGGCCGACCTGGTGACCCACATCCGGCTGATCGCCTCCGGCAACGCGGTCGGTCTCCTCCCCGACCTGGTCTGGGCCGGCGCGCGTCCGGAGGTGGCACTCCTCCCCCTCCCCGGCTCACCGAGACGCACCATCTTCACGTCGGCGCGCCGCGCGTCGGCGTCGGCCCCGGGCGTGGTCGCCGCGCGCCAGGCGTTCGCCGAGGCGGTCCCGCCCGAGCACATCCCGTAAAGCTGCGCACGGTCGCGCCGGCCTGCGCACGCTCACATGAAGCTGAGCACGTTCACAACGGGGCGGGGAACGTCACATATCCGCGCCGGCCGCGCCCGTTCGTTCCGGAAACTCCAGCGCGCCTCATAAGCTCGGAGCCATGACCGAACCCGTATCCGCCTCCGCCGCGAGCCACGATGTCGTGATCGTCGGCGGCGGGCACAACGGCCTCACCGCCGCCGCCTACCTCGCCAAAGCCGGACGCAGCGTCATCCTGCTCGAACGCCTCGACGACGTCGGCGGCGCAGCCGTCAGCGCCCAGGCATTTCCCGGCGTCGAAGCCCGGCTCTCGCGCTACTCCTACCTCGTCAGCCTGCTGCCGCAGAAGATCATCGACGATCTCGGCCTCGACATCCGCCGGGCCCGGCGCCGCTACTCCTCCTACACCCCGGTCCCCGGGGATCCCGACGGCGCGGGCCTCCTCATCGACAACACCGACGCGGAGGCCACCGCCGCGTCGTTCGCCCGCATCGGCGCAGCCGACGACGCCGAGGCCTTCAACCGCTTCTACGAGGCGACCGGCACCCTCGCCCGCGCGCTCTGGCCAACCGTCACCGAGCCGCTGCTCACCCGCAGCGAGGCGAAGGCCCTCGTCGGCGACGACGGACTCTGGGACGCGCTCATCGAGCGGCCGATCGGCGGGTTCATCGAGTCCCGACTGAAGAACGACCTGGTCCGCGGAGTGGCCGCGACCGACGCGCTGATCGGCACCTTCGCCAGTGTG
The DNA here is from genome assembly GCF_058806435.1 of Leifsonia sp. GW821-FHT13C09. NCBI lineage: Bacteria > Bacillati > Actinomycetota > Actinomycetes > Micrococcales > Microbacteriaceae > Leifsonia > Leifsonia sp. GW821-FHT13C09. The sequence goes on along the minus strand of NZ_JBXAPS010000005.1, from coordinate 198,926 downwards.
GACGACGCCGACCTCGCGCAGAACCGTTGCTTCCTCTACCACGTGATCGGACAGGGCACCGGTGAGTGGGACGTGCCGGTCGGCGGCATGGGCTCCGTCACCGGGGAGCTCGCCCGCGTCGCCCGCGAGGCCGGCGCGCGCATCGTCACCGGCGCGGAGGTCACGTCGATCAGCCCGGACGGCTCCGTCTCCTACACGCGCAACGGCCACGAACGCCGGGTGGAGGGCCGCACCGTGCTCGTCAACGTCGCCCCCGACGTGCTCGACGCGCTCCTGGGCGAGCCGGCCGACCCGCCGCGCCCGAAGGCGGAGGGCGCCCAGATCAAGGTCAACCTCCTGCTCACCCGGCTGCCGCGCCTGCGCGACGCCTCGGTCGACTCGGCCGCGGCCTTCGGCGGCACGTTCCACATCAACGAGACGCTCACGCAGCTCGAGGCCGCGCACGACGGGATGCTGCGCGGCGTCATCCCCGAGCACCTGCCGTGCGAGATCTACTGCCACACGCTCGCGGATCCCACCATCCTCGACCCGGAACTCGCCGAGAGCGGCGCGCACACCATCACCGTGTTCGGCCTGCACACCCCCGACCGCTGGGTGACCGACGAGAACAACGACGCGACCAGGGAGCGCCTCCAGGCCGCCGTGCTCGCGTCGCTGAACTCCGTGCTGGCCGAGCCGATCGAGAGCCTCCTGTACACCGACGCCGACGGCAACCCGTGCATCGAGACCAAGACCACCCGCGACCTCGAACGCGCGCTCAACATGCCGGGCGGCAACATCTTCCACGGCCCGTTGTCCTGGCCGTTCGCGGAGGACGACGACGCGCTGAACACCCCGGCCGAGCGCTGGGGCGTCGCGACGCGGCACGAGCGCATCCTGCTCTGCGGGTCCGGCGCCCGCCGCGGCGGCGCGGTGAGCGGCCTCGGCGGGCACAACGCGGCGATGGCGGTCCTGGAGGGCTGAGGTCCCACCGGCGGCGCCCCTTCCTGGGGGGCGCCGTCCCGCACGCCTTCGAGGACTGGAAGGACTCGCACACGACACCCAGGCGTGGCCCCTGCCGGAAAAGCGCACCGGTGACTAGTCTGTGGATCACGAGGGGGACTCTGTAGGAGGTCACCATGATGCCGCAGCCGACAGGACGACTCGTACGCAAGGACGACGGGGTGTATGTGGTCCTCGACCGCATCTTCAAAGCCCCGATCGAGGAGGTGTGGACCTACTTCAGCAGATCGCCCCGGCTCGCCGAGTGGATCGGGGAGTACAAGGGCACGGGCTCGACCGGAGCCGTCAAGTTCCGGATGAACGCGGAGGGCGACGACGCCGAGTGGCAGAACGTGACCGTGATGCTCTGCGACGCTCCGCACCGCCTCCACGTCGACGTCGGCGAGGCCCCGGACTCGCTGGTGATGTTCGTGCACCTGACGGAGGCCAGCGGCCACACGACCGTCACCTTCGGCCAGCGGTTGCGCGCGATCGGCACCTCCGCCGACTACTGCATCGGCTGGGACTATTACCTCGATCGCCTGGTCGCGGCGCACAACGGCAAGCCGTTGCCGAAGTGGGACGACTACTACCCGGCGATGCGCGACCACTACGAGACACTGTGCCGCGAACTCGACCACGACATCCGCGCCGAGCACCTCAGCGCTCAGCGCAACGGCACCACCGGCTGAGCCCGTCCGAGCCGCGCCGGCCACCGCTCAATGCCAGCGGTGGTCCTGCAGGGCGACGCGCGGCCCGCGGCGCTGGAACCGGAACCCGCTGGCCAGGATCAGCCGCACCACCCGCTGACGCTGGCCGCGCCACGGCTCCAGCAGCTCGAGCATGCCGTCGTCGTCCACGCGCGAGCCGGTGAGCGCCTCCCCCACCTGATGCGCCAGGTGGTAGTCGCCGACGCTGACCAGGTCGGGGTGCGCGTGCGAGCGCTGCAGGGTCTCCGCCGCGGTCCACTGGCCGACGCCCGAGATGGTCCGGAGGGCGGCCTCCGCCGCGTCGAGGGTGGCGGCCGACCCGATCGCGCGCTCCAGCGACGGCGCCAGCACGAGCACCGCCTGCGCGGCACGCGCGCGCCGCGGGTCCACCCCGGCGCGATGCCAGTCCCACGACGGGATGCCGCGCCACTGCTGGAGCGTCGGCGCCACCCGCATCCCCTCGGGCGCCGGCCCGGGGGCCGGCTCGCCGTACCAGCGCAGAAGCCGCGCCCACGACCGGTAGGCCTCCAGGCTGGTGACGCGCTGCTCGATGATCGCGGGAAGCAGCGCCTCCAGCACGAGGCCCGTGCGAGTCAGCCGGAGGCCCGGGTTGCGGTGCAGGCTCTGCCGGAGGAGCGGATGCGCCGACACATCGAGGCCCGACCAGTCGTCGCCGCGGCCGAGCAGTCCGGGCACCGCGGAGATCACCCAGTGCGCGCCGGGACCCCAGGCGGCCGCCGCGACGCTGCCGTCGGCCGCGGGGCGGAGGACGCGCAGGGTCGCCGGCCCCTCCGGCGTGCGCCACGTGCGCCACATCCCGCCGAGGTCCCAGGTGGTCGTCGGGTCGTAGGGCCCACGGCCGAGCTGGCCCAGCGTGCCGGACAGGTCGAGCGGCCCGGCCGGACGGTACACGGTCTCCACGGCGCGCCCGGAAGGGGCGTCGGCGGGGAGCACGGCGATCATGCACGGCATGCTACGTCACCCGGCTGACCGCGACATCGAGGACGGGGCTGGCCGGGTGTCGGTGGATTCCCCTAGGTTCCCCTCATGGCGATCGATATCGAAGCCGACGCCGTCGCGCGCCTCCGCGACCGCGTCCACGGAACCGTCTACGTTCGCGGCGACGAGGGGCTCGCCCCCGAAGTCGCATGTTTCAACCCGGCCGTCCGGCACGATCCGGATGTCGTGGTCGCCGTAGCCGCGGAGGAGGACGTCGCGGAGGCTGTGCTTTTCGCCCGCGAGCAGGGCCTCCCGGTGCGCGTCCAAGCAACCGGCCACGGCTCGGAGGCCCCGATCGCCGGCGGCCTCATCGTCTCCACCCGCGCACTCGACACGATCGACGTCGACCCCGCGTCCCGGCTCGTCCGGCTGGGCGCCGGGGTCCGCTGGGCGCCGGTCATCGCCGCGACCGCCGAGTTCGGGCTGGCCCCGGTAACCGGGTCGTCGACCAGCGTCGGCGCGGTCGGCTACACCCTCGGCGGAGGCCTCGGCCCGCTGGCCCGCACGCACGGCTTCACCGCCGACTGGGTTCGCGGCTTCCGCGTCGTCACGGCGGACGGGGAGATCGTCACGGCCGACGCCGAGTCCCATCCCGAACTGTTCTGGGCGCTCCGCGGCGGCAAGGGCGGCCTCGGCGTCGTCACCGAGATGACGCTGGAGCTGGTGCCGCTGACGACCCTCTACGCGGGCAGCGTGTTCTTCGAGGGCGACGCGATCGAGCCGGCCTTCCGCGCCTGGGTCGAATGGGCGGCCTCGCTCGGCGAGGAGGCCACGACCTCCGTCGTCCTGCTGCGCGTCCCCGACGTCGACGGGCCGCCCCCGCCGCTGCGCGGACGCACGGTGCTCAGCGTGCGGTTCGCCTATCCGGGCGACCCCGCCGAAGGCGAACGCCTGTTCGCGCCCATCCGGGCGGCCGCGCCGGTGTTCCTCGACTTCGTGGGCGTGATCCCGACGACCGCGGTCGCGACCATCCACAACGACCCGGAGGAGGGCTCGCCGGCCTGGATCCGCGGCTTCATGCTCGACGACTTCGACGCCGCGGACGGCGACGCACTCTTCGATGTGGCAGGCCCGCGGGTCGAGTCGCCCTTCCTCGCCCTGGAGATCCGCCAGCTCGGCGGCGCCGCCCGGCGCGACACCCACGACGGCACGGCGGTCGGGGGACGCGACAGCGGCTACGCCCTGAGCGCTATCGCCGCCGACCCCGAGACCTTCGACTCCGCAGCGCCCGCGGCAGCCGAGGCGATCACCCGCGCACTGGAGCACCGCATCTCCGCGATCACGAACGTCAACTGGGCGGCGGACCTCACCGACCCGGCCGTGTTCGCCGCCACGTGGCCGGCCGACGTGCACGCGCGGCTCACCGAAGCGCGCGCTGCCTAAGACCCGGAGCGCGTCTTCGCGTTCGGTCCGGCGTGAGCAGGCTTCGACTCACTCGGCCCAGACGCTCGGCGCCTCGGCGCGGGTGGACGGCAGCGCGGCGTCCGCGCCCCACTCGAGCAGCCACTCCGGGACCGTGACGTCGGTCGGCGCCGGGCCGACGGCCTCCAACAGCTCCTCGATCGAGACGACCCCTCCGCTGCGCTTCAGGAAGCGTCCGCGGATGAAGGCCTGGGTGTAGATCTCGCCGTCGACCGTGAACCGCTGCTCGACGTAGACGGCCTTCTCGTCGAACCCGAGGATGCGCGACTCCACCACGAACGCTTGCCACAGCTCCAACGACTTGCGGAACGAGATGGTCTCCGACGCGACCACGGGATACCAGCCGCGCTGCTCGAAGATCGCCCAGACGCCGTTCCTGCGCAGCAGGTCGAACCGCCCGATGTCGGCGATCGACAGGTACACGCCGTTGTTCATGTGCTTGAGGATGTCGAGGTCGGTCGGCAGCACCCGGAAGCGGGTGCGGGCCACGTCCCAGTGGCCGAGACGCGCGCCGAAGCGGGAGAGGAACGCGTGGAGCATCGTCCGGAAGATCATGTGCACGCGGTCATGTTAGTGATGCGCCAAGGCTCCCTCATCTTCGTTGTGGACCCTCTCCAAGCCCGCTAGGGTTCTGCGAGGGGGAAATCGTGCTGAATCGAATATTCCGGGGTGGGACTGCGTCGAAGGCCGCTCGGATGCGCGCCCGGCGGACGGCAGCCGCGACGGTCGCCGCTGTCGCCGTGCTCTCGGCGCTCGCCGGCTGCGCACTGTTCGCGAGCGGCGGCACGGGAGCTGCGGTCGCGGGCGCCACGCACTCGCGGACGCCCAAGCCCACCACGACGCCGACGTCGGACGATCGCAGCTACGGCACCGCGACGCCGACCCCGACGCCCACGACGACACCGACGCCGGTGCCCGCGCCCACGCTGACACCGGTCCCGGCCGGGACCGTGGTGGCGGAGGCGAGCGTCGCATCGCCCAAGGGCAGCATCCACTTCCATTACCGAGTGGTCTCGAACGGGGACAACACCTACTCGGCCCAGTACTCGGACTTCACGTCGACGGTGCCGGTCCCGGTGTCGGTCACCTTCATCGACATCCCGCCACGCGTCGGCGACGGTTTGACCTACCACGGCGTCGGTGACCACCAGCTCGGCGGCCCCACCACGGCGCCGGCCGCCCCGTCGACGGCGCTGCTGAGCGGCGCCGGCCAGCCGTCCTACCTCGGCACACTGGTCACGTACTCCTCGGCCGCCTCCTTCGACGGCGTCCCGCAGGAGCTCGGCCCGAACAAGGTGCTCGCCGTCGACAAGGTGCGCTGGTCGGTGCCGGTCCGCCCGTCGAACGTGCACCCGGTCGACTCCGGAGCCCGCCCCAACGCCACCGGCGCGGTGACGGCGACGACGGCAAGCGGCGCGCCCAGACGCTACGAAGTCGCCGAGGGGGACACGACCACGGCCGTGGCGGATCGCTTCGGGATCCCGGTGGAGTGGCTGCTCTGGCTCAACCCGGACCTGCCGCGCGCCGGCGGGAGTCAATACCTGCTCGCGTCGACGGCGCTGAACCTGGACCCGGACAGCTTGTAGGGGGCGCATCCCGCACGCCGGGGCGGCTCAGCGCGGCAGCGGCACCTCGAGGATGCTCGGCCCGGCCGGCGGCGCCGAGAGCGCCTGGTCGAGCTCGCCCTTGGTGCGCGCGACCGCGTACTCCCAGCCGTAGGCGCGCGCGAGCGCCGACAGGTCGACGGCCTGCGGGGTGTACAGCACCCGATCGAACGCCTCGGCCGGCGCCGTTGCGGCGACCTCCAGCCCGTCGAAGATCGTCCCGCCGCCGTCGTTGCCGACCACGACCTGGAGGTGCGGGCGGGTCTCCCCCGCCCCTCCGAGTAGCGCGCCGACATCGTGGAGGAGCGCGAGGTCGCCGAGCAGCACCCGGGTGACACCCGCGGCGGCGCCGGCCTCCACGGCCCGCGCCTCGGCGGCGAGCGCGATGCCCGTGGCCGTCGCGATCGTCCCGTCGATGCCCGCGAGCCCGCGGTTGGCGTGCACCACGATCTTCTTGCCCGGCACCAGCCGGTCGGCGTCGCGGATCAAGCGGGACGCTCCCAGCACCAGCCGGTCGTGCGGCCAGGTGTAGCGCCAGAGCGCCTCCGCCAGCAGCGGCCGGGTGATCGGAGCCCGAACCGCCGCGAGCTCGGCGCGCGCGAACGCGAGCGCGTCGGCCGGCTCGTACGAGCGCGCCTTCTCCACGTCCGGGGCGGAGGCGGCGGGATCTGCCGCGCGCTCGGCCTCCTCGGTCAGGCGCCGGCTCGCGAAGACCCAGCTCCCGACCCACGACCGCACGTCCGGGCTGCGGAGGTCGACGCCCGAAGGCGCGCTGACGCCGCCCACGACCCGTGCGCGCCGGCCCGGGTTGTACGCCTCCACGCCGGTCGGCGCGACGACCAGCACCTCGACGTCGTCGCGCAGCAGCAGCGCGGGGACCTCCCGGCTGAGCGTGGGATGCCCGAACACGACGGCCCGCTCGACCCGGCCCCCGAAGTACTCGTCCCGCAGCAGCTCGCGGTACGCCACCACCAACTCCGGCCCGAACCGCGCGCCGCTCGACACCTCCGCGAGCAGGGGGTAGCCGCCCGCCCGGGCGAGTTCCGCCGCCGCGTCCCCGGCGTCCGCCCCGGCCACCACGACCGTGCGCGGGCCGGCCGCCAGCTCCACGACCTCGCGGCCTAGGGCCGCCGGCCCGGCCGTCGCGGGCAGGTCACCCCGGACGAGTCCCCGGACGGACGGCACCGCGACCGACAGCGGCTCGCGGAATCCGATGTTGAGGTGCACCGGCCCGGGATCCGCGGTCGACGCGCCCACGGCGTCCTCCACGGCCGAACGAGCGAGCGCCCGCGCCTCCGCGAGCTCGCCCTCCGCGCCGATGGGCGCCGTGACATCGTGGCTCGCGCGCACGACCGTCCCGTAAAGGCCGTCCTGCCGGGTGGTCTGGTTCGAGCGGATGCCGCGGAGCTCGCTCGGCCGATCGGCGGTGACGACGACCATCGGGATGCCGGCCTCGTGGGCCTCCAGTACGGCCGGATGGAGGTTCGCGGTGGCCGTGCCGCTGGTCGTGACGATCACGGTCGGGGCGCCGGTCTCCCGGGTCAGCCCGAGCGCGAGGAAGCCGCCGACGCGCTCGTCGATCCGCACGTGCAAGCGCACGGCTCCCGCCCGTTCGAGCTCGGCCGCGGCGAGCGCGAGCGCCTGCGAGCGCGATCCGGGACTCACGACGATGTCGGCGACGCCCGCCTCCACGAAGCCGGCCAGGAGCGCGAGCGCGTAGTCGGTCGCCGGGTTCCCGGTGGCCTCCACCTCCGCGGGCTCTTCCGAGACCCGCGGGTCACCCATCCCGTCGGCCGGTCTGGTCGTCGGGACCGTTGTCGTCGAGGTCGGCCAACTCCTTCTCGAGCCGGCGGATGCGCTCCTCCTGGTCGCGGTCGATCCGCAGCTTGCCGAGGAACTCGGGGTCGTCGTCCGGAGCGCTGACCCTCCGGCCGGCCTCCGAGCGTCGTCGGCCGCGGCCGATCAGGAACCAGAGGATCCCGCCGATGATCGGGAACAGGACGACGACGAGCACCCACACGGGCTTGGGTAGGCCACGCACCCTGGAACGGTCGAAGAGAGCGCAGTCTGCCACCGAATAGATGTAGAAAACCGCGGCTGCGACGCCGAGGACTATCCAGAGGCGAACCATGGCTACATCGTAACTCTCAGGAGGCCTGCCTAAGCTGGGAGGGTGAAGCGGATTCCCTCCTGGTTGACCTACACCGTGCTGCGCCTGGTGCTGTTCGCGGTGCCGCTCGCGATCCTGCTTCTGCTCGGCATCGTCTGGTACGCCTCGGTCATCGCCGCGGCCCTGATCGGACTGTGCCTCTCGTACATCCTGCTCGCCAAGCAGCGTCACGCGGTCGCGTCCGACCTGTACGCGGCGCGCCACCGCGACAAGCCGGCTCCGTCAGCGGACGACGCCGAGGACGAGGCGATCGACGCCGCGCAGGCGCAGTCGCGCGCCGAGGCGGGCGATGCGACGTCGGGCCGGCCGTCCTCCGCCGTCAACGCGTCCGGTCTGAGCACGTCCGGTCTGAACGAGCCCAGTCGGAACGCTCCCGGTCAGAAGGCGTAGGCCGCGCCGAGCGCGATCGCCACAAGCAGCCCGGTGATGCTGGTGAGCTGCAACGCCGTGATGAGTTCGCGCGGTGTCTTGCCGAACAGCGTGATGACGCACGCCGGAAGCGCGGCGAGGAGCGCGAACATCCCGAACCACGCGAGCGGGTAGAACAGCGCCAGCACCGTGAGGATGCCGAACGGCACGAGCAGGAACACGCAGAACACGATCCGCGACGCACGGTTGCCCAGCAGGACGGCGAGCGTGCGCTTCTTGGCGAGGCGGTCGGGCTCGATGTCGCGGATGTTGTTGACCATGAGCACCGCGCACGCGATGAGCCCGGCGATCACGCCGCCGAACCAGGCCTCCTGGTTGACCGTCTTGGCGAGCATGTAGGTCGTCCCCACCGTCGCGACCACCCCGAAGAAGACGAAGACGAACACCTCACCGAGACCGTAGTAGCCGTAGGGGCGCTTGCCTCCGGTGTAGAACCAGGCGGCCGCGATGGCCGCGGCCCCGACGAGGAGCACCCACCAGAGCTGGGTGAGCACGACGAGGATGAGCCCTGCGACAGCGGCGAGGCCGAAGAATGTGAGGGCGACGGTGAGTACCTTCTTCGGCGCGGCTTTGCCCGAACCGGTGAGTCGCCCCGGGCCGACCCGGTACTCGTCGGTGCCGCGGATGCCGTCGGAGTAGTCGTTGGCGTAGTTGACGCCGATCTGGAGCAGGACGGCGACCGCCAGGCAGAGCAGCGACCGGATCGGGTGCCAGACGCCCGCGCCCTCGACCACTTTCGCCGCACCGACACCGATGAGCACGGGGGCGACGGCGAGCGGGAGCGTCCGCAGCCGCGCGCCGGCGATCCAGTCGGATGCCGTGGCCGGCCGGACGGCGGAGGCCTTGGCGCCCGGGCGGCCGCTCCTGCCGCCGCGAGGTCCGCGCGCCGGGGGCGGCGCCATCCGCTGCATTCGTGGGTTGTTTTGGCTCATCACAGTGCGAATCGTAACAACTACCGCTATGCCCCAGGTCGTCCGGCGTCGTCGCCACGCGCGAGCCGTGCGGCCGCGACCCGATCGGGCTTGCCGCTGGGGAGGTGCGGGAGCTCGGCGACGGTCACGATCCGGGCGGGCGCGGCTGCCCGCCCGAGCGCGTCGGCGACCATGCTCCGAAGTGCGGCGAGGTCGGCGTGCCCTGTCGTGACGACGACCGGGACCTGTCCCCAGCGCGCGTCCTCGTCCGCGACGACGACCGCATCCTCGAGGCCGCCGCCGTGTGCGCCCGCGTGCCCGGGCCAGGAGCGGACGAGTCGCTCGACGCTGTCCAGCAGCACCTTCTCGCCGCCCGAGATGATGACGTTGTCCGATCTCCCGCGCACGACGACGCGCCCGTCCTCCACCTCCCCGAGATCACCCGTGCGATACCAGCGGACGCCGTCCTCCTTGTGGAACGCCGCAGCCGTGCGCCCGGGATCGCCGAGGTAACCCTCCGCGAGCGTCGGGCCGCTGATCTCGAGCAGGCCGTCCACCTGGCGGACGACGGTCGTGCCGATCGGCACCCCGTCGTAGACGCACCCGCCCGCCGTCTCGCTCGACCCGTAGGTCGCCCACAGCCGTGCCCCGAGGGCCTCCGCCCGCTCGCGCAGCCGCTGGTCGAGCGCCTGACCGCCGACGAGGATGCCATCGAATCGGCGCACGGCGGCTGCGACCTCACGGGCGCCTCCCTCCGCGGCGCCGACCAGGCGCGCGAGCTGCACGGGCACGAGCGAGGTGTAGCGGAGGTCGTCGCTCAGTTGACCGGCCAGCCCTGCGAACCGCAGCGGATCGAAGTGCCCCTCGCCGTAGACGACGGGCTCGGTCCCCGCCGCCAGCGAGCGGACCAGCACCTGCGCTCCCGCCACGTAGTGGGCCGGGAGGGCGAGCAACCACTGACCCTGCCCACCCATCACGCCGGCCGATGCAGCCGCACTGGCCAGCAGCGCATCCGCGGAGAGGGCGACCCGTTTCGGCACTCCCGTCGAACCGGACGTCTCGATCACGAGGGCGACGTTCTGCGGAGCGCGCTCCTCAGCACCGGGCCAGGCGCCGCCGCCGCCCGTCGGTCGTGCTCCCTCCGCGCCCACGTTCCGCGGAACGACCGCCGGTCCACCTTCCGACAGCGCCTCCCTCAACGCCGCGAAGACCTCCCCCGTCCGGCGAGCGTCGATCACGCGATACGGCCGCGTCACCTCACCCTCACCGTCGAATCCACCGCCGGCCCTCCGATCGCCTGCACACGCTCAGTACTGCCACGGGAACGGCGACCAGTCCGGCTCCCGCTTCTCGAGGAACGCATCGCGACCCTCCACGGCCTCGTCCGTCCCGTAGGCCAGCCGCGTCGCCTCGCCCGCGAACACCTGCTGGCCGACCATCCCGTCGTCCACCGCGTTGAAGGCGAACTTGAGCATCCGGATCGCCGTCGGCGACTTGGTCAGGATCTCCTGCGCCCACTCGACCGCGGTCGCCTCCAGCTCGGCGTGCGGCACGACCGCGTTCACCGCGCCCATCTCGTACGCCCGCTGCGCCGAGTACTCGCGGGCGAGGAAGAACACCTCCCGGCCGAACTTCTGGCCGACCTGCCGCGCGAAGTACGCGCTCCCGTAGCCCGCGTCGAACGAGCCCACGTCGGCGTCCGTCTGCTTGAACCTGCCGTGCTCCGCGCTCGCGATGCTGAGGTCGCACACCACGTGCAGCGAATGCCCGCCCCCCGCTGCCCACCCGGGCACGACGGCGATGACGACCTTGGGCATGAAGCGGATCAGCCGCTGCACCTCGAGGATGTGCAGCCGGCCGCTGCGCGCCGCGTCGATTCCGGACGCCGTCTCACCGTCGGCGTACTTGTACCCGTCGCGGCCGCGGATGCGCTGATCGCCTCCCGAGCAGAAGGCCCAGCCGCCGTCCTTCGGGCTCGGCCCGTTGCCGGTGAGCAGCACGACGCCGATCCTCGGGTTGGTCCGGGCGTCGTCGAGCGCGGCGTACAGTTCGTCGACCGTGTGCGGGCGGAAGGCGTTGCGCACCTCGGGCCGGTCGAACGCGATCCGTGCGATACGCCCGCTGACGTCGTGGTGGTACGTGATGTCGGTGAGCTCCCCGAATCCGGGGACGTCGGTCCACACCGCGGGGTCGAAGAGGTCTGATACTGCCGAAGCCATGCCACAAGCCTACGGTCGGGCGCAAGACGATTTCGGGTCGCGTGCCAAACTGGTGGAATGCTGCCCGAACTCACCGACCTGTTAGGGACAGCGCGCGTCGTCCGGTTGCCGATGCGCTCGCGGTTCCGTGGCATCACCGTCCGGGAGGCCGTCCTCTTCGAGGGCCCGCAGGGCTGGACCGAGTTCTCCCCGTTCGTCGAGTACGACGACCACGAGTCCGCGGCCTGGCTGCACGCCGCGATCGACTTCGGCTGGCGCGCCGCACCCACGACGCTGCGGGACTCGATCCCGGTCAACGCGACCGTCCCGGCCGTCGCGGCTGCCGACGTGGCGGCCGTCCTCGACCGGTATCCAGGGGCCCGCACGGCCAAGGTGAAGGTCGCCGAGCCGGGCCAGGCCCTGGCGGACGACGTGGCGCGGGTCCGCGCCGTCCGCGAGCACCTCGGCCCGGAGGGTCGCCTCCGCGTCGACGCGAACGCCCTGTGGAACGTGGACGAAGCCGAGCACGCCATCCACGCGCTCGCCCCGTTCGACCTCGAATACGTCGAGCAGCCCTGCGCGACTGTGGAGGAGCTGGCCGAGATCCGCCGGCGCACCCACTACATGGACATCCCGATCGCCGCCGACGAGAGCGTCCGCAAGGCGAGCGACCCGCTGGAGGTGGCGCGCGCGGGAGCGGCGGACCTGCTCGTCATCAAGGCCCAGCCGCTCGGCGGCATCCACTCGGCCCTGCGGATCGTGGCGGAGGCCGGCCTCCCCGTCGTCGTCTCCAGCGCGCTCGACACGTCGGTCGGCATGGCGATGGGCGCGCACCTCGCCGCCGCGGTGCCGGACCTGGACTTCGATTGCGGTCTCGGCACGGTCGCGATGTTCGAGCACGACGTCGCGGAGGCGCCGCTCGTTCCGGTGGACGGCGCGATCCCGGTGGTCCGCCCGCGGGTGGCGGCCGCACAGCTCGACCGCCTCGCCGCGCCCGACGACCGCCGGGAGTGGTGGCTCGACCGCGTACGGCGGTGCTATCGGATCGTGGAGCACGCGGCCGCGCTGTAAGCGCTGCTCGGGCACGTCGAGGATCGCCTCGTCATCTGCTGAAGGCGGCTCGGCCCCATCAGGCCACTGGCTCCAGGTGGCATCGTGCATTCGTTGACAACGATGCCGTCCACTCGACGACCCCGTCGGCCCCGACGCTGAGCGCGGCGCTCAGCCGTACAGCCGCTCCGGCACCTCGAGGCCGTAGATCGCGCGCCCCGAATCCCAGATCGCGCGGCACGCCGCCCGGAGCAGGTCGAGCTCGTCGTCGCCCTCGCTGAGGATGCGCACGTCGTTGCCGTCGATCGCGACCGTGGCGTTTCCGACGGTCACCGCACCGTTCTTCGCGGTTTTCGCCACGGGGTACGGCTCGTTCAGCCCTCGCAGGTCGCCGAGGATGTAGGTCGGCCGCGAGTCGGCGTCCGCCGCGAGGAGCTGCTTGGCGCGGTCAATGCCGGTGAGCACGAGCACCGAGTCGATCCCCGCCCGGTTCGCGCCGAGGATGTCGGTGTCGAGCCGGTCGCCGATGAACAGCGGCGCGCTAGCATCAAAGCGCGCGACGGCCTCCTCGAAGATCGCGACCTCCGGCTTGCCCGCGACGAGCGGCAGCCGGCCGGCGGCGGTGTGGACGGCGGAGACCAGCGTCCCGTTGCCCGGTGCGATGCCGCGCTCGACGGGGATGGTCCAGTCCGTGTTCGTCGCGATCCACGGGCGTTCGCTGTCAGAGCGTCCCTGCAGCGCGAACGAGGCCTCCGCGAGCTGTGCCCAGCCGATGTCGGGAGAGAATCCCTGGATGACCGCCGCCGGGTCGTCCTCGGCCGAGCGCGTGACGGAGAACCCGCCCTTCTGGACTTCGTCCACCAGCCCGTCGCCCCCGACGACGAGGATCGTGGCGCCCGCCGGGACGTGCCGGCTCAGCAGCCGGACGGCGGCCTGCGGCGACGTGACGACGTCCCGCGGCTCGACGTGCAGGCCGAGCTCGCTCAGGTGTGCCGCCACGGAGGCGTCGGTCCGGGAGGCGTTGTTGGTGATGTAACCGACCTTGATGGTTTCGGTTACCTTGTTCAGGCTGTCGACGGCGTACGGGATGGCGTTCGGCCCCGTGTAGACGACCCCGTCGAGGTCGGCCAGCACGAGATCGACACCGGTCAACGGGGTCACAAGGTCACTCGTCCGTCGAAACAGCGCCATCGTGCGGCTCGTCCTCCGTGGTGTCGTGGGTCGCGGTCTCAGTGGACGCGGCGTCGTCGGCCGCGGCGTCGTCGTCCGCGGCGTCGTCGTCCGCGGCGTCGTCGTCCGCGGCGTCGTCAGCCGAAACCTTCTCAACCGCGGCGTCGCCGGAAACAACCTCGGCGGGAGCGGCATCGTCGGCCACAACCTTCTCAGCTACGGCGTCGTCGGCAACAACCTCGGCCGTCGAGGCGTCGCCAGCCGCGACCTCCGCGGCCGTGACCTCGTCGGACCCGGCCTCGTCGGACCCGGCCTCGTCGACGGTCACTTCGTCTGTCGCGGCGTCGCCGACCGCGTCAGCCTCCCCGGCGCCCTGGTCGACGCTGAACTCGTCGTCCGCCTCATCGGCTTCCACCGAGTCGAGGTCGTCCATCACCACGGCAAGCTCGAACTCCTCCTCGATGACGTGCACCGTTTCGAGTTCCGCGTCGGCCTGGGCTTCCTCGAGGGCGAGCTCGGCACGTTCGGCGCGCTCGCGCCAGGACGCCGAGTCGGACTCGCGGCCGAGTGCCTCGAGCACTTCGGCATAGGCGTGGAAGAGGTCGGGGCTCCAGCTGAAGGCACGGTTCGGGTCGAGCTGTGGGATCTCCAGTTCGGCCAGCGCCGCCTCCTCCTGCCCGAGGTCGAGCCGGGCGCCGGACATGGCGATCGCCAGGGCGACCTGAACGTCGGTGGGCAAAGTGGCGCGGTCGATCGAGCGCCCCAGCTCGAGCGCACGGTCGGGGCGTCCGACCCCGCGCTCGCTGTCCACCATCAGCGCGATCTGGTCGTTCGAGCCCGTGATCCGGCGGTACGTCCGCAGCTCGCGCAGCGCGAGTGCGAAGTCGCCGGTCGCGTAGGCGGTGATCGCGAGCGTCTCGCGCACGACCCCGATACGTCCGGCACGGCGCGCGGCGGAGAGGGCGTGCAGGTGGGCGAGCTCCGGGTCGCTGTCGATCAGTCGCCCGGCCATGACCAGGTGCTGCGCGACCCAGTCGGCGTTGTCCTTGCTGAGGGTCTTGAGCTCGACGCGCGCTTCCTTCGGCAACTCGCGCGCCTCGACATCCATGGGGAGGTCGGGGTCGTCATGACGCGGACGCACCGACCGCAGCTCCCGAGCGAGCGCCGCCTCGGCGTCGAGCTCGTACTCGTGCTCCCGAGCGCCACGGTCGCCGCGTGCGGGCCGGCCGTCCCTCGTCCACAGCTTGTCGTCCGAGCGACCGGCGCCCCGTCCTCCGGCTGCGCCGTACGGGCGATCCGCGCGGCCACCGTACGAGCCCTGTGCGCCGCGGGTACCCGCGCCGCCACGGGAACCTGCACCGTCGCGGCCGCCGGCGAAGCCGCGGGACCCGGCCCCGTCGCGCGAACGCGTCGAATCCCAGGAACCGCCGCGCTGACCGCCGCGAGCCTGCTGGTCATCGCGACCCTGCCCGTCACGGCCCCACTGTCCATCCCGGCGCTGCGCGTCACGGCGCTGCCCATCGCGACCACCCTGGCCGTCACGGCGCTGCCAATCGCGACCACCCTGGCCGTCACGGCGCTGCCCGTCGCGGCCCCACTGGCCGTCCCGGCGCTGCCTATCGCGGCTCTCGGCGCCGCCGCCCTGCCGGTCGCGGTCGTCACGGTTCCACTGGCCGCCACCGCTCCGGCCGTCGCGGCTTTGGCCGCTGCGGCCCCACTGGCTCGCGCGACCCTGGCCCTCACGACCCGGGCCGCCGTGGCTCTGATCGTCCCGGCCGCGACCGCCACGGTTCCACTGACTTCCCCCGGTCTCGGTGTCGCGTCGCTGGCCGTCGCGATTCCACTGACCGCCGCCACCCTGGCCGTCACGGCGCTGCCCGTCACGATTCCACTGGCCGTCACGGCGCTGCCCGTCGCGGGTCTGCCCGTCACGACGCTGCCCGTCACGGTACTGACCACCGCGAGCCTGCCCGTCACGGTACTGGCCACCACGAGCCTGCCCGTCACGGCCCTGCCCGTCGCGGTACTGGCCACCACGAGCCTGCCCATCACGACCCTGAGCACCACGGCTCTCGCCGGAGCGACCGTATCCGTCGCGGCCCTGCGCTCCGCGGCCTGGCGCGTCGTTGCGCTGAGCTCCGCCGCGCTGACCATCCCGGCTCCACTGTCCGTCCCTCGGCCGGCTCGGGCCGCCGGTGCGCGAAGCGCCGCCGGCGCCGACCGCGCGGTCGTCGCCGTCGCCGGCACGAGACCGCCCATAACCTTGGCCGGAGTCTCGTCGCGGGGCGCCGCCGTCACGGCCGGCGCCATTGCGCGGGCGCCCGGAGCCTCGACCGCGGTCGTTGCCGCCCGAGGCGGACGTCCTGTCGTCGTCTGCCGGTGTATCGCTCACGACTTCTCCTGTCGGGTGCCGGGTTTCCGCCCAGCCTATGTGCGTGGATCGCGCCGGGAACCGCCTGCGCGAAATTGTGCCGTTAACGCGAAATGGCCACCCATCACTGGGTGGCCATCTCACAAAGAAGTCCGGCGGTGTCCTACTCTCCCACAGGGTCCCCCCTGCAGTACCATCGGCGCAGAGAGTCTTAGCTTCCGGGTTCGGAATGTAACCGGGCGTTTCCCTCTCGCTATGGCCGCCGAAACACTATTGATGTATCAAAGTGAACGATCAAGCTTCGCTTGAATCAGTTCTCGACCGTACATCGAGAACCACATAGTGGACGCGAGCAATCTCTAGCCCCTCATACCCGCCTTACAACGGTATGAGAGTAGTGATTATCAAATTATCGGCTTATTAGTACCGGTCAGCTCCATGGGTCTTTAGTCCCCACTTCCACATCCGGCCTATCAACCCAGTAGTCTAGCTGGGAGCCTCTCGCCCGAAGGCATGGAAATCTCATCTTGAGGCCGGCTTCCCGCTTAGATGCTTTCAGCGGTTATCCATCCCGAACGTAGCTAACCAGCGGTGCTCCTGGCGGAACAACTGGCACACCAGAGGTTCGTCCAACCCGGTCCTCTCGTACTAGGGTCAGATCCTCTCAAATTTCCTACGCGCGCAGCGGATAGGGACCGAACTGTCTCACGACGTTCTAAACCCAGCTCGCGTACCGCTTTAATGGGCGAACAGCCCAACCCTTGGGACCTACTCCAGCCCCAGGATGCGACGAGCCGACATCGAGGTGCCAAACCATGCCGTCGATATGGACTCTTGGGCAAGATCAGCCTGTTATCCCCGAGGTACCTTTTATCCGTTGAGCGACAGCGCTTCCACAAGCCACTGCCGGATCACTAGTCCCGACTTTCGTCCCTGCTCGACTTGTCAGTCTCACAGTCAAGCTCCCTTGTGCACTTACACTCGACACCTGATTGCCAACCAGGTTGAGGGAACCTTTGGGCGCCTCCGTTACTTTTTGGGAGGCAACCGCCCCAGTTAAACTACCCACCAGGCACTGTCCCTGAACCGGATTACGGTTCTAAGTTAGATATCCAAAGTGACCAGAGTGGTATTTCAACAATGACTCCACGAACACTGGCGTGTCCGCTTCAAAGTCTCCCACCTATCCTACACAAGCCACTCCGAACACCAATACCAAGCTGTAGTAAAGGTCACGGGGTCTTTCCGTCCTGCTGCGCGTAACGAGCATCTTTACTCGTAGTGCAATTTCGCCGAGTTCGCGGTTGAGACAGCTGGGAAGTCGTTACGCCATTCGTGCAGGTCGGAACTTACCCGACAAGGAATTTCGCTACCTTAGGATGGTTATAGTTACCACCGCCGTTTACTGGGGCTTAAATTCTGAGCTTCGCCGAAGCTAACCCTTCCTCTTAACCTTCCAGCACCGGGCAGGCGTCAGTCCGTATACATCGTCTTGCGACTTGGCACGGACCTGTGTTTTTAGTAAACAGTCGCTTCCCACTGGTCTCTGCGGCCTTCAAACGCTCCCGGAGCAAGTCCGTTCACGCCTCAGGCCCCCCTTCTCCCGAAGTTACGGGGGCATTTTGCCGAGTTCCTTAACCACGATTCTCTCGATCTCCTTAGTATTCTCTACCTGACCACCTGAGTCGGTTTGGGGTACGGGCGGCTGGAACCTCGCGTCGATGCTTTTCTCGGCAGCATAGGATCACCCATTTCGTCAATGAAGACTACGCATCGTGCCTGGGCCTATATGAGAGACGGATTTGCCTATCTCTCGGCTTACACACTTACACCGGGACAACCATCGCCCGGCTGGGCTACCTTCCTGCGTCACACCTGTTAATACGCTAGCCGCACCAGCATGGGGTCGAGCGTTAGGCCCGGACCTTCACCCCGAAGGGATCCGTGTCCAGGATTAGGACTCTTAGCACCACTGGATTAGCTTGGGCGGTTCTTCGCCGGTACGGGAATATCAACCCGTTGTCCATCGACTACGCCTGTCGGCCTCGCCTTAGGTCCCGACTTACCCAGGGCGGATTAGCCTGGCCCTGGAACCCTTGGTCTTTCGGAGGACGGGTTTCTCACCCGTCTTTCGCTACTCATGCCTGCATTCTCACTCGTGTGGCGTCCACGGCTGGTTTACACCGCCGCTTCACTCGCCACACGACGCTCTCCTACCCATCAACACGGCTGGACCACGAAGGCCTACCAATAATGTCAATGCCACAACTTCGGTGGCGTGCTTGAGCCCCGTTACATTGTCGGCGCGGAATCACTTGACCAGTGAGCTATTACGCACTCTTTCAAGGGTGGCTGCTTCTAAGCCAACCTCCTGGTTGTCTGTGCAACTCCACATCCTTTCCCACTTAGCACGCGCTTAGGGACCTTAGTTGGTGGTCTGGGTTGTTTCCCTCTCGACGATGAAGCTTATCCCCCACCGTCTCACTGCTGCGCTCTCACTTACCGGCATTCGGAGTTTGGCTGACGTCAGTAACCTTTTGGGGCCCATCGGCCATCCAGTAGCTCTACCTCCGGCAAGAAACACGCAACGCTGCACCTAAATGCATTTCGGAGAGAACCAGCTATCACGAAGTTTGATTGGCCTTTCACCCCTATCCACAGCTCATCCCCTCAGTTTTCAACCTAAGTGGGTTCGGTCCTCCACGACGTCTTACCGTCGCTTCAACCTGGCCATGGATAGATCACTTCGCTTCGGGTCTAGGACATGCGACTGAATCGCCCTATTCAGACTCGCTTTCGCTACGGCTACCCCTCACGGGTTAACCTCGCCACATATCGCTAACTCGCAGGCTCATTCTTCAAAAGGCACGCTGTCACCCCTACAAGGAGGCTCCAACGGTTTGTAAGCAAACGGTTTCAGGTACTATTTCACTCCCCTCCCGGGGTACTTTTCACCTTTCCCTCACGGTACTTGTCCGCTATCGGTCATCTGGGAGTATTTAGGCTTATCAGGTGGTCCTGACAGATTCACACGGGATTTCTCGGGCCCCGTGCTACTTGGGATACTCTTCGCGCCATTGGACCATTTCGGCTACGGGGTTGGCACCCTCTATGACTGGCCTTTCAATGCCATTCGCCTATGATCCTCTGTAACGCTTGCAGTTCGGCAGAAGCTGCTGAAAAGTCCCGCAACCCCGACCATGCAACGCCTGCCGGCTATCACACATGATCGGTTTAGCCTCTTCCGGTTTCGCTCGCCACTACTAACGGAATCGCTTTTGCTTTCTCTTCCTGTGGGTACTGAGATGTTTCACTTCCCCACGTTCCCTCTACCCGCCCTATATATTCAGGCGGGAGTCACTGGGTCACCTTACGGGCCCAGCGGGGTTTCCCCATTCGGAGATCCTCGGATCAAAGCTCGTTTATCAGCTCCCCGAGGCTTATCGCAGATTACTACGTCCTTCTTCGGCTCCAGATGCCAAGGCATCCACCGTTTGCTCTTAGAAATTTGAAATCACATGAGTTTATAGAATCGATCGACTCATCCGAAGATGAGCAGATTGACCAATGATCTATCAGTACATAAGTACTGTGATCTATGTGATTCGAACCCGAAGGTTCGAATCTAAGATGCTCGCGTCCACTGTGTAGTTCTCAAAGTACGGGCGGTACCTTCTCCGCCGGCCTAGTTATGGCCGACCAGAAAAGGTCCAGAGGTCCAGTTCTCACCCGAGTGGATGAGGCCCGGTCCCTCAGGACCCAACAGCGTGCATGTGCGGGGCTTCCAGGTCCGAACCTTTCCTATCCCGAGGGATGTACTGAGTTCGAGCCGTTCGGCTCCGCACCAATGTCAATGTTCCACCCATGAGCTAACCGGCTGAGACCCAGTCTTACCGAAGTGATAAGTACTGTCTCAGATCCGGCGCCTGGACACCCGAGGGTGCCAGATGCTCCTTAGAAAGGAGGTGATCCAGCCGCACCTTCCGGTACGGCTACCTTGTTACGACTTAGTCCTAATCACCGATCCCACCTTCGACAGCTCCCTCCACAAGGGTTGGGCCACTGGCTTCGGGTGTTACCGACTTTCATGACTTGACGGGCGGTGTGTACAAGGCCCGGGAACGTATTCACCGCAGCGTTGCTGATCTGCGATTACTAGCGACTCCGACTTCATGAGGTCGAGTTGCAGACCTCAATCCGAACTGAGACCGGCTTTTTGGGATTCGCTCCACCTTACGGTATTGCAGCCCTTTGTACCGGCCATTGTAGCATGCGTGAAGCCCAAGACATAAGGGGCATGATGATTTGACGTCATCCCCACCTTCCTCCGAGTTGACCCCGGCAGTCTCCTATGAGTTCCCGCCATTACGCGCTGGCAACATAGAACGAGGGTTGCGCTCGTTGCGGGACTTAACCCAACATCTCACGACACGAGCTGACGACAACCATGCACCACCTGTTTACGAGTGTCCAAAGAGTTGACCATTTCTGGCCCGTTCTCGTATATGTCAAGCCTTGGTAAGGTTCTTCGCGTTGCATCGAATTAATCCGCATGCTCCGCCGCTTGTGCGGGCCCCCGTCAATTCCTTTGAGTTTTAGCCTTGCGGCCGTACTCCCCAGGCGGGGCGCTTAATGCGTTAGCTGCGACACGGAAACCGTGGAATGGTCCCCACATCTAGCGCCCAACGTTTACGGCGTGGACTACCAGGGTATCTAATCCTGTTCGCTCCCCACGCTTTCGCTCCTCAGCGTCAGTTACGGCCCAGAGAACTGCCTTCGCCATCGGTGTTCCTCCTGATATCTGCGCATTCCACCGCTACACCAGGAATTCCATTCTCCCCTACCGCACTCTAGTCTGCCCGTACCCACTGCAGGCCCGAGGTTGAGCCTCGGGTTTTCACAGCAGACGCGACAGACCGCCTACGAGCTCTTTACGCCCAATAATTCCGGACAACGCTCGCACCCTACGTATTACCGCGGCTGCTGGCACGTAGTTAGCCGGTGCTTTTTCTGCAGGTACCGTCACTTTCGCTTCTTCCCTACTAAAAGAGGTTTACAACCCGAAGGCCGTCATCCCTCACGCGGCGTTGCTGCATCAGGCTTGCGCCCATTGTGCAATATTCCCCACTGCTGCCTCCCGTAGGAGTCTGGGCCGTGTCTCAGTCCCAGTGTGGCCGGTCACCCTCTCAGGCCGGCTACCCGTCGTAGGCTTGGTGAGCCGTTACCTCACCAACTACCTGATAGGCCGCGAGTCCATCCTTGACCGAAGTTCTTTCCACGTACAGGAGATGCCTCCGTACGTCGTATCCGGTATTAGCTTCCGTTTCCGGAGGTTATCCCAGAGTCAAGGGCAGGTTACTCACGTGTTACTCACCCGTTCGCCACTAATTCCCTAGAGCAAGCTCCAGGTTCATCGTTCGACTTGCATGTGTTAAGCACGCCGCCAGCGTTCGTCCTGAGCCAGGATCAAACTCTCCGTAAAATGTTCAGCTCCAAGTCGCAAGCGACTGGAAACATAGTGCAGGATCGGAGAGGAATATCTCGTCTCCTGCGAGTTTGTCTTGACTAGTTTCGAATATCTACTGACATTCTGTTTCTAATCCAAAGGAATCTCTTGCATCGACTTTCAGACCGAGGTCTTCGGGTCAATGCCGAGGTTTTTGGCATTTGACATTGTGCACGCTGTTGAGTTCTCAAGGATCGGACGCTCTCACCTTCAACCCTCTCGGGCTTCTCTGTGAGGCAACTTCTCTACCTTACCACTCTCAGTCAGTTTGTCAAGTCGGCCGTTTCGCGCTCTTTCGTTCATCCATCGTGGGATACATCCGATTTGCACGACCCGAACCGGTTAGACCTGCTCAGTGAGTGGGGTGTTAATCCTAAGCGCAGCAAAGCAACTCTTTCAAGTTGAGATTTGCCGCTAGGCTAAGGATTCGGTCCCGCTTGAGGCCGGGGAGCTCTTCCGCTCTCCCGCACCTTTGGGGTGACAAGTAAGTACTTTACGCAGGCCTCCGGGACGTCGCAAATTCCGCTTACATCCCGGGCGTGTCGCGGGGGCAGATCCGCGTGATTCCGCGGAAGTCGGCCCCTGGAACGCGAAAACGCGGCCGCCCGGAGGGGCGACCGCGTCATGCGGGAGGGGCGGAATCCGGTCAGGATCCGAGCCCCGAGTAGGCGTGCAGTCCGTGGAAGAACACGTTGACCACGCCGAAGTTGAAGAGCACCGCGGCGAACCCGATGATCGCCAGCCATGCGGAACGCGATCCGCGCCAGCCGCGGGTCGCCCGCGCGTGGATGTAGCCGGCGTAGATCACCCAGATGATGAACGTCCAGACTTCCTTGGTGTCCCAGCCCCAATACCGGCCCCACGCCTTCTCGGCCCAGACGGCTCCGGCGATCAGCGTGAAGGTCCAGGCGATGAAGCCGACGATGTTGATCCGGTACGCGAGATTCTCCAGAGCGACCGCGCTCGGAAGGGTGGCGAGGAACCGGAACTGCTGCGGGCGCGACTCCGCGATCTGGCGTTCGCGCCGGTACTGCAGCAGCTGGAGCCCCGACAGCGCGAAGCCCAGCGCGAAGAACGCCGTGCCCAGCACGGCCACGATGATGTGGATCACCAGCCAGTACGACTGCAGCGCCGGCTGCAGCGGAACCACCGGGACGTAGTACCGCAGCAGGGCGATCCCCTGCAGCACCAGGACCAGGCCGATGATGAACGTGCCGAGGTACTTGATGTCCCACTTGAGGTTCGCGACGAGGAAGACGCCGACGATGACCAACGTGCCGGTCATCGAGAACTCCCACATGTTGGCCCACGGCACACGGTCGGCCGCGATGCCGCGGAGGATCGTGGCGATCAGGTGGAAGCCCCAGCCCACGATGGTCAGACCGAACGCCCACTTGATCGACGCCGACGAGGCGGCGCCGTTCATCACGTCATCCTCGAGTCGCGTGCTGATCCGCGAGGACAGCCGGCCGAGCGCGGACGACGGCGGCGTGGCGGGAGGCGCAGAGGCACCACCACCCGAGACGGACATCCTCGCGGCGGTCGCTCCCACCGGCTCGGCGACCTGCGCCCTGCGGGCGACGGCGCTCGGGACGACCGCGGCCTCCTCGGCCGTGGCTCTGGCCCCTCTGCGGGCGAGGTCGAGCGCGAACGCGATGAACGCGGCCGCGTAGAACCCCATCGCCACATAGATGAAGACCGTGGACAGCTGGGACAGGGTTTCGGTCACGAGTGCAAGCCTAATTCGTCGGGGTTCGGGTGAGGAGTGCGGTGTGTTCGTCGGCTACGGCGGACACAGCCGCGAGGAGGTTCGGGTCCTCACCACGGGCGAGGCCAGCGTACTCCAGGGTCAGCGAGCCGTCCGGGTTCTCGACGGCTTTGACCCAGATCCGACGCCGCGGAACGAACAGCGAGGTCAGCAGTCCGCCGAGGATGAGGATCGCGAAGAGCAGCACCCAGCCCTGGGCGGGGTCGTGGTGCACGTCGAGCGACGCGTAGCGTTTGACGTCGCCCATGGAGATCGTGCCGAGCCCGCTCGGGAGCTCGACGGTCTGCCCCGGCTTCAATTGGAGCGCCTTGGTCTTCGTGCCCGGTCCGGCGAGCTGGGTCATCTTGTCGGTGTTCAGGCTGTAGACCGATTGCGGGACGCCGGTGTCGACGCCGAGGTCGCCGGCGTAGACGTTGAGGCTGAGGACGGGATCGTTCAGCCCAGGGAACGTCGAGGTCAGGGCTCCGGCGGCTGTCCCGCTCTTGCCGACGGTCGGATAGAAGAACCCGATCATGCCGACCTGCTCCCGGAGACCGTCGGGCACCTTCACCCAGCCGAGCGAGGTGAGCTGGGCGTCCTCGGCGATGAACGGCACCGAATCGCTGAACACCACCTTGCCCTTCGGATCGCGGATCGTGATGGTCGGGGCGTAGCCGTTGCCGAGCAGGTAGACGTTGGTTCCCCCGATCGCCAGGGGGTCGTTGACCTTGATGGTCGACGCGCTCGAGGTGTCTCCGGGACCGGTCGTCGTCACCTTCGCGGTGTAGTCGAGCGGGGTGCCCTTGGCGTTCGGGTTCTTGGTCTCGTACTGGACGTCCAGGCTGTCCACCCGGATGGAGAACGGCTCGAGCGACCCGTCGGAGAAGAACCGCCCGGGGTTGAACGAGTTGTACGACGGCAGGCTGTTGACGAAGCTCTGGCCGACGACCACGACCTTCTGGCCGGTGTAGCCGAAGCCTCCGCCGATCCCGACGGCGAACAGCACGCCGAGCAGGGCGATGTGGAAGACGAGGTTGCCGGTCTCGCGCAGGTAGCCGCGCTCGGCCGAGACGGACATCGAGCGTGCGTCCTGGTAGAGCGAGACCCGGTAGCGCGAGCGACGGAGCACCTGGCGCGCCGAGTCGATCGGGTCCGGCGCGTCGGCGCGCAACTCGGCCGGCAGGATGCGCGCCTGGAAGGCAGACATCCGGGTCAGCCGCACGGGGGTCTTCGGCGGCCGGGCGCGCAAGGCCCGGTAGTGGTGCGCCGTGCGCGGGATGATGCAGCCGATCAGGGAGGCGAACAGCAGCAGGTAGATCGCCGAGAACCAGAACGACGTGTAGACGTCGAAGAGCTGGAACTTGTCGAGCACGGGTGCGAGCTGCGGGTTGTCGCTGAAGTACTTCGTGACGCCGTTCGGGTCGGCGCCGCGCTGCGGGAACAGCGAGCCGGGGACCGCCGCGATCGCGAGCAGCAGCAGCAGGAACAGCGCGGTGCGCATGCTCGTGAGCTGGCGCCAGGCCCAGCGCAGCCAGCCGAGCGGGCCGAGCTTGGGCTGGACGACGTCGGGGTCCTCGCGGGGTGGCGCGACGTCGATGTGGTCAGATGGCCGGGACAAAGCCGGAGATCACCCCCAGGAACTGGGACATCAAGGCTGTCCAGAGGCCGGTCGCCATCATCACGCCGATGACGACGAGCAGTGCGCCACCGATGATGTTGATGACCCGGATGTGCCGTTTGAGGAAGGCCACCGAGCCGGCGACCCAGTCGAAGCCGAGGGCGACGAGCAGGAACGGGATGCCGAGGCCGATGCAGTAGAAGAGTCCGAGCAGCGCTCCCCGCCACGGTGATCCGCTGCCGACGCTGAGCGCGCTGATCGCGGCGAGCGTCGGACCGATGCAGGGGGTCCAGCCGAGGCCGAACACGACGCCGAGCAGTGGAGCCCCGATGAGGCCGGTCGCGGGACGCCAGGTCGGCTTGATCGTGCGCTGCAGGAAGGAGAACTGGCCGATGAAGACGAGGCCCATCAGGATGACGAGTACGCCCAGCACCCGGATGACCACCTCCTGCCAGCGGACCAGCCAGAGGCCGAGCGCGCCGAACGCGGCGCCGTAGGCGATGAAGACGACGGCGAAGCCCAGGACGAACAGGGCGACTCCGGTCAGGACCCGGCTGCGATCGCGCTTGGCGCCCGGGTCGCTGATCCCGCCCACGTAGGCGAGGTAGCCGGGCACGAGCGGGAGCACGCACGGGGACGCGAACGACACCAGTCCCGCGAGGAGTGCGATGGGCAGTGCGAGCAGGAGCTGGCCGCTGAAGACGATCTGACCGACGTTCACGGTCACTTCCCGGCCACGGCGTCGGAGATGAGCGAGTCGAGGATGCTCTTGTCCGGGATCGCGCCGAGGATGCGGGCGGCCACGCGGCCCTGCTTGTCGATCACGAGCGTGGTCGGCGTGGCCTTGGGCGGAACGGTCTTGCTGAAGGCGAGCAGGACGGACCCGGTATCCCGGTCGAGGACGGACGGGTAGGTCACGCCCTTGTCCTGCTCGAAGCTGGCCGCGGTGCTCGCGGAGTCGTAGAGGTTCACGCCGAGGAAGCTGACGCCCTGCGAGGCGTACTTCTGCGACAGCGACTCGAGATCGGGGGCCTCCACCCGGCAGGGCGGACAGCCGGCGTACCAGAAGTTCACGACGAGGACCTTGCCGGCGTAGTCCTTGGAGGACACGGCGGTGCCGTCGGCGAGCTTGCCGGCGAACGCGACCGGCGCTCCGCGGTTCGTCGCCGCGTACTCGCTCACGCTGCCGTCGCCCGCGATGTAGTTCTGGCCGTTGCCGGAGCGGTACTGGGTGGCGAGCGCGTCGTTGGACGTGCACCCCGAGAGCAGGAGCGCGGTGGCCGCGGCGGCTGCAGGAAGAAGGAGCGACAGTCGGCGGCGGGCGGAGGATCGGGGGGCGGTCACACGGCCCCCACATCGGTCGCGGCGGTGATGAGGCTGCCGGCGGGCTCGACGTAGCCGACCTCCACCACCCGCACGACGGGCGGGGCATCCGGGTCGACCGGGACCGGCTCCTCGCCGGGGCGCGGCTGCGGAACCGGCGCCGGCTCGGTGGTCCGTTCGAAGGTGGTGATGCTGGAGAGCGCACAGCGGCGCTTGCGCGGGTCGTGCGGGAACCGCTCCCCCGCCGCCGAGAGGTGCATGACCCAGATCGGAAGCTGGTGGCTGACCAGGACGACATCGCCGTACTCCACCGAGTCGAACGCGGCGTCGACGGCCTCCTTCATCCGCTTCTCGATGCTGGTGTAGGCCTCCCCCCAGGTCGGCCGGGGCGGGTAGACGATGAACGGCCAGTTGACCGGATTCTTCAAGGCGCGCCGCATGTTGGTGCCCTCGAAGTGGTTAGTGGGTTCGATGATGCGCTCGTCGATCTCCGGCTCCAGGCCGAAGGCCGCCGCGATCGGCGCCATCGACTCGCGGGTGCGCTGCAGCGGCGACATCCGCAGCAGGGACACCGGGCGGGAGCGGGCGGCCAGGTCGTCGGCGGCGGCCTGCGCCATCCGGTGACCGAGTTTGGACAGCCCGAAGCCGGGCAGCCTGCCGTACAGGATGCCGTCGGGGTTGAACACCTCTCCGTGACGGACGAGATGTACCTGGCTTGCTACCACCGCACCAGTCTACGGAGCGGCTTCCCTTGAATTCACTGAGCGTGGGAGCGCGCGACCTGCCGCCGGCCCTCTGAGGCGGTATGTGCGGGCGGTAGGCTTGTCGATCGTGACCGCACGCGTTTTGATCAAAGACCTGGCCGCCCTGCCCGACGGCCCCGTGAGTGTCGCCGGATGGGTCGAGACCGTCCGGGACCAGAAGAAGGTGCAGTTCGTCGTGCTGCGCGACGAGTCGGGCGCTGTGCAGCTCGTCAATCCGCGCACGGTCGACGACGACGGCACCGTGGTGGCCGACGAGCCCGCCACGACCATCTCCGGCTTGTCGCAGGGATCGTTCGTGCGCGCCAGCGGTGAGCTGAAGCACGACGAGCGGGTCAAGCTCGGTGGCATCGAGATCAAGCTGAACACCCTCGAAGTCGAGACGGCCGCCATCCCGGAGACGCCGATCGCGGCCGACAGCGGCATCGACAAGCGCATGGACTGGCGCTTCCTCGACCTCCGCGAGCCGAAGCACAACCTCATCTTCCGCGTGCAGACCACGCTCGAGCACGCGATGCGGCAGTACTGGGTGGACAACGGCTTCATCGAGATCCACACCCCGAAGCTGATGGCGTCGGCGTCCGAGTCTCGCGCCGAGCTGTTCGAGCTGCCGTACTTCGAGACGACCGCGTACCTCGCGCAGAGCCCGCAGATCTTCAAGCAGATGGCGCAGGCGGCCGGGTTCGGCCGCGTGTTCGAGATCGGCCCGGCGTTCCGCGCCGACCCGAGCTTCACCAGCCGGCACGCGACGGAGTTCACGAGCATCGACACCGAGCTGAGCTGGATCGACAGCCACGAGGACGTCATGAAGGTGCACGAGGACCTCGTCGTCGCCGGTTTCACCGCGGTCAAGGAGAAGCACGGCGCAGAGATCGAGGCGCTGTTCGGCGTCGAGGTCACCGTTCCGAGCACGCCATTCCCGCGCATCCCGCTGGCCGAGGCGAAGCGCATCGTCGCCGAGCAGGGCTACGAGGTGCCCCGCGCGGACGACGACATGGACCCCGAGGGCGAGCGCCGGATCTCGGCGTACGTGAAGGAGACCTACGGGCACGAGTTCGTGTTCCTGACGGACTACGCCTCGAGCATCCGGCCGTACTATCACATGCGTCACGCCGAGGACCCGTCGATCACCAAGAGCTACGACCTGATCTTCAACGGTGTCGAGATCTCCACGGGCGCTCAGCGCGAGCACCGCGTCGACATCCTCGAGAAGCAGGCGGCCGACAAGGGCCTCTCGGTGGAGGAGCTGGAGGACGTGCTCGCGACGTTCCGGTACGGCATCCCGCCGCACGGCGGCTTCGGGATGGGGCTGGCGCGCGTGCTCATGCTGATGCTGCACCTCTCCAACCTGCGCGAGACGACCTATCTCTTCCGCGGACCGACGCGACTGACCCCGTAGCCGAGAGCGCGGTCCACTGCTCGCCGGCCACCAGGATGTGGCCGAGGAAGCGGAGCCCGATGGTGGCCGCCGCCTGATCGAGCCTGCGGGTGAGGACGGTGTCGGCCACCGACGGATCGAGCGATCCTGACGGATGGTTGTGCGCGACGGCGAACGACCGTCCGCCGCGGGTGAGCACGGACTGGAGGATGTCGGCAGGCTGGATGGATCGCTCGTCGACGCCGCCGTCGCGCACGAGCACGATTTCCAAGGGCCGGGCCGCGCGATCGGCGACGACCACGACGAATCGCTCGCTGTCGCGGTGCAGCAGCTCGGGCCGGACGACCTCCGCGATGGCGTCGTGGTCGACCAGTCGCGTCCAGGCGGAGGACCGCCCCGCGCGGCGCCAGATCTCGATGATCGCGACGAGCCGTCCCGCTGTCGCGGGACCGACGCCCGGCAGTGTCTCCAGCCGGGCGAAGTCCATCGTCGCGAGCCCCGGGAACCCGCCGCAGCGGGCAAGGATGGTGCGGGCGAGAGAGAGGACGCTGCGCCCCATCTGGCCGGAGCCGAGAACGAGCGCGAGGACCTCGTCGTCGGTGAGCGAACCCACGCCGAGCCGGCGCATCCGCTCCCGTGGACGGTCGTGTCGGGGTACATGGGCAAGGGACTCCTCTGCTTCTTCCGGCTCGGACATGCGTCCACGCTAGGAAGCCGATCGATCGTTCGTGGCCGATCGTCTCAATCTGTGGAGAACTGGCCGGCAGCCTCCGCCTGTGGATGACAATGGGTGGAGAGAATCCGCCGACGAAGGAGTCGCCCCGCAATGACCAGCACCCTCCCCGAACCCCGCCCGAACGACGTCGTCATCCTGTCGGCCGCGCGCACGCCGCTCGGCAAAGTGACCGGCGCGCTCGCCAGCCAGACCGCGGTGCAGCTCGGCACCGTCGCGCTGCGGAAGGCGATCGAGCAGTCCGGACTCCAGGCGTCCGACATCGACACCGTGATCTTCGGGCAGGTGCTCCAGGCCGGCGCGGGCCAGAACCCGGCCCGGCAGACGGCCATCGGAGCCGGCATCGGCTGGAACGTGCCGGCGACGACCATCAACAAGGTGTGCCTGTCCGGGCTCGCAGCCGTGATCGACGCCGCGCGGCTCATCCGAGCCGGCGAGGCGACGGTGGTCGCGGCGGGAGGCCAGGAGTCCATGACGAACGCGCCGCACATCCTGCCCGGCTCGCGGAAAGGCTGGACCTACGGCTCGCTCGAAGCGCTCGACACGGCCGCCTACGACGGGCTGACGGATGCGTTCGACAAGATCTCGATGGGCGCCTCGACGGAGAGCTACACGGAGAAGCTCGGACTCACGCGGGAGGCGCAAGACGCGTTCGCGGCGTCATCTCACCAGCGCGCGGGCGCTGCGGCGGCCTCCGGGGTGTTCGCGGACGAGATCGCGCCGGTCAGCATCCCGCAGCGGAAAGGCGACCCGGTGGTCGTCTCGGCCGATGAGGGCGTGCGGCCGGACTCGACGGTGGAGGTGCTGGCCAAGCTGCGGCCGAGCTTCGCCGAGGGCGGGACGCTCACGGCCGGCAACTCGTCGCCGCTGAGCGACGGAGCGGCGGCGCTCATCCTCACGTCGCGGGAGAACGCGGAGCGGCTGGGGCTGGAGTGGCTCGCGGTCGTCGGGGCCAGCGGACAGGTGGCCGGCCCGGACAACTCGCTGCACTCGCAGCCGTCGAACGCGATCAACGCGGCGCTGAAGCGGGCCGGGTGGAGCGTCGACGACCTCGACCTGGTGGAGATCAACGAGGCGTTCGCGGCGGTGGCGTTGCAGTCGACGGCCGACCTGGACCTGGACGCGGAGAAGGTCAACATCCACGGCGGCGCGATCGCACTCGGGCATCCCATCGGGGCGTCCGGGGCGCGGCTGGCGGGGCACGCGGCGCATGAGCTGGCGCGGCGCGGGTCCGGGCGGGCGGCGGTGGCGCTGTGCGGCGGCGGTGGGCAGGGGGATGCGCTGCTGCTGTGGCGGTGACAACGGAGGAGATCCGGGCGCGCGCGGCCGGATAAAGCAGTTAACGGAGGAGATTCCGCCCTGGGTGCGGGTCTCCTCCGCTTTTTGCGCACTGGGGTCCGGTCGGTAACGGAGGAGATACGGGGCCGCGGGAGGCCGAAAAGCAGTCAATGGAGGAGGTCTGGGCCCGGGAAGGGTGGATCTCCTCCGTTGGCTGCGAGAGGTGGGGTGCGGGGG
Source organism: Leifsonia sp. GW821-FHT13C09 (assembly GCF_058806435.1). Lineage (NCBI taxonomy): Bacteria > Bacillati > Actinomycetota > Actinomycetes > Micrococcales > Microbacteriaceae > Leifsonia > Leifsonia sp. GW821-FHT13C09. The sequence continues at coordinate 168,330 of NZ_JBXAPS010000005.1, read as the reverse complement.
TTAGGGGAGGTGGCGCTCGGCGGGGCCGGTGTAGAGGGAGAGGGGGCGGATGAGGGAGTTGGCGGCGTACTGCTCGAAGATGTGGGCGGTCCAGCCGGTGACGCGGGCCGCGGCGAACAGCGGGGTGAAGGTCTCGGTGTCGAAGCCCATCAGGTTGTAGGCCGGGCCGGACGGGTAGTCCAGGTTCGGCTTGATGTTCTTGCGGTCGCCCATCGCTTTCTCGAGCGCGTCGTAGAGGTCGAGCATGTCCTGGCGGTCGTAGTGCTCGACCAGCTCCACCAGGGAGGCCCGCATGGTCGGGACGCGCGAGTCGCCGTTCTTGTAGACGCGGTGACCGAAGCCCATGATCTTGCGCTTCTGGGCGAGAGCGTCGTCCAGCCACGCCTCGGCGCGGTCCGCGCTGCCGATCTCGTCGAACGTGTGCATGACGGCCTCGTTCGCGCCGCCGTGCAGCGGGCCCTTGAGCGCGCCGATCGCGCCGGTGACGGCAGAGTAGACGTCCGACAGCGTGGAGGCGATCACGCGTGCGGTGAACGTGGAGGCGTTGAAGGAGTGCTCGGCATAGAGCACCAGCGAGACGCGGAAGGCGTGCACGACCACATCATCCGGGACCTCGCCGAACGTCAGCCAGAGGAAGTTCTCGGCGTAGTCGAGGTCGTCCCGCGACTCCACGGGGTCGAGGCCGCGGCGCCGGCGCTGGATGTAGGCGACGATCGTCGGGAGCTGGGCGAAGAGATACACGGCACGGCTGAGGTTGAGCTCGGGGTCGAGGATGCCGTTCGGCTGCTCCAGCGTCGGGTCCATCCCGCCGAGCTGGCTCACCGCGGTGCGCAGGGCGTCCATCGGGTGCGCGGAGGCGGGGATGTCGTCCAGCGCGCTGCGGGTGCGGTCGTCCATCCGGCGCAGGCCGCGCTCCAGCTTGCGGAACTCGGCCAGCTCCTCCGCGGTCGGCAGCTCACCGTGCCACAGCAGCCAGGCGACCTCCTCGAACGAGCACTTCGCCGCCAGCTCCTGCACCGGGTAGCCGCGGTACAGCAGCGAGTTGGTCTGCGGGTTGACGGACGAGATAGTCGTGGTGTCCACCACGACACCGGCGAGGCCCTTGTGGATCTCGGGGTCGGTCATGTGTGCTGCTCCTTCGCTGCTGTGCTGGTCGTGAATCGTGCTGGACGCGGCGTGAGCAGTGCTCAGCGGCGCACCTCGAAGTTGTAGACCGAAGTGTCGAACGCGTTGTAACCCTCGTAGTCAATCAGGTCGTACAGCTCGGCGCGATGCTGCATCGAACCGAGCAGCGGCTCCAGGGTGCCCTCCGCGAGGAGCTGGTCGAGCCCGCGCTCGGCGGCCCCCATCGCCAGGCGCAGCAGGGAGACCGGCCAGATGACGATGTTGACGCCGATGTCGCGGAGCTGGTCGACCGTGAACAGGTCGCTCTTGCCGAACTCTGTCATGTTGGCGAGGATCGGCACGTCCACGGCCCGGCGGACAGCCTCGAACTCGGAGAGGTCGGCCATCGCCTCCGGGAAGATCGCGTCGGCGCCCGCGTCGACCAGCGCCTTGGCGCGGTCGATCGCGGAGGCCAGCCCCTCCACGGCGCGGATATCCGTGCGGGCCATGATGAGCAGGTTGGGGTCGCGACGGGCGTCGGCGGCGGCGCGGATGCGCTTGAGCGCGGTGTCCTCGTCCACGACCTGCTTGCCGTCGAGGTGGCCGCAGCGCTTGGGGTTGACCTGATCCTCGATGTGGAGGCCGGCGACGCCGGCGTCCTCCAGGGTCTGCACGGTGCGCGCGACGTTCATCGGCTCCCCGAAACCGGTGTCGGCGTCGACCAGGGTCGGGAGGTCGGTCATCCGCGAAATCTGGGCGGAGCGGCCGGCCACCTCCGTCAGCGTCGTGAGGCCGATGTCGGGGAGGCCGAGCTCGGCAGAGAGCACCGCGCCCGAGATGTAGACGCCCTCGAAGTCTTTGCGCTCGATGAGGCGCGCGCTCAGCGGATTGAAGGCGCCCGGCATCCTGACGAGCTCGCCGGAGGCCAGCCGCTTCCGGAAGGCGACGCGCTTCTCGTGCACAGGAATGGAGGAGTACAGCATCAGAACAGTCCTCTCGGCGCGGGGATTCCGGCCAGCAGGCCGGGACGCGCGGTGATGGTGAGGCCGCCGAGCTCGGCGGCGGACAGCTCGGGGAGACGCTCGGCGAGCACTAGGAAGCGCTCGATCTCGGCCTCCTCCAGCACCTCGGCCGCCAGGGTGCGGAACTTGGCGACGTAGTCGGCGCGGGCGAACGGCCGGGCGCCGAGCGGGTGGGCGTCCGCGACGGCGATCTCGTCCTCGATCACGCGGCCGTCGGCGAGCGTGATGACCACGCGGCCGCCGAACGCCTTCTCGGCCGGGTCGATCGAGTGGTAGCGGCGGGTCCACTCCGGGTCCTCGGTCGTGGTGACCTTGCCCCAGAGCGCGACGGTGTCGGGGCGGGCGGCGCGGGTCGGGAGGTAGGACTCCACGTGGTGCCAGCCGCCGTCCTGCAGCGCGACCGTGAAGATGTACGGGATGCTGTGGTCCAGCGTCTCGCGGGAGGCGGTCGGGTCGTACTTCTGCGGGTCGTTCGCACCCGAGCCGATGACGAAGTGGGTGTGGTGCGAAGTGTGGATGACGATGCTCTCCACGCGCTCGGGGTCGGCGACCTCCGGGTGCTCCTTGTGCAGCTTGCGGGCGAGGTCGATCCAGGCCTGCGCCTGGTACTCGGCGGAGTGCTCCTTGGTATAGGAGTCGAGGATGGCGCGCTTGCGCTCCCCCGCCTCCGGCAGCGGCACGTCGTAGGAGGCCTTCGGACCGTCGAGCAGCCAGGCGATCACGCCGTCCTCGCCCTCGTAGATCGGGGTGGGGCTGGTCTCGCCGCGCAGGGCACGGTCGATCGCCTCGACCGCCATCTTGCCGGCGAAGGCCGGAGCGTGCGCCTTCCAGCTGGAGATCTCGCCCTTGCGGGACTGGCGGGTGGCCGTGGTGGTGTGGAGGGCCTGGCCGATGGCCTGGAAGATCGTCTCCGGCGGCAGGTGCAGCAACGTGCCGATGCCCGCGGCAGCCGACGGGCCGAGGTGCGCGACGTGGTCGATCTTGTGGGCGTGCAGGCTGATCGCCTTGGCGAGGTCGATCTGGATCTCGTAACCGGTCGCGATGCCGCGCACCAGGTCGCGCCCGGTCAGCCCGTAGGCGCGGGCGGCGTGCTGGGCGACGGCGGTGATCGGGGGGATGTTGTCGCCGGGGTGCGAATACTCCGCGGCGAGGAAGGTGTCGTGGTAGTCCAGTTCGCGCACGGCGACGCCGTTGGCCCAGGCTGCCCACTCCGGGCTCACGCGTACCTGCTGGGATTCGCCGAAGACCGTTGCGCCGTCCTGCGGGTGCTCGGTGGCGGAGGTGAGCTCCTCGAGCTGCGCCGTCGGCAGCGGGTGCGCCAGCGCCTGCGACCGCGCCGAGACGACCGGCTTGCGGGTGAGGGAGGCCGCGGCGACGGCGGCGTTGTCGATGACGCGGTTGATGACCATGTCGGCGACCTCGGAGTCGACCTCCACCGGGTCGGCGGCGACCTCGGCGATCTTCCAGGCGAGCTGGTCCTGACGGGCGAGGTTCTCGTCGCTTCTGTGCACACGAACGTTGTGGAGCTTCACGTTACGAACCTACCTCGCCTACGCTCCTGCTATGGTCCCGCCGCCGTCCCTGCTCGCTTTCGCGCTCGCGTCGATCGCGCTCATCGTGATCCCCGGTCCGAGCGTGCTGTTCGTGATCGGGCGGTCACTGGCCCTCGGGAGGTTGGGCGGCCTCCTGAGCGTGCTGGGCAACGCGCTGGGGATGCTGCCGCTCGTGGTCGCGGTCTCGCTCGGGATCGGGGCGCTCGTCGCGCAGTCGGTGGTCGCCTTCACTGTGGTGAAGTTCGCGGGTGCGGCGTACCTGATGTACCTCGGGGTGCAGGCGATCCGGCACCGCAGGCATACCGCGGTCACCCACGAGGCCACACCGCCGCGGCGATCGCACTGGCGGATCGTCGGCGAGGGGATGCTGGTCGGGCTGACCAACCCGAAGTCGCTGGTGTTCTTCGTCGCGGTGCTGCCGCAGTTCGTCGACTACGGGGCGGGCGGGATCCCGGCGCAGCTGTTCGAACTCGGCGTGATCTTCCTGCTGCTCGCGCTCACCTTCGACAGCGTGTGGGCGCTCGCCGCGGGGACCGCCCGAGCGTGGTTCGGGCGGTCACCGAAGCGGGTCGAACGACTCGGCGCGACCGGGGGCGTGCTGATGATCGGGCTGGGCGGGATCCTCGCCCTGACCGGGAACAAGCACTGACCGGGAACAAGCACTGAGCCGGGCGCGCTCGGCCTAGATGTCGCCTGCGGTCGCGATCGGGACGACGACGGCGCGCCCCAGCGCGTGGAAGTGCGCGTTGAAGCCGAGGATGGCCGGCGTCGACTCCGGGTCGAGGTCGAGGCGATCGACATCGAGCGCGTGCACGACGATGTAGTAGTGGTGCGTGCCCGTCCCGGGAGGCGGCCCCGCGCCGGTGAAACTCTTGGAACCCAGCTCGTTGGAGAGCATGGCGGCGCCCCGCGGGAGGTTGGCGCCGCCGATCGCACCCGCACCGGACGGCAAGGAGGTCACCGACGCCGGGATGTTGTAGACGGCCCAGTGCCAGAAGCCCGAGCCCGTCGGGGCGTCCGGGTCGTGGATCGTGACGGCGAAGCTCTTCGTCTCGGCCGGGAACCCGCTCCAGGACAGCTGCGGCGAGACGTCGCCGCCTCCCCCGCCCGCGCCCCACTGCGCGCGGTCCAGCGGACGGTCGTCGGCGACATCGTCGCTCGTGACGGTGAACTGAGGTACGGCGCCGAAGCGCTCCAGCGGATCTTTCGACATAGCGCTCACGCTACGCCCGCTGCGTCGTCTCCGTGACGGTCGCGGGGACGGGACGGCGGCGGAAGCGGCGCGGGAGGCCGACGATCCCCCAGCCGGTGACACGCAGCATGGCCTCGGCGACGATGTTGCCGCTCATCTTGGAGACGCCGTGCTCGCGCTCCACGAAGGTGATCGGCACCTCCACGACGCTGAGGCCGGCGTCGTATGCGCGGCGCAGCATGTCGATCTGGAAGCAGTAGCCCTGGCTCTCGACGTTCTCGAAATGGATGCGGCGCAGCGCGTCGGCGGTGAACGCGCGGTAGCCGCCGGTCACGTCCTTCGCGGGCACGCCCAGCCAGAACCGGGAGTACGTGCTGCCGCCCTTGGAGAGGAACCGGCGCCGCGCAGGCCAGTTGACCACGCCGCCGCCCGGGACCCAGCGCGAGCCCAGCACCAGGTCGGCGCCCTCCGCGGCGTCGCCCTGGGGCAGCTGGCGCAGCGCGGCGAGCAGCGAGGGCAGCTCCTCCGGGCGGTGCGAGCCGTCCGCGTCCATCTCCACGACCGCGTCGTACCCGGCGTCGAGCGCCCAGGCCATCCCGGCCCGGTAGGCGGCTCCGAGGCCCTCCTTGCCCGCGCGGTGCAGCACCTTGACGTTGGCGTCGGTCGCGGCGAGCGCGTCCGCGATCTCGCCCGTGCCGTCCGGTGAACCGTCGTCGACCACGAGCACGTCGACCTCCGGCGCCGAAGCGCGGATACGGCCGACCACGGGCCCGATGTTCTCCCGCTCGTTGTAGGTGGGCAGGATGACGATGGTTCGCATACAACCACTCTGGTCCATTCCGCTGAACGGATGGCTAACGAATCTGTCTGTTCTCGCAGTCGCCGCTGCTAGCATCCCCCGGTGCCCGTCCCGAAAGTGCTCCTCTACTACGCCTTCGCCCCGCTGCCCGACCCTCACGCGGTGCGGCTCTGGCAGCGCGACCTCTGCGAGGCGCTGGGGCTGCGCGGGCGCATCCTGCTGTCGAAGGACGGCATCAACGGGACGCTGGGCGGTGAGCTCGGGGCGCTCAAGCGCTACCTGCGCAAGACGAAGGAGTACGCCGCGTTCCACGACCTCGACGTGAAGTGGAGCGCAGGGTCGGGACTCGACGAGTCGGGCGGCAGCCTGGACTTCCCCAGACTGTCGGTGCGCGTGCGCGACGAGATCGTCTCGTTCGGGGCTCCTTCCGAGCTCCGGGTGGACGACTCGGGGGTCGTCGGCGGAGGCGAGCGGCTCGACCCTGACGGGCTGCACGCGCTCCTGGAGTCACGCGACGACGTGGTGTTCTTCGACGGGCGCAACCGGTTCGAGGCGGAGATCGGACGGTTCCGCGGCGCGGTGGTGCCCGAGGTGGCGACGACCCGCGAGTTCGTCGCCGAGCTCGACAGCGGGCGGTACGACCACCTCAAGGACAAGCCGGTCGTGACGTACTGCACCGGCGGCATCCGCTGCGAGGTGCTGTCGGGACTGATGCGGTCGCGCGGTTTCGGCGAGGTCTACCAGCTCGACGGCGGCGTCGTCCGCTACGGCGAGCGCTTCGGCGACGACGGCCTCTGGGAGGGCTCGCTGTACGTGTTCGACGGACGCGGATCTGTGCGGTTCTCCGACCACACCGCGGTCGTCGGGCGCTGCGCAGGATGCGGGGCGGCGACCGACCTGATGCGGAACTGCAGCGACCTGTCGTGCCGGGAGCAACTGGTGGTGTGCGAGGAGTGCGACGTGGTGGAGTGCGCCGCGCACGCTGCGTGAGGCGGCGGCAGTACCGGTAGTCCTCCACAGGCTGCGGGATCGGCGCCTTCTCCACCGATTCGCGGGAACCATTGCTGGCCGTTTCGCGTTGCGGCCAAGATGAACTTCATGGATCCGGTCATCACCATCGTCTGGATCGTGTCCTTCGTCGTGGTGACGGTCACGGTCACGGGCCTCTCGCGGCGCGTCAACTGGTCGGCGCCCGTCGTGCTCGTGGTCGTGGGCGCGATCGCGTCCTTCATCCCCGGGGTGCCCCACGTGGCGCTGGAACCGGAGCTCGTGCTCTACGGGCTGTTGCCTCCGCTGCTGTTCGCGGCGGCCATCCAGACCTCGATCGTCGACGTCCGCGCCAGGCGCGACGGCATCCTGCTGCTGTCGGTGGGGCTGGTGGTGTTCACGGTGGTCGTCGTCGGCTTCACCACGTGGTTGGTGGTGCCCGCGATCACGGTAGCGGCGGCCTTCGCGTTCGGGGCGGTGGTGGCCCCGACGGACACGGTGGCGGTGACGGCGATCGCGGGGCGCGTGCACCTCCCGCGGCGACTCGTCACGGTGCTGGAGGGCGAGAGCCTGCTCAACGACGCGACCGCTCTTGTGGCGCTCAACGCGAGCATCGCCGCGATCGTCAGCGTCGTCAATCCGTGGGCCATCGCCGGTGACTTCGTGATCGCGGTCGTGGTCGGAGTCGGGATGGGGCTGCTGGTGGGGTGGGTTCTCTCGCTCATCCGCAAGCAGCTGCGCTCCCCCGTGCTGGACACCTCGATCGGGTTGATCACGCCGTACCTGGCGTTCATCCCGTCGCAGTTCCTGCACGGATCGGGCATCCTGTCGGTCGTCGTGGCGGGCCTCTACCTCGGCTACCGCTCCCCCACGATCCAGACGGCGGAGGCCCGCATCGCAGAGACCATCAACTGGCGGACGATCGAGTTCCTGCTGGAGAACGCGGTCTTCCTCTTCATCGGGCTGGAGCTGTCGAGCATCCTGAACTCGGCGTTCCGCTCGGGGATCACGGTGGCGCAGACGGTGTGGATCAGCATCGCGGTGCTGGTGGCGCTGTTCCTGGCGCGTTTTCTCTGGATGGTCGGCACGACCTCCTTCTACCGCTACGGGCCGCAGCGATTGCGGGAGCGCGGGTGGACCTGGCCGACCGGCATCGCGGTGTCGTTCGCCGGGATCCGCGGGGTGGTGACGCTGGCGGCGGTGTTCCTGCTGCCGCCGTCGACGCCGCACCGGGAGTTCCTGCAGTTCCTGGCGTTCGTCGTGGTGGTCGCGACGCTGCTGGAGGGGCTCGCCCTGCCCTGGGTCATCCGCCGGCTGAAGCTGCCGCCTCCGGACTTCGCCCAGGAGGCCGGTGAGATGGAACGGCTGCTCGCGGAGGCGCAGGCGGCGGGGCTGGAGCACCTGGAGTCGCAGGTGACCGGCCGGGAGGACGAACGGGTGATCGAGCGGCTGCGGGTCAACGCGGTGTTCCTCTCGGAAGCGCTGGAGAATCCGGCGCCCGACGCGGAGGTCGCGGCTCCGCTGGAGTACCGGAAGCTGCGGCGTTCGATGATCGTGGCGGAGCGGCAGGCGGTCCTCGAAGCGCGGGCGGAAGGGCGGTATCAGGAGCCGGCGGTGCGCTCGGTGCTCGCGTTCCTGGACGCGGAGGAGTCGGCGCTGAAGGCAGGAGGAGCGGAAGGCAAGAAGCTGATGTGAGCGGCCCCTCCGCGTCGCGAGCGCACCCGGGGGCGGCGGGCCCACAGCCGGGCTCGCTGCGACGACAGGGCGAGGACCACCAGGATGTCGAGCGGGAGGCCGAGGATGTTGGTGCGGAGGGTGACCTGCTCGCCGCCGTTGAAGAAGTCCACCGCGGCGAGGACGATCAGCAGCGCACTGTACGACATGGCGACGATGCGAGCCCAGTTGCTCCCGGTGAACACGAGCAGGGCGATCGCGAAGTAGAACACCAGACCGGCCGCGAAGAGCCCCATCGCGAGGCCGAAGACCAGATCGGCGCTCTGCTGCTCCGAGGCCGTGAGGGCCTTGCCGGTCGTCGACACGAGTTCGGACCGGATGAACAGCGGCCACGCCAGGACCGTGAGCACCACGGTCAGCACGCCCGCCAGCACGCGGAGCAGCATGAGCAGGAAGCCGAGCGTGGTCGGCACCGGCCGGCGTTCGGCGCGGGCGAGCCTCCGCTGGTCCGCGTCCGCGGCGACCGCGACCGCGCGCGGCTCCACCAGCACCTCCGACAGGTCGACGACGGGGAGGTCGCCGTCGGTCTCGATGGCGTCACCACCCCCGTTGCGCGCGTGGTAGCCGGACGAGAAGTCGCGGATCACCGCGACCTCCACGCCGACGTCCGCGCCGACGAGCGTCGAGACGATGTGGTCGCGCTCGATGTCGGTGTTCGCGTCGATCTTGTGCGTGATCTGGAGTGTGAACAACGAGAAGCCCACCGAGCGGTCGAAGGTCCCGGCCGCCAGCCACTCGACGCGGTGGCCGCCCGGCAGCAGCCAGCCCTCCGGGCACCGCCAGAACCGGACGTGGTGGCGTTTCGCCGGGTTGCCCTTGACCTCCTGCTGGTACGCGACGTCCTGCTGATGCCCGAACAGGAAGAGCGGGCTCACCGGCGCTTCGTCGTAGCTGCGGCGCAGCAGCGTGGAGGTGATGATCCGGCGGCTGGAGGCGGCGGTCACGTCGTCGGCGCGGGTCCAACCGGCCGCGGTCATGGCCTCGTCGAGCTGCGCCTCCGATCCGAGCAGCGCCAGGTTGATCGGGTCGCCGAGGAGGCCGTCGCTGGTGCGGGCGCGGCCGATGAAGTAGTCCGGCACATAGATCTGGGTGAGGATGCGATGCAGGCGCGGCAGCACCAGGTAGGCGAGGACGACCCAGAAGACGACGAAGAAGAGGAGCAGGAACCAACCCCACGAGAAGCTCTCGGTGACGATGAGCCACGCCAGCCAGACGGCCGCGGCGCCCCCGAACACGAAGAAGACGTTGTCGACGACGGCGTTGACGGACACCCGCCGGCCGGTCGCGGAGAGCGTCTTGGCCGGACCGGCTGCGACAGTGGACGGCGAATCGGACGGCCCTCCACCGCCGTCCGCGAGCTGGGCTCGCGGCGGCCCCTCCGGCTCAGCGGCGCCCGCCATGCGCTCATCCTAGAGCGCGCCGGGCGCGGGTCGTAGGGTGGCGTCATGACCTCCATCACCGAACGCGGCGCCGAGCTGCGTCGCCTCCACGACGCCCCCGAACTGCTGCAGGTCGTCAACGTCTGGGACGCGATCAGCGCGAAGGCCGTCGCCGCCCTCCCGGAGACCCGCGCGCTGGCGACGGCCAGCCACTCGATCGCGGCGACGCTCGGCTACGAGGACGGCGAGAACATCCCGCCCGACCTGATGCTCGACATGATCGGGCGCATCGTCGCGACCACCGACCTGCCGGTGAGCGCCGACCTCGAAGCCGGCTACGGGCACCCGGGCGAGACGATCCGCCGGGCGATCGGCGTCGGCGCGGTCGGGGCGAACCTGGAGGATCGGGTGCGTCCGTTCGAGGAGGCCGTCGCGAACGTACGCGCGGCCGTCGCGGCGGCCGACGCCGAGGGCGTGCCCTTCGCCCTCAACGCGCGCACGGACGTGTGGCTCCGGAACGCCTACCCGACGGCGGCGGAGAAGACGGAGGAGGCGGTCCGTCGCGGGCGCGCGTTCCTGGAGGAGGGCGCGACGTGCGTGTTCGTGCCCGGCCGGCTGGACGAGGAGACGGTGACGCAGCTCGTCGCCGGGCTCGGCGTGCGGAAGCTCAGCGTCATCGCGGTCCCGGGGTCGCTGCCGCCGGCACGGCTCCACGAGCTGGGGGTCGCTCGCGTCTCGTACGGGCCGTGGACGCAGCGCGTGGCGCTCGCCGCGCTGCAGCGGACGGCGGCGGAGCTGTACGCGGGCGGCCAGCTGCAGGAGGGTGTGCCGATCCTGAACTAGCCCCGCCTCCCGCCCGCCGCCACGACCGAAGGACAAGCATGAACGACTTCCGCGCCATCGTCATCGAGCAGGAGAAGGAGGGCTCCCGCATCCTCGCGCACACCGCCGAGGTGCGGCGGCTGACCGACGCCTTCCTCCTGCCGGGGGACGTGACCATCGCCGTCGAGTTCTCCGACCTCAACTACAAGGACGGCCTCGCGATCGCGGGCAAGCCGGGGGTCGCGCGGGTGTCGCCGCTCATCCCGGGCATCGACCTGGTGGGCGTCGTGGAGTCCTCCGACGATCCGCGCTGGCGTCCTGGCGAGCGGGTCGTGCTCAACGGCGACGGGATCGGCGAGAGCCACCACGGCGGGCTTGCCGAGCGCGCACGGGTGCGCGGGGACGCGCTGGTCCGGGTGCCGGACGCGCTGAGCTCCGAGCAGGCCGCGGCGATCGGGACCGCGGGGTTCACGGCGATGCTGGCCGTCCTCGCCCTGGAGCGCAACGGGGTCGAGCCGGAGGCGGTGCGTGCCGCGGGATCGAGCGTGCTCGTCACCGGGGCCGCGGGCGGCGTGGGGTCGGTCGCGATCGCCCTGCTGGCGAAACTCGGTTACCCGGTTACGGCCTCCACCGGGCGGCCGGAGGAGCTGGAGGGGTACCTGACCGATCTCGGTGCGAGCGCGATCATCGACCGCGCCGAGCTGTCCGAGGAGGGCCGCCCGCTCCAGAGCCAACGCTGGGCCGCGGCGGTGGACTCCGTCGGCAGCCACACGCTCGCGAACGTGCTCGCGCAGACCCGCTACGGCGGGACCGTCGCGGCGTGCGGGCTCGCGCAGGGGCCAGACCTGCCTGCGACCGTCATGCCGTTCATCCTGCGGGGGGTGACCCTGGTCGGGATCAACTCGGTGGAGGCGCCGGCGGCCCTCCGCGAGACGGCCTGGCGGCGGCTGGCGACCGACCTGGACGAGGAGGCGCTCGCTGCGATGACCCGGTTCATCCCACTCGCGGAGGCGATCCCGGCGGCGGACGACCTCCTGGCGGGGCGGCTGCGCGGGCGAACGGTGGTGGACGTTCGGGCCTGACCTGCGCCGCTGCCGTTAGGCTGACCGCATGATCGTCCTCGCGACCGTCGTCGTCACGCTGGCTGCTGCGCTCCACGTCGGGATCTTCTTCATGGAGAGCGTCGGCTGGGTGCGGCCGGCCGTGTGGAAGCGGTTCGGCGTCGCCGACCAGGCCGCGGCGGACACGACACGGCCGATGGCGTACAACCAGGGGTTCTACAACCTCTTCCTCGCGATCGGGGCGGTGCTCGGGCTGATCCTGTTCGGCGTGGGCGCGCACGCGGCGGGGCTGGCACTCATCTACTTCACGATGGCGAGCATGCTCGCGGCGTCCGTCGTGCTCGTGACGACCGGCCGCGGGTATCTGCGTCCGGCGCTCATCCAGGGCACCCTGCCGTTGATCGGCATCGTGCTCATGCTGTTCTCGTAGACCGGCGCTCAGCGCAACGAGCGCGCGACCGACTCCGGGCGGAGGCCGCGGCCGATCAGGCGCGCGCTGACCCGCTGGGCGACGGGGGTCGCCGCGGCGATCGCCAGGCGCAGCGCGGGCGACGGCGCCGGCGGGAGCAGTGGACCGGCGCCGGGCCGACGGGTGATGCGACGGTGCGCCGCGAGCTGGATCCGCTGCATCCACTCGACGGGCGGGAGGCGGCGGCGCTGCACGGCGTCGAGGAGCCGGAGATCGACAGGACCGTCCCGCAACGCTGCGGCGAGCGCGTTCGCTGTCGCGACGGCGTCCTGGACGGCATAGTTGACGCCGACGCCGAAGGCCGGGGACATCGCGTGCGCGGCGTCCCCGATCGCGAGGAAGCCGTGCCGGTACCAGCGCGGCAGCCGGTCGATCTGAACGCTCAGCAGCTTGAGCGACTCCCAGTCGGTGATCGTCTCCAACGGCTCGCGCAGGAACGGGGCCGCGCCCGCGACGGCGGCGCGAAAAGCCGCCAGGCCGGCCGCGCGCAACTCGTCGATGCCGCCCTTCGCGATCACGAGGCCGGTCTGGAAGTAGTCGCCGCGGTCGATCGTGATCACCATCGCGCCGTCGCCCAGGTAGGCGAGCGTCGACGGCTTGGACTGCCCGGGCTTCGGCAGCCGGAACCAGATGACGTCGATCGGAACGCCGAAGCGCCTGGGCCGGAGGCCCGCGGCGGCGCGGAGAGCGGAGTCGCGGCCGTCCGCGGCGACGGTGAGGTCGGCCTCCACCTCCACCGGGCCATGGGGTCCGCGGGCCGACAACCCCCGGATGACGTCCCCGTTGCGGATCAGCCCGGTCGCCTCGGTGCTCAGCAGCAGCCGGAAGTTCGGGTACCGCTCCGCCTGCTCGGCGAGGAAGGTCAGGAAGTCCCACTGCGGGGCGAGCACGAGGAAGTCGTCGGGCGGCGGCAGCCTCCCGAAGTCGATCGGATGCAGGCGGGTGCCGTCCACCACCGCGTCCAGCGTGCGGATGCTGGTGTGCGGGAGGCCGAGGAAGGCGTCCCGCAGCCCGAGCTCGCCGAGCACGCCGACGGTCGACGGGTGGATGGTGTCGCCGCGGAAGTCGCGGAAGAAGTCGGCGTGCTTCTCCAGCACGACCACGTCGAGCCCCGCGCGCGCGAGGATCAGTCCGAGCATCATCCCGGCGGGTCCACCCCCGGAGATGGCGCAGGATGCCTGCAGCGATTCCATCACCACGCAGCGTAGTCTCCCCCCATGGCGATCCTCGGCTCCGTCCTCATCGCGCTCGCGGCGGTCGTGCACCTCGTGTTCTTCGCGATGGAGAGCATGCTGTGGTCATCGCCGAGCGTGTGGCGGCGGTTCGGGCTCACGACGCAGCGCGACGCCGACGTGGTGCGGCCGATGGCCTACAACCAGGGCTTCTACAACCTGTTCCTCGCCGGCGGCGCGGCGGTGGGGCTCGTGCTCTACTGGACGACTCTGCGGCACGTCGGCTTCGGGCTGATGTTCTTCGCCGGGGCGTGCATGGTCCTGGCCGCGGTCGTGCTGGTCACCACGGGCCGGCGGTTCTGGGGCGCGGCCCTGCTGCAGGGGCTGCCGCCGCTGGCCGGGCTGCTGCTGTTCTCGGTCGCGCACGCGGGGTGAGCCGCGGGCGCGGGGCGGTCTCACAAGACATCTCCGAAATACCGGAGCAGGTCCCGAACCGCATCGGGAGGGCTGTTATCGTGAGGGTAAGTGCTGATCCCGACGTATGTCGGGGGTAGGCGCTTCCCGCCCCCGGCGTCATGCCGGGGGCCTTTTCTATTGCCGGACGACGACGCCCGGCGTGCCGCCCGCCAGTCGGTTCACGGCTCCGTGGACCGCGCTGCCGACGTGGGTCCATGTGTTCTGCGGCACGACTGCCGCAACAGAACGACTCGGCGGGACGAGGGCGCGCCATCCGGCATAGGCCACCAAATCGGCCATCTGGACGAGATACGACTCTTGTGACGACCTCGGTACCGGATCGTCCACGAAATGTTTGGCATCTACGCGGAGGCTCCCGTTGCCGGTAATGCTTCCCGCCGTGAGGAACCGCCGCGCCTTGCGCACGATCCGACGGACGGCGTCGTTCTCGCCGTCATCATGGATGATCATCATCTTCTGCTTCTCATAGTGCGTCGTTCGCTCCAGCCGCTGCAGCAGAGTGGTCCAGGCGAACTCAAAGCATGAAGGACCGCTCCGTGCGTTGCGCTGCTTGTCGATCACGACCGCAAACGCCCGCGCCTCGATTCGACCGAGCATGTCGAGGTGTGCCCGATAGATGAGTGAACGCTCCCCCGGGGCCAGGTCGAGCTGTCGGAATGGTCCACTTGATCGGATCAGGTAGTTCGCCTTCACCTCGGCCCTCACAGGCAACCCGAATCGATCCCGAAGGCGACGGCGGAAGGCAACCATCTCATCGAACCCGTATGACCATTGATCGGCGTTGATCAGGACGCATCCGAGGACGTAATGGGAAGTGGCCCCGCCCAAGGACACGTCGCCCGTGTTCCCGGACTCATCGATGTAGGCGAGCAGCATCGCCTCAGGATGTCGGAATCAGCGGCTCGAATCCACGAGCCGCGCCCAGTTCGCCGAATGTGAAATGGAAATCTATATCTCACATCTTTCCATGGCGACCCTTCAGTCGATGATCTCGCCATCCGCGGGGATCTCCCCCACGTCGACGCGCAGTGCCTCCACCAGCTTCGCCGCGTGCGGCGTCGACACGATCACGCGGGAGAACTCCTCGCCGTCCAGATCGACGACCACGGCGGCGCGCTGCTTTCCTTTGATGAGCAGGAAGTCTTTGCCGCCGTGGAACTTCCAGGTCCCGACCGAGAGCGTGAGGGGGACGGCAGCTCCCGGGGCGCGGATGCCGCGGATCCAGATCCACGGATCCTCCGTGATCGCGACCGATCGGATGCTCTCCCGCGGGATCACCAGATCCTCCCGACGCACGGAGAGCACCTTCTCGGCCCGGGTGAGGTGGATCTCCAGGCGGTCGGGGTGAACGTGCAGGTCGGCCATAGGTCTATCCTGCCCGCCCACCGGGGCCGCAGGGGG
This sequence comes from Leifsonia sp. GW821-FHT13C09, assembly GCF_058806435.1. NCBI lineage: Bacteria > Bacillati > Actinomycetota > Actinomycetes > Micrococcales > Microbacteriaceae > Leifsonia > Leifsonia sp. GW821-FHT13C09. The sequence goes on along the minus strand of NZ_JBXAPS010000005.1, from coordinate 153,158 downwards.
TCGTGAATCTCACAAACCCGTAACCGTTGGCTTGGAGGGCCGCGAAGGACGGCCGCGAACCGGGGCCGCAGAGGTCGCAGGACTCTCATGATCCGCAAACCGCACCGGCATGTATCCTTCTCGTCGTGGCAACGCAGCGGCGGACTCCGGGCTCGCAGACTTCACTTCGTGAAGCCAACCGGGCTCGGATCGTCGACGCCATCAAGAAGCACGGCGGCCTGACGCAGGTGGAGCTGGCCGGCGCGACGGGGCTCTCCCCGGCCACAGTCTCCAACATCGTCAAGGAGCTCTCCACCTCCGGCGTCCTGCATACGACGCAGAGCATCCGGTCCGGCCGGCGTGCCCAGCACGTCACGCTCGCGCACGCGCTCGGGCTCGTCGTCGGCGTCCACTTCTCCCCCCGGCACCTGCGCGTCGCGCTGGCGGACGTGGCCAACACCGTCGTGGCCGAGAACCACATGCCGCTGGCCAAGGACCACCGCGCCGACAACGAGCTCGACAAGGTGGCGCTGCTCCTGAACGACATGCTCGACTCGGTCGACGCCTCCCGGGACGAGGTGCTGGCTGTGGGGCTCGCCGTGCCGGCGCCGCTCGACCGGGCGACCGGCACGATCGCGCGCAGCGGCATCATGCGCGGCTGGGACGGCGTCGTGATCGCGGACGCCCTGGAGCGCCGGGTGAAGCGCCCGGTCTTCATCGACAACGCCGCCAACCTCACCGCGTTGGCGGAGTCCCGGCTCGGCGCCGGGCGCGGAAGGCGCACCACCATCACACTCGATGTCGGCGACGGGATCGGCGCGGGCCTGCTGCTCAACGGTCAGCTCTTCCGAGGGAACAACGGCGTCGCCGGCGAGTTCGGCCACACCACGATCCGCGAGAACGGCCCACTCTGCCGCTGCGGCAACCGCGGCTGCCTGGAGGCCATCGCCGGGGGTCCGGCCGTCCTGGACGAGCTGCGCGACCACCTCGGCAGCCTGAAGCTCGGCGACGTCGTCCTCCAGGCGATGGCCGGGGACGCCCGCTGCATCCGCGCAATCGCGGACGCCGGCCGGCACATCGGGGTCGCCACGGCCAACCTCTGCAACCTGCTCGATCCCGAGCGGGTGGTCGTGGGCGGTGAGCTCGCCCGGGCCGGGGAGCTCCTGCTCGGCCCGATGCGGCACGCGGTGGAACGCTCGATCATCGTCAACCAGGAACTGATGCCCGACATCGTCCAGGGCCAGCTCGGTGTCCGGGCGGCCACGCTCGGCGCGGTGGCCCACGCGGTCGACAGCATCTCGATCACGAGCGGAGGCGTCGCGGTCTGAGACGGGCGCCCGACCCGTGTCCCCCGTTGACCCCCGTCCGTGACGAACCGTTATCGAAAGCTTGAATTCAAGTATTGACGCCAAACGGCGGGCACTGACACACTCGACCCAGTCGCCAACGTCGGCGGCTTCGAATCGGAGGTTTTTCAATGAAGATCGCCACCAAGAGAGCGGTCATGGTGTCCGCCGCGATCCTGGCCACAGCCCTCACCCTCACAGCCTGTTCGAACGGTTCCGGCAACAGCTCGACGAACAACGCGTCGGGCGCCGCGAACGCCAAGATCGGTCTCCTCCTCCCCGACTCCGTCACCGCCCGCTACGAGGCGGCGGACAAGCCCTACTTCGAGGCGAAGGTCAAGTCGCTCTGCTCCGGCTGCACGGTCCTGTACGCGAACGCGGACGGCGACGCCAGCAAGCAGCAGCAGCAGGCTGAGTCCATGCTGACCCAGGGCGTCAAGGTGCTCGTCCTCGACCCGTTCGACGGCGAGGCCGCGGCGTCGATCGTCGGCGAGGCGAAGGCCAAGAACATCCCGGTCATCTCCTACGACCGCCTCATCAACAGCCCCGACCTGAACTACTACATCTCGTTCGACAACGAGAAGGTCGGACAGCTCCAGGCGACCGCGCTGGTCGAGAAGCTGAAGAAGGACAACGTGGCCTCCGGCAGCGGCATCCTGATGGTCAACGGCTCGCCGACGGACAACAACGCCACTCTCTTCAAGAAGGGCGCGCACAGCGTGATCGACTCGAGCGGCTTCAAGGTCCTCGCCGAGTACGACACACCAGGATGGGACCCCGCCAAGGCCCAGGACTGGGTGTCCGGCCAGGTCTCGCAGTTCAAGAGCCAGATCAAGGGCGTCTACGCGGCGAACGACGGCACCGGCGGTGGCGCGATCGCGGCCATGAAGGCGGCCAACCTGAGCCCGCTGCCCCCGACGACCGGTCAGGACGCTGAGCTCGCGGGCATCCAGCGGATCCTCGCAGGCGACCAGTACATGACCGTCTACAAGGCGCTGAAGCCGGAGGCCGAGCAGGCTGCGACCCTCGCCGTCGCTCTGACCAAGGGCCAGAAGCCGTCCGAGCAGACCACCCAGGTCGACACCAAGGGCGGCGCGAAGATCGCGTCCATCCTGCTGACCCCGGTCGCGGTGACCACGGACAACATCGAGACCACGGTCGTGAAGGACCAGTTCTACGGTCCCGACTCCGTCGCGAAGATCTGCACCCCGGACTACAAGGCGGCGTGCGACAAGTACGGCATCAAGTAATCGAAAGAACCACCAGGGGCCACCCGGCCCGGGGCGCGGATTCCGCATCCTCGGGCCGGGTGGTTCCGCCATACAGTTAGCCCAGCAGTATCCAGCACCACGCGACAGCATCGCGTCAGGCCCGAAGGAGAACGCCGTGACGATGGAATCCCCGGTCACCGACCAGGAGCGGTCCAGCCGACAGCCCGTCCTCTCGCTGCGGGGGGTGTCGAAGGGGTTCGGAGCCGTCCAGGCGCTCACCGACATCCACCTCGACGTCTACCCGGGGGAGGTCGTCGCCCTCGTCGGCGACAACGGAGCCGGCAAGTCGACCCTGGTCAAGATCCTCGCGGGCGTTCACCCGCAGGACGCCGGGACGATCACCTTCGACGGTCAGGACGTCAGCATCCCGTCACCCGCGGCGTCCCGGGGCCTCGGCATCGCGACGGTGTTCCAGGACCTCGCGCTCTGCGACAACCTGGACGTCGTCTCCAATCTCTTCCTCGGCCGGGAGATCACCCGAGGAACGCTCGACGAGGAAGAGATGGAGAAGCGGTCGTGGAGCCTGCTGCGGCAGCTGTCGGCGCGCATCCCGTCGGTCCGCATCGCGGTCGCGTCGCTCTCCGGAGGCCAGCGGCAGACGGTCGCGATCGCCCGGTCGCTGATCGGCGACCCGCGCATCGTCATCCTCGACGAGCCCACTGCGGCGCTGGGCGTCGCCCAGACGGCCGAGGTGCTCAACCTCATCGAGCGGCTGCGCGAGCGAGGCCTCGGGGTCATCCTGATCAGCCACAACATGGCGGACGTGCAGGCGGTGGCCGACCGGGTCGCCGTCCTGCGGCTCGGCCGCAACAACGGGGACTTCCGCGTCCCCGACGTCAGCTACGAAGAGATCATCTCGGCGATCACCGGCGCCACGGACAACGTCGTCGCGCAGCGGGCCGAACGCATCGAGGAGCGCGTGGAGCGCATCGAGAACAGCGAAGGGAACCAGGCCTGATGACCAAGGCACCAGAGACTCCGGCCCAGCTCGCGGCCGACCTCCAGGACGAGCGCCTCATCCGCGAGGAGGGCTTGAGCGGCGCGGTACGCGCCTTCGGTCGCCGGGTGCGCGGCGGCGACCTCGGCTCGCTGCCCGTCGTCGTCGGGCTGATCGTGATCTGGCTCGTGTTCCAGATCCTGAACCCGAACTTCCTCAGCGCGAACAACCTCGTCAACCTGACCCTGCAATGCGCCGCGATCGGCACGATCTCCATCGGCATCGTCCTCGTGCTGCTGCTCGGCCAGATCGACCTGTCGGTCGGCTCCGTCAGCGGTGTCGCCGCCGCTATCCTCGGCGTCGGCTTCACCCAGCTGCACTGGCCGCTCGCGGTGACGGTGATCGTCGCCATCCTCGCCGGGTCGGTGATCGGCCTCCTCTACGGCATCCTGTTCACCCGGTTCGGCGTGCCGAGCTTCGTGATCACGTTGGCCGGCCTGCTCGGCTTCCTGGGCGTGCAGCTGTGGATCCTCGGGCCGAACAGCTCGATCAACATCCCCTACGACTCGTGGATCGTGAAGTTCGCGCAGCAGACCTTCCTCCCACCGTGGGCGGCGTACGCGCTGGCCGCGATCGCCGCGCTCTCGATGTTCTGGTCGGACTGGCGGCGCAACATCCGCCGGCGCAACGCCGGTCTCTCGGAAGGGTCGATGGCGCTGGTCCTGATCAAGTCGGGACTCCTCCTGCTCGGCCTCTGCATCGCCGTCTGGTACCTCTCGACCGACCGCGGCACGGGCGCGATGTTCCTGTTCTTCGTGGTCCTCGTGGTCATCATGAACTTCTTCCTGACGCGCACGAAGTGGGGCCGCTCGGTGTTCGCGGTCGGCGGGTCGGTGGAGGCCGCACGCCGCGCCGGCATCAAGGTGAACCGCATCTTCATCAGCGTGTTCATCCTGTGTTCGACCTTCGCCGCGATCGGCGGGCTGCTCGCCGCGGCCCGGCTGGCGTCGGTGAGCGCGGGATCGGGCGGAACGGACACGAACCTGAACGCGATCGCCGCGGCGGTCATCGGCGGCACGAGCCTCTTCGGCGGCCGTGGCTCCGCATGGTCGGCGCTGCTGGGCATCCTGGTCATCCAGTCCATCTCGAACGGCCTGACGCTGCTCAACCTGGACTCGTCGTACCGCTTCATGATCACCGGCGCGGTCCTGCTGCTCGCCGTGATCATCGACTCGCTGTCCCGCCGCTCGCGCGAAACGCACGGGCAAGGCTAGCCGGACAGCGCTCCGGGCGGGTGTGAGAAGGTGGACCGGTGACCCGAACCACCACCTTCCACGCCCGCCTTCTCCGTTCCGGCGTGGATCCGCAGACCGTGACCGTGCGGGCGTCATCGGACATCCCGCCGCGCACGCTGCGGCGCGCGGCCGGCGGCGGCGGGACGCTCAATTTCGACGTCTACGCGCTGCTCGACGCGGACGGGTGGCCGGCGTCCGCCACCTACACCTACGTCGAATCGCTCTCGCGCGAGCCCTCCGCCGCCGACGAGTGAGCCGACGGACGTCGGCTCAGGCGGGCGTGGCGGCGGCGGCGGCGCGCGCGGCGGCCGGGAGGGCGTCCAGGATGCGAGCGACAGCAGCGCCGTCGTGGGCGGCAGTGACGAACCACGCCTCGAACACGCTCGGCGGCAGCGAGACGCCCGCGTCGAGCATCGCATGGAAGAACGGCCGGTAGCGGAACGCCTCCTGCGACTGGACCTCGGCGTACGTCCGCGGCGCGGCGGCGAAATCGCCGAAGACGAAGCTGAACAGGTTGCCCGCCCGCTGCACGCGGTGGGCGACACCCTCCGCGGCCAGGGCGTCGGAGACCGCGCCCGACAGCGTCTCGGCCACGACGTCCAGCCGGTCGTACACCGCCTCGTCGGCGTTCGCCAGCGTGGCGAGACCGGCCGCGACCGCGACCGGGTTCCCCGACAGGGTGCCTGCCTGGTAGACCGGGCCGGTCGGGGCCAGGAAGTCCATGAGCTCCGCACGTCCGCCGACGGCCGCGAGCGGCATCCCGCCGCCGATGACCTTGCCGAAGGTGACGAGGTCGGGCGTGTAGCCGCGGTCCAGCCCCCAGAAGCCCGCCTCGCTCACGCGGAAGCCGGTGAGCACCTCGTCGAGGATGAGGAGCGCGCCGTACTCGTGCGCGAGATCGGTCAGCGCGGCGTTGAAGCCCTCGTCCGGGGCCACGACGCCCATGTTCGCGGCGGCGGCCTCGGTGATGACGGCGGCGATGTCCGGGCCGTTCGCCTCGAAGGCGGCGCGGACGGCGTCGAGGTCGTTGTACGGGAGCACCAGGGTCTGTGCGGCCGTGGCCTCCGTTACGCCGGCCGAGCCGGGCAGCGAGAGCGTCGCGAGGCCCGATCCTGCTTCGGCGAGGAGGCTGTCGGAGTGGCCATGATAGTGACCGGCGAACTTGATCAGCAGTGGACGGCCGGTGAAGCCGCGCGCCAGGCGGATCGCGGTCATGGTGGCCTCGGTGCCCGTGGAGACGAGCCGCAGCTTGTCGACGAAGGGCACCCGGCCGAGCACGGCCTCCGCCAGCTCGGTCTCCGCCGGTGTCGAGGCGCCGAACGAGAGCCCGCGCGCGGCTGCCGCCTGCACGGCGTCGATCACGGCGGGATGCGCGTGACCGAGGATCGCGGGGCCCCAGGACGCGACCAGGTCGACGTACTCGCGGCCCTGCGCGTCCACGATGTAGGGACCGTGCGCGGACACCATGAAGCGCGGCGTGCCGCCGACCGAGCGGAAGGCGCGGACCGGCGAGTTCACGCCGCCCGGGATCACGCGCTGGGCTCGCTCGAACTGGGCGAGGTTGATGTCGCCGAGGGCGGCGCCGTCGGCCAGGCCCTGGAGGTCTTGTGCGCCGGTGTTCGCGGAATCGGTGTTATAGAAGTCGCTCATCGCAGCCATCCTGCGACCTCGGTCGCCCAGTAGGTGAGCACGGCGTCGGCGCCCGCGCGGCGCACGCCGATCAGGGTCTCCTCGATGACGCGCTCGCGGTCGATCCAGCCGTTCGCGGCAGCAGCCTCCACCATCGCGTACTCGCCGGAGACCTGGTAGGCCCAGACCGGCACGTCGCTGATGGACGCCACATCGCTCAGCACGTCGAGGTAGCTCAGCGCCGGCTTGACCATGAGGATGTCGGCCCCCTCGGCGAGGTCGAGCTGCGCCTCGCGCAGGCCCTCGCGGCGGTTGGCCGGGTCCTGCTGGTAGGCGCGGCGATCGCCGGAGAGCTGCGAGTCGACAGCCTCCCGGAACGGGCCGTAGAAGCCGGAGGCGTACTTCGCCGAGTACGCCATGATCACGACGTCGGTGCGGCCGTCAGCGTCGAGCGCGTCGCGCACGGCGGCGACCTGGCCGTCCATCATCCCGCTGAGGCCGAGGAGCTGGGAGCCGGCCTCCGCCTGCGCGATGGCCATGTCGCGGTAGCGCAGCAGCGTGGCGTCGTTGTCGACGTGGCCTTCGCCGTCGAGCACGCCGCAGTGGCCGTGGTCGGTGAACTCGTCCAGGCACAGGTCGGTCTGCACGACGAGCGCGTCGCCCACCTCGGCGGCGAGGGCGCGCGTGGCGACGTTGAGGATGCCGTCCGGATCGGTCGCTGCGGTGCCGATGGCGTCCCGGGTCTCGGGGACGCCGAACAGCATGACGCCGCCGACGCCGGCCTCCGCGGCCTCCACGGCCGCTCGCTTCAGGGAGTCGAGGCTGTGCTGGACGACACCCGGCATGGAGGCGATCGGCTGCGGCTCGGCAGCGCCCTCCCGCACGAACAACGGGAGGATCAGCTCGGCCGGGTGAAGGCGGGTCTCGGCCGTCAGCCGGCGCATGGCAGGTGACTGCCGAAGGCGCCGGGGCCGCACAACAGGATGCAACTCACTCACTCTCCCCAGCCTACGCCCGCGCTGCTGGGTGCCCGCCGCACACGGCAGAGTTCAGGATGCGGCGGAACGGTCGGCCGCCGTGGCAGCGACGGCCTCGATGAGGGAGGTCGCGGTTCGCTCGGCGGCGATCACGTCCACGCGGAGGCCGTACTCGCGCGCGTCGCGGGCGGTCTGCGGGCCGATGGCGGCGACGAGGGTGCTCTCGGGGATCGGGCCGAGCTGCACCTGCACCTGCTCGGCCACGGAGCCGCTCGTGACGAGGATGGCCTGCACGAGGCCCTCCCGCACCTCCGCGACGATGCTCTCCGGCACGGGGATGCCGACGGTGCGGTACGCGACGACCGACTCCACGTCGTGGCCGATACGACGCAGCCCCTCGGTGAGGAGGGGCTTGGCGATCTCCGAGCGGAGGGTGAGGATGCGCAGCGGGACGACGCCCTCGGTCGCGGCCTCCCAGTCCGCGAGGAGTCCACGCGCGGAGTTGTCCTCCGCCGGGACCAGGTCGACGCTGTAGCCGGCGGCGGCCAGCGCGGCGGCCGTCGTCTCGCCGACGGCCGCGATCCGCGTGGAGGGCGGGACGACCGCGCGGGCGGCGCTCAGCACGTCCACCGTCGTCGCGCTGGTGACGGTCACCCAGTCGAAGCCGCCGGCGGCGAGCCGCGCAAGGGCGGCGTCCAGCGCCGGCGCATCCGCGGTCGGCGCGAAGTTGATCATCGGCGCCACGACCGGCGACGCGCCCTTCGCGCGAAGATCGGCGGCGACCGAGTCGCCCCACGGACCTCCCCGGGGCACGAGCACGCGCCAGCCGGCGAGCGGCTTCGGAGAAGACGGCGTGGAGGGCATCATTCGCTCCCGAGCGGGGCCAGGTCGGCGGCCCCCGCGCCGAGCAGCTCGGCCACCACGCGGGCGCCGACTTCGTGTGCCGCCTCGACGAGTTCGGCGAGGCCGAAGGAGTCCGGAGTGGCGGCGTGGGAGGCCGTGAGCCGCTCGGTACCGTCCGGGCGGTACACGGTGGCGGTGAGGAACAGGAGGCCGTCATCGACGAGCGCCGATGCGCCGATCGGGGCCGCGCAACCGGCTTCGAGCCCTGCGAGCACGGCGCGCTCGGCGATCGCGCAGGCGTGCGTGGTCGCGTGGTCGACGGCCTTCAGCGCTCGGGCCACATCGCCGCGGCCGGTCTGCTCGCCCGCCCGGACCTCCAGCGCGAGCGCGCCCTGGCCGGGAGCGGTCGGCACCTGCGACAGCGCGAAGAAGTCGGTCACCGCGTCCAGGCGGCCGAGCCGGCCGAGGCCCGCGGCGGCGAGCACGACGGCGTCGAGGTCGCCCTCGGCCACCCTCCCGAGCCGGGTGTCCACGTTGCCGCGGATGTCGACGACCTCCAGGTCGGCGCGTACCGACTTCAGCTGGGCGACGCGGCGCGGCGAGCCGGTGCCCACCTTCGCGCCCTCCGGCAGCGTCTCGAGCGTCTGGCCGTCGCGGGCGCAGAGCGCGTCGCGCGCGTCCGCCCGCTTGGGGACGGCGCCGATGACCAGCCCGGCCGCCTGCGCGGTCGGCAGGTCCTTGAGCGAGTGGACGAGCAGGTCGCACTCGTCGGCGAGCAGCGCCTCCCGCAGTGCGGTGGCGAAGACGCCGGTGCCGCCGAGCTCCGACAGCGACTCGCGCGAGGTGTCGCCGTGGGTCGTGACGGTGACCAGCTCGATGTCGAGCCCGGTCGCCCGGGCGATCGACTCGGCCACGGCGGTCGTCTGCGCGACCGCGAGCGCGCTGCCGCGGGTGCCGATGCGCAGCACGCCGTCACGGCGCGCGGACGCGCCCTCGGCCCTGCTCACCGTGCCGCTCACGGCGCGAGTCCCGCGGCGGCCGGCTTGAAGCCGAGGCGGACGTTCTCGCAGCAGCCCGGGCGGCACACGTCGTACCAGGGGCCGAGCGTGGTCAGCGCCGGGCGCTGCTCGACCGGGACGCCGTCGCGGCGCTCCAGGACGAGGTCGACCAGGCCCTTCACGTAGCGGGCGTGGGTGCCGGGGGTGGGCACGCGAACGGCGACGAGGCCGTTCTCCTCGCTGGTCTCCATCGCCTCGTTGTCGAGGTCCCAGAGCACCTCCATGTGGTCGCTCACGAACCCGAGCGGCACGATGACGACGGCCTTGACGCCGAGCGCGGGGAGTTCCGCGATCCGGTCGTTGATGTCGGGCTCCAGCCACGGCATCGACGGCGGCCCGGAGCGGGACTGGTAGACCAGATCCCAGCCGATGACGCCGCCGGTGGCCTCCTGCGAGACGACCTCCGCGACGGCCAGGTGCTGAGCCGCGTAAGCGCCGCCCTCGCCGAAGCCTCGCTCGGCCGGGCCGGACTTGGCCGCATCGGTCGACGGGATGGAGTGCGTCGAATAGAGGATGCGGATCTCGGTCGCCGGGTCGATGCCCGGGACGCGCTCGCGCAGCTCGTCGACCGCGTTCCGCACGCCCTCGATGAACGGCTCCACGAAGCCGGGGTGGTCGAAGAACTGGCGCACCTTGTCGATCTGGATGGTGCCCTCCAGACCCTTCTCCTCCAGCACGCGGGCGAAGTCCTCGCGGTACTGGCGGCAGCTCGAGTAGGAGGAGTACGCGCTGGTCGCGATGGCGATGAGCTTCGTGAGGCCGCGCTCCCGGGCCTCCTCCAGGGCGTCCTCCAGGTACGGGTCCCAGTTGCGGTTGCCCCACAGCACGGGGAGGTCGATGCCGCGCGAGGCCAGCTCGGCCTCCAGCGCGGCCTTCAGCTCGCGGTTCTGGTCGTTGATCGGGCTCACGCCGCCGAAGTGGCGGTAGTGGTGCGCGACCTCCTCCAGGCGCTCCTCCGGGATGCCGCGGCCGCGGGTGACGTTGCGGAGGAACGGGATGACGTCGTCCTGACCCTCCGGTCCGCCGAAGCCGGCGAGGAGGATCGCGTCGTAGGCGACCGGCTCGGTCACGTGCTCCGGGCCGGACGCGGCAGCCTCGGTCGCGCCGAGGACTCGCGGAACGGCCTCCGTCCCGGTCAGGTCGGCGCCGTTCACTGCAGCACCTCCACGACCTCGGCGGGCTGGATGCGGCGACCCGTGTAGAACGGCACCTCTTCGCGCACGTGGCGGCGGGCCTCCGTGTAGCGGAGGTCGCGCATCAGGTCGACCAGGTCGGTGAGCTCGTCGGACTCCAAGGGCAGGATCCACTCGTAGTCGCCGAGGGCGAACGCGGCCACGGTGTTGGCCAGGACTCCGCGGAACGCGGCGCCCTTGCGGCCGTGGTCGGCGAGCATCTTCGAGCGGTCCTCCTCTGGCAGCAGATACCAGTCGTAGCTGCGCACGAACGGGTACACGCAGAGCCACCCCTTCGGCTCCTTGCCGCGCAGGAAGCCGGGGACATGCTGCCGGTTGAACTCGGCGTCCCGGTGCACGCCCATCGCGTTCCAGGTCGGAAGGAGCGCCTTGAACAGGCGGGTGCGACGGAGCTGGCGGAGGCCCCACTGCAGAGCCTCGGCCTCGGGACCGTGCAGCCAGACCATGATGTCCGCGTCGGCCTTGAGGCCGCTGACGTCGTAGAGCCCGCGGGTGACGACGCCCTGCAACTCGATGTCGGCGATGACGCCTTCGAGCTCCCGGACGGCCGCGGGCACGTCGGTTCCGTCGAGGTCGTCGGGACGCGCCGGGTCCCGGCGCAGGACGGCCCATAGGGTGAAGCCGCTGGGGCTTTCGGGGGCGGTGTCTTCGGGGGCGGTCGACTCTGCCGGAACGGCAGCCGGGGTACTCATACCGACAGTCTCCCTCGCAAAGCTGAGAAGGCAAAAACCGGGTGGGCCGCGTCGGCGGCCCGAGGGTGGTGCGTCAGCGTCGGGAGGCGGCGACGATCCCCCAGACCGCACCTCCGACGGCGACGGCCACGCCGACCGCCAGGCCGACCAGGGCCATCGGGTTCTCGTCGCGGAGCCTCCGGAACCGCTCGGACGCTCGCGCGGGCACGTTGACCTTGTACTGGATGGCGTCTATGGTCGCGGCCAGGTCGGCGCGGGCCCTTTCGACGCCGCTTCGGTCAGTTGTCATACTTGCCCAGCCCCTTCACGGCGTCGACGTCGGACTTGACGCTGGCGATGGTCTCCTTGGGCGCCGCACCGTCCACCCGCTTGAGCGAGCCGACGCCGACAAGCGCGAGGATCACCGCGATCACGAGGAGGGCGCCGAAGACGATGAGTGCGGCGGCCCAGCCGGGCAGCACCAGCGCGAGCCCGAGGATCGCCGCGGCGACGAGAACGCCGAGCGCGAAGAAGAGGAATGCCGCCGCGACCACGAAGAGCCCTATGCCGATCCCGGCATACTTCGCCTTCTCGGCGTACTCGGCCTTCAGGTTCGCCAGCTCGGCCTTGACCAGCTGGATCACCAGCCGCGGGAGCGACGCGATCAGCTCACCCAGCGACTGCGACCTGGCACGTTCTCGATCGGTCAACGGCTCACCGCCCTTCCGGACACCTGTTCTGACAGTTCGCGACCCGATCAGGCCGTCTCAGGATCATCTCGCGTGACGGGGACGACGGCCACCCCCGGCTTGCCGGAGCGGGAACGGGTCTCCTTACGGCGCTCGTTCGCCCGGGCGACGGCCTTCCTGACCGTGTTGTAGAGGGCCTCGGGCACTTCGCCGACCTTCTGGGCGACGAAGTCCTCGGCGGCGTTCACCTGCTTTTGCACCCCGGGCGACTCCCAGACCTTCAGCGTGGCCGACTTGATCTGCTCGTAGCGTTTGCGACCGGCGCGCGTGCCGAGCACGTAGCCCACCGCCGCACCCGTCACGAAGAGAATCTTGCCCCGCATTCCGTCCTCACCCTTCCAGGTCGTCGGTCAGTGCCTTCCAGCGTAGACCCCTGGCTCGTTCCGCCACCCGGCGCGCGTCCGGGATGACGGACGCGAGACCGGTGCCGGTCAGCCAGGAGCCGGTCACTTCGAGCCCTTCGACGTTCTCAGCTCCGTCGCGGACGCGCTGGATGCGCTCCCGCTGCCCCACTGTTGCATAGGGGAGGGCGTTCGTCCAGGGGGTCCGGGCGAACGCGGAGACCGCGGATTCCTCCAGCGGAATATTCAGCAGCGCGGCGGCGTCCGCGACGGCGCGCGCGCGAAGCTCGCCGTCGGAGAGGGCGGACGTCTCGGACGCCCGGCCGGCGCGGCCGTAGGAGAGCCGGACGACGTGCCGGCCTGGGCCCGCGGCCTCCGCCACCCACGCCCACTTGGCGCTGGAATGGGTCATCGCCTTAGCCGACACCCCGGTGCCCGGGCCGTCGGCGACGAGGACGCCGGTGCCGCGCGGCGCGGCGCCGACGCGGTCGTCGGTCAGGACGAGGGTGACCAGCTCGACGCTGGACGCGGGAGGCCAGTCGAGCGCGGCGAGGTCGCCGAGGGCGGCGTCCATGCCGGGGAGGAGCGTTAGGGCGACGTCGGCCGGGGCGGTGAGCACCACGGCGTCGGCGTCGAGGGTGGAGCCGTCCGCGAGGGTGATGGTCCAGCGCGCGGGGCCTGCGTCGGCGGGCTCCACGGCAGGTGCGGCCGGCTCGGGCGTCGGCTCCGCAGGGAGCTGCCCGGCGAGCGCGAGCCCGTCGAGAGCGGCCCCGTCGGCCGCGTCGGCCATCGCCGCCTCGACCGCGGCTGCGGCAGCGTCCTGCGGGTCGGGGGCGATCCACGGCGTCACGGACACGACCGCCGCGCCGGTGCGGATGGTCCCGCCCCGGGCCTCGATGTCTGCGGCGAGCGCCGCCGGCAGCCGCCACATGCCTCCGCGGATGCCGCCCACCGCGCTGCCGGCCTTCGCTGCCGAACGCAGTTCGCCGACCGCGCCCGAGAGCGAGCCCAGCCGGGTGAGCGCCGCGTTGAGTCCCGGGGCGACCACATCCACGTCGAGGTCGTCGGGGTCGGCCGAGTACACGCCGGTCACGACCGGGGACACCAGCTCGCTGAGGACCTTCGACCCCATCCGCTTGCGCACCAGGGTGCCGAGCTTGCGCTCCTGGCCGATCTTCAACACCGGGATGAGCCGGTCCAGGTAGGCGCGCACGGCGCCGCTCCAGCCGATCGCGGCCACGACGTCGGACGCCAACGGGGAGCTTGGGATGCCGAGCAAGCCGGCCTTCGGCAGGGGGACGGTGCGGGTGCCGTTGCGCACCCAGGCGCCGGCCGGGTTCGGCTCCACGACATCGTCCGCGAGGCCCAGCTCCGCCAGCAGGGCGGCGACGTGGCCGCCGCGGGTCGCGAAGCTCTCGGCGCCGGCGTCGACCGTGATGCCGCCGAGCTCCAGCGGCGCGACCGAACCGCCCACGCGGCCGGACGCCTCCAGCAGGGTGACCTCGAAGCCCGGACGGGCGCACTCGCGCGCGACGACCAGTCCGGAGACGCCGCCGCCGATCACGACGATGCGCGTCGGCGGGGCCTCCACCGCATGCCGGATGCTCTCCGTCACGGCGTCGTGATCCGCGGCGGCGTGGTCGAGGGGTTCGGAGGTCATGCCCGCCATCCGTGGACGAGCTCGACCACGCGGGTCAGCACCGTCGGGTCGGTCTCCGGCGGGACGCCGTGGCCCAGATTAAGCACGTGCGCCGGCGCCTCCCGGCCGCGCTCCAGGACGTCCACGACGTGCGCGGACAGCACCTCCCAGGGCGCGTCGAGCATGGCCGGGTCGACGTTGCCCTGCACAGGGACGACGTGGCCGAGCCGGCGGGCGGCCTCGTCCAGCGGGGTGCGGTAGTCGACGCCGACGGCGTCGGCGCCCACCTCGTGCATGGCCTTCAGCAGCTCGCCGGTACCGACGCCGAAATGCACGATCGGAACGTTTCGGACCAGCGGCTCGTGGTTCACCGGCGCGTCGCCGACGGCGTCGACGCCGGCCACCGGAGGCCGCGGGACCTCGTAGGTGAGGTCGCGGATGTGCGAGAGCGCCCGAGCGGACGCGGGGGCGACGTGCTCGACGTACTCGCGCAGCGACAGCGAGCCGGCCCACGAGTCGAAGAGCTGGGCGGCGCTCGCGCCGGCCAGGAGCTGCGCGCGCAGGAAGGCCCCGGTCACGTCGGCGCTCCACGCCATCAGGCGGGCCCAGGTCTGCGGGTCGGCGTGCATCAGCGTGCGGGCGCGGATGTGGTCCTTCGAGGGGCCGCCCTCCACGAGATACGCGGCGAGGGTGAAGGGGGCGCCGGCGAAGCCGATCAGCGGGGTGTCGCCGAGTTCGGCGGTGGTCAGGCGCACGGCCTCCGCGATCGGGGCGAACGTGTCGGCGCCGAGCGAGGCCGGGTCGACCTCCTCCAGGCGGGCCACGTCGGCGGCGGTTCGCACCGGGGTCTCGAAGACCGGGCCCTTGCCGGGCTGGATCTCCACGGCGACGCCGGCGAGCTTCAGCGGCACCACGATGTCGCTGAAGAAGATGCCGGCGTCCACACCGTGTCGGCGCACCGGCTGAAGCGTGATCTCGCTCGCCATCGCGGGATCGAGGCAGGCGTCGAGCATGCGCGTGCCGATGCGCAGCTCCCGGTACTCGGGCAGCGACCGCCCGGCCTGGCGCATGAACCACACGGGAACGGTCTCCTGGCGCTCGCCCTGGTAGGAGCGGATCAGGCGGCTGCCCGCGGTTCGGCCTTCGGAGAGCGGGTGGGTCGGGTCGAGGGAGGTCACCCGACGATTCTGCCAGGCAGGAATCTGCCAATCACCCGGGAATCCTGTCGAACAGGCTCAGGACGGGGTATCTCGATTCGAGTCTGGTCGGCGCCGAGCGTATCCTTTCACCCGTGCTTCTCTGCTTCTCGTCGAGCCACCGCACTGCGGGGTTCGACCTCCTCGAACGGCTCGAGCGCCACGCGCCCGCCGTCACCGCGGCACTCGCGGAGCAGCACGGAATCGTCGCCGGCTCGGTGGTCCTCGCCACCTGCAACCGCTTCGAGGCCTACCTCGATGTGGACACCCAGCCGCTCGCTGCCGACGCGACCACGGATGACCTGATCGAGACGGTCGCCGCCGCCAGCGGCATCGACGGGGACACCCTCCGCTCCTCCAGCGCCGTCTACAGCGATGACGCGGTCGCCGAGCACCTCTTCTCCGTCTCCAGCGGCCTAGAGTCGGTCGTCGTCGGCGAGGGCGAGATCGCCGGGCAGGTGCGCCGCGCCCTGCAGTCGGCCCGCACCTCCGGCACTGTGACCGGGAACCTGGAACGCGTCTTCCAGGTCGCGTCGCGCACCTCCCGCGGAGTCAAGAACCAGACCGGCATCATGACGGCCGGCCGCTCGATGGTGCGCCTCGCGCTCGAACTGGCGGAGAGCCGGATCAGCGACTGGGCCGCCGTGCGCGTGCTGCTCGTCGGCACCGGCAAGTACGCGGGCGCCAGCCTGGCGGCCCTGCGCGAGCGCGGGGTGACCGACGTGCAGGTGTTCTCGCCGACCGGCCGCGCGGCCAAGTTCGCCCTCTCGCACGATGTCGTTCCTGTCGAGTCCGACGACCTCCTGGAGGCACTGGGCGCCGCAGACCTGGTCGTCACCTGCTCGGCCGTCACCGACCACGTGATCACCCGCGCCCTGCTGGCGGACGCGATCGCCGCACCGGACGCCGTCACGGGCCGCCTCGTGATCGACCTCGGCCTCCCCCGCAACGTCGAACCCGCCGCCGCCGAGCTGCGCGGCGTCGAACTGCTCGACCTCGAGACCATCAGCATCCACGCGCCGATCGAGGAGCTGAACGCCGCGGCCGACGCCCGGGAGCTCGTCGGCGCCGCCGCCGCGGAGTTCGCCGCACAGAACGCCGAGCAGGCCGTCACGCCGGCGCTGGTCGCCCTCCGGACCCACGTCTTCGCCATCCTGGACGCGGAGATCGCTCGGGCGCGCTCCCGCGGCGACTCGACCGAGCAGACCGAGGCCGCGCTGCGACACCTGGCCGGCGTGCTGCTGCACACCCCGTCCGTGCGGGCCCGCGAACTCGCCAGGAACGGCGACGCGCAGGCGTTCGTGGACGCGGCATCCGCGCTGTTCGGCGTGGAGGTCGAGACCGCGCCGCGACCCCAGGCGCTCCGCGCCGTCGACGACGAGACCGCCGCCTCCTGACGTCCGTCCAGGAGCACCCACCAGAGGAGGACACGTGAGCGACGAGGCCACGATCACCGCCACCGAGCCCCACGCCGCCGCCGGGCTGCCCTACGCCGCGGAGGAGCTGCGCACCGAGCGCCTGCTGCTCCGCCCGCTCAACAGCGGCGACCTGGAGAACGGGCACGAGTTCGAGCGCCTGAAGGACGTCGCCCGCTACCTCTACTGGGAGGTGCACGACCACGACGAGTCGGCCGAGCACCTGCGCAAGCGCATCGCGATGAACCGGCTCGCCGCCGACGGCGACGGCATCGTGTACGCGGTCGAGCTGCCGGACCCGGAAGGCGGCCACAGCCGGGTGATCGGCCACGTGAGCCTCTTCCTGAAGAAGGCGGAGTGGGCGAAGTTCGAGATGGGCTGGGTCTTCCACCCGGCGGTCCACGGCCGCGGCTACGCGACCGAGGCCACGACGCGCCTCCTCGAGCTCTGCTTCGACACCCTCGGCGGCCACCGCGTCTTCGCCCAGCTCGACGCCCGCAACGAGGCGTCGGCGCGCCTGTGCGGCATCCTCGGGATGAAACAGGAGGCGCTGCTGCGCGGGAGCGAGATCTACAAGGGCGAGTGGTCGGACACCGCGGTGTTCGCGATCCTGGAGGACGACTTCCGCGCGAGCCGGTGAGGTCGGGTGCCTGGTCTGAAATCATAGATGTGTGCATCTATGTTACGTCGATGATTCAGGCGACCCGTCGCGCGGGAAGCTGCTGACCGCGCTGCTGATCCGGGATGTCGATTGGTCCCAAGTGCTCCATGCGTGGCTGACCGGGCGCGAAGAGCTGTATCGACTCTTCGGCATTCACAAGCGCAAGGAGCTCCATGCGAACAAGCTGTTCAAGGGCCGTGGACAATTCTGCGAAAACCCGGAGCAGGAGGCAGCGTTCACTGGCAGCTCCCGTGCCACGGCCGCTCGTATCGCGCTGAGCCATCTGAGCAAGCGGAGTTCGTTCGAACTCGTCACCATCGGCGCCGCAGAGCGATCACCGCATGTGATGTACGCCAGATTCATCGCGTGGCTGGAGGACTGGGCGGCTCTCCATGACACACGGGTAATGATCTTCTATGACGGACAGCACGGCCTTGATGAGACGGGAACGCTCGACGCGAGGGAGCGACACGAGCTCTGGGAGCGCGCACTGCGCGCGTCGGGTCCCTATCGCGAAGTCCATCGGTCTCTGGAACTATCCACACGCCGAATCGTGGAGGACGTCGTCATGCAGGACAGCCGCTACAGCCAGCTCATTCAGGCTGCGGACCTGATCGCCTATGGCGCGTACCACAAGCACCGTCAAACGTATCCAGACATCTGGGGCGGCGCGTTTCAACCGTCGCACGCTGCGATCGCGGCGTACATGCAGACCTCGGCCCATTGGCCGGCCGACAGCGACGAGGGAGTCCACTGGCTCAGCCCAACGCAAGAACCCCCGGCGTAAGCCAGGGGTCCGCGGATCGCAATACCCCGCGAGCAGTCCTCAAGCCTGCATGGAGTTTTGCGTTCGCAAGTCTACTACAAGGTAGAGTCAGCCGCCTTGGCGAGCCAAACGCCATCGGCGCATCCTCAGTAGGATGGACGGGTCCCCCACCACCCCGGCACCGAACAGGGAGCACCCATGGCCGCACCGTCGAGACTGGATTCCGTCATCACGCTGGCGCAGCACCGCGGATTCGTCTTCCCCTCCGGGGAGATCTACGGCGGCACCCGCTCGGCGTGGGACTACGGTCCTCTCGGCGTCGAGCTCAAGGAGAACATCAAGCGCGAGTGGTGGAACGCCTTCGTGCGCGGCCGCGGCGACATGGTCGGCCTCGACTCGGCGATCATCCTGCCGACCGCCGTGTGGGAGGCCTCCGGTCACGTGCAGGTCTTCAGCGACCCGTTGACCGAGTCCCTCATCACCCACAAGCGCTACCGCGCCGACCACCTCTTCGAGGCGTACGAGGCCGAGCACGGCCACCCGCCGGCGAACGGCCTCGCCGACATCGCCGACCCCGACCACCCGGACAAGGTCGGCCAGTGGACGCCGATCCGGCAGTTCTCGGGCCTCATGAAGACCTTCCTCGGCGTCGTGGACGACGAGTCCGGCCTCCACTACATGCGCCCGGAGACGGCGCAGGGCATCTTCACCGACTTCGCGCACGTGCTGCAGGCCGCGCGCAAGAAGCCGCCGTTCGGCATCGGCCAGATCGGCAAGGCGTTCCGCAACGAGATCACGCCGGGCAACTTCATCTTCCGCACCCGCGAGTTCGAGCAGATGGAGATCGAGTTCTTCGTCGAGCCCGGCACCGACGACGAGTGGTTCCAGACCTGGATCGACCTCTGCTGGGACTGGTTCGTCGACCTGGGCATCAACCCCGCGAACATCCGCCGCCTGGAGCACGAGAAGGACAAGCTCGCGCACTACTCCAAGCGCACCATCGACATCGAGTACAAGTTCGACTTCGTCGGCAGCGAGTGGGGCGAGCTGATGGGCGTGGCCAACCGCACCGACTTCGACCTGCGGACCCACATCGAGCACTCCGGCAAGGACCTCAGCTACTTCGATCAGAACAAGAACGAGCGCTACGTCCCGTTCGTGATCGAGCCGTCCTTCGGTCTCACCCGCGCGCTGATGGCGTTCCTGGTCGACGCCTACGACGAGGAGGAGGTGCCGAACGCCAAGGGCGGCACCGACAAGCGCACTGTGCTTCACCTCGACCCGCGTCTCGCGCCGGTGAAGGTCGCCGTCCTCCCGCTGTCCCGCAACGAGGCGCTGTCTCCGCTGGCCCGCGGTCTCGCCGACAAGCTCCGCAAGCGCCGCAATGTCGACTTCGACGACTCGGGCGCGATCGGCCGCCGCTACCGCCGCCAGGACGAGATCGGCACGCCGCTGGCGGTCACGGTCGACTTCGACTCGCTCGAGGACGACGCCGTGACCGTGCGCGACCGCGACACGATGAAGCAGGAGCGCATCCCGCTCGAAGGCCTCGACCGCTACCTCGCGGAGCGGCTGCGGGAGATCTGATCCTCCGCACGCGCCCGTTCGACCACCGGACAGCAGATTCTGCCTCCGGGAACGGGTGCCGACGGCTAGGGTGGGGGCCACCGCGAGGAAGACATCATGAGCACGGCTCCCACTGACACCGCACCGGCGCCGGCGGCCTCTCCCTCCCCGGGACGCCCGCCGGCGTGGGCGATGCTGCGCGCCTACGTGCAGATCGCACCCGCGAGCGTGACGCTCGCGGTGGTCCTGCTCGCGACCTCGATCGCCACCGGCACGCTGTGGAGCGCCGCGAGCGTCGGCGGCGGATCCCTGGTCTGGGCGGCGGGGGTGCCGACGACCATCCGGGCCGGGTACTGGTGGACACCGCTCACGGCGCTCTTCGTGCCGGAGGACCCGATCCAGGTCGTGATCTCGGTCCTGCTGGCGCTGACGCTGCTCGCGGCGTCCGAGCGGCTGCTGGGCACCGTGCGCCTGATCATCGCGTTCCTGGTCACCGGGGTGCTGGGCATCACGCTCGGTGTGCTCGGCCAGTGGGCCGCCGCGAACGTGGGAGAGATCCTGGCGCACGCCACCGAATTCGACTTCACCCTCGATCCGACCGTCGGGATCGTCGGGGCGCTGGTCACGGCGAGCGCCTTCGCGACGACGCTGTGGCGACGGCGGATCCGGCTGCTCACCTTCGCCACAGTCATCATGTTCGTGCTCTACAACGGCGACCAGAACAACGTCTACCGGCTGTTCGCGGCACTGCTCGGCCTCGCGCTCGGCGTCATCCTGCGCCGCGGACGCCTCCACAAGATGCGCCGCAGCTCGCACGCCGAGACGCGCAACCTGGTCGCTGCGATCGTCGCGATCACCGCGATCGGCCCGCTCGCCGCACTCCTGCCGCCCGGCGGTCTCGGCCCGTTCTCGTTCATCTCGGCGCTGTTCCAGCACCGGGAGGTCGCCGCGGCGACGGTGCTGGCGGCGTGCAAGGCCGCCGACACGAGCAACTGCCGCGACGAGCTCGCGGCAGTTGCGGTCCAGGGCGTCGGCCCGCTGCTGCTCAGCCTGCTGCCGCTCGTCCTGCTCATCGTGACGGCGATCGGCCTCCGTCGGGGCCGCCACTTCGCGTGGTTGCTCGGGATCATCGTGAACGCCGGGATGATCCTCCTCCCGTTCACGGCGCTCCCCGGCGGCGAGATCACCATCAACGTGGACAGCATCGATCTTCTGGCGCCCGCGATCGAGGTGCTGCTGTGGCTGGCGGCGACGCTGCTGGTCCCGTTGGCGTCGATCGCACTGCTGGTGGCGACGCGGCGGCAGTTCCAGATCCGCGCTCCCCGGGATGCCGTCGTGCGCTTCACCATCCTGGCGGTCGTCGCGTTCGCGCTGCTCGCGGTCCTGTACCTGATCGCGGGCCTCGGGACGCTGTCGTCCTTCGTGCCGGAGGCCTCCATCGGCGACGTGTTCGCCTCCACGCTGCGGCGGTTCGTGCCGGCGGGTTTCGAGTCGGTGCTCGGCCCGGTGATCGTGCCGACGTCGCCGTTCACGCTGCTGCTCTACCAGTGGGTGGGCCCGGTGTTCTGGACGATCTTCGTCATCGGCACGATGCGGCTGTACCGGGCGACCTCCACAGGCCGGACGGTCGGCGACGAGCTGCACTTCCGCGAGCTTCTGCACGAGGTCGGCGGCGGGACGCTGGGCTTCATGGGAACCTGGCCGGAGAACGTCTACTGGTTCTCGGAGGACGGCGAGGCCGCCGTCGCGTACCGGGTGATCAACGGCGTGGCCATCACCCTCTCCGATCCGGTGTGCCGGCCGGAGCGTGCCGAGCAGACCATCATCGATTTCATCGGTTTCTGCGACGCGAACAGCTGGACTCCCGCCTTCTACAGCATCCACGGCACGTTCCTCCCGGTGTTCGAGTCGCTCGGCTGGCAGAGCGTGTCGGTCGGCCAGGAGACGCTGATGCACCCGCAGACCTTCGACCTGCAGGGCAAGCCGTGGCAGAAGGTCCGGCAGGCGCACAACCGCGGAGTGAAGGAGCGCATCTCCACGCTGTGGACGACCTGGGCCGAGCTGCCGCCGATCCAGCAGAACCAGATCGTCGCGCTGAGCGAGCAGTGGGTCTCCGAGAAGGAGCTGCCGGAGATGGGCTTCACGCTCGGCGGAATCGACGAGTTGAAGGATCCGGAGGTGCGGCTCTACCTCGCCTACAACCCGCAGGGCGACCTCCAGGCGGTCACGAGCTGGCTGCCGAGCTGGCGGGACGGCCGGATCGTCGGCTACACGATCGACTTCATGCGCCGGGCCGACAAGAGCATCCCGGGCATCATGGAGTTCGTCATCGCGTCGGCGGCGCAGCGGATGCGCGGCGAGGGCGTGGAGGTGCTGAGCCTGTCCGGGGCGCCGCTGGCGACGAAGCCGGCGGGTGCCCTCGACGCCGAGTCGGAAGACGAGGGTCCGGCGGTGATGGACCGGCTGCTCGCGTTCCTGGCCCGGACGCTGGAGCCGGCATACGGGTTCGCGTCGCTGTTCGCGTTCAAGAGCAAGTTCAACCCGACGTACGAGACACTGTGGCTCGCCTACCCGGACGCGGTGTCCCTCCCGGCGATCGGGAACGCGATCGGGCGGGCATACCTGCCGGACGTGAACGCGCGGGAGTATGTGGCGCTGGCGCGGACGCTATTGGGGTGAGGGGCGGCTGGGGCGGTCTGCTGACGGCAGACCCGCCTTCCCGCTGCGTCGAGTCGCCGGGGCGTACCGTTGCGCCATGACGGTCGGGACACGCACCGCGATGATCATCGGCGGCACAGGGCAGATCGGCTCGGCCGCCGCCCGGCGCCTCGCCGCCGACGGCTGGTCGGTGCTGGTCGCCCACCGCGGACGACACTCCGGAGACGCAGCCCTGAACGACCCGAACGTCTCGACCGCACGCCTCGACCGCGACGACACGGCTGCGCTGCTGGCGCTCGCCCGCGGCCGCGACCTGGTGCTCGACACGGTCGCGTACGAGCCGAAGCACGCCGACCAGCTCGCTGCACTCGCGGGGGACGTCGGCTCGCTCGTGGTGATCTCCACCGCCTCCGTCTACACCGGGAGGGAGGGCGGCTACCTGGACATCGTGACCGGCCCGGAGGACTTCCCGGACTTTCCGCTCCCGCTGCGCGAGACCGACCCCACCGTCGACAACGACGAGCGGACCTACTCGCCGCTCAAGGCGGCGATGGAGCGCCACCTCCTGGCGGTTGAGGACTTGCCGGTGAGTATCCTCCGTCCTGGCGCGATCCACGGACCGTTCAGCCCGGCGCTGCGGGAGTGGTACTTCGTCAAGCGGGCGCTGGACGGCCGTCGGCGAGTCCTGCTCTCCGACGGCGGCGCCAACCGGTTCAGCACGTCCGCCACCGTGAACCTCGCCGAGCTGGTCGCGCTCTGCGCCGCGCACCCGGGACGCCGCGTGCTCAACGCGGTGGATCAGGACGATCTGAGCGTCGCGGAGATCGCCCGTGCCGTCTACGCGGCGCTCGACCAGGAGGTGGAGGTCGTGACCTTCCCCGGGCCGCCCGTGGACGACGTCGGCGGCACGCCCTGGAGCGTCACGCACCCGCTGCTGCTCAGCATGGCGGCGGCCACGCTGCAGCTCGGGTATCGCCAGCCGGTCCCGTACCGGGAGGCGGTGGCGGACGCGGTGGACTGGGCCGTGCGGGAGGTGCGCGCGGCCGAGCGCCGCGGAGCGGGGTGGGAGCAGGTGTTCCCGACGCTCGCCGAGCGGGCGCGCGGAGATCGATGGTTCGATTACGAAGCGGAGGATGCCCTGTTCGCGCGGCTGTGACGCGCTAGAACACGTACTCCAGCAGATCCAGCCCGACCGTCCGCATCCCGTCGATCACCGCCAGGCGCGCCGGCAGCGACGTGTCGTCGAAGTAGGTCGACACCGCGTAGGTGACCCCCGCGCGCGGCCCGCGCAGCACCCCGACCTCGCTGCGGACCCCCGCGTCCGTGCCGGTCTTGTTGACCAGGAGGATGCCGTGCTCGGGGTGGCGGTGGGAGTGCGGGTCGAGGCCGAACGCACTCGACACCAGGGAGAAGTCGCTGTTCAGGGACAGCCAGGAGATCACCTGGCGGCTGGTCGCGGCATCCACGACCTCCCCGCGGGCCAGTGCCGAGAACAGCCAGGTGAGCTCGTTGGCGCTGCCCACCGAGAGCTGCGGGGCGTCGTCCGGGCCGCGGTGGTCGCGCACCAGGTCCAGGAGCGCCGTCCGGGTGAGGCCGAGCGACTCGGTGCGGGCGCTCACGGCCTCCAGCCCGACGCGGCGCAGGAGGACGTTGGTCGCGAGGTTGTCGCTGGTCGCACCCACGAGCGCGGCCAGGTCGGCGACCGGCAGGGCCGGGACCTGCAGGTGCTGCCAGATGCCGGACTCCCCCGCGATGTCGGTCGGCGTGCGATCGAGCTGGGCCAGCGGGCTGAGCTGGCGCGACTGCAGACGCGCCGCGACCTCCACCAGCAGCAGGACCTTGCCGATGCTCGCCGTCGGCATCACCACGTGGTCGTCCACCGAGAAGAGCACCTCGCCGGTGGTGAGGTCCGTCGCGCGCGCCGACACCTGCACGCCCTGCACCGCCAGTCGGCCGAGCGCGTCGAAGCCGCGGCTGAAGACCTCGGGGGCGGCGGGCGCCGACCCACGGTGCCGCCCTCGGCGCGCGGTCGCGTGCCTGCGGCGGTGGTGGGTATCCGGGGTCTGGATCGTCACGTCGCGCTGGGTCTTTCTTCCGAGTCGGGAGCGTCGGGCGGTGCGCGGTCCCCCCGGGCCGCGTCGCAGCGAGGGTGGGTTCCCTCGACACGATAGGGACGATGTTACCTCTCCGGAGGGGCGGCCGGGCGAGCCTTTTGCGCTGTCCGCAGGACCTCACCAGATGGTCACGCGCTCCTCGGGGGCCAGCCACAGCTTGTCGCCGTCGGTGACCCCGAAGGTGTCGTAGAAGGCGTCGATGTTGCGGACGATCTGGTTGCAGCGGAACTCGTTCGGCGAGTGCGGGTCGATCGCCAGCAGGCGGATGACCTCCTCGTCGCGGCCCTTCTGCTGCCAAGCCTGCGCCCAGCTGAGGAAGAAGCGCTCAGCGCCGCTGAGGCCGTCGACCACAGGCGGCTCCTCGCCGCCGAGGGAGAGCAGGTACGCCTTCCAGGCGATGCCGAGACCGCCGAGGTCGCCGATGTTCTCGCCGATCGTCAGAGCACCGTTGACGTGGTGGTCGGGCACCTGGGCCGGCGCGAGTGCGTCGTACTGGGCGATCAGGCTGCCGGTGCGCTTCTCGAACGCGGCGCGGTCTTCGGCGGTCCACCAGTCGTCGAGCTTGCCGTCGCCGTCGAATTTGGAGCCCTGGTCGTCGAAGCCGTGGCCGATCTCGTGGCCGATCACGGCGCCGATCGCGCCGTAGTTGGCGGCGGCGTCGCGGCCTTCGTCGAAGAACGGGTACTGCAGGATCGCCGCGGGGAAGACGATCTCGTTGAAGCCCGGGTTGTAGTAGGCGTTGATCGTCTGCGGGGTCATGAACCACTCGTCGCGGTCGATCGGCTTGCCGATCTTGTTCAGCTCGCGGTTGAACTCGAAGAGGGCCGCGGCGCGCACGTTGCCGACCAGGTCGGTCGGGTCGATGGTGAGCGCCGAGTAGTCACGCCACTTCACCGGGTAGCCGATCTTGGGGGTGAACTTGCCGAGCTTGTCCAGCGCGCGCCGACGGGTGTCCTCGCCCATCCACTCGAGCTTCTGGATGCTCTGCCGGTACGCCTCGATCAGGTTGGCGACCAGCTCGTCCATCGCCTGCTTGGCCGCGGGCGGGAAGTGCCGCTCGACGTAGATTCGGCCGACGGCCTCCCCCATCACGCCCTCCACGAGCGAGACGCCGCGCTTCCAGCGGGCGCGCATCTCCGGAGTGCCGGTGAGGGTACGGCCGTAGAAGTCGAAGTTGGCGTCCACGAAGTCGCCGGTCAGATACGGGGCGGAGTCGTGGATGATCTGCCAGGCCAGCCAGTCCTTCCAGGACTGCAGCTTCTCCTCCACCAGGAGGCCCGCGACGCCGGAGGTGAACGACGGCTGGCGCAGAACGATCTCGGAGAGCGCACCCTGCGGCGCCCCGAGGCCCGCTGCCCAGCTGTCGAGGCCGGTGGCGGCGTGCGCGTGGCCGGCCTCGCCGCCCGCGAACAGCGCCGACGCGTCGTCCCACGAGAACAGGTTGTAGGTCTTCTCGGAGTCGCGGGAGGTCACGTTGTCCCAGTGCTGCGCGGCGATCTCCACCTCGAGGTCGTAGACCCGCTGGGCGCGCTCGGGGGCGTCCTGGAAGCCGGCCAGCTCGAACATCCGCTGGATGTGCGCGGCGAAGGCCTCCCGGATCGGCGCGAACCGCTCCTCCCGGAAGTAGGACTCGTCCGGCAGCGAGATTCCGGCCTGCTCGGCGAACACGAGATAGCGGCTCGGGTCGCCCGGGTCGTTGTCGACGAAGAGCTGATAGATGCCGCTGACGCCGTGCCGCTCCAGCTCGCCGAGGGTCTTCAGGAACTCGGGGATGCTGGACACGTCACTCGCGATGGCGAGCTGCGCCTGGATCGGCTGCACGCCGAGCGCCTCGACGCGGTCCTCGTCGAGGAAGCTCGTATAGAGGTCGCCGAACTTGCGCTCCTCGGTGCCCTCCGGAGCCGACTGCGCGGCCTCCACGATCTCGCGGACGGCGGCCTCCGACTTCTCGGCGAGCTCCATGAAGGAGCCCCAGCGGGCCTTGTCGGACGGGATCTCGGTGCGGGCGATCCAGGTGCCGTTCACGTGCCGGAACAGGTCGTCCTGCGGTCGGATCGTTGGGTCGAGTTCGTCGGTGGCGATGCCGGAGGAGAGCGTCATGCGCCCCAGCCTACGGCGCGGGTGGCGCGCCTGTCAGGTGCGCGCGCCGCGGGAGCCACGCGGCCGGGCCTGCGTCCGCGAGGCCGGCCGCGCGGGTACGGCACGGCGCGGGCGGAGGCAGGCGTACGAGTTCAGGAAGAGCGCGGCCAGGACGAGCTCGGCGAGGATCGAGACCGTGCCGGAGACGCTGCCGAAGCCGGCCAGCGAGAAGCCGATGTTCACCACGGCGAGGACGGCGTAGCCGAGGCCGAACACCCCGGACAGGAGCGGCCGGTTCGTCATCCGCCACCACGGGCGCGCGGCCCTCACAGACTCCCCCGGACCGCGGAACATCCTCGTGACGAGGTACCAGCCGGCGACCTGCAACACGGTCAGCACGATGGAGGCCGGCTCCGAGTGCAGCGCGTCGAACAGCAGCGCGAGCGCCACGTTGACTGCGAGCAGCACCGCGACCACCAGCGCCTTCCGCGCCGGAGTGGTGAAACGCATGTCGATCCCCTTGGTGAGTCCGATCATTAGCATTTCAGATGTTCACGAGCGGCCGGCGAGGCACGCCGGTCGCAGGATGGATCTCACGTGTCGCGGGATGCCCGGATCTGCTCCCACTCGTTCAGCATGTCCGGGAGTCTGTCCTGCATGAACCGGTAGAAGCCGGCCATGTCGCGCAGCCGCTCGGTCGCCGGGTCGTCCGGGTCGTCGACGGCGGCGAGGCCGGCGTCCGCCTGATCGGCGAGCACGCCGTAGATCGGGCTGTTGCGGACCATCAGCGCGTACCAGTCCGCCGGCATCTGGTAGAGGTCGCGGCGGCTGCCGTTCTGCGAGAGCCGCCGGACGATCCCGAGGGTCTGGAGGTAGCGGACCGCACCGGAGATCGCGGCTGGGCTCACGTCCAGCCGCTCGGCGAGCTGCGCTGCCGTGAGCCCTGCCGAGTCGGTGACCGTGAGCGCCATCAGCACCCGGGCGGGCATCTTCGGGAAACCCGCGGCGGTCAGCACCGCCGCGGAGTGCTCCATCACCTCGGTGAGAGCCTCTTCGTCCCTGGCCATGCCGTCCCTACCCGATCGCGAAGTCCCGGCGGCGGATGAGCGCCGCGGCGGCGGCAAGCGCGACCACCGCGATGCCGAACATCCAGTATCCACCGGTCCAATCGACCTTCCCGACCACGACGGGGGCGTCGGCGAACGGGGAGACGTGACGCAGCCAGTCCGGGAGCTTGATCAGGGCGCCGAAGATGCCGATGAAGGCGCCGGCGCCGAGTGCGGCCCAGCCGACAGGGACGGTCCAGCTCGGCAGCACCACGAACACCAGGGTCAGCACGCCCAGGTAGACCAGCGCCACCGGGAACTGCGCGGCCGCGGCGGCGAACGCGTCGTTGAAGCTGGACGCTTTCTCCCCCGCCGCGGTCGCGGACATCCCGGCGGCGAGCGCTGCCGCCAGCAGCACGAGCACGATCGCGATCAGGCCGACCAGCACGAAGTCGAACAGCCAGCGCACCCGGGAGACCGGGGTCGCCATCATCACCTCGGCCGAGCCTCCGACCTCCTCCTGGCGCAGCCGGATGACCGCCTGCACCGCGCACGCGGCAGCCAGCACGCCGACGATCGACATGATCGCGGAGAGGAAGAGCGCCGTCATCGGGCCCGAGCCGCCTGCACCCAGGTGGGCGACGGCATCCCGGATGTTGCCGAGGCTCGGGTCGTTGGCGATGGACGTGCTGACCACGCTGCCGAGCGCGCCGGCGAGCACGCCGGTGAGGAGGCCTCCGATCGTCCAGCCGAGGACGGTCGGCCACTGGAGGCGCCACGCCAGCCCGAACGGGCCGTTCAGCGTCGGGAGGGCGTCGCGTCGGCCGGCGCGTTCCGGGACGATCCCGGCCCCCGAATCGCGCACCGATTGGAGGCCGAACACCGCCGCGATGAGAATGACCGCGAAGCCGAGCTGGAGGAGCAGCGGCGTCCAGTCGTTGCGCACATACGGCGAGAACTGCTCACCCCAGCCGATCGGGCTGAGCCAGGTGGGCCAGCCGGAGACCATCGTCGTGCCGGAGCCCGTGACCGTGCCGATCGCGTCGCCGATCCCGCGGAGCACCCAGGCCAGCACCACGACGGCGGAGGCGTAGCCGTTCGCGCCGCGCGAGGTGCTCATCACCTGGGCGAGCAGGAGGCCGACGGCGAGGAAGGCCACGCCCGCGCCACCGACCGCCGCGCCCGCCAGGAGCGAGCCGTACGCCGGGAGGCCCGACGCCAGGAAGCCGAGCGCGGTGGCGAGGGCGAGCACGATGTCCGCGAGGACACCGTGGATGACCGTCGCGACCGTCGGGGTGAGCCGCGCCGCGGGGGTGGAGCCGATGAGCTCCGCCCGGCCGGACTCCTCCTCCGCCCGGGAGTGCCGCACGGCGAGGAACGTGTTCATCAGGCCGGCGAGCAGAGCGAGGAACGTGTAGATCTCGAAGAAGGTCACCGCCCCCAGGCCGGTGCCCTGCGGGAGGCCGCGGAGGACGAGGACCGTCGGGTTCGCGATCGCGAGCCGGATCAGCTCCTCGCGGCCGGTCGCCGACCCGTACGTCGATTCGATGCTCGCCGCCGAGAACAGCGCCAGGAACGCGATGGAGAGGATCCAGATGAGGAGCTGCCAGCGGTCGCGGCGCAGACGCTGGCGGAGCAGGACGCCGAGGGTCGCGACGCGTCCGCGCTCGGGGACGGCTGTGCGCCCGGCGCGCGTGGCAGGGCGGTCGGTGGTCGTGGTGCTCATCGCCCCTTCGCCTCCGCCTCCAGCTCGGCGACGCCGGCGAGCTCGTCGCCGTAGTGGCGGAGGAAGAGCTCCTCCAGCGACGGCGGCGCGACGGTCAGGCTCTTCGCGTCCAGGTCGGCGAGCGCCGCGAGGACCGGCGCGAGGCGGTCGCTGTCGGCGGTGAACTTCACGCGGCCGTTGTCGGTGCGCAGATCGTGGGCGTCCGGGATGCGGGCGAGCTGCTCGTCCGTCATCCCGTCGGCCGCGAACGAGATCTCGGTGCGGGTCAGGTGCCGGAGCTCGTCCAGTGTTCCGGACTCGACGGTCCTGCCCTCCCGGATGATGCTGACCCGGTCGCAGAGCAGCTCGACCTCGGACAGGATGTGGCTGGAGAGCAGGACGGTCGCGCCGTCCCGCGCGATCCGGCCGATCTCGGCGTTGAAGGTGGCCTCCATCAGCGGGTCGAGTCCGCTGGTCGGCTCGTCGAGGATGTAGAGGTCGGCCGGGGTCGCGAAGGCGGCGACGAGCGCGACCTTCTGCCGGTTGCCCTTGGAGTAGGCGCGGCCCTTCTTGGTCGGGTCGAGCTGGAAGACGTCGATCAGCCGCTTCTTCCGCTCGGCGTAGGCCGCTTTGTCGGCGGTGCCGCCGCGGAGCCGGGCGAGGAGGTCGATGGCCTCGCCGCCGGACAGGTTCGGCCAGAGGCTGACGTCGCCGGGGACGTAGGCGATGCGGCGGTGGAGGGCGACGGCGTCGCGCCAGGGGTCGCTGCCGAAGACGCGGGCGGCGCCGCCGTTGGAGCGCGCGAGACCGAGGAGGATGCGGATGGTCGTGGACTTTCCGGCGCCGTTCGGCCCCAGGAATCCATGGACTTCACCCTCGGTGACGGTGAGGTCGAGCCCGTCGAGTGCCCGGACGCGGCCGAATCGCTTCTCGAGGCCGGTGGCCTCAATCACTGTGGTCATGGGCGTGAGTCTACGCGTGATTCAGTAATTTGTGAAAACTATTAACGGAATCTTTACGTTTGAAGGGTTAGGTGTGGGGCGTGGTCCGGCATCGGGCCGGGCCGGCCGGGTCGTGCGTCAGGTCGGGATGCACTGCAGGTCGTCGATGCCGGCGTACTCGTGCGTGGAGGCGGTGTCGGGGACGGTGTACGTGTACGGGACCCCGGCCTTCAGCGACACGGTGTCGGTGTGCTGATCGATCGTGTCGCCGTCGACCGTGTCCGCGAACCCGACGATCACCTCGGCGCCGGGGCAGTCGCGCGAGGAGGTGAGCAGGAAGGTCCAACCCTGCTCCGGCTGGATCGTCACGCCGTCGATGACAGAGCTCTGGTCGGCGGCCGAGGGGTCCCCGCTCGACGGCGGTGCGGACGGAGCAGCGGCGGAGCCGTGCTGGGCCGCGGTGCTCGCGGCGCCGTGCTGGGCGTTGCCGACGAGGGCGATCACGGCGACGAGCAGGACGACGAGAAGCAGGGCGGTGCTGCCGAGGGCGATGCCGATGATGGCGCCGTTGGAGAGCGGCTTCCGGGGCCGGGAGGGTGTGGGGTAGGCGGACTGGTAGGGATAGCCGGGGTAGGGGCTTTGCTGGGGGTAGGAGGCGGCGCCCGGGTAGGAGGCCGCGCCCGGGTAGGAGGCCGCGCCCGGGTAGGAAGCGGCGCCCGGGTAGGAAGCGTTGCCCGGGAAAGGCGCACTGCCAGGGAATGGTGCGCTGCCGGGAGTGTGGGCGCCGCCCGGGAAAGGAGCGCTGCCCGGGACGGGGCCGATGCCGGGGGCAGTGCCGGCGGCGTTCGCCTGCGTCGGCTGGGCGGAGCGCGGTGGATACGTCGTCGGCTGCTGGTGCGCCTGACGCGCGGCGCCCGGCTGCGGCGGGTATCCCGGCTGCTGCCCCGGCACGCCCTGCGGCGCGGCGGCCGCCGGCGGTGCACCCGCACCAGGAAGCGCTCCCAGCCCGATCGGCGTCGTCCCGGCCTGCGGGTTCTCCCACTCCCTCGCCGCAGCGGCGCTCTGCGGCGGCAGCCAGCGGACCCCGGCGAGCAGGGCGTCCCTGGCGCGCGCGAGCGCGTCGACCGCGGCGACGTCGCTATCCGGGACGGTCGCCACGCTGGCGGCGTACGCCTCCGTGATCTGCGCTTCGGTCGCGTTCTCGGGGAGCCCGAGCAGACCGGCCGCCTCGGCGGGCGTCACGGGCGCACCGTGGCGACGCCCGACCGGCCGGAGAAGCTGCACTCTGGCTGCTGCATGCGTTGATCGTAGCGGCCGGTCGCCGCGCGAGACAGCGTCGGCGTGACGGCAGCGCAGCGGTCAGCAGCCGGCGCCGGTCGCCGCGAGACAGCGTCACCGCGAAGGCTGCGCAGCGGTCAGCAGCCGGCCAGGATGCCCGTGAGTGCCGCCCCCTCCGCCGCCGTCACCCACAGTCCGTACTTGGCCTTCACCGCCACCTGCCTTGCGGCGTATTCGCAGCGGAACCCGCGGTTCGGCGGAAGCCAGGTCGCGGCGTCGCCCGCGCCTTTCGCCTGGTTCGTCGCCCCGTCCACCGCCAGCAGCTCCAGCGGGTCGTTCGCCAGCCGGACCCGCGCCTCCTGGCTCAGGGCCTGGGCACCGGTCTGCCAGGCGTCGAGGAGCGCGACGACGTGGTCGATCTGGACGAGCGCCGACGTCTGCACCCCGCGGGTGAAGGCGATGCTCCGACCGGTGTACGGGTCGCTCAGGGTGCCGGTGAGTACGGCGCAGTCCGCGCGCCGGGTGACCGCGGCGAGATCGCGGGCGAGGATGTCGTCCCGGGTGTCGCAGCCGTTCCGGTCGACGTCGAGCCACGCCTGGCCGAACCGGGCGACGCGGTCGTATCCGGTCGCGGGAGCGCGGCCCTTCACCGGGAGCTGCGCGAGCGCGGCGCGTGCGCCGGCCGCGTCGAGCAGGCCGTCCGCCGAGCGGGCGCCAGACGGGGACGCAAGGCCAGGCGACGCGAGGGCAGGCGACGCACCAGCCGTCGCCCCCGGCGGGTACGCGAGCGTGGACGTCCCGCTGGCGGCCCCGCCCGTGATCGGCGCGACCGATCCGCCTCCGCTGTTCAGCGCGGCGTAGCCTCCCGCGCCGGCGAGGGCGATCAGCAGCGCGAGAGCGGCGACGGGCCACGGCGCCGGACGACGGCGCCGTGCGGACGGTCTGCTCACAGGAAGGAGTCGTCCGCGAGGCCGCGGTGGAGTCCACGCCGCGATATGTGCACTCCCGGGCGCTGCGCGGTCGCGATCTCGCCGAGCTCCCGCATCACCCTCCCGAAATACGGCGCGGCCGTCGCGTTGCGGTACGCGCCCGGGTTGAGGTCGGCCTCGTTGCGCAGCCGGATCTCGGCGCGGGCCGCCTCGATCGGAGCGATGACCTTGGCTCCGCTGCGGTAACGGATCAGCCGGTGCACCCACTGATCCAGGGCCTCCGGAAGCCCCGCAGGGACCCGGTCGTGCTCGGCGGCGAGGGAGGTGCGCTGGACTCCCGCGGCGTCGGGCGCAGTGGCGTAGCGTTCGCGCGCGGGGCCGTCCGTCGAGCGTCGCTCGGAACGGAGCACCGCCAGGAGGTCGTCGCTGCGGTTGGCCTGCTGCGCGAGCACACCGAGCGCGTCGATGACCGAGCGGTACTCGTCCTCGTACCCCGAGTACTCGGCCGGGTGCGCGGAGCGGTCGTGGACGAGGTCGGTGCGCGCGGACGCCGCCTGACCCTTGGTGAGCACTGTGCGCCCATTGCGGACCCGCTCGAGACGCCAGGACCAGGTGGACAGCAGTTCCGGCATCAGGTGGCTCACCCCTCCACTGTAGGAACAGCCACCGACACCGGACCGACCGACACGACGTCGCCGGGACGCGCCGCGGCGACCGGGCCGTCGAAGCGCGCGGAGGCTCGCGAGACCGCGTCGGCGGAGTCCAGGCCGAGGGCGAGATGCGTGAGCAGGAGACGACCGGCCAGCGCGTCCGCAGCCAGGGCGCCGGCGTCCTCCGGGGTCAGATGGCTGCCGTCCGGCCGGCTGGCGCCGGCCTCGGCGAGCAGCACGTCGCACCCGTGGGCGAAGACCGGCAGCC
The DNA here is from genome assembly GCF_058806435.1 of Leifsonia sp. GW821-FHT13C09. Lineage (NCBI taxonomy): Bacteria > Bacillati > Actinomycetota > Actinomycetes > Micrococcales > Microbacteriaceae > Leifsonia > Leifsonia sp. GW821-FHT13C09. The sequence goes on along the minus strand of NZ_JBXAPS010000005.1, from coordinate 119,958 downwards.
CGACGGACGGAGCCGCGTCCCCGGTGAAGACGAGGGACTCGCCCGCGGCCTCCGCCCGCAGAGCCCAGGCGGGGACGTCGTGCTCGACGGCCTCCCAGGAGAGGTCGAGGCCGCGCACCCGCCCGCTCGCGCGGTCGGCGAGCGACTCGAACGCGAAGACGCGGTCGAGCTCGGGGGCGGCGCGCTCCCCGAGGAAGCCGAGCAGCCGGGACCGGAGGTCGGGCGGCCCGAGCACGGGGAGCGGCGGACGGTCCGGCAGGTCGCCGAACGCGAGCGCGTAGTAGAGCGGAAGCAGGTCGGCCGTGTGATCGGCGTGGACGTGCGAGATCCAGACCGCGTCGAGGTCGGCGGGCGAGCGGTGACGCTGCAGCTCGGCGAGGCTCCCCGGGCCGGCGTCGACCCAGACGGAAGCCCTGTCGTGCTCGAGCAGGTAGCCGGAGCAGGCGGCCGCCGGAGTGGGGTAGTGGGATGCGGTGCCGAGGACCGTGAGGCGCATTCGGCGATGGTAGCGGGGATGTCACTGCCAGGCGATACCGTTGTCCCGCCGTGAACGTCCTCCCCCGCCGCCCGCTCGACCGCGAGATCCTGCGTCTCGCCGTCCCCGCGCTCGGCGCGCTGGTCGCCGAGCCGCTCTTCCTGCTCGCGGACTCGGCGATGGTCGGGCACCTCGGCGTGGCGCCGCTCGCCGGACTCGGGATCGCGAGCGCCGTGCTGCAGACCATCGTCGGACTGATGGTGTTCCTCGCCTACTCGACGACGCCCGCCGTCGCCCGGCGGCTCGGCGCGGGCGACGAACGCGGCGCGGTGGCCGCCGGCGTGGACGGGAGCTGGCTGGCCCTCGTGCTCGGGATCGTGCTCGCGGCGGCCGGCTGGGCGGCCTCCCCTCTGCTGGTGGGGTTGTTCGGGGCGTCCGCTGAGGTCGCCGCCGAGGCGGAGACGTACCTCGCGATCTCCATGCTCGGGCTCCCTGCCATGCTGCTCGTGTTCGCGATGACCGGGCTGCTGCGCGGCCTCCAGGACACGCGCACTCCGTTGGCGGTCGCCGTCGCGGGGTTCGGCGCGAACATCGTGCTCAACTTCTGCTTCATCTACCTGGCCGGTCTCGGGATCGCCGGCTCCGCGCTCGGGACCGTGGTGGCGCAGTGGGCGATGGTGGCGGTGTACGTGGTCATCGTCGTCCGCCACGCGCGACGGGTCGGGTCCCCGTTGCTGCCGCACCATTCCGGGCTCGGCAGGACCGCGCGCGCGGGTGGCTGGCTGTTCCTTCGCACGGCGAGTCTCCGTGCGGCGATGCTGCTGGTGGTGTTCTGCGCGACGCGGCTGGGACCGGACGAGCTCGCGGCGTTCCAGGTGACGATGACGGTGTTCGCGACGCTCGCCTTCGCTCTGGACGCGCTCGCGATCGCGGCGCAGGCGCTGGTCGGCAAGGGCCTCGGGGCCGGAGAGCTCGACGATGTCCGGCAGGTCCTGCGCCGGTGCGTGCAGTGGGGACTCGGCGCCGGGGTCGTCCTGGGTGCGGCGACCGTCGCGCTCAGTCCGATCGCTGCAGGGCTGTTCACGAGCAGCCCGTCGGTGGCGGCTCTACTACCGGCCGCGCTCGCCATCATCGGGGTGAGCGCGCCGCTGGGCGGGTACGTGTTCGTGCTCGACGGGGTGCTGATCGGGGCCGGGGACGCACGGTATCTGGCGCTCACGGGGGTGCTGAACGTCGCCGTGTTCGTGCCCCTCGCACTCGCGGTCGTCGCGTGGGGGCCGCGCGATGTCGGCGGGCTCGCGGCGCTGACGGCAGCGTTCGCGTTCGGGTACCTGGGCGCGCGGGCCGTCACGCTCGGCCTCCGGGCGCGCGGCCGCGCCTGGATGCGTCCGGGCGCCGAGCGCTAGCGACCGCGCGTCCCGCGCCGACATTCGTGCCGAATCGCGGCAACCGCGGCGCCTAACGCGACATTCGGCACGAATGTCGTGACGCGTCTCAGGCCAGCCACTCCCGGGCCGCCGCCACGAGCGCCCGGACGCCCACGTCGATCGTCGGCTGCGGCACCGGCGCGAAGAACGGCGAGTGGTTGGACGGGATGTCGGTGTCCACGGTCCCCGCCGCGATCGCGGCCCGCACCGTCTCCGGGTCACCGCCGCCGAGCAGCCAGTAGACGAGCGGGACGCCCGCCGCGGTCGCCAGGTTACCGACGTCCTCGCTGCCGGACAGCGCGCCCGGCTCGAGCACGGCCTCCCGGCCGAATTCGGACGCGAACGCCGCGTTCACGCGCGCCGTGGCCTCCGGGTCGTTCACCGTGACGGGGTAGCGCTCACCCCACTCCGTGAGCGGCTCGTGCGGGGAGCCGCTGGCCTGCAGCTCGGCGCGGAGGATGCGGTCGACGCCCTCCAGCACGCGCGAGCGGACCGTCTCGTCGAAGCTGCGGACGCTGATCCCGAGCGTCGCCGACGGCGCGATGATGTTGTTCTTGGTTCCGGCGTGGAGCGTGCCGACGGTGACGACCGCGGGGTCCTGCGGGGCGATCTCCCGCGACACGACGGTCTGCAGGCGCATGACCGCGGAGGCAGCCATGACCACCGGGTCGATGGTCGTCTCCGGACGCGAGCCGTGGCCGCCACGACCCCGCAACGTCACCTCGAAGGCGTCGACCGCGGCCATCGCGGCTCCCGGATGCGCGCCCACCATGCCGGCGGGGAACGGGGTGACGTGCTGGCCGAGCACGATGTCCGGCGCGGGAACCTTCGTGTAGAGGCCGTCCTGGACCATCACGTCCGCGCCGCCGCCGTGCTCCTCGGCCGGCTGGAACACGGCGACGAGCGTCCCCGACCAGCCGTCGGTGGACGCGGCGAGACGCTCGACGGCGCCGAGCAGGCAGGTGATGTGGATGTCGTGACCGCACGCATGCATGACCGGGACGGGGTTGCCGTCGTCGCCGGGCGCGGTCTGGGTCGACGCCCACGGGAGGCCGGTCTCCTCGTGGACGGGGAGGGCGTCCATGTCCGCACGCAGCAGCACCGTCGGGCCGTCGCCGTTGCGGAGCACGCCGGCGACGCCGGTGCGGCCGATGCCGGTGTGCACCTCGAGGCCGAGAGCGGTCAGCTGGTCGGCGACGACGCCGGAGGTGCGGTGCTCCTGGAACGAGAGCTCGGGGTGGGCGTGGAGGTCGCGGTAGAGGGCTTCGAGGTCCATGCGGTCCACCCTATGCGGGCGCGGGGAGGTCGTCGGCAACGGAGGAGATGGGATGTCGGGGAGGGCGGGAGTCCTCCGTTGGCGTCTGACCTCGCGGGCGACGCGGGCGTCGGGAACGGAGGACATGCGCTCCGACACACCGCGGAAGCGCAGGGAACGGAGGAGATGCGGCCACCGGGAGGGGGGAAGTCCTCCGGAGGCGATGGGGGCGACCTACGAGCGCGGCTCCGCGGTCGTGTTGCCGCGGTGGAATTCGCTCGTGAACGACGCCGTCTCCGGCGACCGGCCCTCCAGCATCTCCACGATGGCCCGGCCGGCGGCGCGGCCCTTCTCCACCGCGGGCTGCACCAGCGTCGTCAGGTCGTAGGGCCACAGCCCGTCCACCCGCACACCGTCGAACCCGACCACGCTGACGTCGCCGGGCACCTCCAGCCCGAGCTCCTCCGCCGCGCGGATCACGCCGGCGGCGAGCAGGTCGCTCTGCGCGATGATCGCGGTCGGGCGGTGGTCTGCGTCGGACAGCAGGGCGGCGCCGGCGATGCGGCCCTCCTCCACGAACGAGCCGCGGGTCGTCCAGCCGCCCGCGCGGGGGAACACGTCCCGGACGCCGGCCAGTCGCTCGGTGGCGGTGGTGGAACTGCTGCCGCGCACGATCGCGGGCGTCAGCGGCCCGCGGGCGCGATCGCGCGGGAGCGGCAGAGCGACGACCGCGACGTCCCGGTGACCGAGGTCGTGGAGGTGCTGGGCGGCGAGGCGGCTGGCCTCCCGGTTGTCCTGGCCGATCGTGGGGACGTCGTCGGCAGGGTCACCCTCGATGGCGACGAGGGGGATGCCGCGCTGACGCAGCATCCCCACCGACTCGTCGAGGCGCGGGCTGCAGCCGACCAGCACCACCGCGTCCATCGGCGCGTCCTCGATGCGCTGGGCGGTCTCCCCCGCGTCGGTGAGGATGAGGAGGCCGGCGTCGACGGCGGCGATCTCGTCGGAGATGCCGTCCAGCAGGGCGATCTTGATCGGGTCGCGGAACGCGTCGCCGACCCGCTCCTCCATCACGACGCCGACGATCCCGGACCGGCCGCGACGCAGCGAGCGGGCACGCGGGTCGGGCCCGGCGTACTTGAGCTGCTTCGCGGCGTCGAGGACGCGCTCGCGCGTGGCATCCGAGACGGGGCCGGTGCCGGAGAACGCGAGGGAGGCGGTGGAGTTGGAGACACCGGCCAGGCGGGCGACGGCGGCCAGCGTCGGCCGGGCGCCCGCCAGGGGTGTGCTGCTGTCGTTCACGTGTGGTAGCTTAGTCGAATCGTTTCGATCGAAACGATTCGAGTGGCGAAATCCACTCCCCACCAGAACCCGCCGGCCCTCGCGGCCCCCGCTCTCCCCAGGACAGCCGATGTCACAGCCGACCCCGACGACGACCCGCACCCGCCGCGAACTGCGCGCCTGGCGCAACGCCGTCTTCGTGATCTTCATCCTCAGCGGGCTCGCGATGGCGACGTGGGTGGCCCGCATCCCCGGCGTCCGCGACGACCTCGGTCTCGGCCGCGACCCGTCTGCGGTCGGCCTGCTCATCCTCGGGATGTCGGTCGGCGCGATCGTCGGACTCTCGGTGTCCTCCCTCGTGCTCGTGCGCTTCGGCCCGCACAAGGGCATGGTCGGCGCTCTCGTGATCGTGGCGGTCGGCACCCTCCTGATCGGCTTCGGCTCCACCGTGTTCCACGAGGTCCCGATGGTGGCGATCGGCCTCATCCTGCTCGGCTTCGGCAACGGGATGGTCGACGTGATGATGAACGTCGAGGGCACGGCGGTCGAGCGCGAGATCGGCAAGACCCTGATGCCGCTCATGCACGCCTTCTTCAGCCTGGGCACGGTGCTCGGAGCGGGGATGGGCGCAGCCGCCGCTGCCCTCCGGATCGGCGTCGTGTGGCACCTCTCCTTCGTCGCCGTGGTGCTGGTCGTGGTGGCGCTGGTCGCGATCCGCTTCATCCCGCGCGAGGCGGACCTCGGCGACGAGACGGCCGAGACGCCGCACGTCCCGTTCGGTCAGCGCCTGCGCGCGTCGTTGGCGGTGTGGGCGGACTGGCGGCTCATCCTGATCGGCGTGGTCATGCTCGGCATGGCGTTCGGCGAGGGCTCGGCGAACGACTGGATCGCCCTGGCGACGGTCGACGGGCACGGCCAGTCGAACTCCACCGGCGCGCTCGTGTTCGGCTTCTTCGTCGCCGCGATGACCCTCGGCCGCGTGCTCGGCGGACCGATCGTGGACCGCGTCGGCCGTGTCGCGGCGATCCGCGTGACGGCCGCGATGGGCGTGGCGGGCCTCCTGCTGTTCATCCTCGGCGGCCCGCTCTGGGTGGCTGTGATCGGCACGGTGCTGTGGGGCTTCGGCGTCTCGCTGGGCTTCCCGCTCGGGATGTCTGCGGCGTCGGAGGGAACGGACAGCCCGGCCGCGCGCGTGTCGGCGGTGGCGATCATCGGGTACTGCGCGTTCCTGGTCGGGCCGCCGCTGATCGGGTTCCTGGGCAAGGAGTTCGGGCTGCTGAATGCGCTTTTCCTGGTGCTGGTGCTGCTGGTCGCATCGTTCCTGGCGGCGCCGGCGGTACGGCCGGCGGCGGAGCGGCGGTCACGCCGCCTCGCACCCGCGGCCGAGTAGCGGGGGCGGCTGGAGCGCCCGAACCGGTCGGGCCGTCCACACCAACCGGACGGCTCAGACGAACACGAGGCACACCGGCGTCGGCACCGCCGACACCCCGAGCAGCCGCAGCGCTCGCGTGCCCGCGTCGAATGCGAACACGCTCACCTCGTCGCTGTCCTGGCACGCCGCCAGCACCCGGTCGCCCTCCGGCACGATCACCAGATCCCGCGGTGCCCGGCCGCCCGCAGGCACGACCGTCACGAGCTCCGGTTCGGACGTGTCCGAGTCGAACGCGAACACCGCGATCGTGTCGTCGCCCCGGTTCGTGACCAGGACGGTGCGCCCGTCCGCGGTCACGCGCACAGCCGCGGTCAGATTCGGCCCTTCCGCGGACTGTCCACGCGTCCCCGCAGAGGCCACCCGCACGAACCGGTCACCCTCCCGGCGGAGCACGTCCAGCGTGCTGTCGAGTTCGTTCACCAGGAGAAGGTGCCGCCCGTCCGGGTGGAACGCGAGGTGTCGCGGGCCGGAAGCGCCGGCGACGACCGTCGCCTCCGGGCGCAGCGTCAGCGAGCCCGCCTCCGACAGCGCGTACCACCGCACCTCGCCCAGGCCGAGGTCGACCACCACGACGTCCCCGGTCACCGGATCGACCGAGAGCTGGTGGACGTGCGGAGCCTCCTGGCGCGCCGGGTCGGGGCCGTGTCCCTCGTGCTGGACGAACGCGGTCCGCTCTCCGAGCGCGCCGTCCGCGTCGAGCGCGACGACCGACACCGTGCCGCCGCCGTACGTCCCGGTCAGCAGGAACCGCCCGGACGGATGCAGCGCGAGGTGCGCGGGCGAGTCCCCTCCGCTCGACACCCGGCCGAGCGGACGCAACGAGCCGTCGGCGAGACGCGCGAAGGCCGAGACGCCGCCGTCCGGACCGGTCTCCTCCACCGCGTAGACCCGCGAGCCGTCGGCTGACACCGCCACCCACGACGGGTTCGGCACCTCCGCCGCCACCGCAGGCTCCACGACGGCCGTGCCGTCGAAGCGCGCCGAGAGCACTCCGTCGGCGTGACCGTCGACGTGCGGGAGGCGCTGGGTGTACGTGCCGATGAGGAGGTCGTGGGCCATCCCCTCATCCTGCCAGCACCGCCCACGCGGCAGCACGGCCGGCACCGTACACTTGACCGGTGCGCCTCGTGATAGCCAACTGTTCCGTCGACTACGCCGGCCGCCTGAGCGCCCACCTCCCGCTGGCCAAGCGTCTGCTGATGCTGAAGGCCGACGGCAGCCTCCTCGTCCACTCCGACGGCGGCTCCTACAAGCCGCTCAACTGGATGAGTCCGCCCTGCACGCTCACGGTCGACGAGCCGGACGAGTTGCAGCGGGAGGCCGGGATCACCGAGGTCTGGCGCGTCACGCAGGCCAAGACCGCCGACATGCTCATCGTCTCCATCCACGAGGTGCTGCACGACTCCGCGCACGACCTCGGCATCGACCCCGGGCTGCAGAAGGACGGTGTGGAGGCGCACCTCCAGAAGCTGCTGGCCGAGCAGATCCACCTCCTCGGCGACGGCCACGTGCTGGTCCGCCGCGAGTACATGACCGCGATCGGCCCGGTCGACATCCTCGCCCGCGACGAGCGCGGCGGCTCGGTCGCGGTCGAGCTGAAGCGCCGCGGCGACATCGACGGCGTCGAGCAGCTCACCCGTTATCTGGAGCTGATGAACCGCGACCCGCTGCTGGCTCCGGTGTCCGGGGTGTTCGCGGCCCAGGAGATCAAGCCCCAGGCCCGCACACTGGCGGAGGACCGCGGCATCCGCTGCCTGGTGCTCGACTACGACGCCATGCGCGGGCTCGACGACAGCGACAGCAGGCTATTCTGATGGCCGCCCCGGGACGCTTCCCGCAGACGTACGAGAACGGCCCCGTCCGCAAGGCCCTCGCCGCCATCGCCGCCGAGCCGAGCTTGCAGAACCTGGAGGCCCTGCTCGCCGCCGCGACCAAGGGCGGACTGGTGGTCGACGTCACCGGGTCGGAGCCCGGCGAGGTGCGGCTGCGCACCATCCAGTCGACCGCGGGCGAGCCGGTGCTGCCGCTGTTCACCTCGATGAAGGCCCTGCGGAACGCCGTGGGCGCGGCGGGCGGCAAGGGCATGCGCGTGCAGGCCGTGATCGTCCCGGCCGCCGAAGCGCTCGGCTACATCGCCACCGCCGACTTCGTGGCGGTCCAGTTCGACCCGGGGGCGGCGCACACGATGGTCGTCGCCCGTTCGCACATCGAGTCAGCTCTCAGCGAGCACTGACGGCGCATTCGATCACCTCACATATCATGGGACGGCTATGACAAACCCGATCACCACGACCACCGAAGCGCCGACCACCGTCGCGCGCACCTGGACCTGTGTCCTCTTCGACCTCGACGGCACGCTCACCGATTCCGCGCCCGGCATCACGTCATCGCTGGTGCGCATGTTCGAGACGCTCGGCCTGCCCGTCCCCACCCCCGCCGAACTCGTCGAGTACGTCGGGCCGCCGCTCCTCGACTCGCTGCAGTCGATGGCCGGCTTCGACGAGGCCGGCGCCCGCGCCGCCCTCACCGTGTACCGCGCGGACTACGCTGCCAACGGCGCGTTCGACAGCGCCGTCTTCCCCGGCATCCGCGGCCTCCTGCAGCGGCTGCGCGACGCCGGCATCCCGCTCGCGGTCGCGACCAGCAAGCCCGAGACGCAGGCCACCCGCATCCTGGAGCACTTCGACCTGGCCCAGTACTTCGACGTGATCGCCGGCGCGACCGACGACGAGAGCCGCAGCGCCAAGGCCGACGTCGTGGCGGACGCGCTGCGCCGCCTCGGCGAGCTGGGCGTCGCGCTCGACCACACCGTGATGGTGGGCGACCGCCAGTTCGACGTGGAGGGCGCGGGCGAGCACGGCATCCCGACGATCCTCGTCGAGTGGGGTTACGGCTCCCCCGCCGAGGCGGCGGGCGCGATCGCGGTCGTGCACTCGGCCGACCAGCTCAGCACGCTGCTGCTGGGCTGAGCGCGTCGGAGGCTGCGCAGTACGCTGGAGTGTTGCACTACCGCACTCCATACAGCACTAGGAAGAATCATGCGCACCAACAGCACAATGCTCGTTCCCGCCGCCCTCGTCGCGGCTCTGTCCATCGCCGCACTCACCGGCTGCTCTGCCAGCGGTAACGGCTCCAGCTCGACGCCGTCGGCGTCGGCGTCGGCCACCCAGGAGGCGACCTCCCAGTCGCTGCCCTCCGACTTCCCGAAGTCGGACGTCCCGGTCATCGACGGCGCTGTGCTCGTCGCGAAGGGGAACCACAACGACGGCTGGTCGATCACCGTCCAGCCGAAGGACAAGACCGGCTTCGCCGACGCGAAGGCCGCCCTCGAGAAGGCCGGCTACACGGCGCAGCCCGGCGCGACCGACAGCAGGGCCGTCTACAAGAACGCCACGTACACCGTCGCCATCGGCACCCCCGGCGTCGCCGTGACGTACCTCGTCACCGCCAACTGACCGGCGGCCCGCCCCCGAGGCCGGGCACGAAGCCGTCGGGCGCGCACGTTCCGCTGCGCGCCCGGCGGCTTCCGCCGTCTTCGCGCGCGCGATTCGTGCCGAATGTCGCGAATCGCGGCGGCATACGCGACATTCGTGCGGAATATGCGCCTCGCGATTCGTGCGGAATGTGGGGAATGGCGACGGCAAACGCGACATTCGTCACGAATGTCGGCTCCGCTACGCGTCGATGATGCGGACGAGCTCGTCGATGAAGGCGGTGAAGGTGTCGGCACGGCGGATCAGGCCGAGCACGGCCTCCCGGTCGGAGAACACCTCCACGAACTGGTCGAACACCGTCTGGAACGCCGCGCGGCCGCCCTCCGAGAAGGCGATGAAGGCGATCACGTTCACCCGCGCATCACCCCAGTCCATTGCGGTGTCGTTGACGACGATCGCGATCGCCGTCCGCTTCGCGTTCATCGTCATCGCGTGCGGCACCGCGAGGGTGTCGGTGAACGCCGTGGACGACATCTGCTCCCGCTCGACCGCCTGCTCCACGTAGTCCGGTTCGATCGCGCCCGCCGCGATCATCCGGTCGCCCAGCGCGCGGATCATCGTGATCGCGTCCCGCGCATAGAAGTTGCGGAGGAACAGGCTCTCGTCGAAGTACTCGAGCAGCTCGTTCTTGATGCCGGCCCTGCGGCGCTGCCGACGGATGCGCGCGACCGACTGGCGGATGTGCTCCACGTCGGTCGCGGTGAGGAACGGCTGCACGATGACCGTGTTCTCCCGACGCCCGCGCGGGTCGATCGTGGTCAGCACCAGGTCGGCGTCGATCGCCGACCAGTCGGCGTCAGTGGACGTGATGACACTCACGATGTCCAGTTCGTCGCCGAGCGCGCTCTCCAACTTTTCGCGCAACAGGATGTGCATGTCGTAGTAGTTGGGGCAGACCACCGCGGTGCGCACCGCGTCCCGGCGGCGTGACTGCTGCTCCAGGTAGGCGCCGACGTGCATCGCGATGTAGGCGATCTCGTCGTCGTTGACCGCGATCCCCTCCGCCGCCTGCAGCCGGCTCGCGATGTAGACGGCGAGCTCGTAGGTCATCGGGTAGGAGCTCTTGATCGAGCGGGTGAGCGGATTGCGGGAGTAGGTGTTCTCGTGCGCCCGCGCCACCAGGTTCTGCACATGGAGCGTGAGCCGCACGATGAAGTCCTCGTCACGGAGGTCGACCAGATACTCGGTCGAGGCCCGCGCGACGATCCCGCGCACGGTGGCGAGGTCGTCGTCGCTGACGAACTCGGCGACGCTGTCCGCGCGCGCTCCCGGCGCGATGACCCGGGTCCGCAGCAGGATCGCGAGGTAACGCAGCTCGGTCGGGTCGAGCTCCACGTCGAAGTGCGTGCGCACCAGGCCGCCGAGGTCGTCCGCCAGCCCGCGCAGCGCCTCCCCCGCCTCCGCCGCGCCCGCCGACGGGAGCACCCTGTTCTTGGCGACGCGGTCGAGCGCGACGGCCATGTGCAGCAGGACGTCGTTGATCCCGTACTCGTTGACGAAGAACCCGCGCGCGTCCAGCATCTCGACCAGGTCGGGCTTGAACGCGGCCAGTCCCTCCGACCCGAACGCCTCCTGGATGCGCGACACGTCCACGACGCCCTGCCGCATCTCATCCCGGAACAGCCGGCTGATCAGCTTGCGCCGCGCGATCTCCGGCCCGTTCAGGCGCGCTACGGGCCCGTGCCGGTCGAGCTCGAGCTCGGTGCCGGCCAGAAGGCTGCGCACCCGGGTGAGATCGGACTCGATGGTCGAGTCGGACACGAACAGGCTCTCCGCGGTCTCGTAGACGTCGATCCCCTCCGGCTCGTCCAGCAGACGCCGGGCGAGGAACGCCAGCCGCTCCTGCGGCGACCCCGCCGACGGGGAGGAGCCGGGAGCGTCGGCCAGGTAGGCGGCGTAGGCGTCGCCTTTCACCCGGTAGCCGTGCGGCCCCGACTCGACCAGCTCGCCGAGCGCGGCGGCGTAACTGCGGATGCTGCGGGAGGTCACCCCGAGGTCCTGCGCGAGCTCGGCGGCCGTCACCCAGGCAGCACGACGCGACAGGATGTCGAGCATCCTCGTCTGCTTCGCGGAGAGCGCCATGGACCGCGACCACCTTTCGCATCCGAGTCAATCACTCGGTAACGGTACCTGCAGGTCGCCCGCGGCATTTTTCCGCCCCTCAGGAAATTCGCTTGGACCGCGCCTCCAGGCGGGCAACAGGTGAGAACACGAAGCGGAACAGCGCCCGCCAGAGCGACGCGCCGCCCCGCTCCACGATGAAGTGCACGACGGCGGCGACGGCCAGGACGACGACGAGGGCCGCCGCGATCCCCGGCCAGATCGCGGCCGGGTTCACCCATTGGTTGAGCAGCGCGTAGCCGAAGACGGCGTGGCTGAGGTAGAGCGGGTACGTCAGCGCCCCCAGGATCCGGCTCCCAGGGACCGGGAGCGCGGCGACCGCAGGCCGCGTGAGGACGAACACGAGTGCGAAGAGAAGGACCACGACGACCCCGAGCGCGATAGGGCTCGTAGCAGCGCCGTCGCCCGACTCCTCCGCGCGCCGGACGGTGCCGACGACACCCCCCACCACGCTCGCGAGCAGGCCGGCCGCGCGGAGCGGGGTCCACCCGGTTCGCGAGATCATGGCGATGATCGCCCCGCCCGCGAACAGCGTGAACAGGTCGCCGCAGAGCGGAAGTGCCGCGACCCGCGGGACGAACAGGGTCGTCCCGAGCATCCCGATCGCCCACAGCGGGAAGAATCCGTCGAGCCAGCGTCGCCGCCGGAACAGCAGGAAGAGGAAGACGAGCGCATAGAACTGCAGCTCGAGCGTGAGCGTCCAGTACACGCCGTCGAGCTGCGGCTGCCGGAAGACGGCGGGCGCCATCGTCAGGTTGGCGAGGAGCTTCGGCAGCAGCTCGAGCGGAGGAGTCTGCGCGGTGACGAGGAGCGTTGCCGAGGTGAGCGCGACCCCGGCCCAGTACGCCGGATACAACCGCGTCGCCCGCCCCACCGCGAACGCCGACGCCTCCCGGCCCGACGCGGACAGGAAGATGACGAACCCGCTGATCAGGAAGAACAGCTGGACGCCGAGGAACCCGTAGGCGGCCAGCCACGAGACGGGCGTGAACCCGAACGAGTGGATGGCACCGTGCTCGATCCCCCAGAACAGCCAGTGGTAGGCCACCACGGACAGGGCGGCGGCGAGGCGGAGCAGGTCGAGGAGGGCGAGGCGGGGGCGTGCGCCGTCACGGCGAGCACCGCGGCGCCGCAACTCGCGGCGCGGGATCAGCGACTCGATGTGGTCCGTAGGTGACGGCACGGGATGCTCCTCTACTGCGCGACCTGGATCGCGTCGATGTCCGGAGCCCAGCTGGACGACTCGGCTGCGAGAGTGATCGAGTTGGCGCCTTCGGCCAGGTCGAGCGTCATGGTCCGGAGGCTCCAGTCGTCCCATGTCGCGGTACGCGGAAAGGTGATGACCCGCCCTGGTCCGTCATTGACCCGCACGATGATGGACCTCGCCGCTGCGGAGGCGTAACGGATGCCGACGGATGTGGACCCCGCCTTCACCGCCGTCACGCCGGTGAACGTCACCGAGGCCCCCAACCCGAGCTGCCCCACCATCTCGCCGTTGCAGCCGGTAGCTGTGCACGGCGTCCTGGTGGCCTTCCCGGTGAGGACGTTGGCGCCGTCCTCCGCCTCGTAGGTTCGGATGAGCTCCACGCGGTCGATGTCGGGGGCGCTGCCGTCCGTCCCCGACAGCGCGATCGTGTGCGTGCCGGGTTCGAAGTGGAGAGGCACGTCGATCGTGCGCGGAACATTCCAGCCGTTGGGGTCACCGCTGCCGCGTCCTGACTCCGCCGGAGTCACCGGCGGAGACGCGACCCCGTCGACGGTGACCGTCAAGCGTCGCCTCTCGGCGGAGAGATAGGTGATGCGGGCGGTGTACGCCCCCTCGGCCGTAACGTCCGAGAACGCGATTCCGGCGTGGCCGATGTAGCCGGCCTTCGCCCCGCCGGAGCAGGACGCGCAGGGCGAGACACGCGCTGTGCCCCCCATAACCGCTGATTCGGCTTCGAGGATCCGGTCTGCCTTCGCGGTCCGTGTCGCGTGTCCGGGCGTCAGGACGACCGTCGCCCCGCCGTGCTCGGCGAGCGGAAGAGCGAGAGTATCGGCCGCGGTGACCGCGGAGTGCGCCACCAGGGGCTGCCCGTTCGCGCCGCCATCGCGGTAGACGGTCGCCGTGTAGGTTCCAGACCCGAGGAAGTCGAGCTGTACCGGGAGGTTCCGCGCACCGTCCGTGATCGCGGCCACGTACCAGTCCTGGCCGGACCGGCGTGCGAACGCGGCGTGGCTGTCCGGCGCCGCGTCGATCAGCCGGGACTGGTCCCACGCGGTCGGAAGCGTCCGAAGCACATCCACACCCGACCACGTCTCATATGCGGCCGGGGTTTCGGCCAGCGTGGTGAGCGCCGACGTGAAGGCGATCGACAGAGCGAGCTGGTGCGCCTGCGTCGTCAGCGGATTCACGAGCGAGAGCGCGACCGGCGTCGCGTCGGCGCTGCCGAGCAGCCCTCGGCCGAGCGTGAGGTTGACGTTGTCGCGCGCCGACGCGGGGTTGCCGTTCTTGTACCCCTCTGCGCCTGCCACGCCTTCGCTCGTGAGCACGTGCGGGTACGTGCGCTGCTCGCCACCCGGTTTGGTGGATCCGTGGAAGTTGAGCATGAGTTTCGCGCGGCCCGCGCCGATGCTGAGCCGATCGTAGAACTGCATGATGTCCGCGCGATCGGAGTCGAAGAAGTCGATCTTCAGCCCGACGATGCCGCGCTCCGCGAGCTTCTTCATGGCACTGTCGATCTCGCTCTGATCGAAGAGCGTCTTGTCCGCCCTCCGGAATTCGTTACGGTGCATCCATGTGAAGATCCCGACGCCGCGTGCCTTCGCGTAATCCGCCAACTCCTCGATCTGATCCCATGAGGAGTAACCCGCGTCCGCGGTCACGTACGGGAGGCCGAGACGTTCGGCGGCGTCGACGTACTCGCGGTGCAGTGTGAGGTAGTCGTCGCCGCTCGCCATCGAGTTCGACCACCACGGCCAGAGCGAGACACCCGGCCGGATCCAGCTCGCCGCCGCCCCCGTCAGTTCAGCGGTCGGAGGAGCGTTGAGGTCGGTGAGGAGATGGGATTGGACGAGATCGGCGAGTCCGTTCCCCGTTCCGATCACACGCCACGGCGTCGTCATCGAGCCGTCGAAGGGCACCCGGACACTTGCGGGAGACCCGTCGAAGACCGCACTGTCCGGACCCGGAAGCGCCACCCGTAACGCGCGCGTGTTCCCGCCGGGAACGTCGAGGCGCACCGCCGGGTAGGCGCCGCCAGCGCGTACGGCGGCCTCCGTGATCTGCAACCAGCGGCCATCCGGTGTGGAGACGAGCGCCGGCATCGACAGGCGGTTGCCGCCGAGTTCGGTCGAGGCGAACCGCTGCGGCTTGCCTTCGTAGTTGCGCTCGTACCTGCTCGCCCAGACCGTGGAACCGGCCTGGAGATCGAATGCGGTCGCCTCGGAGACGACCGCCGATGCCCCGGGCTGATCGACCGTGTAGCGGAAGGCTACGCCGGAGGGGGTCGCGCGGACCGCGACGGTCAGTGCGGCCGTACCCTTCCGGTAGTGGGCCACGACTTCATCCACGACGGAGGGGACGGTTCCTTTGACGGTACCGGCGGGAGCATACGTCGAGGTCATCCGCTTGCGCTCGGCACGCTCGAAGGTCAGACCTGTCGTGAGGTCGGCCGCTTCGGTCACGACACCCAGCCGTACGTTCTGCAGCACGGGACGGCCGTCCGTCGACACTGCGAGGTCGAGCGTCCCGCCGGAAGCCGAGGTCAGTGTCGCGGAAACTCGGCCCTCGATGGACTCGACGGTCAGGCCCTGCTCGCCAGCCCGGTTCTCGGCCGCCGCCGTCGTCGTGGCGACGAGGGCGCCGACGACAAGAGCGGTGGCTGCCACGCGGAAGGGCCTGGGGAGGGTGAGCAGGTGCATGGTGCTCGATCTTAGAGCATCAATTTCAATTCAACATGTTTAGGGTCGCCGCCGGCTTCCCCCCCCCAGGAAGAAATCTTCCTGGCCCTCACGCGCCACCCGGACGGAGCATGGTCACGATCCACCGAACCATCCGATCCACCCTGTTCCACCCGTTCCACCCGAAAGGCATGAGGTCGATGAAGATCGTCGTTGTCTGCGGCGCGGGCGCCTCCAGCACCTTCGTCGCCGTGAAGCTCCGCACCGCCGCGGCCGCTCGCGGCCTCGCCGTGCAGGTCGCCGCGGGCAGCGCGAGCCAGCTCGACTCGCTCGCCGCGGTAGATGTCGTCCTGGTCGGTGCGCACCTTGAGGCCGCGGTTCCCGGGCTGCGCGCCCGCGCCGCCGCCACCGGGACCGCCGTCGCCGTCCTCCCGCCCGTGTCCCCCGCCGCGCTCGACGGAGCACGCGCGCTGGATCTGGCCCTCGACGCGAAGGCAGCGGCACGATGAGAGGCACCTGCACCGCGGCACTTCCGCGTACTGTGCGACCCGAGAACGAAGGAGACCGGAACAATGGCTGAGCGGATCATCACCGTCGGATCGACCCACGGGCTGCACGCCCGTCCCGCCAAGCTCTTCGTGGAGGCCGTCGGCGCCTCTGGCGCGAAGGTGTCGCTGTCGAAGGAGGGCGGCCGGACCGTCGACGCCGGCAGCATCCTCGGCGTCATCTCGCTGGGCATCGACCACGGGGACAAGATCGTCCTGGCGACCGACGCCCCGAACGCCGAGGCGGTCCTCGACGACCTGGCCGAGATCCTCACCATGGACCACGACGCCTGATCATGTCCGAGACACCAGAGACCACGACGACGACCCCGGGGGCGACCACGCTCACCGGCGCCGGCATCGGCCAGGGCATCGCCCTCGGCCCCGTGCTCCGCATGTCCGACCCGCTCCCCGAGCCGGACACCGCTCCCAGCACCCGCACCCCGGACGAGGAGAAGGCCCGCGTCGCGCAGGCCGTCGCGACCGTGGCCGCCGACCTGCGCGAGCGCGCCGGCCGGGTCTCCGGCACCGCCGCGGACGTGCTGGAGGCGCAGTCGATGATGGCGGAGGACTCCTCCCTCGCCGACGACGTCGCCTCCCGGATCGACGGCGGCACGACCGCCGAGCGCGCCGTGTTCGAGGGCTTCGGCGTGTTCCGCGACATGCTCATCGGCCTCGGCGGGTACATGGGCGAGCGCGCCACCGACCTGGACGATGTCGCCCAGCGGGTGATCGCGGCGCTGGAGGGCCGGCCCGCTCCGGGCGTGCCGGAGTCGGATGTGCCGTACATCCTGGTCGCCCGCGACCTGGCCCCCGCCGACACCGCGCTGCTGGACCTGACGAAGGTGCTCGGCCTGGTCACCCGCGAGGGCGGCCCGACCTCGCACACGGCGATCCTGGCCCGCGAGAAGGCGATCGTCGCGATCGTCGGCGTCGCGGGAGCGGACGACCTGGCCGCGGGATCCGAGGTGATCCTCGACGCCGGCGCCGGCACGGTCACCGTCGCGCCCACCGCGGCACAGTCGGAGGACGCCCGCCGCCGCATCGCCGAACGGGAGGCCGCGCTCTCCGGCGGCCTGGAACCCGGCGCGCTGGCAGACGGCACCCCGATCCCGCTCCTGGCCAACCTCGGCTCGGCCGAGGGCGCGCAGAAGGCGCTCGACGCGGGCGCGGAGGGCGTTGGCCTGTTCCGCACCGAGTTCCTCTTCCTCGACGCCCGGATGGCGCCGACCGTGGAGCAGCAGCGCGAGCAGTACGTGAAGCTGCTGCAGGCCTTCCCGGGCAAGAAGGTCGTCGTGCGCGTGCTCGACGCGGGCGCGGACAAGCCGCTGGAGTTCCTCAACGACGCGCACGAGGACAACCCGGCCCTGGGCCTGCGCGGCCTTCGCGCGCTGCGTGCCAACGAGGACATCCTCCGCGAGCAGCTCACCGCCCTGGCCGAGGCCGACGCGCAGACGAACGCCGACCTCTGGGTCATGGCCCCGATGGTGGCCACGGTCGAGGAGACGCGCTACTTCATGCAGTTGGGCGCCGAGTTCGGGCTGAAGACCGTCGGCGTCATGGTAGAGGTCCCGTCCGCCGCGCTGCTGGCCGACCGGGTGCTGCGGGAGGCCTCCTTCGCCTCCATCGGGACCAACGACCTCACCCAGTACACGATGGCCGCCGACCGCCTCCTCGGCTCGGTCGCCGGCTTCCAGGACCCGTGGCACCCGGCCGTCCTCCGCCTCGTCGGCGAGGTCGGCGCAGCGGGCGCCGCGCACGGCAAGCCCGTGGGCATCTGCGGCGAGGCCGCGGCCGACCCGCTGCTCGCCGTCGTGCTCGTCGGCCTCGGCGCGACGACGCTCTCGATGTCGCCCGCGGCCCTCGCCGACGTGCGGCTGTCCCTCACCCGTTACACCCTCGACCAGGCGAAAGCCCTGGCCGAGGCAGCATTGGCCGCCGATGGCGCGGCCGAAGCCCGGGAGGCCGTCCGAACCACGGCCGCCGGGTTCGCCCACCCGCCTGCCTAGGCAGGAACCCCCCCCTGCCTCGGCAGGACCGACACAGAAACGAGGCACCATCATGACATCGGCGACAGCGACGACGCCGAAGCAGCCCAGCAGCGCTCGCGTCCACGTGCAGCGCTTCGGGACCTTCCTCTCGAACATGGTCATGCCGAACATCCCGGCGTTCATCGCCTGGGGGTTCATCACGGCCCTGTTCATCGCCACCGGCTGGCTTCAGAACACCGGCTGGGCGATCAGCGGGATCCTGGGCGGCTTCGGCGATCAGGCCAAGATCGGCTGGACCGGCGCGGCCACCGTGCTCGCGCAGGACCCCAGCGGCCACACCTTCCAGCAGTACGTGGGCCTCGTCGGCCCGATGATCACGTACCTGCTGCCCCTGCTGATCGCGAACACCGGAGGCCGCATGGTCTACGGCGTCCGCGGCGGCGTGGTCGGCAGCATCGCGACGATGGGTGTCATCGTCGGCTCCAACATCCCGATGTTCATCGGCGCGATGATCATGGGCCCGCTCGGCGCCTGGGTGATGAAGCACGTCGACCGCCTCTGGGAGGGGAAGATCAAGGCCGGCTTCGAGATGCTGGTCAACAACTTCTCCGCCGGCATCGTCGGCATGCTGTTGTCGATCGGCGCGTTCTTCGGGATCGCCCCGCTCGTCGAATGGCTGAGCTCCGTCCTGAGCAACGCCGTCAACTGGCTGGTCGCGGCGCACCTGCTGCCGTTCGCGAGCATCCTGATCGAGCCGGGCAAGGTGCTGTTCCTCAACAACGCCATCAACCACGGCGTGCTGACCCCGCTCGGCATCGAGCAGGCGCAGCAGCAGGGCAAGTCCATCCTGTTCCTGCTGGAGGCCAACCCCGGCCCCGGATTCGGCATCCTGATCGCTTACTCGATCTTCGGCCTCGGCATCGCCAAGGCGAGCGCACCGGGCGCCGCGCTGATCCAGTTCGTCGGCGGCATCCACGAGATCTACTTCCCGTACGTGCTGATGAAGCCGATGATCGTCATCGCGGCGATCCTGGGCGGCATGACCGGCATCGCGATCAACGTGACCTTCAACTCGGGTCTGCGCGCCCCGGCCTCCCCCGGATCGATCATCGCCGTGCTGATCCAGTCGCCGGCCAACAGCATCGTCGGCGTCACGCTGTCGGTGATCGGCGCCGCGACGGTATCCTTCGTGGTCGCCTCGATCATCCTGCGGGCCAGCCGCAAGCGCGACCTGGCCGCGGGCAACGCCGGCGACCTCAGTGCCGCCGTGGCGCAGACCGAGGCCAACAAGGGCAAGGAGTCCTCCATCCTCGAGGGTCTGGTCCAGGAGGGCGAGCACGACGCCGGCGACGCGCAGGGCGATGCCACCGATCGACTGGTGCGCAACATCGTCTTCGCGTGCGACGCTGGGATGGGTTCGTCCGCGATGGGCGCGTCCGTGCTGCGGAACAAGATCAAGAAGGCCGGCGTGGAGGGGGTCACGGTGACGAACCAGGCCATCAGCAACCTCGACGGCTCGGCCGACCTGGTCATCACGCAGCGGGAGCTCACCGACCGGGCCAAGGGCCAGTCGCCTGCCTCGCTCCACGTGTCCGTCGACAACTTCATGAACAGCCCCAAGTACGACGAGGTCGTCGACCTCGTCGCCAAGCAGCAGACCGTTACGGAGGACGCCACCAAATGACCGACACGATTCTCGACCGGGCGAACGTCGTGGCCGCGGGCACCGCGACCACGCGGGAGGACGCGATCCGGGAGGCGGGTGAGCTGCTCGTGAGGGCGGGCGCCGTGCAGCCGGGTTACGTCGACTCGATGGCGCAGCGCGAGGCCACCGTCTCCACCTTCATGGGGAACGGCCTGGCCATCCCGCACGGCACCAACGAGTCCAAGGACGAGATCGTGCGTTCGGCGCTCTCCTTCATCCGCTACTCCTCGCCGCTCGACTGGGGCGGCGAGGAGGTGCGGTTCGTCGTGGGCATCGCCGGCCGGAACAACGAGCACCTCGACATCCTGAGCAAGATCGCCATCCTCTTCTCGGAGGAGGACGATGTGCAGCAGCTCATCGACGCGCCGGACGCGGACGCCCTGTTCGCGCTGCTCGGCGACGTCAACGACTGAGGGGGAGCTCGCATGAAAGCCGTCCACTTCGGCGCGGGCAACATCGGGCGCGGTTTCGTGGGGCTCCTGCTCCACGAAGCCGGCTACGAGGTGGTGTTCGCGGACGTCAACGCCGAACTGATCGACGCCCTCGACGCGGCGGACTCGTACGAGGTCCACCTCGTCGGGGACGCCGCCGAGACCAAGACGGTCACTGGCTTCCGCGCGATCAACAGCGCCACCGCGGAGGACGCGCTGGTCGCCGAGATCGCGTCCGCGGACGTGGTCACGACCGCCGTCGGCCCGCGCATCCTGCGCTTCGTCGCGCCGGTGATCGCGCGCGGACTCGCCGCCCGGGCGTCGGACGCCCCGCGTCTCGCCGTCATGGCGTGCGAGAACGCGATCGGCGCGACCGACCTGCTCGCGGCCGAGCTGATGGACGGCCTCCCCGACGATGGCACCCGCGAGGAGCTGGCCGCCCGCGCGGTCTTCGCGAACACCGCCGTTGACCGGATCGTCCCCGCGCAGGCCCCGGACGCGGGCATCGACGTGACGGTGGAGACCTTCTACGAGTGGGTGGTCGACCGCAGCCCGTTCAACGGGAACGTGCCGCCGATCCCCGGCGCGCACTTCGTGGACTCGCTCGCGCCGTACATCGAGCGCAAGCTCTTCACGGTCAACACCGGGCACGCGACCGTCGCGTACACGGGCTTCCTGGCGGGCGCGACGATCATCAGCGAGGCGATCGGCATCCCGTCCGTGCTGGAGGCGACGGAGGCGGCGCTGGCGGAGACGTCGGCCGCGCTCACCGCCAAGCACGGTCTCGACCCCTCCGAGCTGGCCGCGTATCGCGCCAAGATCCTGAACCGTTTCCGCAACCCGTACCTGGTGGACGAGGTGACCCGCGTCGGCCGCGAGCCGCTGCGCAAGCTCGGCCGCAACGACCGGTTCGTCGGGCCGGCGTCCGACTACGTCCAGTACGTGGGCGGCATGCCGTCGGCACTTCTCGCAGCGATCGGCGCCGCACTGCGCTTCGACGTGCCCGAGGACACCCAGAGCCTGGAGCTCCAGCAGCTGCTGCAGCGCGCGAACCCCGAGGAGATCGTGGACGAGGTGATGGGCGTGCAGCGCGGGGAGGCGCTCTTCGAGCCGCTGGTGGAGGTCGTGCGCGGCGCGCAGCGCTGAGGATTCCCCGGGCTAGTTCGGGACGATCGTGGCCGTGGGTTCGAGACACCAGTCGAGAACCGACGGCCACGACCCGTATCCGGACGCGGGCGTGAGGTGGCCGCCGCCCGGGAGGGTCGTGAGCGGGATGCCGAGCGGCTCTGCGAAGACCGCGTGCGCGCCCTCCGGATTGCACGGGTCGGCGTCGGAGGCGACGATGCGCGTCTCGGCCGCGGGACGGGTGGGCTCGAGGGTGGCGAAGGCGGCGACCTCGGGGTTGGCGCGCAGGTAGCTCGGCGACGGCGGCGCGACGAGGAGGACGCGGTCGACGAGCCGGCCGGGGCCGAGGTCGGCCGGTCGTGCGCCGAGCCAGAGCATGGCGCTGAGGCTGTGGGCGATCACGGTCACGCGGGCGTCATCCGTGCGTGCTTCCTCCAGGGCGTCCGCTGCGGCGGTGCGCCATGCCGCCAGGTCGGGCTCCTGGGCATCCGGGAGCTGCGGATAGACGACGCGCTCGCCCCGCTCGCGCAGGGCAGCGGCGAGCTCGTACTGCCAATGCCCGGGAGGACGGAAGTTGTCCCAGCCGTGCAGGATCAGGAAGGCGCGCATGAGGCCGAGCGTAGCGGGCGGCGGCGCGAGCCGGTTCTGACAGTTCACCGCGACCTCGCTCCCGGCAACCACCCCGGTGGTACGTTTCGCTTGTGAGCCGTATTGTCGCCGTGGCGCCCGTGCTGCCCGCCCGCAGCTACAGCCAGGGCGAGATCACGGCCGCGCTGCTCGCGATGATCACCAGCGACCCGCAGCGGCAGGCCGTGATGCGGCGTATCCACGCCGCCAGCGGGGTCGAGACCCGCAGCCTGGTGATGCCTCTGGAGCGGTACAGCTCGCTGGCGTCGTTCCGGGAGTCCAACGACTACTTCATCACTGAGGGGACCACGCTCGCCGAGCGCGCCGTGACCCAGGCACTCGCGACGGCGGGGCTGCGCGCCACCGACGTCGACTATCTGCTCTTCACCTCCGTCACCGGCATCGCAGCCCCGTCCATCGACGCCCAGCTCGTGCAGCGGCTGGGGATGCGGCCCGACGTCAAGCGGCTGCCGAGCTTCGGGCTTGGCTGCGTCGCCGGCGCCGCCGGGATCGCCCGCGTGCACGACTACCTGGCCGGGCATCCCGGCGAGATCGCGGTGCTGCTGTCGGTGGAGCTGTGCTCGCTGACCGTGCAAGCCCGCGACGACTCGATGGCGAACATCGTCGCGAGCGGGCTCTTCGGCGACGGCGCCGCCGCGGTCGTGATGGCGGGCGACGACCGCGCGCGCGAGCTCGGCCTCCCCGGCCCGGAGATCGTGGACACGCGCAGCCACATCTACCCGGACACGGAGGGCGTGATCGGCTGGGACATCGGCGGCACCGGCTTCCGCATCGTCCTGAGCGCCGGCGTGCCGGACGTGATCGACCGCAACTTCGCCGACGACGCCCGCGGTCTCCTCGCAGAGCACGAGCTGGCGGTGGCCGACGTCGGCGCGTGGGCGGCGCACCCCGGCGGCCCGAAAGTTCTGGAGGCCTTCGCCCGCGCGCTCGACCTCGGGCCGGGCGCCCTGGAGGCGAGCTGGCGGTCGCTCGCGCGCGTCGGCAACCTGTCCTCCGCGGCCGTGCTGCACGTGTTGGCCGAGCAGCTGGACGCGCACCCGGCCGGGACGGTCGGGCTGCTGTTCGCACTCGGGCCCGGGGTGACCAGCGAGCTGGTGCTGCTGCGCTGGGCGGCGGGGTAGGAGGAGCCCACGGACGTGGCGGACGCGGCCCGCACGATCGGCTCGGCCGCGTGATCTGGTACACCGTTCTCATCCTCGCCACCGGCGCCGAGCGGATCGCCGAACTCGTCGTCTCCGCGCGCAACGCCCGGTGGTCGTTCGCCCGCGGCGGCGTCGAGTACGGCCGGGCGCACTTCCCGCCGATGGTCGCCCTCCACACCGGCCTCCTGCTCGCCTGCCTTGCCGAGGTCTGGCTGCTCGACCGGCCGTTCCTGCCATGGCTCGGCTGGCCGATGCTCGTGCTCGTGCTGGCCAGCCAGGGGCTGCGCTGGTGGTGTATCGCGACGCTCGGCCCGCGCTGGAACACGCGCGTCATCGTCGTCCCCGGCCTCCCGCTGGTGGATCGCGGCCCGTACCGGTGGCTGCCGCACCCGAACTACGTCGCCGTCGTCGTGGAGGGGTTCGCCCTCCCGCTCGTGCACAGCGCGTGGATCACCGCCGTCGCATTCACTGTGCTGAACGCGACGCTGCTGCTGGGCTTCCGGATCCCGTGCGAGAACCGGGCGCTCGCCTCCCGCGCCGCCGCGTCCACGTCCTCCGCCCCCTCATGAGGACGGCCGAGCTCGTCGTGGTCGGCGGCGGCCCGATCGGCCTGGCGTGCGCCATCGAGGCGCGGCTCGCGGGGCTGGAGGTCGTCGTCGTGGAGCCGCGTGACGCTCCGATCGACAAGGCCTGCGGCGAAGGCCTCATGCCGGGCGCCCTCGCCGCCCTCCATCGCATCGGCGTCGACCCGCCCGGGCACCGGATCGACGGCGTCGCCTACCTGGACGGCACGCGACGCGTCGAGCACCGCTTCGCCGAGCGACCGGGACGCGGGGTGCGCCGCACGGTCCTCCACCGCGAACTGGCGCGCCGCGCAGCCGAGCTGGGGACGCCCATCGTCCGCGGGCGGGTGTCCGCGCTGACCCAGCGCCGGGACGGCGTGGAACTGGGCCTCGGCGGCGCGGAGACGATCGACGCGCCCTGGGTGATCGCCGCGGACGGCCTCCACTCCCCCGTCCGGCGGCTGCTCGGGCTGGACGGCCGTGCGCAGCAGTCCGCCCGCCGGCGCTACGGACTGCGCCGCCATTACGCGGTCGCGCCGTGGACCGACCTGGTCGAGGTGCACTGGTCTTCCCTGGTGGAGGCCTACGTGACGCCTGTGGACGACCGTACGGTCGGCGTCGCCGTGCTCGGCCCGCGCCCGCTCGATCAGGAGGCGGCGATCGCCACCATCCCGGAGCTCGCCGACCGCCTGGCCGGTGCGGAGCCCGTGACGGACGCGCGCGGCGCCGGACCCCTCCTGCAGCGCTCGCGCTCCCGGGCCTCGGGGCGCGTGCTCCTGGCGGGGGACGCCTCCGGATATGTCGACGCGCTCACCGGCGAGGGGATGCGTGTGGGGTTCGCGCAGGCGCGCGCCGCGGTCGCCGCCGTTCGGGCCGGGAACACGGAGCAGTACGAGCGCGCGTGGCGGACGACGACGCGGGACTTCCGGATGCTGACGACCGGGCTGGTGGTCGCCGCCCGGTCGCCGTTCCGCCCGCGGATCGTGCCGACCGCGACCGCACGGCCGCAGCTCTTCGGCGCGATCGTGGAGCGCCTGTCGCGCTGAGCCGAGCGTCCGCTCCTCCTCTGGCCCTACGCAGGTTCATCACGTAGTATGTTGCCGGTAGATGACACATGCGGTATTTTGCGAGGTGCGTTCGTGACTCTTCAAGACCTCTCCCCGGCCACCCCCGACGCCCAGTCGGATCCACCCCTCGCCCAAGAGCAACCGGCGGAGGCGCCCGACCGGGAGAATGCCGTCGCCGGGACCCTCACCACCGCCCGCAGGACGACGGTCACTTTCTACCTGACCGAGACGCTGCGCAACCGCGCTCGAGCCGCCTACCGCTCGACATCCTTCGAGGAGAAGGACAGCAGCTGGTCCGAGATGCTGAACAAGGCGCTGATCGCCGAGGTCGAACGGCGGGAGGCCGAGTACAACCGCGGGGAGATCTTCACCGCGAGCGAGGCGCCGCTGACGCCGGGGCGACCGATCGGGTATTGAAGGGTGATCTGACGAGGGTCGTTCGGGCAGGTCTGGAGGCGCGGAGGGTGATCCGACAGCGATCGTCGGAGGTATTCGCGGGGTGATCCGCGGACGTACTGGGCGAGTCGACTCGGTGATCCGAGGTGGGGAATCGGAGAGTTGTGAGTGAAGACCGGCGGCGGGAGTCGCCGGTCGCAGGATCCGGCGGTCCGGGGCCGTCGGATACCGGACCCGGCAGTCGAGGGGCTCGCGGGTACGGTCCGGCGGTTGAGGGGGGCGCCGGAAACGGAACCGGTGGGCGGGGGCCCGCCGGGCACCGGACCCGGCGGGTGGGGCCCCGCCGGGTCCGGGTCAACAAGGCGACCTCAGCCGGGGTCGGGGCGACGAGGTGGGAGCTCCGCAAGGGGCCCGGGTGAGAGCTTCGTCGGCGAAGGAGGCCGGAACGGTCCGCCGAACAAGGCAGCCACCCGCGCATGCCGTCCCGATGGCGCGGCGATGGGCCGGGCCGGTCCTGCGACCGACCCAGCCCCGTCGCGTTATTCGAGAGTGTCTGTCAGCGCGTGCGGTGGCGGCGCTCCTTGTTCGCCGCTCCGAAGAGGAGCACGGTCCCGAGCATCGCCAGCAGGGCGGCGATCGACCCGACGGTGAGCTCGTCCGAACCGGTCGACGCCAGCTTGGACGCGCCCGTCGCGGCGGATCCGAGTGCCGACGAGCCCTCCGCGGTCGAACCCAGGGCGCCCGCGGTCAGGACGCCCGCGGTCAGAACGGACGAAGTCAGCGCACTCGAGCCCAGCGCTGCGGAGGCCACCGCCCCCGGGTCGCTCACGGTCCCGGAAGCAGCTCCGCCCGCGGCGGTCCCGCCGCCTGCGACGCTGCCGCTGCCCTGATCGGTCCCCGTGGCGGGGGTGCCGGTAGAGCCGTCGGGCGTCGTCGCCGGGCCCGTGGTGGCGGTCCCGGTGACCGCGACGGCGTCCCCGCCCACGGTCACCGGGAGTGCGACGCCCACCGGCACCTGCGCGCCGCCGAGGACGCTGCCGTCGCCTGTCGTGACCGGCGTGGTGAGGGCGTCGGACGCGGCCGGAACGGTCACCGCACCGGCGCTGCTCGCGTTCCCGGTTACGCTCACCGAGTCACCGGCCACCGTCACTGGCACCGCCGCGCCCACCGGCACCTGAGCGCCGGACAGGAGACCGCCGGCGCCCGAGGTCGTGGCGCCGGTTCCCGCGGGAGCTGAGCCGGCCGGCGCTGCCGCCGACGGGCCCGTGGAGCTCGCGTCACCCAGCACTGCCACCGAATCACCGGAAGCGGTTACCGGAGCCGACGCGGACACGGGAACCTGAGCACCCGACAGGACACCATCCGTGCCCGAGGTCGTCGCACCCGAGGTCGCCGGAGTGGCTGCACCAGAACCCGACGCCGGAGCCGCCGCCGAAGACCCGCCGCTGCTCGCGTCACCCAGCACCGCAACCGAGTTCCCGGTCGCGGTCACTGGAACCGCCGCGGACACCGGCACCTGCGCGCCCGAGCCGACACCATCCGTGCCCGAGGTCGTCAAACCTGACGCGGACGGAGCGGACGCGGTCGACGCCGGAGCGGACGACCCGGTGCCGCTCGCATCACCCAGCACCGCAACCGAATTCCCGGTCGCGGTCACCGGAACCGCCGCGGACACCGGCGCCTGCGCACCCGAGCCGACACCGTCCGAACCCGAGGTGGTCGCCGGCGCGGGTGCCGGGGCGGGCGCGGGTGCCGGGGACGCCGGCGTCGCGCCGCTGTTCGCGTCGCCCGCCACGCTGGCGGCGTTGCCGGACACCGTGACCGGCACGGAGACGCTGACGAGCGCCTGGTCGCCGCCGGCGACGGACCCGACTCCACTGGTGGTAGCGGTCGGCGCCGGGGCGGCCGCTGCCGGGGCGGAGGACGTTCCCGAGGTGGTGGAGTCGCCGAGCACGGCGATCCCGTTCCCGGAGACGTCCACCGGGGCCGCGACGGCGACGGCTGCCTGATCGCCGGACGCGACCCCGCCTGTCCCGTTCGTGGTGGGAGATTCCGCGGCGTTCGCTGCCGCGGTGCCGGCGAGCCACAGCCCACCGACGCAGAGGGTGAACCACAACCCTCTGGAGACGTACTTGTTCATGCTTCAGCCTTTCGAGTGAGTGTCGAACTCCCGGTCGGGAGTTCGGGTTCCGGGGGTCCGCGCCGCGCGAGTGCGCAGAGCGGACGGAACCCACTCAGTCGGGGCTGATGTCGTGAGCGAAGACGGGGGAAGACGGGAGGTCGTCGTCCCCCGGGAGGCCTGCGCGGACGCTGAAGGCGCTCGTCAGCCGGGCCGTGCTCCCGCCCAGCGCGGCGACGCCAGACGCGCCACCGCCACCGGTTGCGCTGCCCGAACTCGCGCCGAGCGCACCCGAGGGCGACCCGGGCGACGGCAGGCCGGAGTCACCGCGGGCGGTCTCGCCGAGCAGTGCGGAGGCCGCGCCGGAGCTCGGCGCAGTGGCCGGCGTCGCGTACGAGGCGTGGAGTCGACGCGCGGCGCCCGCGGAAGCCGCAGGGTCCACCGGCGGCGCAGAGCCCGCGACGGTCGCGAGCGACGGGAGCGCCACTGCCGGGACGGCGGACTCCTCCCCGGCGGTCGCAGTGGTGGCGGGAGCGGCAAGCGGCTGGACGGTGTTCGCAACGGATCCGGCTACGCCCGCGAGAACACCGTCTGCAGCGGACGCGACCGGCGCGGTCAGCGCGCTTACCGGGTGGTTCGCGAGCGTGGACGTCACCGCGGAGGTCACCAGGGAGAGCGGCGCGGAGAGCGTGCCCACGAGCGGGAGGACGGTCGTCGAGATCAGCGGAGCGGAGGCCGCCGCGCCCGAGGGCGGGACAGCATGGGCAGGCGAGGTAGCCGCGGCTTCGCCTGTCGCAGCAGCGGGTGTGGAGGCTCCCGCTCCGGGCGTCGCGACGACGGGAGCAGCCTGCTCCACCGCCGTCGCCGCCACCCGATCGGCGGCCTGTGCGACCGGGGTCGCCACGGCCTCCACCGGTGCAGCCGCCGCGACATGCTGCACGACCTGCGCGACCGGGTGGACGACCTCAGCCGCCACAGCGCGGATGGGCGCGGGCGCAGCGGACGCCGCCGATCCGACGGTGTCGCCGGCGGTCTCCCCCACTCCCGAGGCCGCCGAGCCCACCGTCGCCACGACGCTGCCGAGCGGGTTCGGAGACGGGGGTTCAGCAGCGTTCGCGGAGCCGCCGCCGAACAGCAGGCCCAGCGCGACGATGCCGCCGCCGAGGACCAGGGAACCGATCAGAAACCGCGCGGGGGTGAGGGAGGAGCACCGCAGTGCGGGCACCTGCACCATACGATCACCCCCTGATCGTCGGCCTTCCGTTCGAGACAGTCGCGAGTGTACTCCCCTGTCTAGTAGACCGGAAGCGTCGGCCACGGGCGACAGCCGCGACCGCCACGACACCGAGGGCCGCAACGGTCATCGCGGCGCCGACCCACAGCGGGGACGCATAGCCGAGCCCGGCCGCGATGGTGAGGCCCCCCAGCCACGCGCCGAGCGCGTTGCCGACATTGAATGCGGCGATGTTCGCCCCGGAGGCCAGCGTCGGCGCAGCGTCGGCCGAGCGGAGGACGCGGAGCTGGAGGCCGGGGACCGTCGCGAAGCCGGCCGCGCCCATCAGCACCAGCGCCACGACGGCGGCGACCGGCTGGGCGGCGAGCAGCGCGAACGCGCCGAGGATCACGGCGAGCACAGCCAGCACGACGAGCAGTGTCCCGTCGATCGAGCGGTCGGCGAACCTCCCGCCGACCGTGTTCCCGGCGAACAGTCCGAGACCGAACACGATGAGCAACCAGGGCACCGCGGCCGCGGAGAATCCCGAGAGCTCGGTCAGGGTGAAGGCGATGTACGTGAACGCGCCGAACATTCCACCGAATCCGAGCACGGTCGCTGCGAGGGAGAGCCAGAGCTGGCCGGAGCGGAAGGCGCGCAGCTCGGTGCGCAAGCCGGACGAGCCCGACGAGCCCGGCGAGCCGGACGAGCCCGACGACGCAGCCGAGCCAGGCACCAGCACCGCCACCCCGACCAGCGCCACCACTCCCACCACCGTGATCGCCCAGAACGTCGACCTCCACCCGAACTGCTGCCCGAGCAGGGTCCCGAACGGCACGCCGAGGACGTTGGCGGCTGTCAGCCCGGTGAACATGATGGCGATCGCCCGCGCCTTCCGGCTCGGGTCGACCAAGCCGGCGGCGACGACCGAGCCGATGCCGAAGAAGGCGCCGTGGCAGAGCGCGGCGATGAGCCGGCCGGCGAGCATCGTCGGGTAGTCGGCGGCCAGGGCGGAGATCGCGTTGCCCACGATGAACAGCACCATCAGGCCCAGCAGCACTGTCTTGCGCGGGAGCCGGGTGGCGGCGGCGGTGAGGCCGATCGCACCGACGGCGACCGCGAGCGCGTAGCCGGAGATGAGCCAGCCCGCCGCGGCGGCGTCGACGTGGAAGTCGGCTGCCACCTCGGGCAGCAGTCCGGCGATGACGAATTCGGTGAGACCGATGCCGAAGCCGCCCAGCGCGAGGGCGATCAGGCCAGCGGGCATGAGAACTCCTGGAAAGTCGGGGACGGGAGAGACGAGCGCGTACACTAAGTACTTGCAGACGCGCCATAAATAGTTGCACATGCAATTACTTTGCGCAAGCACAGTCGGATCAGCACGACCCGCAGAGACCACGAGGAGACCGCACATGGGCATCGCCGACGACGCCGTCGAGGTGCGCGCGCAGGGCTGGCGCACCCTCGCCGCCCTCCACGACTTCATCGAGAACGAGCTGGAGAGGGCGCTCTCCCGCGGCGCCGGGCTCTCCGTCGTCGAGTACACCGTGCTGGACGCCCTCAGCCGCCAGGACGGCTGGCACATGCGCATGCAGCAGCTCGCCCGCGCCAGCGCGCTGAGCCCGTCCGCCGCCACCCGGCTCGTCAACCGCCTGGAGGAGCGCGACCTCCTGACCCGCATCGACTGCCTGGACGACCGCCGCGGCATCTACACCGAGCTCACCTCCGGCGGCCACGAGCTGCTCGACAGCGCGCGGCCGGTGCACGACGAGGCGCTGGAGGCTGCGCTCCGGGAGGCGCACCGCATCCCTGAGCTCGCGCCGCTGCTCGACGCACTGCCGCAGCTGGCGCTCGCCCGGAACTGACGCGCTCGCCCGGAGCTGACCAGCGCGGGCATACCGCGTAGCGGCGCGCTGTCAAGTCTGGCGGCCCCGCCGGGGCAGGGCGTATAACGGGGACCATGGCCGACGCGATCACGTCCTGGATCGACCGCTATCGCCGCGCCTGGGAGACGAACGACCCCGACGACATCCGGGCGCTCTTCACCGAGGACGCCAGCTACCGCACCGAACCGTTCGCCGAACCGTGGGACGGCCACCTCGAGATCGTGGAGGGCTGGCTCGACGCGCAGGACGACCCGGGCTCGGTCGACTTCGAGTGGCGGCTGCTCGGTCAGGACGGGTCGCAGTATTTCGTCGAGGGCGTCACGGACTACCACGACGGCCCCACCTATTCGAACCTGTGGGTCGTGGTGCTGGCCGACGACGGCCGCGCCGAGGAGTTCACCGAATGGTGGATGGAGCAGGGCGCCTGAGCCTCACCGCTCCGCCGCTCAGAGCAGCCCGCCCAGCCACAGCCCGAGCCCGGCCGCGGCGAGCGCGAGGATCAGCATCCCCGCACCGTTGAACAGGGCGGCCCGGTAACGGCGCTGCTGCGCCAGCCGGACGGTCTCGTAGCTCGCCGTGCTGAACGTCGTGTACCCGCCGAGGAAGCCTGTGCCCAGGATCGCCCTCCACTCGGGCGGGAGGCCGTGGACGAGCGCCAGCCCGGTCACCAGGCCGAGCAGGAACGACCCGGTCACATTGATGACCGTCGTCCCGAACGGATAGTTGATCCGGAACCGGCTGCGCAGCACCCCGTCGAGGACGAGCCGCGCGACCGCCCCGAGCCCTCCCGCGCCCGCGACGGCGAGCACCAGCAGCGGCGTCACCGGGCCGCCCCCGCCCGGCGCGCCCGGCGCTTTCCGAGCGCCGCCGCCGCGGCGATCCCCGCCACCGACGCCAGCGCGCCGATCACGATCGTCGCCACCGCGTACCCGACTCCGCCCCCGGAGTTGTGTGCGGCGAAGAGGCCGTCCGTGTCCACCGCGAACGAGCTGTAGGTCGTGTACCCGCCCAGGATGCCGGTGCCGGCGAAGAGCCGCAGGTCGCGGCGGCCCCCGGCGTCCGGCCCGCGGAGGGCCAGCGCCTCCAGCAGCCAGCCGAGCACGAACGCGCCGGTCACGTTGATGACGAGGGTGATGAGCGGGACGCCGGCCACGGTCGGCACGGCCGCCGACAACAGGTAGCGCACCGTGGTGCCGATCGCGCCGCCGGCGAAGACGAGCAGGACGGAGCGCCAGTGCAGGTGCACGGGCAACGGGGTTCTCGCAGACACGGCGGCAGCCACCCTTCGGAATGAAGCGCAGGAACTATCAGCGACCGTCGCGGTTCGGGCATCCCGGCCCCGGCGAGCTCCATCGCCGCTGGACCACTATACCGGCGGGTCCTCCCAGGGCAGCGCCTGCGATCCGCTGACCGGCGCCAGCGGCACCACGATCACGGGCCTGTGCTGCCGGTGCGCCAGGTGCACGGCGACCGAGCCGTTGAAGAACTCGCGGAGGCTGCCGCGCAGCCCCGCCTCGCGTGTCCCCACCACGATGTACCGCGCGTCGATCTCGTCGGCGAGCCGGGCGAGCGCCCAGGCCGGGTCGCCGGCGAGCTGTCTGAGAGAGTACGGGACGCCGCGGCCGTTCAGCGCGGCCCGGATGTCCGCCTCCAGCTCGGCGTCGAAGGTCTCGTCCTCCACCTCCGGGAGGTCGGGGTCGTACGGCAGCGCGACCACGGTGCCGTCCACGTAGCTCGAGACGAGATACCGGTTGGGGTCGACGTTGGCGCAGACGAGCGGGACGTCCAGGTCGTCGGCGAGCCGGGCGGCCTGGTCGAGAACCGCCGTCGGCTGGCCGGGGACCACGGCCACGAGGACGCCTCCCGGTCGGACCCCCGCCGATGCGCCGCCGCCCGCCCCATTGCCGCCGATGCCGCTCATGCGACTAGTGTGCACCATCGGCGTGGGCCACGCGGAGAGGGCACTCCCTTGGCTCGTCCCGCGCCGTGGGGTACGTTCGGACGCGAACCCAGGGAGGCCACGCATGACCGAGAACAAGGCCGCGCTCCCCCGCGAGCGCCGCCGGACCACCCGCGGACTGCGGCCGTTGCCGGAGCTGACGCGCGACGCGACAGCCCAGCTCAAGCGGCTGCTCAGCGCCGAGCTGGCCCTGTTCAAGGCCGAGATGACCGCGAAGGCGAAGGCCGCGGGCGTCGGCGTCGGCCTTCTCGTCGGTGCACTGGTCTTCGTGTTCTTCGCGCTCGGCGTGCTCGTCGCGGCCGCCGTGTTCGGGTTCGCGCTCATCGTCCCGGGCTGGCTTGCGGCGCTCATAGTCGCCGGCATCCTGATCGTGCTGGCGATCATCCTCGCCCTCATCGGGCGGGCCATGCTGAAGCGCGGGGTGCCGCCGGTCCCGGAGGACCTGGGGCCGGAGCTGAAGGCCGACGCGCAGGCGCTGAAGGGGGAGCAGCCGTGACCGGCAAAGGGATGAACACGCTGAAGCTCGAGCTGGAGGAGACGCGCGAACAGCTCGCGAGCACCCTCGACGACATCTTCGCCACGTTCAACGTGCGCGTCCAGATCCGGTCGCACCCCATCGTCGCCGCCTCGGTCTTCCTGGCGGTGCTTGGTGGTGTGGCCGCCCTCGTAGCGCGAGGGATCGCGCGTGACCGCTGAGGCCCCGCGGCCCAGCCTGCCGTGGGGTTACATCCTCAAGCGCACGCTGCGCAGCTTCGGCCGGGCCTCGTGCACCGACCTCGCGGCGGGGCTCACCTACTTCGGCGTGCTGTCGCTCTTCCCGGCGATGATCGCGCTCGTCAGCGTCCTCGGGCTTGTCGGGCAGAGCTCGGCGGGGATCCACGCGCTGTTCGGGATGGTGGACCAGCTCGCGCCCGGGATGCTCACGACCGTCCAGGGGCCGATCGAGGCGCTCGCGAAGTCCCCCGCCACCGGCGTCGCGCTCGTGGTCGGCATCGTCGGCGCCGTCTGGTCGGCGTCCGGGTACGTCGGCGGCTTCGGGCGCGCGCTCAACCGGGTGTACGGCGTGCGGGAGGGCCGCTCGGCGTTCGCGCTGCGGCCCGTCCAGCTCGGGGTGACCATCGCCTCGCTCGTGCTCGTCGCGATCGTGGCGGTGCTCCTCGTGATCTCCGGGCCGATTCTCGAGACCCTCGGCAACCTCCTCGGCGTCGGGGACGCCGCGAAGACGGCGTGGTCGATCCTGCGCTGGCCGGTCGTCGTGTTCGCCCTCGTGGTGCTGGTCGCCCTGCTGTACTCGGCGACCCCCAACGTGCGGCAGCCGCGGTTCCGCTGGCTGACCCCGGGCGCCGTGGTGGCGATCATCCTGCTCGGCGTCGCCTCCGCCCTGTTCGCGTTCTACGTGGCGAACTTCGGGCACTACGACAAGACCTACGGGACGCTCGCCGGGATCATCGTGTTCCTGCTGTGGATCTGGATCGCCAACGTCGTGCTGCTGCTCGGGGCCGTGTTCGACGCTGAGATCACCCGCGTGCGGCGGTTCCTGGCGGGGGCCGATGTCGGCGAGGGTGTGGGACTGCCGCTGAAGTCGGACAAGATGATCGCGAAGGCCGAGGATGCCGACGCGGCGGACGTGCTGGCCATGCGGGCGATGCGGCGCCGGCAGCGCTGACGGCCCGCTGCCGGACGCTGTCGATTCCGCGCTGCGCCGTTCGACGTCCCGGTGAGAGCAGAGAGGAACACTCATGACCCAGTTCGCCATCTTCATCTACGGCAACGGCGTCGCCGGGACACCCGAGGAGCTCGCCGAGCACGACCGGCACTCGGAGGACTTGACCCGCGACGGCTCGCTGACCGCCGCCTTCGCACTCGCGCCGTTCACAGAGGCGACCTCCGTCCGCGGCGACGGCGTCACCGACGGGCCGTACACCGAGAGCAAGGAGATCATCGCGGGCATCGGCATCGTGGAGGCCGCCGACCGGGCGGCCGCCCTCGCCATCGCCCGCCGCAACCCGGCCACCTGGCAGGGCGGCGGCGTGGAGGTCCGCGAGGTGGTGGGGTCATTCATTCGGACGGTGGAGCTGGGGGCAGCGCGCAGCGATGCCGCGACCCCAGTCCCGAGGGAGCCTGCGACCGAGGTTCAATAGGGCTGCGATACCCTCCTGCCATGAGCGGTGAGGGATCCACGGACCACGACGCACGACCCGGCCACGACCTCCCGGACAGCAGAGGACGCACTGGCCTTCACCGCACCGGGCGGGATCAGGGCGGCAACCCTGACGTCCGCGTCACGGATGTGGAGGTCGTCTCCGACGGCTGGCATGTCCTCCGCCGGACCACGTTCGACTACCGCGGCCGCGACGGGTCCTGGGCCACCCAGTCCCGCGAGACCTACGACCGCGGAAACGGCGCGACGGTGCTGCTGTTCGACCCGTCGGCCCGCACGCTGCTGCTCACGCGGCAGTTCCGCTTCCCGGCGTACGTGAACGGCCACCGCGACGGGATGCTGGTGGAGGCCGCAGCCGGCCTGCTCGACGGGGACGCCCCGGAGGAGGCGATCCGCCGGGAGGCCGCCGAAGAGCTGGGCGTGCGGGTGGGCGACCTCCGGCACCTGTTCGACCTGTTCATGAGCCCGGGCTCGGTCACCGAGCGCGTGCACTTCTACGCGGCCGAGTACCGGCCGGGCGAGGTCGTCGGCGGGGGCGGCGTCGCGGAGGAGGGCGAGGAGATCGAGCCGGTGGTCGTGGCGTACGACGACGCCCTGGCGATGGTGGCGGACGGGCGGATCGTGGACGGGAAGACGGTCATCCTGCTGCAGTGGGCGGCGCTGAACCTGTTCTGAGGGCCTCGCTGCGGCCTCAGCGCACCAGGAACCGCTCCATCAACAGGCTCACCCCGATGAGCACCATCATCGCCCCCGCCAGCTTCCCCACCATCGCGAGCGCGCGCGGCCGGGACCGCAGCAGCCGGCGGGCGAGCAGCGCGACGCCCGTGTAGATCACCGCGATGTCCGCCAGGTGGATCGCGCCGAGGACGAGCATCTGGGCGGCCGCCGGCATCCCGGCCGGCGACGTGAACTGGGGCAGCAGCGCAAGCAGCAGCAGGAGGCCCTTGGGGTTGATCCCGGACACGCCCGCCCCGCGGAGGAACTGGGAGGCCGCGCTCCCGGCGATCGGCTCGCCGTGCGGCCCGACCGGCTCGGCGCGCTTCACGAGAGCGGTGATCCCGAGCCAGATCAGGTAGGCGCCGCCGCCCACTGTGAGCACCGTGAGCACGACCGGGAACTGCGTGACGAGTGTCCCGACGCCGAGCGCGACGGCCGCGATCACCAGCGCGTACGCGGTGAGCATCCCGAGGATCGACGGCGCGGCGGACTTCGCGCGCACCCCGGCGCCCATGATGTACGCCCAGTCCGCGCCGGGCGTCAGCGCGAGCAGGACGGCGATCGCCCAGAACTGCGCGACCAGTGCGGGATTCATGTCAGAGAAGCTATGGCAATACCCGCGAAAGGTGCTTCGATATCTGCGGCGGAATCGCCGATTCGGCGGGAGAATAGTTCACATGGACAGCCTTGACCGGGAGATTCTTTCAACCCTTCAGCAGGACGGCCGGATCAGCGTGACGGAACTCGCCTCCCGGGTGGGGCTCAGCCTGTCCGCGTGCCACCGCCGGGTGCGTGAGCTGGAGCAGTCCGGCATCATCGAGCACTATCGCGCGGTGGTGTCGCCTGCCGCGGTCGGGCTGACCTTCGAGGCGATCGTGTTCGTGACGGTCAGCCGCACCGACCCGGACACGGTCGGTGCGTTCGAGGAGGCCGTGGTCGCCATCCCGAACGTGATCGAGGCGGAACGCCTCTTCGGCGACCCGGACTACATACTGCGCATCCTGACACCGAGCCTGGCGGCCTACCAGGAACTCTACGACGGGGAGCTCGGCGGCCTGCCGGGGATCCAGCGGATGACGTCGACGCTGGTGATGAAGCGGCTGGGATCGGGGGCGGCGGTGCCGTTGGGGTAAGCCCGGCTCACCCGTACTTGAGCGTCGCCCCCGACGACTTCAGGAAGTCGATGTGCAGGTGGTTGCAGGTGTCATCGAACGGCGCGAAGTTCTGCACGCTGATCGAGCTGCGGCACTCCGACTGGCCCAGGCCGGAGCCCTTCGGGACCAGCGGGTCGAGGAGGCGGATGAGCTGGAGGGACTTGGCGTCGCCGCCGGTCAGGGCCGAGCCGTTGAGGAGGTAGAAGTCGACCGCGTGTCCGCCGCCGTCCGCGTAGTGGGCGGAGTCGGTGCCCGCGCCCTCGATCTGGCCGGTGCACTTGCGGTTGATGTCGCTGATGCCCACCTGGCTGAAGTTGTCCAACGCGACCGAGATCGCCTGCAGCACGCGATAGTCGACGCCGCAGTTCGGGACCACCTTGCCCTCGGCGAGGTTGGCGATCTCCGGGATGTGGTTCGGCGTGGAGCCGACCAGGCGGCCCGCGGCGACCGCGCCCATGAGCTGGACGGCCAGGGCCTGCACGGTGGGCGACACCGCGCTGTTGGTGGTGGAGTCCAGGGCCTGCGGGCTCTCGGCGATGCCCAGCCCGTCGCGGGAGACGACCTGCGCGGAGGCGTTGCCGCCGGTCAGCGTCTGCACGGCGAGGGCGGTGCGCGCGGCGCCGGCGACGGAGGCCTCGCCGGTCGTCGCGTAGGCCGGGAGCGAGGCCGTGCCGAAGAACGCGGTCAGCGCGACGAGTACGAACAGGTGGAAGCCGCGGCGGTGGCGGCCCTCGATGTGGAGCTTGCGGTAGATGCCACGGCGCGGGTGGCGGGAGTTCGCCGGGTCGGCGAGGGACGGCCCGCCGGCGACCTGCGCGGCGGGGACGGCCGACTGGTGCGCGGCGGCGCGCCGCTCGGCGCGGGACGCACGGGTCGGCTTGACCACGACGCGTTCGCGGACGACGCGCTTCTTCTTCCGCGGTGCGGAGTGCTGCTCGTCGGCACGGCGGCGGGTGGCCGGGCTCTCGGCGACAGGGCTCTCGGCCGCCGGGGTCTCGGCCACGCCAGCGAAGAGCGACGCGATGCCGTCCGCCGCAGCGGGCTGCGACGCGACGGCGGGAGCGGCGGCCCGCGGCTGCGGGGCGGCCTGCTTCCGGCGCGCCTGGGCCCGCTCGGCCTCCAGAGCGGCTCGGCGACTCAAGGGCGCCGGAGCGGCGGGCGCGGCCGGGACGACCGGCGCGGGCGGGGCCAGCGACTCGGCGCGCGTGAAGTCGGTGATCGGGTCCGCGACCGCCAGAGTCTGCTCGTCCACGTCGAGTACGACGGGTCCCTGAGTACCGCGGCGAGGCCGCAGAGGGGCAGAGGTCTCGGGCAAACTGGCCTTCCTGGGACGAACCGGGGACGAACTTCACCTGCCTGGGACCGTCGGTCCGAGCGTCGCGGGGGGACGACGCGTTCAGGCGTACCGATCATTCTTATCAAATTTCCGCTGGACGTTCTATCAATGCGGACGAATAGATCGCACGAATCGGAGCGAACGGCCTGCGACGAGACGAATCGACGGATGAAGAAGAACCCAGGAGAATCACGCGGAAGCCGGGGGCGGGGTGCATCCCGCGCGTTCGGGTCGCGCGGAAACACCCCGGCCCTGACGAAGACGGATGCGGGTTCCGATCACCCCGAAGGTAACCCTGCGAGTCCCCTCAGACGCCGCCGGGTACGGCTGCTACGACCGGCGCCCGGTCCGTGCCGGGCCTGCTATGGAACGGTCACCGCGAGTTCGACGCGACCGGCGGACTCCCGGAGCGCGACCTGGCCGCGTTCGGCGAGCTGACGCAGTCCGATGCCGGGCGCCGCGGTGGACAGCGCTCCCCCGGAGACGACGACGACCGAGACTCCGCCGTCGGGCGCGGGGAGCACCTCCAGCGTCACTTCCGACCCGTCGCCGTGCCGCACCGCATTGGCGAGGCCCTCCGAGATCGTGTCGATCACGCTCTCCGCTCGCGCTGCCTCGCGCAGTCGCTCCCAGACGCCGTCGCCGAACGACGCCCGCAGCGGGATGGCAGAGCCCCAGCTCTCCACCAGCGCCGCGATCCGGTCGGCGGCGACGGGATCGCGGCGGTCCACGCTCAGCTCGGCTCGGATGCGCGCGACCACCTCGCGCACACCCTCGGAGGCGTCCTCCCCCGGCCCCGCTCCCAGGGAGAGCGCGGCCGCGATCAGCTCCGACTGCACCTCGGAGTGGAGGAGACGCGCGAGCCCCTCGCGCTCGCGGTCGAGCGCGGCGCGGCCGTCGGCGGCCTCCATCACGTTGGCCTGCACGGCGGCTTCGAGAGCGGCCTGGTCGCGTCGCATCCGCGCCGACAGCGACGCGACCAGCGCGGCGCCGAAGGCGATCGCCGGATAGGTGATCGCCTCGACCCAGACCAGGTCGGGGTGGCCGCCGAGCGCCTCCACCACGAGCTTCGTCGTCAGGCTCAGGAGCAGACCGATGGTCGCGTAGCCGATGAGGAGCACGGCCGCACGCAGGATGGCCGGCGCCCTCCCGACGATCCAGCCGACAGCGAGATTCCCGGCCCAGACGAGGCCGAAGCCGCACGCGATCGGCGTCAGGCAGAACAGGAGGCCGTACTGCGCGATCCCGAACGGAGTCATCAGCCCGACGAACAGGACGGCCAAGGGGAGGGCGGGCGCCGCCCTCATCTCGAGCAGGACGGACGCGATCCAGACGCGCACGCGCACCGGCCCGTCGTTCACCGTCTCCTCGGCCTGCGCGACGGGGTCGGAGTAGAGCAGGTGGCTCGCCGGACGCACGACCTCCTGAGCCAGGCCGCGGAGCAGCAGCGCGGCATCGGCGGGCCGGATACCGTGCGCGGCGGCCGCGGCTGCGGCGTCGTCGAGCCGCGCGAGGACCGTCTCGAGCGCCGAGCGCCGGAGCTCCGCGACCCCTGCGCTCGTACGCTCGGCGTCGCGTGCGGCTGCCCGCTGAGCGGCTCGGAGCCGCCGGTAGACCCCGATGTGGGCGCGTACCAGATCGACCGCCGCGGCGATCAAGGAGAGCGTCGTGACCGTCGTGACGACGTTGATGAAGATCCTGCCGGCCAGGTCGCCCGCCACCACCGGGATCCCCAGCGCCCACCCGGCCGCGAGGAACAGCAGGGGCCGCAGCAGCCCGATGATCGCGAACACGAGGAAGACGACGGGGACCCGCATCCGTTGCGGCGTCACGCGCAGCACCGCCCACCCGGCGAGCATCGTCGCGCCGACCGCGGCGTGCTCCAGCGCAGCGACCGCGGCGATCGCCCAAGGGCCGCCGGAGATGTACTGGAGCCCGGACATCACGGTGACCGCGAACGGGAGGGTCACCAGCCAAGACCACCATGAGAGCGCCGACGGTCCTGTCGCACGGTCGACCGCGCGGCGCATCCACGGAACGGGCGTGGTCGTCACAACCCGGAGCCCGGATCGCCGAACGTCGCCGTGTACAGGGTCGCGGCCGCCACCCGCGGGGCGATCCCGTCGTCCGCTGCGAGCCCGAGCGCCTGGAAGACGCGTTCGACGCTCTTCTCGACCGCCCGCACCGAGACGCCGCGCCGGCGGGCGATCTCCGCGTTCGTGAGCCCCGCGGCGAGCAGCCGGGTGGTCTCGCGCTGGGCCGGGCTCAGCCGGAGCAGGGCGCCCTGCGAGCCCGTCGCCCCGGTCAGATACTCGACGGGCCGGTCGGCCAGGACGGCCTCCGCCGCGTCGACCAGCTCGGCGACGGAACCGATCGCGCTCTTGTTGACGAACGAGGCCCCCTGGACGGTGTCGCGGGCCTCGGCCGCTGCGGCCTCCCGCGACAGGTTGCTGAGGAACATCACGGCGACGTGCGGGGCGCGCTCGCGGATGATCGTCGCCAGCTCCACGCCGTTGGGCCGGGCGCCGAGGTCGATGTCGGTCACGAGCAGGTCGGGGTCGGCGTCGTCCACGAGCCGCAGCGCGTCCACCGCGGACGGGGCCGCGGTGGTCTCGAACCCGCGCTGCGCGAAGGCGTCCGCCACGAGCGAGCGCATCAGGGCGTGGTCCTCGACCACCAGTACCCGCCTGCGCCACATACCGACCGCCACGTTGGAAAGGATAACCGGGAGGATGGAATGCTTCGGACGCTTCCCGCGCCCCCAATTCGGGACGGCCGCCCGCCGACGCCGTACGCCGACGCCGGGCGCGCGCCGACGCCGGCCCGCAGGCGCGACGGGCCGGCGTGGGATGTTGCCCGCCCCGGGGTTCGCGCGGCCCGGGGCGGGCGGTCTGGGTCAGCCGCGGACGAACCGCAGGGTGACGAGTTCGAAGGGGCGCAGCGCGAGCGTCGTCTCCGCGTCGCCGGTCGCGCGCTCCAAAAGGTCGGTCCGCTCGATCCGCTCGTACGGGAAGCCGACCGCGAGCGTTGTGGCGGCGCGCGAGCCGTGCGCCTCGTACAACCGGACGACCACGTCGCCCGAGCCGTCCTCGGCGAGCTTCACGGTCTCGACCACGACGGCCGCCGACGAGGAGGCGACGAGCGGCTCGACCGCGACCGCGGCCGGGCGCGGCGGCAGGTTGAGCCGGTATCCCGTCTCGATCGCCGCGTCCACGCCGCCGACGACGAGGGCGCTGCGGAGGGTGTGCTCGCCCTGGTCGGCCTCGGGGTCCGGGAAGAGCGGCGCGCGCAGGAGGGTCTGGCGGACGAGCGAGTAGGTGCCGCCGCCGTCGCGCTCGTGCCGGGTGATGTCGTGGCCGTAGGTCGCGTCGTTGGCGACGCCGACGCCGAAGCCCGGCTCCGCCACGTGCACCCAGCGGTGCGCGCTGGTCTCGAACCGGGCGACGTCCCAGCTGGTGTTGGTGTGCGTTGGCCGGTCGATGTGCCCGAACTGGATCTCCGATCGCGCCGACGTCGTGTGCACGTCGACCGGGAACCCGAGCTTCAGCATCCGCTGCCGCTCGTGCCAGTCGACGTGGGTCTCGATGTCGAGCGCGGCCGATCCGGCGGCGAGGGTCAGCGTCTGGGTCACGGTGGAGGCACCGAAGCGGCGCACGAGGCGCAGCGACACCGCCTCCGGGGTCTCGACGGCGACCTCGAGGGACTCGACGGCCGTGAGGTCCTCGCCCGCGAGCCGGTACTCGATGTCGACATCCCAGGCGTCCCACTGCGTGGGGGTGTCCCGGAAGAGCTGGAGGAGGTTGGCGCGCGTGCCGGCGGGGACGACCTCCCGGCCGGTCGAGAGGTCCACGATCGACGGGATGAGGCCCTCGGCGTCGACCGCGACCGAGATCCGGTCGTTGATCAGCCGGAAGCGGTCACCGTCGCGCTCGACGCGGGCGTCGGAGCCGCGGGCCGGGACGCCGGCGCCGCCGGGCGCGATCCCGTCGACGGTGTACGGCGAGGCGTTCGCCACTGCGCCGCCCTCGGTCGAACCCGCGGCGAGCGCCGCCAGCGACCTCCCGATCACGTCCTCCAGGCTGCGCGCCACCTCGGCGTAGTTCTCGACCGCCTGGTCGTGCACCCAGCCGATGGACGACCCGGGCAGGATGTCGTGGAACTGCTGCAGCAGCACCGTCCGCCAGGCCTCCCGGAGTTCCTCCGCCGGGTAGGCCGCGCCGGTCCGCACGGCCGCGGTCGCCGCCCACAGCTCGGCCTCGTGCAGCAGCGCCTCGCTGCGGCGGTTGCCCTGCTTCGTGCGCGCCTGCGACGTGTAGGTACCGCGGTGGAACTCCAGGTAGAGCTCCCCCGCCCAGACCGGCGCCGGATCGAACTCGGCGCGCGCCGCGGCGAAGAACTCCGCGGGCGGCGCGACCCGGACGGTCGGCGAGCCTTCCAGGTCGGCCGTGCGTGCGGCCGCGGCGACCATTTCGCGGGTCGGCCCTCCGCCGCCGTCGCCGAAGCCGAACGGCACAAGCGAGGTGTTCGCGCGGCCCTTGTCGGCGAAGTTCTGCTCGGCGTGCGCCAGCTCACCCCCGGAGAGGATCGAGTTGTACGTGTCGACGGGCGGGAAATGCGTGAAGATCCGCGTGCCGTCGATCCCTTCCCACTCGAACGTGTGGTGCGGGAAC
The DNA here is from genome assembly GCF_058806435.1 of Leifsonia sp. GW821-FHT13C09. NCBI lineage: Bacteria > Bacillati > Actinomycetota > Actinomycetes > Micrococcales > Microbacteriaceae > Leifsonia > Leifsonia sp. GW821-FHT13C09. The sequence goes on along the minus strand of NZ_JBXAPS010000005.1, from coordinate 77,762 downwards.
TTGTTGGTCTCGTTCCAGGAGATCTTCTGGGTGAGGAAGTGGTCCATCCCGGCCTCGCGCGCGATCTGCGGGAGTGCGCCCGAGTAGCCGAACGAGTCGGGCAGCCAGACCTCGCGGGGCTCGCAGCCGAGCTCCTCCAGGAAGAACCGCTTGCCCTCCACGAACTGGCGGGCCATCGCCTCCGAGCCGGGCATGTTGGTGTCCGACTCCACCCACATCCCGCCGACCGGCACGAAGCGGCCCTCGGCGACGCGCACGCGGATGCGCTCGAACAGCTCGGGGTAGAAGCGCTGCATCCACGCGAACTGCTGCGCCGACGAGCACGCGAAGACGAACTCCGGGTCCTGGTCCATGAGGTCGAGGACGTTGGAGAACGTGCGCGCGCACTTGCGGATGGTCTCGCGCACCGGCCACAGCCAGGCGGAGTCGATGTGGGCATGACCGACCGCGAACACCCGGTGGGCGGTCGCTGCCGCGGGCGAAGCCAGCACCCCCGCGAGCGCGGCGCGGCCGGCCGCCGCGGTCGCACCGACGTCGAACGGGTCGACCGCCGTCACCGCGTCCTCCAGCGCTGTGAACAGCGCGGCCCGGCGCGGAGAGGCGGCGGGGAGCTCGGCCGCGAGGGTCCGGACGGTGAAGATGTCCTGGATCAGTTCCCACACCTCCCGGTCGCGGTGGACGACGTCGACCCGCCGCAGCGTGTAGATGGGGTCCGGCGACGCGGTCGACTTCCGGCCGACCGGCGTCGGCCGGAACGACCAGTCCGACCCCACGTCCGGGTTGGAGGCCGCCTCCACGAACAGCGTGAATGACTCCCCCGGCGCCGCCTGCAGCCGCACATAGTTGTTGAGGGGCTCCAGCGCCTTCACGATCGTGCCGTCCGTCGCCCAGACCAGGCCCTCCGCCTGGAACCCGACCTGGCCGGCCGTGAACCCGAGGTCGACGACCAGCTCGACGTCGTCGGGTGCGGCCTCCCACTCGGCCGGGACCGTCCCGGTCACGCGGAACCAGACCGTGCCCCACGGCCGCCCCCACGGCCGTCCGACGGCGAAGGGCTCGAACGCGCCCTCCACCGCCTGCGCGAACGGCACCGGCTCGTCCGGCACCTCCCACGCCTCCACGGTCACCGGGACGGATGCCCGCTCGAGGGCGGGCGTCAGGCGCTCGCGCACGAAACGGTCGACCCGCAACTCGGCGAGCTGGTTCTGCTGGTACAAGGAGGACTCCTTCTATATAAGAGGTACGGCTAGCCCTTGACGGCCCCGGCGAGCGCGGACGAGCCGCCCAGCGCACGGGAGACGATCACGTAGAGCGCGATGACGGGCACGGAGTAGATGAGCGAGTAGGCGGCGAGCTGGCCGTACGCGACGGCGCCGTACTGCCCGAAGAACGTGAAGATGCTCACGGCCGCCGGCTGGTTCCCGGGGCTGAGCAGCAGCACGAACGGGACGAAGAAGTTGCCCCAGGCCGCGACGAACACGTAGATGAACACCACCGCGATGCCCGGCCGCACGAGCGGGACGACGACGGTCCAGAGGGTCTTCATGCTCGACGCGCCGTCCACCCAGGCCGCCTCCTCCAGAGAGATCGGCACCGAGTCGACGAAGTTCTTCGTCATCCAGATGGCCATGGGGAGCGATGACGCCGCCATGAACAGGATCGTCCCACCGAGCGAGTCGATCAGGTTGAGCGACACGAACAGGCTGTAGACCGGCACCATCATGGCGGTGATCGGCAGGCAGGTCCCGAACAGGATGGCATAGAGGAACGGCCGGTTGAACCGGTTGCGGTAGCGCGAGAGCGGGTAGGCGGCCAGCACCGCGATGATCACGGTCAGGACGGCGCAGCCGGCGGACAGCAGGAGGCTGTTCCACAGCGGAACGAACGCCAGCTCGGGCGTGAGCACCTTCTGGAAGTTCTCCAGCGTCCACTGCTTCGGCCACGCGACCGAGAGGGTCGCGCTGCCGTCGAACGATGCGAGCACCACCCACACCAGGGGCAGCACGAAGACCATCCCGATCAGCAGCAGCAGGATGTTGGCCGTCCACTTGAGGGCGATGCCGTTCGGCGACGAGAGCTTCATCAGTCCACCTCGGTCTTGAGGGCCCGCACGTAGACGATCGCGAAGACCGCCCCGACGAGCAGCAGGATGGTCGCGATTGCGGTGCCGTAGCCGAGCTCGGAGAACTTGAACGCCTCCTGGTAGGCCAGCACCGGCAGCGTCATGCTCTTGTTGCCCGGGCCGCCGCCGGTCATCACGTAGATGAGCGTGAAGACGGAGAGCGTCTGCAGCGTGATCAGCATGAGGTTCGTGGAGATGCTGCGCCGGATCATCGGCAGCGTCACGAGGAAGAACCGCTTCGCCCCGTTGGCGCCGTCCACCTCCGCCGCCTCGGTGATCTCCGGGGGCACCTCCTGCAGCGCGGCCGAGTAGACCAGCATCGAGAAGGCCGCACCACGCCAGGTGTTGGCGAGGATCACCGACAGCATCGGGAAGGCGAACAGCCACGAGGGGCCGACGATCCCGAAGGCGCCGAGCATGGCGTTGAGCGTGCCGTGCTGGCTGAAGAACGCGTACGACGCGAACGCCGCCACGATCTCCGGCAGCACCCAGGCGCCGACCACGAAGGTGGAGACGAGGGCGCCGACCCAGCGGCTGCCACTGCGCATCAGCAGGGCGAGCACCATGCCGACGATGTTCTGGCCGATGACCGCCGAGCCGATCAGGAACACCAGCGTCAGCCACACAGAGACCGGGAAGTCCGGGCTCTTGAAGAGGTCGATGTAGTTCTGCAGCCCCACCCACTCCGCCGACGCGGCCGAGGAGCCGGTGAGCGACATGTTGGTGAAGGAGCCGTAGAACGACGACAGGATCGGCCCGACCAGGAAGACGACCAGCAGGCCGATCGCCGGGACGAGGGGGACAGCCCGGGCGACCGAGCGCCGGGCGTGTGCGCGCGAACGTGTCTTCGGACCGCGCGGCGGCCGAACCGGAGTGGTCCGGCCGCGCGCGTCGGAGCCGATGGCATCCAGAGTGGAGGTCACGTTACTTGGACTCCGTCTTGCCCTTGCCGACGATGCCCACGACCGAGTCGTCGTAGGTCTTGGCGGCCTGGGCCGGGGTGGCCTGCCCGGTCATCACCGACTCCATCGCCACCTGGATGCCGTTGGAGATCTTCGGGTAGTCCGGGGTGGCGGGGCGGAACTTGGTGACCGCGACCAGCGAGGAGAAGAACTCCGACGTCGGATTCGACGTCTTGTACTTCTCGTCGTTGGCGACGTCCTTGCGCACCGGGATGCCCGCGGTGTTGATGTTGTACTCGAGCGAGCGCTGCTTGTCCGTCACGAAGGTGATGAACTTCCACGCTGTGTCCTTCGCCGAGCTCTTCGAGCCCATCGAGAACGTCCAGCCGCCGGAGAGGCTGACGGAGCCCGGGGCGCCGCCGTTCTGCGTCGGCATCTTGGCCGTGCCCATCACCTTGTCCCAGTCGGCCCACGGGGTGGCGCCGGTCGGCAGCCAGGCGTTGGAGGCCCAGGAGCCGTCGAGGTTGATGGCCAGCTTGCCCTGCGGCACCAGCTCGTTGTTGACGGTGTTCTGGTAGTTGGTGTCGCTGGTGATCTCCGGGCTCGGGCCGAGGCCGCCCTGGTAGACCTGCTTGATCACCTCGAGCGAGTCGGTGAACGCCTTCGAACCGGTGATCCACTTGGACGTCGAGTCGTCGTAGAGCCCCTTCTCGTTCGCGCCGTACAGCAGCATCTCGAAGCCCTGCATCGAGCTCGCCTCACCGGCGGCCTTGCCGGAGAAGATGTTGAGCGGGATGACGCCGGGGTCGGCGGCCTTGATCTTCTTGGCCGCGCTGATGACGTCGTCCCAGGTCTTCGGCTGCCACGGCGTGGGAATCCCGGCCTTGGCGAAGATCTGCTTGTTGTACCAGAGCCCGCGGGTGTCGGTTCCGGTGGGGATGCCGTACACCTTGCCGTCGTCGCCCTTGCCCGCGTCCTTCGCGTTGTCGAAGAAGTTGGACCAGTCGGACCACTTGGAGACGTACGAGTCGAGCGGCGCCAGATACCCGGCCTGGGCGTCCGCGCGGATGAGGAAGGTGTCCTCGCTCATGACGTCGGGCGCGGTGGTGGCGGCCCGGTTCATCAGCGCGAGCTTGGTGTAGTAGTCGTTCTCGGCTGCCTTGATGGGCACCAGGTTCACCTTGGTGCCCGGGTTGGCCTTCTCGAAGTCGGTCTTGGCCTTGTTCATGAAATTGGCCATGATGTCCGACCCGAAGTCCTGGAAGGCGACCTTGATGGTCTTGCCGTCCCCACCCCCGGACGACGACGAACAGCCCGCCAGTGCGACGAGTGCGGCGGCGGCGACTGCGGCGACCACTACCCTGCTTCGCTTCATCGATGCTCCTTTGCATTGGGGTCCACCGGCTCCCATGCCGCGGACTCTTCGTAATTTATAAATCAAATTGATTTACAAGTAAAGAGGGTGTGGGAAATCGGGGGTCTGCCCTCGGGTGGGGGTGGAATGGCGCAGCCCCGGCCCACCAGGGGGCGGTGGGCCGGGGCCGGTACTGTGCGATGGCTACTTCCGCGTCATACGGCGAACCCAGATCGCCGCAAGCACGATCACGCCGACAGTCAATGCGAAACCGAGCGCGACGAAGGTGTTCCAGAGGATCACGTCGCCCCTTCAGTGGTCGTTCCAGCTGACCTGAGCGGACCCGCCGCTGACGGTGAGCTGCAACCAATAGACGGTCGAATACGGGAGGACGCACATCTGCGCCGGGACATTCAGTCGGGCGATGTTGCCGGCCGGCCTGGTGATACTGGACGAGGCGCCGCACGCGCCGAGGATCGTGTACTCGGCTCCATAGGCGTTCGTGACCTGGTTCGTGCCGAGGTTGTACGAGGCACGAAAGGCCAGCTGAACCGCGCCGACCCACATGTCGATCCTGCAATTGGTGTAGACCTTGCCGCTCACGCCGCAGCCGCTGATTCCCCGCGTGCGGTCCGACGCCGTGGGATCGGGCACTTCGAACCTGGTCACCGCGATCGACCCATCGGGGTAGGTGCCGACCGTGTAAGCGCCGTCCGTCTCGGTGTAGCTCCGGGTCGAGACCGGCTGCTTAGAACTCGACATCGAGTCCCACACCCCGCCGCCCCGATATTCGGCGAGAAGCCGGTCCTGGGTGGCCTCATCCGCACCGTATCGGGCGAGGAACCCCCGGATGGACGCGGTTCGGTCGTCGGGAACGGCCTGGGCCGGCGTTCCGGATGCGAGGGCGAGCGCCGCAGCGGTGAGCAGCACGGCGAGCGCACTTCTGGCATGTCCCCGGTTGGTTCTGGTGATCACGATGTCATCTCCTTCCGAGCGACAGCCGTTGTCGCTCTGAGATTTAGCACCTTAGCACTAGAACAATCACTGTTAAACGAGGTTTCACCCCAGCCCCACCCGCGGCGAGAACGTCTCATTCAGCACCAGGCACGCCGCCCCCACCGCGGCCACGTCATCCCCCACCGCGCTCCCCTCCAGCAGCACCGGGTGCGTCAGGATGCCCATGTCGATCTCGGCGAGGCGCTCGTCGAGCTGGGCCAGGTAGCGCCGCTCCACCCGCGCCCATGACGGGCCGCCGAACACCACCCGGTCCAGGTCGAGCAATGCCGTGAGGTTCGACACGTAGTACGCCGTGTTGCGGATCGAGCGGTCGATGATCGCTGCGGCACGGGGGTCGCCGGCGTCGGCGGCGTCCGTCAGGCGGGTGAACAGGGCGTCCACCGTCTCCACGTCGAGGTCCAGGTCCACGCCGTCGACGACCGAGGCGCCCGACGGCGCCGGCAGGACGCCCGCCCACAGGCCCTGCATGACCAGGCGGTTCGGTCGCACCGACTCGCCCCAGCAGCCGCGGCGGCCGCACGCGCACAGCGCTCCGCCCGGGTCCACCAATACGTGGCCGGCGTCTCCCGCGTTGTCCGTCGAGCCGGTGTAGACCTCGCCGTCGAGGACCAGGCCGATGCCGGCGCCGGTGCCGTAGTAGATGAACGCATAGTCCTTGCTGGCGCCCGCGGGGTCGCGCCAGCGCTCGGCCACGGCCGCGCTGATGACGTCCTTCGCGACGAGCGACGGGAGGCCGGTCGCGGCCGTGAGCTCGTCGCGGAGGTGGAAGTCGTTCCAGCCGGGGATGAGCGGCGGCCGCACCACGACGCCGGTGTTCGCGTCGATCGGCCCCGGCGCTGCGACGCCCACGCCGATCACCCGCGACGCCTCCACGCCCGGCGTCGCGAGAAGCAAGCGGATCGCGTCCAGGATGACGGCGAGGGTCGCCTTCGCGTCGCCGTCCGGCGGCGACGGCCGGCGCAGGTGCTCGACCACCTCGCCTTCGAGGTCGAGCAGCACGCACGTGATGACGGTGGGGTCCAGGTGGACGCCGACGGCGTACGCCCCTGCGGGGTTGAGCCGCAGCAGAGTGCGCGGCTTGCCCGGGCTGCCCTCGCTCTGCTTGCCTGCTTCGTGGATCAGCCCCTGGCCGAGCAACCGCCTCGTCACGTTGGTCACCGTCTGGGCGGACAACCCGGTGACCGAGGTGAGCTCCACGCGGCTGAGACCGCCCCCGGAGCGCCGCACGGCGTCCAGCACCACGGTCTCGTTGAACGCGGCGATCGCCGGGAGGTTCGCTCCCTTCGGCACGGCACCCTCCTCCGCGCTCGGGTCGGGGAACCCGGCGCCTCTCGTAATATAACCACGCACATACAGGTTTCCGGTTCCGTACACCTGTACCCCAGCCCGCGCCCAGCCTGGTGGGGCATCGTGAGAGCCGTGGAGATCGTGGTCGACGTCGTGCTGCTGGTGCTCGCCGTCCTCGCGATGGCGGCGGGCTGGAGCAATGGCGCCATCCGCGCCGCCGGCGCGCTCATCGGCCTCGGCGTCGGGCTGTCGCTCGGCCTCCTGCTCGCCCCGATGGTCGTGAACTGGATGGCCGCCTCCGGACTGACGGGTGTCAGCCAGCGCTCGATCGTGGCGGCAGTGGTGCTGGTCGTCTGCGCGGGAATCGTCTACGCGCTGGCGACGGCGGCGGCGGCGGTGATCGGCAAGGTGCTCAGGCACGGCCCGATCAAGTGGCTGGACTCGCTGATCGGCGCCGTCCTCGGCTTCGTCACCTGGGCCGTCGTCGTCTGGCTGGTCGCCGGCTTCGCGATGGCCACCAGCCTGGCCACCGTGGTGCAGGCCGCGAACTCGTCTCAGGTGGTCTCCACTCTGAACAGCATCGCGCCGGTCCCCTCCTCGACCGTGCTCGGGGCCGTGGATGACGCCCTCGCCGGCGCCGGCCTCCCGAAGGTCTTCGAGGGCGGCGAGTCCATCAAGACGATCGGCGCGCCCGACCCGAACGTCCCGGCCGCCGTCGCCTCGTCGCAGCAGTCCACCGTCACCGTGCTGGCGTCCAAGCCGGCCTGCGGCGTCGACTCCGAAGGCAGCGGCTGGGTGGTGCAGCAGGGCCGCGTGGTCACCAACGCGCACGTCGTCGCCGGCGCGTCCTCGATCGTGGTGCGCGAGTCCGGCGGGACGACGGTCGACCGGGCCACACTGGTGGCCTTCGACCCGGAGCGCGACCTGGCCGTGCTCGACGTCACCGACCTGCGCGCGTCTGCGCTGCACCTCGGCCAGAACCTCGGCTCGGGCGACCAGGCCTACGCCGCCGGCTATCCCGGCGACGGGCCGTTCACCATCAGCCCGCAGCGCGTCCGCGACCAGCTCACCGCCCGCGGGACGGACATCTACCAGAGCGGCTCGGTGGAGCGGCAGATCTACTCGTTGCGCGGCACCATCCGCCCCGGCAACTCCGGCGGTCCGCTGCTCGACTCGGCGGGCAACGTCGTCGGCGTCGTCTTCGCCCGGTCCACTGTCGACCCGGAGACCGGCTATGCCCTGACCCTGGACGAGTTGCGCCCGGTGCTCGGCTCGGTCGGCTCGGCGCCGATCAGTTCGGGAGCGTGCTCCGCGGGCTGACGGCGGCCGCCGTCCCGTGGTTGGCTTGAGCCATGAAGGCTGTCAGCTACACCACCACCGGCGACTCCGATGTCCTCGTCCTCGGCGAGCGTGCCGAGCCGCACCCCGGCGACGGCGAGGTGCGCGTCCGCATCCACGTCTCCGGGGTCAACCCGACCGACTGGAAGGCGCGCCAGGGCAGCGGCCCGGCGGACCTCCCCCGGCCGCAGGTCCCGAACCAGGACGGCGCCGGAGTGGTCGACGAGGTCGGCGCTGGCGTCACGTCGGTGCGCCCGGGTGACCGGGTGTGGGTGTGGGACGCCGCCTACCAGCGGCCGGACGGGACGGCTCAGGAGCTGGTCGTCCTCCCGGAGGCGCAGGTCGTTCCCCTTCCGGACGGCGTGAGCTTCGACGTCGGCGCGTCGCTCGGCATCCCCGCGCTCACCGCGCACCGGGCTCTCACGGCGTACGAGAGCGCGCCGGCCGAGCTCGCGCCGGGCTCGCTCGACGGCCGCACCGTGCTCGTCGCGGGAGGCGCGGGAGCCGTGGGCCACGCGGCTATCCAGCTCGCCGTGTGGGCGGGCGCCACGGTGATCGCCACCGTCAGCAGCCACGACAAGGCCGAGCTCGCCCGCGCCGCGGGAGCCCACCACGTCGTCAACTACCGTGAGCCGGACACAGCCGAGGCGATCGGAGCGCTCGCGCCGCGCGGCGTCGACATCGTGGTGGAGGTCAACGCCAGCGCCAACGCCGAGCTCGACACGAAGGTCGCGGCCCGGGGCGCCACGATCTCCGCCTACGCCGACGCTCCCGGCTCGACCGAGGTGACGATTCCGATCCGCCCGTCGATGCAGAAGAACCTGCGCTGGCAGTTCGTGCTCACGTACACGGTCACGCCGGAGGCCAAGGCGGCGGCCGTGCGCGCGGTGTCGGCGGCGGTCGCAGCCGGCGCGCTGCCGGTGGGAGCCGAGCACGGCCTCCCGATCACACGCTTCCCGCTGGAGGAGACGGCCGCCGCCCACGACGCCGTGAAGGACGGCGCCGTGGGCAAGGTCCTCATCGACGTGGCGTGACGACGGACTCGGCGGAGGCGGCACCCTCGGCGCGCACGCCGCGCGCCAGCCGCACGATCTGCACGACCATCGCGACCGCGGCCGCGACGGCGATGGCCGCCGCGTAACCGAGGGCCGTGGGCAGCAGACCGACGACGCCGATCAGCTCGCCCGCGGCCAGCGCGGGGACGCCGTAGGCGAGGTAGCTCACCAGGAAGACCCCGGCGAACAGCTCCGCGCGCTGGTCGTTCGGCGCGAGCGGGGCGATGATCCGCAGCATCGCCGAGAACCCGGCGCCGAAGCCCGCCCCCGCGACGACCGCGCCGGCGAACAGCACGGGCAGGAGCCCGGCGGCGATCCCGATCGCGGTCAGCGCGATCCCGGCCATGATCGCCGCCATCGCCCAGACGGTCGTCGTGCGAGCCGGGGCGCGGGTCAGCAGCAACCCGGCGACGGCGCCGACCGCGGGCGGCACGGCGACGATGGCGCCGTTCAGGATGCCGGAGTCCAGGTGGAAGACGCCGTGCAGGATCGACGGCGACAGCCCGATGAACAGCCCGGCGAGCATCCAGGTCGCGAGGAACAGCGGCAGCGCGCCGACGAACTCGCCGCGGGCGGCACGCGGGATGAACAGCCGCGGCGTCAGCGAGCGCCGCGCGCCCGGACGGGCGGTCACGGTCTCCGGCGACGCGAGCACCACGAGGATGCCCGCCACGAACAGCAGCGCCAGCGTCACGAAGACGAGCGTCGTCGGCTGCGCCGTGAACTGCACGGCCAAGCCGGTGAAGAACGCGCCGAGCGCGATCCCGCCGACAGGAGCCGTGGAGCCGATCGTCGCGCCGAGCTTCTTCTGCCGCTCGGGGGCGAGCTCGACCAGGGACGCGGTGAAGGTGCTCATCGCCGCGCCGGTGGCCACGCCCTGCACCGAGCGCGCGGCGATGATCGAGCCGATGTCCTTCGAGAACAGGAACATCAGCATCGCCGCCACCTGGAGCGCGAGCGCGCCGACCAGCACGGGACGCCGACCGATGTGGTCCGACAGCGAGCCGGCGACGAGCAGCGTGATCAGCAGGGTCACGGCGTAGATCGCGAAGGCGACCGTGAGCAGCCAGGACGGGAAGCCCCACTCCTGCTGGTACAGGACGAACAGCGGGCTGGGCGCGCCGACCGCGAGCGCCACGGCGACGAACGCCAGGGCGGTGCCGGCGAACGCGGCGGTCGGGCGCAGCCGCAGCGAGCGCCGCCGGGGCGCGGTCACGGCGACCGAGCCGGTCGCGATCGCCGGTCGGGCGAGGGTCGGGCAGCTCTCCCCTGGAGTGGACATCTCGGCCTCCTAAAAGCAAATTTGATTGCTTTAACGGACTATAGTGCGGGGTGTGATAAAAAGCAACGATTTTTGCTTTAAGCTATTCCCATGACTACGACCACACCGTCGAAGCGGACGGGCGGACGCAGCGCCGCGGTCATCCACAGCGTGCGCACCGCCGTCGAGGAACTCGTCCGCGAGAAGGGCCCCGAGCGCGTGACCGTCCCGATGGTCGCCGAGCGCGCCGGCGTCAACCCGACCAGCATCTACCGGCGCTGGGGCGACCTCCCGACGCTCATCAACGACATCGCCACGTATCACCTCGACCCTGAGCGGCCGCTCGCCGAGCGCGGAGACCTGCGCGACGACCTCACCGACTGGGCGCGCGGGATCGTCGCGCACTTCCGCAAGCCCGTGAACGCGGCACTGCTGCGCGGCGGCGCGAGCGCGGCGGGCGAGCGCACTTCCGACTGCCTCCGCAACCGGCGCACCGAGGCCGCGATGCTGCTGGCACGGTACCCGGAGACCCCGGTCACCGAAGACGAGGTGATGGACGTCGTCATCGCCCCGATCATCTACCGCGTCATCTTCCAGCCGTGGACCCTGGACGACACGACGGCCGAGGACGTCGTGGCCCGCCTGTTCCGGCCGGGCGCCGGCGCCGCCGAGTAGGCCGGGTACGGCCGCTAGTCTCGACAGGATGGCACGCCGCCCCCGCACTGCACACGCGCGCACCGCACACGAGCGAACCGCACAGGAACGCACGGCCGCCCGCTCCGGCTGGGCGGTCGGCCTCGCAACAGCGCTGTACGGCATCTCCTTCGGCGCGCTGGCGACCGCGTCCGGTCTCGACGTCTGGCAGGCGTGCGTCCTCAGCCTCGTGATGTTCAGCGGCGGCTCGCAGTTCGCCCTCATCGGCGTGCTCGCGTCGGGCGGCGTCGCCGCGGGCGGCACCGCCATCGCCTCGGCCGCCCTCCTCGGCGTCCGGAACTCCTTCTACGCACTGCGCCTGTCGCGCATCATCGGGCCGGGATTCTGGCGCCGCGCGGCGGCCACGCAGCTCACCATCGACGAGTCCACGGCCGTCGCGACCGCCCAGACCGAGCCGCGCGCGCAGCGCATCGGGTTCTGGGTGACCGGCCTCGTCGTCTACCTCGGCTGGAACCTGATGACGCTCGCCGGGGCGCTCCTCGGCAACCTGATCGGCGACGTGAAGGCGTACGGCCTCGACGCGGCGGCGGCCGCGGCCTTCCTCGGCCTCCTCTGGCCGCGGCTGAGGGCGCGCCAGACGCAGGCCGTCGCGGTCGCGGCCGGCTTCGTCGCGACCCTGCTGACGCCCTTCCTCATGCCGGGCCTGCCCGTGCTCGCCGCTGCGGTCGTCGCGATCGTGTTCGGCGTGCTCAACCTGTTCGGCCGCGGCGACGACCGGCCGCACCCCGACCCGATCCCGATGGAGCGGGAGGTCGAGCCGTGACGACCTGGAACATCATCCTGCTCGGCTCGATCGCCGTGCTCGCGCTGAAGGCCGCGGGCTGGCTGGTCCCGCCCAAGGCCCTCGACCATCCCGTCGTCGCGCGGACGAGCGACCTCCTGACGGCCGCGCTGCTCGCGGCGCTGATCTGCGTGCAGACCTTCGGCGCCGGACAGTCGCTGCACCTGGACGCGCGGCTCCCGGCGGTCGCCATCGCCGCGGGGCTCTACGCGCTGCGCGTGCCGTTCATCGTGGTGGTGCCTGCTGCGGCGCTGGTCGCCGCGCTCATCCGGCTCCTGACCTGAGCCTGCGCGGCGCAGCCGGCAGAGCGGTGTCGGCGGCCGTCTCTAACGTTCTGTCGTGACCGCATCCTGGCATCCCGTGGCGAACGCCCAGCCCTCGGAATGGGTGCTGAGCCAGGGCGCGCTCGGGACACCGTACGCGGTCATCCGGCGATTCGCCTTCGGCGACCTGAACCGGCCGGACGTCTGGTATCGCGTCGTCACCTGGGCGCCGGGCTCGGAAGGGCGAGAGCTGATCGGCTGGTGCCGCACCCTGGAGGCCGCCGCGGCCGTCGCCTGGGACCATCGCTGCGCCGCCGAGTCGTGGCGGCACCACATGGCCGCGCGGAGGTCGGACGCGGCGACGATGGCGGCGAAGCGACCGAGCCCCGCCGAACTCGTGCGGTTCTACCGCGCGGCGCTGGCAGCCCAGGGGGCGCGCCCGTTGCGCGCTTCCCCTCCCCGGACGACGATGGAGCGATGAGCCAGCTGCCGGACCCGCACGCCCGGGACTCGAACGACGTCGACTCGCACGACGTCGACGCGGACGACGTCGACGGGAACGACGTCGACCCGGAGGACGGCCGCACGGAGTCCGCGACGGAGCGCGCCGACCGCAACTGGAACGAGATCCTGCAGGAGGTCCGGGTGACCCAGACGGGCACCCAGCTCATCAGCGGCTTCCTGCTCGCGATCGCGTTCCAGCAGCGGTTCAGCACCCTGGACGCGTTCCAGGTGGGCTTCTACCTGGTGCTCGTCGTGCTCGCGGCAGGCAGCACCGCGCTCGGGCTCGCACCCGTCGCGCTGCACCGCCAGCTCTTCCGGCATCACGAGAAGACACAGTCCGTGTCGATCGCGAATCGATTGCTGAAGATCACGCTCGGCCTGGTGGCCCTGCTGACCTCCGGCGTGGTGTTCTTCGTGTTCGATGTGACGCTGGGCCTCACCGCGGCGATCGTGGCGGGCGCCGGGATCCTGCTGGTGCTGGTGCTCCTGCTGCTCGTGTTCCCGGCGGCCGTGCTCAGCGGGCTCCGCCGACGCGCGGGCTGAGCATCTCGGAGAGCTCCAGGAGCGTCTCGTCGAGGATGGCGATCGCCTTCTCGTCGCCCTGGACGACCGCCCGGGCGAAGTCGTGGACGCGCTCACGCGACACCGCCGCCGAACCCTCGTCCGTAAGCGCGATGAAGCGGACGAAGCGCGGGATGAGGTTGTCGATCGTCTCCGCGAGCACGCGGTCGGGGATCACGGCCAGGATGGCCGCGGCCGACCGCTGGAACGCGTCGACCGGGGTGGTGTCGTTCGCCGCTCCTTCCGGCTCGCGCTCGAGCCGCTCGGCCAGGACCGTCAGCTCCAGCTCCGTGTCCACGTCCACCCCCGCGAGGGCGTGGCGGATCGCCGGAGGCAGCAGGAGCCGCAGCACGCCGATGACGTCCACGATCTCGCGGACCTCCATCGGCGACACCAGCGTGTAGCGGTTGGGAGCCGTGCGGATCAGCCCGACCTGCTGCAGCCGGCCGATCGCCTCGCGCACCGGGGTGCGCGAGACGCGGAGGGCATCGGTGAGCTCTCCGTCTTTGAGGCGCTCGCCCGGTGCGAGGTCTCCGGTGAGGATGCCGGCGAGGAGGACCTCATAGACGTCATTGCGTAGGAGGCGCCGGTCGGCCGCGAGCGAAGGAAAGCGCGCGCGGAGTTCTTCGAGTGTCATGGGGGCTCGTTTCGTGAACTCGGTTACTGCTCTGGTATATTTATAGATTACCAGGAAGCATCTGACCAGAGCAAACTGCTCGTTCCACCCCCCCGTTCGTCCACGACCCAGGAGCACCCGACCATGCCCATGCCCACCGACCACGTCGCCCGGATCTCCCTCTCCGAAGAGGCCTACGTCCGCATCGAAGCCGCCATCATGGCGGGGACGCTCGAGCCCGGCGAGCGCCTCCGTGACGCCGACCTCGTCGACTGGCTGGGGATCTCCCGCACCCCCATCCGCCACGCGCTCGACCGCCTCGCCGAGCAGGGACTGATCGAGATGGAGCGCAACCGCTTCACGCGCGTAGCGCCGTTCGACATCCGCGGCGTCCTCGAGTCCGTACAGGTCACCGGCGACCTGTGGGCCGGCGCCGCGCTGCGCGGGCTGCCGTTCTGGGACGCCGAGGACGACGACCTCATCGGCGACATCCAGGCCGAGATCGCCACGGCGGCGGCGAACGACGACACCGTCCGGCTCGTGACCGTCTTCGCGCACCTCGTGGTCGCGTTCGCCCGGATCGAGGACAACGCGGTGCGTATCCGTGCGCTCGGCAACGTCCTCCCCCAGGTCCGGCGGCTCGGACGGAAGCTGCACGGGCACCTCGACCCGCTCGCCCTCGAGCGGTTCGCCCGCGACCTCCGCGAGGCCACCCTGCAGCGCGACGGCCGCGCGGCGGTCACCCTGATCGACGACTACGTGTCGCGCATCGCGGAGGTCCTCGCCACCCTGTGACCCCCGTCCGATCCGGGCCACCACGGGGGCGGATATCCGTGGTGGCCCGGATGCCGTGATCCTCCGCACGGTCCTACCGTGAGACCAAGGCCACCAGAGGGGGAAGTCCCGGGGGGAGCTGTCCAGGGGGGACACAGAAGGCCGGTCCCGAACGGGACCGGCCTTCTGCTCTGTCTACAGCTGCCCGAGAGGGGCGCCGACTACTTGGTCAGCGGCTCCAGGGTCGGGTCGTTGGCGTAGGCCTCCGCCGCGTTCGCCTTGGTGACGATGACCGGCTTCAGGAGGTAGGCCGGGACGACCTTGACGCCGTTGTTGTACGACTTGTCGTCGTTCGTCTCCGGCTTCTTGCCCGCCTGCAGGTCCTTGACCATCTGGATGGCCTGCTTGACCAGGTTGCGGGTGTCCTTGTTGATGGTCGAGTACTGCTCGCCCGCCATGATGGACTTGACCGACTGCGCCTCGGAGTCCTGACCGGTGACGATCGGGACCGGCTTGCCCGCGCCCTTCACCGAGGTGATGATCGCACGCGCGAGGGTGTCGTTCGGCGACAGGACGCCGTCCAGCTCGGTCGAGCCGTAGCTCTTCGCGAGGAGGGTGTCCATGCGGGTCTGCGCGTTCGCCGGCAGCCAGCCCTGGGTGGCGGTCTGCTTGATGTCGGTCTCACCCGAGACGACCTTCAGCGTGCCGTCGGCGATCTTCGGCTGCAGGACCTTCATGGCGCCGTCGAAGAAGACCTTCGAGTTGGCGTCGTCGGGCGAGCCCGAGAACAGCTCGATGTTGAACTTGGTCTTGCCCGGGTACTTCGCCTTCATGCCGTCGAGGAGGGCCTGGCCCTGCAGCTCGCCGACCTTCTCGTTGTCGTACGCGACGTAGTAGTCGACGTCCTTCGTGTTGAGGATGAGGCGGTCGTACGCGATGACGGTCGCGCCGGCGTCATGCGCGGCCTTGGCCTGCGCGGCGAGCTGGCCGCCGTCGACGGCGCCGATGATGACGACCTTGGCGCCGTTGGTGATCATCGACTGGATCTGCGACTGCTGGTCCGAGACGCCGGAGCCGCCCGCGTACTGCACGTCGCCCTTGAAGCCGGCGGCCTTGAGGCCGTCGGTGAACAGGCCGCCCGCGAGCACCCAGTTCTCCGAGGTCTTGGTCGGGAGCGCGACGCCGATGGAGGCGTCCTTGGCGAAGCCGGAGGCGGTCGACGCGCTGCCGGAGCCGTCACGGCTCGAGCAGCCCGACAGGGCCAGCGCGGCGGCAGCAGCGACAGCCACTGTCGCGAGTGCGATCTTGCGCATTCTTTTCTCTTTCTCTGGTTGTGATGGTGCAGGGTTCGGGAGGTGCGGGTTCAGGAGGTCAGCGACCGCGAGGACTCCTCGGCGGGGTCCGAGGTCGGGAGCACGGCGGGCTGCTCGGCGCCGGCGGCGTCGACCGCGGACTCCCGGCGGCCACGGCCTCCGAGGAGACGTCCGATCAGCGAGGGGCCGCCGCGGCGGTGCGAGTAGACGTCGATGCCGACGGCGATGAGGAGGACGAGGCCCTTGATGATCTGCACCCAGTCGCTGGTCACGCCGAGCAGCTGGAGGCCGTTGTTGAGGACGGCGATGACGAGACCACCGACGATCGAGCCGGCCACGGTGCCGATGCCGCCGGAGACCGCGGCGCCACCGATGAAGACGGCGGCGATCGCGTCGAGCTCCCAGCCGAGGCCGTCCTGCGGACCGGACGAGACCGAGCGCGCCACGGCGATCATGCCGGCCAGCGCGGCGAGCACGGACATGTTCATCATCACGTAGAAGTTGACGCGCTTGATCTTGACGCCCGACAGCTCCGCCGCGTGCGAGTTGCCGCCGACCGCGTAGATGTGGCGACCGAAGATCGTGTTCCGGGTGATGAACGAGTACAGGATGATCAGGACGCCGAGGATGATGCCCGAGACCGGGAACGACGTGCCGACCCGGCCGCCCGCGAACAAGAACGTGAAGTAGATCACGACGGCGTCGAGCACGACGACCTTGAAGACGCTCACCCAGAGAGGCGCCTTCTCGGAGCCCATCTTCGTCTGGGTGCGGCGGGTGCGGACCTCGAGGAGCGCGATGACCACGGCGATGACGATGCCGAGCAGCAGGGTCGAGTTGTTGTAGCCGGTCTCCGGGCCCCACTCCGGGAGGAAGCCGCCGCCGATGAAGGTGAAGCCGTCCGGCACCGGGATGGTGTTGGCATTTCCGATGAGCTGGTTGAGGCCGCGGAAGATGAGCATGCCGGCGAGGGTGACGATGAACGCCGGGACGCCGACGTAGGCGACCCACCAGCCCTGCCAGGCTCCGATCACGGCGCCGACGGCCAGGCCGAGCACGATGGCGAGCGGCCAGGGCAGGTGCCACTGCGTCATCGCCTGGGCGACGATGATGCCGACGACCGCGGCGACCGAGCCGACCGAGAGGTCGATGTGGCCGGCGATGATCACCATGACCATGCCGATCGCCAGCACCAGCACGTAGGCGTTCTGGTTGACCAGGTTGATCAGGTTGACCGGGTCGAGGGTCTTGCCGCCGGTGAGCAGCTCGAACAGCAGGACGATGACGACGAGCGCGCCCAGGATGCCGAACTGGCGTCCCGTCGACTGTCCGCCGCCGAACATCTTGCCGAGGTCCCGGATTCCGCCGGACTTCTTCTTCGCTTCGATCTGAGTGGTCATCGGTCTGCCTTCTTCTTGGCCGAGGTCATGCTTTTCAGGAGGGTTTCGGGGGTGGCCTCCGCGATCGGAAGCTCGTTGGTGATCTGCCCCTCGAAGATCGTGTAGATGCGGTCGGAGATGCCCAGCAGCTCCGGCAGCTCGGAGGAGATGACGATGACGCCCTTCCCCTGCGCGGCGAGTTGCTGGATGATGCCGTAGATCTCGTACTTGGCGCCGACGTCGATGCCGCGCGTCGGCTCGTCGAGGATGAGGATGTCCGGGTCGGTGAACATCCACTTGGCCAGAACGACCTTCTGCTGGTTGCCGCCGGACAGCGTGTTGACGCCGCGGTCGACGTCCGGGGTCTTGATCCGGAGGCTCTTGCGGTACTCCTCCGCGACCGCATACTCCTGCAGGTCGTTCACGACGCCGCGCTTGGCGATCTTCTTCAGCTTGGCCGCGACGATCGACTGCTTGATGTCGTCGAGGAGGTTGAGGCCGAGCACCTTGCGGTCCTCGCTGACGTAGGCGAGGCCGTTGTCGATCGCCTCCGAGACGGTCCGGAGCTGGATCGGCTTGCCGTCCTTGTACGCCTCGCCGGAGACGAAGGTGCCGTACGAGCGGCCGAAGACGCTCATCGCGAGCTCGGTGCGGCCGGCGCCCATCAGGCCGGCGAAGCCGACGATCTCGCCGCGGCGCACAGTGAAGCTCGAGTTCTTGACCACGAGCCGGTCCGCGACCTGCGGGTGCTGCACGACCCAGTCCCGCACCTCGAACAGGACCTCGCCGATGTTCGGCGTGCGGTCGGGGAAGCGGCTGTCGAGCGTGCGGCCGACCATCCCGCGGATGATGCGGTCCTCGTCCACGCCGTCGCCCTTCACGTCGAGGGTCTCGATCGCGCGGCCGTCCCGGATGATCGTGATCTGGTCGGCGACCTTCTCGATCTCGTTGAGCTTGTGGCTGATGATGATGGAGCTGACGCCCTTGTGCTTGAGGCCCACGATCAGGTCGAGCAGGTGGGCGGACTCCGCCTCGTTGAGCGCGGCGGTCGGCTCGTCCAGGATGAGGAGCTTGACGTCCTTGTTGAGCGCCTTGGCGATCTCGACGAGCTGCTGCTTGCCGACGCCGATGTTCTTGATCTGGGTGTCCGGGTCGTCGCTCAGGCCGACGCGCGCGAGCAGCTCGACGGCACGGCGCTTGGCCTCGTTCCAGTTGATGACGCCGCCGCGGCCGGGCTCGTTGCCGAGGAAGATGTTCTCGGTGATCGAGAGCTCCGGGATGAGGGCGAGCTCCTGGTGGATGATCACGATGCCGCGCTGCTCGGAGGACTTGATGTCCTTGAAGCGCATGACCTCGCCCTGGTAGACGATGTCGCCCGTATAAGTCCCGAACGGGTAGACCCCGGAGAGGACCTTCATCAGCGTGGACTTGCCCGCGCCGTTCTCGCCGCAGATGGCGTGGATCTCGTTGGCGTGGACGGTGAGGGAGACATCCTCGAGCGCCTTCACTCCCGGGAATTCCTTGGTGATGGCGCGCATCTGCAGGATGACTGCGTTCGACGGCATCGTCGCTCCTTGGTGTGCTGTTCGGGCTTGGTTCGAGCTGTGCGGGTGCGTGGTTGCGCCTAAGTAGTAAACGCTAAACCTAATCTTGTCGTCAAATAGTGAAGACAACAAATACATAACGACGCGCTGACTTTCGTCACGAATGTCGAGATACGCGCGCGCAAACGCGACATTCGTGACGAATGTCGGCGCTATTCGTTGCCGTCGAGGGCGCCCTGGATGACCAGGGCGGCGGCGCCGAGGGATTCGGCGCGGTCGCCGAGGGACGAGATCCGCACGCGGGTCGTCTCGGCGATCACCGGGATGGCGTTGTGCTGGATGCCGCGCCGGATCGGCTCCAGGAGCGCGTCCCCGAGTCCGACCAGCGGTCCGCCGATGAGCACAAGCTCCGGGTTGATGACGTTCGCGATGCTGCCGATCGCCTGGCCGATCGCCGTGCCGGCGTCGCTCACCACACGAAGCACGGCCGGGTCGCGCTCGCGTCCGCGGCGCAGGATGTCGGCCGTGCTCACCGGGGCGTTGACCCCGTGCCCGAGCGTTTCGATCATCACGCTCGTGGACGCGATTGTCTCCAGGCAGCCCCGGTTGCCGCACCGGCAGATCACGCCCTGCTCGGTGACCGGGGTGTGGCCGAGCTCGCCCGTGATCCCGAGGAACCCGTAGTACGGCAGGCCGTTGAGGATCAGCCCGGCGCCGATGCCGGTGCCGATCTTGACGAAGATCAGGTTGCGGACCCCGCGGTTGGCGCCCCAGGTCACCTCGGCGAGCGCGCCGAGGTTCGCGTCGTTGTCGACGACCACCGGGAACCGGAACGCCTCCTCCAGGTCGCGCAGCCGCACTCCCACCCACTCCGGGAGGATGGCGCCCTGCAGCACGGTTCCCGTGCGCCGGTCGATGGGACCGGGGATGCCGATCCCGACCGCCAGAACGGCCTGCCGGTCGTGGCCGCCGGCCGCGAGCATCCGGTCGAGGAGCTCCGCCGCCTGCCGCACGGCGCCCGCCACGTCGTAGCCGAGCGGGAGCGCCATCTCGTCCTCCGCGATCACCTCGTAGCCGAGGGTGGAGAGCACGATGCGCGCGTGCCGCCGGCCGAAGTCCACGCCGACCGCGATGTCCCCGGTGTCCGTGAGCTGCACGAGCAGGGCGCGTCGGCCGCTCGAAGTCACCGGCGAGGTCTCGACGACGCCCTTCGCCGCCATGTCGCGGACGATGTTCGACACGGTGGCGGTGGAGAGTCCCGTCCCGCGCGCCAGCTCAGCCTGGGTGGATGGTCCGTTGGCGAGGAGGAACTCGACGAGCCGCTCCTGGTTCAAGTGCCTCAGCGCGCCTTGCGACCCGGGATTGCGTGCGCCACGCGAGGGAGGACCCTGAGTGGCGGTCATGCGATAAGAGTGAATGATCGCTGAGTTGTAGTCAAGTTGTGAACGTAACGGTTGGACAGGCGTGGCTGCGAAGGTGTTCAGCCTCCCTGCGACAATGGACCCATGCCCATCCTGAACAAGGACATGCAGGTCTGCATCTCGCTGTCCGGCCGCCCCAGCAACATCGGCACGCGGTTCCACAACTTCCTGTACGACGAGCTCGGACTGAACTTCGTCTACAAGGCGTTCACCACCGACGACCTGGAGGGCGCGGTGCGCGGCATCCGCGCGCTCGGCTTCCGCGGCTGCTCCGTGTCGATGCCGTTCAAGGAGGCGATCATCCCGCTAGTCGACAACCTGGAGCCGTCGGCGCTGGCGATCGAGTCGGTCAACACCGTCGTCAACGAGGACGGGCTGCTCACGGCCTCCAACACCGACTACGAGGCGGTGGCACAGCTCCTCTCCGAGCATGCGGTCGATCCCTCCTCCCGCGTGATCGTGCGCGGGTCGGGCGGCATGGCCAAGGCGGTCGTCGCGGCGTTCCGCGGGGCCGGGTTCGACGACCTTACGGTGCTGGCCCGCAACGCGGAGGCCGGGACCGCGCTGGCAGACAAGTACGGGTACTCCTGGACGGCGAGCGAGCCCGGGCCGGACTTCGACGTGATCGTCAACGTCACACCGCTCGGGATGCGCGGAGCCGATGAGTCCGCGCGGGCGTTCGGCGACGCGTTCGTGCAGCGGGCGTCCGTCGTGTTCGACGTCGTGGCGTTCCCGTCCGAGACCCCGCTCGTCGCGGCGGGACGCGCCGCGGGCAAGCGGCTGATCACCGGAGCGGAGGTCATCGCCCTGCAGGCCGCGCGGCAGTTCGAGCGGTACACCGGCGTCGCGCTGACCCCGGACCAGATTGCGCGGGCGTCGGAGTTCTCCCGGGCCGAGTGATCACGCAGACCGTTTGATCAGGCAGCATGGCGGGCCCGACGCCTAGAATGACCGACGTGTCCGAAGACCTCCTCGCCCTCGAGAATCAGGTCTGCTTCGGCCTCGCCGTCGCCGCGCGCAGCGTGATCGCCCTGTACCGGCCTGTGCTGGAGCCGCTCAACCTGACCCACCCGCAGTACCTCGTGATGCTCGCGCTCTGGGAACGCGAGCCGCAGTCGGTGAAGGAGCTGAGCGACGCGCTTCAGCTCGAGCCGGCCACCCTCTCCCCGCTGCTGAAGCGGCTGGAGGCGAACGGCTACGTCGAGCGCCGGAGGAGCGTCGTCGACGAGCGCACGCTGGACGTCACCCTCACGCGCGCCGGACGGGAGCTGCGCGCCGAGGCGGAGAAGATCCCGCCGCGGATCATCGCGCGCCTCGGCCTGCCGATGGACGACATCCTGAACCTGCGGGAGAGCCTGCGCGCGATCATCGCGGCAGCTGTCCGGGAGTCCTGAGCGTTACGCTCGCCCTTCAGGCCGCGACAGGGCAGACCAGCCGGCTGGCGTCGCGCTGGCCCTCGGGCCGCAGCACGGAGTGCTCGGTCATCGGCCGCCCGCAGATCGGGCACGGCGCCGCTGGAGACCGGAGGTCGGGGCCCTCGGGATGCCCGGCGCCGAGCTGCGCGGGACCGGCCACGCGGATCAACTTGGCGTTCCAGCGCGCATACCACTGCGCGAAGCGACCGGACATTATGACTCTCTCCTGACTGATAGTTAGGGTACTAACTAATAGTGTAACGCGATTCGACCATGACCCGGGGGTCAGGGTTTACGCTGACGGCGGAGCGAACATCCCGGCTCCGCGAGGTGGAACATGCAGATCGGCGAGCTGGCCGGACGGGCCGGCGTGACGGTGAAGGCCGTGCGCTACTACGAGCGTCTCGGGCTGGTCGCGCCCCAGCGGCTGCCGAACGGCTACCGCGACTACGACGACGCGCAGCTCCGCGCGGTCCGGGAGATCCGCGAACTCTCCGCCACCGGCATCCCGCCGGGCAAGGCGGCGCCGTTCATCGCGTGTCTGGGCTCCGGCCACGCCCGCAGCGACGAGTGCCCCGCCTCCGTCGCCGCATACCTGGACGGCCTCGCCGAGGTGGAGGCCGCGATCGCGGTCCTGGAGGCCCGCCGCGAGCAACTGGCCCGGCGCCTCGCGTCGGCGACCGGCGACGTGCCCGGCCCGCCGGACACCGGGTACGGCTGCACGGTGGCCGCAGATCATCCCGCGGGATGACCCCCTCCCGACCATCGGCCGATGTCCGGCACGCCCTCCCCCGCTTGACTTGATGTCGTGGCCGGTCGCCCGGCGGGCGGCCACCCATCAGCCGGACGAGGGGCCGGCCGAGGAGGAGGGGAGACGATGACCACGCTGGAGCACCGCCAACACCAGGGGGGCCTGGTGCGAGCACGGGGAACGCTCGCGGTTGCGGCGGACAACGCCTATCTCAGGCTGCTCTCCGCGCTGGTCATCCTCGCGGCCGGCGCCGCGTCGCTGATTCTCGTGATCGGACTCGTGCTCGACGTGATCGTGCCGCTGATCTTCGGGAACGAGCTGCGGGCGCTGGCCGTGCTCCTTCCGCACTGACGTCAACCTCGGTCGCAGGCTCCCTCGGCGCTGGGGTCGCGGCATCGCTCCGCGCTACCCTTGAGCTCCACCGCGGGCCTAGAGTCGCCCCATGTCCCTCGTCTTCTCGGCCCTCGCGTCCCTGGACGGCTACACCGTCGACACCTCCGGCTCGTTCGATTGGGCTGCGCCCGACGAGGAGGTGCACGCTGCCGTCAACGCCCGCGAGCGCGGAATCGGCACCTACCTCTACGGCCGTCGCATGTTCGAGACCATGCGCGTCTGGCAGGACATGGGCGGCGCGGACGCACCCGGCGTGATCCGCGAGTACGCGGACATCTGGCGCGACGCCGACAAGGTCGTGTACTCGTCGTCCCTCACCGGCGTGACGACGCCGCGCACGGCCGTCGAGTCCGTATTCGATCCGGCTGCCGTCCGTGCGCTGGTGGAGGCCGCGCCCGGGGACGTCTCCATCGGCGGCCCGACCCTCGCCGCGGAGGCCTTCCGCGCGGGATTGGTCGACGAGGTCGTCCTCTATCTCGTTCCGGTGTCCGTGGGTGGGGGCACGGCCGCGCTGCCGACCGATCTCATGCTCCACCTCGAGTTGCAGGAGGAGCACGCCTTCCGCTCCGGGACCGTGATGCTGCGCTACCGGGTCAGCGCACCCGCAGCGTGACGCTCGGCCGGTCGAGAGCGTCCTCCAGGTCGCGCAGGGTGACGCCGTGCTCGCCGAGGATGGCGACCGGGTAGAAGAAGGCGTCGTACCCGGTGCCCGTGCCGGGGAGGTCCACTCCGTCCGACTCGAACGGGAGCGGATGGCCGGAGGTGCGGGTGACCAGGTCGCCGTCGTCGCCCAGCTCGACCGAGACCGAGCGAGTCGCCGCTCCGCGCTCCAGGAAGCTCCAGCTCATCGCCGGCAGCCGCACGTCGATCGTCGCCCGGTAGAGGTCGCGCTGCTCGCT
The DNA here is from genome assembly GCF_058806435.1 of Leifsonia sp. GW821-FHT13C09. Lineage (NCBI taxonomy): Bacteria > Bacillati > Actinomycetota > Actinomycetes > Micrococcales > Microbacteriaceae > Leifsonia > Leifsonia sp. GW821-FHT13C09. The sequence goes on along the minus strand of NZ_JBXAPS010000005.1, from coordinate 54,098 downwards.
GAGGAGGCCGGCGGCCCAGCCGACCGTCTCAGTGGCGCCGTGCAGCAGCATCCAGCCGTTCATGGCGGAAGTGAGGACGAGCAGCCCGGAGCCTTCGCCGAGGTGGGGGTTCTCGCACCAGGAGAACTGCTCGTCGAGGATCTCGGCCTCCAGCTCGGTCGCGACGCCGCGCGCGGGCTCGGCGGGCAGGAAGATCCAGCTTCCGCTCGCGAACACCTCGAAGAGCGGTTCGCTCAGCACCGGGACGTCCTCGGACACGTGAGGATTCTACGGCGCGGCGATGCCCGGCCGGTGGCGGAGTCGGTGCGCTCCGGCCGCCTCCGCTGTCACCCCTCGGCGACCCCGGTCGCGAGCCGATCCACCCGGCGGAGGGAGCGGTCCACGAGGGTGATCACGAGGAACACGGCGCTCGCCCCCAGCATGAACCAGGCCAGGTCGTGCAGGCCGGACGTGTCGGCGGTCGTGTGGAAGAAGGCTCCGGTCGCCGCCGAGGCGAGCATCGCGCCCAGGTACATGAAGGTGCGCAGCAGCCCCGAGGTCGCGCCCATCCGGGCCGGGTCGGCCTGGTGGTAGAGCGTGTTCTGGATGGCGAGGTTCACCAGCCCCTGCGGGACGCCGGTGACGATGGCGATGAGCACGAGGAACCAGAGCGCCGCCTCCGCGCCGACCAGGAGCAGCAGCACCGCCATCACGAGCTGGCCGACGGCGCCGACGATGAGCTTCCAACGGATCTCCGGCTTTCTCCCGAACACCGACGCGACCACGATCCCAATGCCGAAGGTCGGTAGCAGGATGAGGCCCGCGGCGGCCGGCGACAGGCCACGCCCGCCCTCCAGCCACTGCGTGAAGCCGTAGAGGTAGCAGTACGAGACGGTCGCGGCGAGCACGCCGCGCGCGTACGTCACCAGCAGCGGCACGTTGCCCGCGAACACGCGCACGTCGATGAACGGGTCCGCACGGCGCAGCTCCCACAGCGCGAAGGCCGCGCCGAACACCGCCGCGAGTCCGAGCAGCCAGACCTGCGCGACCCGGATGTCCATCAGGAAGAGCAGGAGGCTCACCAGGGTGCCGGCGAAGAGCGCGATGCCGAAGTAGTCCAGGCGCTCGCGGGTCGGGCGGGGCGCATCCAGCGCAGTCCGCTTCGGCAGGAAGAGCAGGCTGAGCACCAGCGACGCGATCGCCAACGGGATGTTGACCGCGAACGTCGCCCGCCAGCCGCCCACCTGGATGAGGAGGCCGCCGAGCGTCGGTCCGATGACCGCGATGGTCTGGGTCGTCACCGACAGGGCGGTCAGCACGCCGGCCGGGCTGCGCATCCCGGTCCGGGTCGCCTCGCTGCGGATGAGGTACATCGCCGCCGGGTAGCCCGCGCAGGTGCCGAAGCCGAGGATGACGCGCGCGATCACCAGCACAGCGATGTTCGGCGCGAACACGCCGATCACGCCGGCGAGCCCGGTCAGGATCGCGCCGGCGATCGACAGCCGCCGCGGCCCGAACATGTCCACCAGCCGGCCGACGAGCGGCTGCCCGATGGAGGTCGCCAAGTAGAGCGAGGACACCAGCCAAGCCGTCTCGGAGGCCGGCGCGCCGAGCGCGGTGGCGATGGGGACGAGCGCGACGGCGATGATCGAGGAGTTGACCGGGTTGAGGACGGCGCCGATCATCATCGGAGCGAGGAGCCGGCGGTCGAAGCGATCCGCTGGACCGGGCTTCGCGGCGATGAGGTCGATCACGGACCCACCAGCTTCTCGATCAGCGCCGTCGCCGCGAGGACCGTCTGGCGCTCCTCCTCGGTCAGCCGCTCCTCCATGGCGTGCGAGAGCCACTCGCGACGGGCGTCGAGGTTGCCGCTCTCGGCCTCACGGCCGGTGTCGGTCAGCGAGACGAGCTGCCGCCGCCCGTCGGTCGGGTCGGGCGTGCGGACGACCAGCCCGAGCTCCTCGAGCGACGCGATCGTGGTGGCCATCGACTGCGGGCGCACGCCCTCCAGCTCGGCGAGTCGGGAGGCCGTGTTGCCCTCGCCCTTGCCGATGCGGGCGAGCGCGGACGACTGCTGGGCGCTGAGGCCGGCCGGCTCGGTCGCCACCTCGCGCAGGCGGCGGCGGAGCCGGGCGAACGCGACGCGGAGGTCGAGCGCCGCGCGGATGGAGGAGGGAGAGGGATCGGGCATATCGTCAGTTTAGCTGTTCAGTCGTAACTGTGCAGTCGGAACTGTCTAATTGCCGTTCATGCGCACCGGCTAGGCTGCCACCCGTGACCGCCCCCACCTCCCCTCCCTCGGGCGCGCTCGCCCGGCGCCTGAACCTCGGCGACGCCGTCATGATCGGCCTCGGCTCCATGATCGGCGCCGGGATCTTCGCGTCGTTCGCCCCCGCCGCGGCCGCTGCCGGGGCCGGCCTGCTCGTGGGTCTCGTCGTGGCCGGATTCATCGCGTTCTGCAACGCGACCTCCTCCGCGCAGCTCGCGGCGCAGTACCCGACCTCGGGCGGCACCTACGTCTACGGGCGCGAGCGGCTGGGCGAATGGCCCGGCTTCGTCGCCGGCTGGTCGTTCGTGATCGGCAAGACCGCGAGCTCGGCGGCGATGGCGATCACGTTCGCCACCTACGCGGTCCCCGGCGCCTGGGTGAAGCCGGTCGCCATCCTCGCCGTCCTCGCGCTGACCGTCGTCAACACGCTCGGGATCACGCGGACCGCCCTGCTCACCCGCGTCCTGGTCGTCATCGCCCTGCTTGCGCTCACCGTCGCCGTCGTCATCGGCTTCACGCACACCGCGGCGAGCGCCGGCGCTCCCGGCACGCCGCCGACGATCTACGGCGTCCTCCAGTCGGCCGGATTCCTGTTCTTCGCTTTCGCGGGATACGCCCGGATCGCGACCATGGGCGAGGAGGTCGTGAACCCGGCCCGCACCATCCCGCGCGCCATCACGACCGCCCTCACGATCACACTCGTCGTCTACGCGCTCGTCGCGGTGTCCGCCCTCCACGCGCTCGGCCCCGCCGGTCTCGCTTCCGCTCCGGCCCCGCTCGGCGCCGTCGCCGACACCACGGGCGCGGACTGGCCGGGCGTGGTCATCCGGATCGGCGCGGCCGCCGCCGCCCTCGGCGCACTCCTGGCGATGATCGCCGGGATCGGCCGGACCAGCCTGGCGATGGCCCGCAACCGCGACCTCCCCGGCTGGTTCGCCGCCGTGCACCCGCGCTTCCATGTCCCCTACCGAGCGGAGTTGGCCCTCGGCCTGGTGGTCTGCCTGCTCGTGGCGGTCACCGACCTCCGCGGCGCGATCGGCTTCTCGTCGTTCGGCGTGCTCCTCTATTACTTCGTCGCGAATCTGTCGGCGTGGACGCAGGACCGCGCGCACCGCCGGTACCCGCGGGCGCTGGCGGTCGCGGGGGCGGCGGGATGCCTGGTGCTGGTGGTGACGTTGCCGGTGACCTCGATCGCGGCCGGGATCGTCGTGCTCGCGGTGGGCGTCGGGTATCGGGCGGTGCGTGTGCGCATCGCGCGCTGACCAGCGTCCATCCGCTATTTACATCGGGCGGCGATTGTAGGAACCTCGCAGGTATCAATCGAATGAGGTTCGCTCATGATCTCTGCGCATCGGAGCCGGTTCGTCGCCCTCGCCGCACTGGCCGCCCTGATCGGGCTCTCCCTCTCGCCGGTGTCCCCCGCGACGGCAGCCTCCGGTCTCGCCACGGATGTGGTGGTCAGCGGGCATCAGACGAACGCTTCCACCACTGTGGTCTCGCCCGTGTTCAGCACGACGCAGAGCGGCGAGCTGCTCCTGGCCTTCGTCACCGCCGACGGTCCGGCGGTGGCGGGGAGCGAGACGTTCCCCTCGGTGACCGGAGCCGGGCTCACCTGGCAGCTGCGCAAACGGGTGAACGCCCAGTACGGGACGGCGGAGATCTGGCAGGCCGTCTCCAGCGGCGTGATCACCAACGCCACCGTCACGGCCACCCACGGCGGCACGGCCCTCGCGGCCATCACGGTCGTCGGCTTCACCGGCGCCGACACCGCGACAGCGGGCGCGGTCGCGGGCGCGAGCGGCACCTCGGGAGCGCCCTCCACGACGCTCACCACCACCCGGACGGGGTCCTGGGTCTGGGGAGTCGGCGAGGACTGGGACAACGCCACGGCACGAACGGTGGGGCCGGCCCAGACGAAGGTCGATGAAGACCTGGCGTCGTCCGGCGACACGTTCTGGACGCAGCGGCAGACGTCGGTCACCACCACGCCCGCACCGACGAGCGTCGCCGTCAACGACACCGCACCGACGACGGACCGGTGGAACCTCGCCGCGATCGAAGTCCTGCCGGCCAGCACGCAGGACACGGTACCGCCCAGTGTCAGCATGAGCGCCCCGGCCAGTGGAACCACGGTCACCGGCACTGTCGCGGTGTCGGCGACCGCCACGGACAACGTCGCCGTCGCCTCCGTGCAGTTCCTGCTCGACGGAGCACCCGTCGGGTCGGTCGTCACCAGCTCGCCGTACTCCATCCAATGGGACAGCACCGCGGTCGCCAACGGGAGCCATACCCTGTCCGCGATCGCCCGCGACAGCTCCGACAACCAGGCCACCGCGCCGCCGGTCACGGTCACCGTGAGCAACACCGCGAACGATCCGTCGGTCGTCGGATCGTGGGGGCCGGTCGTCCCCTGGCCCGAGGTCTCGATCCACGCGGCTCTCACCGACACGGGCAAGGTCCTGACCTGGCAGGGCGACTTCTCCGCGAACGGTCAGCAGTACCTGCTCGACCCGGTGAGCGGCGACTACATCCAGGTGCCGAACGGCGCCATCGACCTGTTCTGCGCAGGACAGGCCGTGCTGGCCGACGGACGGATCGCCGTGATCGGCGGCACCGCGACCAGCGGCGGGCTCGGGATCACCGCGGTGAACGCCTTCGATCCGGGCACCCAGACCTGGGCGCCCCTGAAGTCGATGAACCATCCACGGTGGTATCCGACGGGCACCACGCTCGCGGACGGTCGCGTCCTGGTCACCTCCGGCTCGAACACCGGCCTGACCGACATCGTCCCCATCCCCGAGGTGTACAACCCGCCCACGAACACCTGGACCGACCTCACCGCCGCGAGCAACCCGATCCCGTACTACCCCTTCATGTACCAGCTGCCGGACGGCCGGGTGCTGCAGGCCGGTGCGTCCGAACAGCCCACCACGACTCAGGCTCTGAACGTCGCGACGCAGCAGTGGACCACGGTCGACAGCCAGGTGCTGGACGGCGCGTCCATCACCAACTACGCCCCGGGCAAGTTCCTGAAGGCGGGCACCGCGTCCGACGGCGGTTTCACCGGGACGTCCGCGAACACCGCCTACACCCTCGACATGAACCAGCCGAACCCGGCGTGGAAGGCGACCGCCTCGATGGCCTACCCGCGCAGCTTCGTGGATCTCACCAACCTCCCGGACGGAACCGTGCTCGCCACCGGCGGCGGAACCGACAAGTCCGGACAGGACGTCACGAAGGCGGTGAAGCCGGCCGAGATCTGGAACCCGGGCACCGGGACCTGGACGACCGTGGCCGCCCTGACGGCGCCGCGGCTGTACCACTCGGTCGCGCTCCTGCTGCCCGATGGCCGCGTGTTCGTCTCGGGCGGTGGTGGCGACAACGGCGTGACCAACCAGCTCAGCTACCAGATCTACTCGCCTCCCTACCTGTTCAAGGGCGCACGGCCGACGATCACGTCCGCGCCCTCGACGGTCCAGTACGGCGCGAGCGCGTTCATCCAGACCCCGGACGCGGCGGGCATCGCCTCGGTGTCCCTGATCCGGACCGGCTCGGACACGCACGCGTTCGACCAGAACACCCGCGGGATGCAGCTGTCGTTCAGCCAGGCCCCCGGCGGCCTGAACGTGCAGCTTCCGCCCAACGGGAACTGGGCGCCGCCCGGGTACTACATGCTCACGATCGTGAACGCGAAGGGCGTGCCGTCGACGGCCGCCATGGTCCGCTTCCCCGCACCCTATGAGGACACCGTCCCGCCGACGGCGCCCACCGGTGCGACGGCGACCGGCGGGGTCGGAAGCGTCACGCTGGGCTGGACCGCCTCCACGGACAACGTGGGAGTGACGGGGTACAACGTCTACCGCTCCACCGCCTCCGGCTTCACCCCCGGTGCGTCGAACCTGGTGAAGCAAGTCGGCGGCACCACAACCGCCTACACGGACACAGGCCTCGCGCCCAGCACGTACTACTACCGGATCGCAGCAGTGGACGCGGCCGGGAACGTGAGCCCGCCCTCGGCGGAGGTGTCGGCGACCGCGCTCACCGACACGACGCCGCCCTCCGCTCCCGGCACCCTCACCGCGTCCGCCGGGCCGAGCGGAATCGCCCTGACCTGGGTCGCGAGCACGGACAACGTGGGCGTCACGCGGTACAACATCACCCGGAACGGCGCACCGCTCACGACGACGACCGGAACGAGCTACACCGACGCCGCGGTCGTGGGCGGCACCTCCTACACGTACACGGTGACCGCGCAGGATGCCGCGGGCAACGTCAGCGCGGCGTCCAACAGCGCCACGGCGACGGCCGTGTCCGGACCGCAGGCGATCACCGTCGACAAGCTCGTGACGAAACATCAGAGCACGGCTGCGACGTCGGTCGCCGTCAGCGGCCTCACCACCACCGGCACGAACGAACTCCTTCTGGCGTTCATCAGCTCGGACGGCGGGAGCGCCGCACAGATCGGCTCGGTGACCGGAGGCGGCCTGACCTGGACGCTGCGCCAGCGCTCCAACGGCCAGCCGGGCACGGCGGAGGTCTGGCAGGCCGTGGCGCCGACGCCGCTGTCGAACGTGACCGTCACGGCCACCCAGAAGTCCGGATCGTGGCAGTCGTCGCTCACGGTCGCCGGATTCCTCGGCGCCGACACCAGCACAGGAGCGGTCATCGGAGCGAACGCCGCCAGCGGCGCTCCGACCGCGACGCTCACCACGACGCGCGCCGGCTCCTGGGTGTGGGGAGTGGGAACCGACTGGACAGCGGCGGGAGCGCGGACGGCCGGCGCCGGCCAGACGCTGGTCGACCAGTACCTCTCCCCCTCCGGCGACACCTACTGGCTGCAACGCACGAACGCCCCCACCGCCACCGCGGGAACCCCCGTCACGATCAACGACACGGCACCCACGACGGACATGTGGGACCTGGCGCTGATCGAGGTGCTTCCGGCGCCCTGACCCGACAGGCCTAGACGGTCGTGCGGCCGAACGATAGCGTCGGCGCACGGCCGTGGGCTGGCACCGGGGAGGAGGTACCCGTGGCAGGAACGAGCGCGTCACGAACCGTGGATCGTCGAACAGTCCGGTTTCTCCCCGGGGTCACCACGCACAACCTCGTCCGTGAGCTTCTGGCCGGCGTCACCCTCCTCGCCATCGCCATCCCGTTGAACATCGGGTACGCGCAGATCGCGGGTCTACCGGCGACCGCCGGGCTGTACGCTCTGGTGGTCCCCGCCGTCCTCTACGCGCTCACCGTCTCCTCGCGGCAGCTGGTCGCCTCTCCCGACGCGGCAGCCGCGGCGCTCGTCGCGTCCTCGATCGCAGGCCTCGCGGTCAGCCAGGGCAACTACATCGCGTTGACGCTCGCGCAGGCCGTGATCGGTGGCGTGCTGTTCCTGGCGTGCGCGTTCCTCAAGCTGGGGTTCCTCGCGAATTTCCTCTCCAAGCCGATCCTCGTCGGCTTCGTCGGTGGTCTGGCGCTCGACATCCTGGTGTCGCAGGTGGCGAAGATGCTCGGGGTGAAGATCGACTCCGGTGGCGAGTTCGTCGACAAGCTCGGTGGACTCATCACCGGGCTGCCGAACCTGAACGGCTGGTCCGTCCTGATCGCCGCGGGCGCGCTCGTGGTTCTGCTCGGCGGACGCCGCATCGCCGGGGTGGTTCCGTGGGCGCTCGTGGTGCTCGTGGTCGGGACGGTCATCGTCGTCCTGACCGATGCGCCCGCCGCCGGGGTCTCCGTGCTGGGAACGGTTCAGGCCGGACCGCCGACATTCACCTGGCCGGTGATCGACTGGTCGCAATGGCTGGCCGTCATCCCCTCCGCGATCGCGCTCACCCTCGTCACAATGGGTGAGGGACTGCTCGTGTCGCGCTCCTACGGCGAGCGGAGGCACTACCCGACGAGTCCGAACCGGGACCTGTTCGCATTCGGGCTCGGCAACCTCGGCGCCGGGATCACCGGCGGCTTCTTCGTCGGATCCTCCACCTCGCGCACCGCCGCGATGGACCAGGCCGGTTCCCGCACCCAAGTGCCCACCCTCGTGACCGCGGTCGGGACACTCGCGCTGCTGATCTTCGGGACTGCGCTACTGGAGGACATCCCCTCCCCGGCCATCGGCGCGATCGTCGCCGTCGCTGTCGTACCCCTGCTCGGGATCCCCGACTTCATCCGCCTGTGGCGACTGGACAAATTCGTTTCGCCATCGCCGCCGCCTGCTTCCTCGGCGCGTTGCTGATCGGGCCGATCGCCGGCATCGTGATCGCGTTCGTCCTCGCCGTCGTCAACGTCACCCGCCGCGCGGCGAACCCGCCGATCGACACCCTCGCCGCTGACGGCGACCCCGCCCACTCGCTCCTCGACGAGGCCGATCCCGGAACCCCTCACCGCGCCCGGCGTCGTCGTCATCCGGCTGGCCGCGCCGCTGTTCTTCGCCAACAGCACGGTCTTCCAGCAGGCCGTCGAGCATGCGGTCGACGCGACCGGCGCCTCGCACGTCGTCCTCGACATGGAGGCGGTCACCGACATCGACGTGACTGGCGCAGAGTCGTGGCAGGCGGTCCAGGAATTCGTCACCGCCCGCGGCGCCGACCTGTCACTCAGCCGCGTCCGACCGGGCATCCGCGACCGGCTGGCCCGGTTGGAGATCGCGTCCGGCGTCATGGTCTTCGACACCAACCGGTCCGCGATCGCAGCGTTGCGCACCGACACCACCACGCAGCCCTAGGAGGACGAGGAGGACGAGCCGATGCCCCAAGCGATCGGAGAGGTGCTGCCGCTGGCGGTCGGCATCGCCATCAGCCCCATCCCCATCCTCGCGGCCATCCTTTGCCTGCAATGAAAGCGAAAGGGCCGGACCGACTTCCGTCGATCCGACCCTCTCGTTCGTGCGCGAGGGGGGACTTGAACCCCCACGCCCTTTCGAGCACTGGCACCTGAAGCCAGCGCGTCTGCCAATTCCGCCACTCGCGCGAACCCAGGAAGACTAACACGTCACGGTCGTCGCCGACGAATCCGCGGAGGAGCCCTGAGGACGATCTTCAGCTGTGAGGCAGCCGTGCGGGGGTGTCTTCCAGGGGGTTCCGACTAACATGCATGTAGCTGGCCAAGCCGGGAGCGGAGACTAGTGGGCATTCTGGACAACTTCGAGCGGGGGCTCGAGCGCGCCGTCAATGGCGCGTTCGCGAAGACCTTCCGCTCCGGGCTGCAGCCCGTCGAGCTCACCAGCGCCATCCGCAAGGAGATGGACACCAAGGCGGCCGTGGTCGCCCGGGACCGCGTGCTGGCGCCGAACCGCTTCGTCCTGCGGATGTCGACCGCCGACTACGCGCGGATGAGCTCGATGGGCGCCGCGCTGACCGACGAGCTCATCTCGTTCGCCCAGAAGCACGCCACCAGCCAGCACTACGCGTTCGCCGGCGGACTCTCCATCGACCTGCGCGAGGATCCCGACATCACGGTGGGGATGCTCCAGATCGACTCGGAGAACGTGAAGGGCGACGTCGCCTGGACGCCGGTGCTCGACATCGACGGACGGCACTACCCGCTCACCTCCGGCCGCACGGTCGTCGGCCGCGGGCAGGACGCCGACATCACGGTCGACGACACCGGCATCTCCCGCCGGCACGTCCTGATCACCTGGGACGGCCGCCGCGCCCAGGTGGAGGACCTCGGCTCCACCAACGGTTCGCAGCTGAACGGGCAGCCGGTGAAGAAGGCGATCCTCGAACCCGACTCCGTCATCACCATCGGCCGCACCCGCATCGTCTTCCGAATCCTCCCGCAGGCGACGCCCGCGCCCGGCTCCGGCCAGGGCGACAACTTCTGGAGCGCCTCGTGAACCCGAGCGAGCTCACCCTCCTGGTGCTGCGGTTCGGCTTCCTGCTGCTGCTGTGGCTGTTCGTGTTCGGCATCGTCTACGCCCTCCGCACCGACCTGTTCGGCCAGCGCGTGCGCAAGCTCCCCGAGTCGCAGGTCCCCGCGTCGCCGTTCCCGGCGCCGGCGGCCGCGCCCGCCGCTGCCCCCGCGGCAGCCCCCGGCCCGGCCGGGCCGACCGAGCCGGTCATGAAGCACGCGCCCGTCTCCAACCTGCCGGCCGGCGCCAACACCGCGTTCGGCGGCACGAACGCGAGCGTGCAGACGGCCCACCGCCTGGTCCTCACCTCCGGTCCGCGTGCCGGCACGGAACTGGCGCTCGGCCGCGACCCGATCACCATCGGACGATCCAGCGAGTCCGGGCTGGTCATCCGCGACGACTACACCTCCACCCACCACGCCCGCCTGCTCCTGTGGAACGACGAGTGGATGATCCAGGATCTGGACTCGACCAACGGCACCTTCCTCGACGGCCGCCGCGTCACCGTCCCGACCCAGGTCCCGCTCGACACCCCGATCAAGATCGGGACGACCACATTCGAGCTGCGACGGTAACCCGTGGCAGGCAATCGCGCAGCGGCCGTCTCCCACGTCGGAAAGATCCGCTCGAACAACCAGGACTCCGGCTATGCCGGTCGTGAGCTGTTCGTGGTGGCCGACGGCATGGGCGGCCACGCCGGCGGCGATGTCGCCAGCGCGATCGCGGTCAACCGCATCAAGGAGGCTGACGGCGAGTACGAGACGGCGTCCGAAGCCGAGTTCGCCCTCCAGTCCGCGCTGATCGCCGCCAACTCCCTGCTCGCCGAGACGGTCTTCGAGCATCCGGAGCTCACCGGGATGGGCACCACCGTCAGCGCGCTGATGCGCGTGGGCGACGAAATGGCCATCGCCCACATCGGCGACTCCCGCATCTACCTCTTCCGCGACGGCGAGCTCAGCCAGGTCTCGGTCGACCACACCTTCGTGCAGCGGCTGGTCGACAGCGGCCGCATCACGGAGGAGGAGGCGATGGTCCACCCGCGCCGCTCCGTGCTGATGCGGGTCCTCGGCGATGTCGACGCCTCCCCCGAGATCGACACCCTCGTCCTCGCGACCAGGCCGGGAGACCGGTGGCTGATCTGCTCCGACGGCCTCAGCGGCGTCGTGAAGCACGACGACCTCCTCGCGGCCCTCGCAGCGCGCGACGCGCCCAAGCAGGTCGCCGACAAGCTGCTGAAACAGAGCCTCGACGCCGGCGCGCCCGACAACGTCACCGTGGTCATCGTCGACATCGCGGACGTGGCCCGCGGCGACGTGGTGAAAGACCCGATCACCGTCGGCTCGGCGGCGTCGCCCCTGCAGTTCGGCGAGCCCAAGCCGACCGCTCGGGCCGCCCGCCTCCCGACCCTCCGCCTCCACCCGGTGCGGCCGGCCACCGGCCCGACGCACTTCGAGCCGCAGTCGGACGACTATTTCGACGAGCTGATCGAGGAGGACGAGCGCCGGGCGCGACGCCGTCGGCTCACCTGGATGATCGGACTGGCGGTGCTCGTCATCGCAATCGTGCTCGCCGTGCTCTTCGGGTACCAGTGGACGCAGTCCCGGTTCTTCGTCGGTGCCTCGCCCGCGGGCAAAGTCGCGATCTACCAGGGCGTCCAGCAGAACCTCGGCCCGATCGTGCTCTCGCACGTCTACGAGGAGTCGGACGTGAAAGTGAAGAGCCTCCCGCAGTACGACAAACAGCTCGTGCAGCAGACCATCAACGCGGACGACCTGGCGGCCGCCCGAGCGATCGTGGACCAGTTGACTGATGCCGCAAAACACTAGCGTGAGCGAGCGGAAGCAGGCCAGGCCGGCCACCGGCCCGGTCAAGCGGTTGCGCCTGCCCGCCAAGCAGCGCAACCTCGAGCTGTTCCTGCTGCTCATCGCCTGCGGCATCAACGCGGCGGCGGTCGTCCTCGTCCAGCTCGGCGCGCTCGGTCACCTCGACCTCACGCTCGTCTACCTCGGCGCCGGCCTGTCCGCGCTGGTGCTCGGGATGCATGTCGCGCTCCGGATCGTCGCGCCGCAGGCCGATCCCTTCCTGCTCCCGATCGCCACGGTCCTGACGGGGATCGGGATCGCCGAGATCTACCGGATCGACATCCACTTCAAGGACTCCGGCTGGAACAGTGCGGGCGTCAAGCAGATCGCCTGGGCGGCCATCGCCATCGTGTGCGCCATCGCGGTCATCATCGTCATCCGCAACCATCGCGTCCTGCTGCGGTACACCTACATCTTCGGCCTCGCCGCCCTCGTGCTGCTGCTCCTGCCGATGCTGCCCGGCATCGGGCGGGAGATCTACGGTGCGCGGGTGTGGATCGGCATCGGCCCGTTCAGCTTCCAGCCGGGCGAACTCGCCAAGCTCTGCCTGGCCGTCTTCTTCGCCGGCTACCTGGTGCAAGCCAGGGACTCCCTGTCGATGGTGGGCAGGAAGTTCCTCGGCATCCGCTTTCCGCGTGCCCGCGACCTCGGCCCGCTGCTGATCGTCTGGTTGATGTCGATGGCCGTGATCGTGTTCCAGCGCGACCTGGGCACCGGACTCCTCATCTTCGGGCTGTTCCTCGTGATGGTCTACGTGGCGACCGCCCGGATCAGCTGGGTCATCCTCGGCCTGCTGCTGATCGTCGGCGGCGCGGTTGCGGCCAGCCAGCTCCTCCCCTACGTGCACGACCGGTTCGCGAACTGGCTCGACCCGTTCTCGCAGAAGGTCTACGACGCGCAGGGCGGCAGCTTCCAGCTCGTCCAGGGCCTCTTCGGCCTCGCGCACGGCGGGCTGATCGGCACCGGGCTCGGCCAGGGTCAACCCTGGATCACGCCCGTGGCGCAGAGCGACTACATCATCGCCAGCCTCGGTGAGGAGCTCGGTCTCGCCGGCCTGTTCGCGATCTTCGCGCTCTACCTGGTCTTCGTGGCGCGCGGCCTCCGGATCGGCTTCGCCGGCCAGGACGACTTCGGGAAGCTGCTCGCGGTGGGGCTCTCCTTCACCGTCGGCCTGCAGTGCTTCATCGTCATCGGCGGTGTGACCCGGGTCATCCCCCTCACCGGCCTGACGACACCCTTCCTCGCGGCGGGAGGCTCGTCCCTGGTGGCCAACTGGATCATCGTGGCACTGCTGCTGCGCCTGTCCGACACCGTCCGCAACCAACCCCGTCTGGTGGTGAGCTGAACGATGAATCGCGAGATCAAGCGGGTCAGCACGATCGTGCTGGTGATGTTCCTGGCGCTCCTGGTTTCCACCTCGATCCTGCAGGCGTTCCAGGCCGACACCCTGGCCGCCGACGCCCGCAACACCCGCGCCAGGAACGACAGCTACTCCGCCCAGCGCGGCGCCATCCTCGTCGCCGGCCAGCCGATCGCGCAGTCCGTGCCGTCGAACGACGTGTACAAGTGGCAGCGCGAGTACAGCAACGGGCCGCTGTACTCCGCTGTGACCGGCTTCTACCCCGTCAACGGCGAGGCGACCGGCCTGGAGGGCGCTCTCGACGACCGGTTGTCCGGCACCTCCAACTCGCAGTTCTTCGAGCGGATCAACTCGATCCTGACCGGCAAGAACCCGCAGGGCGCGACGGTCGAGACGACGATCGACCCGAAGGCCCAGCAGGCGGCGTGGGACGCGCTCGGGAACCACCAGGGCGCGGTGGTGCTGCTGCAGCCGAAGACCGGCAAGATCCTCGCGATGGTCTCGAAGCCCGCGTACGACCCGAACGTGCTGGCCTCCCACGACGGCGCGGCCGTCAACACCGCCTACCAGCAGCTCCTCGGCGCCCCGGGCAGCCCGCTCACCAACCGGACCATCGGCGGCAACCTCAACCCGCCCGGCTCCACGTTCAAGCCGGTGATGAGCGCAGCCGCCTTCGGGACGGGCCAGTTCACGAAGGACAGCCAGCTCCCCAATGTGGCGTCGCTCCCGCTGCCCGGCTCCCCGACCGTCGTCAAGAACGACTCGCTGACCACCTGCGGTCCCGGCGCAACGGTGTCGATCGCGACCGCGCAGATCCTCTCCTGCAACATCCCGTTCGCCGAGCTCGGGATGCAGCTCAAGCCGGAGGTCATCAAGGACCAGGCGGACAAGTTCGGCTTCAACCAGTCGCTCAGCATCCCGATCCCGGTCGAGAAGAGCGTCTACCCGCTCTACACCGACCCGGCGGAGCGCGCGCTGGGGTCGTTCGGCCAGATGGACGACCGGGCCACCCCGCTGCAGATGGCGATGGTGTCGGCGGCGGTCGCGAACGGCGGCAAACTGATGACGCCGAACTTGGTCGACTCCATCCGCTCGTCGGATCTGCAGCCGATCGAGACCTTCCAGCCCCAGCAGTTCTCGCAGCCGATGAGCCAGCAGAACGCCGACACCATCAAGCAGATGATGGTCGACGGCGTCGATCACGGCGTTGCGAGCAATGCAAGAATAGACGGGGTCCAGGTCGGCGGTAAGACGGGGACGGCGCAGAACGGCGCGGCCGACCCATACACCCTGTGGTTCACAGGATTCGCGCCGGCGAACGACCCTCAGTTCGCTGTGGCGGTAGTCGTTGAAAATGGCGGTGGACTCGGTCAGAGCGGCACGGGCAACTCCGTCGCCGCGCCGATCGCGAGAAAAGTACTAGAGGCGGTGCTGAATAAATGAGACCCACAGCAGGGCTCACCTTCGGAGGACGTTACGAGCTGCAGTCGCGTATCGCGATCGGCGGCATGGGCGAGGTCTGGCAGGCGACCGACCTGGTCATCGGCCGCACCGTCGCGATCAAGATCCTCAAGGACGAGTACCTCGGCGACCCCGGCTTCCTCGAGCGGTTCCGCGCGGAGGCCAGGCACGCCGCACTCGTCAACCACGAAGGCATCGCGAACGTCTACGACTACGGCGAGGAGGAGGGCAGCGCCTTCCTGGTGATGGAGCTGGTTCCCGGCGAGGCCCTCTCCAGCATCCTCGAGCGCGAGCACGTCCTCAGCACCGACCGCACCCTCGACATCGTCGCGCAGACCGCCGCCGCCCTGCACGCCGCTCACGCCGCCGGGTTGGTCCACCGCGACATCAAGCCGGGCAATCTCCTGATCACGCCGGACGGCCGCGTCAAGATCACCGACTTCGGCATCGCCCGCATCGCCGACCAGGTCCCGCTCACCGCCACGGGCCAGGTCATGGGAACGGTGCAGTACCTGTCCCCCGAGCAGGCGTCCGGGCACCCGGCCTCGCCGACGACCGACATCTACTCGCTCGGCATCGTCGCCTACGAGTGCCTCGCGGGGCGCCGCCCGTTCACCGGCGAGTCGCAGGTCGCCATCGCGATGGCGCAGATCAACGAGGCGCCGCCGGAGCTGCCCGCGACGGTCGCCGAGCCGGTGCGCAATCTGGTCTTCGCCTGCATCGCCAAGAACCCCGCCGACCGGCCGTCCTCGGCCGCGCACCTGGCGCGTGCGGCGCAGGCCCTGCGCCGCGGCGACATCCGCGCCGCGGCAGCATCCGTCCCCGCCGTTCTCGGCGCCGCGGCCGCAACCGACGCCGCGACCGTGCTGATGACCTCTCCGAATCTCGCCCCGACGCAGGCCACCACGGTCCTGCCCGCCGCCGCGGCGGGAGCCGTCGTCGAGGAGGAGGAGACCGAGGAGCCGGTCGAGGAGAAGAAGCGCAGTCCGTGGACCTGGCCACTGATCGCGCTCATCGCACTCCTGGCCCTGGTCCTCATCGGAACGATCATCGCGCTGCTCGCGCAGCCCAAGACGCCGGCCGCGACTACGACGACGCCGCCCGTCGTCCAGTCCACGCCGCCGGCGCCCCCGTCGCCGACGCCGACGCCGACCGCGACGAGCACCACCGTCCAGATCAACGAGGGCGACTACCTCGGTCTGACCGCCGACCAGGCGCGGCAGAAGCTGCAGGGCGTCGGGATGGTCGCGGACGTGCAGACAGGCTCCGCGGCGTCGTCCGCCGGCCAGGTCAACACGGTGTACTCGGTGAACCCGACCGGTCCGGTGCAGAAGGGCACGACGATCACGCTCAAGGTCTACGGACCCGTGGCGCCGATCCCGACGCCGAGCGACACGGTGTCCGCCAACCCGGCGTCGGGCCAGGGCGCGGCCAACTCGGCCATCACCGTGTCCTTCGGCTCGGCGACCTGCCCGGCCGGCCAGAACCTCACCGGGCGCGCCCTCTACATCAACGGCAAGCAGCAGCAGCCGGTCAACGACACCAAGACCACCTGGACGCCGACCGCCGCGGGCAACTACACGCTGAGCTACACGATCTTCTGCAACCAGGGGGAGTCCGTGGAGTCCGCTCAGTCGCCCACGACGCCCTACACGGTGGTGCCCGCCGGCAGCTCGACCTCCATCCCCAGCCCGTGATCGGAGCCGCCCCGCGCTGACGCCGACCTGTCTCCCCCCGCCCGGGGGAGACATCCAGAATCAGCCCGCTACACTATCCGGAGCCACCCGCCACCACCCGAGAAGGAGCCCGCCTTGAGCCCAGATAGCCGCCTGCTCGCAGGCCGATATCAGGTGGGCGAGCTCATCGGCCGCGGCGGGATGTCCGACGTGCACCGCGGGACGGACACCCGGCTGGGCCGGACGGTCGCGATCAAGCTGCTCAAGCCGTCCCTGGCGACGGACCCGGCGTTCCGCACGCGGTTCCGCCAGGAGGCCCAGGCCGCTGCGCGGATGACGCACCCCACCATCGTGCGCGTGTTCGACGCCGGCGAGGAGACGGTCCGCGAGCCGAACGGCCACGAGGCGCAGCTCCCCTTCATCGTGATGGAGTACGTCGACGGCGTTCTTCTGAAAGATCTCATCAAGCGCGGCCCGCTGGAGGTCGCCGAGGCGGTGCGGATCACCGAGGGGATCCTGACCGCGCTCGAGTACTCGCACCGCGCCGGCGTGGTGCACCGCGACATCAAGCCGGGCAACGTCATGATCACGACGACCGGCCAGGTCAAGGTGATGGACTTCGGCATCGCCCGCGCGATCAGCGACTCCTCCGCCACGGTCGCCCAGACGACCGCGGTGCTCGGCACCGCCAGCTACTTCTCGCCCGAGCAGGCGAAGGGCGAGACCGTCGACGCCCGCACCGACCTCTATTCGACTGGCGTCGTCCTGTTCGAGATGCTGACGGGGCGGCCGCCGTTCCGCGGCGACACCCCGGTCGCCGTCGCCTACCAGCACGTCAGCGAGACGGCCGTGGCGCCGAGCACCGTGAACCCCAAGGTCTCCCCGGCGATGGATACTGTGGTCGCCCGAGCCCTCACCAAGGACCGCTTCGAGCGCTACCAGACGGTCGCCGACTTCCGCCACGACCTGGAGGAGGCCGCCGCCGGCCGCGTCCCCGTCCACAAGCAGCCCGACGAGTTCTCCGAGACGCTCTTCGGCGCGCCGCCGAGCTCGGTCTCGGGCCCGGAGGCCGCGTTCCGTCAGCTCGCGGAGGACCAGACGATGGTCCGCACGCAGCGCCGCCCACCGGTCATCTGGATCTGGGCCGGCATCGCGGTGATGGTGGTCGTGATCGTCGCCGTTCTCGCCTGGGTGCTGCGGATCGCGCCGAGCACGACCATGCCGGACAGCTCCCGGCAGGTCCCCAACCTGTCCGGCCAGACGATCGACAAAGCGACCAAGCAGCTCGAAGACCTCAAGCTCAAGTGGACGCAGACGACGGAGGCCAGCTCCACCTACTCACAGGGCCAGGTCATCCGCACGGACCCGGCCGCCGGGATCGTCGTGGCGACCGGCGACACCATCAACGTCTACGTCTCGACGGGCAAGAAAGCCGTGTCGGTACCCGACGTCACCAACATGACCCAGGACGCCGCCAAACAGGCGCTGCAAGCCGCCGGCCTGACGCCGGGGCCGGTCACGGCTCAGAACTCCGCGACAGTGCCGGCCAACGTCGTCATCTCGACGTCGCCGGCCGCGGGCAGTAACGCCCACGAGGGCGACACGATCGCTCTCACGGTCTCCAGCGGCAAGGTCACGCTCACCGACCTCACCGGCCAGTCCTTGCCTGCGGCGACCGCGTTGCTCCAGCAGCTCGGGCTGACGGCCGATCCGAAGGCCGACTCCAGCTGCAAGCAGAACAGCGGCGCGCCGCTGGTGCACACGCAGACGGTCCTACCGGGCGACGTGCCCCAGGGGAGCACTGTCGGGCTGACCTACTGCTCGGGCTGACCGAACCGAGACGCAGTACGCCGGATCAGCCCAGCTTCACGAGCGGGTTGAGCGAACGCGACGCCTCTGCGGCGCCCGCCAGACCGGCCTTCTCGAGCCAGTTGCCGAGCATCCGGTAGCCGCCCTCGGTGAGCACCGACTCGGGGTGGAACTGCACGCCGTAGATGGGCGCGACGCGGTGCTCCAGCGCCATGATGACGCCGCCGGCGGTGCGCGCGGTGACCACGAGGTCGTCGGGGAGCGTGCCGTTCACGACGGCGAGTGAGTGGTAGCGCGTCGCGGTGAACGGCTGCGGCACGCCGTCGAACAGCAGGCTGTCGTCGTGCTCGACCTGCGAGGTCTTGCCGTGCATCAGCTCCTCGGCGTTGGTGACCACGCCGCCGAACGCCTCCGCGATCGCCTGGTGACCGAGGCACACGCCGAGCAGCGGGATCCCGGCCTTCATCGCGAGCTCGACCACCGGGATGGACACCCCGGCGTCGACCGGCTTGCCCGGCCCCGGCGACACCAGCACCGCGTCGAACCCGGCCACACGCTCCGGCAGGTCCTCGAGCGCGATGTCGTCGTTGCGAACGACCTCGGTCTCGGCGCCGAGTTCACGGAGATAGCCGTTGAGCGTGTAGACGAAGCTGTCGTAGTTGTCGATGACGAGTACGCGGGTCACGGCCCAACGGTACCTTCCTGAGGACCGAGGAGCGAATCCACCCAGGGGAACACCCAGGTCACCAGCGCCCACAGCACGACCACGAACAGCGCGATCAGGATCAGGATGCGCAGCCAGACCGGCCCGGGGAGGATGCGCCACAGTGCTCCGTACATGGTTCAGCCTCCCGTCACCGCGGCGCGGATCTCGTCCGGAACGTCCTGCGTCGGCTGGAAGCCCGCGTAGACGTTGTAGGCGATCAGCCGCTCTCCCGCGTGGAACGGCGGATTGCAGGTCGTGATCGTCATGAGCCGGTCGACGGGCTGCGCGTCCGGATGGTGCGGCACCGACGCGATCACCTGCACCTGCGTCGGCTGCACGAACTCGAAGTTGCGGAACACGTACGTGTACCAGCCGTCCTTGGTCTGCACGTAGATGCGGTCGCCCAGGTGCAGCTTGGACAGGTCGATGAAGGTGTTGCCCCAGCCCGAGTCGTGGCCGGCGACAGCGAAGTTGCCGACCTCCCCGGGCAGGGCGGTGCCGGAGTAGTGGCCGACTCCCGCGGTGTAGCTGTTGAGGACCTTCTCGACGTCGACCGTCTCGCGGATCGTGCGCTTCCAGTCCGGCCCGAGGCGCGGGATGTAGATCACCGCGAAGGGTTCGTAGTCGGCGGGCTTCGACATCACCGGAGGGTCGACGGCCTCCGGTGAGGAGGACGGATCCGTCGGCGTCGGGCGGGGCGCCTTGATCGCGTCATCGATCCACTTCTTGCTCTGCTGCCCCGCCGCCGAGGTCTGCTGATTGGACAGGACGAGGTTGTTCCACCACACCTGCCAGCCGAGGAAGAGCCCCACGAGCACTCCGGCGGTGATGAGCAGCTCACCGATGACGGTGAGGACGACTTCGCCGGCACTGCGCCTGCGCCGGGGACGACGGGCCGAGCGGCGAGAGCCGGCGCGGCGGCGCTCATGCTCGGCGGGGTCGGTCATATGACACATTCTAAGGGGGTACCGGCCCCGCCAACCCGGGTGTTTCCCGGGAAGTGCACGTCTCCATCGCCACGAACGTTCAGACCGCTCCCGCTACACTTGTGTGCTATGGCACGCACCAAGTCCAAGACCAAGCTCGAGCGCTCCGCCCGTCCCGAGCGCAGCTCGGCCGTCACCGGCGAGGAAGCCCCGAACCCCGTCTGGTTCAAGCCCGTCATGTTCGGCTTCATGCTGCTCGGGCTGATCTGGATCATCGTCTTCTACGTCAGCCAGAACCAGTACCCGATCCCCGCCCTCGGCGCGTGGAACATCCTGGTCGGCTTCGGAATCGCCTTCATCGGCTTCCTGATGACCACACGCTGGCGCTGACCCCGCCACTGCGTGCCGTCCTCCACTTATCCACAGCAGTTCTCCCCACAGCCCACAACCCCGCAGTCGGCTTCTCCCCAGTGTTAATAAGCCTGTGGAGAGTTACACCGGTGTAATTATCCCCACTGTTAATAAGGCTGTGGATAACTTATCCACGCGTTGTGGGAAGTGACCGGCACCGCCGGGATGCGTCACACGAAGTGCAGCAGGCTGGCGCCGACGAGCACGACGCAGAGCAGCACGATGAGCGGCGTCTGCCACCGGCGGCGCGTCGGCCGTCGGGTCTCGACGTAGATCAGCCCGGCCAGGGCTCCCCCGACGAGACCGCCCACGTGCGCCTGCCAGGCGATGTTCATGCCCGGCAGGAAGCCGATGGCCAGGTTGAGGCCGACCAGCACGAGGATCTGGGTCGCGTTGCCGCCCAGCCGGCGCTGGATGACGAAGAAGGCGCCGAGCAGGCCGAAGATGGCCCCGGAGGCGCCGATCACCGGCTGGTTCGGGGGCGCGATCAGCAGCACGCCGAGCGAGCCGGCGAACCCGCTGATCACGAACAGCGTGAGGAACCGCGCACGCCCGAGGACGGGCTCCAGCGCCATTCCGAAGATCCACAGCGTGTACATGTTGAGCGCGATGTGGATGATGTTCGCGTGCAGGAAGACCGAGGTCAGCATCCGCCACGGCTCGAAGGCGAGGACCGGGGAGAGCGCGTGCGTCGGGTAGGAGTAGACGCCCGCGTAGAGCAGCGACTTCGTCACCTGCGAGCCGATGATCGGCAGGTTCTGCAGGATGAACACCACGATGCAGACGCCGATGATCGCGTACGTGACGACCGGCGCTCCCGGCCCGGTGAGGCGCGAGACCCACGGCGAGCGGGTCCGGGGCGCGGTGGCGCGCTGCTGCGCCATGCACTCGGGGCAGATCACTCCCACAGCGGCGGGAGTCTGGCACTCACCGCAGATCGGCCGCCCGCAGCGCTGGCACCGGACGTTGCTGACGCGATCGGGGTGCCGGTAGCAGACGCTCGCGGGAGCGTCGACGGGCTGAGACATCGTTCCTGCTGCGCCCGTTCCCCCGGCCGGCCTCAGGCCTGGTCGATCTCGACCGACTCGATCACGACGTCGTCGAGGGGACGGTCGCGGGCGTCGGTCGGCAGCTCGGCGAGCTTGTCGACGATCTTGCGGGACGCGTCGTCGGCGACCTCGCCGAAGATGGTGTGCTTGCCCTGCAGCCACGTGGTGGGCGCGACGGTGATGAAGAACTGCGAGCCGTTCGTGCCGCGGCCGCCCTGGATGCCGGCGTTGGCCATCGCCAGGATGTACGGCTGGGTGAAGTCGAGCTCGGGGTTGATCTCGTCGTCGAACTGGTAGCCCGGTCCGCCGATCCCCTGGCCGAGCGGGTCGCCGCCCTGGATCATGAAGCCGGGGATGATGCGGTGGAAGACCACGCCGTCGTAGAGCGGCTTGTTGGTCGTCTCACCGGTGGCGGGGTGCGTCCACTCGATCTCACCGGTCGCGAGGCCCACGAAGTTACGGACCGTCTTCGGAGCGTGGTTGCCGAAGAGGTTGACCTTGATGTCTCCGTAGTTAGTGTGGAGCGTGGCGACAGCGGTGTGCTTAGACATGGCACCAATTCTTGCACAGGGCCCTGTTGGGTTTCGGGAAGCCTCTTCGGCTCTCGGGCCATCCTCAGGGCTTTCGGTGGCAAGATGGAGTGAGTTCGCCCAGCCGACGCAATGGAGGTCCAGAATGAGCCTGACACGGAAGCGCCAGAAGGAGCTCGACCGTCTGCGGAGTGACGCGCAGGAGCTGTGGGAGGCGCAGCAGGAAGTGCTCGCGAACGCCAACGCTCTGGCGGCCGCCGCCCGCAAGCAGGCCGCCCAGTACTCCCGTGAAGAGCTCGCGCCGCGGGTACGCGAGGGTTACGAGTCCTACGTCCGTCCCGCGGCTCAATCTGCCAAGGACTCCGCCGGGCACTACGCCGGCGTGGCCCGCGACCGCTTCGTCGGCGACGTGATCCCGGCGGTGGGCACGGCCGTCGGTACGGCGCTCTCGGTGGTCGACCACGCACGGGCCGCTCGCAGGGCGGCCTTCGCCGGAGATTTCACCAAGGCCCGCAAGGAGATCACCAAGAAGGCGACCGCCGCGAGCCGCAACTCGGGTCCCGGCGCCGGCACGATCATCGCGGTCGGACTGGGGGTCATCGCGGCTGCCGGCCTGCTCTACGCGGTCTGGCAGACCTTCCGCGCCGACGACGAGCTGTGGGTCGCCGACGAGGAGCCGACGACTCCCGCCGGCGAGTAGTCGGCCGGGCAGAGCCGACCCAGGGTCGAATCGGGGGTTTCCCCGATAGTGCTCCGGTCTCGTGAACGCGAGGCTGGACGCATGAACACACTGCAACGACCCCTCGACGGCCGCATCCTCGGCGGCGTCTGCGCCGGGCTGGCCAACCGCTTCGGCCTCCAGCCGCTGACCGTGCGCCTCCTGTTCCTGCTCTCCCTGCTGCTGCCGGGACCGCAGTTCATCGCCTACATCGCGATGTGGATCATCATCCCGTCCGAGCAGCGCCCGGTCACCCGCGCGGTGTGAGCGCTGATCAGCGCTGCGGCCGGGCCAGGTCGCCGAGACCGGCCATCCGCAGTGCCACATCGACCAGGTCGACACGACGGTTCGGGATGCTCGCAAGGGCGAACCACGCCGCCTCGTCCGTCGTCCCCCCGAGCTCGTTCCGCAGGCTGCCGCCGGTCACGGTCGCGCGGTAGACGATGCGGAGGGCGTGCAGCGGGCCGGCCTCCGGGACGAAGCGCGCCTCGGCCGGGACGATCTTCGAGTCGATGCCGAGGAGTTCGTCCGCCCGCGCCTGGAACCCGGTCTCCTCCTCGATCTCGCGCACGACGGCGTCGAGCGGGTCCTCGCCGGGCTCGATCCCACCGCCGGGCAGGGTCCACCCGGAGCGGCCGCTCTCGTTCCAGTGGGCGAGCAGGATGCGCGGCCCGTCCACGATGACGCCGTAGGCGGCGACCCTGATGTCCATGCCGACACCCTACTGCCGCTCGTCGGTGGAGAGCGGCAGTATGGGGTGGTGCCCGAACTGCCGGAAGTCACCGCCCTCGCCGCCGACCTGGGCGAGCGGCTGACCGGTCGCATGATCGACCGGCTCAGCATCGTCGCGTTCTCCGCGCTGAAGACGTTCGATCCCCCGCCGGAGGCGCTCAGGGGGCTGACGATCTCGGGAGTAAGCCGGCACGGCAAGTTCCTGGACATCGCGGGTGGCGACCTCCACGTCGTCATCCATCTCGCGCGGGCCGGCTGGATCCGCTGGCGCGATACTCCCCCACCCCCGCCGACCGGGAGGCCCACCAGGGGCCCGCTGGCCGCACGACTGGTACTCGACGACGGCTCCGGCCTCGACATCACCGAGGCCGGCACGAAGAAGAGCCTCGCGATCTCCATCGTCCACGATCCGGCCGAGGTTCCCGGCGTCGCCCGCCTCGGGCCCGACCCCCTCGACGCGGCGTTCACGCGGGACGCGTTCGCCGCCATCCTCGCCGGCCAGGGCCGCGCGCAGATCAAGGGCGTCCTGCGCAACCAGGCCCTGATCGCCGGGATCGGCAACGCCTACTCGGACGAGATCCTGCACGTCGCGAAGATGTCCCCGTTCAAGCCCGCCGCGATGACCGCGGACGAGGTCGATCGCCTCTACGCCGCACTCGAGGAGACGCTGCACGAGGCCCTGGCCCGCTCGGAGGGCCTGGCGGCCTCGGAGCTGAAGAGCGAGAAGAAGTCCGGCATGCGCGTCCACGGGCGCACGGGCCAGCCCTGCCCGGTGTGCGGCGACACGATCCGCCAGGTGATCTTCGCGGACTCCACGCTCCAGTACTGCCCGACCTGCCAGACCGGCGGGAAGCCCCTGGCGGATCGGGTGCTGTCGCGGTTGCTGAAGTAGCCGCCCAGTGGTGGCGTTTCACGTTTCAATTTCAGTACCCTTGGTTCGTGCGCCTGATCTATGTGGACGAATCTGCTCGGAGCGATAGCTACTACTTCTTCGGAGCGCTCATCGTGGACGCTGACGCCCTGCGCATGATCGAACGCGGCTTGAATGAGATTGCCGACCTCGTGTCAGTCCATGTTCCGTCATTCGATCCGAGTGCCGAGTTCCATGCGGTCGACATGTTTCATGGGCGTCGCGGTTGGACGACGGTTCCGCTAGCCTGGCGGGTCAAGTCATGCGAGCTCGTCGCCAAGGTGCTCGCTCGTTCGTCCGGGTCGTTCGTCTTTCGGGGCGTGGACCTCGCTGCGCTCCGCTCCCGGTATCGACGACCGCACCCACCCCACCTCCTTACGCTCGCGCACACTCTCGCCGAGGTTCAGCGTCACTTGGGGCGACACGACGACGACGCACTGGGGCTGGTACTGGCCGATGAACATCATGCGGCAACGCGAGCACGTCGCAGCCTCCGTGACTTCAAGTCTGCGGCCGCGCCCGGGTACACGACCGACGCGTTGCGCTCCATCGGCGACACCATATACGTCGGGCCATCTCACGAAAGCAGGCTGCTCCAGGCCGCTGACGTCGCGACGTATTTCATCAATCGCGCCCGGACGATCGAAGAGCACGATCCGCGCTCGCGCCGCTCCGTCGGAAAGATCGTAGCCAATGTCCGCTCGATAACGACGAGTGAGTATGTCTGGTGCCCGTAAAAAACACAACGCCCCGCGTAGCGGGGCGTTGGCAGGTGCGGGAGGCCTTTCGGAGTCCTGCGTATATATCTTATCCTAGCCGCCGCCCACTGTCCAACCTCAGCAGGCGCAGCTCACCGCGTCCACCGGCGCAGTCAGCGGGTCCGCCGCGCGAACCACCGGACCGTTGTCGTCCTCGATCGGGAGGCCTTCGCGCGCCCAGTACTCGAATCCGCCGATCAGCTCGCGCACGTCGTAGCCGAGCAGGCTGAACGCGAGGGCTGCGCGGGTCGCCCCGTTGCAGCCGGGACCCCAGCAGTAGACGACCACCGGCCGGCCCGCGGGCACGAGTGCGGCGGCCCGTTCGGGGATCGACGCCGTCGGCAGGTGAAGGGCGCCAGTGATCCGGCCCTGCCGCCAGGCGGCCTCGCCGCGGCTGTCGATCAGGACGAAGTCCTCCCCCGCCAGCTGTGCAGCCCGCACATCGGAGGGGTCGGTCTCGTACCGGAGCTTCGCCGCGAAATGCTGTGCGGCGTCGGAGGTTGTGGTCGTCATTGTCATGGACACAACGATAGGGAGGCGGATCCGGCCTGTGAACAGACGATCGACGGCATCCGCAGCGTTCGGCCGCGATTTCCGTGCCAGAATCGCACCATGACCGTGAATGCTCCATTCGTCGCCGACGGAGTCGACCGCGCCTTGCTAACAGAGCTCCAGCGCGACGGCCGCCAGTCGATCGCCGAGCTGTCACGGAACGTCCACATGTCGAACAGTGCGGTGGCGGAGCGCATCCGGAGGTTGGAGGAGGCCGGCGTCATCTCCGGCTACCGGGCGGTCGTGGATCCCGAACGACTCGGCTACGGCATCCTCGCGTTCCTGCGCCTGCGTTACCCGAGCAGCCAGTACGCGCCGCTCCACGAGCTGCTGGCCGCGACCCCCGAGGTTGTGGAGGCGCACCACGTCACGGGCGATGACTGCTTCATCCTCAAGGTCGTCGCGACGTCGATGCGCCACCTGGAACAGGTGTCCGGCGCGATCGGCACGCTCGGCAGCGTCACGACGAGCATCGCCTACTCGAGCACGGTGGCCGCACGGGCGGTCCAGCCGCCGGAGTGAATCGGATGTGGAGCCTAGGAGATTCGAACTCCTGACATCCTGCTTGCAAAGCAGGCGCTCTACCAACTGAGCTAAGGCCCCGCGAGATGGTGCCGATCACGGCACATGGTGGGGATACGAGGACTTGAACCTCGGACCTCTTCGTTATCAGCGAAGCGCTCTAACCGCCTGAGCTATATCCCCGAATGGGCAACAGATAAGAGGGTACCTGATCTGGCCCGGATGGTGAAATCGAGTGCCGGTCGCGCTCAGTTGTTGGTGAAGCCGACGAGCAGACCGCCCGTGATCTTGACCGACAGGTTGTAGAGCAGCGCGAACACGGCGCCGAGAGCGGTCACCACGACGATGTCGAGGATGCCCACCACCAGCGAGAAGCCCATGACCTGGCCGAGGCCGAGCACGGAGCGCAGGTCGCCGCCGCTCGCTCCGGAGACGTCCTTCACCAGGCCGTTGAGCTGGTCGAAGATACCGGTGCGGTCGAGGACCGTCCAGATCAGGAAGGTGCCGACGATCGCGATGATCGCCAGGCAGATCCCTGCGAGGAACGAGAGCTTCACGGTCGACCAGAAGTCGACGTAGACGAGCTTCAGTCGCACCTGCTTGGCGGACGTGGGTCGTCGGGTCGACTTCCTCGCGAGTTTCTCGGCGACGCTACTGCTCATCTACGGCTTCATCCTTCCCGGCACGACCGGTTTCATCGTCGGCTACCGATTCTGCATCGGCTTCCTGGGAATCCAGGTTGCGCTCGGTGTTCTTCGCGAGAGCGATGATCTTGTCGGTCTCGGCGAAACGTGCAAAAACGACACCCATAGTGTCTCGGCCCTTGGCGGGTACCTCGGCCACGGCAGAGCGTACCACCTTGCCGCTGGCAAGAACCACCAGCACCTCGTCGTCCTCGTCCACGATGAGAGAACCCACCAGATCCCCTCGGTCGTCGCTCAGTTTGGCGACCTTGATGCCGAGTCCGCCGCGGTTCTGCAGGCGGTACTGGTCGGCCGCGGTGCGCTTGGCGTAGCCGCCCTCCGTCACCACGAACACGTATCCCTCGTCGGAGACGACGGCGGCGTCGAGCAGGCGGTCCTCGCCGCGGAAGTGCATCCCGATCACGCCGGAGGTGGAGCGGCCCATCGGGCGCAGCGCCTCATCGGTCGCGGTGAACCGGATCGACATGCCCTTGCGGGACACCAGCAGCAGGTCGGAGTCTTCCTCGACCAGCAGCGCGGAGACGAGTTCGTCGTCCTCGCGGAGCTTGATCGCGATGATGCCGCCCGAGCGGTTGGTGTCGTACTCCTCCAGCGCGGTCTTCTTGATGAGACCGTCGCGGGTGGCGAGCACCAGGTACTTCGCCGCCTTGTAGTCGCGGATGTCCAAGATCTCCGCGATCTCCTCATCCGGCTGCAGGGCGAGCAGGTTGGCGACGTGCTGGCCCTTGGCGTCGCGGCCGGCCTCCTGCACCTCGTAGGCCTTGGCGCGGTAGACGCGGCCCTTGTTGGTGAAGAAGAGGAGCCAGTGGTGCGTCGTGGTCACGAAGAAGTGGTCGACCACGTCCTCGCCGCGGAGCTGCGCGCCCTTGACGCCCTTGCCGCCGCGGTGCTGGCTGCGGTAGTTGTCGCTGCGGGTGCGCTTGATGTAGCCGCCGCGCGTGACGGTGACCACCATCTCCTCTTCGGGGATGAGGTCCTCGACGCTCATGTCGCCGTCGAAGCCGAACATGATCTCGGTGCGGCGGTCGTCGCCGAAGCGCTCGACGATCTCGGTGAGCTCCTCGCTCACGATCGTGCGCTGGCGGACCGGGTCCGCGAGGATCGCCTTGAGGTCGGCGATCTCGAGCTCGATCTGGTCGTGCTCCTCGATGATCTTCTGGCGTTCCAGGGCGGCGAGGCGACGCAGCTGCATCGCCAGGATGGCGTCCGCCTGCACATCGTCGACGTCGAGCAGGCTCTTCAGGCCGTCGCGGGCGTCTTCCACGGTCGCCGACCGGCGGATGAGCGCGATGACCTCATCCAGCGCGTCGAGCGCCTTGAGGTAGCCGCGCAGGATGTGGGCGCGCTCCTCCTTCTTGCGGAGGCGGAAGCGCGTGCGGCGCACGATGACGTCGATCTGGTGGTCGACCCAGGCGGTGATGAAGCCGTCCAGCGCGAGCGTCCGTGGAACGTTGTCCACGATCGCCAGCATGTTGGCGCCGAAGTTCTCCTGCAGCTGGGTGTGCTTGTAGAGGTTGTTCAGCACGACCTTCGCGACCGCGTCGCGCTTCAGGACGATCACGAGGCGCTGGCCCGTGCGGCCCGAGGTCTCGTCGCGGATGTCCGCGATGCCGCCGACGCGGCCGTCCTTCACCAGCTCGGCGATCTTGATCGCGAGGTTGTCCGGGTTCACCTGGTACGGCAGCTCGGTGACCACCAGGCAGACGCGGCCCTGGATCTCCTCGATGTTCACGACGGCGCGCATCGTGATCGAGCCGCGGCCGGTGCGGTAGGTGTCCTGGATGCCCTTGACGCCGAGGATCTGCGCACCGGTCGGGAAGTCCGGTCCCTTGATCCGCTTGATCAGCTCTTCCAGCAGCTCCTCGCGGGGCGCCTCCGGGTTGGCGAGGTGCCAGAGGGCGCCGTCGGCGACCTCGCGGAGGTTGTGCGGCGGGATGTTCGTGGCCATGCCGACGGCGATGCCGACCGAGCCGTTGACCAGCAGGTTCGGGAAGCGGCTGGGGAGGACCGACGGCTCCTGCGTGCGACCGTCGTAGTTGTCCTGGAAGTCGACGGTCTCCTCGTCGATGTCCCGGACCATCTCCAGCGCCAGTGGAGCCATCTTGGTCTCCGTGTACCGCGGGGCCGCGGCGCCGTCGTTGCCCGGCGAGCCGAAGTTGCCCTGGCCGAGCGCCAGCGGGTAGCGCAGGCTCCACGGCTGGACGAGGCGGACGAGGGCGTCGTAGATGGCGGAGTCACCGTGCGGGTGGAACTGTCCCATCACGTCGCCGACGACGCGGGCGCACTTCGAGAACGCCTTGTCGGGGCGGTAGCCGCCGTCGAACATCGCGTAGATCACGCGCCGGTGCACCGGCTTCAGGCCGTCGCGCACCTCGGGCAGCGCTCGCCCGACGATGACGCTCATCGCGTAGTCGAGGTACGACCGCTGCATCTCCGACTGCAGGTCGACCTGGTCGATCCTGCCGTGGATGCCGAAGCCTTCGCCGGCGGTGGGGGTCTCGTCCGTCACAGTGCTCTCTTCTCAGACCGTGGGGTCTCGTCGTCGCGGGTCCTCAGATGTCGAGGAACCGCACGTCCTTGGCGTTCTTCTGGATGAACGAACGGCGCGACTCGACGTCCTCGCCCATCAGCGTGGCGAAGATCTCGTCGGCGGCCGCCGCGTCGTCGAGCGTCACCTGGAGCAGCGTCCGCGTCTCCGGGTTCATCGTGGTCTCCCACAGCTCCTTGTAGTCCATCTCGCCCAGACCCTTGTAGCGCTGCACCCCGTTGTCCTTCGGGATGCGCTTGCCGGCGGCGAGGCCGTCCGCGAGGAACGCGTCGCGCTCGCGGTCGGAGTAGACGTACTCGTGGTCGGCGTTCGACCACTTGAGCCGGTAGAGCGGCGGCTGCGCGAGGTACACGTAGCCGAGCTCGATGAGCGGCCGCATGTAGCGGAACAGCAGTGTCAGCAGCAGGGTCGTGATGTGCTGGCCGTCGACATCGGCGTCGGCCATGAGCACGATCTTGTGGTAGCGCGCCTTCTCCGGGTTGAAGTCCTCACCGATGCCGGCGCCGAACGCCGTGATCATGGCCTGCACCTCGTTGTTCGCGAGGGCGCGGTCGAGCCGGGCCTTCTCGACGTTGAGGATCTTGCCGCGCAGCGGGAGGATCGCCTGCGTCTCCGGGTTACGGCCCTGGACGGCGGAGCCGCCGGCCGAGTCGCCCTCCACGATGAAGATCTCGGACAGCGTCGGGTCCTTGGACGCGCAATCCTTGAGCTTGCCCGGCATGCCGCCGCTCTCGAGCAGGCCCTTGCGGCGGGCGGTCTCGCGCGCCTTGCGGGCGGCGATCCGGGCGGTCGCGGCCGAGAGCGCCTTGCGGATGATCTCCTTGGCCTGGTTCGGGTTGCGGTCGAACCAGTCGCCGAGCTGGTCGCCGACGATCTTCTGCACGAACGCCTTGGCCTCCGTGTTGCCGAGCTTGGTCTTCGTCTGGCCCTCGAACTGAGGCTCGGAGAGCTTGACGGAGATGACGGCGGTGAGGCCCTCGCGCACATCCTCGCCGGAGAGGTTGTCGTCCTTCTCCTTGAGGATGTTCTTCTCGCGGGCGTACCGGTTGACCAGGGTGGTCAGCGCCGCGCGGAAGCCCTCCTCGTGCGTGCCGCCCTCATGGGTGTTGATCGTGTTCGCGTAGGTGAAGACGGACTCGTTGTAGCTCGTCGTCCACTGCATCGCGACCTCGAGCGCGATCTTGCGATCGGTGTCCTCGGACTCGAACGAGATGATCTCGTCGTGCACGACCTCCGCCTTCTTGGCGGCGTTGAGGTAGTGCACGTAGTCGGTCAGACCGCGCTCGTAGAGGAAGACGTCCGAGCGGGGGGCGAACACCTCGGCCTCCTCCTCGACCTCGCCCTCCACGGGCTCCACCTCGGGAGCGCGCTGGTCGGTGATGGAGATGCGGAGGCCCTTGTTGAGGAAGGCCATCTGCTGGAACCGGGTGCGGAGGGTGTCGTAATCGAACACGACGGTCTCGAAGGTCGCCGGGCTCGGCCAGAACGTGATGATCGTGCCGGTCCGGTCGGAGGCCTCGCCCTGCTCGAGCGGCGCCTGCGGCACGCCGTCGCGATAGCTCTGCCGCCACGCGTACCCCTGCCGGTGCACCTCGACGTCGAGGCGCGAGGACAGCGCGTTGACGACCGAGCTGCCGACGCCGTGCAGACCGCCGGAGACCGCGTAACCGCCGCCGCCGAACTTGCCGCCGGCGTGCAGGATCGTGAGCACGACCTCCACCGTCGACTTCTTCTCGACCGGGTGCTCGTCAACCGGGATGCCGCGGCCGTTGTCGTCGACGCGGACCGCGCCGTCGGGGAGGATGGTCACCTCGATGTTGTCGGCGTGGCCGGCGAGCGCCTCGTCGACGGAGTTGTCGACGATCTCGTACACCAGGTGGTGGAGTCCGCGGGGGCCGGTGGAGCCGATGTACATTCCGGGTCGCTTGCGGACGGCTTCGAGACCTTCGAGGATCTGGATCTCATTCGCGCCGTAGTCGTGTTCCGCCTCGGCCCTGTTCGGTTCCATCGTCATATGAAATTTGGCTCCTGACCGCACTCGACAGTGACTCTCCATTCTACCAAGGGCAGGGAGCCGGATCGCCCGAAATCGCCCATCTGACGCGTTTTCTTCGAACGGGCGACCTCTTTTGTGCAGTTAGCCGTAAGTATCGCGCGGACCGCGCCCTGGAATCGACCTGGGACCGCGTTTCCAGGAGGGGGCGTCCGGCCCCTGAAAACGGATCGACTGGATGTCGGCGTCGGGGAAGCGCTCACCGATCCGCACCAGGAGCTCGGAACGCATCATCCGCAGCTGCGTCGCCCAGGCCGTCGACTCGCAGCGCACGACCAGCACGCCGTCCGTGATCTGATCGGGCACGGCGTGCTTCGCGGTCTCTTCCCCGGCCAGCTGCTCCCAGCCCTCCAGGAGGTCGGACTTCGCCAGCGGCGCGGTCCAGCCGAGCTGCTGGGCGAGCGCGTCGACCACGTCGCCGAGTCCGCGCGGGTCGCGTCCGGCGCCGAACGGTTTCGACGCGGAGGGGTCGTCCGCGGCGCGTTTCGCACGCCGACTGCGGGACGGGGTGCCCGTGAAGAGCTCCTTCATCCGCAGGTAGACGGCCGACGCCTCGCTCACGATTCCACGATAGTCCCGGCCTCGATCCGCACGGTGTGGGCGGTGAGGGTCTCCGGGACGTCGTCGTAGACGGCGGCGGTGATGAGCACCTGCTCGTAACCGGCTACGGCGGTTGCAAGCATGCGCCTGCGGGCCTGATCGAGTTCGGCGAAGACGTCGTCGAGGATCAGCACGGGATCGCCCGTCGAAGACTCGCGGCGCAGCAGCTCGGCGGATGCCAGCTTCAGCGCGAGCGCGAACGACCAGGACTCTCCATGACTGGCGTAGCCCTTCGCGGGGAGGCTGTTGAGCTCGAACAGCACGTCGTCCCGGTGCGGGCCCACCAGCGTGAGGCCGCGCTCCAACTCCTTCGGGCGGACGGCCGCGAGCGCACCCCGGAAGACCTCGGCGGTGTCACCGGCTTGGGTGGTTACGGCTGCGTCGTCATCCTCGTCCTCGTCGTCGACGTGCGCGCCGCGGATGGTGAGCTGCGGGATCAGCCGGGGATGGTGGTCGTCGCCGGCGACCGACCGGTACGCCGAGACGAGCGGGGCGCTCAGCCGCGAGACCAGGTCGAGCCGCGCGTCCAACAGTTCGGTGCCGAGCGCCACCAGGCGCTCGTCCCAGATGTCGAGTGTGCCGAGCTGGTCGGCCTTCACCCGGGAGGCGCGGGCCGACTTCAGCAGGGTGTTCCGCTGCTTCAGCACGCGCTCGTAATCGGAGATGACGGCGGAGAAGCGTGGGCTCCGCTGGATCAGCAACTGATCGAGGAAGCGGCGACGGATGCCGGGCTCACCGCGAACCAGTGCGAGATCCTCCGGGGCGAACAGCACACTGGAGAAGTAGCGCGGCAGTTCGCGCGGCTTGATCGCGCCGCGGTTCACCTGCGCCCGGTTCGGCGACGAGCGGTTGAGCTGCACCTCCACGAGCAGCTCCCGGCCGTCGTGCTCGATGCGCGCCCGGACGATCGCCGAGTCGGCGCCTTTGCGGATCATCGCCTGATCGCTCGACACCCGATGCGACCCGAGGGTGCTCAGGTAGCCGAGCGATTCGACGAGATTGGTCTTGCCCTGACCGTTGCGGCCGACGAACAGATTGGCGCCGGCCGCGAACGGGACATCCGCGGTGCGATAGTTGCGGAAATCAGTCAGGGAAAGATGTGTAACTCTCAATGAGGGTTAGTCCACAGCCTTCACGGCGTGGCCGCCGAACTGGTTGCGGAGGGCGGCGACCGCCTTCATGGCGGGCGAGTCCTTCTGGCGGGAGACGAAGCGCGCGAAGATCGACGCGCTGATCGTCGGGACGGGGACCGCGTTGTTGAGCGCCTCCTCTACGGTCCAGCGGCCCTCGCCCGAGTCCTGCACGAAGCCCTCGATGTGCTCGAACTCCGGGTCCTGCTCCAGGGCGCGCACGAGCAGGTCGAGCAGCCAGGAACGCACGACCGTGCCGCGCTGCCACGCCTTGAACGTGCCGGTGACGTCCTTGATGATGTCCTTGCGGGTGTCGAGGAGCTCATATCCCTCGGCGTACGCCTGCATCAGCGCATACTCGATGCCGTTGTGCACCATCTTCGCGTAGTGGCCGGCGCCGACTTCGCCGACGTGGACGAAGCCCTCGTCGCGCGGGCCCTCCGGACGCAGCGCGTCGAACACGGGCATGACACGCTCGACCTGCTCCTTTGAGCCGCCGACCATCAGGCCGTAGCCGTTGTCGAGACCCCAGATGCCGCCCGAAACACCGGCGTCCATGAAGTCGACGCCCTTCGGTGCGAGCTGCTCGGCGTGCTTGAAATCCTCGGTGAACTTCGAGTTGCCGCCGTCGATGACGAGGTCGCCCTTCTCGAGCAGCGGCTCCAGGTCGGAGATCACCGAGTCGGTGATCTCGCCGGCCGGCACCATGACCCACACGGTGCGGGGAGCGGGGAGCGCGGCGACCAGGTCGGCGAGGGTGGCCACATCCGACACGTCGGGATTGGTGTCGTAGCCGGTGACCTCGATGCCCTTCTTCTCCAGGCGAGCGCGCATGTTGTTGCCCATGCGTCCGAGACCGATGAGGCCGATGTGCATGATTGTCCTTCTTCTCTTGTGGAGCGGGACCGGGTCCTAGCGCAGCAGCAGGTTCGGCTGCAGCAGGTACTTGTAGGAGTCCGAACCGGACTGATCCTTCGAGGTCTGACTCGTGATGAGCACCGGACCCGGCTTGTTGGGGTTCTCGGTCTTGGTGAAGGAGATGCGCACGAATTCCGAGTGCACGGCACCGAGACCATCGAGCAGGAACTGCGGCTTCAATGAAACCACCGTCTCCTGGCCAGTGAGGAGAGCGTCGATGCTCTCGGATGCTTGCGCCTGCTCCGAGCCGATCGCTTCCAGCGTCAGCCCGTCGGCGGTGAAGGTGTAGCGGAGCGCGGCTTCGCGCTCCAGGACGAGGGAGACACGACGCGTCGCCTCGATGAGCTCGGCGGTGTTCATCACCGCGTAGTTGTCGACCTGCTCCGGGAAGAGCCGGCGAACCGGCGGGAAGTTGCCCTTGATCAGCAGCGACGTGACCGTCTTCTTGTCCGCGGCGAAGGCGATGAGCTCGCGGTCGTCGCGGTTGGTGATCGAGATGGAGACCGTCCCGGAGTGGCCGAAGGTCTTGCCGATCTCGGTCAGCGTGCGGGCGGGGACGAGCGCCGTCTGCGCCTCACCGGAGGTGGTGCCGTTGTCCCAGTCGATCTCGCGGACGGCGACGCGGTAGCGGTCGGTCGCGACCAGCCCGAGCGTGTTGTTCCCGACCTCGAGCTGCACGCCGGTGATCACCGGGGTGACGTCGTCACGGGAGGCGGCGACGCCGACCTGAGCGACGGCTTCCGCGAATTCCTCGGCCGGCACGAGTCCGGCCTCACCGGCGACCTGCGGGATGCTCGGGTATTCCTCGACCGGCATGGACAGGAGCGTGAAGTTCGCCGATCCCGCCCGGACGACG
The DNA here is from genome assembly GCF_058806435.1 of Leifsonia sp. GW821-FHT13C09. Taxonomy (NCBI): domain Bacteria; kingdom Bacillati; phylum Actinomycetota; class Actinomycetes; order Micrococcales; family Microbacteriaceae; genus Leifsonia; species Leifsonia sp. GW821-FHT13C09. The sequence goes on along the minus strand of NZ_JBXAPS010000005.1, from coordinate 19,213 downwards.
ATCTTCGACTCCTCGGTCGAGAACTGCACCGGCGCGTTCGGGAGCTTGGCGGCGATCTCGGCCAGGAGGCGGCCGGAGACGAGCACGCGACCCGGCTCCTCGACCTCGGCCGCGATCTCCGTCTGCGCGGAGACCTCGTAGTCGAACGACGAGAGCTGCAGTCCCGTGTCGGTGGTCTCGATCAGTACGCCGCTCAGGATGGGGAGGGTTGTCCGCTGCGGAAGAAGCTTCACTGCGAAGGAGACGGCCTCACTGAAGACATCCCGATTGGCTTGGAACTTCACGAAGTCTCCCCTGGTCGGCGCTCGGATACGAACGACACCGATCCTAGCGCTTGGCCTCAGGCGGAGAAGTTGTCATTCGAGCGAGCGCTTGAGGTTGTCGGCCGGCCTTAACTGAGAAGGATTAATCATTAATGGTGTTAACCGCTGTGGAAACTGTGGATAACTCGGTGGATACCTTGCAATCAGCGGGAACTACACCATCGTGAGTTGTTGATGACCGGTGGATTCCCGCTGTTGACAAGGATGTCGAACGCGAGCCCGGTCGACGGCTTCTCACAGCCCCGGACCGTTCGTCCCCATTAATCGAGCGACTTTCCGGAACTTCTCCACAAGTTATCCCCAGGTGTTAATAACGAACTCTCCCCACTCTGGGGATCAATCTGTGGATAACTTTCTCGAGCGCTGTGGCGTGGCGTGCTGTCGAAGCCGGCGGCCGGCTACTTGCCGTAGCGGTGGTTCTGCTTGATCCGGCTGGTGAGCTCCGTCACCTGGTTGTAGATCGAGCGCCGCTCCTTCATGAGCTCGCTGATCTTCTTGTTCGCGTACATCACCGTCGTGTGGTCGCGGCCGCCGAAGAGCTGGCCGATCTTCGGCAGTGAGAGGTTCGTCAGCTCGCGGCAGAGGTACATCGCGATCTGACGGGCGGTGGCGACCGCCTGCGAGCGGCTCGAGCCGTAGAGGTCGTCGACGCTGAGCTTGAAGTACTCCGCCGTGTTGGTGATGATGTCGGTCGGCGCGATCACGTTGTCGTCGTCGAGCGTGATCAGGTCCTTCAGCACCGTCTGCACCAGCGGCATGTCGACCGGCGTGCGGTTCAGGCTCGCGAAGGCGGTGACGCGGATGAGCGTCCCCTCCAGCTCGCGAATGTTGCTCGAGACCTTCGACGCCATGAACTCGAGGATGTCGTCCGGGACGAGGATCTTCTCGCTCTGTGCCTTCTTGCGAAGGATCGCGATGCGGGTCTCCAGGTCGGGCACCTGGACGTCGGTGATCAGGCCCCACTCGAAGCGCGAGCGCATCCGGTCCTCGAAGCCGGTGAGGTGCTTGGGCGGCAGGTCGCTGGTGATGACGACCTGCTTGTTGTGGTCGTGGAGTGTGTTGAAGGTGTGGAAGAACGCCTCCTGCGTCTCCACTGCACGTTGCAGGAACTGGATGTCGTCGATCAGCAGGATGTCGATGTTCCGGTAGCGCGCCTGGAACGACGAGCCCCGGTTGTTGGCGATCGAGTTGATGAAGTCGTTCGTGAACTCCTCGCTCGACACGTACCGCACGCGGATGCCCGGGTAGAGGCTCATCGCGTAGTGGCCGATGGCGTGGAGGAGGTGGGTCTTGCCGAGACCCGAGTCGCCGTAGATGAAGAGCGGGTTGTACGCCTTCGCCGGCGCCTCCGCGACGGCGACCGCGGCCGCGTGCGCGAACCGGTTGGACTGGCCGATGACGAAGTTGTCGAAGCTGTACTTGGAGTTGAGGCGGGTGTCGCCGTTGCGGGGCGGAGCCGTGATCTCGGTCGGCGGCGCCACCATGGGCGCGACGGCGTCCAGATAGGGGGCGGGCTCAGGCTCGGCGGGGCCGGCCATCGACTCCTGCTGGATCTCGGGGTTCACCACGATCGCGAAGGTGTTCACTTCGAGCGCCTGGTCGAGGTTGCCGATGGCATTGAGGAGCGGAACGCGGCTGCGCTGCTCGATCATCCCGCGCGTGAACTCGTTGGGCACCTCGAGGTAGAAGGTGCCGGCCATGATGCCCTTGGGCTCGACCAGGCTGAGGAAGCCGTGCAGCTGCGGTGTGATGCGGTCGTCCGTCTCGAGATTGTCGAGCACGTTCTGCCATGCCGCAGAAATGGACTCTTCGCCGCCTGCCATCGTTCCCCGTCTTCGAATTTCGTGGATGCCGTCGGCCCGGCGCGAGACGAGTCGTCCCCCGTGTGACTCGCGCTGGGCTGGCGGCAGGGATGCCGCCGTAGGGTATTCACAGAGTTATCCACCGCTGTGTGTGCAATACCGTAGCGATCTCCGGCCGTTTTTGGCATGGCCTGGGGATAACTTCGGAGTTCACGCTAACTTGTCCACAGGTGGGGATCAAATTCGGTTCCCGGAATACTCCGGCGCGTCGATCGCGCGCTTCCTGCTAATCCCGTGCATAATCAAGGGTTTCGGGACGATCGGTTTGACCTCGGTCGGCCTCAGGACGTAGTTTTAATAAGTTGACTTCAGCCGTTTCGGCTGCCCAGAAACTTTCCTGGCCTCCCCGTGCTGGCCGAAATCCACTCAGCACCGGCCTGTGAAGAGACCACCACGGAGATTGATATGAGCAAGAGAACGTTCCAGCCGAACAACCGCAAGCGCGCCAAGACCCACGGCTTCCGCCTTCGCATGCGCACGCGTGCCGGCCGCGCCATCCTGTCGGCGCGCCGCGCAAAGGGCCGCGAGAAGCTCTCGGCCTGATCCTTCCGGGTCAGAGCCCCCTTCCGGCGTAGGGCGAGACGCGTGCTCGCGAAGAACAATCGCATCACGCGGGGCGCGGAGTACCGGGCGACCGTGCGACGAGGTGCGCGCTTCAACGGAGCGAACACGATCGCGTACGTCCGGTTCAACCGCGACTCCGATGTGGTGCGATTCGGTTTCATCGTGAGCAAGGCGGTCGGGAACGCGGTCATCCGCAACCGGGTGCGCCGTCGCCTGAAGGCCGCGGCATACGCCCTCCTCCCCCACCTGTCGCCGGCGGCCGCAGACGGTGCCGGCATCGACGTGGTGATCCGGGCATTGCCAGCGTCCGCCCAAGTGACGTGGGCTAATCTGCACGGTGAGGTCTCGCGGGCCACCGACCGTTTCCTCAGCCGTCACACCACCAGTCCGCGCGACAGCCGTCCGCGGGACACCAGCGAAGGCAACGTCCGTCCATGAACACCGCGATCGCCGCCGTGCTCCTCGCTCCGAGGAACGCTGCCGTGTTGGTGCTCCGGGCGTACCGCGCGGTGATCTCCCCGTTGTACGGCGACGTCTGCCGGTACTACCCCTCGTGCTCCGCCTATGCACTGCAGGCGATTCAGGAGCACGGGGTGACCATCGGAAGCGCGCTCGGCATCCGCCGGATCGCTCGCTGCCACCCGTGGGCAGCCGGAGGGGTCGATGACGTCCCCCTCAAGAAGAAGCGCCGCTACCGGGTCACTCCGTTCGGATTCGTCGTCGCCACCAGCCAGGGAAAGGCCTAGCACCCAGACATGGACATCATCGGTACCATCCTTTGGCCCATCAAATGGGTCGTGGAACTCATCCTCGTCGCCTGGCACTGGGTCTTCAGCGCCATCGGAATGGACCCGGCGGCGGGTATCACCTGGGTGCTGTCCATCGTCGGCCTGACCGTCGTTGTTCGCGCGGCCCTCATCCCGATCTTCGTCCGGCAGATCAAGAACCAGCGACGCATGCTGGAGATCGCGCCGCAGCTGAAGAAGATCCAGGACAAGTACAAGGGCAAGAAGGACCAGTTCTCCCGCGAGGCGATGTCCCGCGAGACGATGGAGCTCTACAAGAAGACGGGCACGAACCCGCTGAGCTCGTGCCTCCCGCTGCTGCTGCAGATGCCGGTGTTCTTCGCCCTGTTCCAGGTTCTGAACGGCGCCCAGGGTGGGAAGGCGGGCGTCGGCCCGCTGAACGCCACCCTCGCGCAGCAGTTCGGTAACGCGACGCTGTTCGGCGTCGCCCCGCTGCACCAGAGCTTTCAGGGTGCGCTGAACGCTCACCCGCAGCAGGTGGCCGTCATGGTGATCGCCGCGACGATGGTCGTGCTGATGACGGGATCGCAGTTCCTCACCCAGCTCCAGATCGTCTCCAAGAACATGTCGCCGGAGACCAAGGCGAGCCCGCAGTTCAAGCAGCAGCGGATCCTGCTGTACCTGCTCCCCTTCGTCTTCCTCTTCTCGGGCTTCGCCTTCCCGCTCGGCGTCATGTTCTACTGGTTGACCTCGAACCTGTGGACGATGGGCCAGCAGTTCCTGGTGATCCGCAACATGCCGACGCCGGGCTCCGATGCCGCCAAGGCGCGCGAGGCCCGCCTGGCGCGCAAGGGCAAGCTGGTGCAGGACGGCACCGTGGTCCTCCAGGTCGACGAAGTGCCGCAGAAGCCGGTTCCCACGCAGCGGGTGCAGCCGGTGAGCAAGAACCGTGCGAAGAAGCAGGCCGGAAAGAAGTAGGGATATGACCGACGTGCAGACCGAGTACACGCCTTCCGACGAGGAAGCCGTCCACTCCCCCACCACCGCTGATGTCGACGGGGACACCGAGTCGGCGCCCGCTGCCGACCTCGATCGCGAGGGCGACATCGCCGCGGACTACATCGAAGAGCTGCTCGACATCGCCGACATCGACGGCGACATCGACATCGACACCCGCAACGGGCGTGCCTACATCTCGGTGAACGCCGACGAGGGCACCAACCTCCGTCTGCTGTCCAAGCCGGACACGGTGTCGGCCCTTCAGGAGCTGACCCGCCTCGCGGTTCAGAACCAGACGGGTGGGTTCTCCCGGCTGATCCTCGACATCGCGGGTTCGCGCGATGCGCGCCAGGCCGAACTGGCAACGCTGGTCGACCGGGCGATCGCCCGGCTGGAGGAGGGTTCGGCCGAGGCGTCTCTTCCCGCGATGTCCTCGTACGAGCGGAAGCTCGTCCACGACATCGTGTCCGAGCGCGGTTATGTGTCGAACTCGCGCGGCGAGGGTCGTGACCGGCACACGGTCATCACCGCGGCGTAGTTTCACGTGAAACGGTGACTGACTCCGTCGAGACCGAACCCGCGGTCGCTGAAAAGCTCTTCGGTGAGCGACTTGAGGTCGCGCGCGCGTTCACGGGCAACCTCGTTGCGCAGGGCGAAGAACGTGGTCTCATCGGACCGCTTGAGCTTCCCCGCATCTGGTCGCGCCACATCCTGAACTGCGCGATCGTCGCACCCCTGCTGAATCCCGGCCGTGTCGGCGATGTCGGAAGCGGTGCCGGGCTCCCGGGCCTGGTTCTTGCCATCGCGCGGCCTGATGTCGACTTCGTCCTCATCGAGCCGATGGAGCGCAGGGTTGCGTGGCTCAACGAGCAGGTGGACGAGCTCGGGCTCGACAATGTGGTTGTCGTGCGGGATCGTGCTGAGGATGCGCGCCTGGCCGAGCCCCTGGATCAAGTCACCGCGCGCGCGGTCAGTGCGTTCCGGAAGTTGATCCCTTTGACCGCTCCCCTGCTCCGCGATGGCGGCGAGCTGGTGCTGATGAAGGGCGCCGGCGCAGCAGCGGAGGTCGAGGCAGCGACGAAGGAACTGCGGAAGTTCCGCGTCCATGACGTCGAGGTTCTCACGCTCGGTGACGGCCTCCTGGACGACGTCACGCGGGTCATTCGGGCGCAGGTCCGCTGAGGACAATCAAGTTCTCCACAGCCTCCGCGATGCTGAGGGGTGTGGTCGAACATGCAAGCTAGAGTTGACGAGTGGTTCGCACCGCGTTCCAGTTTCTTCCCCCGCGGCGGGGCCGTACACCGAACCAAGCGACGAGGTTTCACGTGAAACAACCCGACCAGGATGCTCCCGTAGAGGTGGGTGAAGCCACCTTCGACGCGTCGACACCCCTCGCTCGGGAGATCCAGGATCTGGCCAGGAGGAGACAAGCCATCGCTTCGACGACGCTGCCGTTGCCATCACGTACTCGGATCTTCACGATCTCCAATCAGAAGGGCGGCGTCGGAAAGACGACCACAGTCGTCAACCTCGCGGCCGCACTCGCGAAGTCCGGCGCTCGAGTGCTCGCGATCGACCTCGATCCGCAGGGTAACGCCTCCACCGCGCTGAGCGTGGAGCACCGCGAGGGCACTCCGAGCGTCTACGACGTGATCGTCAACGACAAAGAGCTCGAGGAAGTCATCCAGAAGAGCCCGGAGTTCGACGGGCTGTTCGTGATTCCAGCGACCATTGACCTGGCCGGCGCCGAGATCGAACTGGTTTCGATGGTCGCTCGCGAGCAGCGTCTCTCCCGTGCGCTCGGCCGCTTCCTGGATGAGTATGACATCGACTACGTACTCATCGACTGCCCGCCTTCGCTGGGGTTGCTCACGATCAACGCGTTCGTCGCTGCCACCGAGGTTCTCATCCCGATCCAGTGCGAGTACTACGCGCTAGAAGGCCTGAGCCAGCTCCTCAAGAACATCCAGCTCATCGAGCGGCACCTGAACCCGAAGCTGCGGGTGTCGACCATTCTGCTGACGATGTACGACTCCCGAACAAACTTGGCCCATCAGGTGGCCGACGATGTCCGCCAACACTTCCCCGATGAGGTGCTCGACACGATCATTCCGCGCTCGGTGCGGATCTCGGAGGCACCGAGCTACGGGCAGAGCGTCATCAGTTATGACGCCAACTCGTCCGGCTCGCTCTCGTACCTCGAGGCGGCCGCTGAAATCGCACGAAGAGGAGTACCCCGCTAATGGCAGCGAAGCGCACTGGTTTGGGACGCGGTATCGGCGCACTGATCCCGACGAGCGATCAGTCATCGCGACCGGTGGACGTCTTCTTCCCGGAGACGACGGCGGTGGCAACGGCGGAGCTCGTGGCGGTGCCCGGCGCGCGGCTTGCGAACCTCTCCCCCGCCGACATCGTTCCTAACGCGGTGCAGCCGCGCGTCGAGTTCGACCGCGAGGCGCTCGATGAGCTCGTGGCGAGCATCCGCGAGGTCGGGGTGCTCCAGCCAGTGGTTGTGCGGCCGCTCGCGGGCCAGGTCGACAAGTACGAGCTCATCATGGGTGAGCGCCGGCTCCGTGCGACCAAGGAACTCGGACTCGACAGCATCCCGGCGGTCATCAAGGACACCGCCGACGAGAACATGCTGCGAGACGCCCTCCTCGAGAACCTGCATCGCTCCCAGCTCAACCCGCTCGAAGAGGCATCGGCGTACCAGCAGCTGCTGGCGGACTTCGGGATCACGCAGGAGGAGCTTGCGACGCGGATCGGTCGGTCGCGTCCGCAGATCACGAACACGATCCGCTTGCTGAAGCTCCCCGCGCCGGTGCAGTCTCGCGTGGCGGCCGGGGTCCTCAGTGCGGGCCACGCGCGGGCGATCCTGTCGGTCGGAGACGACGTCGACGCGATGGTGCGTCTGGCGGACAAGATCGTGAATGAGGACCTGTCGGTCCGCGCGGCGGAGGCGGTGGCGAGCAAGTCGCCGAAGCCGGTGCGCAGCAAGGCCTCCCCCGGCAAGCACCGGGGTCACCTCGACGAGGTCGCTGAACGCCTCGGTGACCGCCTCAATACCCGGGTGAAGATCAGCCTGGGTGCACGAAAAGGCCAGATCGTGGTCGATTTTGCGACGATCCAGGACCTGAACCGCATCCTCGACGAGATCGGCCAGCCGACCTACAGCTCGCCCGTCCGTTTCACGTGAAACCCCGCCAGAACTGAACGGGGGGAGGCTGATTCAGCCTCCCCCCGTTTCACGTGAAACCCCCGACTACTCCCCTGCGTCGGCGATTGCCGCGGCAGCGAGGGTTGCGTAGACGTCGCCAAGGTCTCGACCGGAGGCCGCGATGGCCTGCGGCATGATCGACGTCTCGGTCAAACCCGGCAGGACATTCGCCTCCAAGAACCACGGAACGCCCGCCGCGTCGACGATCAGATCGACTCGGGACAGGTGGCGGAGGCCGAGAGCGGTGTGTGCTGCCGTGGCCGCGGCGGAGACCGCCTCCGTCGTCGCCTCGTCCAGCCGTGCCGGCACGTAGAACCGGGTCTCCCCCGCGTTGTACCGCGCATCAAACGTGTAGGTGCCTTCGATCGGCTCGATCTCCACCGGTGGGAGTGCGATGGGACCGTCTCCCGTGTCGATGACGGCGACTGAGACCTCCACACCGGAGGCCTTCTGCTCGATCAGCGCAACATCGGCGTAGGTGTATGCGTCGACCATCGCGCGCGGGAGCTCCTCGGCGGCCGTCACGATGGTGACGCCCTGCGCCGAGCCGCCGTGCGCCGGCTTCACCACCAAGGGAACACTGAAGGCGCCGAGCACCGTCGCGAGCACCCTGTTGGCGCCCAACTCGCGGAAGGTCTCCTTCGGAAGAGTGATCGACGCAGGCGTGGCGACGCCTGCGCGTGAGACGACCGTTTTTGCGGTCGGCTTCGACCAGGCGAGCCGGGCGGCGTCGGTGGTCGACCCGACGAACGGGACGCCAGCGAGTTCCAGCAGCGCGCGGAGAGCGCCGTCCTCCCCGCTGGACCCGTGGAGGGCAGGCCAGACGACGTCTGGTCGGCTGTCGTTGAGGTATCCGAGCAGCGCGCCGTCCGGCTCGCGCACGGTGACGTGATGCCCGAACGACTGGAGGCCGTCGGCGACACGTCGACCGCTGCGCAGCGAGATGTCGCGTTCGTGGGAGATGCCGCCGGCTAGAACGACGATGTCGAGGGCTGATTTTTCGGCCATGATCTGCTCTTTCTTCGGCAAGGGGGCGAAGGGCGGGGTGTCGGTCAGCGGAGATCCGTGGGCGGATTCGGGCTGGTGCGGCTCGCCCGCGAGGCAGTGAGTGGGCCCGTGCCGGCGAAAGTGTCCAGGAGGTCCTGCTCGCCGTTGATGACGTTGGCGAGCCGGCGGACGCCCACCTTGATGTTCTCCGGCGTCGGATAGCAGAACGACAACCGGATGTGCTGCGCGCCCGACCCGTCCCCATAGAACGCGGTCCCGGGCGTGTAGGCGACGAGTTCGGTGACGGCGCGCGGCAGCATCGCCTTGGAGTCGAGGTGCGGCGGCAGCGTCACCCACACGTAGAAGCCGCCGTTCGGGTTCGTCCAGGACAGCTCGGGGAGGTGCTCCTCCAGCGCGGAGATCATGGCCTCCTTGCGCTCCCGGTACACCCCGCGGAACGTGTCGATCTGGCCGCGCCAGTCGGCGTCGCGCAGGTACTCCGAGATGACGAGCTGACTGAACGAGCTCGGACTCAGCACGGCCGCCTCGTTGGCGAGGATCAGCTTCTCCCGGATGGCATGGGGTGCGAGCGCCCAGCCGACCCGGAATCCGGGTGCCAGGGTCTTCGAGAAGGTGCCGAGGTACACGACGCCGTCTCGCTCGACCGAGCGCATCGCCGCGGGGGGCTTCTCGCCGAAGTAGAGCAGCCCGTACGGGTTGTCCTCCAGCACCAGGATGTCGTTCTGGCGGGCGATCTCGAGGATCTCGAGCCGCCGCTCCCACGACAGCGTCACGCCGGCCGGATTGTGGAAGGTCGGGACCGTGTACAGGAACTTCACCCGCCGGCCCGCTGCCTTCAGGCGGGCGATGTGTTCGCGCAACGCCTCCGGGATCAGCCCGTGCTCGTCCATGGGAATGTGGTTGACCTCGGCCTGGTACGAGCGGAAGATGACCATCGCCGTCACGTAGCTGGGGCCTTCGGCGAGCACGACGTCTCCCGGGTCGATGAACAGCTTGCTGAACAACTCGAGCGCGTGCTGCGAACCGGTCGTCACGATGACGTCGTCGGCGCTGCCGGTGATCCCTTCGAGCGCCATGACCTCCAGGATCTGCTCCCGCAGCGCAGGGACGCCCTGGCCGGAGCCGTACTGGAGGGCGACCGGGCCCTGCTCGCGCATCACCCGGTCCATCGCCCCGACCACCAGATCTTCGGGGAGCGCCGCGACGTACGGCATGCCGCCGGCCAGCGAGACCACCTCGGGGCGGCTGGCGACGGCGAACAGGGCTCGGACCTCACTGGCGGCCAGGCCGCTGGTGCGCTGTGCGTAGTGGTGATACCACGGGTCCAGATTGTTGCCCTGCTGGCGAGGGCTGCCCTGTTCTGTCACGAATCGTCCGTTTCTCGTGTCGTTCATTCATGCTAGGGGCGGCACGTATCCGTCTGGAAATCGAGCCGACCCCCGGATACACGAAAGACCCGCCCGGCGGAGGTGCGCCGGACGGGTCTGACAGCGTGTGGAAGCTGCCTGGCTGTCGCGCTACGCGAGGTAGGCGGCCAGGTCGGCCTCGAGGGCGGGCTTCGGCTTGGCGCCGATGACGGTCTTGACGACCTCGCCACCCTGGTACACCTTCATCGCGGGGATGGAGGTGATCTGGTACTTCGCCGCGGTCTGCGGGTTCTCGTCCACGTTGAGCTTGACGATCTCGATCTTGTCCGCGTGCTCGGCGGCGATCTGGTCGAGGATCGGCCCGACGGCCCGACACGGGCCGCACCACTCGGCCCAGAAGTCCACGAGGACGGTCTTGCCGCTGCTGAGGACGTCCTGCTCGAAGGTGGCGTCCGTGACGGAACGTGCTGCTGACATAGTTGCTGATTCTCCTTATGCGGTGGTCGTGAGTTCGAGATCGCCGGACGCGCCCTCCGCCGCGCGCTCCAGCAGGTCCTTCGGGAGGGTCGTGAGGTAGTGCTCGGCGTCGAGCGCGGCGACCGTACCCGACGCGGCGGCGGTGACCGCCTGGCGGTAGGTGGGGTCGATCACGTCGCCCGCGGCGAACACGCCCGCGACCTTCGTCTTGGAGCTCCGGCCGGCGACCGCGATGGTCCCCTCCGGAGTGAGGTCGAGCTGGCCGTGGACCAAGTGGACGCGCGGGTCGTTGCCGATCGCGATGAACAGACCCTGCAGCTCCAGCTCGCTCTGCTCGCCGGTCTCCAGGTTGCGCAGCGTCACCGCGCGGACCTGCTCGTCGCCGCTGATGCCGACGACTTCGGAGTTCCAGATGAACTCGATCTTGTCGTTGGCGAAGGCGCGCTCCTGCATGATCTTGGACGCGCGCAGCGAGTCGCGGCGGTGGATGACGTAGACCTTGTCCGCGAAGCGGGTGAGGAAGGTCGCCTCCTCCATCGCCGAGTCGCCACCGCCGACGACGGCGATCGTGCGCTCGCGGAAGAAGAACCCGTCGCAGGTGGCGCACCAGGACACGCCGTGACCGGACAGGCGCTCTTCGTCCTGCAGGCCGAGCTTGCGGTACGCGGAACCCGTCGCGAAGATGACCGCGAGGGCCTGGTGAACGGCGCCCGAGCCGAGGGTGACCGTCTTGACGTCGCCGGAGAGGTCGACCGACACGACGTCGTCGAGGACGATGTCGGTGCCGAACTTCTCGGCCTGCGCCTGCATCTTGAACATGAGGTCCGGGCCCATGACACCGTCGGGGAAGCCGGGGAAGTTCTCGACCTCCGTGGTGTTCATCAGCTCGCCGCCGGCCTCGACAGAGGAGGCGATCAGCAGCGGCTTGAGGTTGGCGCGAGCGGCGTAGATGGCCGCCGTGTAACCGGCAGGGCCGGAACCGATGATGATGATCTGCCGCACGGAGGAACTCCTTGATGGTCTGCGGTGCTCCGTCCGGAGACACCGCCCTGTAGAACACATCCTAGGCGGATGCTATTCCGTGTCACCTGCGAGCGGAGGAACGGGCCGCGGCGCGGTCCAGAACGGGGGCCAAACCGGCCTCCAGGTCGCTCGAACGCAGGATGGCGAGGAAGCCGAGGTAGACGATCAGCATGACCGCGCCGACGACCGCCGTGGACACGATGGCGGCGATGGGATTGCTCACCGGGAAGGCCCCGGGCGACACCCCGCCGAGGATGACGAGGAAGCCCGCGCCTGCGATCATCGCGGCCACCCCGGCGACAAGGAAGCGCCAGAGCGAACCGAAGATCCGGGTGCCGTCCACTCCCCCGGTCCGCCGGCGCAGCAGCCAGAACGCGAGGATCGCCTGCAGGAGGCTCGCGAGGGAGACGACGAGCGCGACGGAGGCCGCGCGCACCGACGGCGGAACGGTGAAGCAGATGAGCACGCCCACCACGATCACGAGGACCTGCGCGAGCGTGAAGAAGAACGGTGTGCGGGTGTCGCCGAGCGAGTAGAACGCGCGCTGGGCCATGAACACCAGCGAGAACGGGACCAGTCCGATCAGGTAGGCGACGAGCACCAGCCCCATCGCCTGATAGTCGCCGGTGAATACCCGGGCGATCGGGTACGCCGTGACGATGAGCGCGGCCGACGCGAACACGATGAACAGCATGATCGAACGTGCGGCCGAGGAGAAGTCCTGACGGAACGAGTCCACCGCGCCCTGGTGCGCGTGCTCGGCCATGCGCGTGTAGAAGGCGGTGACGATCGAGACCGCGATGATGCCGTGCGGCAGCATGAAGATGAGCCAGGCGTTCTGCATGATGAACGTTCCGGCGTACTGGGGTCCGCCCGAGTTGGAGACGTTGACCTCGATCAGGCCGGCGAGCTGGGTCGCGATCAGCATCCCGAGCGTCCACCCGGCCGCCTTGCCCGCGGTTCCGAGGTTGACGCCGCGCCAGCCGAAGTCGAACCGGAACCGCAGACCGACCCGGCGCCAGAAGACGAACAGGACGAGCGCCTGGACCGCGATCCCGAGGGTAGCGCCGCCGGCCAGCAGCGTGATCATCCCGGACGACCATTCCGTGCCGTGCCCGCCGCGGGACGCCGTTCCGAAGGCGAGGATGAACGCTACGAGGAGGACGATGGCGACGACGTTATTGACGACCGGCGCCCAGGTGAACGGACCGAAGGACTTCCGGGCGTTCAGAACCTCCCCGAGCAGCGTGTAGAGGCCCAGGAAGAAGATCTGCGGCAGCGACCAGTATGCGAACGCGGTCGCCAGCTCGCGCTGCTCGAGCGGGACGCCGAACAGCGCGACCAGAGCGGGGGCCAGGAAGGTCGCGACCAGGGCGATCGACGCGAAGATGACCATCCCGAGCGTCACGAGCTTGTTGATGTACGCGCGGCCGCCGTCCGGATTGACCGACGCCCGGACGATCTGCGGGACGAGCACCGCGTTCAGGATGCCCTGGGCGATGATCGCGTACAGGCTGTTGGGGATCGTGGTCGCGACGCCATAGGCGTTCGCGGCGAACGACACCGCACCGATCGCCTGCACCAGCAGCCACGCCTTGGCGAAGCCGAGCAGGCGTGAGACGAGGGTTCCGGAGGCGAGCATCGCGCTCGCGCGACCGACGCTAGCCATCGGCGCCTCCCGGGGTGGGGCGGGTGTTCGCGTCGCGAGCGTCGGCGGAGTCGCCGCCGGCATCGTCTGCGGACGCATCGTCTGCGGACGCATCGTCTGCGGAGACACCGTCTATGGCGGTTACGTCTGCGGCTGGGGCGGGGTCCGCCTCGCCAACGGACTCCTCCTCGCTGCCGGCGCCCTTGCGCCGCTGGTCGCGCCTGCGGAGGATGTTGCGCACGATCCCGAAGCCGAACAGGAGCACCAGCAGGCCGCCGAAGATCAGCGCTCCGATGCCCTCCCAGTCGGCGTGCACGTCCACCGTCACCGATGTCGGGTCGCCGATCGGAACGCCCGTCGGACTGTAGAGATGCAGCGACAGGATGACCTGGCCGTTGCCGACCTTGGCCTTCACCGGCACGAGCATCGTCGCCCGGGAGTCCTGGGGAATGGTCTTCGTGGTGGGCCCGTCGATCTCCAGGCGGCTGTTCGACGGCGACGCGCTCAGCACGACCGTGACCGCCTCGTTGCTGAGCTCGTTGCTGACCGTGAACGGGATCGATCCCTGCGCGCTCACCAGGTTGACGTTCTCGGTGGGCAGGATGTGGACAGCGTGGAGGGTCTTCACCGTCGCCCGCCTGCTCGCGTTGACCGCGGCGGTCCAGTCCGTGCGCGGGTTCTGCCACGAGACGGCGAGGAGCGTCAGGAGCTGCGCCCGGGTCTGACCGGTGAGCGTCGTCGGATCGCTGAGGATGGACGAGAAGTCGTCGATCGACTTCTCGTCCTTCAGCAACTGGTGGATGCTGTCGATCCGGGTCTGCGACTCCGGCGAATCCGTCATCGCCAGCTCGGGCGACGGCGTGGCCGACAGCAGGGCGGGGAACGTCGAGGGCGCTGCGAACGGGCTCGTGAAGAGAGCATCGAGCGTGCGCTGAAGCTGCGTCCCGCTCGACGGCCACGAACGGTCGAGGGCGAGCAGCACGTGGCGCGGCGTCGTGCCTTCTGCGCTGATGAGCTGGAGCTGGGCGTTCAGCTTCGACATCGCGGCGTTCCAGGCGAGGTCGCTCGGCGCCGAGACGGCCTGGCGGAGCGCGTCGCTGAGCCGCTGGTCGGAGACCGCGAGCCTCGACGATCCATTGTGCTGCGGCGCGTTCGGGGTGGAGCCGAGTTTGTCGGAGTTCGTGTTGCTCCCCGAGACGATGACGGTCCCGAGCCCGGCGGCCGCGAGCGGGGCGAGGTCCGCCGAGCGGAGGGTGCCGTCGCCGGGCCAGGCGATTCCGCGCAAGGTGTAGTTCCAGGCCAGGAGCCGATCGAGTCCGGGGAGCGCGGGCCCGGCGCCGGGCGTGGGCGTCGGGGTCGGTGTCGCGGCGGGCGCCGGCGTCGCGGTCTGCGGTTCCCCGATCGCGGTCGGGGTCGGCGAGAAGTTCTTCGGGTCGAGCGCGTAGCCCAAAGCGGTCGGCTGGAGCGGTGCGGGCAGGCCGGACTGGATCTGCCCGGCGACGTCCGCATCGCCGTAACCGAGTGAGAAGGTGTCGTTCGGGAGGGCGCTCAGCCTGTCGAGCCACCCCGTGGCGCTGGCGGGCGCCGAGTTCCCGAGCGCGCGGATGGAGGCGAGGATCATCGGGTCGATGCCGATCGCGACCGTGGCGTGGTTCTGGAGGCCGTCCAGATCGCGGGTCAACACGCCGTTCGGCGCCGTGTAGGTGGCCAGGTCCTGAGCGGAGATGAGCCCATCGCCGGTCGACGGGCTGACGATCGGCATCGCGACGCCGACGTCGGAGCGCGTCGCGGCGCCGCCCGGGCTCCACACGACCGTGCCGCGGGCGTCCGCCGCCACCGGCCCGATGTCCACGGTCGCGCCGAGCCCGTAGACGGCCGACGTCGTCCTGGCGGCGAACGGGACGGCCGCCGCCGGCACGTTCACGCGCACCACGGCGCTGGCGCCCGGCTCGAGGATCGGGAGCGTCGCCGTGCCGAGGTCGACGCGGTTCGGGACGGTCTCCGTGGAGGTGAGCCAGGAGGCGAGTTCCGCGCGCGACGTGACGGGCCGCGGGTCCAGCCAGAGCGCCACGGAGCCGGCCGTGTAGGGGGTGCTCGTCTGGTTTGTCACCGTGACGGACGCGACCAGTTCCTGACCGGGCGCCAGCACGCCGCCGTTGTCGGTCGTGAGGGAGGCGCCGATCGAGGCGGACGCCGTTGCGCTGACGGAGGGCGCGGCCACGGGCGTCGGCTGCGCGGCCGCGGTCGCCGGGCCCGCGGCGGGACCGGCCAGCAGGGCGACGACGGCCACCCCTGCGCCGATCAGGGCAGCAGGAAGTCGCGCACCCCGGAGGGTGAACCCGGATACGCTCATGCGCCGACGCACGATTCCGGTTCCGCCTCCATGACGACGATTCTAGGGGCCGGCCCCTGTGAGAGCCCGGCGAGCACGCGGCCTCCCGGCGAGGCGAGCGGCGCGTCCGGCCTCCCGTTAAACTGAGGCACCATGCAGTCCGTCGCCGAATCCCTCGACCGCCTCGGCGCCCTGGCCAAGACCCCGACGGTCGATCGGCTCGCCCAGGCGTTCGCCGCAGCCGGGTTCGAGCTGTCGCTCGTGGGCGGTCCCGTACGCGACGCCCTGCTCGGCCGCGCGGTGCACGATCTGGACTTCACCACCGACGCGCGGCCCGACGACATCCTGGGTGTCGTGCGCCCGATCGCCGACGCCGTCTGGGACATCGGTCGCGCATTCGGCACGATCGGGGCGCGCTTCGGTGACGACACGGTCGAGATCACGACCTATCGCAGCGACAGCTACGACGGCGCGACGCGGAAGCCCGAGGTGCAGTTCGGCGACACGCTCGAGGGCGACCTGCTGCGCCGCGACTTCACGGTCAACGCCCTGGCTCTGCGCGTCCCGGAGGTGCGGCTCGTCGACCCGTCGGGCGGCGTGGAGGACCTGCTGGCCCGGCGCATCACCACGCCGTCGAGCCCCGAGGTGTCGTTCGGCGACGACCCGCTGCGGATGATGCGCGCCGCCCGGTTCGCGGCACAGCTCGGCTTCACCGTCGACGAGGAGACCCGCGCCGCGATGGCCGACATGGCGGAGCGGATCGGGATCGTCAGCGCCGAGCGCGTGCGCGACGAGTTCACGAAGCTGCTGGAGGCCGCGAACCCGCGTCCCGGAGTCGAACTGCTCGTGGACTCCGGGCTCGCCGACCACGTGCTGCCGGAGGTGCCCGCGCTGCGGCTGGAGGTCGACGAGCACCACCATCACAAGGACGTCTACCAGCACAGCCTGACCGTGCTGGACCAGGCGATCGGCTACGAGAGGGAGCGTCACCCCGGCGAGGCCCCCGACCTCGTCCTGCGGATCGCGGCGCTCCTGCACGACATCGGCAAGCCGGCGACGCGGCGGTTCGAACCGGGCGGCGCCGTCAGCTTCTATCACCACGACGTGGTCGGGGCGAAGCTCGCCAAGAAGCGGCTGACCGCGCTGCGCTTCGACAAGGCCACGGTCGACTCGGTCGCGCGCCTGATCGAGCTGCACCTCCGCTTCTTCGGATACTCCGACGCGCACTGGACCGACTCGGCCGTGCGCCGGTATGTGCGCGACGCCGGAGGAGAGCTGGAACGCCTCCACATGCTGACCCGCGCCGACGTGACGACCCGCAACCGCCGCAAGGCCGACCGGCTCGGCTTCGCGTACGACGACCTCGAGCAGCGCATCGCCGAGTTGAAGGCGCAGGAGGAGCTGGACGCCGTCCGGCCAGACCTGGACGGGGAGCAGGTGATGCGGCTGCTGGGGCTCACGCCCGGCCGCGAGGTCGGTCAGGCGCTCTCCTTCCTTCTGGAGCTGCGGCTCGACGAAGGGCCGCTCGGCGAGGAGGAGGCGACGCGACGGCTGCGCGCGTGGTGGGAGGCGCGGTAGTCGTCCTCCACAGCGTCGTCCTCCACAGAGTCGGCCGCCGACGGGTTCTCCACCGATCGCGGATCTCCGCCCCGGGACGCCCGCGCCGGCGCGAGGCTGGACGCATGAGCATCGCAGAGATCGTCGCAGCCCCCACCCCCACCGCCACCGCCCAGCGCCCCGGTTGGCGCGGGACCAGCGCATCCGCTACCCTTGGTAAGTTGCCCGGGCGGAGTCCTGCCCACGCAACCGATGTAAAACCCTCCTGCTGCAGAACGTCTGCAGCCGCTGAGACCAGAGGAGGTGGGTTAGTCATGCATCAGTACGAGTTGATGGTCATCCTCGATCCCGAGATCGATGAGCGCACCGTAGCTCCCAGCCTCGACAAGTTCCTCAACGTCGTTCGCAACGACGGCGGATCTATCGACAGCATCGACATCTGGGGTCGTCGTCGCCTGGCGTACGAGATCAACAAGAAGTCCGAAGGCATCTACGCCGTCGTGCAGCTCACCGCGACCGGTGACACCACGAAGGAGCTCGACCGCCAGCTGAAGCTCAGCGAGGCCGTCATGCGCACCAAGGTGCTCCGTGCCGAAGAGGCCATCGCCCAGGTCGCGGCCGCTCAGAAGCGCGCCGACGAGAAGGCCGCCCGCAAGGCGTCCTCCTCCGCCGACAAGGCCGCTGCCGCCTCCGAGAAGGCCGGCGCCTAGTCCCATGGCCGGCGAGACCGTCATCACCGTGGTGGGCAACCTCACGGCCGACCCCGAGCTGCGCTACACGCAGAACGGGCTGGCCGTCGCCAACTTCACCATCGCATCCACTCCCCGCACGTTCGACCGTCAGGCGAACGAGTGGAAGGACGGTGAGGCTCTCTTCCTGCGCGCGAGCGTCTGGCGCGAGTTCGCCGAGCACGTCGCAGGCTCGCTGACCAAGGGCTCCCGTGTCATCGCCCAGGGGCGCCTCAAGCAGCGCTCCTACGAGACGAAGGAGGGCGAGAAGCGCACCTCCATCGAGCTCGAGATCGATGAGATCGGGCCGTCGCTGCGGTACGCCACCGCTCAGGTGACCCGTGCCCAGTCGTCGCGCGGTCCTGGTGGCTTCGGCGGCGGCGCTCCCGCTGTCGAGGAGCCCTGGGCCGCCTCCGCCCCCGCGGACCCGTCCGCGGGCGCCGACGTCTGGAACACTCCGGGCTCCTACAACGACGAGACCCCGTTCTAACGGGTCCGAACAACTGAGTTTGTCCGGCAGGCCGACGGCCCGCCAGACGGAAAGCAAAGGAAATCATGGCTGGAAAGTCGAGCGGCGACCGCCGCAAGCCGATCCGCAAGGGCAAGGACGGGAAGAACGCCGCACCGGCGAAGTCCGTCCGCGTCGGCGTCATTGACTACAAGGACGTCGCCACCCTGCGGAAGTTCATCTCGGAGCGCGGAAAGATCCGCGCTCGCCGCATCACCGGTGTCTCCGTCCAGGAGCAGCGCCTGATCGCCCGCGCCGTCAAGAACGCGCGCGAGATGGCTCTCCTCCCCTACGCCGGCTCTGGCCGTTAAGGAGAAGAGACAGAATGTCGAAGGTTATTCTCACGCACGAGGTCACCGGCCTCGGTTCCGCCGGTGACGTCGTGGACGTCAAGAACGGCTACGCGCGCAACTACCTCGTCCCCCAGGGCTTCGCGATCGCGTGGAGCCGTGGAGGCGAGAAGCAGGTCGAGCAGATCAAGGCGGCCCGTGCCGCTCGCGAGCTGCACACGATCGAGGCCGCCCAGGACCTCAAGGCGAAGCTGGAGGCGACTCGCGTCAAGCTCGTCGTCAAGGCCGGCCGCGAGGGTCGTCTGTTCGGTTCCGTGAAGACGGGCGACGTCGCCGACGCGGTCAAGGCCGCGGGTATCGGCGAGCTCGACAAGCGCAAGATCGAGCTCCCCAACCCCATCAAGGTGACCGGTGACCACGAGGCCACCGTCCGCCTGCACGACGACCTCTCGGCCGTCATCTCCCTGCAGGTGGTCGCCGCCAAGTAGCGGACGGAAATCTCACAGTGTAGGGGGGGGGGGGGGGGGGGGGGGGGGGGGGGGGGGGGGGGGGGGGGGGGGGGGG
>NZ_JBXAPS010000004.1:0-405294 GCF_058806435.1 Leifsonia sp. GW821-FHT13C09 | reverse complement strand
GAACTCACTGCGGCATAATCACCAACAGCTGATCCCGCACGGTGTCGAGAAACTCCACCACTCAACGGGACGCCACCATTGAGGCAGATTCGTCACCTAATCTGGTGGCACATCGCGGCAAATCCGATCTCGCCTCCAGTGTGATGTCTCAGGACATGGGTGACAAATCTGCCTCAGGAGATCGGTGACACTTCGGGCCTGTTTGGTGGTGACACTTCTCCTCGATCTTTGAGGAATGAGCCGTGTCGAACCCGTTGGTCCTCGTGTCTGTCTCGCGATCACCCAGTGCCCGCCGGATGCTCCGCGCGGGTCGTAATCCACGGTCTGAGCCAAGTACCGCATCTCCCGGGAGTCCGCGAAAACCACTCAATGATCATTCGTCGCGATCTCGACAAGCTTGTTGACCGCTTCAGGAAGTGTTGGAGCGACGATCGTCAGGTCCGGTTTCCACCAGGGCGTTACAACGAACCCCGGGTCCGACCGCACGATTGTGCCCAAGCCCTCTGCCCCGTCGCTGTCCTCCTCAAACAGGATGAAGGAACCGCCCTCGTAGAGGGTGAAGCGTCTGCCCTGCACCTCGATTCATCAACCCTACTCAGCATGACTTTCCCCGCCTTGCCGTTCACACGCACGGCTGAGCCACATGAAGGCGACTCTCGCAGAGGGTTCGGACTCGATACGACTC
Source organism: Leifsonia sp. GW821-FHT13C09 (assembly GCF_058806435.1). NCBI lineage: Bacteria > Bacillati > Actinomycetota > Actinomycetes > Micrococcales > Microbacteriaceae > Leifsonia > Leifsonia sp. GW821-FHT13C09. The sequence goes on along the minus strand of NZ_JBXAPS010000004.1, from coordinate 404,609 downwards.
GGTCGCGTCTACCTACGTCACAGATCAGGATACGATCGCGCACACAGGATGGAAACCCCGGTCACGCGTGCGTTCGTGCACTGGATCGACGGTGCGCTTTACCAACTCCAGATCACGTGAGTGCGGTCGAGATGGCTCGCGTCACGCGACCCCCCCGTCGCAGTGACGCGAGCCGGCCGCCGTTGGCGATCATCCACCCCGCGTCAACCGCAGGTCCAGGTCGCGTCGGCGGCTGCCGATCCCCGATCCCATGCCGGACCGTGATAGATCGGCCGACTCTGTACAGCATCGCGCCACCGCGTACGCCCAAAGCAGGGCTTAAGACTCTGCAGAATCGCCAACACCGCTCATAACTTAGCTTTCGGCGGTCAAGCGAGCAGCGCACGGCCAAGGGTCCAAGGCTGCATGCTCAACCCTGCTTACCGCCACGAACGGCGATGCCCGTCTACCTACGCAGCATCGCCGTTCCCATGAGAAACCGCCGAAGCATTGGACTCGTCCTGGTTGGGCGCCCAGTTCTCGATTCCCCGACTGTACCGATGTCCTGACACATGAACTGTCACCGATCTCCTGGTGCAGATTTGTCACCCATGTCCTGAGACATAACACGATCTCGCCTCCAGGGCCGCGTGCCCACATTTTGCCCACACTTGAATGAGGTCGACTGTGGTCATTGTGATCTCAATGGGATCCAAATGCGCGGAATTCCGCGGATTGTCGGAGCCCCAGCTCCCCTGGCGCGGAGCCCGAGCGGACTTTGATCCGCGGGTCGTGGGTTCGAGCCCCACGGGGCCCACCCAGTAAATCAAAGGGGTTCAAGCCCATCGGCGGCAGAATCGGAAGCTACGATTTCGGCCAGCGAGCACCAGCATTCGAGGCGACCAGGCCATCATCGATGGCGACGGCGGGCTGCCACTCGAATGCACCTAGGGCGCGACGAACACGCAAAGGTGTTGTTCACCTTCCGCGGCAAACTCTGGGCGGCGGCCAGTAGGTCGTCCGTGCCAGCCTCGAACAGCTCGACGGCAAGCCGCTCGACCGTTTGCACCCCGCTTGCACCTTCGAGGTGTTTGCACCCGTCTGGGTGTCGGGGTGATCCGTATGGACACCGCAATCTCTGTCGCCGGCTGATCGTCAAGATGATTTCACCCGAACCGATATTGTCGATCAAGAAGCTTCCGACTGGACGGGGTGCAGTAATGACCGTGAACCCACTTGAGCGTTACTTCCGCGCCAATAAGGGCCGGATGATCGACAAATGGATGCACTACTTCGACATCTACGACCGGCACTTCTCGGCATATCGTGGCAAGCCGGTCACAGTCGTCGAGTTCGGCGTCCAGCACGGCGGATCGCTTCAGATGTGGCGGAAGTATTTTGGCCGACGAGCGCGGATCTTCGGGGTGGACATCGACCCGCGTTGTGCCGCCCTTGGCGGCCCCGGAACCGAAGTAATCATCGGCGACCAGGAGGATCGGGAATTTCTCGCATCACTGCGTGAGCGGATCGGGTCCATCGACGTTCTGATCGAGGACGGCGGCCACACGATGGGCCAGCAGATCGCAACCTTCGAAGAACTGTGGCCGGCGGTCGCAGATGGCGGCGTGTACCTGGCCGAAGACCTCCACACGAGCTATTGGGCATCGCACGGCGGGGGCTACCTCGATCCGGGTTCCTTCATCGAGTACGCGAAGCGCCTGGTCGACCAACAACACGCGTGGCACGCGCCCGAGGGCTCCAGCCTCGAAGTGGACGACTTCACCCGAAGCATCCGCGGCATGCATATCTACGACAGCGTCATCGTGTTCGACAAGGCGCCGGTGGCGGCACCGCGACGCGAAATGTCCGGCACGCCCAGCTGGGAAGAGACCGCCGAGTAGGCGTTCTTCCGCCGATCAGTGCCGTCGGCGCGCTGGGCACGGAGCAGTTCGGTCATTCTTAGCGGGCTTGCCGGGGTCGGCGCCGTCCAGATGGATTGGCATTTCACGTCTCGAAGTCGGGCCGCTGGCCCCCGTTGAGGAGCGATGGAGAAGATCTGAACGGTGAAACGGCCGCGAAGACCGCCTCCGCTGGTCGCGGGTCTCCAGCGCTCAGTCGGCACGACGCGAACGGTCAGACGCTGACCTCAATCAGCCGGTCCAGTCGTCCCCTGCTCTGACCGCTGAGGGCTGTAGCTCTGGCGGTCTACCGGAAGTGCGTCGCGACGAACACGACCGCCCAGAACACGAACCCGGCCGCTTCGATGATCATCCCCGCGATCGCCAACCCCTTGCCTCTGGCGCGACCCTGCGCCGCCGCCCGGAACCCCCGACCGGCAAGCGCAGCGCCGAAGGCGCCGACGAAGCCGAACACGAAGAGGCTCACGCAGGAGACCACGAACCCCCAGATCGCCAGCCGTGAGCGACATCCGGTTCTTCCTGACTTCGAGTGGTGGACGGACGCCGTGCGGGTCCTCATCACTCTTAATCGGCCGGGCGCCCCGGAAGGTTACGCGCAGCTGTGACAGTGGCGAGGCCCCCGGGCGCCCAAACCCGGGCCGCTCCCCTGCCGGCAGCGTCTACGCGACCGGACCCTGCGCCAAGGTCACCGGCGCCGTGTGCGACGCGCCGGATGCGTCGGTCCAGGCGATGGTCGCGCTGTCGCCGGGGTGGAGGGCGGCGAGCGCGGCGGTGAGGGCCTGCGCGGAGTCGATCGTGGTGCCGTTCACCGCGGTGATGGTGTCGCCCGCGGCGAGACCCGCGGACTCGGCCGGCCCTCCGGAGACGACACCGGAGATGGTGGCGCCGGCCACCGAGCCGGTCGCGGTCCCGGACGACCCGAAGGAGCCGTAGCCGGAGCCGCTGCCGGACGACGCGCTGTCGCTCGGTGCGACCTCCACACCGAGGAAGGCCGGGTAGCCGATCGTCACCGTGGAGGACGCCTGCCCCGAGGTGATCTCCCCCGCGATGGTGAGCGCGTTCTGGATCGGGATGGCGTAGCCGGCGGTGGTCGCACCGCCCTGGGCCGCGGCGGTGTCGATGCCGATCACCTGATCCGACGTGTTGAACAGCGGGCCGCCGGAGTCGCCGGCCTGGATGTCGGCGTCGGTCTGGATGAGGCCGTTCAGCGTCTCGGAGACGGCGGTCTGCTCGGACTGGGTGGTGATGGTCTGGTCGAGCGCCGTGATCGTCCCGGGCGAAGCGGACGGCGTGCCGCCCGTGCCGCCCGCGTTGCCGACCCCGGTGACAGCGTCGCCGACGGCGGCGCTGCCCGAGGTGTCCAGGTGCGCGGTGCTGAGACCGGAGGCGTTGCTGAGCTTGAGCACCGCGATGTCGTCGGTGGCGTCCGTGCCGACCACCGTCGCGGTGTACTGGGCGCCGGTCGAGACGACGGTGACGCTGATGCTCGTGGCGTCCTCCACCACGTGGTTGTTGGTGAGGATCTCGCCGCTCGAGGTGAGGACCAGGCCGGTGCCGGCGCTCTCCGCCTGGGCGTAGGTGAGCTGCGAGGTGATGTCGACGACGCCCACCTCCTCGGCGGCGGTGGCGCTCGCGAGGGCGGAGGACCCGGTGAAGGACCCGCCGGAGCCGAACCCGTTGCGGCTCAGCGTGTTGTGCACGCTGTTGGACGACGTGGAAGCGGTCGTGGCGGCGGAGCCCGCCGTGTAGGCCAGTGCCCCGAGCCCGAACGCCGAGCCCACGGCGACAGTCGCGGCGACCGCGGTGCACACCACGACGACGGGCCGGCGCCGGCGCCGCGGCGTGTGGACCGGTGCGGCTGCGGTGGGCTGCGCCGCGCCCTGTTCTGCTGCTTCGGAGGGAACTCCCTCGACCTCGTCCATGACTGTGGTCCTCTCGACGTCCGGCTTGATGTCGACAGCACACCGCACGCGTGTGGGAGGCCGCGATGGGGAGGTTTTGACGACGCCGGGAGAAAACCAGAGATCGCTATGAATCGGGTCACGGGAGGGTCACGGCACCGATCACGCCACCCCGGTGACCCGCCCCCGCTCCAGCACGTACCCGACGGCCACGGCCCCCGCGATGCACAGCATGATCGGCGCCAGCATGTCCGGCCCCTGGTTGGTGAACTCCAGCACGAGGAGGAGCGCCGTCAGCGGCGCGCGCATGGTGACGGCGAGGAATGCCGCCGCGCCGAGCAGGGCGAACGCCGCGATCGGCTCGCCAGGCCAGACCGCTTCCCAGACGCCGCCGAGCGCCAGTCCGACGCCCGCGCCGATAGCGAACGAGGGCGTCAGCGTGCCTCCGGCCGCGCCCGCGCCGATGGTGCCGACAGTCGCTGCGGTCTTGACCACCGTCGTCAGGAGGATCACCAGGACCGGCAGCGAGGCCGACAGCGCGAGCTGGCCGAGCGAGCGGCCGTTGCCGAGGATCGCGGGCAGCCAGAGCGACACCACGCCGACCCCGGCGAACACCAGCGGCATGACGATCAGGATGCCCCACGACCTCGGCCGGTGGTTCTGGGCGAAGCGGGTCAGCCGCACGAAGCCGACGGCGGCGAAGCCGATGATCGGGCCCGCCAGGACCGCCCACACCACGATCTGCGGTTGCAGCGGGATCTGGTCCACGACGTACAGCGGGTTGGCGGGCACCACCAGCCGGGCGACCAGCGCCGCGATCGCGGAGGTGGCGAGGGCGGGCAGCACGGTCGCGAAGCTGATCTCGGCGAGCAGGATCTCGATGGCGAACACAGCACCGCCGAAGGGGACGTTGTATACCGCCGCGAGTCCCGCTCCCGCGCCGCACGCGACCAGGATCCGGCGCTCGCGGGCGCTCACACCGGCGCGCTCGGACAGCCAGGACGCCCACCAGGCCGCGATCTCGCGCGGTGCGACCTCCCGGCCGATGGAGGCGCCGAGGCCCACGATGATCACCTGGAGGGCGGCGTTGAGGAGGGTGACGAGGCCGGGCATCCTGCGGCCGCCGACCGCGGCCTCCACCGAGACGATGGCGCGCGCGGGGCTGCGGCGTCCCCAGCGGCGCAGGAAGAACCAGCCGACGCCGCCGAGGACGCCGGCGAGGACCAGCGCGACGACCCGGCTCACCGGTGGAGCGTCGAGGAGTCCCTCGAGGAAGGTCCCTTCCGAATAGCCGAACGCCAGGTGCTGGATGGTGTGCAGGCCGAGGTAGACCAGCCCGCCGCCCACCCCGGCGCCGACCCCGACGAGGGCGGTGACGACGACGAGCCTGGCCAGCCACGCGGGCGTGGCGCGCACGGGAACGCGTCGGGAGGTGGGCACGCTCTCAGGCTACTGCCGGCCGGGTCGCGCGTCCGGTCGGGCGCCCACGGTCGGGGGGTCCGCGATCAGGGCGCCGCGAGCCCGCCGACCGTGAGGAGGTTGACCGTCGTGGACGTGCAGGCCGTGAAGTCGGCGTCCTTCACGAACAGCGACTCGGTCGATCCAGGCGGGTACACCCGGAACCCGTCGGCCGGCTGCGGCTTGCAGTCCGCGTCCGAGTAGTTCCCGGCCTGGGTGATCTTCAGCGGCGCCTGCGCGGCTCCTCCCGGCTGCAGGACCACCGTGTCGTGCGGCTTGCTGCGATCGAACTGGGCCGCGTTGCCGAGCTGGGTGCCGTTGCCTTCCCCCACGAACGATACGCCCGGCCAGCCCTGCAGCGAGCACTGCGTCGAGCCGTTGTTGGTGAGGACGAGGGTGACCTCGACACTGCCGGCCGCGCCACCGCCGCCCTTGCCGATGCTGCCGGAGAGGCTCGAGGTGGCGCACTGGCCCTCCACGGGCTGGGAGGTGCTGGTCGCGGTCGGGCGCGGTGTGTCCGACCCGGCGTCGGGCGTTGTGACCGACGAGGCGGGCGACGACGACGGGTTCGAGCCGGCCGCGCAGCCGGTGAGGCCGCACGCGAAGACGGCCGCGAGCGCGAGGGCGAGAGCGGGCCGGGCGATGGCGGCGCGATTCGAGGCGGACATGCCCCTATTCTCAGCACGCCGGAGGGTCCGCCGCCGCGAGGACTCGCCGCCCGGGCCCGAGTCGCCCTGACAGTATGAAGACATGAGAGCGCTCGGAACCTGGCTGGCACGCTACTGGACGGTCTTCGTCCCCATCATCGGCGTGGTCGTCCTGGTGGTGTTCTGGACGGTCGAGCTGGAGCCCGTCGCCGTCGCGCTGATCGCGATCGTGCTGGCCGGGACGGTGCTGGCCGCCGTGCAGCACGCGGAGGTCGTCGCGCACCGGGTCGGCGAGCCCTTCGGGTCGCTCGTGCTCGCCGTGGCGGTGACGATCATCGAGGTGGCGTTGATCGTGACGCTGATGACCACCGGCAAGGACACCGCGACGCTCGCCCGGGACACCGTGTTCTCCGCGGTGATGATCACGATGAACGGCATCGTCGGGCTCAGCCTCCTGCTCAGCGCCAGACGCACGGAGACCACCACATTCAACGCACAGGGCAGCGGTGCTGCTCTTGGCACGGTGACGGCGATGGCCACGCTCACGATGGTTCTGCCGACTTTCACGCAGGCGACGCCCGGGCCGGAGTTCTCGTCCGGCCAGCTCGCGTTCGCCGCGATCGCGTCGGTCGCGCTGTACGGGATGTTCGTCTTCACGCAGACGTTCGCGCACCGCGACTTCTTCCTCCCGGTCTCGCCGAAGGGCAGGCCGCTCACCGAGGACAGCCACGCCGACGCGCCGACGACCCGCACCGCGCTGATCAGCCTCGGCCTCCTGCTCGTCGCGCTCGTCGCCGTGGTCGGGCTGGCCAAGCTGGAGTCCACTCCGATCGAACGCGCGGTGACCGGGATCGGCCTCCCGCAGTCGTTCGTCGGTGTGATCATCGCGCTGCTCGTGCTGCTCCCGGAGGGCATCGCCGCGTCGAAGGCGGCGCGCCGCAACCGGATGCAGACCAGCCTCAACCTGTCGCTCGGCTCGGCCATCGCGAGCATCGGTCTCACGATCCCGGCGATCGCGGTGGCGTCGATCTGGCTGCCCGGACCGCTGCACCTCGGGCTCGGGTCGAGTCAGATCGTGCTGCTGATCCTGACGGTGGTCATCAGCATCCTGACGATCATGCCGGGACAGGCTGCACGCATCAAGGGCGGCATCCACCTGATCATCTTCGCGGCGTTCATCTTCTTGTCGATCGTGCCGTGAGGCAGGCCGGGCGTACGCTCCCCACATGAGCGAACGCGACCCGCGGGTGGACGCCTACCTGGCGCCGCTGCCCGCCTGGCAGCAGGAGGTCTTCGGCGAGCTGCGGGACATCCTGCACGAGGCCGACCCGGCGATCGAGGAGACGATCAAGCGCTCGGTCCAGCCGTACTTCGTGCTCGATGGAACCGTCGCCGCGTTCCTCGCGGCGAAGGACCACGTCGACCTGTTCGTCTACGACGGCGGGATCGTGCCCGATCCGGCCGGGCTCATCACCGCGGGCCACGACAACGCGACCGCGCGCACGATCGGCTTCCGGGAGGGCGACCCGATCGACCGGGAGGCTCTGCTCGCCTTCCTGCGCCGGCTCATCGCCGACAACCGGGCCGGTGGCTGGCGGAAGCTCACCGCGCGGCGGTGACCGCCGGGTCCGCCACGGCAGCGTCCCACAGGGTCTTTGCGGCGAGCCGGGCGGCCACCGGCGTACCGCCGCACAGCGCGGCGCTCGCGGAGGCGCCGTCGAACAGCAGCGTGAGCTGCACCGCGAGGACGTGCGCCGACGCGACGCCCGCCGCCTCCGCCTGGCGCTCGAAGTACGCGGTCAGCTCGCTCTTGAAGTGCTGCGCCACCTGCGCGGCGGGGTGCTCCCGGTCACGCAGCTCGGTGGCGACGTTGACGAACGGGCAGCCGAAGTAGTCGCCGGCCTCGGCGGCGCGGTGGAGGGCGTCGTAGACGTGCAGGACGCGCTCGCGCGGGGTGCGGCCGTCCTCCTCCTGGCAGAAGTAGCCGGCGACCACCCGCGGGCCGTACTCGGTCAGCATGTCGGCGACGATCGCGTCCTTGCTCTCGAAGTGCTGGTAGATCGACCGCTTGGAGACCTGGGCCTCCTGGGCGAGGCGGTCGACGCCGACCGCGTGCACGCCCTCGCGGATGAACAGCCGCGCGGCGGCGTCCAGCACGCGCTCCCGTGGCTTCGGGCGCGGAGAGGTCGTCGTGGTCATGGCTCGATTCTAGAGGGCGGGTTGCGCAAAGTAAACCGATCTGTGTACATTGTCGGAAACAGATCAGTTTACTTTTTGGAGGATCATCATGACCGATCTCACCGGACGTATCGCCCTCGTCACCGGCGCCAACCGCGGGCTGGGCGCGGCGTTCGTCGCCGAGCTCCTGGAGCGCGGCGCCGCGAAGGTCTACGCCGCAGCCCGCCGCCCGGAGTCGGTCGAGGTGACCGACCCACGCGTGGTCCCGCTGGAGCTGGACGTGACCGACGCCGAGAGCATCCGCCGCGCCGCCGAGGCCGCCACGGACGTGACCGTGCTCGTCAACAACGCCGGGATCGGCGTGAACCAGTCGCTCGTGAGCGGCGACCTGGCCGAGATCCACCGCGAGTTCGACACCAACTTCTGGGGCCCGGTGCTGGTGACCCGCGCGTTCGCGCCGATCCTCGCTACGAACGGAGGCGGCGCGATCGTGAACATGCACTCCGCGCTCAGCTGGTACGCCATCGGCTCGTACAGCGCGGGGAAGGCCGCGCTGTGGTCGGCGAGCAACTCCGCGCGCGTCGAGCTCGCGCCGCAGGGCATCCAGGTCGTCGGCGTGCACGTCGGCTACGTCGACACCGACATGGCCGCCCACGCGGACGGCTACAAGGTGCCGCCGGCACAGGTCGTCGCCGAGGCACTGGACGCCGTCGCGGCCGGGGACGCGGAGGCGATCGTCGGGGAGACCGCACAGCAGGTGAAGGCCGTCCTCCACGAGGATGTGCGCGTCCTCTACCCCCAGCTCGCCAGGTAGGAGTCCGACGCGAACCCGCGCGGCCGGATGCCCCACTGGGCCGTCCAGGTCTCGCCCGGCTCGACCCAGCGCAAGCCCTGGCCGGTGTTGAGCGCGTTCGCGGGCGCGGTCATCGGCTCCACGGCAAGCGCAACCTCTCCGGGCTCCTTCGTGGCGAACGCCCGGTGTGTGAACACCTGGACGTAGCGGAACGAGGCGTCGCCCCACAGGGTGACGGTGCGGCCGTCCGCCGCGGCGAGGACGTGCTCGGCGGGCTCGCGGAGGTCGCCGAAGCCGTCGTTCAGGTCGAGGTCTGCCACGACACCGCCCTCCGAGAGGTCGTACCGCGTGCCCGCGACCGAGGTCTCGCCGGTCACGTTCAGCCGGTCGTCGGTCTCGAACCGGGTGCCGGCATGGACGGTCAGGGTGAGCTGGGTGGCCGGGACGTCGCCGATCCGCAGGTACGGGTGCGCGCCGATCGCGACCGGCGCGGTCCGCTCGCCGCGGTTCGTCACGGTGTGGGTGACGGTCAGGCCCTCCGTGTCGAGCTCGTGCGTGACGGTCGTGTCGAGAATGAACGGGTAGCCGGCCTCCGGGTAGATCGTCGCCGCCTGCGTCACGGCCGAGTCGGAGCGCTCGACCAGTGTGTAGGGACGGTAGCGCAGCAGGCCGTGCGAGGCGTTGCCCAGCGAGGGCTCGGTGAGGGCCAGCCGCTGCGGCACGCCGTCCAGCTCCCAGACACCGTCCTTCACCCGGTTCGGCCACGGCATGAGCACGATGCCGTCGGCCGAGGGCGGGGTGGAGTCCTCCGGGAACGGCTCCAGGATGTCCACTCCGCCGTACCGGAGGGTGCGGAGGCCGGCCGCCACCTGCGTGACCGTGGCGGTCAGGTCGCCGAACTCGAGGTCGTACTGTTCTCCGGTCGGTGCGCGCATGGAGACAGCGTATTCCTAGGCGATGGTCACGGGCAGGCCCGCGGCCCGCAGTGCGCGCACGTGGTCGCGGTCGGCGGACTCGCCGGTCAGGAGACCGGCCACGTCCGCCAGCGCGGCGATGCGGCCGACGTGCGTGCGGCCGAGCTTGGAGCCGTCGGCGACGACCAGCGCACGCCCCGACGACGCCACCATGACCCGCTTCAGGTCGGCCTCGGGGAGATTCACATTCGTGATGCCGCCGACCGGGTCGACGCCCGTGCAGCCGATGAAAGCCAGGTCGGCGTGCACACGTTCCAGGAGCACGGCGGCCAGCGGCTCGACCAGCGAGTGCTGCAGCGGCCGCAGCGTGCCGCCGGTGACCACCACCTGGAAGCGCGGAATGGCGCGCTCCAGCTCCAGCGCGATCGTCAGCCCGTTGGTGATGACGGTGACGTCCTCCAGGTCATCGCGGTCGGCGAGCGCGCGCGCGATCGCCGCGGTGGTGGTGCCGACGTCGAGCAGGACGCTGCTGCCGGACTCCACCAGGGCAGCCGCGGCCGCGCCGATACGCCGCTTCTCCTCGGCTGACGACTCCAGCGCCTCCTCGAAGCTGGCCTCGCGCGTGCCCGCGCCGCGCAGCACAGCGCCGCCGTGGACGCGCCGGATGCTCTGCTGCGCGTCGAGGGCGTCGAGGTCGGAGCGCACGGTGACGTCGGAGACCTGGAACGCCTCGCTCAGTTCGGCGACGCGGACGAACCCGGTGCGGCCGATGAGGTCGAGCATCCGCTCGCGGCGGAGGGCGGCGGGCAGCGGTTCGCTCATACCGGCAATGCTCCAGCGCTTGCGTTTACTTGTCAATCCGCAAGTCGATCGGTACATTTGCTTTCGGAAACGAAAGGTAAGCATGGCCGCCATCACGAAGCGCCCGCACCGCCTGTCCGACGGTCGCGACCTCATCTACTACGACGACCCGGACTCCGCGCTCGACCCCGAACGCGCGCCCGACCTCCGCGAGCCCGCCCCGCGGCCGGCCACGGCGACCATGCGTCAGGACCCGCTGACCGGCGAGTGGGTGTCGATCGCAGCCGCTCGGCAGAACCGCGTCATGCTCCCGCCGGCCGAGCTCGACCCGTTGGCTCCTGCCACCCCGGGCAACCCGTCCGAGATCCCGAGCGTGTACGACGTCGCGGTGTTCGAGAACAAGTCGCCGTCGTTCGGCCCGCTGCTGGAGGACGCGAACCAGCCGGCTTCGCTGGAGGATCTGGCGGCGGTCGGCCTCGAGCGCACCCGCACCTCCGTCGGTCGCTGCGAGGTCGTCTGCTTCAGCCCGGCGACGACCGGCTCGTTCGGCAGCCTCACCCCCACCCGGGCACGGACGGTCATCGAGGCCTGGGCCGACCGCACCGCCGCGCTCTCCGCGCTCCCGAACGTGCGCCAGGTGTTCCCGTTCGAGAACCGCGGGGAGGCCATCGGCGTCACCCTGCACCACCCGCACGGGCAGATCTACGCCTACCCGTACATCACCCCGCGCACCAGCGCCCTCATCCGGTCGCTGGAGAGCTACGGACCGACGCTGTTCGCCGACATCCTGGAGCGGGAACGCGCCTCCCAGCGGGTCATCCTCGCCGGCGAGCACTGGACCGCGTTCGTGCCGTTCGCGGCGCGCTGGCCGATCGAGATCCACGTGCTGCCGCACCGACACATCCCCGACCTCGCCGCCACCTCCCCCGCCGAGCGCGACGAACTCGCCACCCTCTACCTGCGGGTGCTGCGCGGCGTGGACGCGCTCTACGACTCCCCCACGCCGTACATCGCGGCCTGGCACCAGGCCCCCGTCGACGCGCACCGGGACGACATCCGGCTCATGCTGCAGCTGACGTCGCCCCGCCGCGCCGCGGATAAGCTGAAGTTCCTGGCCGGCTCCGAGTCCGCCATGGGCGCGTGGATCGGCGACATCCCGCCGGAGCAGGCCGCGGCCGCGCTCCGCGAGGCCATCGCCCGCGCCGACCGCGACGACCCGGTAGGCGAGCTGCCCGCCGGCATCTCGGGGCTCGTGACCGTGCCCGCCTCCCCCGTTCCCGCCCCCGAAGGAAAGATCCCCGCATGACCGACCTGCGCACCGGCGTCCGCGACGACTTCGTCTCGATCTTCGGCCGCGAGCCCGACGGCGTCTGGTCGAGCCCCGGCCGGGTGAACCTCATCGGCGAGCACACCGACTACAACCTCGGCTTCGTCCTGCCGTTCGCGATCAACCGCCGCACCGTCGCCGCCCTCGGGCTGCGCGACGACCGCACCGTCCGGGTCGGCAGCACGTTCGCCGACGAGCTGGTGGAGATCGACCTCGACCGGCTCTCCCCCGACGCCCTCGACGGCTGGTCGGCCTACCCGCTCGGCGTGGCCTGGGCGCTCGCCGAGTTCGGCGCCGATCTCGCGGCGGTGCCGGGCTTCGACCTCCTGATCGACTCCAATGTTCCGGTCGGCGCCGGGCTGTCGTCGTCCGCGGCGATCGAAGGCGCGACCGCACTCGCGCTCAACGACGTGTGGCGGCTCGGGCTCGACCGCCAGACGCTCGCCCGCGTCGGTCAGCGCAGCGAGAACATCGTCGTCGGCGCGCCGACCGGCATCATGGACCAGTCCGCCTCGCTGCTCGGGCAGCAGGACGCCGCGGTGTTCCTCGACTGCCGCTCGCTCGAGTCGCAGATCGTGCCGCTCGGACTCGAGGAGGCCGGCCTCGTCGTCCTCATCGTGGACACCGGCGTCACCCACGCGCACGCGACCGGGGGCTACGCCGAGCGGCGGGCGTCGTGCGAGGCCGGGGCCGCGGCCCTCGGCGTCGCGTCGCTGCGCGACGTGAGCGTGGACGACCTCCCGCGCGCCCGCGAGCTCCTGGACGACGTGACGTTCCGCCGCGTGCGGCACGTGGTGACCGAGGACCAGCGCGTTCTCGACACGGTCCGCCTCCTCCGCGAGAGCGGGCCGACGGCGATCGGCGACCTGCTCGACGCCTCCCATGTCTCGATGCGCGACGACTTCGAGATCTCCGTCCCTGAGCTCGACCTCGCGGTCGAGACGGCGCAGGCCAACGGCGCGATCGGCGCGCGGATGACCGGCGGCGGCTTCGGCGGCTCGGCACTCGCGCTGGTGCCGGTCGACGCGCTCAGCCGCGTGCAGGTCGCGCTCGACGGGGCCTTCGCCGAGCACGGCTTCGGCCAGCCGGAGCTGTTCACGGTGACTGCGTCGGAAGGCTCGCGCCGGGAGAGCTGACCGCGTTCATCCTCCGGTCACACGGCTTCGCCAGAATGGGACGATGAGCGAACCGGAGATCACCTGGCTGAGCCCCGACACCGTCCAGCTCCGCCAGCCGAAGTCGTCGCACTGGGAGGCGCCGTTCCTGTTCCTGCTCTTCGGGCGGGAGCGGTCCCTCCTGATCGACACCGGGGCGACGGACGACGAGCGGGTCTTCCCGCTGCGGGCGGCCGTGGACGCGCTCACCGAGGAATGGCTGCGCCGCAATCCGGTCGTCTTCACCCGGCCGTATCCGCTCGTCGTGGCGCACAGCCACGCGCACCGCGACCACATCGCGGGCGACCCGCTGCTGGCCGGCCGACCGGGGACGACGCTGGTCGGGACCACACCCGCGCAGGTGATCGCGTTCTTCGGCTTCCGCTCGTGGCCGGACCAGACGGTGGAACTCTCGCTCGGGCGCCGCACGATCGACGTCATCGGCGGTCCGGGCCATGAGCCCTCCGCGGTGGCGTTCTTCGATCGGGAGACCGGCATCCTGTTCACCGGAGACACCGTGCTGCCCGGGCATCTCTACGTGCGCGACCTCGCGCAGTACCGCGCGACCATCGAGCGGCTGATCCGGTTCCGGGACGACCCCACCGCCCCCGTGCGGGAGCTGCGCGGCGCGCACGTCGAGATGTCCGCCACGCCCGGCGTGGTCTACCCGCCGGGGACGCTCGACCAGCCGGACGAGCTGCCGCTCCCGCTGCCCCCGCGCATCCTCGACCGGGTGCTCTCGGCGCTGGACGAGACCGGAGATGCACCCGGCGAGCGCGTCGTGCGGAGACGGTTCGTGCTCGTCACCGAGTGAGCGCGGCGCGCCGTAAGGTGTGGGCATGACGATCATCACGCTCACCGACGGCTCCACCCCCAGCGTCGCCGACGACGCGTTCGTGGCGGCCGGCGTCGTCCTCGCCGGACGCGTGCGGCTGCTCGCCGGCTCCAGCGTCTGGTACAACGCCGTGCTGCGGGCCGAGGCGGAGGACATCGTCCTCGGCGAGCGCAGCAACCTCCAGGACAACGTCTCCTGCCACGTCGACCACGGCTACCCGCTGACGATCGGCGCGGACGTGTCGGTGGGCCACAACGCCGTGCTGCACGGCTGCACGATCGAGGACGGCGTGCTGGTGGGGATGCACGCGACGGTCCTGAACGGCGCCGTCGTCGGCGCGGGCTCGCTGCTCGCGGCCGGGACCGTCGTGCTGGAGGGCGCGGTCATCCCGCCGGGCTCGCTCGTCGCCGGCGTCCCCGGCAAGGTGCGGCGCGAACTCACCGACGGGGAGCGCGCCGGCATCCTCCACAACGCCCAGGCCTACCTCACCCACGTCACGGAGCACCCCGGGGGCTGAGCCCCCTACGCGGTGGGCTCGACCGGGCCGGGCTCCCCTCGGGTGATGCGGACGAGCTCGTCGAAGGTCGTCGGGAAGACGGTGTGCGCGTGGCCGGCGGCGGCCCAGACCTCAGGGTAACCGGCGAGCGCGACGTCGACGACGGTCCGGAGCGGTTCGGGGTGCCCGAGCGGGGCGACACCGCCGATGGTCTGGCCGGTCGCCGCCTTCACGGTCTCGGCGTCCGCCCGGCGGATGCGCCCGCCGAGCCGCTCGCCCAGGAACGCCGTGTCGACGCGGTGCGCGCCGGAGGTCATCACGAGCAGCGGCTCGCCGTCGATCGTGAAGACCAGCGAGTTGGCGATCGCGCCGACCTCCACACCCAGCTCCGCCGCGGCCGAGACCGCGGTCGGCGTCGCCGACTCGAACCAGCGCACGCGCGGCTCGATCCCGGCCTCCAGGAGCGCCGCCTCCACCCGCTCGACGGCAGGATGAGTGCGGTCCTCGGCGGTCATGCCAGGGCCCGCTCCGCGGACTCCACCACGTTCTGCAGCAGCAGCGCGCGGGTCATCGGACCGACGCCGCCCGGGTTCGGCGACACCCACGCGGCGACCTCGGCCACGTCGTCTGCCACGTCACCGGCGACCTTGCTCTTGCCCGTCACCGGGTCCTCCACGCGGCTGACGCCCACGTCGAGGACGATCGCGCCCGGCTTGACGTTGTCGGCGGTCACCAGGCCCGCGACGCCGGCCGCGGCGACGATCACGTCGGCGCTGCGGAGAATGCCGTCGAGGTCGACCGTGCCGGTGTGGGTGAGCGTTACGGTGGCGTTGTACTCGCGGCGGGTGAGCAGCGAGCCGATCGCCCGGCCCACGGTCACGCCGCGGCCGACGACCACGACGTGCTTGCCGTTCAGCTCGATCCCGTGCCGCAGCATCAGCTCGATCACGCCACGCGGCGTGCAGGGCAGCGGGGTCGTGATCGGCCGGTTGACGTTGAGGACCAGGCGGCCCAGGTTCGTCGGGTGCAGGCCGTCCGCGTCCTTCGCCGGGTCGACCAGCTCCAGGATCGCGTCGGTGTCGATGTGCGGCGGCAGCGGCAGCTGCACGATGAAGCCGGTGCAGTCCGGGTCGTCGTTGAGGTCCTCGATCACGGCCTCGAGCTCCGCCTGCGAGATGTCCGCGGGCAGGTCGCGGCGGATGGAGGCGATGCCGACCTCCGCGCAGTCGCGGTGCTTGCCCGCGACGTACCACTGCGAGCCCGGGTCGTCGCCGACCAGGATCGTGCCGAGCCCCGGCACGACCCCCTGCTCGCGCAGCGCGCTCACGCGCACCTTCAACTCCGCCTTGATCTCCGCAGCCGTAGCCTTACCATCCAAAACCTTCGCCGTCACGCCGGCCTCCACACTCGTTGCGAACCGTCGAGTACGCGGATTATCCGCGTACTCGACGGTTTCTGGCTGATTTTTCGCGTACTCGGCGGTTGCCGGGCCGTTAGATGGAGGAGGGGAGCTCTACGGGGAAGCCCTCCTGGCCGGAGGGGGTCAGGCCGGGGTAGAGCGGGAACGCCGCGGTGAGCGCGTCGACGCGGGCGCGCAGCGCCTTCGTGTCGGCGCCGGGACGCAGGGCGAGCGCGATGATGTCGGCCACCTCGGTGAACTCGGCGTCGCCGAAGCCGCGGGTCGCAAGCGCCGGCGTGCCGATCCGGAGGCCCGAGGTAACCATCGGCGGGCGCGGGTCGAACGGGACGGCGTTGCGGTTGACGGTGATGCCGACCTCGTGGAGGACGTCCTCCGCCTGCTGGCCGTCGAGCTCCGACGTGCGGAGGTCGGCGAGCACGAGGTGCACGTCGGTGCCACCGGTGAGCACGTCGACGCCCGCGGCGCGCGAGTCGTCGGCGGTGAGGCGCTCGGCGAGGAGCTTGGCGCCGCGGATGGTGCGCTCCTGGCGGTCCTTGAACTCCTCGGTCGCGGCGAGCTTGAACGCGGTCGCCTTGGCGGCGATCACGTGCATGAGCGGGCCGCCCTGCTGGCCGGGGAACACGTTGGAGTTGAGCTTCTTGGCGAGCTCCATGTCGCGGCTGAGGATGAAGCCGGAGCGCGGGCCGCCGATGGTCTTGTGCACGGTCGAGCTGACGACGTCGGCGTGCGGCACGGGCGACGGGTGCAGCCCGGCGGCGACGAGGCCGGCGAAGTGCGCCATGTCGACCCAGAGCTTGGCGCCCACCTCGTCCGCGATCTCGCGGAACGCGGCGAAGTCGAGCTGGCGGGGGTACGCCGACCAGCCGGCGATGATGACCTGCGGCTTGTGCTCGAGGGCCTTGTCGCGCACGACATTCATGTCGACGGTGAACGACTCCGGGTCGACGCCGTAGGCGACCGCATTGTAGAGCTTGCCGGAGAAGTTGAGCTTCATCCCGTGGGTGAGGTGGCCGCCGTGGGCGAGCTCGAGACCGAGGATGGTGTCGCCGGGGGTGGCGATGGCCGACAGGACGGCCGCGTTCGCGGACGCGCCGGAGTGCGGCTGGACGTTGGCGTACTCGGCGCCGAACAGGCTCTTCGCCCGATCGATCGCGAGCTGCTCGGCGATGTCGACGTACTCGCAGCCGCCGTAGTAGCGGCGGCCAGGGTAGCCCTCGGCGTACTTGTTCGTCAGCACCGAGCCGACGGCCTCGAGCACCGCGCGCGGCACGAAGTTCTCGGAGGCGATCATCTCGAGGTAGTCGCGCTGGCGGCCGAGCTCGAGCTGCAGCACCTCCGCGATCTCGGGATCGACCTCCGCCAGAGGGGCGGTGAAGGTGGACGGAAGGGTGTCGGTCACAATCGGCTCCTTGAAAACAGGGATGGACAATCGTCGTGCATCGACCCAGGCGCGCGGCCGAATCCATCCGTTCGTTCGAGGTAACCGTTGTCGCTCCCCGATGGTGACCATCTGAGCGCCAGTCGCGACGTGAGCAAGCATAGCAAAGGGGCGGCGAACAGGCTCCTGCTCATCCGCTGAAGACCTTGCTGATTAGTTAGGAGGGCTGCGATACTCGCACAGGGCCGTCCCGCGGGTGGGCAGTGTCGGCCGAACCCGAGAATCCCCCTGACGCGGTTAGGAGCATCCGTGGTCGTGCCTCGCCCCGCCCAGCTCGAGAACACGGGCGACGCGCCCTTCACGCTCCTTCCGGGCGCCCGGATCATCGTCGCGGGCCCCGGCGCCGACGCGGTCGGCCGGCTGCTGCGCAGCGAGCTGGCCTCGGACTGCCGGCGCGAGCTCGCCGTCGTCCACGAGCCTCCCGCGTTCGGGGACATCGCCATCGTGATCGCGGACGACGAGGGGCCGGCTGGGCACCCGGCCGAGGGCTACACATTGGAGGTCGCGGCGGAGGGTGTGCGAATCGGCGCCGCCACCGCAGCGGGCGCGTTCTGGGGCGTCCAGACGCTGCGCCAGCTCGTGCCGGCCGAGTGCGAGGGCGACCCGTTGACGGTCGACGCCGTCCGGATCGGCGACCACCCGCGCTTCGCCTACCGGGGCGCCATGCTGGATGTGGCGCGGCACTTCTTCCCGGTCGCGGACGTCAAGCGGTTCATCGACGCGATCGTCCTGCTGAAGGTCAACCACCTCCACCTCCACCTGACCGACGACCAGGGCTGGCGGATCGAGATCGCCGGCTGGCCCGAGCTCACGCGCATCGGCGGCTCCACGGGAAGCGACGGCAGCCGGGGCGGTTTCTACACCGCGGACGACTACCGCGAACTGGTCGCGTACGCCGCGGAGCGGCATGTCACCATCGTCCCGGAGCTCGACATGCCGGGGCACACGAACGCGGCCCTCGCCTCCTACCCCGAGCTGAACCCGCACGGTGTCGCGCCCACGCTCTACACCGGGACCGAGGTCGGCTTCAGCAGCCTGCGGAGCGGGGACCCGGTCACCGACGGCTTCGTGCGCGACGTGATCCGCGAGGTCGCAGCCCTGACGCCCGGCCCGTACCTCCACATCGGCGGCGACGAGTGCCTCAGCACGCCGGAGGCGGACTTCGAGGCCTTCGTGCGCCGGGCGGCGCAGCTCGTCGTGGCGGCCGGCAAGATCCCGGTCGGCTGGCACGAGATGGGGCGTGCGGCAGGGCTCCCCGACGGGACGGTCGGTCAGTACTGGTCGTTCCGCACGCCACGCGACGACGCGGCCGACGAGACGCTGGCGTTCGTCGGCGGCGGTGGTGCGGTGATCATGTCGCCGGCCGACGTCGCCTACCTCGACATCGTGTACGAGGAGGGCGACCCGATCGGTCAGGACTGGGCCGACGGCCCGACCGACCTCCGCAACGCGTACGAGTGGGATCCCGCGCGGATCGTCCCTGGACTGGCAGACGCGCACATCCTCGGCGTGGAAGCCCCGGTGTGGACGGAGACCATCGCGACAATCGAGGAGGTGGAGCGGATGGTGTTCCCACGCCTGGCCGCCCTCGCCGAGATCGGCTGGTCGGAAGCGCCCGCGGACACTGCAGAGGTGGCGGCGACGCGCGACTTCGACGACTTCGCGGCCCGGGTCGCGCAACTGGCCGAGCACTGGGACGCGCTGGGAACGTCGTATCGCCGGGTCGCCGGGGTGCCCTGGCCGGAGGACGCGACGCGCTGAGTCCGGATAACGCGGAAGGAGCCGGTGACCCGCTCGGGTCACCGGCTCCTCTCGTCCGGCGAGCGTCGGCTCACCGGGTCGCGGTCATCACGCGGCAGCGGTCTCCATGCTGCGACGGCGACGGCGGACGACCAGCAGGACGATGCCCGCGCCCACCAGGAGCACGGCCGAGCCGGCGATGCCCGCGA
Source organism: Leifsonia sp. GW821-FHT13C09 (assembly GCF_058806435.1). NCBI lineage: Bacteria > Bacillati > Actinomycetota > Actinomycetes > Micrococcales > Microbacteriaceae > Leifsonia > Leifsonia sp. GW821-FHT13C09. Next base: position 385,400 of record NZ_JBXAPS010000004.1, on the reverse strand, counting down.
TCGCGATGTCCGAACCGGTCATCGCGAGGCCGCCCGTGCCACCGGAGCCACCGGCCGAGCCGTTGCCGACGCCGCCGGCCGCGCCGTTGCCGGTGTCGCCGTTGCCGTTGTCACCGGTGCCTGCGTCGTCAGTGTCGACGACGGGGTTCGCGACCGAGATGTCGAACGTGTCCCACACCGTGCCGTCGGCGCGGAGGACCTGGAACGTGTAGCTCGCGCCCGCCTGGGCCGGGATGACGAAGGCGAACAAGTGCGAGCCGTCGTCCTGCGCCGTGGCGGTGAACTCGCCGACCGTGGGCGCGACCGGCGCCGTCCGCAGCGAGGCGGTGGTCGCCGTGTGCCCGTTCACGCCGGTGAGCTGATGCGTCAGGGACTCGCTCGGCAGATACGTGGTCGCCGGCGCGGTGTACGTGACGGTCTCACCCGGGTCGACGATGGTCTTGTCGAGCGTGCCGTGCAGCTCGTCGTTGCCCGCCGGATAGTCGGCGTGGGCTGCCGCCGCGGGCGCGAGCGCCAGCGCCAGGGCGACGAGGCCGCCGAACAGTTTCTTCTTCATGGTTCTCCTTCGTAGGGATGGGTGTCACTGGCCGGCCGCAGCGGTTCGGTCAGCCACAGGTCCCGGGCTCGGCGAAGTGCTCGAACTCGGTGGCGGTGGGGGTCGCGACGACGCGGTCGACGGTCGGCGACCGGGTGGGCAGTGCGGTGAACTCGGCGACGACGACCGCGACGTCTCCGGGGGCGAGGTCGACCATGACGACGGACACGGGGTGGCCGTCGATCGTCCGGGAGAGAGCGCTGACCTCCGCGCCGTCGACCGTCACCCGTTGCGGACGGAGGCTGTCGGTGCCGGCGAACTGCACCATCGTCCGGATGTGCCCGGTCGGGAGGTCCGGGACGCCGTACCCGGTCACGAACCACGGGAACGAGGTGATGTCCTCCGGTGCGGTGGAGGTGAGCGTCGCCGTGGCCGTGACGGTGCTGCCGACCTTCGCCACGTTCTTCCCGTCCTTGGCTGCCCTCTGCTCGGCCGGCGCGTGGCAGGTGGCGGTCACGGAGCCTTCGAGGTAGCTGTCCATCTTTCCGGCGGTGCCGTCGGCCAGGAACACGCCGACCGGCGCGCCGCGGTCGGTGAGCTGGGCGAGCGGTCCGGCGAGCGGGCCGCTCGCGATCTCGCGCTGGAGGGCGGCATCGGCGAACCAGACCGAGATCCTGCCCTGGTCCACCGCCGTGCCCAGCGCCTTCAGCACCGGAACGGTGCCGGTCCCCGCGCCGAAGAGCTTGTCGAACATGACGCGGGTGAGGTCGCCGAAGAACACGTCCTGCGCGTCGCGGTCGGGGATCTCGAGGTAGACCTCCTTCAACAGGATCTTCGAGGCGTTCTCGCTGTTCAGCTCGCGCCCGCCGACGGTGATCGGGCCGGTCGCCGCCAGCAGCAGCCCGATCGTCGCGGTGTCGATCGACACCACTCCGTCGAGCTGCTGACCGAGCGCAGCGCGCCAGTGGCCGGCCGTGAGCTCGCCGCTCCGGACGAAGTCGGGCGTGAGGTTCACGTCCTGGATGTACTCGCCGAGCTGGGGCCCGAACAACGCCCGCTCCTGCGGGCTCACCTCGAGACCGGCACCCGCAGCGGGGTTGAGTTGATCGGGGATGAGCTGCTCCCCCAGTTCGATGCGGCCGCCGTCGGCCGTGAGTGCCGAGACGGCTCCTGCGATGCCGCCGGTGGTCCGGAGCTCGGCGTTGTTGTTGAACAGCAGCGCATAGTTCTTCGCGCCGTTCCCTCCGGCCGCGGCCGGGAGCACGCGCGCGGCGACCGAGAGCGAGGAGACGGTCCGGTGGAGGCTGCCGACCAGGCCCTCGGCCTCGCGGACGCCGGAGGCGAGCGACGGAACGAGCGGACCGGACGCGGCGTCGCGCAGGGTCGCACGACCGTGCTCGAGCGCGCGTTCCGCCGTGTGGAGGTTCGCCGCAGCTCCCGCCACGGCCTCGGTGTCGACCTTCCGATCGGCGAGCGACACCGCGCTGTCCAGTCGGGCGAGGTCCGCCACCACGGGCGCCAGTCCCCCGTCGACGGCGTCGTGGAGCGCTTCGACGGTCAGCCGGTAGGAGCGGAGGTTGGCGCCGGCGAACGGGACGTGCTCGGCCGCGCGCCAGACGATGTCACCCGTCAGCCCTCTGGCGTCGTCCAGCTGCCCGCCCACTGCGCGGAGCCGATCGGCGCGGGCGGCGGCGGAGACCGGATCCGCCGCGATCGCCGCGACGGTGTCGCGGGCCTCTGCGCGGGCGGCCGAGACGTGGCCGTAGGAGAGGGCCGCCCTGGCGCCCACCCAGACGGCGCAGGCCACGACGACGAGGGCGACGGCGGCGACCGAGAGGAGCGCGACACGCATGACGCGTGCGCGCTCGGCCGCTCTCGCACGGCGGCGCGATCGACCGCTCATAGGCCCCGACTTCCTTCCGACATCGGGACCCATGCTGTCGTCGGTACCGAGGCGGCCGGCGGTCGATCCCGGGATTTACGTGCAGAACGGTCGATGTTCCGTGCAGTTCGGCCGGCCTTACGTGGAGCGCCTTACATCTTGCGTATTACCGTGGGCGCAGCAGTCCACTTCCCCCGTCCCTGGAGCAAGCCGATGATCGATCCCCGTGCCGCGGGCTCCGCTCCGCTCGCGGGCAGGGACCGCGTCCTCACGCTCGTCCGCGAGCTGCTGTTGTCCAGCGACGCCGACGTCGACCTCGTCGGCCCGCGCCTGAGCGGCCGGTCCACCGTCGTCGACGCCGTGGCGTCCGCCGCGGCCGACGCGCGCAGGACGGTCCTGCGCGTGAACGGCGTCGGATCGCTGCGCGAGAGCCCGCTCGCCGCCCTCCACGCTGCCGGACTCGGGGTCCTGCCGGCCCCGGAGCGCCGCACGGCGTCCGCCCTCCAGCAGGCCATCGACGCCCTCACGACGGCGATCGGGTCCGGCGCCGCCGCGCTCCTGGTGGACGACGCCGACCTCCTCGACGACGCGTCGACCGGAGCGATCGACGCCGCCCGCCGCGCGACCCGCACGCCGCTGCTGCGCACCCGGGCGCGCCTGGACGACGGGCCGTCGACGGCCTACGTGGTGCAGCTCGAACCCCTGGACTACGAGGAGCTGCGGGCGGCCGTGGCCGAGCGGCTCGGCGGTCCGGTCGACGCGGGCGCGATGAGCCGCGTGTACGCGCTGTGCGGGGGCAATGTGGGCCTCGCGCTCGCGCTCGCGGAGCTCGCCGTGCTGGAGGGCCGGCTGGTCCTCGGCTCCGGCGTGTGGTCCGCCACCGCTGACCTGTGGAGCAGATCGCTACGAGGCGCCCTCGAGGCGCAGCTCTCCGGTCTCTGTCCGGCGGAGCGCGCCGCGCTCGAGAGGATCGCCGTGACGGGCGCCTGCGATGTGGCGTCGACGCGCGGGCTGGTCGACCCCGCCGCCCTGGGCGGGCTCGCCGCGGCAGGCGTCCTCCGGATCGTGCCGCATCGCGGGCGCCGGCTCATCAGCCTCGATCCCCCGGTCCTCGCCGATCACCTCCGCGACCGGGCTCAGGTGGACGCTCCGCCCACAGACGCCGCCTTCGTGCAGCTCGTGCACGCGGCGGCCGACTCCCGCCGCGAGGAGGCGGCGCGGGTCTGGCACGACGCCCCGTCGCCACGATCGGCTCTCGCCTTCGCGCACGCCCTGATGTCCGGCGCCGGGATGGCGCCGGGCGCGGCCGCCGAGCTCGACCGGGTGCTGGCGGAGTCGGCCACGCTGCCGGGCGAACCGCTCGACGTTGCGGAGCTCGCCGTGCTCCGCGTCCGTCGGTCGCTGGCCGCCGGCGAGAAGCTTTCGGCCGCCCTCGCGACGCTGCGCGCGGAGATCGCCGGCCTCGGCCCCTTCGCGCGGCTCGCGGACGCCGCCGGGGTGATGCTCGCCGTCGAGGTCGGTGCCGAGCCGGCCGTGTCCGAGGAGCGTCTACGCGACGACACCGGCCTCCCGGCGCCGGTGCGTTCACGGCTCCTGGAGGCCGCCCGCGCCATCGCCCTCCGCTGCGGGCGCTTCGAGGACGCGGTCCGGCTCCGCGACGAGCTCGCCGCCCTCCCCGGCGCACCGGCCTCCGCGTGCGGGACGTCCGCCCACGCCTATGCCCTGCTCGGGGCCGGGCGACACGCCGACGCCGTCGCGTGGGCCGAACACGGCGCGGCGTCGGCCCGCGACCGGCTCGACGCCGGAGCGGTGCGCGAGCACAGCGTGGCGCTCGGCCTCTGCCATCTGCTCGCCGACCGCCCGGCCGCAGCGGCCGACGCGCTCACGGCCGCCTCCGCCCTCGGCGCACCCGCGGTGCCCGGCGCCGCGGTGCAGGTCGCGCTGCACGTCCTGACCGCGATCATCGCCGTGCGCCGAGGAGACACCGCGCTCGCCGAGCGCATCCGCGACGAGCTCGCGGCCGGACTCCCGCCCTCCCCGGACCGCGTCGCGCCGACGGCGATCGGGGCAGGGGTGCTCTGGATCGACGCTCAGCTCGCGGCGGGCAGAGGCAGGCCGGACGAGGCCGCCGAACTGCTCCGCCGGCTCGCGGCGACCCTGGCGACGCACGGCGAACTGCCCACGGCGGCTCTCGCGCTGCTGACCTCGCTCGAGCATGCGATCGACGACGCCGGCCTGGCGGAGGCGCGCGCCCTCCTCGAACGCCAGCAGTCCGAGCTGCACGACGCGCACCTCGCCTTCGTGGAGGCGCGTGCCGAGCCCGACGACGTGGACCTGGACGCGCTCGCCGAGCGCCTCGTCTCGACGGGGAGGCCAGGGGCTGCCGCCGCACTTCAGTGCCTAGGGATCGAGGGCTCCGACGGCGGCGGGTTCTTCTCGACGCCGATCGCGCTGACCGACCGCGAGCGCGAGATCACCCGGCTCGTCGCCGCGGGCCTGAGCAACCCGGAGATCGCCTCCCGGCTCGTCCTCAGCGTCCGCACCGTCGAGAGCCACGTGAGCAGGGTGATGCGGAAGACCTCCGCGGCCAACCGCGGTGAACTCGTGGCCCTTGCCGTCCGGCTCGCGCCGTGAGGCCGTCAGATCACGGATAGCCGAGGAACCAGAGCAGCACGAGAGCCGCGGGTTGCAGCGCGATGCCCACAACCAGCACGGTCTTCCGCGCACGCCGGTTGAGGGTCAGCCCCGGCGCTCCGGCGAGCGGAGCCAACGGCATGAGCAGCCGGAAGAGGCTCTGCTGCGGCAGGAAGACGGCGAACAGGTAGAGCGCGTAGCTGGCGGCGAACGCGACCACCTCGGTGCCCAGCGCACGGATGCCCGGCCGGTTCAGCAGCCACGCGTAGCCGCCGATCGCGGCGACGACGAGGAGGGCGCCCGCGACGCTCGCGTAGCGCCAGGTGAAGAGGAACCACGGCGTCAGCGGAACGAAGGCGACGCGTCCGATGAATCCGGTCCACCAGGACAGCTCGGTCTCCACGTAGGCGCCGGGAGTCCCCGTGACCGTCGCCGCGATCAGCGGCCAGGCCAGCCCGGCCACGGCGGTCACCGCACCGGCGACGATCATCGCCACGCGCTCCCTGGCCCCGAAAGCCTCGCGTCCACGACGGGCCCGCAGCGCCCGGATCACGTAGACGATCCCCAGGGTCAGCGGGAGGGCGAGTTCGGCCGGGCGGGTGAACGCGGCGGCGACGCCGAACGGGATGACCATCCAGTACCGGCGCGTCATGGTCGCCAGGAGCGCCGCGAACAGCAGGAGGAAGAACAGGCTTTCGGCGTAAGCGATCTGCAGGACGAACGACAGCGGGCCGAAGCAGAAGAACACGGCGGCCCAGAACGCGCTGACCGGCCCGACCCGCGACGCCACGAGCCGGAACAGCACCAGACTGGCGGCCGCGCCGCAGAGCACCGCGATCAGCACACCCGCTGCCGGGAAACCGAGCCCGGTCGCCGCCATGAGCGCGCGCACGATCAGCGGGTAGAGCGGCAGGAACGCCCACTCGTTCTGCTGCACGTCGCCGTTGGAGTCGACCGGGAGCGTCGCGGGGTAGCCGTGCTCGACGATGCGCCGGTAGTAGGAGGCGTCCCAGGTGCCCGCGAACCCGAGGAAGGTGGGGTGCGTCTGCGGGCTGCCGCCCTCCCAGTGCATCGCGCCCGCGACGAGGTACAGGGCGAGCATGAGCAGCGTCGTCAGCACCCGGGAGGCCGCGTAGACGCCGAGCACGCCGGCCCACCAGGGCATCTCCCAGCGGAAGAGCCGCACGCGGGCGGACTCGGTCACGGGCCCGGCGGGATCCGCCGGGTGCAGCGAACTCGTGATACCGGCCGTCATCGTCTTCGATGCTACTCCGGGCGGATGCAGTGGTGCATCGGCCCTGTCGAGCCGCAACTCGTGCCCGACAGGTCGTGCGTCGGAGCGCCCGCGTCGCGCCACACGCGCGGGCGCCCCAGCCTGGACGGCGAGGGGAGGCCTCCTCGCCGGACTACTTGACGCTGCCCGCGGTCAGGCCTCCCACCAGCCGCTTCTCGATGAGCGCGAACAGGATCACCACCGGGATGACGGCGACGACCGACACCGCGAAGACGTACTGCCAGGCCGCGTCGTACTGGCCCACGAACTTGGTGAGCGCCACCGACAGCGGCTGGTTGGCGTCCGTGGACAGGATGACGAGACTCGCCGCGAATTCGTTCCAGGAGGCGACGAACGTGTAGATGATCGCCGTGACGATGCCCGGCCAGACCAGCGGGAGCTGGACGCGCAGCAGCACCGTCCACTTCCCCGCGCCATCGAGCTGCGCCGCCTCATCGACCTCCTTGGGCACGCCCGCGAAGAACGTGTGCATGATCCAGATCGCGAACGCCAGGTTGAAGGCCGCGTTGACCAGGATCATCGCCAGCCAGGTGTCGTTGATCCCGAGCGCCACCATCTCCTTGAACAGACCGGTCGCGAGCACGGTCGGCTGGAGCATCTGCGTGACGATCACCAGGAACAGGAACACTCCGCGGCCCGGGAACCGGAACCGCGCCGTGTAGTACGCCGCCGGGACGCAGACCAGGAGCACCAGCACCGTCGCGAACACCGAGATGACGATGGTCGAGATCAGGTTGAGCGGCAGCGGGGTCTCCGGAGTGGACCACATGGTGAGGTAGTTCTCCGGGTGCCACTGCGTCGGCAGGTAGGTCGGCGGGACGGCGAGGATGTTGTCCCTGCTCTTGAACGAGCCGACCAGCATGATGAGGTACGGCGCGATGAAGACCAGGGCGATGACGACGCCGGCGATCACCTTGCCGGCGACGCGCCAGGAGAAGCCCGGGCGCGGGCGGCGGGGCGCGGCGGCGCGCGCAGGCGTTCCGGCGAGCGCGACGGGGGCGGGCGCGGTCACGAGACCTCCTTCATCGGCTTCACGATCCACAGGTAGAGCGCCACGACCACGAGCACGATCAGGAAGTTGATCACGCTGAGCGCGCTGGAGAGGTCGATGCGCTGCTCGTTCTGCAGCAGCTTGAACACGTAGGTGGTCGTCGTGTCCGCTTTGTAGCCGGGGATGGAGCCGGTCATCAGCTTGAGGATCGGCAGCGAGTTGAACACGTTGATGATGTTGATCAGGCTGGCCAGCGCGATCGCGGGACGCAGGTTGGGCAGCGTCACCCCGAAGTAGGAGCGCACCGCTCCGGCGCCGTCGACCTTCGCGGCCTCCAGCATGTCCCCTGGGATGCCGGCGAGCCCGGCCAGGATCGTGTAGGTCGTGAACGGGAGCGACACGAACACCGCGATCGCGATGGACGACAGGAACGCCGGCAGCGGCTCCTTGGTGAACCCGAACGGCTGCGCGATCAGATGGATGTCCACCAGGAACTTGTTGATGATCCCGTAGAACGGGTCGAGGCCGTAGACGAACACCGTGGTCGTCATGACCACGCTCGCCGCCCACGGCACGATGATGGCCATCCGCACCCAGCGCCGGCCCGGGAAGCTCTTGTCCAGGAACTGCGCCAGAGCGAGCGAGATCACGACGGTGATGACCACCACCGAGACGACCCAGAAGAGCGTGTTGACAAGGATGCCCGGCACCTCCGGGCGGGAGAGCACCGTGACGTAGTTCTGCAGGCCGACCGATCCGTGGTCGACGCCGGCGACCGAGATCTTCCGTGTCGAGTTGAAGATCATGTAGCCCGCGGGGAACAGCACGATGCCGAAGATGAGGATGAGCGCCGGCAGCGTCCACGGCACGGCGTTCCACAGCGTGGTGGTGTTGCCGTGCCGGGCGCGCGGCGCCCCGCGACGGGGGCGGCCGGTCGCCGCCCCCGTCGTGGTCGTTTCGATCGTCGAGCTCATGCCGCTGCTACTGGCCCGAAGCCTTCGCCTGGATGGACTTCAGCAGGTCGGACGGGTTCGCGCCCTGACCGAGCTGCCCGATCTGGCTCTGGATGGCACCCTGTGCGGCCGACCAGTTCGGGTTCGTCGACGGGTAGAACTTCGCGTTCGGCAGCAGGTCGAGGAACGGCTTGATGGTCTCGTCCGAGCCCATCTTGTCCGCGCCGGACTTCGTGGTGGGCAGGAAGCCCTCCTGGCCGACCCACTTGGTGTAGACGGCCGGCGTGTAGAAGTAGTCGAGGAACTTCTTGATCGCGTCCTTCTTGTCCGTCTTGCCCTTGAACGCCATCAGGTGGTCCGCGACGCCCAGGGTGAAGGCGGAGCCGTCCTTGGTCGGGATCGGCGCGATCCCGTACTTGAGGGACGGGTTCTTGTCCTTGATCTGGCCGACGATCGGCGGGAGGCCGATCTGCATGCCGAGCTGGCCCTGGATGAAGACGTTCATCAGCGGGGTGCGGTTGGTCGAACCGGGGTTCGCCTGCGTGAGGCCCTGGTTGATGATCTTCTGCATCTCCGTCGCGCCTGCGACGTTCTCTGCGCTGTCGATCGTCAGCTTCTTCGCGTCGCCGTAGCCTCCGCCTGCTCCGTAGAACCAGATCGCGGTCTCCGCCTGGGCCTCCTCGGAGCCGAGCGGCATGCCGTACGGCGTCACGCCGGCCGCCTTCAGCTTGGCGGCGTCCGCTTCGAAGTCCGACCAGGTCTTGGGCGGGTCGGTGATCCCGGCCTTGGCGAAGTCGTCCTTGTTGTAGAACAGGGCGCGTGCCGAGGCGATGAACGGGAGGCCCCACTGGGTGCCGTCGATGCTCGCGTTCTTGTTGAACGCCGGCTGGAAGTCGTCGAGCGTCTGGGCGGACACGATGTCCTTGGCCGGGTAGAGCAGGTTGTCGGCGGCGAAGCCGGCGAACGCGTCGATGTTCAGGATGTCCGGCTGCTTGCCGGCCTGGATGCGCGTCTTGATGACGTTGTTGATGTCGGTCCACGACTCGACGTCGAGGTTCACCGTGATGCCCTTGTTGGCGGCCTCGAAGTCCTTGATGATGCCCTGCCACTCGGCCTTGGTGTTATCCGAGTAGCTGGCGACCATCAGGTTGAGCTGGCTGCTTCCGCTCGCCGAGCCCCCCGAGCCGCCACTGAAGCCGCAGGACGCGAGCGTCAGGGTCGCGACCGCCGCTGACGCGACGGCGGCTGACCACCGCAGAGACTTCTTCATCGACTTTCCTCACTCTCGATCAGGATCTCGGACCGTCGCTGGAGGTGCTGCAGGTGCGCGACGATGCGTATCTGGATGATGCTTCATGACTTGTTTCGTACAGAAACAATCACATGCACTCAATTGATGCTCGAATAATTGCGCATATCCGGGGGTGGCGTCAAGCAACAGACCCCAGATCGTTACCTGGGATTTACACGGTCGACTCGAACCGGACCCAGATCGGGGACCGACGATCGAAAGTGATCAGTAGACAGACATAACGCTCATAAGCAATCATTGACCTGACCGAATCGACGTAAAACGACAGGAGTGAGCAGTGACGGACATCCTCCCGGGGGCGCACATGGAGGCCGAGCTGCGGTCCCAGCCCGAGACCTGGGCCCGCGCGGCCGCCCTCCGCGACGAGCAGGCTCTGCTGCCCGCCTCCGGCGAGCGCATCGCGGTCGTCGGCTGCGGCACGTCGTGGTTCATGGCGCAGTCGTACGCCGTGCTGCGCGAGTCCGCGGGCCACGGCCTGACCGACGCCTACGCCGCCTCGGAGGCCGTGATCGACCGCGACTACGACGCGATCGTCGCGCTCAGCCGCTCGGGCACCACGACGGAGGTGATCGAGCTGGTCGACGGTCTCCGCGGCCGCTCGCGGCGCCCGCGTACGATCGCGGTCGTCGGCGCGGCAGGAACCCCGCTGCCCGACCTCGTGGACGACACCGTGCTGCTGTCCTTCGCCGACGAAGCCTCCGTCGTGCAGACGCGCTTCGCGACGACGGCGCTGGCGCTGATGCGAGCCTCCCTCGGCCACGACCTCGGCCCCGCCATCGAGCAGGCCGCGGCCGCGATCGATGAGGACCTGCCCGAGGAACTCGTCTCCGCCGGGCAGTACAGCTTCCTCGGCGCCGGCTGGACCGTCGGCCTCGCGCACGAGGCCGCCCTCAAGATGCGCGAGGCGGCGCAGTCGTGGACGGAGTCCTACCCCGCCAAGGAGTACCGGCACGGCCCGATCGCGATCGCGGCTCCCGGCCGGGTCACCTGGATGCTGGGGGACGCCCCCGCCGGGCTCGCCCGCGACGTGGCGGCCACCGGCGCGCGCTTCGAGGACGAGCCGATCGACGGCCTCGCCGACCTGGTCCGCGCGCAGCGCGTGGCCCTGGAGCGCGCCCGCCGCGCCGGACTCGATCCCGACCGTCCCCGCAACCTGACGCGCTCGGTCATCCTGGCGCCATGAACGTGCACGCCGCCGCGGCCGACGGCCTCGGCCCGGGTGACGCGGTGCTCGCCTTCGACGTCGGCGGCACCGACCTGAAGGCCGCGCTGGTGGACTCCGCCGGCCGCATCGTGGAGCTGATCCGCCGGCCCACGCCGCTCGACGGCGCGCGCACGGGCGAGGCTGTCGTCGCCGCGACCGCCGCACTGGCCGCCGGGTTCCGGCGCGCGCACCCCGGCGTGGTCCCCACCGCGGCCGGTCTCGTCGTCCCCGGCCATGTGGACGAGGAGACCGGGGTCGGCGTCTTCTCGGAGAATCTCGGCTGGCGCGACTTCCCGTTCCGCGACCGCGCGGCGGAGGCGTTGGGGATGCCGGTGTCGTTCAGCCACGACGTGCGCGCCGCCGGCGAGGCGGAGTACCGGCTGGGCGCCGCCGCCGGCTTCCGCGACGTGGTCGTGATGGCGATCGGCACCGGCATCGCCGGCGCGATCTTCATCGACGGCACGCTGTTCACCGGCGGCGGCATGGCCGGCGAGATGGGCCACTCGCGGGTCGCCGACGGTCCGGACTGCGCCTGCGGCGGTCGCGGCTGCCTGGAGGCCGTGGCCTCGGCCGCGGCGATCGCCCGCCGGTACACGGCGGTCAGCGGCATCCCGGTGGCGGGCTCGCGCGAGGTGCTGGAGCGGGCTCGCTCCGGCGACCCCGCCGCGCAGCGCGTCTGGGACTCCGCCCTCGACGCGCTCGCCCTCGACCTGTCGCACACCGTCGCCCTGCTCGCCCCGGAGGCCGTCGTGATCGGTGGCGGTCTCGCCCAGGCCGGGGACGAGCTGTTCGTGCCCCTGGCCCAGCGCCTCGACGCGATCCTCACCTTCCACCGGCGCCCGCAGCTGATCCCGGCGCGGATCGGCGAGAACGCCGGCGTGATCGGGGCGGCCCTCCGCGCCCGGGAGGTCGTGGCCCCGGCGGACGGCACCCTGAAGGCCGTCCGATGATCCTCACCGTCACACCGAACCCCGCGATCGACCTCACCTACCGCGTCGCTGCGCTGGAGCCCGGCGAGACGCACCGGGTCGCTCCTCCCGCGGTACGCGCCGGAGGCAAGGGCCTGAACGTCGCCCGGGTGATCGCCCAGACCGGCGGCGCGTCGTTCGTCCTGACCACGGCCGGCGGAGCGTCCGGGCTGCGCCTGGCCGATGACCTGGAGGCGAGCGGCCTGCCGTCCGAGCTGGTCCCGGTGGCGGCGCCGACACGCAGCAGCGTCGCGATCGTCGACGAGGGCTCGGGCGTCGCGACGATCTTCAACGAGACCGGCGCCGGGCTGTCCCCGGCCGAGTGGACCGCACTGCGCGAAGCCGTGGAACGCCTCGCGCTGCCGGCCACCGCGATCGTCGGGTCGGGCAGCCTCCCGCCCGGCGCGCCCGAGACCTTCTACGCCGACCTGGTGGAGGTCGCCCGGCGGCACGGCGTCCCGAGCGTCATTGACGCGAGCGGCACAGCGCTGCTGGCCGCCGCCGAGGCGGGCGCCGACGTGCTCAAGCCGAACCGCCGCGAGCTGGCCGACACGGTCGGCTCGGACGACCCGGTCGCGGGAGCCCGCGCGCTCCTGTCGGCCGGCGCCGGGCTGGTGCTCGTCTCGCTCGGCGCCGACGGCATGCTCGCGGTCGGCGCGGACGAGACCTGGTCCGCCCGGCTCCCCCGGCCTTTGGCCGGCAACGCGACGGGCGCGGGCGACGCGGCCGTCGCCGCCCTCGCGACCGCGCTGGCCGCCGGCACGACCGACCCCGCCGTCCTGGTCCGCCGCGCCACCGCCTGGTCGGCCGCTGCGGTCGTCGCGCCGCTCGCCGGCGAGCTCGACCCCGCGTACCCGGAGTACGAGGCGCGCCTCGTGACCGCCTGAACCGATCCGGCCGACCCCGCCGCAACCCACCGGAGCCCGCATGCCCCTCGTCCCCACCCTCGACCTTCTGCACGCGGCGGTCGCCGCGCGCACCGGCGTCGCCGCCCTCAACGTCATCCACCTGGAGACCGCCGAGGCACTGGTCGCCGCGGCCGAGGAGACCCGCCGCCCCGTCATCCTGCAGATCTCGCAGAACTGCGCCGACTACCACGGCGGGCTCGACCCGATCGCGCGCGGGACGCTCGCCCTCGCGGCGGACTCGTCCGCCCACGTCGCCGTCCACCTCGACCACGCGGAGGACCCCGCGCTGACCAGGCGGGCGATCGACCTCGGGTTCGGCTCGGTCATGTTCGACGGGTCCACGCTGCCCTACGACGACAATGTGGCCGCGACCGTGCGGGTCGTCGAGTACGCGCACGCCAACGACGTCTCGGTGGAGGCCGAGCTCGGCGAGATCGGCGGGAAGGACGGCGCTCACGCCCCCGGCGTCCGCACCGACCCCGCTGAGGCGCGCCGGTTCGTGACCGAGACCGGCGTGGACGCGCTGGCCGTCGCAGTCGGCAGCTCGCACGCGATGACCGAGCGGAGCGCCCGGCTCGACCTCGAACTGATCGCCGCCCTCCGACACGCCGTGCACGTTCCGCTCGTCCTGCACGGCTCCAGCGGGGTCGCGGATGAGACGATCGAAGCGGCGATCCGCTCCGGCATCACCAAGGTCAACGTCTCCACCCACCTGAACCGTTTCTTCACCGACGCGATCCGCGCCTACCTGCGCGCGAATCCGGACGTCGTGGACTCCCGGCGGTACGTGCGGGAGGGGCGCGCGGCCGTGGCGACGGAGGCGGCGCGCCTGATGACCCTGTTCGACGTCGCCGCCGGCGCGGCGAGCGGAACGGAGACTGCACAGAAATGAACAGAGCGGAACGGCTGAACGCCGTCCTCGACCTCCTCGCCGAGTCCGGCCAGGTGGACGTCGAGGACATCGTGGCGAAGCTCGACGTGTCGGCGGCGACCGCGCGGCGGGACCTGGACGCCCTGGCGTCGCAGCAGCTGCTGACGCGCACCCGCGGCGGGGCGGTCGGCCAGTCGGTCGCCTACGACCTGCCGATCCGCTACAAGCGCGAGCAGCACGCGCCCGAGAAGCTGAGGATCGCCCAGGCGGCGAGCGCACTCGTGCCGCGCGGGGCGGTCGTGGGACTCTGCGGCGGGACGACGAGCACCGCGGTGGCGACCGTGCTGGGCTCGCGGCCGGACCTGATGGAGCCGTCGCCGCATCCCAACCTCACGGTGGTCACCAATGCCATCAACATCGCCGCGCAACTCGTGATGCGACCGCAGATCAAGACCGTCGTCACCGGCGGTGTGGTGCACGCGCGCTCGTACGAGCTCGTCGGCCCCTACAGCGACGTGGTGCTGGAGAAGATCACGATGGACATCGCCTTCATCGGCGTCAACGGGATCGACCCGCTCGTCGGCGCGACGGTCCACGACGAGGGCGAGGCGAGCGTCAACTCGCTCATGGCCCGCCGGGCGACGCGCGCCGTCGTGGTCGCGGACTCCAGCAAGATCGGCCGCAAGGCGTTCGCCACCCTCGGCGGCCCCAAGCTGCTGACCACGCTCATCACCGACGACGGCATCACGGCCGAGCAGCGTGCTGCGTTCGTGGAGGCCGGCTTCGAGGTGATCGTCGCCTGATGCCCGGCCACGTCATCCACTCCGCCCGCCTCGTGAGCGAGGGCCGCACCACCCGCGAGGCCTGGGTGCTGTTCGACGGCGCGCGTGTCGCCGCGACCGGCGCCGGAGACGACTGGCGAGCGGCGGTCGCCGGCGACCCGTCCGCCGTCGTCACGGACGCGGGTGGCGGCTGGCTGACGCCGGGCTTCATCGACCTTCATGGCCACGGCGGCGGCGGGGCGGCGTTCGACGACGGCGCGGACGCGATCCGCACGGCGATGGCCCTGCACCAGCGCCACGGCACGACGCGCTTCGTGGTCTCGCTGGTGACCGCGGCGGTGCCCGAGCTCGCCGGGCGTGTGCGCGGCGTGGCCGCGCTGGCGGCCGAGGATCCGCGTGTACTCGGCTCGCACCTGGAGGGTCCGTTCCTCGACGTCGCCCACAAGGGCGCGCACGACCCCGCCCTCCTGCGCCCGGCGACGCCCGCCGACATCGAGCTGCTGCTGGAGGCCGCCGGCGGCACCCTGCGCCAGATCACGCTCGCGCCCGAACTGCCCGGCGGCCTGGACGCGGTGCGCGCCTTCGCGGCGGCCGGCGTCGCGGTCGCGGTCGGCCACACCGCGGCGGACTACGACCAGACCCGTGCCGCTTTCGACGCCGGCGCCACGATCCTGACGCATGCCTTCAACGGCATGGACGGCATCCACCATCGCGCGCCCGGCCCCGTCGCGGCGGCGACGCGCACCGCGGGGGTGACCCTGGAGGTCATCAACGACGGCATCCACGTGCACCCCGAGGTGGTGCGGATGGCGTTCGCCTCGGCTCCCGGTCGCGTCGCGCTGATCACCGACGCGATGGCCGCGGCCGGCGAAGCCGACGGCGGCTACCTCCTCGGCTCCCTCCGCGTGGAGGTGCGCGACGGGGTCGCACGCCTGGCCGAGGGCGGCTCGATCGCCGGCTCCACACTGACCCAGGACGACGCGCTGCGCCGCGCGGTGCAGGAGGTCGGCGTGAGCGTCCAGGAGGCCGTCCGCGCGCTCACGGAGACGCCCGCCGCCGCGATCGGCCGCGGGGCCGATCTGGGCCGCCTAGCGCCCGGGTACGCGGCCGACGCGGTGCTGCTGGATGACGACTTCCGGGTGCGGCAGGTGTGGACGGCGGGGTCGCCGGTCGCGCGCTGAGCGACGGGGAATCGGCTCACCCGCGCGGCCGCTACCCTGGACGGATGGACTCCGCCCCCGCTCCCGCGACCTCCTCCAACCCCGGGACCTCCTCGAGCCCCGGGACCTCTTCCAACCACTGGGTGCTGACCTTCAGCTGCGCCGACCGGCCCGGCATCGTCCACGCCGTCTCCGGCGCGATCGTGGCCGCGCGCGGCAACATCACCGAGAGCCAGCAGTTCGCGAGCACCGACACCGGCCGCTTCTTCATGCGGCTGCAGGTGGAGTCGGCGGCCGAC
This sequence comes from Leifsonia sp. GW821-FHT13C09, assembly GCF_058806435.1. NCBI lineage: Bacteria > Bacillati > Actinomycetota > Actinomycetes > Micrococcales > Microbacteriaceae > Leifsonia > Leifsonia sp. GW821-FHT13C09. The sequence continues at coordinate 369,607 of NZ_JBXAPS010000004.1, read as the reverse complement.
CGCGCCGAGTTCGAGCGGGCGCTCGCGCCGGTGGTCGAGCGGTTCGGCATGACGCACCGCGTCGACAACGTCGGCCGCCCGCTGCGGACCCTCGTGCTGGTCTCCACCGCCGCGCACTGCCTCAACGACCTCCTGTTCCGGCAGCGCGCGGGTCAGCTCCCGGTCGAGATCCCGCTCGTGCTGTCCAACCACGCCGCGCTCGGCGACCTCGCCGGCTTCTACGGGGTCCCGTTCGAGTCGCGGCCCGTGACCGACCCCGCGTCGAAGGCCGCGTTCGAGGAGCGCGTCCTGGAGGCTGTCGAGGAGCACGACATCGAGCTGGTGGTGCTCGCGCGGTACATGCAGATCCTCTCCCCCGAGCTGTGCGAGAGACTGGCCGGCCGGGCGATCAACATCCACCACTCGTTCCTGCCGGGCTTCAAGGGCGCCAACCCCTACCGCCAGGCCCACGCCCGCGGCGTGAAGCTGATCGGCGCGACCGCGCACTTCGTCACCAGCGACCTGGACGAGGGCCCGATCATCGAGCAGAACGTCGTGCGCGTCGACCACACCCGCAGCGTCCCCGAGCTGGTCGCGATCGGCCAGGACGAGGAGTCGCGGACCCTGACCCAGGCGGTCAAGTGGTTCGCGGAGGACCGCGTGCTGCTCGACGGGGCGCGGACGATCATCTTCCGCTGAGACGGCTTCGGCCGCCGCTCAGCCACGGCCGGCCCCGATCGGTAGACTGACGCGGTGACCACGCACGACCAGCAGACCCCGACCAAGGTCGGGCCCAACGACATCCTCCGTTTCGTGCTGGAGCTGTTCGCCATCGTCTCGCTGGGCATCTGGGGCTTCGCCGCGTGGCCGCTGCCCTGGAACATCGTCGTCGGGATCGGCGCCCCCGTGCTCGCGATCCTGCTGTGGGCGCTGTTCCGCTCCCCCAAGGCCGTGCTGCACGTCGACGTGTTCGTGAAGGCGGTGGTGGAGATCGTCGTGATGGGCTCCGCTGCGTTCGCCTGGTGGAGTCTGGGGCAGCCGATCGTCGCGCTCGTGTTCGCGGTCGTCGCGACCGTGAGCGGCGTGATCAACGGACGGCGCGAGTTCGCATGACCGGCGTCGTCGTCCATGACGCCCGCAAAGTGGATGCGAGCGGACAGGTCGACGAGTTCTGGCTGGTCGCCGACGGCGGCGTGATCGTCGCGACCGGCTCCGGCACGGGCTGGCACGAGGCCGCCCGCGTGCCGGGCCGCGAGGTGATCGACGCGCGGGGCCACTGGCTGACGCCCGGCTTCATCGACCTGCACTGCCACGGCGGCGGCGGCCACCCGTACGACGACGGCCCGGAGGAGATGCTCGCGGCCCTCGCGACCCACCGCGCCCACGGGACCACCCGTGCGCTCGTGTCGCACGTCGCGAACCCGCTGGCCTCCCTGCGCGAGAGCCTCGGCGTCGTGGCCGACCTGACCAGAGCCGACCCGATGGTGCTCGGCTCGCACCTCGAGGGGCCGTTCCTGTCCCGCGAACGGCGCGGGGCGCACGATGACGCCTTCCTCCGCGACCCGGGGCCAGAGATGGTGGAGGAGCTCATCGGAGCCGCCCGCGGCACCTTGCGCACCGCGACCATCGCTCCCGAGCTGCCGAACGCGCTGGAGGCCATCGGCGTGCTCATCGAGGCCGGCGTGGTGGTCGGCATCGGGCACACCGCGGCCGATTACGAGCAGGCGCAGCGGGCGTTCGAGGTCGGCGCACGGCTCCTGGTGCACGCCTTCAACGCGATGAACGGCATCCACCACCGCGCTCCCGGCCCGGTCATGGCGGCGATCGAGAACCCCGAGGTGACGCTCGAGCTCATCCTCGACGGGCTCCACGTCCACCCGTCGGTCGCGGGGCTGCTGTTCCGGGAGGCGCCGGGGCGGGTCGCCCTGGTGACCGACGCGATGGCCGCCGCCGGCGCTTCGGACGGCGACTACCGTCTGGGCGGCCTGAACGTCAGCGTCCGCGACGGGCTGGCGGTGCTCTCGGGAACCAGCACGATCGCCGGTTCGACTCTCACCCAGGACGTCGCGCTCCGCAACGCGATCACGCGGGTGGGGCTGGACCCGGTGGCGGCGGTGACTGCGCTCACCGCAACCCCGGCGAAGACGCTCGGCGAGTCCCACCGCCTCGGCCGGCTGCGCACCGGCTTCGCCGCCGACGCGGTGCTGCTCGACCACGACTGGCACGTCCGCCAGGTCCTGGCCGACGGCCACCTCCTGTAACCCCGCCGGCCACCTCCTGTAATCCCGGCGGCCCGTGCCCCACCCCCACCCCCACCACTCGCCACCCGCCGCAGCCAACGGAGGACATCCCTCCTCCGTCGGCCCGGATCTCCTCCGTTCCCTGCCATTCCCGGGCGTGTCAATCCCGAACTCCTCCGTTACCAACACGAGCGACGGGATGTGGCGAACGGAGGAGATCCGGGCCGCGACCACCCCGAAAAGCAGTGAACGGAGGAGATCGGGGCCAGCGGAGGCCGGATCTCCTCCGTTCGCGGCCGGAGGGCAAGGGAAGGGGCAGGGGAAGAGGGAGGCTACAGCTTCTGCCAGGCCGGCTTGTGGTCGTAGGCGTAGCGGTAGTAGTCGATGTTGCGCAGCCGGGAGGCGGCGGCCTCGTCCACGAGCACGGTCACGTGCGGATGCAGCTGGATCGCCGAGCCCGGGTTGGAGGCCGACACCGGCCCTTCCACCGCACCGGCGAGCGCCTCGGCCTTGCCCTCCCCGAACGCCAGCAGCATCAGGTGCCGCGCGCGCAGGATGGTCGACAGGCCCTGAGTGATGCAGTGCATGGGCACGTCGTCCTCGCTCGCGAAGAACCGGGCGTTGTCCTTCCTGGTCTGCTCGGTCAGCGTCTTCACGCGGGTGACCGACGCGAACGACGACCCGGGCTCGTTGAAGCCGATGTGGCCGTCCGTGCCGATGCCGAGGAGCTGCACGTCCACACCGCCGGACTCCGCGATCGCCTTCTCGTAGTCCGCGCCGGCGTGCTCGATCGTCGCGAGGGCGCCGTTGGGGACGTGGATGAGCGACGGGGTGAGGCCGAGCGGCTCCACGACCTCCCGGGTGATGACGGCGCGGTACGACTCGGGGTGCCCGGCGGGCAGGCCCACGTACTCGTCCAGCGCGTACCCGCGCACGTGCGACACATCGGTGCCGGACGCGGCGATCCGCCGGGCCAGCGCCCGGTACACCGGCAGCGGTGTGGACCCGGTCGCGAGCCCCAGCACCGCGTCGGGCTTGGCCGCGATCAACGCCTGGATCGACTCCGCCGCGAGCTCGCCCGCCGCGTCCTTGTCCGCCACCACCACGACTTCAGCCATCTGCTCCTCCAACGAGCGCCGCACCGAGGGCGGCAACGGGTGTTCCTTCGGGGACGAGGCGCACCCGCCGCGACAGCGCGAGCGACGCGAGGAACGGGGACGTCTCCGCCCAGCCGTCGAGCACCTCGTGGACGTCGCAGAGCAGCCGGTCCCCCAGATGACTGAGGCCGCCGCCGATCACCACGGTGTCGACGTCGACGGTCAGCACGAGGACCCGCACCGCTGCGGCGATGCCCTCCGCCAGCCTAGCCGCGATCGCGCGCGCCTCGCGGTCGCCGTCCGCCGCGGCCGCGAACAGCGAGCGCGCCGGGAGCGGATCGTCCGTCGGCCACTGCCGGGCGATGCCGGAGCCGCTGGCCACGGTCTCCAGGCAGCCGCGCTGACCGCAGCCGCAGAGCGCACCGGCGGGGTCGACCGGGAGGTGGCCGATCTCGCCCGCGACGCCGGAGGCCCCGCGCCAGAGCCGGCCGTCCACGACGATGCCGGCGGCCATCCCGGTTCCGAGGTTGAGGTACGCCATCGTGCCGCCGAGGCCGAGCACGTGGAAGGCTCCGAGCGCGGCCGCCTTCACGTCGTTCTCGATCCGCACGCCGACGCCCAGCCGCCCGGCCAGCTCCCCGCCGAGCGCCAGCCGCTCCACGCCCAGGTTGACCGCGTGCGCGACCTGGCCGGAGGCGCTGTCCACCATCCCGGGGATGCCGATGCCGATGGATGTGAAACCGCCGGCCGACAGCCCGGTCAGCTCGCCGATCCGGGCGACCGCGGTGACGGCGGTCTCCACGACCGCCGCGTGCCCGAAACCGGTCGCCAGCCGGACCCGCTGCGCGAGGCCGCCCACGTCGTCGACGGCGACGGCGTCGGTCTTGGTGCCGCCGATGTCGATGCCGAGCCTCACGGGGTGGGCCCGTCCACGTCCTCCGGAGCGGTCGCCGGGGCGGCGCTCGCAGCCGCCGGCGGTTCCGCGTCGAGCAGCTCGATCAGCGCGCGCCCGACGAGCCGGGACGCGCCGAAGGTCGCGATGTCCGCGTAGCGGCGGTCGTCGCTCGGCCAGCCCATGTCCACCACGAGCACGCTGTCCCGCACTGCGCGCAGCCGGTCGATCGCAGCACGGGCGAAGGCGTGCCGGTGGTTGTCCTTGCCGATCACGAGCACCGGCGACTGCGCGGCGAGCACGAGGTCGGGATGGTCGCCCTCGGTGAACACGACCAGCGGATTGGCCGCGAACGCCGACGTCGCACCGTCCGCTTCGGCCGCGACCTCCGCGAACGGACCCCACGGCGCCTCGCCGATCGCGATGTTCGCGACGGTGTCGACGCGCACGACCGAATACCGGCCGTGATGCGCCCGCAGCCACGACGCCGCGTGCTCGGAGAGGTCGAACGCCTCCAGCGCGCGACGCACATCGAGGGGATCGAGGTCCCCGGCTCCCACGCGCGACGCGGCCTCGTGCGCGGCGCCGTCCGCCCGCACCGCCTCGGCGAGCGCGAGCACGCGCCCGGCCGCCTCCTCGACCCGGGACACGGCGACTCGCCCCTCCACGACTGCCGCGACGATCGCGTCCTCGATCTCCGCGAGCTGCGCGTCGGTGTTCTCGGTGCCGATGCAGAGCAGGTCGCAGCCCGCCGCGAGCGCCAGCACCGCGGCCTCCGGGATGCCGCGCTCCCCGCTCGCGCCGTGCATGTCGAGTGCGTCGGTGACGACGACGCCGCCGAAGCCCAGCTCGCCGCGCAGCAGGCCCTCCACGATGGTGCGGCTGAAGGTCGCCGGGAGGTCCGGATCGATCCGCGGCAGCAGGATGTGGGAGGTCATCACCGTGCGCGCGCCCGCCGCGATGACGGCGCGGAACGGCTCCAGCTCGCGCTCGCGCAGCTGCTCGAGGCTCAGGTCGACGACCGGCAGCTCCAGGTGGGAGTCTGCCGCCGTATCGCCGTGGCCGGGGAAGTGCTTGGCGCACACCGCGACGCCGGCGGCCTGGAGGCCGCGCGTCCAGGCGGCGCCCTGCTCGGCCACCACGGCCGGCAGCGAGCCGAAGCTCCGCACCCCGATCACGGGGTTGTCCGCGTTGGAGTTGTTGTCGACGTCCGGCGCGAAGTCCAGGTTCACCCCTGCCGCGTGCAGCTCCTCCCCCACCCGGCGGGCGATGCCCTCGGTGTAGGCGTCGTCGCCGAGGCGGCCGAGCACGGCGTTGCCGGGGAACGGCGAGCCCGTCTCGTAGTAGAGCCGGGTGACGTCGCCGCCCTCCTCGTCGATCGCGACGATGGCGTCCGGGTTGGCCGCGTAGACGGCGTCCGTCAGCTCCCGGAGCTGGGCGACGGACTCCACGTTCTGACCGAACACGCACACGCCCCCGAGACCGTTCCGCAGGCGCTCCTCCAGCCACGCGGGCAGCGTGGTCCCCACGAAACCGGGGAGGAGGGTTGCCGCGATGCTGCGACGGAGGGCGGTGTCGGTCGCGCTGGGCTGGGTGACCGACATCCCGCTCACCCCTTGACCGCCCCGCTGACCAGCCCGCTGGTCATGCGTCCCTGGACGATGAGGAAGAAGACGATGACCGGCACTGCGACGAGCATGGAGGCCGCCATGACCTGGCCCCAGTCGGTGGCCCGCGACGCGGACTGCTGGATGAAGCCGCGCAGCCACAGCGGGAGCGTCTGGCTGCTGTTCTCCTGCAGGATGACCAGCGCGACGGTGAATTCGTTCCAGGCCTGCAGGAAGGCGTAGACGCCCGAGGCGACGAGGCCCGGCGCGAGCAGCGGGAAGGTGATCCGCAGGAAGGCCTGCGTGCGGCTCAGGCCGTCGACCATCGCGGCCTCCTCCAGGTCGGCGGGGATGCCGGCGACGAAGCCGCGCAGCATCCAGATCGTGAACGGCACGACGGCGGCGATGTAGATGATGCTCACGCCGACCACGGTGTTGAGCAGACCGAGCGAGCCCATCAGCTTGTACTGCGCGATGAACAGGCCCTCCGCGGGCAGCATCTGGATGAGCAGCACGGCGAGCACGAACGAGGTGCGTCCGCGGAACTTGAACCGGCTGATGGCGAGCGCCGCGAGGAACGCGAACGCCAGGCAGAACACGACGGTGACCAGCGCGACGACCACGCTCATCCCGAGCGCAGGGAAGAACGTCCCGCCGTTGATGACGGCCGTGAAGTTGTCCAGCGAAGCGCCGAACGGGAGCCAGGTCGGGGTGGAGCTCTGCAGCACGACGTTCGGCAGCAGCGACGAGTTGAGCATCCAGTAGACCGGGAACACCCAGATCAACCCGAGCGCCACGGCGAGCACGCCGAGGAGGATGCGGCCAGGACGGACCTTCTGCTTCAGCTTGCGGTCTCCGGCGACGGTGGTCATGACTGGTCCTCCTTGAGCAGGTGGCGGACGTAGAACCAGCTGAGCGCGATGGTCAGGATGAGGACGAACACCGAGACGGCGCTGGCCATCGCGAAGTCGCTCGATCCGACGCCGAGCTGATAGATGTAGGTGCCGAGCAGGTTGGTCTCGCTCGCGATGGAGCCCTTGTCCTGCAGCAGCTTGATCTGGGTGAACACGCGCAGGTCCCAGATGATCTGCAGCAGCAGCACGATCCCGAGCACCGGCCGGATCATCGGCAGGATGATGTACCTCAGCCGCTGGAAGCCTTTCGCGCCGTCCATCTGGGCGGCCTCCAGCACCTCGGTGGAGACCTGGGTGAGCCCGGCGTAGACCGAGAACGCGACGAACGGCACGCTCATCCAGGTGACGATGACGCCGGCGACGAAGAAGAACGAGAGCGGGTTCTGCAGCCAGTTATGGTTCTGGAAGTCCAGCCCCCACGAAGTGAGCACGTTGTTGATGACGCCGCGGCGCCAGTCGAACAGCCAGTTCCAGACGGTCATGGCGGCGACGACGGGCATCGCCCACGCGAGCAGGAGCGTGATCTGCAGGAAGATCCGCGGGAAGCGCGAGACGCCCGACATCAGGAGCGCGAGGCCCACCCCGATCACGACGGTGACGGTCGCGGTGACGAGGCAGAACACGAGGGAGCGGCCGACCACGATCCACATGTAGGGGTCGGAGAACAGCGTGACGTAGTTGTCGAACCACACGAACGGCGCGGGCTGGCCGAACTGCTGTGCGAGTCCGAAGTGCTGCATCGAGGTGACGAGCTGCCAGACGATCGGGTAGCCGAGCGCGAGGAGCAGGATGAGGATGGCCGGCAGGAGCAGGGTGTACGGGGTGAGGCGGCCTCGGCGCTTGCGCGGCGCGGACGGAGCGGGCGCGCTCGCGGTCGGTGCGACGGTGGCGGGTTCGCGGGTCGTGGTCACGGCGGTCCTCCTTCCGGGGGTGTGTTGAGGAAAGTCTGGAGGCAGGGACGAGGGCGCGGAAGGGGTGGTGCTGCTTCCGCGCCCTCGCCTGCGGGTGACGCTAGCTGGAGCCGATCAGCCGTTCTTCACGTTGAGGAGAGCGTTGATCTTGGTGTCGTACTGCTGGGCGAGGCCCTTCAGGTCGGACGCGTCGCGGATCTTGGAGAAGAACTCCTCCATCACGTTGGCCGCCTCGACCGAAGCCCAGCCCGGCGCGGCCGGGGTCAGCTTGGAGTTGGAGGCCGACTCGACGAGCGCCTTCGCGAACTGGTCGTCGCCGAGCGAGGACACGTAGTCCGAGTTCGCCGGGCCCAGGCCGTTCTTGCCGAGCAGCTCCTGGTACTGCTTGCTGAAGATGATCTTCAGCAGCGTCTTGGACAGGCCCGGGTTCTTGGACTTGGCCGAGATGCCGATGTTGGAGCCGCCGGCGAAGACCGGGGCCGGCTTGCCGTCGTTGCCCGGCAGCACGTACGTGCCGAAGGTGTTGTCGTTCCAGGTGCGGACCGCCTTGCCGTCCTTGGTGGACAGGTCGCCGATCGACCAGTGCGCCCAGCCCGGAGCCATGATGGTGGCGGCGGCCAGCGAGGTGTCACCGGTCTTGTTGCCCTTGTCGTCCACCGTCTGGTCGGTGTCGTTCAGGTAGATGTACTGGTTCGAGTCCTTGGCGTCGTTCGGGGCCTTGGACGCGTTCTTGTAGATGTCCTGCAGCTGCTGGAGGCCCTTCAGCGAGTTCGCCGAGTCGAGCGTGGCGACCCACTTGGAGCCTTCCTTCTTGGCGATGTCACCGCCGTTCGCGAAGATCCAGGAGATGCCGTCACGCCAGTCCTGGCCGCCGAGGAAGAAGCCCGAGAAGTTCGGGATCCCCTTCGGGTTCTTGGCCGTGATGTCGGCGACGGTGCTGTTGAACTGGTCGAGCGTGGTCGGCACCGAGGCGCCGGCCGCGTTGTAGACGTCCTTGCGGTAGAACATGTAGCGCGAGCCGAAGTAGTACGGCAGCGTGTAGTTCTTGCCGTCGACCTTGCCCGCCTCGACGAAGGAGTGCAGCAGCTTGTCGCCGCCCAGGTCCTTGTACATGTCGGAGACGTCGAGGAAGGCGCCGACGTTGGTGAACGTCGGGGACTGGGTGTTGCCGATCTCCGTCACGTCCGGCGTGTTGTTCGCGTCGGGCAGCGACGTGGTGAGCTTGGTGACGATGTCTCCCCAGTCCTGCTGCTCGATCTTGAGCGTGGCGCCGGTCTCCTTGTTGAACTCGGTCTTGAGGTAGTTGCGCAGCGCGTCCGGGGTGTCGGAGCCCACGAGCCACAGGGTGACCGTCTTGCCCTTCCCATCGGTGCTCGGAGCCTGGCTTCCGCCAGAGGCGCATCCGGCGAGCACGAGAGCGGAAGCCGTAGCCACAGCGGCGAGGCCGACGAGCTTTCTCTTCATTGCTGTTCCCTTCATTCGTTTCGGGCTTTCTTGGGTGGTCGGTGGCTGCGGTCGCAGCACACCTTCGGTGCAGGGGTCGTGGATTTCACGGTGCTGTGTCACGAGACCCCGAGTTGTCCGGAGAGGACGAGTACGGCCGCGCCGCGCAGGACGATGTCCTGCCCTTGCGTGGTCATCCGGACCGCGAGGTCGGCGTGGTTCTCCGCCATCGTCCGGTTCCGGAGCGTGTGGATGGTCGCCTCGGCGAGGGGGCCATCGAGCAGGTCGGTCGGGCCGCTCAACACGAGCTCCGACAGGTTGAGGGCGCCGACGACCGGCGCCAGGGAGATGCCGAGCCGCTGGCCGGCCTCACGCAGGACCGGGGTGGCGTCGCGCCCCGCGGCTTCGGCCTGGCGGATGCCGCGGCGAAGCTGCGGAACGCTGAGCCAGTGCTCGAGCACCTGCTCCCGGGTGTAAGTCGCGTCCAGGCCGAGGTCGGTGCCGACCATGACCTGGCCGATCTCGCCCGCGGCGAAGTGGCTGCCGTAGACCAGCGTGCCGGCGATGATCAGGCCGGCGCCGATGCCGTGGCCGACGCGGATCAGCATCATGTCGCCGGTCGCGCCGCCGTAGCTGTGCTCGGCGAGCACGGCCGCGTTGGCGTCGTTCGCGACGACGACCGGAAGGCCGGTCATCCGGTGGAGGTCGTCCTGCAGCCGCACGTCGGTCCAGCCGAGGTTGGGCGCGGTCAGGATGGTGCCGCTGAGGTCGACGACGCCGGGCGAGCCGACGCCGATCCCGAGGATCGGGGCGGTCGCGGCGGCGACGAGCTCTGTCACGAGCGCGCGGACCTTGACGAGCGCGGCCTCGCCGGTGGCGGACTCTTCGTCGCCGTCGCCGAGCGGCACCTCGACCGAGGCGAGCAGTTCGCCATCGAGATCCATCACCGCGCCGCGGAACCGGTCGTGGTCGCTGAGGTCGACGCCGACGATCTGGTGCGCGGTGCGGTTGATGTCGAGGAGGACGGCCGGCTTGCCCGGGCGGGCGGACTCCCGCTGCCCGAGCTCCACCACGAGCCCCTCGCCGAGGAGTTCGGCGACGAGGTCGGAGACGGTGACCCGGGTCAGGCCGGTCTCACGGGCCAGGTCGGCCCGGCTGCGCTGTCCCGAACGGTAGAGCGTCTGGAGCACCAGCGAGCGGTTGTGGCTGCGCGCGTGCTCCGGGAGGACCTTGGAACGCGGGCGCAGCGCCTTGCCGGGGCCGAGGCCTCCGTTGCTGCCGAGCACGTCCGTTGTGGTCATGTTTGTTAGTAAAGCTTACGAACAAAAGAAACGCAAGCTCCGACTTCAAGTCGTTACACTCCGAGCGTGAACACCTCATCCCCCGCTCCCGCCCGCGCCCCCTTCGACCTGTCCGGCTCCCGGGCCCTGGTGACCGCAGCCAGCCGCGGCCTCGGCCGCGAGATCGCGCTCGAACTCGCCGGCCAAGGCGCCGACGTGGTGCTCGGTGTGCGCGACCCGGACGGATCGGCGGGCCTGGTGGAAGAGCTGTCGTCGTTCGGGGTGACGGCCCGTGCGATCCGGATGGACGTGCTCGACCTCGCGGGGTGCCGCACCGCGATCGACGCGGTCACTGCCGAGCTCGGCCCGATGGACATCCTGGTCAACAACGCCGGCGGCGGCGTCGACGCACCGGCTCTGGAGGTCACGGAGGACGACTTCGAACGGGTCTGGCAGCTCAACACGCGCTCGACGTTCTTCCTGTCGCAGCACGTCGCGAAGAGCATGCTGGCGAACGGCGGCGGCGCGATCGTCAACGTGGCGTCGCAGGCGGGCCTCGTCGCGCTCCCGGGCGAGTCGTCCTACTGCTCGGCGAAGGCCGCGGTCGTCCACCTCACGCGCTGCCTGGCGGTGGAGTGGGGGCAGTACGGCATCCGGGTCAACGCGGTGGCGCCGACCTTCATCGAGACGGACGGCACGGCCAAGGCCCTGTCGGACGCCGCGTTCCGCGCCGACACCATCGAGCGCATCGCGGCCCTGCACCGCATCGGCGCACCCAGGGAGGTCTCCGGCGCCGTCGCCTTCCTCGCCTCCCCCGCCGCCTCCCTCATCACCGGCCAGACCCTCGCCATCGACGGCGGCTGGACCGCCCGCTAGCGCCGACATCCGTGCCGAATGTCGCGGTTGACGCGGCGAAAGTCGACATTCGGCACGAATGCAGTGGGCCCTCGAACGCCGAAGGGCCCGGCGGATCGCTCCACCGGGCCCTTCGTCGGTCACGCGCTCAGGCGAGGCGCGTCTTCAGGTTCTCGCTGATCGCGTCGAGGAACTCCTCGGTGGTCAGGAACTTCTGGCCGGGGCCGACCAGGAGGGCGAGGTCCTTGGTCATCTTGCCCTCCTCGACCGTCTTCACCACGACGTCCTCGAGGGTGTGGGTGAAGTCGATCAGGTCCTGGTTGCCGTCCAGCTTGCCGCGGTGCGCGAGGCCGCGCGTCCAGGCGAAGATCGAGGCGATCGGGTTGGTGGAGGTCGGCTTGCCCTGCTGGTACTGGCGGTAGTGCCGGGTCACCGTGCCGTGCGCGGCCTCCGCCTCGACGACCGAGCCGTCCGGCGTGGTCAGCACGGAGGTCATCAGGCCGAGCGAGCCGAAGCCCTGCGCGACGGTGTCGGACTGGACGTCGCCGTCGTAGTTCTTGCAGGCCCAGACGTAGCCGCCCTCCCACTTGAGGCTGGAGGCGACCATGTCGTCGATCAGGCGGTGCTCGTAGGTGAGACCGGCTGCGTCGAACTTCTCCTTGTACTCGGTGTCGAAGACCTCCTGGAAGAGGTCCTTGAACCGGCCGTCGTAGGCCTTGAGGATCGTGTTCTTGGTCGACAGGTAGACCGGGTACTGGCGGTCGAGGCCGTAGTTGAACGACGCGCGGGCGAAGTCGCGGATGGACGCGTCCTGGTTGTACATGCCCATCGCGACACCGGCGCCGGGGGCCTGGTAGATCTCGAAGGACTGCGCCTCGCCGCCGTCGGCCGGCTGGAAGCTCATGGTCAGCGTGCCCGGGCCGTCGAAGGTGAAGTCGGTGGCGCGGTACTGGTCGCCGAAGGCGTGACGGCCGATGACGATCGGCTTGTTCCAGCCCGGGACCAGCCGCGGGATGTTGGAGATGATGATCGGCTCGCGGAACACGACGCCGCCGAGGTTGTTGCGGATGGTGCCGTTCGGGCTCTTCCACATCTTCTTCAGGCCGAACTCCTCGACGCGGGCCTCGTCCGGGGTGATGGTGGCGCACTTGACGCCGACGCCGTGCTTCTGGATGGCGTGAGCGGCGTCGATCGTGATCTGGTCGTCGGTCTCGTCGCGCTTCTGGATCCCGAGGTCGTAGTACTCGAGGTTCACATCGAGGTACGGGTGGATGAGGGAGTCCTTGATCGCCTTCCAGATGATCCGCGTCATCTCGTCGCCGTCGAGCTCGACGACCGTTCCATCAACCTTGATCTTGTCCACTGGTTCTCCTGAGGTCTGTGCCGTTTTTCAGCCGGAGACAGCTTACCCGAGTCCGGGAACTATCTTGACATCGAGACAGTTTTGTCAGCGTCCGGTCAGCCGCACCCGGCCGACTATGCGAGGGTCGCCTCGCACGTTACCCTTTCGTTATGGCTGAGTTGAGACTGGAAGAGTTGAGCGCGAAGACCGTCGTCGCGGCGAACGCGCTGTCGCTGAAGCCCGGCCAGGAGCAGTTCATCGCTCCGGTGTCGTACTCGGCCGCCGCCGCGGTCGCCGACCCGTCCACGTCGTGGCAGCGCGTCGTGCTCGACGGCGACGATGTGGTGGGCTTCATCATGGGCGACTTCAACCCCCACGCCGAGCACGACGAGTTCAAGGCGATCCTCTGGCGCATCAACGTCGACGCAGACGACCAGGGCCGCGGCATCGGCACCTTCGCGGTCAAGGCCCTCGCCGAGGAGGCCCGCGGCCGCGGCGTCTCCCGGCTCCACGTGATCTGGGAGTCCGGCGAGCTCGGCCCCGAGCAGTTCTTCCTGCGCACCGGCTTCAAGCCGATCGGAGAGACGCAGTACGGCGAGACCATCGGTGCCCTCGACCTCTGAGCCTTCGATTTCTGAGCCCGGCTCCACCGGCGACGACTTCGCCTCCCGCGTGCTCGCGGTCGTGGACAGCATCCCGCCCGGCCGGGTGATGACCTACGGAGACGTCGCCGCGGCGCTCGGATCGCGCGCAGCGCGCATGGTCGGGCAGGTGATGGCCTACTACGGCGGTGACGTGCCGTGGTGGCGGGTGGTGCGCGCGAGCGGGCACCCTCCCGCGAACCATGAGCACCTCGCCCTGGAGCACTACCGAACCGAAGGGACGCCGCTGCTCGGCGGCGGCCGCTCCCCGTACCGCGTGGATCTGAGGACGGCCCGGCACGGCACTCGCTGAGATCATCCTGCCGATCGATGCAAGTGTTCAGCTTGATGGTGTTGACTGGACGGGTCCGTCCATGTGAACCCGTCCAGGAGCGCCTGTGCCCCGTACCCGCCGACTCGCCCTCGCCGTCGCCGCCGTCCCCCTCGTCGTCGTCGCCCTCTCGGGGTGCTCCGTCGTGGCGGCGTTCACGCCGCACGTCGATCCGGCGATCTACGACTCGGCGAAGGAGTTCAACGCGGCGGACACGAAGAGCATCGGCTCGCCGACGTTCGTCCCCGACGACGCGACGGTGATCCGGGTCGACCACGACACCCACACGGGCGAGGCGATCATGACCTACGGGTCGCCGACGCTGCTCAAGAAGGACGTCTGCAAGCCGGTGAACACACCGGCGCCGAAGCCCACCATCCAGGACAGCTGGTGGCCCATCTCGGGCATCCCGGCCACCTCGACCTCCTGCCCGGGAGGCTGGAGCGTCTTCTCCATGGGGCAGCAGGTGTTCGCGGTCCGGCCCGCCACCGGCACCAGCAGCAACTGAGGGCACCGGGCCCGCCGACGCGGCGCACTCAGGGCTTGCTCCCCTCCGCCACCTGAGCCGGGAGCACCAGTTCCACGATCGTCCCCAACCCGGCGACCGACCGCACGTCGACGTGGCCCCCGACGGTCTCCACCCGGTCGCGCAGGCCCTCCAGGCCGCCACCCGGCTCGATGCGCGCTCCCCCGCGGCCGTCGTCCTTCACGGTCACGGTCACGGCGTCGCCGTCGCGCGCGACCAGCACGGCGCAGCTTCGGGCGCCCGCGTGCTTGGCGGCGTTCGCCAGGCACTCCGAGACGCAGTAGTAGATCGTCTCCTCGACCACATCCGGCAGGCGCTCGGCCGGCTCGACCTGAACCTCGACCGGTACGACGCTGCGCTGGGCGAGCTCCTCCAGCGCCGAACGGAGGTCGCCGTCGGTCAGCACCGTCGGGTGGATGCCGCGCGCGAGCTCGCGCAGCTCCCGGAGCGCGTCGGCGAGCTGCGCCGACGCCTTCTCCAGGTCGGCCACCAGCTCCCCCTGCCCGGCGGCCGCGGCCTTCGTGGTCGCGATCCGGAGGCCGATGGCCAGTGACACCAGCTGCTGCTGGGAGCCGTCGTGCAGGTCGCGCTCCAGCCGCCGGCGGGCGAGGTATCCCTCCTCGACGATGCGCAGGCGCGACTCGCGCAGCTCCTGGATGGTCTGCTCGAGCCGTCCGCGCAGCCGGTCGTTGTCCACCGACAGCAGCAGGGCAGACGACACGGCGTCCAGCAGCCGGTCGTCCTGGCTGAGGGCCACGTCGTGCTCGATCAGCGCGATCGGCCCCTGATCCGAGTCGATCGCCATCGTCGAGCGGCCGGGCCGCTCGATCCGGTCGCCGTCGGGCACCGCGTCACCCGCGCTGGTGCGGTACGAACGCCGGTGCTCGTCCCACCAGTACACGCGGAGCGAGTGGTCGTGCAGGGTGCGCGCCAAGCTGGACTCCCAGAGCGCCCTGTCCACCTTGTCGCGCGCGACGATGACCAGGTCGGCCACGCGCGACCGCAGCCCGCGCGCGTAGAAGACACCGCCGACATAGGCGGGTGGGATGAGCGCGATCGCGATCGGCGGGACGAACTGCAGCCACCCGCTGTCCCAGCCGAGGGCGAAGCTCACCGAGTCCTGCACCGTGCCGTAGCACCACAGCAGCAGCGCCAGCGGCATCACGAAGGACACCCGCCGCGCCGGGAGGGAGCTCGTCACCCAGCGCACCGCCAGCCGCCCGGCCACCGTCAGGAGCAGCGCCACGCCGACCACGCGCCACGCGACGCCGAGCCAATAATCGGCGTCCGGGCTCGGCAGGATGGCGTACGGATTGGCGACGCAGCCGCAGTCGGCCGGCGCCGGCGACGAGAACAACAGGATCCCCAGGAACCGCACCAGGAACGCGCCGCTCAGCGTGTACGCCACGACGCGGTCGAAGCGGGACGACAGGTGGCCGCCGGGATACGTCAGCACCAGGATGCCGACCAGCACCGCCCACAGGTCCGTCACGCCCTCCACCAGCGGCCACAGCCAGCCGATGTCCCGGGTGAGCGGGTACCAGGCGCCCGCCGCCCAGAAGAAGGCCGCGCCCACCATCAGCCAGCCGGGCGCCGCGCTGCGGATCGCTCGCCAGGCGATGACCGCGCAGACGACGTAGTCGACCGCGACCGCGACGAACACGGTGGCCCAGCCGATGCCCTCCGGCCGCGGGCCGTAGTCCCCGGTCAGCGCGCTGAGCACCTGCGCCAGCACGTTGAGGGCGATGGTCACCGTGATCGCGGCGGCCCGCCCCCAGAGGCGCCCGGCCCCCATGATCGCCTCAGGCGTCCCGGCCGAGGAAGCGCAGCACCGCGAGGACCCGCCGGTGTCCTTCGGTGGTCTCCTCGATGTCCAGCTTGGCCATGATGTGGCCGATGTGCGACTCGACCGTCCGGAGGCTGAGGTGCAGCGCCGCGGCGATACCCGCGTTGGAGAGGCCTTCGGCCATCAGCCGGAGCACGTCGACCTCCCGGGACGACAGCGACTCGACGGCGGCTTCCGTCGACCGGGCGGCCACGAGCACCTGCACGACCTCCGGGTCGACGACCGACCCGCCGGCCGCGACCGTGCGCACGGCGTTCACCAGCGCGTCGGCGTCGGCGACGCGGTCCTTCAGCAGGTATCCGGTGCCGCTGCCGGCGCTCATGGCGCGGATCGCGTACCCCGCGGTGGTGTACATCGAGAGCAGGAGGACGCCGACCTGCGAGCCGGAGGCGCGCAGCGTCTCGAGCGCGCGGAGGCCCTCGTCGGTGTGCGTCGGCGGCATCTTGATGTCGAGCACGACGGCGTCGAGGCCGTCGTCGTCCGCGAGCACCGCGAGAGCCTGCTCCGCGGTGTCCACCGCCGCCACGACCTCCACGCCGCCGGCGCGCAGGATCTGCCCGATCCCCTCACGGAGCAGCACGGCGTCATCGGCGACTGCGACCCGGAGCGGGCGGGCTACCGAGTTGTCTACCCCGACCACGCGCTTACCTTAGCAGTCGGACGCGCTCATCTGAGCATGCTGCGGCTGTCTGCCCCACCGTCGGACACACGCGCTTACCTCAGCAGTCGGACACGCTCATCTGAGCATGCTGCGGATCGCCTCACCGGTCAGTTCCGCCTTGGTGATGAACCCGTCCGCCCCGCTGTCGGAGACCCGCGTCCCATAGTCCCGCAGCGACCGGCTCGAGGTGAGCACGACCGCGGCCCCGGTCTCGTGCACAGCGGTCACCAGGTCGAAGCCGTTGGCGTCGGGGAGGCCGACGTCCATCAGCACCACGTCCGGCGCGAGCGTGCGGCTGAGCTCGACGCCGCCGGCGCCGGTCTCGGCGTCCCCGACGACGGAGAAGCGCTCGAGCGTGAGCAGCTCGGCCGCCTGAGCCCGGAACCGTGCGTGGTCGTCGACGATCACAACACGGAGGCACATGCCTCGATTGTCTCCGGGCGCCATTCCCGATCGCATCCGTGCCAGCACGCATCGGCAAACGGGTGACCCCCCGGATGCGGGCATCGCGCGGTCGGCAGGAACATATGAGTCAAGCTCAGCAAACCCGAGGAGAACGCGATGTCCGCCGCAACCCGAACCGCCTACCCGAACGGCGCCGCCCGAACGGCAGCCGAGGCGGTCGCGGCGGACCTCGGCGCCCTGCCGCTGGTGGTGCTCGACCTGGACCGCGCCCGCCGCCGCTACACGGCGCTGCGGGAGGCCTTCCCCTGGGTGGACGTGCTCTACGACGTGAGCGCGCTCGCGCACCCGCGGCTGCTCGCTGCGGTCGCGGACGCGGACGGCGGCTTCGCGGTGACCCAGGATCAAGCGCTCCCCGCCCTCGTCGCCGCAGGCGTCGGCGGGCGCCGCATCCTGCACGCCACGCCCGTCGCCCACCCGCACGAGTCTCGCGCCGCGTACGACGCCGGCGTCCGGCACTTCGTCCTCGCCGGATCGCGCGCGGTGGAGGCGTTCGCCGGCGCGCCCGGCGACCTGCGCGCGCTCCTCCGGCTGCGACCCGGGATCACCGGCAGGCCAGCGCACCGGGCCGTCGGCGGAATGACGCCGGAGGAAGCGCTGTCCGCGGCCGCGGCGGCGCGCAGCTTCGGCGTCCGCATCGCCGGGCTGTCCCTCACCCTCCCGGCCGACGGCAGCCCGGCCGCGTACGTGGCCGAGATCGTCCGTGCGGTGGGCGTCGCGGCCGACGTCGAGGCGGCGACCGGCTTCCGGCTGCGCATCCTCGACCTCGGCGACGGCTTCCCGGGGCGCAGCGGCGAGCGCTCCGCCGAGCGGGAGGAGCTGGCCCGCGCGATCCGCGGCATCGTCGCCCCCGCGACCTCCGGCGTGACGGTGACCGCCGCGGCGGGCCCCGCGGTCACCGCGGGCTGCGTGACGATCGTCGCGGGTGAGACCCGGAGCGAAGTCGACCCCGCGACTGCGGGCGAGCTGATCGACGCGGGGGCGGAGGTCGTGGTGCTCGACACCGGGCCGTCGCCGTTGCGGCACCTCCCCGCGCTCCGTCTCCCGCTCGTGCGCGGGGGCGGCTCCGAGCACCGGATCATGCGGCGAGCATCGCACGGCTGATCCGTACAGACCTGGCCGGCGGCGGGCCGCCAACCCAACCGGTATCCAACCCCTTGGCCCGCCCCGACCACGGCGACAAGCCCCGGAACCTTCGAGGAGGGCCCGGGGCTTGTCGGTCGTGCCGTGTATCGTCTGGGATGTGAAATTAGCTCCAGTACTCATGGCAAGCGCGGCGCTGAGCGTCTCCGTCGTCGGAGCGGCGGCGCCCGCGACCGCGGCTCCGGCCGTCTACACCGTCACCGGGACCGTGTTCCACGACGCCGACCGCGACGGCATGCTCTCGCTCGGCGACCTCCCGCTCGCGAAAGCCACCGTCGCGCTCTACGGCAGCGCGGAGGACGCCGCGGCGCGCACCGGCGCCCTGCGGACCGTGACCACGAACGCGCTCGGCGTCTACTCGGCGACCGCCCTCCCCGCCGGCACCTATTACGCAGCGGCGAGCGCCGACGGCTACCGCTCGGGGGCCGTTGCCGAGGCCACCATCCAAGGGATCTCGCTGGTCGGCGTCGCGGACCTCGCGGCCAGCCGGCAGACCGACCTCACCGCTACGGTGTTCGCCGACAGCAACGGCAACGGCGTCAGGGACGCCGGTGAGAGCAACCTCAACGGCAAGACGGTGATCCTCATCGACGTGCTCGCCACTCAGAAGGCGATCGAGGACGGCTCGCTCGCCTCCATCGACGTCGGCTCGGCGGTCGCCGGCGCTCTGGGCGGCTCGCTCGACCTGGGAGACGCCATCCGGTTCCGGACGACGGCGAACGGGCAGCCCATCACCTTCGCCGACGTCCCGGAAGGCGCGTACGTCGTGATGCGCTCGCCGTTCAACCTGACGATCGGCGAACTGCTCGCCAACACCTCGCGCGTCACGGCGCTCATCGACCTGATCGGCTCGGGCAGCGCCGACGCCCTCCTCGCGATGGACCCGGCCCTGCTCGACACCGGCGACATCAGCACGACGCCGCGCAACGAGTACCTGACGAAGCTCGCCTCCGGCCTCTCCCGCGCGGTCGCCGTCGTCGACGCAGCCGACACAGAGAAACTCCTCGGCGCGGACGCCTCGGCGCAGCTCGGCGCGGTCACGGGCACGGTCGCGCAGGCGGCTGGCTTGCTCGCCGGCGTCCCGGCGACGCACGTAGCCGCAGTCGACCACTGGGGCACGAGCTACCAGCTCACCGACCTGAAGGCGCAGAAGACGTCGGACTTCCTGTTCGGCGTCCGCCAGCACGTCAGCATCGCCGGGACCGTGTTCAACGACTCCAACGCCAACGGCAAGAAGGACGGCCTGGAGACCTCCGAGGCGGTCACCCTCACGGCCTACCGCGCGGACGGCACGGTGCTCGGCTCGACCAAGACGCCGTCGCTGGTCGGCCCCTACAAGCTGGGCGGCCTCCCCTACGACACCGACATCTACCTGGGCCTGAGCGGCACCGCCAAGACGCCATCGGTGCGCTTCACGGGCGACGTGCCCGCCGCCCTCGCGGACGTGACGCTGATCGGCTCCTACCGCCTCTCCGGCGCAGGGACGGCCGACTCCGTGTCGCAGGACATCGGCCTCGCCACGCTCACCCCGCCGACCGCGACGGTGAGCGCCGTCTCCGCGTCGGGTACGGCCACCCTCACGCTGACGAACCCGACCTCGGCGGCCCTCAACATCGGCTATCGCGTCAACGGCGGAGCGACCATCGCGTCGACCGTCCCGGCGAAGCCGCTCCTCGGGTCCGCGGGGGCGCGCACCGTCACGCTCGCCGGTCTGATGGCCGGTGAGAACACCGTGGCGATCGACTGGTCGGCCGGTGTCTACGACGGCGGAACCATAACCCTGTCGGTCGTCCGCTGATACCTGCGGACAGCGCGAAGGTCCCGGAAGGAGCGAACCATCCGGGACCTTCGCCGTCCGCGCTACCGGGTCAGACCAGCGAGTCCCGCCACGCGGCGTGCAGCTGGGCGAACCGGCCGGTGCCCGCGATGAGCTCGCCCGGCGAGCCGTCCTCCACCACGCGGCCGTGCTCCATGACGAGCACCCGGTCCGCGATCGCCACTGTCGACAGGCGGTGGGCGATGATCACGGCGGTGCGGTCGGCGAGCAGCGTCTGCAGCGCCTCCTGCACCAGGCGCTCGCTCGGGATGTCGAGCGAGCTGGTCGCCTCGTCCAGGATGAGCACAGCCGGGTTCGCCAGGAACGCCCGGGCGAACGAGATCAGCTGCCGCTGACCCGCGGACACCCGGCCGCCGCGCTTGTTCACGTCGGTGTCGTAGCCGTTCGGCAGGCCCGCGATGAACTCGTGCGCGCCGACCGCCATGGCGGCCTCCTCGATCTCCTCGCGCGTCGCGTCCGGCTTGCCGAGCGCGATGTTCTCGGCGACCGAGCCGCTGAACAGGTAGGCCTCCTGGGTGACCATGACGATCGCCCGGCGCAGGTCCTTCGGGTGCATGTCCCGCAGGTCCACGCCGTCGAGCGTGACCCGGCCCTCACTCGGGTCGTAGAACCGCGAGATCAGCTTGGCCAGCGTCGACTTGCCCGCTCCGGTGGAGCCGACGAGCGCCACGGTCTGCCCGGCAGGGATGTCCAGGCTGAACTCCGGCAGGATGACGCGGTCCCGCTTGTAGGCGAACGTCACGCCGTCGAAACGGACGTGGCCTTCCGCCGTCCACAGGTCGGTCGGCTGCACCGGGTCGGGAACGCTCGGCTCCTCCTCCAGGACGCCCGAGATCTTCTCCAGCGCCGCGGCGGCCGACTGGTAGGAGTTGTAGAACATCGCCATCTCCTCCATCGGGTCGAAGAACCGTCGCGTGTAGAGCAGCGTCGCGAGCAGTACACCGATCGCGAGCTGGCCGTCCGCGACCCGGAAGCCGCCGACGAGCAGCACGGCGCCGACCGTCACGTTGCCGATCATCACCAGCCCGGGGTCGAAGATCCCGAACAGCTGGATGACCCGCGCGTTCACATCGCGGTAGTCCTCGACCAGACCGCCGAACTCCTTCTCGTTGCGCTTCTCCTTGCGGAACGCCTTGACCGCGCGGATGCCGGTCATGGTCTCCACGAAGTGCACGATCAGCTTCGCCGACGCCACCCGCGAGATGCGGAACAGCACCTGCGAGCGCTTCTGGAACCAGCGGGTCAGCAGGTACAGCGGCAGCAGCGAGCAGAGCAGCACGACGCCGCTCACCCAGTCGAGCCAGAACAGCGCGATGCCGATGAACAGCATGTAGAGGAAGCCCTGCACGAGCTGGTTGATACCCGAGTCCAGCAGCTCCCGGATGGAGTCCAGGTCGCTGGTCTGCCGCGAGATGATGCGGCCGGACGTGTACGACTCGTGGAACTCCAGCGAGAGCTTCTGGGTGTGCAGGAACACCCGCTTGCGCAGGTCGATGAGGATCGCCTGGCTGATCCGCGCGCTCAGCACCGTGTACCAGGCGATCAGCACGGCGCCGATGACGCCGGTGACCAGGTACGCGACGCCCGCCGCGGCGACCGGGAGCCAGTTCTGGCTCTTCAGCGCGGTGATGCCGTTGTCGATGCCGAACGCGATGATCGCCGGCCCGGCCACCTGGCCGGCGGTGCTCACCACGACGACGATCGCGGTCAGCACCAGCCGAGCGCGCAGCGGGTGCAGCAGCGAGCCGAGCAGGCGGAGGGAGCGCCGGCGGATCTGCCGGCTCTCCTCCTTGCTGAGGTCGTTGCGCTCTTCGCCTTCGACGCCCAGGACTGTCGCGGTGCTCACAGGTTCACCTCCTGAAGGATCTCCTCGTCGCGGTCCTCTTCGAGGGAGGAGAGGACGAAACGGTAGTGCTCGTTGCTCACGAGCAGGTCGTGGTGGGTGCCGACGGCCGTGATCCGGCCGTCCTCCAGCAGCGCCACCCGGTCGGCGAGCATCACCGTCGACGGACGGTGCGCGACGACCAGGGCGGTCGTGGAGGCCAGGACCCGGCGGAGGGCGGCCTCCACCAGCGCCTCGGTGTCGACGTCGAGCGCGGACAGCGGGTCGTCGAGCACCAGGATGCTGGGTGCGGCAGCCACGGCACGCGCGAGTGCGAGCCGCTGACGCTGGCCGCCGGACAGGCTGAGGCCCTCCTCGCCGACCTTCGTCTCCACGCCCTCCGGGAGCTCGTAGACGAAACCGGCCTGCGCGATCTCGAGCGCTTCGGTCAGGATGCGCTCCGCCTCCGCCGAGGTCGGGTCGAGCCCGTCGCGGCCGAGCAGCACATTGTCGCGCACCGAGGCCGAGAACAGGGTCGCGTCCTCGAACGCCATTGCGATGGCCTGGCGCAGGTCGTAGCGGGTGAGGTCCCGCACGTCCACGCCGTCCACCTTCACCGCGCCGCCGGTCACGTCGTACAGGCGGGTGGTGAGCGCGGTCAGTGTCGACTTGCCGCTGCCGGTCAGGCCGACGAGCGCCATCGTCTCCCCCGGGCGGACCGTGAGGTCGATGCCGTTCAGGAGGTCGGGGAAGCGCTCGGGCGAGTCCTGATAGCGGAAGTGCACGTCGTCGAAGACGAGCTCACCGCGCGGCTCGGCGATGCGCTTCGGCTCGGCGGGGTCGGTGATCGTGTTGACCTCATCCATGACCTCGAAGAACCGGTCGGCCGCCGTGCGCGTGTCGAACGTCATCGAGAGCAGGAAGCCGATCGACTCGATCGGGAACCGCAGCACGGTCGCGGTCGCGAAGAACGCGACCAGTTCGCCGACCGTCAGCTGGCCCTGCGAGGCCAGCCACACGCCGACCACCAGGCAGATGCCGAACGCCACGTCCGGGATGAGCAGCAGCCATAGCCAGATGCCGGCCACGGCCTTGGCTTTCTCGATCTCCGTGCCGCGCAGCGCCTCCGCCTGCGACTCGAACTTCTTCAGCGCGTGCTTCCCCCGGCCGAACGCCTTGAGGACGCGGATACCGTGCACCGACTCCTCGACGGCCGTCGCCAGGTCGCCGGCCTGGTCCTGGCTGCGGCGCGCCACGATCGAGTACTTCTTCTCGAACACGAAGCCGTAGACCCACAGCGGCGCGGACAATGCCAGGAAGATCAGGCCGAGGATCCAGTTCCAGCC
This sequence comes from Leifsonia sp. GW821-FHT13C09, assembly GCF_058806435.1. Lineage (NCBI taxonomy): Bacteria > Bacillati > Actinomycetota > Actinomycetes > Micrococcales > Microbacteriaceae > Leifsonia > Leifsonia sp. GW821-FHT13C09. Next base: position 346,432 of record NZ_JBXAPS010000004.1, on the reverse strand, counting down.
GATCAGGATGGCGAACCCGACGATGATCGTGACGATGTTGACCACGAGCAGGACGATGCCGAACGACAGCCAGCGCCGGATCAGGCTGAGGCCGCTGACGGCGCGCGACAGCAGCTGGCCGCTCGGCCACCGGTCGTGGAAGGCGACGGGCAGGTCCTGCAGCTTCTCGTAGAGGGCGTTGCGCATCCGCGCCTCGACGTGGGTGCCCGGGGTGAGCACGAACCAGCGTCGCAGCGAGATGAACACCGCCTCCGCGGCCCCGAGGCCCACGACGAGCAGGGCCGCCGGCCACACGGCCGCCGGGTCGCCCGCGGACAGCGGGCCGTCGACCAGCCAGCGGAGCACCTGCGGGATGCTCAGCGCGACCAGGCTCGCCAGCAGCGCGGCGACCATGCCGAGCAGGATGCGGGGCGCCGCCGATTTGGCGAACGGCAGGATGCGGAGCAGGGTGCGCACGGTTCCCGAGCGCTTCTTCTCTTCTCTTTGCGGAGGGTGCTGATGGGTTTCAGCGATAGACATGGGTTCCGTTTTCTCTTCGTGCGTTTCGTGACTTCGTTGTTCTGCGTCGGGTCCGCTCGGACCCGGTGAGGCGTGCTGAGAGGTCGCCAAAGGAAGGCGTCGACGGGATCGTGACGTGCCAGGGCCACGGATGCCCTGTGCCGTTGGCGGGGCGGGTGCCGGCGACAGTCAGCCGGAAGCGCGTACCTGCCTGGGACCTACCAGGCGGGGGCCGGCTCCGGGGACGCGTACGCGGCGGCGACGAGCCCGAACACGTTCACGGTTCGTGTGTTCTGCGTCGTTGTCATGGCGTCCTCCCCTGGGCCCGATGCGTCTTCCGAATGCTGCGACAAGGCAGCCCTACAGGATATTCCCAGCATCGCTCAGAGCGCAAGAGCGAGTTTCGCATCGCCCCGATTCGTGCCGAATGTCGCGAATCGCGCGGCCATTGCCGCGATTCGTGCCGAATCACGTCGTGGCGATTTGTGCCGAATGTCGCGAATGGCGCGGCTAGTGCCGCGATTCGTGCCGAATGTGGAGCGCCGGCTGCCTCAGCGGATGCGGATCGAGAGGCAGGTGACGCAGCCCTCGAGCTTCTCGAACTCGGAGATGTCGACCTGGACCACCGTGTAGCCGAGGTCCTCGACCAGCGCGATCGACCCCGGCGCCGACGACGACATCAGCACGGTCTCGTCGTCCAGGACGACGACGGCGGTGCCGTGCGCCTCCGGGACGGGCAGGAAGCGCGGGAAGATCCGCGGGTCGTCCACGAGCGGCTCGTAGCCGATCACGGTGCCGTCGGGGAGGGCGGTGACGGCCGTCTTGAGGTGCAGCGCCTTGGTGACCGGCACGGCGACGACGGTGTAGCCGAGCGGGGCGACGAGCGCGCGGAGCTGGCGGATGCCCTCCGCGTTGGTGCGGCCGCCGCGGCCGACGTAGACGGTGTCGCCGACCTTGAGGACGTCGCCGCCGTCGAGGGTGCCCGGCTCCTCGATGCGCAGCAGACGGAGTCCCTGCGCGCGCAGCGCGGCCTCGGTCCCGGCGATCTCCGGCTTGCGCGAGTCCGCCCCGGGGCGCGCGATGACGGCGGTGTCGCCGAAGACCACGGCCGTGTCCTCCACGAACACCGAGTCGGCGAGCTGGTCGGCGCTGGCGACCTCCACGGTCTGCCAGCCGGCCGCGGAGAGCGCCGCGACGTAGGCGTCCCACTGCGTGTCGGCGAGCTCGCTGTCGACGGTCTCGCGCTCGATGTGGGTGATGAGGCCGTCGGCGAGGTTGCCCGCGGGGATGCGCACCAGCGCGATCTTGCGGGACGTCTGGGTGCCCTGGGACTCGATCGCGCCGAACGCGGCGAAGCCGGCGGTCGGGAACGCGATGGCGACCGCGAGCCAGAACGGGAGGTTGATCCCGATGTAGGACGAAGCGATCTGGCCCCAGGCCTGACCGGTGAGCGTGACGTTCAGCGTCGAGAACAGCACCAGCGTGCCGATCGCCGCACTGATGAGGCCGACCAGGATGCCCGCGACGACCGCGATCCAGCGGCGGTCGTACGCGCCCAGCAGCGCCGCGATCGCCGCGAGGACGAACGCCGCGAGCGCGTTCCACGCCACGTACGGCGTGATGCTTCCGAGCACGGCCGAGTTGAGCTGGTTCGCGATCAGCAGCACGAGCGTGGCGGCCACCAGGCCGATGGCGGCCACGGCGACGGCGGACACGAGGGAGGCGACGAGCCGGCGGGCCCAGGAGGAAGTCATGCGAAAAAGCCTATCCGACCGGTCCCTATGGGATTGCTGGTATCCCGCTGCCGGCCGCGGCGGCCGGCAGCGGGATGCGGCCCGGCTCAGGCGTGCGCGGGCTCGCGCAGGCGCGCCAGAGCGATCTCGTCGGCGGCCTCCAGCGTCGTGATGCCGCGCTCGGCCGCGACGTCGAAGACGCGCGCCACGGTGTCGCCGATGGCCTCGACGCGCTCCTGCGTCGCCTCGGCCGAGGGGTGCTCCTCGTTCATCATCGCGAGGAAGATGACGCCGCCGGCGTTGACGACGAAGTCGGGCGCCCACAGGATGCCGCGGGCGGCGAGGCGCTCGGCGCCGGAGCGCTCGGCCAGCTGATTGTTCGCCGGGCCGACGACCGCCTTCACGCGCAGCTCGTCGATCACGGTGTCGGTCAGGACCCCGCCGACACCGGCCGGGACGAACAGGTCGCCCTCCACCCGGTGCGCCTCGTCCGGCTCCACCCAGGTCGCGTCGAGGGCCTCGGCGAGGGCGCGCTTGGCCGGGTTGACGTCGGTGACGGTGAGCACCGCACCCTCGCTCGCGAGGCGCATGGCGATGATCGAGCCGACGTGGCCGAGCCCGAGCACGGTGACCCGGCGGCCCGAGACGTCGCGGCTGCCGGTGGCGCGCTCCAAGGTCGCGAGCAGGCCGGCGTAGACACCGGCGGCGGTCGCGTCGCTCGGCTCGCCGACGCCGCCCTCCGCGGGCGGGAGGCCGCAGACGTGGGCGGTGCGGGTCGCGACGACGGACATGTCCTCGGCGCTCGTGCCGACGTCCTCCGCGGTCATATAGCTGCCGCCCAGGCTCTCGACGGCGTCGCCGAGGTCGAGCATGACCTCGTAGCGCTCGGTCGGGCTGAGCTGCTTGCCGCGCGGCAGGTAGACGACGGCCTTGCCGCCGCCGCGGTTGAGGCCGGCGGCGGCGTTCTTGAACGTCATCCCCTCGGCCAGGCGCAGGGAGTCGGCGACGGCCTCCTGCCAGGAGTCGTAGTTCCACACCCGGCAGCCGCCGAGGGCGGGGCCGAGGACGGTGGAGTGCACCGCGATGCTGATGGTGAGGCCGCTCCGCCTCCCCTTCACCACGTGCAGTGTTTCGTGCGGAAGGTCGGTGGGCAGGACGGACATCGGTGTCTCCTCGTGGGATCGCGGTGAATGCTGAGGGTCTTGTGGACCGTCGTCTATTCTCCGCGACCCCGCGAGGTGATGCAATCCGGCGTGCGCAGGCTCAGGAGAATGAGCACCGTCTCAGTGGAAGAAGTGGCGCTCTCCCGTGAAGTACATCGTCACTCCGGCCGCCTTCGCCGCCGCGATGACGTCCTCGTCGCGGATCGACCCGCCCGGCTGCACGATCGCGGACACACCGGCGGCGATCAGGATCTCGGGGCCGTCGGCGAACGGGAAGAAGGCGTCGGAAGCCGCCACCGAGCCTGCGGCACGGTCGCCCGCGCGGCTGACGGCGAGGTTGCAGGAGTCCACCCGGTTGACCTGGCCCATGCCGACGCCGACGGAGGCGCCGTCCTTGGCGAGCAGGATCGCGTTCGACTTGACCGCGCGGCAGGCCTTCCAGGCGAACTCGAGGTCGGCGCGCGTGGCGGCGTCGGCCTCCTCGCCGGAGACGAGCGTCCAGCCGCTGGAGTCGAACGCATCGAAGCGGTCGGCGTCCTGCACCAGCACGCCGCCGGAGAGCTGGCGGAACTCGGTCACCGACCGCGCGTAGCCCTCGGGCAGTCGGAGGATGCGCAGGTTCTTCTTGGTCTGCAGCAGCTCCAGCGCCTCCGGCTCGAAGTCCGGAGCGATGAGGACCTCCGTGAAGATGCCCTTCACCGTCTCGGCCATGGCGAGCGTCACGGTGCGGTTGGCCGCGATCACGCCGCCGTAGGCGGAGACCGGGTCGCACTCGTGCGCCTTGCGGTGGGCGTCGGCGATGTCGTCGGAGACCGCGATGCCGCACGGGTTGGCGTGCTTGATGATCGCGACCGCCGGCTCGGTGAAGTCGTAGGCGCTGCGCAGCGCCGCGTCGGCGTCCACGTAGTTGTTGTACGACATCTCCTTGCCGCCGAGCTGCGTCGCCTGGGCGATGCCGCGGCCGGCCGGGTCGGCGTAGAGCGCCGCGGCCTGGTGGGAGTTCTCGCCGTAGCGGAGGGTCTGCTTGAGCTCGGCGCGCACCTCGAAGCGCTCGGCGAAATCATCCGTGGAGGGCGCCTCCCCCGCGAACCATGCCGCGACGGCGCCGTCGTAGGAGGCCGTGTGCGCGAACGCCTTGGCGGCGAGCGCGCGGCGCTGGTCGAAGCTCGTCCCGCCCGCGGCCACCGCGGCGGCGACCTCGGCGTAGTCGTCCGGCGAGACGACGATCGCGACGTTCGCGTGGTTCTTGGCCGACGCGCGCACCATCGCCGGGCCACCGATGTCGATCTGCTCGACCACGTCGTTGCCGACCGCGCCAGAGGCGACGGTCTCCACGAACGGGTAGAGGTTGACGACGACGAGCTCGAACGGCTCGATGCCGAGGTCCTTCAGCTGCTCCTCGTGCGAGGCGAGCCGCAGGTCGGCGAGGAGGCCGGAGTGGATGGCGGGGTGCAGCGTCTTGACCCGGCCGTCCAGCGACTCCGGGAAGCCGGTGACGCTCGCGACGTCGGTCACCGCGTGGCCGGCGTCCCGGATGGTCTGGGCGGTGGAGCCCGTCGACACGATCTCGACCCCGGCCTCCGCCAGCGTCGCGGCGAGGTTGAGCAGGCCCGTCTTGTCGCTGACCGAGATCAGGGCGCGACGGATCGGGACGACGTCCCGTTCGCGGTAGAGGCTGGCGTCGTGGCGGGGTCCGCTCATACTCGGGAGAGCTCCTTGAGGTCGATGTGTCCGTTGGCGATGTCGAGGACGGCGTCGATCAGCAGCCGTCGCTCCACGGGTTTGATGCGTTCGTGCAGGCTGGCCTCGGTGTCGCCGGGCAGGATCGGAACGCGCTCCTGGCTGATCACCGGGCCGGCGTCGACGCCGTCGTCGACCACGATCAGGCTGGCGCCGGTCTGGGTGGCGCCGGCGGCGAGCGCGTCGCGGACGCCGTGCGCGCCGGGGAACTCGGGCAGGTAGGCCGGGTGGGTGTTGATCAGGTGCGGCGAGAGCGCTCGGACCACGCGCGGCGGGACCAGGCGCATGAAGCCGGAGAGGATGACGAGGTCGGGCTCCCACAACAGGATCTGCTCGAGCAGGGCGTCGCCCCACTCCTCTCGGCTGTCGTAAGAGGTGAAGGGCACCGTGAACGACGGGACGCCGAACTCCTCGGCGTGCTCGAGCCCGTCGGCCTCGCGGTCGGCTCCCACCGCCACGACGCGGGCCGGGAACTCGGCGTCGGAGGCGGCCTCCAGCAGCGCACGCAGATTGGAGCCACCACCGGAGATCAGCACGACGATCGAGAGCACGCGACCAGCCTACCCACCCGGCGAGGCGCGCTCCGACCAGCGTGGAGCGGGCCCCCGGCTCAGCGCCGGGCGCGGCCTCCCGCCACCAGCCCGATGACGGCGGCGACCGCCACCTCCCCCGCCGCGAGCGCGCCGACCAGCCACGGGTTCGGGCCGACGTCGTGCAGGCGGCCGGGGCCGAGCGCGCCGGACGACCACCACGCGAGGAGGCCGAGCTCGATGCCCGCGACGACGCCGATGCCGAGCGCGGTGAGGACGAGCGCGAGCGCTCCGTCGGTCTCCGCCTTCCTCGTGCTGCGCAGCAGGGCCGCGGCGAGGAAGCCGGCGAGCAGGGGCACGATCACACCCGCCAGGCCGAAGGTGTAGCCGTGCGCCGGGATGACGCCGAAGAGCGGGACTCCGGGGAGCGGGCCGAGGGCGGTCCCGATCGGGCTGACCGTGGAGCCCGTCCCGATGGCGAACCCGGGACCGACCAGCCACGACATCAGCCAGATCACCAGGTTCGGGAGGAAGGCGAGCTGGGCGACGGTGAGGGCGATGCCGCCGACCACCCCGGTCTGGAGCTGTTCGTACAGGCTGATGATCGCGCCGTAGTTGCCGAAGATGAGCAGCGCCAGGAGCAGCGCGGACAGGCCGATGACGATGGCCGTGGCTGCGCTCCCGGCGCGCAGGGCGCCAAGGACAGCCTTGCGCACCGGCGCGGGGACCGCGGCGACCCGGGAGCGGACGGCGACGCTGACCGGCGCGGGGGCGCCCCGGCCCGTCGCCGGAGCCGCTCCGCCGTCGGCCGTCCGCTCGCCGCCGTGGTCGCCGGACGACTCCCGCAGGCCGCGGAGCGCCGCGAAGACGAAACCGATCCCGATGCCGAGCGCGTAGACGAAGGCCGGGAGCACGAAGCCGCGCCACAGCGACGGCTGCACGATGGCGCTGCCGCCCGTCGCCGTCACAACGACGGAGACCGCGAAGAACGCGGCGAGCGCGGAGACCGCCCCGGTCGAGCGGTACGGGGTCTCGGCCGCGCGCAGCCCGGTGCGCACTCCGAGGCCGGCCGTGAGGGCGGCGAACCCGAGGAGCGGGATCGTCACCGTGAAGGGCGCCGCGGCGGCCGGGAGCCCCAGGGACGCGACGAGCTGCGGATCCAGCGACACTGTGAGGTCCACGCCGTGCCCGATCAGCCAGATGTCCGCCGTCGCCCGCCATACCACCGCGAAGTCACCGGCGAGGTGGTACTGCACCGCCCACAGGAGGGTGAGCGGGACCAGGCAGACCGCGAGACCGATCGCCGCGACGATGACCGCCTCGAGTGCGGCGAGCAGGGCGACGGTTGTGCGATTCATGACCGGATGGAGCCTACCCGCCGAGCGGCCGCCCGCCCGGCAGACACTTCGCCGGCTCAGGAGACGGTCATCATTCGCAACGAACGAAGACAACGAGTCCATCACGATGGGAGGAAAACATCTTGCGTCTACACCTCTTGAATTTCAATGCCAGGTCTGGTTGGCTGTGGCCATGAGAAAGCACACCAGAGTGACAACTGTCCGTTCCCGCCTCGCCGCGGGCGCAATCGCTGCCGCCGCGTCGGTCGGTCTCGTCGTCGGCACGTCAGTGCCGGCGAACGCGGCGATCTGGCACTACGTGTCGTCGTCATGGGTTGAGGCGTACGCAGGGGCGACGTCCAACACAGCGAACGACGGGATGATGCAGGCTTATGCCGTGCTCGGCAACGACTACAAATGGGGCGCGCGCTCGTCGAGTTCCACGCTCGCGGTAGTCAACGGGTTCAACATGACCCACAAGGCCCAGCTCTTCCGCGACGGCAAGCTGATCGTTTCGAGCTGAGGTCCACGCGAGACGGAGGCGGATGCCGCGCTTGCGCGAACCCGCCTCCGTCTCTTTTTCACGGCTCCACTCCGAAAGCACACATGACACCTTCTCTGACGCGGATCGCCTCTGCGATCGCAACAGTCACGCTCACTGCCCTCATAGGCGGCTGCGCCTCGCCGCATGCAGACGAGGGCAAACTGGCGGATTCGTTCACCGCTCTCATCAAGGAGAAACTCGCCGGCGAAGTGACAGACTTCGAGACCCAGGTGCTCGAGCGCGCGTTGGACCGCGGAACGATTTCACCGAGCGACTACGAGGAAGCGCACGACCGCTATCGCGAATGCATGGCCCAGCACGGGGTCGAAACCGAAGAACTCCGGTTCCCGAACGGAGTCATCCACGCGACTCCGCCGAAGCCGGACGACGAATTCTCGGTCGAGCATCTCGTCGAGTTGGATTACATGTGCGCACGTTCGACGATCTTCCTCATTGACGAGCTCTACGTGGTGCAAAAAGGCAATCCCGGTCTGCTCCGCGACACCGCCGCCGTCGGCACAGCCTGCCTGAAACGCGAGAAGCTCGCACCTTCTTCGTTCAGTCGCGACGACTTCGAGTCGGCGTTCGGACCAGGCCACGCTGACTACGGCAGCCTCCCCTTCGACGTCAAAGACGAGAGGGTGCAGGTGTGCCTGTTCACAGCGCACATCGTGATCGGGTTCGCGGAATGACGACCACCTGTCTCATTCAAAAAAGGATCGCCGCGCATCCATCCTTCCGCGACGACCGCGCGCGTGCGTCGATCGGGTTTTTCGAGTGATCCGTCGACTTCTACTTCCCATCGCCGCATCAATCATCGGGCTGGCCTGCGGCGTCGTCCTCGTGCTCGCTTTCGCTCCTTCCGCACCTGACGGCCTCCAGCCGCCGGCCGTGCCACACACGCTCGGCCTCAAGGAGATCGAGTTCCGGGACGAGCGTTCTATGGGCCTGACCGCCACCGTCGAGCGCGCCGCCCCTATCACGCTGAACACAAATGGGATGGTGACAGGGTCTGAGTGCGTCTCCGGCGGGACGATCCGAAGCGGGGACGTGATCGCGCACGTCGATGCAATGCCCGTCGTGGTGCTCGCCAGCAGCATCCCGCTCTTCCGCGACCTCGTACCCGGCGATGAAGGCACCGACGTCACCGCGCTGCGACACGCGCTCCGCGGGCTTGGGTTCGACGTGGACGCCGGAGGCCCATACAGCGCCGCCGTCCGGGACGCTCTGAAGGACGTCCAGCGCCGCACGGGGATGGCACCAGCCGACGGCTCGCTCCGGATCTCTTCGATCGCGTGGCTCCCCGCGCCCTCGGTAGCGGTGTCGTCCTGCGAGGTCGCCGTCGGCGAGCACTACGACGCCGGCGGTCCCTTCGCAGAGGTGCCCGGAACGCTGCGCTCGCTCGCCCTTGTCGCAGGGGCGACCACCGCGCCTGTGCCGGGCGAGCGCACGGTCCGGCTCGGCTCACACGAGTTCGCGATGCCCGAAAGCGGAGTGATCGAGGACCGTAGCATCCTTGAGGGGGTTGCCGCGTCACCCGAATACCTGGCGAACGCCGCGAAGCCCAAGGACTCCACGTTAACTGTTTCGACTCGGCTGGTCGCCCCGCTGCGGGTCGTCTCCGTGCCGCCCGGCGCCGTCATCGGCGCGGCGGACGCCCGGTGCGTACAGCTCGAAACCGGGGAGACGACGACGGTGCGGATCGCGGCGAGCCGGCTCGGCACTTCCTATGTCACCTTCGACCACGGCATGCCCGATCGCATCCGCATCGGGTCCGCGGTGACGGCAAAGGGCTGCGGGTGAGCACGGGCAGCGGAGCGCGATTGGAGGTCGACGACGTCGGACACGCTTTCACCCGTGGCGCACCGCTCTTCCGAGGCCTCACCTCGACGATGTCGGCGGGTGATGTCTGGGCTGTGACCGGGCCGTCCGGGTCGGGCAAGTCGACGTTCCTCTCGCTTCTCGCCGGCTGGGAGGCGCCGACGTCCGGGAGGATAGACCGCATCGGCATCGACCGGGTCGGCTGGGTATTCCAGAACCCGCACGGTCAAGCGCACCGAACCGCGCTCGATCACGTGGTGTACCCGCTCATCGCGCGCGGTGCCGCTCGCACAGAGGCCGTCGGGCGTGCGGAGCGCATCCTCGACGAGCTCGGACTCCGCGCTCTCGCCGGCCGCGTCTTCTCTCAACTCTCGGGCGGGGAAGCGCAGCGGCTCATGCTGTGCAGGGCGATCGCCGCCGAACCCGACCTCCTGCTGGTCGATGAGCCAACCGCACAGCTGGACCGCGCCAATGCGTCGACGGTGAACGGTGTCCTCCGTTCACTCGCCCGCATCGGCGCAATCGTCGTAGTCGCCTCCCACGACCCGGACACTGTCGCCGCGTGCAGCCATCGGCTGAGGCTCGACCAGACACGCGCGTCGGACGGCCCGCTTCCGTGACGCTCACCCGATTCCAGTCGCTGGCCGGTGAGAGCCGACGAAACGTCGCGACCAGTCCCCTGCGCTCGTTCATTCATGGAGCTGTGCTCGCGTCGTTGATCGTCGCGAGTTCACTGCTCGACGCGGTTACGATCGCCGGGCTGGAGCGCCAGGCCGAGATCTTCCGAGCAGCAGGCGGCGCGACGCGGGTTCTCTCCTCGCCTGCGGGCGTCGAGCGCGACCTCTGCGAGAGACTCCCGGCAACGGCCGGGTTCGCAGCGTCCGGATCGCTCGCACAGGGAGAGTCGACCTCATTGGTGGCAGCCGGTTCCAGCACACTCCCGGTATACGAAATCAGCCCTGGGCTTGCAAGCCGCCTGGGAATCGTCGGCAGCGGACAGGGAGGGGTGTACCTCGCTACGACTTTCGCGGCTGAGCTCGGAGCGGACCGCGGCACGGTCCTCATGACGCAAGAGGGTGACGTGACCGTCCTCGGGACGTTCGCCCCGGGCCCGCGGGAGGGCGGAGAGGCTCGACTCTCGTCCGCCCTCGTCTCGATCGTTCCGCCCGCGGGGCGCGCATCAGAATGCTGGGCCGACACCTGGCCGGCCACCCGCGATCGCGACCCGCTCCTGCTGACGACGCTGTCACCCGATGCGTCGCCGAAGGACACCTCGCTCGACGCGCTGAATCCGGTGGCCGGGCAACGGTTCACGGGCGCGGAGACCTTCGCAGGGCGCGCGACACGGTACACACCGGCCCTCGCTGCCGCTGGCGCACTCTTACTTGGCATCGTGTACTCTCGCAGCCGCCGTCTGGAGCTGGCCGGCTCGCTTCATGCCGGCGCCAGTCGCTCTTTCGTGATGGGGACAATGCTGGGCGAGGCCACGCTCGTCGGTCTCCCCGCAGCGGCGTTGGCAGCCCTCACCTCCTCCTTCCTCGCGCCCCTGCTGCATATTGCTATGCGTACGCTGCTTCCTGTGTCGGCACTCCCAGCCGTCATCACAGTGACGATGTTCGCGCTTGGTGTCGCAACGGCGGCATCCACGGTTCGGGAAAGTGATCTGTTCGTCCTGTTCAAAGCGCGTTGACCATAGGACTTTGGCGTCTCCGTACTCTGGCCCGTTCCGAGGGCGCGGCAGACAATTCGCCGGCTCAGGAGACGGTCATCACCTCGGTGTCCTGGTCAGCCTCCTCCGGGACCGTGACGGCCGGCCGCTGGACGAGCTCCAGGATGGCGATGACGACCGCCGCGATCACCAGCGTCCAGATGATGAGCGACGGCGTGAGCGGCCGCACGAACAGGACGACCGCCGCGGCGATGACCGCGATCGCGGCCCGCAGCAGCACCCGCTGGGCGTACAGCCACTCCCCCACCCGCCCGGTGGTGATGCCGTGACGCTCGGCGGCCTCCCGCACCCAGGTCACCCCCGAGCCGAAGAATCCGCGCAGCTTGCGCGGCACCCCGAAGGGCCCCGAATACCAGCCGACCAGGGCGACGACGATCGCCAGCACGAGCACGGCGACACCGGTGTCCTTCATCGCCGTCGAGACCGTCGTGTAGAGCGTCGTCGCGACACCCGCCGGCACCAGCTTCGGGGAGGCCGAGGCGACGAACACGATCTGGCCGATCGCTATGGCGGAGATCACGACGATCATCGCGATCGCCAGCGCCGACGCGGCTCCGATCAGGGCCAGGGCGCGGCGGCGCGCGACGATCACGCCGAGCGCGAGCAGGCCGATCGAGACCCAGGGCAGCCAGGCTCCCGCCACGAGCGCGAGGTTGTAGAAGACCTGGAGGGTGGGGATGGAGGAGTTCTGCGCGACGGTGATCGTCTTGTCGACGGTCGGGATGCGCGAGGCGAAGCTGATGCCCTGGTCCACAAGGACCTGCTTCACCTTGTCGATGATCGGCCCCAGTTGGACACCGACCGACCCGTCCTTGCCGATCGCGATCGCCGCCTGCGGATTGCCCTGCATCGTCGCGACCAGCTGGGTGTGGCTGACCCGCAGGGCGTCCTGCCAGACCTGCGCGAAGGCGTCCGAGGCCACGAACCGGCCGACGGTCGTCTGGATGAGCGACACGATGCCCTGCGCCAGCGGCGCCTTGAGCGCGTCGAGCGCCTTCGTCGCGACCGGTCCCGTGCCGAGGCCCGTGATCCCGTCGATCACCTGCGAGGTGAGCTGCGGGATGTCGACGTGCTGCTGGATGACCTTGACCGTCTCATCGGTGACGTAGGCCTGGACGCCCGGGTCGTGCGCGAGCGGCGCGTACGTGGCGACGAAGGCGTCCGTGTCGGTGAGCTGCACCTTCGCCCACGAGGCCACCACTGCCACGGGCGCGAGGATCGCGCCGATCACGATCAGCACGACGGCGAGCAGGGTCCACCCCCAGCCGCGCTTGTGCTTCGGCTGTTGCACGGCTGCGAGGTCCGGCAACGGCTCGGTCGCGTTCTCGTCGAGCCGGTTCCGGAGCGCGGCGTTCTCGGCTTCGAGCGCCGCGATACGACCCTCGAGCTCGGCGTTCGTCAGACGTGGCATCGCCTCCCCCTCCCGGACGGTTGGGCACACTGTAGCGCCGCCGCACCGGCCGCGGGCAGGCCCCGATCCCGGCTGTGGAGAGACGGATCGGGGCCGGACCCCGTGGAGGAGTCCGGCCCCGATCGGCGGATTGGAGCGGTGCCTTACAGCGCCGCGTAGACCTCGCGCAGCAGCGCCGCGGTCTCGGACGGGGTCTTGCCGACCTTCACGCCCGCGGCCTCCAACGCCTCCTTTTTCGCCTGCGCCGTGCCGGCCGAGCCGGAGACGATCGCACCGGCGTGGCCCATCGTCTTGCCCTCGGGCGCGGTGAAGCCGGCGACGTAGCCCACGACCGGCTTGGTCACGTTGGCCTTGATGAAGTCGGCCGCGCGCTCCTCGGCGTCGCCGCCGATCTCGCCGATCATGACGATCGCCTTGGTCTCCGGGTCGGCCTCGAACGCGGCGAGCGCGTCGATGTGGGTGGTGCCGATGATCGGGTCGCCGCCGATGCCGATGGCGGTCGAGAAGCCCAGGTCGCGCAGCTCGTACATCATCTGGTAGGTGAGCGTGCCGGACTTGGAGACCAGGCCGATCGGGCCCTTGCCGGTGATCGTCGCCGGGGTGATGCCGACGAGCGACTCGCCCGGGGTGATGATGCCGGGGCAGTTCGGGCCGATGATCCGGGTCTTGTTGCCTTTCTCCTTGGCGTAGGCCCAGGCCTCGGCGGAGTCCTGCACCGGGATGCCCTCGGTGATGACGACGAGCAGCGGGATCTCGGCGTCGATGGCCTCCACCATCGCGTCCTTGGCGAACGCCGGCGGCACGAAGATGATCGACACGTCCGCGCCGGTCTTCTCGATGGCCTCCACGACGGTGCCGAAGACGGGGAGCTCGACGTCGCCGTGCGTCACGGTGGTGCCGGCCTTGCGGGCGTTGACGCCGCCGACGACCTGGGTGCCGGCCTTCAGCATGAGGGCGGTGTGCTTGGTGCCCTCGCCGCCGGTGATGCCCTGGACGATGACCTTGGAGTCCTTGTTGAGGAAGATAGACATTCTCTGATTCGTCCTTGCTTACTTCGCGGCCAGCTCGGCGGCCTTGTCGGCGCCTTCGTCCATGGTGAGTGCGAGGGTGACCAGCGGGTGGTTCGCCTCGGTGAGGATGCGGCGGCCCTCTTCGACCTTGTTGCCGTCGAGACGCACGACCAGGGGCTTGTTGGCCTCGTCGCCGAGGATCTGCAGCGCCGTGACGATGCCGTTCGCGACCGCGTCGCAGGCGGTGATGCCGCCGAAGACGTTGACGAAGACGCTCTCGACCTGCGGGTCGTTGAGGATGACGTCGAGCCCGGCCGCCATGACCTCGGCGGACGCGCCGCCGCCGATGTCGAGGAAGTTGGCCGGCTTGACGCCCTTGTGCTTCTCGCCCGCGTAGGCGACCACGTCGAGCGTCGACATGACCAGGCCGGCGCCGTTGCCGATGATGCCGACCTGACCGTCGAGCTTGACGTAGTTGAGGCCGGCCTTCTTGGCCTTGGCCTCGAGCGGGTCGGCGGCCTCCACGTCCTCCAGCGCCTCGTGGTCGGGGTGACGGAAGTCGGCGTTCTCGTCGAGCGTGACCTTGCCGTCGAGGGCGATGATCTCGCCCTCCTCGGTGAGGACGAGCGGGTTGACCTCGACCAGCGTCGCGTCCTCACCCGTGTACACGTCGTAGAGCTTGACGAAGACCTCGGCGACCTTGGCGACCAGGTCGTCCGGGAACCCGGCGGCCTTCGCGATCTCGGTGGCCTTCGCGGTGTCCAGGCCGCCACGCGGGTCGACCTCGATGCGGGCGAGCGCCTCGGGCTTCTCGACCGCGAGCTGCTCGATCTCCATGCCGCCCTCGACGCTGGTCAGCGACAGGTAGGAGCGGTTGGCCCGGTCGAGGAGCACCGAGAAGTAGAACTCGCGGGCGATGCGGGCGCCCCCGGCGACCATGACCCGGCGGACCACGTGGCCCTTGATGTCCAGGCCCAGGATGGCCTTGGCGGCCTCTTCGGCGTCGTCCGGCGTCTTGGCGACCTTCACGCCGCCCGCCTTGCCGCGGCCTCCGACCTTGACCTGTGCCTTGACGACGGTGACGCCGCCCAGCTTCTCCGCGGCCGCACGGACCTCCTCCGGAGTGTCCGCGACGATGCCCGGAAGGACCGGGACGCCGTACTTCTCAAACAGGTCTCTGGCCTGGTACTCGAATAGATCCACGGTTATCCAATCCGCTGATGTCCGGCGCGCTCGTGGCGCTCCGGCGGTTATCTCCTGGGCGGTCCGGCGGGAGAATAGCTCGACGCCGAGATAAATTCGCCAGTGAGAACTTTAGCGCGTCCGACTGAACAGCCCGAATCCGTTTGTCCTCCACAGTGCGACGGGCCGGACAACCTCTCCACGGATTCGCGCGGAGCCGCTCGCGGGCGGTCCGTCGCGGCGAGCGTTGAGGGCATGACACATCGCATCTCGAACCTCGTGACCGTACTCGTCCTCGCCGGCCTCGCCGTCTTCCTCGGCATGCTGCACGCGCTGGCCGCGTCCCCCGACGCGCGGGCGCTGTCCGGCGCCGGCCACGGCCCCGGCTACCTCTCCCACGACGGCTGGTGGCTCGGCACCTACCGCCTCGACGACGGAGCCCAGGGCTTCTGCCTGAACGCCGGCAAGCCGAGCCCCACCGGCCACGGCTACGACTACACGGACGCCGCGGCACTGGGCTGGTACACACCGGAGCAGTCGGCCTCGCTGGCGTACATCTCCCGCACCTGGGCCGGCACCGACGACCGGCTCACCGCCGCCGCCGGTCAGATCGCGACGTGGCTGGTCGCGGGCCTCGGCGGTCACACGCCGGAGGAGCTCGCCGCCCGCGCCGGGGCGGACGCCGGCCGGGTGCTCGCCCGGGCGCACGAGATGGTGGGCGAGGCCGCGCGCCTCGGCTCGTCCGCGGTGCGGGCGGACGCCGTGCTCGAGCTGGCCGAGAGCGGGCCCGGCCGGGTGCGCGTCGAGCTCGCCGTCGTCCGGCCCTCAGGGACGGAGCTCCTCGCTCCGGGCGAGCACCGGGCACGGGTGTCGCTGGACGGCGCCACCTTCGCGGACGGGAGCGGCGACGCCGAGGTTCCCACGGGGACGGACGTGGCCGTCGTCCCGTCCGGCGACGCTGCGAGCGTGACGGTGAGCGCCGCGGCCTCCCTGGAGGCGCTGCCCTACGGCGATCGGCTGCTCGTCGCCGCCCCGCACCAGGACGCGCAGGCCGTTCTCGTCGCCGTGCCCGCGAACGCGGAGGCCCGCGCGTCGGCGTCGGCGACAGGTCCGTCTCCGCTGCCCTTCCAGCCGGTGGTCTCGACCGTGACCAGCGCTCCGGAGGCCGTGCCCGGCGCGCTGATCCACGACCGGATCACGGTCTCCGTCGACACCGCGGACGGTCTCCTGCCGTCCTGGGGCGTGCGCACGGTCGACGACGGCTTCGAGCCGGTGGAGGCCGTGGTGGAGAGCACGCTGTACGGCCCGTTCGACGCTCCCCTGACCGAGACGCCCGACGTTCCCGACGGGGCGCCGGAGGTCTGCACGGTGGAGACGACGGTGGACAGCACGGGCGAGTACGACACCCCGGAGTGCGCCATCCCCGCCGCGGGGCACTACGTCTGGGCCGAGCGGATCGATCCCGCGCGGGTGCGCGCGGGTGGCGGCGGCGAGCGGATGCGGCCCTGGGTGTCGGCGTTCGGCGTCGCCACGGAGATCACGCTGGCCTCGGCTCCTGTGGTGCGTGGGCCGAAGGAGCCTGGGCCGGAGGAGCCCGCGCCCGCTGCGATGGCGCCGACCGTGCTGGCGGACACCGGCGGCTCCTGGGCGGCGGAGGCGTGGCCGGCGGGCGTGAGCCTCGGGGTGGCCGGCGTCGCGACGCTGATCGCCGCGCGCGCCCGGCGACTGCGTCGCGGGACGGGAGGCTCCCGTTGCAGGATGGAGTCATGACCGCCCCCACTGTGCGTGCGCCCCGGGGTTCACGGGAGCTCACGTTCCGGCAGCTCACCGGCGAGGCACTCTGCCTCGCCGGTGGCGGCCGGGCCCTGCTGCTGCAGATCGCGCACCCGGCGGTGGGGCGCGGCGTCGTGGAGCACAGCGATTTCGCGCGCCGGATGGTGGACCGGTTCCACGACACGATGACGTTCGTCTACGCCGCGACCTTCGCGACGCCCCCGGAGTTCGAGGTGGTCCGCCGGCGGGTCAATCGCGCGCATGCGCCGGTGCGCGGCGCGGCGACCGGCACCGAGCCGGCGTACAGCGCGTTCGATCACGAGCTGCAGCTCTGGGTGGCGGCGACCCTCTACGCGACCATGACGGACCTCGCCGAGCGCGTCCTCGGGCCGCAGAGCGCCGCCGCACGGGAGCAGCTGTATCGCGAAGCGACCCGTTCGGGAGTCGGGCTTCAGGTCCGTCCGGAGGAGTGGCCGGCCACGGTGCCGGACTTCCGGGACTACTGGGACGACATGGTCGGCAGGCTGCGCGTGACAGAGGCCACGCGCGCGGTCGCCGAGCAGATTCTGCACCCTCGAGGTGTGCCGCTGTGGCTGCGGGCGACGCTCCCCGACGCGCGGATCGTCACCGCAGGGCTGCTGCCGCGCGACGTGCGGGACCAGTTCCGTCTGCCGTGGAGCCCGTCGATCGAACGGGGCTTCGAACGCCGGATGCGGGTTGCGGCGGCGGTCTACCCGCGGATCCCGCAGCGGCTCCGCCACCAGCCGCGCGACCTGTACCTGCGCAGGCTGCGACGGTCGATCGCGGAGGGAGGGGGCTAGGCGGCCAGCCCGCGCGACCGCTCGATCCACCGCGCCAGCAGCACCAGTCCGATCCCGATCGCCGCGCCGAGCACGGTCTCGAGCACACGGTCGACGAGCAGCGTGCCGAGCGGCGACGGGGAGGCCAGGTGCGACACCGCGAGCGCCATGGGGGTGATGAAGAGCAGGGCTGTGCCGTAGTGGCGGCCGACCAGCATCTCCGCGAAGAACTGGCACACGATGATCACCGCGATCACGACCAGCGCCGGCGGCGACCACACCAGCACCAGCGCTGTCACGGCGACGCCCCCGATGGTGCCGAAGATCCGGTGCACCGAGCGCGAGATCGAGTGCGCGGCGCGCGCGGGAGGGATGACGGCGACCACGCTCACCACCGCCCAGTAGGCGTGGCCCAGCCCGAAGGTGAGAGCGAGGCCGCCCGCGAGGAGGGCGCCCACGGCGTTCTGCGCCGCGGTCAGCCAGACCCGGGGGTCGCTGACGACGCTCCGGTCGACGCCCGGGCGACGGTGCAGCTTCTTCAGCAGCACGGCGCCCGTCCGAGCGGCCCGGTCGCCCGCCGCACGGCGCATCAGCCAGCCCGACATCGTCAGCAACCACGAGAGCGCGGCGGCGGCGGCGGCGAGGCCGATCCGGCCCCAGGCCTCCGCTGCGGGTGTCGGGATCGCCGCGCACACCAGCAGCGCGAACACGAAGAACAGCGACTGCGCCGGCAAGAGCTGGAAGGCCGACACCAAGAACGTCCCGACCACGACCACGGCGACCAACAGGACCGTCACCAGCAACAGCGGCTCGCCGAGCACCGCGACCAGGACGCCGAGCGCGATGCACGTCAGCAACGCGACCGCCGCCACCGAGACGCTGCGCAGGCGCAGCCGGTACGGCTCGTTGCGGCCGTACAACGCGGTGAATGCGCCGAACGTCGCGTACGCGGCGAGGTCGAGACGACCGACGGCGAACAGCACCAGCAGCGGCACCGCGACCGCAGCAGCTGCCCGGAAGCCGACCTCGACGCTCATCAAGGCGAGGTGGCGCCTCACAGCTTGTCGATCGGTGCGATCTTGATGAGGAGCTTCTTCGCGCCCACCTTCTCGAACTGGACGTGCGCGACGCGCTTGGCGCCCTCGCCGGTGACGTTGGTCACCCGGCCGTCGCCGAAGTCGGAGTGGCGGATGCGGTCGCCCGGCGCGAGCTCCAGGTCGCCGTTGTCGCGGACCTTGCCGGTCACCCGGTTCGGCCACTCCGCCTTGGGGCGCTCGGCCGGGGCGCTGCCGCCGACCGGGTAGCTCTCATTCCAGCGCCCGGCCGTGCCGCCGCCGAGGCCGGGCCGGCGGGCGTTCAGGGCGCGCGACTGCGAGCCGCCACGTCCGTTGGCCGCGCCAGGCGACTGGCGCCAGTCGATCAGATCGGCCGGGATCTCCTGCAGGTACCGGCTCGGCATCGCGACCGCGGTCTCGCCGAACTGCGCGCGCGTCATGGCCAGCGACAGGAACAGACGCTTCTTGGCACGCGTGATCCCCACGTAGAACAGCCGCCGTTCCTCCGCCGGGCCGCCCGGCTCGTTGGCCGACATCCGGTGCGGGAGGAGGTCCTCCTCGATGCCGGTCAGGAACACCGCGTCGTACTCCAGCCCCTTGGCCGTGTGCAGGGTCATCAGGGACACCGAGCCGCTGGAGTCGTCGATCTCGTCCGCCGCGGCGACGAGCGACACCTCCGTGAGGAAGTCGACCAGAGTGCCGTCCGGGTTGTTGCGCGCGAACTCCTTCGTCACCGCGACGAGCTCGTCCACGTTCTCGGCGCGCGCCTCGTCCTGCGGGTCGCGGCTGTTGCGCAGCACGTCGAGGTAGCCGCTGCCGTCGAGCAAGAACGTGAGCACGTCCGCGACCGGCGCGACGCCTGCCGGGTTGGCCGGGTCGATCTTCGCCGCCGCCTCGTCCAGCAGCCCGGAGAGCTGCAGGATCGCGCCGGTCACCTTGGGGCCGAGGCCCAGCGAGCCGGCGTCGCGCATGGCGTCGCGGAACGTGAAGCCGTTGTCTTCCGCGTAGCTCGCGAGCTGCGTCTCCGTCGCCGGGCCGATGCCGCGCTTCGGAGTGTTCAGGATGCGGCGGAGCGCGAGGGTGTCGTCCGGGTTGGCGACCGTGATCAGATACGCCATCGCGTCCTTGATCTCGGCGCGCTCGTAGAACTTGGTGCCGCCCATGACCTTGTACGGCAGCGCCGAGCGGATGAAGATCTCCTCCAGCGCACGGGTCTGCGCGTTGGTGCGATAGAAGACCGCCATGTCCTTGTAGTCCATGCCGGCGGCGTGCAGCTTCTCGATCTCGTCGGCCACGAACTGCGCCTCGTCGTGACCGGAGTAGCCGGTGTAGCCGACGATCTTGTCGCCGTCGCCGACCGCCGTCCACAGCTTCTTGTCCTTGCGGTCGAAGTTGTTGGAGATGACGGCGTTGGCCGCGCTCAGGATGTTCTGCGTCGACCGGTAGTTCTGCTCCAGCAGCACGACCTTGGCGCCGGGGAAGTCACGCTCGAACTCCACGATGTTGCGGATGTCCGCGCCGCGGAACGCGTAGATGGACTGGTCCGAGTCGCCCACCACGGTCAGCGAGGCCCCGGGGATCGCGCCGACCACATCGCGCAGCTTGCTGACGTTGCGGCCGTGCTGCTCCATCTCCTCGGCGACGTCCGGCGCGACCGGCATCGTCAGTTCGCGGATGAGCGAGTACTGCGCGTGGTTCGTGTCCTGGTACTCGTCGACCAGGATGTGCCGGAACCGCGTCTGATACAGCGCGGCGACCTTCGGGAAGGCGCGGAACAGGAACACCGTCTCGGCGATGAGGTCGTCGAAGTCGAAGGCGTTGGCCCGGCGGAGCGCCCGGGTGTACTGCCGGAAGATCTCGAGGAACATCACCTCCTGCGGGTCGCTCAGGTTGGCCGAGCGCGCGAAGGTCTCGATGTCGGTCAGCTCGTTCTTGAGCTTGGAGATACGGCCGGCGGTCCCCGCCACGGTGAAGCCGAGCGTGTCGGCGTCCAGCTCCTTGATGATGCGCTTGAGCAGCGCCCGGGTGTCGCCGGAGTCGTAGATGGTGAAGCTCTGCGTCTTGCCGATCGTCTCGGCCTCCCGGCGCAGGATGCGGACGCACGCCGAGTGGAACGTCGAGATCCACATGCCCTGCGCCCGGCCGCCGAGGAGCTGCTCGACGCGCTCGCGCATCTCGTTCGCCGCCTTGTTGGTGAACGTGATCGCGAGGATCTCGCTCGGCCAGGCCTCCCGGCTCTCGATGAGCCCGGCGATGCGGCGGGTCAGCACGCTGGTCTTGCCCGAGCCGGCGCCGGCGACGATGAGCAGGGCGGCGCCACGGTACTCGGCGGCCTCGCGCTGCTGCGGGTTGAGGCCGGCGAACAGGCGCTCGTCGGGCCCGCGCCGGCCGCCGGCGTCGCCGTTCCCGCCGCTGGAGCCGCCACGCGCGGCGCCGTCGCCGGGGCGCACGTCGCCCTCCCAGCCGTCGAGGATGATCGGCACGGAGGAGGGCACCGTGGAAGAGGAGGAGGGGGCGTCGGGGAGGCTCGTCATGTCTCCAGCCATTTTAGCCGCCGCCACCGTCATCGCGGCCGGGAGCCGGGACCGCGCGCGTTCGCCGGGAGGCCGCCCCGCTCAGCGCCCGTCGCGCACGGCCACCGCGAGGTCCGGATGGTCGGCGAACACCCCGTCGACGCCGGAGTGCAGCAGGATCGCGTACAGCCGCCGCCAGTCGCCCCACTCGTCGTCCCGGCCGGCCCGGCGGAAGTCGGCAGGCAGCATGCCGTTCTCCGGCCGGAGCGTCCAGCAGTAGACGAACAGCCCGGCGGAGTGCGCCAGGTCGACCAGGTCGGAGGTGACGGCGCCGATGTCGACGCCGCCCTCGTCCTCGCCGAACAGGCCCACCGCCACCGAGCCCGAGTGCAGGATCTGCGTGACATCCACGCTGATCCCGTCGACCCGCTCGGCGGGAGCGGCCGCCGAGCCCAGGGCGTACAGCCCGCGCAGCGTCAGGTCGGAGGCGTAGCCGGGCGCCGCCGCTCCCAGCGACGCGACACGGTCGGCGGGAGCGCCCTCCGACTCGAGGAGGTAGACGCGGCGTCCGCGGAAGCCGCCGTCATGCAGGCGGCCGAGCACCGTCTTCTCGAAGCTCTCCGCGACCAGCCCGGGATGGTCGGACCAGCCCGCCGCGGCGAGTTCGCCCAGGAACAGCTCGTGCAGAGGCAGGCCCGCCGCCTCGAAGTAGGTGGCGTGCTTCAGCTCGGCGACCAGGCCGAGCGCCCGGCCCGCGGAGTCCGAGGCCGCGTCCACGACCTCCAGCACGTCCGAGAGCCGGAGGATCGGGTAGCGGTCGTCGAACGTCGCGCTCGCCTGGCGCAGGCGCGGCACCCGCTCCCTGGCACGCAGCGTCGCCAGCTCGGCCCACGTGAAGTCCTCGGTGAACCACCCGGTCAGCGGCATCCCGTCGACCTCCTTGGTCGTGCGCCGGGCGGCGAACTCGGGATGCTCGGCCACGTTCGTCGTGCCGGAGATCTCGTTCTCGTGCCGCACGACCAGGACGCCGTCCTTCGTCGCGACGACGTCGGGCTCCACCGAGTCGGCGCCGAGCGCGAACGCCAGCTCGTAGGCCGCGCGGGTGTGCTCGGGACGGTAGCCGGGCGCGCCGCGGTGACCGATGACGGACGGTCGCGAGCGGGCACGCATGTGGCGATACTAGCCGGGCGTCTGACCCGTTCCGGTGCGCACTCCCGGGTGAAACAATCGGAGTGTGCCCGACCCCGATGGTCTCCCGGCCCCGATGCCGGAAGCTGCAGCGCCGCCCGAGGCGGCAGCGCAGGCGCCCTCCGCGTTCCACGCCGAGGCGCCTGTGCCGACCCGCGCCTGGCGCGAGCCGACGCGCTCGCTCGACCTGCGCTGGGGCACGTACCGCTCCCGCTGGATCGCCGGGCTCGCGATGATCGTGGTCGGCACGGCGTGCGTCCTGGTCACCACCGCATACAGCCTGCCGTTCCTCCTGGTCGGCTCGCTCCTGCAGCCCGCCGGGTGGGCGGTCATGCCTTCGACCATCGGCCGGAGGGTCGCCGTCGTCGTCCCTGTGCTCGGCTTCACCTGGCTCATGCTCGGCGGCTCCGGCTTCGCCTGGTGCTACGCCGTCATGCTGGCGGCGTGGCTGCTGGTGCGGCTTCGGCCGCTCCCGTCGTTCGCCGTCCTCGTGCTGCCGATCGCCGCCAGCCTGATCCTCCCGTCGTTCGTGACCACGTACGGGCAGGGCTGGATCACCATCCTGGTCATGAGCGTCGTCGTGGTGGGCTCGGCGTGGCTGGCCCGCGCCGGCGCCATCGCAGTCGATTCATGGCAAGCTGTCAGAACTCTCAGAATTCGACCCGATAGATTTGACGGACCGAGACCGTAAGCGGTCCCCGACAGAGCGAGGAACCCATGGCACTCACCAACCCGGCATTCTCCACGAATCCGGCCTTCCAGAACAACGGGCAGGCCGCGACGGCCACCACGGTCAGCGCCGAGAACCTCGAGCAGATGTACCAGGCGCCGTCCGCGACCTCCGCGGACACCGATCGCATGACGATCGAGGACACCATCAACAAGAGCGCGATCTCGTTCGCCCTCCTGGTCGCGGGAGCGGTCGTGGGCTGGATGGTCCCGGCGCTCGTGCTGCCCGCGGCGATCGTGGGCTTCGTCCTCGCGCTGGTCAACATCTTCAAGAAGAAGCCGTCGCCCGCGCTCATCCTGAGCTACGCCGGCGCGCAGGGAATCTTCGTCGGCGGTATCTCCGCCGTGTTCGAGTCGCTGTACCCGGGCATCGTCATTCAGGCGGTCATCGGCACGCTCGCGGTCGTCGGCGTGACGCTCGCTCTCTTCGCCTCGGGCAAGATCCGCGCGTCGGCCAAGGCGACCAAGGTCTTCCTGATCGCGATGGTCGGCTACCTGGTCTACTCGCTCGTCAACGTCGTCCTGATGTGGACCGGCGTGACCCACGGCATGTTCGGCCTGAGCAGCGATGTCAAGCTGTTCGGAATCCCGCTCGGCGTGCTGATCGGTGTGGTCGTCGTCATCATGGGCGCCTACTCGCTCGTGCTCGACTTCGACTTCATCCAGCGCGGCGTGAAGAACCGCGCCCCGCGCGTCTACGGCTGGTCCGGCGCGTTCGGGATCATGGTCACCGTGATCTGGCTGTACCTCGAGATCCTGCGACTGCTCGCAATCTCCCGTAACTAGCCGCGGCACACGCAGAAGGGCCGGGATGCTGTAGCAGCATCCCGGCCCTTCTCACGTCTCAGGGAGACTCACTCCCATTCAATGGTCCCCGGCGGCTTCGACGTGACGTCGAGCACCACTCGGTTGACCCCGTCGACCTCGTTGGTGATCCGGTTGGAGATGGTGGCCAGCAGGTCGTACGGCAGGCGCGTCCAGTCGGCCGTCATGGCGTCCTCGCTGGAGACCGGGCGCAGCACGATCGGGTGACCGTAGGTGCGGCCGTCGCCCATCACACCGACCGAGCGGACGTCCGCCAGCAGCACGACCGGGCACTGCCAGATCTCGGCGTCGAGGCCCGCGGCGGTCAGCTCGGCGCGCACGATCGCGTCGGCGTCGCGGAGCAGGTCGAGACGCTCCTGCGTCACCTCGCCGACGATGCGGATGCCGAGGCCGGGGCCGGGGAACGGCTGGCGGCCCACGATGACCTCCGGCAGGCCCAGCTCGCGGCCGATCGCGCGCACCTCGTCCTTGAACAGGGTGCGCAGCGGCTCGACGAGCTCGAACTGGAGGTCCTCCGGGAGGCCGCCGACGTTGTGGTGGCTCTTGATGTTGGCCGTGCCGGTGCCGCCGCCCGACTCCACCACGTCGGGGTAGAGCGTGCCCTGCACCAGGAAGCGGATCGGGTCGCCGTCGTGCTCGGCCTCGGCGATCAGGTCGGCCTGGGCCTTCTCGAACACGCGGATGAACTCGCGGCCGATGATCTTGCGCTTGGTCTCCGGGTCGGAGACGCCCGCGAGTGCGGACAGGAACTGCTCCTGCGCGTTCACGGTGACGAGCCGCACGCCCGTCGCGGCGACGTAGTCCTCCTCCACCTGGCGCGCCTCATCCTTGCGGAGCAGGCCGTGGTCCACGAACACGCAGACGAGCTGGTCGCCGACCGCCTTGTGCACGAGCGCGGCGGCGACCGCGGAGTCGACGCCGCCGGACAGCGCGCAGAGCACGCGCCCGCTCCCCACCTGGGCGCGGATCGCGGCGACCTGGTCGGCGATGACGTTGCCGCTGTTCCAGTCGGCCGGGATGCCCGCGGCGCGGTGCAGGAAGTTCTCCAGCACGGCCTGGCCGTACTGCGAGTGCTTGACCTCGGGGTGCCACTGCACGCCGTACAGCCGGCGCTCCTCGTTCGCGAACGCGGCGACCGGGGTGTCCTCGGTGGAGGCGAGCACCTCGAAGCCCTCGGGCGCCCGGGAGACCGAGTCGCCGTGGCTCATCCATGCGGTCTGCTCGGCGGGCTGGCCGTCGAGAAGGCTGCCCGAGCCGTCTGCGGCGGCGCCGGTGACGCGCACAGCGGTGGAGCCGTACTCGCGGCGGCCGGTCCGCGCGACCTCGCCGCCGAGGGCGGTGGCCATCACCTGGAAGCCGTAGCAGATGCCCAGGACGGGGACGCCGAGCTCGAAGATCGCCTCGTCGAGGTGCGGGGCGCCCTCCTCGTACACGCTGGAGGGGCCGCCGGAGAGGACGATGCCGGCCGGACGCTTGGCCGCGACCTCCGACGCCGTCACGGTGTGCGGCACGATCTCGGAGTAGACGTTCGCCTCGCGCACGCGGCGCGCGATCAGCTGCGCGTACTGGGCGCCGAAGTCGACCACCAGGACCGGCCCGGCGGGCGCGGCCGAGTCGGCTCCCCCGAGGATGTCCGAGAACACTGCGTCGGTGCTAATTTGCGGCCTCCACGTACGTCGCTGCCTCGGCCTCGCGGCCGGCCAGATAGCTCTTGACCTGCTTGCTGATCCTGGCCTCCACGAAGAAGGACAGGAAGGGGATGACACCGCCGAGGGCGATGGTGATGAACTTCGAGAACGGCCAGCGCATCAGGCTCCAGAGCCGGAAGTCCGAGAACAGGTACACGACGTACAGCCAGCCGTGGGCGATGAGGATGCCCGTGCTCAGGTCCACGCCGGTCGGGGCGACGGCGGTCTTGACGGGCACGAGCGTGAGGGCGCCGTAGTTGCTGAAGGCGAAGAGCTGGTAGCCGAGGCCGTACTTCACGATCATCTCCACGCAGAGCAGCAGGAGCATGATTCCGGTGACGTAGGCGAACACCTGGTAGAACTTCAGCGCCCCGCGGACCTTCGGGAAGTCTTCGAGCTTGGGAGCGAGGGGCATGGAGTCTATTCTACGTTCCCGGCGTGTGCCCTCGCGCCGTCGCCTGCGCCACCGTCTGCGGCCGCCTCGGCCGCCAGCTCGCGCTCCTCGTCCTCCCGCTGCTTGGCGTCGCGGACGAGCCGGTACCAGAGGAAGATCGCGAACCCGGCGAAGATGATCCACTCGGCCGCATAGAACAGGTTGAGCCAGTTGAGCTCGGTCTGCTGGATGGGCGGCGGCGAGTCGATCCTGTCCAGCCCGGCGGGCGGGGTCCGGTCGACCACGTACGCGTTGTAGACGTCCATGCCGTCCACCCCGGTCCACAGGTTGTAGAGCTGGCCGACGCCGAGGCTCTTCATCGCGGTGGGGTTCTTCTTGTCGTCCGGGACCTGCGGCTGCTCGTCGGGGAGGATGCGGCCGACGATCTTCTGCGGATCCTCGGGCTGCTCGGCGAGCCGGGCCATGACCGACTTGGCGGTCGCCTCGTCGGGCGCCCAGCCGCGGGCCACGGCGAGCGCGATGCGGTGGCCGTCGCCGGCGTCCACGTCGACGTGGGAGACGACCCACCAGCCGGTCCTGCCGAGGTTGATCCGGTCGTAGAGGAGCTGGTCGTCGCCTGCGACGAACGTGCCGGTGAACTCCACGAGCTGGCCGACCGACTTGTCGGTCATCGGCCCGTTCGGCTTCGCGACCCGCGCGAGCGGGAGCACCGTCTCGGTCGGGGCCACGACCGCCTTGCCGGACTCGATCGCGCGCTCGAGCTGCCACTGCCCGAGGCCGGCGAACCCCGCGGCGAGCGCGAGGGCGAACACCAGCGCCCCGATCCAGCGGGGACGCAGCATCATCTGCAGCATGGTGGAGCCGCCCTGGGGCGCCTGCGCGCCGGACGGACTGCCGGGGGTGGTGTCGATGGGTCAGTCCCGCTTTCGTTCGACGGTCGTGTCCTGCTGCTGCATGGCCTGCTCGACGATCCGGTCCACAGCCTGCCGCGAGTCGTGCGCACGCGCGTCGTCACGGCGCGTGTCGGAGTCGAGGTCCTCGGTGGCCGCCTCGACGAGTGCGATCTCCTCGTCGAACATGGGATCGCGCTTCTTCCGCCGGTCGCGCCGCTTGGACGATCCGGACCGGAGAATCATCCCACCGATCTTCTCGGAGTTCGCTGCGAGGATCGGCCCGAGCACGGACATGATGAGCACGTAGAGGCCGGCGAACGGCGCGATGCGGGGATCGAGTCCGGCGCTGAGCGACAGCGTCGCCAGGATGAGCGCGAACTCCCCGCGGTTCTGCAGGATGACGGCGGTGTTGATCCCGGCCTGCGCACCGAAGCCGTTCAGCCAGGCGACGAACTGCCCGGCCAGGATGTTCAGCACGATCGTCATCGCGACCGCGATGAGCACCGGCCCGAGCACCGCCGGGAACTTCGCCGGGTCGAGCGCGAGCCCGAAGTTGAGGAAGAAGAACGCCGCGAACACGTCGCGCAACGGGAGGGCGATGTGCTCGATCTTGTTGCGGTACTTGGTCGCGCCCAGCACGAGCCCGATCAGGAACGCGCCGATCGCGTCGGTCACGCCGAGGATCTCGCCGATTCCGGCGAACAGCACCGCCAGCCCGAAGAACAGGATGGTGAAGAGCTCGTCGTCCTTCGTCCGGAACAGCCGGGAGACGTACCTCCCGCCGAACCGGGCCAGGGTGAACATCGCGACCAGGAACAGGAACGCCACCGTCAGCTTGCCGACCACCGGCCAGAAGTCGGTCTCCCCGCTGAGGACGACGGAGACGATCGCGAGGTAGATCGCGATGAAGATGTCCTCTACGACCGTCACGCCGAGGATCATCGGCGTCTCGGTGTTGGGGAGGCGGCGCAGCTCGATCAGCAGCTTGGTCACGATCGCGGACGACGACGTCGCCGTCATCCCGGCGATGATGAGCGCCTCCCTCGTGCCCCAGCCGACCCAGAAGCCGAACGCGAGGCCGACGCCCATGTTGATCAGGATGTAGGAGCCGCCGGAGACGACCAGCTTGCCGAAGTTGCCGAAGAACTCGTCCTGGTCGAACTCCAGGCCCAGGTTGAACAGCAGCAGGATGAGCCCGAAGATCGCGATGAGCTCGATGTAGTTGCTCTCGAAGTCGAGCGGGAACCAGCCGGTGTGCGGGCTCGCCAGCAGGCCGACGAGCATGTAGATGGGGATCGCGGGGAGCCCCACCAGCTTGCCGAGGCGTCCGAGCACGTACGCGACGAGCAGCAGGATGCCGAGGATGACGAGGTCTTCTCCGAGATGCATGGATCAGCCTCCCGGCGGAGCGTCGGAAGTGGCCCGCGCGGTCTGACCGGTGCGGAAGAACGCGAAGGCCTTGGCGACCTTCTCGGGGGTGCCCGCGACGACGAGGGTGTCGCCGGGGAAGACCTTGAAGTCGGGGGCGGGCGCCGGATTGGCGGAGTCCCCGCGGACGACGGCGACGACGGTGAGCCCGACGAAGCCGCGGTCGCCGGGGGCGCCGAGCTGCTGCCCGGCGATGTAGTCCTCGTAGTCGACGGTGAACCAGTCGATGCTGAGCCCGGGGATCTGGTCGAGCGCGGTGAGCGACTCGGTGATCTGGGTGCCGCCGAGGAGTTCGGCGAGGGTGTGCGCCTCATCCTCGTTGAGCCGCAGGGAGACCTTGGTCACGTCGGCGCCGTCCTCGTGATCCGAGAACGTGATCAGGTCGCTGTGCCCCGAGCGGTGCGCGATGACGCCGACCTTGCCCCCGTCGTCTGTGACGAACGTGTGCAACACCCCGACGCCGGGCAGTTTGACCCGTCGAACGTCAACCATTTTCCGTCTCCATCCGTCGCGGGCACTGGTGTCCAGTTTACCGGAGGAGGCGGGCGATCGTACAAACTACACGTATTGCAGCAAAATGTACAAAATGGTGCTATCGTCGGCGTATGAGCCAGATCGCCATTTCCGAGGCCCGGGCACGGCTCTCGTCGTTGATCGACGAGTCGCACACCGAGCCGGTCTACCTGACGCGCCGCGAACGCGCCGTCGCGGCGATCGTGGACGCCGACCAGCTCAAGCGCCTCTTGGAGGACGCGGAAGAGCTCGCCGACATCCGCGCGGTCGACACCGCGTGGGAGGAGACCGAACGGCTGCGCGAGACCCCCATCCCGTGGGAGGACGTCAAGCGCGAACTCGGCCTTTCGTGACCTACGACGTTCGGCTCCTGCCCGCAGCGATCCGTTCGATCAAGAAGCTTCCTCCCGAGGGCAAGCGACGGGTCCAAGCCGTCATCGAACTGCTCGGGGACGACCCGCGACCTCCCGCAGCCAAGAAGCTGACCGGCCGCGTGGAATGGCGGGTGCGCACGGGCGACTACCGCGTGCTCTATCGCATCGAGGACCACGTGCTGACCGTCGTGGTCGTCGATGCGGGTCACCGCCGCGAGAGCTACCGCTGAGGCGGCTCACCCCTCCTTCGGCGACGCGTCCGCCGACTTCCCCGCGGCCGCCTTCGCCGCCGGAGTCTTCGCCGACGCCGCCTTCGCCGTGCGCGTGACCGCGCCCGCCTTCGCGGCGGCGGCGTCCACGTCCACGATGTCCGGGGCCTCCAGTCGCACGCGGTCGGCGGACTCGTCGTCCGGCTGCTGCTGGCTGGCGCGCTCGGCCGCGACCCGCTTGAGGTAGGTCTGCACCTCGCGCTCCTCGCGGGCGGTGTCCCAGCCCAGGACTCCCGCCATCAGCGACGCGGCCACGGGCGCTGCCGAGACGCCGCGGTCCCAGGCCTCGATCGAGATGCGGGTGCGGCGGGCGAGGACGTCCTCCAGGTGCAGGGCGCCCTCGTGGCTGGCCGCGTAGACGACCTCCGCGCCGATGTAGTCGTCCGCGCCGGGCAACGGCCGGGCCAGCGTCTCATCCGCGCGGATCAGGGCGAGGATGTCCTCGGTCATGGTCCCGTAGCGGTTGAGCAGGTGCTCCACGCGCGCCGGGTGGAGGCCCGACTCGCTCGCGATGCGGCCGCGCCGGTTCCACGCGGCCTGGTAGCCCTCCGCGCCGACGAGCGGGATCTCCATCGTCGTGCTGGCCGGGATCTTGCCGTCGAGCGCGTCCACCGCCGCGTCGATCGCATCCTTCGCCATCACCCGGTACGTCGTCCACTTGCCGCCGGCGATCACGACCAGGCCCGGCACCGAGTGCGCGACGAGGTGCTCGCGGGACAGCTTCGAGGTCTCCTCCGACTCGCCCGCCAGCAGCGGGCGCAGACCCGCGTAGACGCCTTCCACGTCCTCCCGGGTGAGCGGGACGTTGAGCACCTCGTTGACGTGCGCGAGCAGGTAGTCGATGTCGGCCGCCGTCGCCGCCGGGTGCGCTTTGTCGAGGTGCCAGTCGGTGTCGGTCGTGCCGATCAGCCAGTGCCGGCCCCACGGGATCACGAAGAGGACGCTCTTCTCGGTGCGGAGGATGAGGCCCATCTTCGACTGGAACCTGTCGCGCGGGACGACCAAATGGATTCCCTTGGACGCGCGGACCTTGAACTGGCCCCGCTCCCCCACCATCGCCTGGGTGTCGTCCGTCCACACGCCGGTCGCATTGACGACCTGCTTGGCGCGGATCTCGAACCGCTCGCCCGTCTCCTGGTCGACCGCCTGCACGCCGACGACGCGCTCGCCGACCTTGAGGAAGCCTTCCACGCGGACGCGCGGCGCCATGTGCGCGCCGTAGTGGGCGGCGGTGCGGGCGAGCGTCGCGGTGTAGCGCGCGTCGTCCACCTGGGCGTCGTAGTACGTGATCCCGCCGACCAGCGCGCTCGGGGACATGCTGGGGATCGCCTTCAGCACCTGCCGCTTGCTGAGGTGGCGGTGGTGCGGCACCCCCGGCGGGCGGAGGCCGCTGTAGGAGAAGATGTCGTACAGCATCATGCCGGCGCCGATGTAGAAGCGCTCCCACACGTGCTTGTGCAGCGGGTAGAGGAACCGGACCGGCTTGACCAGGTGCGGGGCGATGCGCTGCAGCAGCAGGCCGCGCTCGATGAGCGCCTCCCGGACGAGCCCGAAGTCGAGCTGCTCCAGGTAGCGGATGCCGCCGTGGACGAGCTTGGACGATCGGCTGGACGTGCCGGACGCGAAGTCGCGGGCCTCCACCAGGCCGACGCTCAGGCCGCGGGTGACCGCGTCCACCGCGCTGCCGACGCCCACGATGCCGCCGCCGACGACGAGGATGTCGAGCTCGGTGCTCTTGAGGGCTTCGATCGCGGCGGCCCGCTCGGCGGGGCCGAGCCGTGAGGGGTAGGCCACCGCCGTGTTACCGGAAGCCGCCGTGTTACCGGAAGCCGCAGTGGAGCCGGACGGAGATGCTGTCGCCATCGTTTCCTCCTCCCCGGCCGCCTTCGGCCGGAAACTAATGCCCTTGGTACGGCGCGACGACCACCTCGACGCGCTGGAACTCCTTCAAGTCCGAGTATCCCGTCGTTGCCATGCTCCTGCGCAAGGCCCCCACCAGATTCGCAGTTCCCTCCGCGACCGCCGCGGGGCCGTACAGGATCTCCTCCAGCGGGGCGACCTGCCCGACCGAGACGCGGTTGCCACGCGGGAGCTGCGGGTGCTGCGCTTCGGCGCCCCAGTGCCAGCCGCCTCCGGGAGCGTCGGTCGCGCGCGCGAGAGTGGTGCCGAGCATGACCGCGTCGGCGCCGCACGCGATGGCCTTGACGATGTCGCCCGAGCTGCCGAGGCCGCCGTCGGCGATGACGTGCACGTAGCGACCGCCCGACTCGTCCATGTAGTCGCGGCGGGCGCCGGCGACGTCCGCGACGGCCGTGGCCATCGGGGCGTGGATGCCGAGGGTGGAGCGGGTGGTGGAGGCTGCGCCCCCGCCGAAGCCGACGAGCACGCCGGCCGCCCCCGTGCGCATGAGGTGCAGCGCCGCCGTATAGGTCGCGGCGCCGCCGACGATCACGGGGACGTCGAGCTCGTAGATGAACTTCTTGAGGTTGAGCGGTTCGACGTTCTTGGAGACGTGCTCGGCCGAGACGGTGGTGCCGCGGATGACGAACAGGTCGACCCCGGCCTCCACAACGGTCTGGTAGAGCTCCTGGGTGCGCTGCGGCGAGAGCGCGCCGGCGACGGTGACACCGCCCTCCCGGATCTCGGCGAGCCGGCGCGTGACCAGCTCGGGCTTGATCGGCTCGGAGTAGATCTCCTGCATGCGCCGGGTCGCCGTCTCGGCGGGCAGCTCGCGGATCTCGGCGAGCAGGGGCTCCGGGTCCTCGTACCGGGTCCAGACGCCCTCCAGGTCGAGGACGCCGAGTCCGCCGAGCTGGCCCATCATGATCGCGGTGGTCGGCGAGACCACGGAGTCCATCGGGGCGGCCAGGAACGGGATGCCGAACTGGTACGCGTCGATGGTCCAGGAGACCGAGACGTCCTCGGGGTCGCGCGTGCGCCGGCTGGGCACCACCGCGACGTCATCGAAGGCGTACACGCGGCGGGCACGCTTGGCCCGCCCGATCTCAATCTCCATACTCACGGGTTCAGTCTATGGCGCGGCACTGGCAGAGTAGGCAGGTGACCGTCGACGCCGAGCCCCTCGCCCGCCTCCGTCAGCGCACGAGCGAGAAGTGGTCGCTCTATCCGGACGACGTGCTCCCGCTGTTCGTGGCCGAGACGGACTACCCGCTGGCCCCGCCGATCGCCGCAGCCCTGCACGCGGCGATCGACCGCGGCGACACCGGCTACATCGGCGAGGACGACCGCGCCAAGAGCGCGTTCGCCCGCTACGCGCACGACACCTGGGACTGGGAGGTCGAGCCGTCGTCTGTCCTGACGACGACGGACGTGAGCGTGGTCATCGCGGAGGCGCTGCGCATGCTGATCGCACCGGGCGACCGGGTCGTCATCACGCCGCCGGTGTACCCGCCGTTCTTCGAGTTCATCCCGGAGGCGGGTGGTGTGGTCGAGGAGGTGCCGCTCCTGGATGACGGAACGACCTGGTCGCTCGACCTCGACGGCCTGGAGCGCGCCTTCGCCGGCGGCGCCCGGGCGTTCCTGCTGTGCCACCCGCACAACCCGCTCGGCCTCGTCCATCCGCGGGCGGACCTGGAGGCGGTCGCGGCGCTGGCGGCGCGGTACGACGTCGCGGTGGTGAGCGACGAGATCCACGCGCCGCTGACGCACTCGGACGCAAGCTTCACGCCGTTCCTGTCGGTGTCGGACTCGGCGCGTCGGGTCGGCGTGGCGGCGCACTCGGCGAGCAAGGCGTGGAACCTGGCGGGGGTGAAGTGCGCGCTGATGATCGCCGCGTCGCCGGAGCGCACCGCGCAGCTCCACGCCTTGCCGGTCGAGGTGGAGGTGCGCACGAGCCTGCTCGGCCGGATCGCGACGGAGGCGGCGTTCGACGACAGCCGCGACTGGTTGGCGGGGACGCTGGAGTCGATCGAAGCGAACCGCGTCTTGTTCGGGCGCCTGCTCGCCACGTATCTTCCCGAGGCGGTCTACCGCGAGCCGCACGCGAGCTACCTCGCCTGGGTCGACTTCCGCGGCCTCGGCTGGGGCGACGAGCCGGCGGCGCGCATCCTGTCGGAGGCGAGGGTCGCGCTGGTGCGCGGGCTGGACTTCGGGAAGGAAGGCGCGGGCTTCGCGCGGCTGAACCTGGCGTGCTCGCCCGAGGTACTGATGGAGGCGGTTGAGCGCATCGCTCGGTTGCGCTCTGAGTAAAATACTGAAGTGCAGATTCTAAATCTCTAAGCTGGTTGAGAGGCCCGCGATGGTCCTCGACAGTAGAAAGCAGAATCTGTAACCTCATGTCCGGCGCGGCAGCCTCAGCGATTACCTGGCCCGAGAAGATCGGCGCCAATCCGGTGAACTCGACCAAGTGCGGGATCACCGATCTCTACCTCATCGATACCGACAGACCTCAGGTGGTCCTCATGACCATCCGAGTCCTCGCCTCGTGGGCGACCAACATCGATCGGCTGATTACCGCGTACCCCACGTCGAAATCGTCCTGCTGAGGCTCGGGCGCCGGCGGCTTTCATCGCCTTCGGCGCCCTAACAGCCCGCGCGACCTCCCGTTGCTCGCCCACGCCCGCTGCCCCGCTGCCGCAGCGCGGCCTCGTCGTCCGGGAAGCGGAACGCCCTGATCGCGGTCGCCCGCCCAGCCAGCTCGTCCACCAGCCGCACCAGCAGTAGATCGCCCTCGTCCTCCCACTTCGCCAGCGCGGCAGTACCCACCCACCGTCGTTCGGGGTCTCGCGAGTAGAGGTACTCCCACCGGGCATGCCACTCCCGAAGGGCGTCATCCAGCTCGGCGCTCAACCCGAGTTCCTCGCCGTCCAACGGCCCTTCGACACCCCAGAGCGGCCAGAAGTGCCCCCACTCGTTCCAGATCCAGACCTCGCGCAACTCCACCATCACCGCACCCTCTCCACCCGCCCCTCATCCCACACCGGCTCCCCCGCCTCGTACACATTCCCATCCGCCCCGAACACCAGGTACCGGTCGAACCCCCCGCGCGAACCACCGGTCGTGCGTCACCGCCACCACGGTCCCCTCGTACCCCGCCAGCCCGTCCTCCAGCGCTTCCGCCGACACCAGATCCAGGTTGTCCGTCGGCTCGTCGAGCAGCAGCAGGGTCGCGCCCGACAGCTCCAGCAGGAGGATCTGGAGCCGCGCCTGCTGGCCCCCTGACAGCGACTCGAAGGTCTGCTCCGCCGACGCCGCGAGACCGTAGCGGTCGAGCACGCGGCTGGCCGCCTCCCGCGGCATCCCGGCCCGGCGGTCGTCGCCGCGGTGCAGGATGTCGAGGAGCGTCCGCCCGACCAGCTCGGGGTGCTCGTGGGCCTGCGCGAACAATCCCGGGGCCACTCTCGCGCCGAGCTTTGCTATGCCGGAGTGCGGCACCGGGGCGCCCGCGACGTCCGCGGAGGCCAGGTGACCGGCGGACGGGTCCGGGTCGGTTCCGCCGGCCGCGAGGAGCCGGAGGAAGTGCGACTTTCCGGAGCCGTTGGAGCCGAGCACGGCGATGCGCTCGCCGAACCAGACCTCCAGGTCGAAGGGGCGCATCAGGCCGGTCAGTTCCAGGTCGTCGCACTCGATCACCCGGCGGCCGGTGCGGGAGCCGGTGAGGCGCATGCGCACGTTCTGCTCGCGCGGCCGCTCCTGCGGTGGTCCGGCCTGCTCGAACTTGGCCAGCCGGGTCTGCGCAGCCTGGTAGGCCGAGGCGAGGTCGCTGTTGTATTTCGCCTTCTCTTTGAACCGCAGCACCAACGCCTTCAGCTTCGCGTGCTCCTCGTCCCAGCGCCGGCGGAGCTCCTCCAGCCGCGCCATCCGCTCCTCGCGGGCGGCGTGGTAGCTACCGAACCCGCCGCCGTGCGTCCAGGTGGT
Organism: Leifsonia sp. GW821-FHT13C09; assembly: GCF_058806435.1. Lineage (NCBI taxonomy): Bacteria > Bacillati > Actinomycetota > Actinomycetes > Micrococcales > Microbacteriaceae > Leifsonia > Leifsonia sp. GW821-FHT13C09. Next base: position 311,415 of record NZ_JBXAPS010000004.1, on the reverse strand, counting down.
GTTGCCGGCTGCGCCGAGCTCCAGCGTGACGATGCGGTCGGCGGCGCGCGCCAGCAGCTCCCGGTCGTGCGAGACCAGCAGCACGGTTTTCGGTGTCGCGCGCAGCTGCTCCTCCAGCCAGCGCTTGGCCGGGACATCGAGGTAGTTGTCCGGCTCGTCCAGCAACAGCACCTGCTCGGGACCGCGCAGCAGCGCCTCCAGCACGAGCCGCTTCTGCTCGCCACCGGACAGCGAGCGGACGCTGCGGTGCTGGGCGCGCTCGAACGGGATGCCGAGGGCGGCGACGGTGCAGTGGTCCCAGACGACCTCCTGGTCGTAGCCGCCTGCGTCGGCATAGTCGGTGAGCGCGGTCGCGTAGCGGAGCTGCGTGGCGGTCTCGTCGCGCTCGGCGATCGCCTCCTCCGCGGCGGCGAGCGCCTCCGCCGCCCGGCGGACCGCGGGCGGCGCGACCAGCACCAGGAGGTCGCGGACGGTACGGCCGTCGCGGACGTGCCCGACGAACTGGTCCATCACCCCGAGGCCGCCGTCGATGACGACGCCGCCGCTGTCCGGCCGCAGCTCGCCGCGGATGATCCGCAGCAGCGTCGACTTGCCCGCGCCGTTCGCGCCGATCAGCGCGGAGACACTGCCGTCGCCGACCCGGAACGACACGTCGTCCAGGAGCGGCCTCCCGTCGGCGAGTGCGTACGAGACGCCCGAGACGTCGATGTGACCCATGACCGTTCCTCTTCCCCCGTGGACAAAGCCTTCCAGCTTAGGGGCCGGCGGCGGCGCCGACAACGGAGGAGATCCGGGTCGGGACACCCCCGAAACGCAGACAACGGAGGAGATCCGGGCCAGAGGAGGCCGGATCTCCTCCGTTGTCGGAGGGGTGGGTGCGTCAGCGGCGGTAGTTGGGCGCCTCGACGACCATCTGGATGTCGTGCGGGTGCGACTCCTTGAGCCCGGCCGCGGTGATCCGGACGAACCGGCCGCGCTCCTTGAGCTCGGGGATGGTGCGCGCGCCCACGTAGAACATCGACTGGCGGAGGCCGCCGACGAGCTGGTAGGCCACCGCGGAGAGCGGGCCGCGGTACGGGACCTGGCCCTCGATGCCCTCGGCGATGAGCTGCTCGTCGCTGGGGACGTCCGCCTGGAAGTACCGGTCGCGCGAGTACGAGGTCTTCTTGCCGCGGGTCTGGAGGGCGCCGAGCGACCCCATGCCGCGGTAGTTCTTGAACTGCTTGCCGTTGACGAACACGAGGTCGCCGGGCGACTCGGCCGTCCCCGCCAGCAGCGAGCCGAGCATGACGCTCTCCGCGCCCGCGACCAGCGCCTTGGCGATGTCGCCGGAGTACTGGAGGCCGCCGTCGGCGATGAGCGGGACGTCCGCCGCGCGTGCGGCCAGCGACGCCTCGTACACCGCGGTCACCTGCGGCACGCCCACGCCCGCGACGACGCGGGTGGTGCAGATGGAGCCCGGGCCGACGCCGACCTTGATGGCGTCCGCGCCCGCGTCGATCAGCGCCTGGGCGCCGGAGCGGGTCGCGACGTTGCCGCCGATGACGTCGACATGCGAAGCCCGCGGCTCGTGCTTGAGCCGGTGGATGATGTCGAGCACGCCGGCGGAGTCGCCGTTGGCGGTGTCGACCACGATGACGTCCACGCCCGCATCGACCAAGGTCATCGCGCGGTCCCAGGCGTCGCCGAAGAAGCCGATCGCCGCACCGACGCGGAGGCGGCCCTCGTCGTCCTTGGTGGCGTTCGGGTACTTCTCGCTCTTGTCGAAGTCCTTGACGGTGATGAGTCCGCGGAGCCGGCCGTCCGCGTCGACCAGCGGGAGCTTCTCGATCTTGTGCTCGGCGAAGATGGCGACCGCAGAGTCCGGGTCGATGCCGACCGGCGCCGTGATGAGCGGCATGCGGGTCATGACGTCGCGCACGAGGGTGGTGGACCGCTCGAACGGGGAGACGAAGCGCATGTCGCGGTTGGTGATGATGCCGACGAGCTTGCCGTCGCCCTCCACGACCGGGAGGCCGGAGACGCGGAACTGACCGCAGAGGAGGTCGACCTCCTCGACGGTGGCGTCCGGCGTGGTGGTCACCGGGTTGGTGATCATGCCCGACTCGGACCGCTTCACCTTGTCCACGTTGGTGGCCTGGTCCTCGATGGAGAGGTTGCGGTGGATGATGCCGATGCCGCCGTGCCGGGCCATGGCGACGGCCATGCGCGACTCGGTCACGGTGTCCATGGCGCTGGACAGGAGCGGGGTCGCCATGCTGATCCGCTTGGTCAGGCGAGTCGAGGTGTCCGCCTCACTCGGGATGACGTCGGTGTGCCCGGGGAGGAGCATGACGTCGTCGTAGGTCAAACCGATGAATCCGAACGGATCCGCCTGGTCCATTTCACCCCTATCAAGGTCGCGCGAGTTGTGGATGATCCATGGTAACGGCACAAGCTGGGCGGTTATTCCGCCCGCGTATCACTCCACCGTCGCCAGGTCCAGCTCCGCCTGCTTCCGCCCTTGCCGGGCCGCCACGATCATGTCGACGCTGAGGATGGCGAGGGCCAGCCAGACGATCGCGAAGCCGACCCAGCGCTCGGGCGGCATCGCCTCGTGCAGCACGGCTACGCCCACCAGGAACTGGATGAACGGCGCGAAGTACTGGATGAAGCCCATGTAGACCAGCGGGAGCCGACGGGAGGCCGCGGCGAAGAACAGCAGCGGCACCGCCGTGATCACGCCCGCGCCGACCAGGGCGACCGTGTGCCACGCGCTCACCGTGCCGATCGTCAGGCCGGCCGTGAGGCTCACGACGACGAGCTGCACGATCGCGACCGGGGTCAGCCACATCGTCTCCAGGGTCAGCCCGGAGACCGCGTCCACCCGCCCTCCGACGCGCTTCTTGATGAGACCGTAGAAGCCGAACGAGAACGCCAGGATGAGGGCGATCCACGGGACCTGCCCGTAGCCCACCGCGAGCACGACGACCGCGACCACGCTGACGCCGACCGCCACCCACTGCGCGATGCGGAGCCGCTCGCGCTGGACGATGACGCCGAGGAAGACGGTCACGATCGGGTTGATGAAGTAGCCGAGGGCGGCCTCCACCACGTGCCCGCTGACGGTGGCCAGCACGTAGGTCTGCCAGTTGACGTAGATGAGCGCGCCGGCGAGACCCATCGTGAACAGGACCCTGCGGTCCCTCAGCAGTGCGCCGAACGTCCGCCACGCGCGCGTCACCGTGAGAGCGATCGCGCAGAAGACCAGCGAGAAGATCACGCGCCAGGCGACGATCTCCCAGGCGCTGGACGGCGCGAGCGCGAGGAAGTAGACGGGGAGGATGCCCCAGAGGACGTAGGCGGAGACCGCGTAGGTCAGGCCGGACCTGCGGTGTTCGGTGAGGGGCTGCGGCACTCCCACGACACTACTCCGAACCGGCGACACGGACGGACCCGTCGACAGCGTCGCCGGCGGCGGTGGAGGCCGCACCGCGAGCCCCGGAGGGACGACGAAGGCCCGGGCGCAGCAGCGCCCGGGCCTCGGCCGAAAGAAGGTGCGTCAGCGGACGACGACCGCGAGGACGTCGCGGGCCGAGAGGACCAGGAAGTCCTCGCCGCCGAACTTGACCTCGGTGCCGCCGTACTTGGAGTAGATCACCTTGTCGCCGACGGCGACGTCGAGCGGGACGCGGTTGCCGTTGTCGTCGATGCGGCCGGGTCCGACGGCGACGACCTCGCCCTCCTGGGGCTTCTCCTTGGCGGTGTCGGGGATGACCAGACCGGAAGCAGTGGTCTGCTCAGCCTCGACCTGCTTGATGACGATGCGATCTTCGAGCGGCTTGATGGAGACCGACACGGTTGACCTCTTTCTTTGGTGAACTCAGTCTTGCGAACTCAATGCTTAAGCGCGGCTTGCGTTAGCAAACTCGCACGGAGAGTGCTAACACGAGTCTAGGGGGTGCGTTAGCAGTCCCGCAACGTGAGTGCCAGAAGGTACCGTGGTGCACATGGACCGGTCCGAACTCGTCGAGCTGCTGAGCCCCGAAGGACTCCGGCTGCTCGATTCGCTGCCCCCGTACCGGTCCGAGAAGGACGTGCTCGCGATGGTCACCGACCTCCGCAAGCAGGGCCACTCCCCCGGGCTGGTCGCGGCGGTGCTGACGCAGGCGAAGCTGCGCAAGAAGGCGGTCGGCAAGTTCGGCGAGTTCGCCTCGCGGATGCTGTTCACCGAGGCCGGACTGGAGCAGGCGACGCGCCTCTCCGTCGCCGCCCGCCACGCCGGACGGTTCCGCGCGGCGGGGCTGACCCGTGTCGCGGACCTCGGCTGCGGCATCGGCGGCGACGCGCTCGCCCTGGCGGCCCTCGATCTGGAGGTCACGGCGGTGGACGCCGACGAGGTCACGGCCGCGATCGCCGCCTTCAATCTCGCGCCCTTCCCTTCGGCGACCGTGGAGCACCGCCGGGCGGAGGACGTCAGCCTCCGGGCGATCGACGGCGTCTTCCTGGATCCGGCCCGCCGCACGGCCGGCCACACGGACACCGACCGGCTCACCGACCCGGACGACTACACACCGTCGCTCGGCTTCGCCTACGAGCTCGCGACCGGCCGGTCGGTCGGGCTCAAACTCGGCCCGGGCTTCGACCGCGACCTCATCCCGTCGACCGCCGAGGCCCAGTGGGTGTCCGCCGACGGGCAGGTCGTCGAGCTCGGGTTGTGGTTCGGCGCGCTCGCCCGCACGGGCATCCGGCGCGCGGCCCTGGTGCTGCGCGGCGACGAGGCGAACGAGCTCACGGCGGAGGCCGACAGCGAGGACGCCGAGACCGGCGACCTCGGCGAGTACCTCTACGAGCCGGACGGGGCGGTCATCCGCGCGTGCCTGATCGGAGACCTGGCCCGGCGGCTCGACGGGCGGATGCTCGGCGACGGCATCGCCTACATCATGGCGGACGCACCCGTCGCGACGCCGTTCGCGGCGGGATTCCGCATCCTGGAGACGCTGCCGTTCGCAGAGAAGGACCTCAAGAAGGCGCTGCGGTCACGCGGGATCGGCACGCTCGAGATCAAGAAGCGCGGCGTGGACGTCGACCCCGCCGCGCTGCGGACGCGCCTCAAACTGTCGGGCGACCGCCCGGCGACCCTGATCCTCACCAGGGTCGCCGGACGTCACACCGCGTTGCTCGCCGAGCGCGTCTGATCCGCCCGCTCAGCGCGGGCCGGTCAGTACCCGCGATAGTTGTTCAGGTTGGCCAGCAGGATCCCCCAGAAGATCCAGAAGACGATCGCGATGGCGATCGCCACGAATCCGAGGATGATGCCGGTGAGCCAGAATCCCTTGGCCTGCGGCTCCTTGCTGCGGCCGAGGAAGCCGAGGACGACTGCGGCCACGGCGAACAGGGCGCCGATCCCGAACGCAAAGTTCAGGATGATGCCGGCGATGCCGGCGACGAGGGACAGGATGCTGAGGATCGGCGACTTGGTGGCCGGCGCCGTCGCGTAGGGCTGCGCGTAGCCGGGCGCGGGCTGACCGTAGGCCGGCTGGCCGTAACCGGGCTGGCCGGGCTGGCCGGGCTGCTGGCCGTAGGGCTGCTGGCCGTACGGCTGCTGCGGCTGCTGGCCATAAGGCTGCTGGCCGTAGGGCTGCTGCGGCTGCTGCCCGTACGGCTCCTGCTGGCCATACGGCTGCTGCGGCGCGCCGTACCCGGGGGCGGGCGGCGTGGGCTGAGCCGGCGGCGCGGGAGGCGCGACCGGGGGCGTCGGCGGGACGCCGTCGGGCGCCGCCGCGGGCGGGATGTCGGAGGACGGCGGAACCGGCTGGGCCGGTGTGCTGCCGTCCGTCCCTTCGGGCTCTGCGGCGCCGGACGGGGTGTTCGGATCGGACATGCTGCCCATCTCCTTCTCTGGTGAGTTCCTGAGAAATGTCTGTACCGAAACCATCGTCTCAGCGGCGCGACAGCGTGTCAACGCATGCAATTCTGCGCGGGCTCAGACCTCCGCGACCTGGATGTCCGTCACCGGGAGCGTGGAGTCCGCGCCGAAGTCCAGGCGGCTCGGCGCGCGGCCTGCCATGATGAGCTGAGCGCCGAGTGCGGCGATCATCGCGCCGTTGTCGGTGCACAGCGAGAGGGCCGGAATCCGCAGGGCCACACCCGCCTCCGCCGCCCGCTGCACCGCGAGCTGGCGCACCCGCGCGTTCGCGACGACACCGCCGCCGAGCAGCAGGCGCGGCACGTCGTGGTCGAGGCACGCGGCGATGGCCTTGGTGATCAGGACGTCCGCCACCGCCTCCCGGAACGACGCGGCGACATCCGCGACGGGAACCTCCTCGCCGGCGTCCTGGCGCTGCTCGACCCAGCGCGCGACCGCGGTCTTCAATCCCGAGAACGAGAAGTCGTAGCGGTGCCGCTCCAGGTCCTTCGGCTTGGTCAGCCCGCGCGGGAACCGGATGGCCTTCGGATCGCCGTCCGCCGCGACGCGGTCGATCTGCGGACCGCCCGGGTACGGGAGGCCGAGCACGCGGGCCACCTTGTCGAACGCCTCGCCCGCGGCGTCGTCGATCGTCTCGCCCAGCAGTTCCACGTCGGAGACCAGGTCGCGCACGAGCAGCAGCGAGGTGTGGCCGCCGGAGACCAGCAGTGCCACGGTCGGCACCTCGACCGGGTGCCCCGGCCCGCCCGCCGCGTCGAGGACGTCCGCGCCGACGTGCCCGACCAGGTGGTTGACGGCGTACAGCGGCTTGCCGAGCGACAGCGCGAGCGCCTTCGCGGCGCCGACGCCGACCATGAGCGCGCCGGACAGCCCCGGACCGCTCGTCACCGCGACCGCGTCGACGTCCGCGAGCTCGATCCCGGCGTCCGCGACGGCGGTGCGGAGCGTCGGGGTCAACGCCTCCAGGTGTGCCCGCGCCGCGACCTCCGGGACGACGCCGCCGTACCGGGCGTGCTCCTCCATCGAGGAGGCGATGGTGTTGGAGAGCAGGGTCGTGCCGCGCACGATGCCGACGCCGGTCTCGTCGCAGGAGGTCTCGATGCCGAGCACGAGCGGCCCGTCGCCGTGCGTTCCGTGCTGAGCGTCGTTCATGCGATCGTGGTCTCCGGGGTCGGGACGGTCAGACGCATGACGATCGCGTCCACTCCGTCGGGCTGGTAGTACCGCGGGCGCACGCCGATCTCCTCGAAGCCGAGCATGCGGTAGAGGTTCTGGGCGCCGGGGTTGTCGGCCCGCACCTCCAGGAACACCTCGCGGGCGCCGCGGTTGCGCGCCTCGCCGATGAGGGCGAGCATGAGGGCGCGCCCGAGGCCGTGGCGGCGCGCGTGCGGAGCGACGGCGATGGTCTGGATGTCGCCCTCGCCCGCGTCGCGCGGGGCGAGCAGTCCGGCGTAGCCGTCGATGCGGTCCGGGTCGTCGAGGCCGACGGCGACCAGGTAGTAGCCGTGGGCCCCGGTCACCTCGGAGCGCATCGACTGCTCGGACCAGGCGTCGCTGACGAACGTCGCGCGCTCCAGCAGCATGATCGCGTCGACGTCCGCCTCGGTGGCGCGGCGGAGCTGCCACGACGGAGCGGCGGTCGGCTCGCTCACGCGCTCACCCGCTTCGGGCCGGCGGAGAGCGTGACGTCCGGCGAGCGCAGGTAGAGCGGCTCGTCGCGGTCGAAGGGGAGGCCGGCGGCGAAGCGCAGCTCTGCGATCATGCCGAGCAGCCCCGCGGAGACCGTCGCGGCCTCCTCGCGCGGCAGCTCGGGGTGCGGCAGCGCGTCCGGCTTGTCCAGGCCTGGTCCGTCGAGCCGGATGGGGAGGCCGTGCTCGTCGACGCCCGAGTAGGCCGTCCAGTAGCGCTCGCGGCGGCGCGCGTCGGTCACGACCAGGAGCGGCCCCGCGTGCCCGGCCAGGTAGCGCTCGTAGGCGACGGCGTCGTGACTGACGACGGGGACCAGCGGGCGCCGGGCGCCGAACGCGAAGGCGGTCGCGGCCGCGATGCCGACCCGCAGCCCGGTGAACGGGCCGGGTCCCATCCCGGCGACCACGCCGGAGAGCTCGCCCGCCCGCGTGCCGGACGCGTCGAGCGCCGCGGCGATCAGGTCGCCGATCACCTCGGCGTGCCGCATGGTGTCCGGCTCCGTCACTTCGACGAGGATGCCGCCGTCCCTGTCGACCACGGCGACACTCGTGCCGGCGGAGGTGTCGATGGCGAGGAGCATGCCTCCAGCCTAGGCGGGATGCGCTTCCACTGCGGAGTCAGGCGCCGTCGCGTGTGCGAAGCTGTCGGCATGGCGTCCTCACCGTCCGGTTCTCTCGTCTCGGCCGACGTCCGCCGCCACAATCTGGCGCTCGTGGCGCACCGGCTCGCGCAGCACGGCCCGCTGTCGCGCAGCCAGCTCGCGGACGCCACCGGGCTCGCCCGCGGCTCGGTGACCGCGCTGGTCGCCGCGCTCGTGGCGGCCGGGGTCATGCGCGAGTCGGAGGAGCCGGAGACCACGCCGCGCGGGTCGGCCTCCCGCGGCCGGCCGGTCACGCTGCTGCGCCTGGCGGCCGACGACGTCGCCGTGCTCGTCCTCCAGCTCGACGCCGACCGGGCGACGGCCGCTCTCACGGCGGTGGACGGTCGCGCGCTGTTCCGGGCGTCGGAGCACCACGGACGCCCGATGGGCGACCCCGCCCCCGTGCTCGACGTGCTCGCGCGCGTGCTGGCGCGCGCCCTCGAGGCAGCGGCCGGACTCGCCCGGCGGGTGGTCGACCTGACGGTGGTCGTGTTCGCGCCGGTCGGCGGAACACCTCCCGTGGTGCTGGCCGACACCGACTTCGACTGGGGCGTCGTGGATGTCCTCGACGGACTCCGGCAGCGTGTCCCTGAGCTGCCGCCCGCCGCGCTGACGAGCGACGGCGCCGTCGCAGCGCTGGCCGAGCTCGCCGAGCTGGAGGCGGCGGCCGGGGGCGTCCGCGACCTGGTCTACGCCAAGAGCAACTCGGGCATCGGCGGCGCGGTGGTCGCGGGCGGCGCACTCGTCGCCGGCGCGCACGGCTTCGCGGCCGCCTTCGGCCATCTCGCCGTCGACCCCGGAGGCGCGCGCTGCCTGTGCGGCCAGCGGGGCTGCCTGGTCACCGTCGCCGGGCCGGACGTCGTGCTGGCCGAGGCCGGGCTGACCGCCGAGGTCGCCGAGCACGGGCTGACGGAGGCGCTGCGCGAGCTCGTCGCGCGCGTCCATGCCGGGGAGCCCCGTGCGAGCGGCGCGTGGCAGGCCGCACTGCCGTGGATCGCGCGCGCACTCCGCATCGTGACGATGACCGTCGATCCGGAGCTCGTCGTGCTGGGCGGCTACTGGGCCGAGCTGGCGGAGTCGATCGCGGAGGCGTTCGCGCTGGACGGCCCGGCGATCGCGGGGACGGCGACACGGATCGCCGTCGTGCCGGGCAGGCTGGGCGAGGACGCCGCCCTGGTCGGCGCCGCGCGCGTCGCCCGCGACACTCTTCTGGAGGATCCCCTCGCGCTGACTGCGAACGAGGTGACGTCGTCCACCATTTGATTCGACGCTTGAATTATTCTGCGTCATGAGTCATGCTTACGCGGGTAAGCACACTCGCCCATCCGACCGCCGAGTAGGAGAACACCCGTGACAGACAGCACCCTCGACCGCCCCGAGGTCACCACCACGGCGGGACGCGTGCGCGGCCGCCTCCGCGACGGCTCGGCCGCCTTCCTCGGCATCCCGTTCGCCGAGCCGCCGGTGGGCGACCTGCGCTTCGCCGCCCCCGTCCCGCACCGCCCGTGGGAGGACGTGCTCGACGCCGGCGAGCACGGGGCGACCCCGCAGCGCACGGCGCTTGCAGAGATCACGCTGATCCCCGAGCCGTCCTACCCCGGGGACTCGACCCTCAACGTGGATGTCTTCACCCCGCGTCCCGGCGACACCGACGCCCGGCTGCCCGTGCTGGTCTACATCCACGGCGGCGGTTACGTCGCCGGGTCCCCTGCCAGCCCCTGGTACGACGGCGCCGCCTTCAACCGCGACGGGATCGTGACCGTCAGCGTGTCCTACCGGCTCGGCTTCGACGGTTTCGGCTGGATCGAGGACGCTCCCGCGAACCGCGGCGTCCTCGACTGGATCCTCGCGCTGGAGTGGGTGCGCGACAACATCGCGGCGTTCGGCGGCGACCCCGCGTCGGTCACCATCGCGGGCCAGTCGGCCGGCGGCGGCGCGGTGCTCACCCTGCTGACCGTGCCGAGCGCGGCAAGCCTGTTCCAGCGGGTCTACGCGATCTCCGCCACCACTGCGAGCGTTCCGTTGGAGGACGCCGAACGCTACGGTCGCGCTCTGGCCGCCGCCGCGGGCGTCGCACCCACCCGCGCCGGGCTGTCCACGCTGAGCGAGGAGCGCATCCTGGCTCTCCAGGGCGAAGGCGGCGCGGCCACCTCGGCGGACGCGCCGGCGGACCCGCTGGCCCCGCTGCGGGCGCTGGCCTCCGGAGCGGCTCTGCGCTGGGCGCCGGTGGTGGACGGCGACCTCGTGCCCACCTCGACCGGGGAGGCCATCGCCGCGGGCGTCGGCGCGGACAAGGCCCTGGTGCTCGGCGCGACCGACAACGAGTTCAACATGGCGACGGCCGACCTGCGCGACACTCTGGCCGACGCCGACGCGGCCGGGCTGCTGACCGCGGTCGGCGTCCCGGAGGAGGCCGCAGGCGCCTACGTCGCCGGCCACCCCGGACTCGACACCGCCGGGACTCTCGGACAGTTCGTCACGGACGCCCTGTTCCGCGCGCCGGCCCGAGCGATCGCCGAGTCGCGCGCGGCGACCGGGACGCCCGCGTGGGTCTACAGGTTCGCCTGGACGTCGCCCACCTTCGGCGCGGCCGTGCACTGCCTCGACGTGCCGTTCTTCTTCGACTGCCTCGGCAGCGAGCGCGTCGGCTACCTCGCGGGCGAGCAGCCCCCGGCCACCCTCGCCGACGAGGTGCACGGGGCCGCGGTGCGGTTCATCGCCGCAGGAGACCCGGGCTGGTCGGCCTACGCGATGCCGGAGCGCGACGTGCACGTGTTCGACGTCCCGACCACGACCGCGCGGGACGGGCTGGCCGACGTGGGCGTGCTGCAGGGGGCGCGCTGACGGCAGCGCCTCCGTCGGCGCCCGCGATGGGCCTCAGGCGGCCCAACGGGGCCCGAACCCCGTCACCGTGACCGTCCGCGGCTCGTCCGCGTCGAGGTCGGCATCGCCGGGGTCCGCTGCACCGAGGTCGTCGTGCCCCGCATCGGCCGCGCCCGTCGGCCGCACGATGTCGACCTCCAGCCAGGACTCCGCGACACCGTCGAGCATCCCGCTGCCCCACTCCACGACCACCACCGAGCCGGCGAAGTCGATGTCGAGGTCGTCGAGCTCCACCGCGCTGCCGAGCCGGTACGCGTCGACGTGCACCAGGGGCGCGCCGTCGACGAGGCTCGGGTGGGTGCGGGCCAGCACGAACGTCGGGCTCGTGACCGGGCCGCGGACGCCGAGGCCCTCCCCGATCCCGCGGGTCAGGGTCGTCTTGCCGGCGCCGAGCGGGCCGGTCAGCACCACGAGGTCGCCGGCGGCCAGCATCCCGGCCAGCTCCAGCCCCAGCGTACGCATGTCGTCGCCGGTGTCGACCGTGCGCTCGAACAGGACACGGCTGCTCACGCCGCTCCCCCGCGGTACGTGCGCCGCAGCCGGCCGCCCAGCCGGGTGACGATCTCGTAGTTGATCGTGTCCGCGGCCTCCGCCCAGTCGTCCGCGCCCGGAACACCCGTGGCGGGGTCCCCGAACAGCACGACCTCGTCGCCGACGTGGACCTCGGCGTCGCCGACGTCCACCACGAACTGGTCCATCGCGACCCGGCCGGATATGCGGTACCGCGTGCCTGCGATGGACACCGGGCCCCGGCCGGAGGCGTGGCGCGGGATGCCCTCGGCGTAGCCGAGCGGGACGAGCGCGAGCGTGGTCTCGTTCTCGGTGCGATACGTGTAGTCGTAGGAGACGCCGGTGCCCGCGGCCACCCGCCGCACCGCCGCGACCCGGCCGCGCAGCGTCATCGCCGGCCGGAGCCCGAGCTCGGCGGCCGAGGCGGCGCCGAACGGGCTGAGCCCGTAGACCGCGATCCCGAGGCGCACCAGGTTGAACCGCGACTCCGGAAGGCTGAGCGCAGCGGCGCTGGCGGCGATGTGCCGCAGCTCGGGACGAAGGCCTGCCGCCTCGGCGCGCTCGACGCCCCAGGTGAACCGGTCGATCGCCGCCCGGTCGTCGGCGGGCGACGCGTTCGACAAGTGGCTGAACAGGCCGCGCACGACGAGCGTCCCCGACTGCTCGAGCTCGTGCGCTCGCGCGACGACGCCCTCCCATTCGGCAGCGGGGATGCCGTTGCGGCTGAGCCCCGTCTCCAGTTTGAGCTGCACGAACGCCGGGCGGTCGGCCGCGCCTGCCGCGGCTGCGGCCTCCAGCTGCGCACGCGACGAGATGCCCACATCCAGCGCGGCGGCGATGGCGGACGCGAAGTCCTCGTCGGGGTCGTGCAGCCACGCGAGAACCGGGGCGTCGATGCCCGCCGCGCGCAGCGCGAGTCCTTCGGAGACGTCCGCGACACCCAGCCAGTCCGCGCCGCCGGCGAGCGCCGCGCGGGCGCACTCGACCGCGCCGTGCCCGTAGGCGTTCGCCTTCACCACGGCCATCACGTGCTCGGTGCCGACGAGTTCGCGCAGGCGCACGACGTTCGCGGTCACCGCGTCCAGGTCGACGACGGCCTCACGGAAGGCGGCGCTCACGCGTCGCGCTCCAGCACGACGAACGCCGAGGCGATGCCGGCGTCGTGCGACATCGACACATGGATGTGCGCGATGCCGCGCTCGGCGACCTGACGTCCGACCACGTTGTGCAGCACGAAACCCGGGTTCCTCTCTTCGTCGGGCACGATCTCCATGTCGTGCCAGCGCACCCCCTGCGAGCCGCCGAGCGCCTTGATCAGCGCCTCCTTGGCGGCGAAGCGCGCGGCGAGGGAGTGTACCGGCAGGCCGCGCTCGGCCTCCGTGAAGAGGCGCTCGCGCAGCTTCGGGGTGCGCTCGAGCGATCGGGCGAAGCGCGCCAGATCGACGACGTCGATCCCGATGCCGGCGATCACGGCGGCCTACTCCACAGTGACGGACTTGGCCAGGTTGCGCGGCTGGTCCACGTCCAGGCCCTTGGCCGCCGACAGCTCCATGGCGAAGATCTGCAGCGGCACCACCGACAGCAGCGGCTCGAACAGCGGCGCGGCCAGCGGGATGCGGATGACCTCGTCGGCGAACGGCAGCACGGCGGCGTCCCCGGCCTCGGCGATCGCGATCACGCGGGCGCCGCGGGCGCGGATCTCCTGGATGTTGGAGACGACCTTCTTGTGCAGCTCGTCCGACCAGCGCGGGCTCGGCACCACGACGAACACCGGCTGACCCGGCTCGATGAGCGCAATCGGACCGTGCTTCAGCTCGCCGGCGGCGAAGCCCTCGGCGTGGATGTACGCGAGCTCCTTGAGCTTGAGCGCACCCTCCAGCGCGATCGGGTAGCCGACGTGACGGCCGAGGAACAGCACCGAGCGGGTGTCCGACATCCAGTGCGCGAGCTGAGCGATCGTGCTGTGCGCTTCGAGCACGGTGGCGATCTTCTCCGGCACGGCCTGCAGCTCGGCGACGGCGTCGCGCTGCTGCGCAGGGGTCAGCGTGCCGCGTACGCGACCGAGGTGGAGGCCGAAGAGGTAGAGCGCGGTGATCTGCGCGACGAACGCCTTGGTCGAGGCGACCGCGACCTCCGGGCCGGCGTGCGTGTACAGCGCCGCGTCGGACTCGCGCGGGATGGTCGCGCCCTGGGTGTTGCAGACCGAGATCGCCTTGGCGCCGGCCTCGCGGGCGTACTTGACGGCCATCAGCGTGTCCATTGTCTCGCCGGACTGGCTGATCGAGATGACCAGCGTGCCGGGCGTGAGGACGGGCTCGCGGTAGCGGAACTCGTGGCTGAGCTCGACCGTGACGGGGACGCGCGCCCACTTCTCGATCGCGTAGCTGCCGACCAGGCCGGCGTAGGCGGCGGTGCCGCAGGCGACGATCGTGATGCGGTCGATGCCCTCCAGGAAGGCGTCGCCGATCGCGTCGAGCTCGGGGATGTGCACGGCGTCGTCGACGATGCGGCCGCGCAGTGTGTTCGCCACGGCGTCCGGCTCCTCGGCGATCTCCTTGGCCATGAACGACGACCAGCCGCCCTTCTCGGCGGCGGAGGCGTCCCAGGCGACCTCGAAGGGCTCCACCTCGACCGGGGCGCCGGCGAAGTCCGTGACGGTGACGGAGTCGGGGGTGATCGTGACGATCTGGTCCTGGCCGATCGCGAGTGCGCGGCGGGTGTGCTCGACGAACGCGGCGACGTCGGAGCCGAGGAAGTTCTCGCCCTCGCCGAGGCCGATCACGAGCGGGGAGTTGCGCCGCGCGCCGACGACGACGTGCGGCTGGTCCTGGTGCAGCGCGAGCAGCGTGAACGCGCCCTCCAGGCGGGAGACGACGCGCTGGAACGCCTCGCTCAGGTCGCCGGTGGCGCGGTACTCACGGCCGAGCAGTACGGCCGCGACCTCGGTGTCGGTCTCGGACTCGAAGGCGAAGCCGTCGGCGAGCAGCTCGTCCTTCAGGCTCGCGAAGTTCTCGATGATGCCGTTGTGGATGACCGCGAGGCGGCCGTCGTCGCCCAGGTGCGGGTGCGCGTTCCGGTCGGTCGGTCCGCCGTGCGTCGCCCAGCGGGTGTGGCCGATGCCAGTGCCGCCGTTGGGGATGGGGTTGGCCTTCAGGTCGTCGGCGAGCACGGACAGCTTGCCGGCCTTCTTGGCGGTCCCGAGGTGGCCGTCGGGGGCGATGACGGCGACGCCGGCCGAGTCGTAGCCGCGATACTCGAGGCGCTTCAGGCCGCCGAGCAGCACCTCCAGGCTCTTGTCGGTACCGACGTACCCCACGATTCCACACATGCACCCGAGTCTACGTGACGCGCACCTTAGACTTGTCGCCTATGGCTGAGAACGGCGCCGCTCGCGGCGGATCCACGGCGAACGGCGAGTCCAGCACCCCCTTCGTGGAGCTGAGCCGTTCGGACTGGGCCGAGCTGGCGCAGAACACTCCCCTACCGCTCAAGGAGACGGAGGTCGTGCAGCTGCGCGGCCTCGGCGACCCGCTGGACCTGCGCGAGGTGGAGGAGGTCTACCTGCCGCTCAGCCGGCTGCTCAACCTGTACGTCGGCGGCACCAAGCAGCTCCACCGGGTCACGAGCGACTTCCTCGGCGAACGCGCCCAGCCGACCCCGTTCGTGATCGGCGTCGCCGGGTCCGTGGCCGTCGGCAAGTCGAGCATCGCGCGCCTGATGCGCGAGTTGCTCTCCCGCTGGGATGGCACCCCGCGCGTCGAGCTGGTCACCACCGACGGCTTCCTCCTCCCGAACGCCGAGCTCGAGCGACGCGGCCTGATGGAGCGGAAGGGCTTCCCCGAGTCGTACGACCGCCGTGCGCTGCTGCGCTTCGTCACGGAGGTGAAGAGCGGTGCGCCGGAGGTGCGCGCGCCCTTCTACTCCCACCTCAGCTACGACATCGTGCCGGACGCGGAGATCGTGGTCCGCCGGCCGGACGTCCTCATCGTGGAGGGCCTCAACGTCCTCCAGCCCGCTGGAGGCGGCAACCGGCTCGCGGTGAGCGACCTCTTCGACTTCAGTGTGTACGTGGACGCCCGGACGCGCGACATCGCGCACTGGTACGAGGAGCGCTTCCTCAAGCTCCAGCGCGGGGCGTTCGCCAACCCCAAGTCGTACTTCCACCGCTACTCGCAGCTCACCGAGGAGCAGGCCAGAGCGCGCGCGGCCTCGATCTGGACGGCCATCAACGAGCCCAACCTCATCCAGAACATCCGGCCGACGCGGTCGCGCGCAAAGCTCGTGCTGCGCAAGGAGGCGGACCACACCGTCAGCTCGGTGCTCCTGCGCAAGCTCTGACCGGGGTCCGAAGACTCTGGTCCGGCGCTCCGGCATCCCGTAGGCATGAGGCATGGCTACACCTCGATCGCACGCTGCTCTCCTCTTCGGCCGACGGGTCCGTCAGGCCCGGGTCGCACTGGGCGTCAGCCAGGAGGAGATCGCCCAGCTCGCGGACATGCACGTGACCAACTACGGCCGCGTGGAGCGCGGCGAGGCCAACTCGGAGCTGCACACCATCGTCCGCCTCGCGACGGCTCTCGACGTCGACCCGTCCGAGCTCATGGCCGGACTGTTCGGCGAGGGGATGCTGCCCGACCGCGAGCACGCCTACTCCGTCGCCGACTTCATCGCGGCGAAACGCGCGCAGGATACCTGAATAGGGCGTATATGCACCGCGGATAAGTGCGTATAGTGTTCATCCTCTGGGAAAAGACCACGCAGGAAAACAGAGTAGACGCATGTCGTCCCCGCGCTTCGAAGCAGCCCGCATCCTGGGCGGCCGCCTCCGGGCCCGTCGCGTCGAGCTGGGGCTCTCCCAGTACGAGGTGGCCAACCTCAGCCAGGTGGACGTCGCCAACTACGGCAAGGTCGAGCGCGGCGCCGGAAACCCGACCCTGCTGACCCTCCTGCAGCTCGCCGTCACGCTCGAGACGGAGCCCGGCACGCTGCTCGAGGGACTGGCGGACGTCAGCCTGCTGCCGGAGCGCACCCGGCCGTTCTCGGTCTCCGACTTCGTACGCGAGCAGAACGCCCGGCTCGACCGGGAAGCCGCCGGGAACTGACCCGGCGGCCGACGCCGGCGGGCTAGACGCCCAGGCGCTCCCGCACCACGTCGGCCAGCTCGTTGGCCAGCCGCTCGGCCGTGTGCTGGTCGGCGGCCTCCACCATCACGCGCACCAGCGGCTCGGTGCCGGACGGACGCAGGAGCACGCGGCCGGTGTCGCCCAGCGCCGCCTCGGCGGTCTGCACGGCGAGCTTCAGCGGTTCGTCGGTGTGGACGGCGTGATGGTCCACGCCCTTCACGTTGACCATCACCTGCGGGTAGACCGTCATCACCTTGGCCAGCTCGGACAGCGGCTTGCCCTGACGTGCCATCTCGCTGAGGAGGTGCAGGCCGGTGAGGATGCCGTCGCCGGTCGTCGCGAACTCGCGCATGATGACGTGACCCGACTGCTCGCCGCCGAGGGCGTAGTCGTTCTGGTTCATCTCCTCGAGCACGTAGCGGTCGCCGACGGCGGTCTCCACGATCCGGATGCCGTGCTCGCGCATGGCGATCTTGAGGCCGAGGTTGCTCATCACGGTCGCGACGAGCGTGTCGTCCTTGAGCTTGCCGCGCTCCTTCATGCCGACCGCGAGAATCGCCATGATCTGGTCGCCGTCGACGACGTTGCCGTCGGCGTCGATCGCGAGGCAGCGGTCCGCGTCGCCGTCGTGGGCGATGCCGACGTCCGCGCCGGCCGCGAGCACGGCGTTCGCCAGGTTGTCCAGGTGGGTCGAGCCGACACCGTCGTTGATGTTCATGCCGTCGGGCGAGTCGCCGATGACGGTCACGCGGGCGCCCGCGTCGGTGAACACCTCGGGCGAGATGCCGGCGGCGGCGCCGTGGGCGCAGTCGAGCACGACGTGGATGCCGTCGAGCCGGTGCGGCAGGCTCGCCAGCAGGTGCACGACGTAGCGGTCCTCGGCGTCGGCGAAGCGCCGGATGCGGCCGACATCGGCGCCGGTCGGGGTCAGCTTCTCCATGTCGAGGTGCTGCTCAATGCGGTCCTCGACGATGTCGGGGAGCTTGGTGCCGCCGCGCGCGAAGATCTTGATCCCGTTGTCGGGGGCGGGGTTGTGCGACGCCGAGACCATGACGCCGAAGTCGGCGTCGATGTCGGCGATGAGGAAGGCCGTGGCGGGCGTCGGGATGACACCGGCGTCGTAGACGTCGATGCCCGAGCTGGCCAGCCCGGCCGCGACGGCGGCCGAGAGGAACTCGCCGGAGACCCGGGGGTCTCTGGCGACGATCGCCAGCGGGCGCTTGCCCGCGGCGCGCCGCGCCTCGGCGCTGCGGCCTCGCGTCAGGACAGCAGCAGCTGCCTGCGCGAGGCCGAGCGCCAGGTCGGCGGTGAGCACACCGTTCGCGAGTCCGCGGACTCCGTCGGTTCCGAAAAGGCGGGGCATGGACCGAAGCCTAGACGCTGGGATGCGTCAACGCTTGGAGAACTGCGAAGCCTTGCGGGCCTTCTTGAGACCGGCCTTCTTGCGCTCGGTCACGCGGGCGTCGCGGGTGAGGAAGCCGGCCTTCTTGAGGGTCGGGCGGTTGTTCTCACGGTCGATCTCGTTCAGCGCGCGGGCGATGGCGAGGCGCAGCGCGCCGGCCTGGCCCGAGGGGCCGCCGCCGGTGATGCGGGCGACGACGTCGTACGAGCCGATGAGGTCGAGGACCTTGAACGGGTCGGTGATCAGCTGCTGGTGCAGCTTGTTCGGGAAGTAGTCCGCGAACTCACGCCCGTTGACCGTGATGGTGCCGGAGCCGGGGACCAGGCGCGCACGGGCGATGGCCTCCTTGCGGCGGCCGACGGCTGCGCCGGGCACGGAGAGGACGGGACGCGGGGCGGCCGGGGCCGCGCTCTCGGGGGTCTCGGTCGAGTAGGACTCGACGTTCTCGGCCTGGGCCGAGTCGATGCTGTCTGCGATCTTCGCCACGGTGGTGATAATCCTTTGTCTTTAAGTCAGTCGTGAAGGTCTGGATCGCTTACTGGGCGACCTGGCCGAGCGTGTACTGCTTCGGCTGCTGGGCGGCGTGCGGGTGCTCGCTTCCGGTGTAGACCTTCAGCTTGCGGAGCTGGGCCCGACCGAGGGAGGTCTTCGGCAGCATGCCGCGGACGGCCTTCTCGACGGCGCGGACCGGGTTCTTCTCGAGGAGCTCCGAGTACGTGGTCGCCTTGAGGCCGCCCGGGTAGCCCGAGTGGCGGTAGGCCTTCTTCTGAGCCGCCTTCTGGCCGGTGAGGGCCACCTTGTCGGCGTTCACGATGATGACGAAGTCGCCCATGTCCATGTGGGGGGCGAAGGTCGCCTTGTGCTTGCCGCGCAGGAGGGCGGCGGTGTGGCTGGCGAGACGGCCGAGCACGACATCGGTCGCGTCGATGACGACCCAGTCGCGCTGGATCTCGTCTGCCTTCGGGGTGTAAGTGCGCGTCACAGTAGTGGCTGCTTTCTGTATCGAACGGAGGAGTTCGTGAATCCCACTCCGATGGGGGTTGCCGTCTCGATGAGGCGGGAACCGAAGCCGGTGGAGGGCTCACGTTCGTGTGTCGCGCCGCAGTGAGGCGGCGACACCAAGGGTCAATACTACGCGACACGCCCGGAGGGGGTCAAACCGGGCTCAGAGCGACCGCAGCCCGCGGGTCTGCTCCGCGCGCATCGCGAGCTCGGCCTCGTCCGGGTAGCCGACCTCCATCAACGTCAGCCCGCGGGCCGGCATCACCTTGAAGGCGCTGGTGCGGACCCGCTGGTCGCGGAGCTCGACCAGGTCCCCCGGCGTCTGCGACCCCTCGCCGACCTCGACGCACGCGCCCACGAGCGCGCGGACCATGCTGTGGCAGAACGCGTCGGCCACGACCTCCCCCACCAGCACGCCGTCGTCGTCGCGCCGCCACGCGTAGTCGAGGAGGGTGCGGATCGTGGTCGCGCCCTCGCGCGCCTTGCAGTAGCTCGCGAAGTCGTGGAGGCCGAGCAACCCGTGCGCGGCGATGTCCATCGCGTCGGCGTCGAGGTCCGCCGAGACCCACGCGGTGCGATGCCGCTGCAGCGGGTCCCGCAGCGCCAGGCGGTCGGCCACCCGGTACTCGTAGCGTCGCCAGACCGCCGAGAACCGCGCGTCGAAGCCGGTCGGGGCCTCACCCGCGCGCAGGACCACCACGTCGGCGACCGGGCCGAGGATGCCGTTCAGGCGGCGGGCCAGCGCTTCGCGCGCGGTCAGCGGAGGCCGCTTGCCGTGCGGTTTGCGCAGCACGGCGACCTGCTCGGGCGACAGGTCGACGTGCGCCACCTGCCCACGCGCGTGCACGCCGGCGTCGGTACGGCCGGCCACGGTCAGCAGCGGAGCCTCGCCCGCGCGCCGGAAGATCGTGGCGAGCGCGGCCTCCAGTTCGCCCTGCACGGTGCGGAGGGCGGGCTGACGGCCCCAGCCGTTGAAGTCGGTGCCCTGGTAGGCGATGTCGAGCCGGAATCGCGTCGCCTGGTCGGTCATCCCTCGATTCTAGGGAACGCCGGCTCAGTACTCCCGGACCAGTGCGGTCTCGCCGAACGTCGTGACGAACCCCATCCCGGTGTAGAGGCTGTCGGCCCCGGTCGGGCTGGCGGCGTCCACATCGAGGACGGCCTTCTGCCAGCCGCGGCGCGCGCTCTCGGTGAGCACAGCGCCGAGCAGCGCCGGCGCGATCCGGCGGCCCCGGTGCGCCCGGGTGACGGCGACGGTCGAGATGTAGGGGCCGGAGAAACCCTGCCCGGGCCAGTCGTCCTCGTTCACGTCGCAGAGGATGACGCCCGCGACCTCCGCGCCCGCCAGCGCGACGAACGACACGTCGGGAGCGAACGTCCCGCCGATCAGCGAGGCCCACTGCTCGTCGCTCAGCGGCTGGCTCCCCCAGTGGTCGCGGAACGCCTCGTCCCGCGCCGCATGGACCGCGTCGGCGAGGTCGCTCGTGTACGGCACGATCCGCACGTCCTCCGTCGGGGCGACCTGCGGGATCGGCTCCGCCAGGTCGCGCTCCATGGTGTGGAACCAGCGCACCGCCGTGAACCCCGCGGCCGTCAGCAGCCGCTCACGCTCCGGCGCGCGCCGGTCGGCGTAGCCCACCAGCCAGCCCGGCAGCACGGCGTCGAGCGCGGCCAGCTTCTGCTCCCCGCGCGCCCGCTGCCAGGCGATCAGTTCGCGCCCGATGCCCTTCCCGCGATGTGCGGGGTGCACCGTGCCGTTCATGAACTCGCGCACCAGCGAGACCTGCCGCGGCGGCTCCAGCACCGAGCCGACCGCCAGCACCGCCCCGTCGTGGCCGACGGCGAGGAGGGTGTCCCGCTCCCGATCGAGGAAGCTGAAGGCGAGCTCGTCCTCCAGCTCCTCCCGCGTGGTCAGGTAGTTCGGGTGGTCGGCCGCGTCGCTCGCGCGCAGCACGGCGAGCACCGCGTCGATGTCCGCCTCGGTGATCGGGCGCCACTCGGCGACCAGGGGATGCCGCGGCCGGTACGTCGGCGGCGCCGCCACGCGCTCGCTCAGCGGTCGGAGGTCCTCGTCGATCGTCTCTGTCCCGGGCATCCCGCCAGCCTACCGACGACGCGGCCTAGCGACGGCACAGCCTAGCGACGACCGAGTTCCGCCGTGGGCGTCCGCGCCGTCTCCCGCGCCGTCAGCGCCGCCAGCGTCACGACCACCGCGATCACCGCCGTGAACACCGAGATGACGATCCAGCCGTCCGGCCCGGTGCCACCCATCGCCGTCACGATCGTGGGTGCGAAGCCGGCCATCAGGAAGCCCAGCTGCGTCCCGATCGCGACGCC
Organism: Leifsonia sp. GW821-FHT13C09; assembly: GCF_058806435.1. Lineage (NCBI taxonomy): Bacteria > Bacillati > Actinomycetota > Actinomycetes > Micrococcales > Microbacteriaceae > Leifsonia > Leifsonia sp. GW821-FHT13C09. Next base: position 289,921 of record NZ_JBXAPS010000004.1, on the reverse strand, counting down.
GGAGAAGCGCACCTCGCGCGGGAACATCTCGTTGTAGAACGACGGCCAGACCGCGTTCGCGGCGGCATACCCGCAGGAGAACACCGCGACGGCGAGCAGGAACGTGACCCCGACCTCGGACCCCGACATCGAGCGCAGGTAGAACGGCATCAGCGCCGCGCTGGCCAGTGCGCCGTAGATGAACACGGGCTTGCGGCCGATCCGGTCGGCCAGCATCCCGAACAGCGGCTGCGTGACGAGTGCCACGATGTTCGCGACGACGACCAGCCAGAGCGTCACCGACGCCTCCAGCCCGGCGTCCGTCCCGTACGCGATCGCGAGGTTGCCGAACACCGTGGAGACCGCGGCGATCATGGCGAGAACCACCACACGCAGCACGTCACGCCAGTGCGAGCGCAGCAGGCCGACCAGCGGCAGCTTCTCGATCTCGCCGCCCTCCGCGGCGCTGACGAACTCCGGCGACTCCGGCAGCGACCGACGCACGACGAACGCCACGACCACCACGACGGCAGACAGCCAGAACGGGATGCGCCAGCCGACGGAGTACAGCACGTCCTCCGGCATCGCCATGATCGGGATGAACGCGATGGCCGCCAGCACCTGGCCGCCCTGGGTGCCGGTCAGCGTCCACGAGGTGAAGAAGGCGCGGCGCCGTTCGGGAGCGTGCTCCAGTGTCATGGAACTCGCGCCGGCCTGCTCGCCCGCGGCGGACAGCCCCTGCAGCAGCCGGCAGAGCACCAGCAGGACGGGCGCGAGCCAGCCGACCGCGGAGAACGTGGGCAGGCAGCCGATCGCGAACGTCGAGAAGCCCATCAGCGCGAGCGTGAAGACCAGCACCTTCCTGCGACCGATCCGGTCGCCGAAGTGCCCCAGGATCACCGCGCCGATCGGCCGCGCCACGTAGGCGAAGCCGAACGTCGCGAACGACATCACCCGCGCGGTGGTGTCGGCGTCGGGGAAGAACACGTGCGGGAAGATCAGCGCGGCCGCCGACCCGAAGATGAAGAAGTCGTAGTACTCGACGGCCGAGCCGAGGAATCCGGCGAAGGCCGCGCGCACAGGTGTGCGGGTGCGCGTGGGGGAAGGAGCGAGGGTGGTCATCGTCGACACTCGTTTCTTTCGTAGCTATTCGATCCGTGCCGGGCGCGCCCGGCACGGGTCAACGGTCCGCGGTCAGGAGCGCGACGATCATGTCGCCGAGCATCCGCCGGTAGTGCGGGGCGCGCGCCTGGTTCAGCAGATCGCGGCCGAAGAGGTACCCGAACGTGTGGCGGTTGGCCACCGGGAAGACGCAGAAGGAGCTGATCGCCAGGTGCACGTCCGTGGCGTCGAGGTCGTCGCGGAACAGGCCGGCGGCCCGGCCGCGGCGCAGCACCTCGTCGATCAGCTCCAGGGCCGGGAGCGCGAGGCTCTCCGGCTCGCCCACCTCGCGCAGGAACGCGGCACGGTGGATGTTCTCGATCGCCACGAGCCGGACGAAGTCCTGCCGGCTGGTGTGGTGGTCGAAGGTCCGCTCGGCGATGGCGCGAATGGCCTCCACCGGCTCGAGATCGGACACGTCGAGCTGCTGCTCGTAGCCGCGCATCTCGGCGTAGGCGGCCTCCAGCACGCTCACGTAGAGCTGCTCCTTGCCGCCGAAGTAGTAGTAGATCATGCGCTTGGTGGTGCTCATCCGGCGCGCGATCTCGTCCACGCGGGCGCCGGAGTAGCCACGATCGGCGAACTCCTGGGTCGCCACGGCGAGGATCTCGGCACGAGTGCGCTCCGCATCGCGGATCCGCTCGTGATCCAGCCGGGCCATCCTGCCTCCTCGCTAATGAACTATCTGGTACGTTAAGAAACCTCGCAGCCCTTTGTCAAGCGCGCGATGGTCGAGGAGGACGGATGAGCGTAGTCGGAGAGTCGTACCTGGTCGGGCTCCTGGGCGAGGGCGTGCTGCCGTCGCTGACGCCTCCGCTGCACGAGCGAGAGGCCGACGAACAGGGGCTCCGCTACCTCTACCGGCCCCTCGACCTGCTGGCGCTCGACGGCGCGATCGACCCCGACTCGACCAACTCCGACGCGATGATCGCCCGCGTCCTCGACGCGGCCGTTCTCCTGGGTTTCGACGCCCTCAACATCACCCACCCCTGCAAGCAGCGCGTCCTCGCCCACCTCGACGAGGTCACCCCCTCGGCGGCGGCGATCGGCTCGGTCAACACCGTGCTGCTCGCGGGCGGGCGGCGGGTCGGGCACAACACCGACGTCACCGGTTTCGCCTCCGCCCTCCGCGATGGCCTCCCCGGCGCCGACCTCGGTCACGTCGTCGTGATCGGCGGCGGCGGCGCCGGGGCCGCCGTGTCCGCGGCGCTGCTGGAGGCGGGCGCCGCCCGGCTGACGGTGGTCGACCTCGACGCCGCCCGCGCCGACCGCCTTGCCGTCTCGCTCGCGTCCCGGTTCCCGGAGGCCTCAGCAGCAGGCGTCTCGTCGGACGCTGTCCCCGCGGTTCTCCGCGACACGGCGCGTCCGGTCACCGGCGTGGTCAACGCCAGCTTCGTCGGCATGCACACCCATCCCGGCATCCCCCTCGCCGCAGCACTGCTGCACTCGGACCTCTGGGTGGCGGACGTCGTCTACCGGCCGGTCGACACCGAGCTCCTCCGCGCGGCACGGGAGGCCGGCTGCCGCACGCTCGACGGCGGCGGGATGGCCGTCGGCCAGGCGGCCGACGCGTTCCGGCTCATCACCGGCGCCGAGCCCGACCGGGAGCGGATGCGCGCCCACTTCGCCGCGATGATCCGGGAGGGCCGCTGATGCGCACCTCCATCGCGACGGTCTGCCTGTCAGGGACGCTGGTCGACAAGCTGCACGCCATCGCCGACGCCGGGTTCGACGCGGTGGAGATCTTCGAGCCCGACCTGATCGCCGCACCGCAGTCGCCGGAGGAGGTGCGGGCGCTGTGCGACCGGCTCGGCGTGGAGATCGCGCTGTACCAGCCGTTCCGCGACGCCGAGGGGGTGACCGAGCAGGAGTTCGCGCAGGTGCTGCGCCGCGCCGAGGCGAAGTTCGTGCTCATGGACCGGCTCGGCGTCGACACGATTCTGGTGTGCAGCAATGTCGCCACGGCCTCCGTCGACGACGACGCGGTGTCGGCCGCGCAGCTCGCGCGGCTCGCCGACCGAGCCGAGCTGCACGGCAAGCGCCTCGCGTTCGAGGCCCTGGCCTGGGGCCGGTTCATCGACGACTACCGGCGGGCCTGGCGGATCGTGGAGCGCGCGGACCATCCCGCGCTCGGCGTGTGCCTGGACAGCTTCCACATCCTCTCCCGAGGCCACGACCCCTCGGACATCGAGCGGATCCCCGGCTCGAAGATCTTCTTCGTGCAGCTCGCGGACGCCCCGCTGCTGTCGATGGACGTGCTGTCCTGGAGCCGGCACTATCGGCTCTTCCCCGGCGAGGGCGGTTTCGACCTGCCGGCGTTCGTCGGCCACACCCTGCGAGCCGGTTACACCGGCCCGCTCTCGCTGGAGGTCTTCAACGACGTCTTCCGGCAGACCGACCCGGCCCGCACCGCCCGGCACGCCCTGCGCTCGCTGACCGTCCTGGAGGACGCACTGCGATCCGACGCGGCCGGTGCGGCGGCCGAGCCCCGTGGGCTCGACCAGGTGGAGGTCAAGGCGCAGGACACCGACGCCGTCGCCGCCGTGCTGGAGCGGATCGGCTTCGCGCCGCGCGGCCGCCACGTCACGAAACCGGCCTGGCTCTACGCGGCCGCCGGAGCGCGGATCGTCCTCAACGAGCACAACGCCGCGGGCACGAGCCCGCATGTCGCAGGCTTCGGCATCCGCGCCGACCGGCCGGAAGAGGCCGCTTCGCGGGCGCAGCGCCTCGGGGCGCAGCGCGCGCACCGCCGCGTGCTCACCGGGGAGGCCGACCTCCCGGCCGTGCTCGCGCCGGACGGCACGGAGATCCTGATCAGCGGCCCGGAGAGCGGGGAGGCGTGGCCCGACGAGTTCAGCGGCGGTCGGGGCATCGCCGATCCCGCGATCCGCGGCATCGACCACGTCAACCTCACGGAGCCGGCGGCAGACATCGAGGAGGCCGTGCTGTTCTACGGCACCGCCCTCGGGCTGACGCGCGAGTCGTCGGCGGAGCTGCCCGGTCCCGCGGGCCTGGTCCGGAGCCAGGTGCTCCGCTCGACCGACGGCTCGGTACGCCTCGCGCTGAATGTCGTACCCCCCTTCGCCGAGCGCACGTCCACGCAGCGGCACGCACAGCACGTCGCGATCGCCTGCGACGACCTCCACGGGCTGATCGGCCGAGCGCGGGCGCGTGGCCTGCGAACGATCCCGGTCTCGGCGAACTACTACGACGATCTCGCCGCGCGCTTCGAGCTGGCGCCCGGCGAGCTGGAACGCCTGCGGGACGCCGGGCTGCTCTACGACCGCGACGCGTCAGGCGAGTACCTGCACTGCTACACGGAGACGGTCGGCGCCGTCTTCTTCGAGCTGGTGGAGCGCCGCGGCCGCTATGACGGCTTCGGCGCCGCCAACATCCCGGTCCGGCTCACCGCGCAGCACCAGTCGCACTGACCCCGCCAGGTCGCGAAAGAGCCCCGCATCCGATCGGATGCGGGGCTCTTTCGACAGGATGCGGAAGGCTCAGGCCTTCTCGGCCTCCGCCTCGGCGGTGGTCTCCTCGGCGGCCTCGGCGTCGCCGGTGGCCTCCTCGACGACCTCGGCCTCAGCGGCGGTGGTCTCCTCGGACGCAGTGTCCTCGGCGGCGGTGTCCTCGGCGGGGGTCTCCTCGGCGACGGGCTCCTCGGCCGGAGCGGCCTTCGGGGCTGCGGCCTTCTTGGCCGGCTTCGCCTTCGGGGTGACGGGCTCGAGCACGAGCTCGATCTGCGCCATGGGCGCGTTGTCGCCCTTGCGGAAACCGAGCTTGGTGATGCGGGTGTAGCCGCCCTCGCGCTCGGCGACCAGCGGCGCGATCTCCGTGAAGAGCTCGTGCACGACGGTCTTGTCGCCGATGACCGCGAGCACGCGACGGCGGGCGTGCAGGTCGCCGCGCTTCGCGAACGTGATCAGACGCTCGGCGTAGGGACGCAGGCGCTTGGCCTTGGTCTCGGTCGTCTTGATGCTCTTGTGCGTGAACAGCGCAGCGGCCAGGTTGGCGAGCATGAGGCGCTCGTGCGCGGGACCGCCTCCGAGGCGGGGGCCCTTGGTGGGCTTAGGCATGATCGGTTATCTCCAGTAGTGAAAAGTCGAAGGCTTCGCTGACGCGGCCTCAGATGGTGGATTCGTCTTCTTCGTACCCGCTGTAGAAGTGGGCGCCGTCGAATCCGGGAACCGAGTCCTTGAGCGACAGGCCCATCTCGGTCAGCTTGTCCTTGACCTCATCCACCGACTTCTGGCCGAAGTTGCGGATGTTCATGAGCTGCGTCTCCGAAAGCGAGACGAGCTCGCTGACGGTGTTGATGCCCTCACGCTTGAGGCAGTTGTACGAGCGGACCGACAGGTCGAGGTCCTCGATCGGCATCGACAGCTCGGAGCTGAGCACCTGGTCGACCGGCGCGGGGCCGATCTCGATACCCTCGGCCGCGCTGTTGAGCTCGCGGGCCAGACCGAACAGCTCGGTGAGCGTACGGCCGGCGGACGCGATCGCGTCGCGCGGGCTGATCGCCGGCTTGGTCTCGACGTCGACCACGAGGCGGTCGAAGTCGGTGCGCTCGCCGGCACGGGTGGCCTCGACGCGGTAGGTGACCTTGAGGACCGGGGAGTAGATCGAGTCGATCGGGATCTGGCCCGCCTCGCTGTACTCGTTGCGGTTCTGCTGGGCCGAGACGTAGCCGCGGCCGCGCTCGATGGTCAGCTCGACCTCGAACTTCGCCTTGTCGTTGAGCGTCGCGATGACCAGCTCGGGGTTGTGGATCTCCACGCCCGCCGGAGCCGAGATGTCGGCCGCGGTGACCTGGCCGGAGCCGGTCTTGCGGAGGTAGGCGGTGATCGGCTCGTCGTGCTCGCTGGAGACGACCAGACCCTTGATGTTCAGGATGATCTCGGTGACATCCTCCTTGACACCCGGGACGGTGCTGAACTCGTGCAGCACGCCGTCGATGCGGATGCTGGTCACGGCGGCGCCGGGGATGGAGGAGAGCAGGGTGCGGCGCAGCGAGTTGCCGAGGGTGTAGCCGAAGCCCGGCTCGAGCGGCTCGATGACGAACCGCGACCGGAACTCGGAGATGTTCTCTTCGGTGAGCGTAGGACGCTGTGCAATGAGCACTATTGATTCCTTTCGGCTGAGTGTCCGCTATATGACACTCGCGTGAGTGAGGTGGGGTTCGTCACGCCGTCAGGCGGCGGCCCGGGTGGACCGCCGCCTGGGCGGACGTGGAAGAGAACTAGACGCGGCGACGCTTCGGCGGGCGGCAGCCGTTGTGCGCCTGCGGAGTGACGTCGTTGATCGAGCCCACCTCGAGGCCGGCGGCCTGGAGCGAGCGGATCGCGGTCTCGCGGCCCGAGCCCGGGCCCTTGACGAAGACGTCGACCTTCTTCATCCCGTGCTCCTGCGCCTGGCGGGCGGCCGACTCGGCTGCCAGCTGCGCGGCGAACGGGGTGGACTTGCGCGAGCCCTTGAAGCCAACTCCACCGGAGGACGCCCACGAGATGACCGCACCGGTGGTGTCGGTGATCGAGACGATGGTGTTGTTGAAGGTGCTCTTGATGTGGGCCTGGCCCACAGCGATGTTCTTCTTTTCCTTCTTGCGCGGCTTGCGAGCGGCCGACTTGGGTGCTGCCATTTTGTTTCTCCTTCAGTCCTGTTGTCGGCCTAGCGAGCCTTCTTCTTACCGGCGACCGTGCGCTTCGGTCCCTTGCGGGTGCGCGCGTTCGTCTTGGTTCGCTGGCCGCGGACCGGGAGGCCCTTGCGGTGGCGGATGCCCTCGTAGCTGCCGATCTCGACCTTGCGGCGGATGTCGGCGGCGACCTCACGGCGGAGGTCACCCTCGACCTTGAAGTTGCCCTCGATGAAGTCGCGCAGTGCGACGAGCTGGTCGTCGGTCAGGTCCTTGACGCGGATGTCGCCGGAGATCCCGGTCTCGCGAAGGGTCTGCAGCGCACGCGTGCGCCCGACGCCGTAGATGTAGGTGAGTGCGACCTCCACGCGCTTCTCGCGCGGGATGTCGACGCCTGCTAGACGTGCCATGGTGTGGCTTCTCCTGTGATGAGTGGAGGTCTTCAGCGATCCCGGTGCCCCGGCCTCCTCCGAGGGTGTCCCCCGCAGCCGCGCTAGACGGTTGCGGGTTCTGGGATCGCTTCGTTATTCAGTTGAGTCTTGCTGGCTGCGATCAGCCCTGGCGCTGCTTGTGGCGCGGGTTCTCGCAGATGACCATGACCCGGCCGTTGCGACGGATGACCTTGCACTTGTCGCAGATCTTCTTGACGGAGGGGTTGACCTTCATAGTTGTTACCTTTGTTCGCTGTCCTCGTACCTCGCCAGGGGCTACCCGGTGGCGGGGCCGTTACTTACAGCAATCCGTTACTTGTAGCGGTAGACGATCCGGCCGCGGGTCAGATCGTAGGGGCTCAGCTCCACGATCACGCGGTCCTCAGGGAGGATACGGATGTAGTGCTGGCGCATCTTGCCGGAGATGTGGGCAAGAACCTTGTGACCGTTGGTGAGCTCCACGCGGAACATCGCGTTGGGGAGCGCCTCGATCACAGATCCTTCGATCTCGATGACACCGTCTTTTTTGGCCATAGCCTCACTGTCGCTACTAGTAGTGGTTTGCTGGTCGTGCGTTGACTGGTGCCGGACATGCAGAAAGCACGCCTAAGACACCAAGGATCAATCTTATGGGATACCGGCGCATTTCGCCAATTCTGGGTTATCATCCGCGACTGCTCTGAGCGAACAGGCCCGGAATCGCCGGTCACGGGATGGGCGTAGGCGTGATCCCGAACGGCGCGAGCTCCGCAGCCCCGCCGTCGAGGGCCGTCAGCACCCAGATGCCGTCGGTGTGCACCGCCACGCTGTGCTCCCAGTGCGCCGCGGCCGAACCGTCCTCGGTGGCGACGGTCCAGCCGTCGTCCTTCACGTAGGTGTCCTGCTCCCCCAGGACGACCATCGGCTCGATCGCGACCACGAGCCCGGGGCGCACTTCGGGGCCCTTCGAGCGCACCCGGTAATTGAACACCGGCGGCTCCTCGTGCATCCGGCGCCCGATCCCGTGGCCGATGTAGTCGGTGAGGATGCCGTAGTCGCCCTGCGACATGATGTGGTCCTCGATCGCCTCGCCCACTTCGTTGAGGTGCCGCGCGGTCGCGAGCCGGGCGATGCCGTGCCACAGCGACTGCTCGGTGACCTCGGAGAGCTTCTGCCGCTCGGCGACGCGCTCCGGATTCGCCGGGTCGGGAAGCACGAACGTGCGCGCCGCGTCGCCGTTCCAGCCCTCCTGGATGGCGCCGCTGTCGACCGAGAGGATGTCCCCCGGCTGCAGGATGCGCGAGCCGGGGATGCCGTGCACGACCTCGTCGTTGACCGACGCGCAGATCGTGTGGTGGTAGCCGGCCTCCAGCTTGAAGTTGGACGTGCCGCCGGCCGCCTCGATCGCGGCCTCCGCGATCCGGTCGAGCTCGAGCGTCGAGACGCCTGCGGCGACCGCCGCGGCGACGGCGTCCAGGGACGCGGCCGTCGCCCGGCCCGGCGCGACCATCAGTCGGAGCTGGGCGGGCGACTTGTAGAACGACCGTCGGAAAGCCATGGAGCTGTTCAGGCGACCGGCTCGCCGGCGCCCTCCAGCGGGTGGATGCCGCGCTCGGCGAGCGCCGCACGGATGCGCGCCGCGACCTCGTCCATGTCGCCCAGCCCGTCCACCTCGACCAGCAGACCGCGGTCGCGGTACACGTCGATCAGCGGCGACGTCTCGCGGACGTACACCTCCTGGCGGTGCCGGATAGCGTCCTCGGAGTCATCGGCGCGACCCTGTTCCTGTGCGCGCTTGGTGAGGCGCGCGACGATCTCGTCCTGATCCGCGACGAGCTGGATCACCGCGCCGAGCTCGTGGCCCTGGGAGGCCAGCAGCTCGTCGAGGTACTTCACCTGCTCGAGCGTGCGCGGATAGCCGTCGAGGAGGAAGCCGTCCTTCGCGTCGTCCTCCGCCAGGCGGTCGGTGACGAGCTGGTTGGTGAGGCTGTCCGGAACGTAGTCGCCCGCGTCGACGATCGCCTTGACCTGCTGGCCGAGCGGGGTCTCGTTCTTGATGTTCGCCCGGAAGATGTCGCCCGTGGAGATGTCGGGGATCCCGTACGTGCTGGTGATGCGGGAGGCCTGAGTGCCCTTGCCCGCTCCGGGAGGTCCGACGATCAGCATACGGGTCAACGCAGAAGCCCTTCGTAGTGCCGTTGCTGGAGCTGGGAGTCGATCTGCTTGACCGTCTCGAGTCCCACACCGACGATGATGAGGATGGACGTGCCGCCGAACATGAAGTTCTGGCTGGCGCCGAGCAATGCGAACGCTATCAGCGGGATCAGGGCGATGATGCCGAGGTAGATCGAGCCGGGCAGCGTCACGCGCGTCAGCACGTAGTCGAGGTACTCGGCGGTGGGGCGGCCCGCCCGGATGCCGGGGATGAAGCCGCCGTACTTCTTCATGTTGTCGGCGACCTCCTCCGGGTTGAACGTGATCGCGACGTAGAAGTACGTGAAGCCGACGATCAGGAGGAAGTAGAGCAGCATGTAGAGCGGGTGGTCGCCCTTGGTCAGGTAGTTCGTGATCCAGGTCACCCACGGGGCCGGGGCCTTGCCGGCGGCCGGCTGGTTGAACTGGGCGATCAGGGCCGGCAGGTACAGCAGCGACGACGCGAAGATGACCGGCACGACGCCCGCCATGTTCACCTTGATCGGGATGTACGTGTTGTTGCCGCCGTAGGTGCGGCGACCGACCATGCGCTTGGCGTACTGCACGGGGATGCGGCGCTGCGACTGCTCGACGAACACGACCGCGGCGACGATCAGCAGACCGATCGCGATCACCACCAACATCACCTCGATGCTCTGCGACTGGCCGATCGCCCACAGGGAGCTCGGGAACTGCGCGGCGATGGAGGTGAAGATCAGGAGGGACATGCCATTGCCGATGCCGCGCTCGGTGACGAGCTCGCCCATCCACATGATGAGGCCGGTGCCGGCGGTCATCGTGATGACCATGAGCATGATGGCGTACCAGGAGTCGTCGGTGATCAGCTGCGTGCACTGGGAGACGGCCGTGGTGCCGAAGAGGGCGCCCGAACGGGCGACGGTGATGAGGGTCGTCGACTGGAGGACGCCCAGCGCGATCGTGAGATAGCGCGTGTACTGCGTGAGCTTCGCCTGGCCGGCCTGGCCCTCCTTGTAGAGGGTCTCGAAGCGCGGGATGACCACGCGGAGAAGCTGCACGATGATCGACGCGGTGATGTACGGCATGATGCCGAGCGCGAAGATCGAGAGTTTGAGGAGAGCGCCACCGGAGAAGAGGTTGACCAGGGAGTAGAGCCCCGAGGTGTCCTGGTTGGCGTTCAGACAGGTCTGCACGTTGGCGAAGTCGACGAACGGCGCAGGGATGAAGGAGCCCAGCCGGAACAGGGCGATGATCCCCAGCGTGAAGAAGATCTTCCGGCGGAGGTCCGGGGTGCGGAAGATCCGCGCGACGGCGCTAAACAAAAGTGCGTCCTGCTTTCCTGTAAGAGTCAGTCGGGTGACCGGGAGTCCCGGCCACCCGACTGCGCTGCTTTACGGGCGGCTACTTACTTGACGGAGCCACCAGCGGCGACGATCTTCTGCTCGGCAGAGCCGGAGACCTTGTCGACCGCAACGTTCAGCTTAACCGCAATGTCCCCGTTACCGAGAACCTTGACCTTCTCGTTCTTGCGAACGGCGCCCTTGGCGACGAGGTCGGCGATGGTGACATCGCCACCGGCCGGGTACAGCTCGGCCAGCTTCTCGAGGTTGACCACCTGGTACTCGACGCGGAACGGGTTCTTGAACCCGCGCAGCTTCGGCGAACGCATGTGGAACGGGAGCTGACCGCCCTGGAAGCCCGGGCGGACCTGGTAGCGGGCCTTGGTGCCCTTCGTGCCACGGCCCGCGGTCTTGCCCTTGGAACCCTCACCGCGTCCGACGCGGGTCTTGTCCTTCTTGGCGCCCGCGGCGGGACGGAGGTGGTGCACCTTGAGGACCTGCTCGCGGGGCTCCGCGACGTCCTTCTTGGCCGGGGCCTTCTTCGCCGGGGCGGCGACGGTCTCGTCCTTGGTGCTTGCGGCGGCCTTGTCGGCAGCGGCCTTCGCCGGAGCCTTCTTGGCCGGAGCCTTCGCGGCGGCCGGCTTGTCGGCGGCAGCCTTGGCGGTGCTCTTCTTGGCGGCCGGCTTCTCGGCGGCGGCAGCCTCAGTGGTCGGCTTGTCGTCAGCCATTAGTCGATCTCCTCAACCTTCACCAGGTGAGCGACGGTGTTGACGTACCCGCGGTTCTGCGGGGTGTCCTCGCGGACGACGACGTCACCGATGCGCTTCAGTCCCAGACTGCGCAGCGTGTCGCGCTGGTACTGCTTCTCGCTCACTTTCGACTTGATCTGCGTGATCTTCAGGCGCGCGGCCATCAGGCACCTACCTTCTCTGCCTTCTTGGCGGCAGCAGCGGCCTCGGCCGCCTCGGCCTCGGCACGCAGCAGGCGCGCGGGCGCGACCTGGTCGTAGTCGAGACCACGGCGAGCTGCGACGGCACGGGGCTCCTCGAGCTGCTGCAGCGCCTCGACGGTCGCGTGCACGATGTTGATCGTGTTGGACGAGCCGAGCGACTTGCTCAGCACGTCGTGGATGCCGGCGCACTCCAGGACGGCGCGCACCGGGCCACCGGCGATGACACCGGTACCGGCGGCGGCCGGACGCAGGAGGACGACGCCGGCGGCGGCCTCACCCTGCACCGGGTGCGGGATGGTGTTGCCGACGCGCGGGACGCGGAAGAAGTTCTTCTTCGCCTCCTCGACGCCCTTCGAGATCGCCAGCGGCACCTCGCGGGCCTTGCCGTAGCCGACGCCCACCAGGCCGTTGCCGTCGCCGACGACCACGAGAGCGGTGAAGCTGAAGCGACGACCGCCCTTCACGACCTTGGAGACGCGGTTGATGGTGACGACGCGCTCCAGGAACTGGCTCTTGTCGGCGTCACGGCTGCCGCGATCACGGTTGGGGTTGCGCTCCCGGCCACCGCGGCGCGGCTCGCGCTCACGGTTGTTGTCGGTCGACGCAGCGGTCTCGACCGGCTGCGCGGTCTCCGTTACCTCAGCGGCCACGGTCTGCTCCTTGTTGTTCTCGTCGCTCACAGGTTCAGCCCACCTTCACGAGCGCCTTCGGCGACGGCCGCAACGCGACCGGCGTACTTGCTGCCGCCGCGGTCGAAGACCACGGCCTCGACACCGGCGGTCTTGGCGCGCTCAGCGACCAGTTCACCGACCTTGCGGGCCTTGGCGGTCTTGTCACCGTCGAAGCCGCGCAGGTCGGCCTCCATCGTCGACGCGGAGGCCAGCGTGTGGCCCTTGGCGTCGTCCACGATCTGGACGAAGACGTGACGGGCCGAGCGGGTGACGACCAGGCGAGGACGGACCTCGGTGCCCACGATCTTCTTGCGCAGGCGGGTGTGACGACGGTCGCGAGCGGCCGCCTTGCTCTTTCCTCTGGTACCCAGAGCCATGATTACTTACCAGCCTTTCCGGCCTTGCGACGAACAACCTCGCCGGCGTAACGCACACCCTTGCCCTTGTACGGCTCGGGCTTGCGGATCTTGCGGATGTTCGCGGCGACCTCGCCCACAGCCTGCTTGTCGATCCCGCTCACGGTGAGCTTGTTGTTGCCCTCGACCGTGAAGGTGATGCCGGCCGGCGGCTCCACGTTGACCGGGTGCGAGAAGCCGAGGGCGAACTCGACGCCCGCGCCCTTCTGCGCGACGCGGTAACCGGTGCCGACGATCTCCAGGCCCTTGGAGTAGCCCTGGGTGACGCCGATGATGTTGTTGTTGATGAGGGTGCGGGTGAGGCCGTGGAGCGAACGCGAAGCGCGCTCGTCGTCCGGACGGGTGACCAGGACCTGGCCCTCCTCCAGCTTCGCCTCGATGGGGCTCGCGACGGTGAGCGTGAGCTCGCCCTTCGGGCCCTTGACAGTGACGGTCTGACCGTCGATCTTCACATCGACCCCAGCGGGGATGTCGATGGGCAGTCTTCCAATACGCGACATGGCGGGATCACCACACGTAGGCGAGGACTTCCCCACCCACGCCCTTCTTCTCAGCCTGGCGGTCCGTGAGGAGCCCCGAGGAGGTGGACAGGATGGCGACGCCGAGGCCGCCGAGGACCTTGGGGAGCTCCGTGGACTTCGCGTAGACGCGGAGGCCGGGCTTGGAGACGCGCTTGATGCCGGCGATGGAGCGCTCACGGTTCGGACCGAACTTGAGGTTGAGCGTCAGGGTCTGGCCGACACGGGCGTCGGAGACCTCCCAGCCGGAGATGTAGCCCTCGTTGGTGAGGATCTCGGCGATGTGGGCCTTGAGCTTGGAGTGCGGCATCGACACGGTGTCGTGGTGCGCCGAGTTCGCGTTGCGCAGTCTGGTCAGCATGTCTGCGACCGGATCTGTCATCGTCATTGCAGATTCCTTTGTTCACCAGGTTTCGTGCAGCCGTTACACGACTGACGACCTGTGGTGGAAGTGGGCCGGCCGGGCGGCCGGCCCACAAAGAGACAAGACTACTAGAGTCAGTTGCTCGTCTCGTTCGAACGGAACGGGAACCCGAGCTGCTTGAGCAGCGCGCGACCCTCGTCGTCGTTCTTCGCGGTGGTCACGACCGTGATGTCCATACCGCGGACACGGTCGATCCGGTCCTGGTTGATCTCGTGGAACATCGACTGCTCCGTGAGACCGAACGTGTAGTTGCCGTTGCCGTCGAACTGCTTGTCGCTCAGGCCGCGGAAGTCCCGGATACGGGGCAGCGCGAGCGAGAGCAGGCGGTCGAGGAACTCCCACATGCGGTCGCCGCGCAGCGTGACGTGCGCGCCGATCGGCTGGCCCTCGCGCAGCTTGAACTGCGCGATGGACTTGCGGGCCTTGGTGACCTGCGGCTTCTGGCCGGTGATCAGGGTGAGGTCGTTGATCGCACCGTCGATCACCTTGCCGTCACGAGCCGCCTCGCCGACGCCCATGTTGACGACGATCTTCACGAGACCGGGCACCTGGTGCACGTTCGTGAAGCCGAAGTCCTTGGACAGGCTCGCGGCGATCTCGTTCTTGTACTTCTGCTTCAGGCGAGGCTGGATTTTGCCAGCACTCGTTGCAGTGTCCGTCATTACAGGTCCTTACCAGACTTCTTGGCGTAACGAACGCGGACCGTCTTGGTGACGCCGTCCTTCGTAACGGTCTCGGTGCGGAAGCCGACGCGGGTCGGCTTCTTGGTCTCGGGGTCGACGAGCGCCACGTTGGACACGTGGATCGGAGCCTCGTGGGTCTCGATGCCGCCGGTCTTCGTGCCACGCTGCGTCTGGCCGACGCGCACGTGCTTGGTCACGAAGTTGACGCCCTCGACGATCACGCGGTTCTTCTCCACGAGGACCTCGATGACACGACCCTGCTTGCCACGGTCGCCACCGCGGGCCTGCGAACGGCCCGAGATGACCTGGACCAGGTCGCCCTTCTTGATGTTCGCCATGGGTTACAGCACCTCCGGGGCCAGCGAGATGATCTTCATGAACTTCTTGTCGCGAAGCTCACGGCCGACCGGGCCGAAGATGCGGGTGCCACGGGGGTCACCGTCGTTCTTCAGGATCACGGCGGCGTTCTCGTCGAACTTGATGTAGGAACCGTCCGGGCGGCGGGTGTTCTTCCGCACGCGCACGACGACGGCCTTGACGACATCGCCCTTCTTGACGTTGCCGCCAGGGATCGCGTCCTTGACCGTGGCGACGATGACGTCACCCAGGCCGGCGTAGCGACGGCTCGAGCCGCCGAGGACGCGAATGGCGAGAAGCTCCTTGGCGCCGGTGTTGTCGGCGACCTTGAGTCGGGATTCCTGCTGAATCACTTGGCCTTCTCCAGAATCTCAACCAGGCGCCACCGCTTGGAGGCGCTCAGCGGACGGGTCTCGTTGATGAGAACGAGGTCGCCGATGCCGGCGGTGTTGTTCTCGTCGTGCGCCTTCACCTTGGAGGTGCGGCGAATGACCTTTCCGTACAGGGGGTGCTTCACGCGGTCCTCGACCTCGACGACGATGGTCTTGTCCATCTTGTCGCTGACGACGTACCCGCGACGGGCCTTGCGGTAACCACGGACGAGGGCCTCGTCGGCCGCCGACTCCGCGGCCGCAGCCTTGGTGGTCTCAGCCATTACTTGGCCTCCTCAGTCTCGGTCTCGGCGACCTCGGGAGCCTCAGCGGCCTCCTTCTTCGCCTTGCTCTTCTTCTCTGCCTTGGCAGGCGCCACCTCGGCCGGAGCCGGGGTCGCCCGGATCCCGAGCTCGCGCTCACGGATCACGGTGTAGATACGAGCGATGTCGCGCTTGACCGCACGCAGGCGGCCGTGGCTCTCGAGCTGACCGGTGGCCGACTGGAAGCGCAGGTTGAACAGCTCTTCCTTGGCCTTCTTCAGCTCGTCGATCAGACGCTCGTCTTCAAAGGTGTCGAGCTCGCTGGGAGCGAGCTCCTTGGTGCCGATCGCCATTACGCGTCGCCCTCCTCGCGCTTGATGATGCGTGCCTTGAGGGGCAGCTTGTGGATTGCACGGGTCATGGCCTCACGAGCGAGTTCCTCGGAGACGCCGGAGACCTCGAAGAGGACCCGACCCGGCTTGACGTTCGCGACCCACCACTCGGGGGAACCCTTACCGGAACCCATTCGGGTCTCGGCCGGCTTCTTCGTGAGCGGACGGTCCGGGTAGATGTTGATCCACACCTTGCCGCCACGCTTGATGTGACGCGTCATGGCGATACGAGCGGACTCGATCTGACGGTTGGTCACATAAGCGGGGGTCAGGGCCTGGATGCCGAACTCGCCGAAGGAGACCTTCGTGCCACCGGTCGCCTGGCCGCTACGGCCGGGGTGGTGCTGCTTGCGGTGCTTGACTCTGCGTGGGATCAACATGGTTATGCCTCAACTCCTGCTGCGGCCGGCGCGGACTCGGCGGCGGGAGCGTTGCCCCGGCCACCGCCGCGACGCGGACGGTCACGGTCGTTGCGCTCGCGCGACGGCTTCTGGTTGGCCTGCTCGCGGGCAAGCTCCTTGTTCGTGATGTCGCCCTTGTAGATCCACACCTTGACACCGATGCGACCGAAGGTGGTCTTGGCCTCGTAGAAGCCGTAGTCGATGTTGGCGCGGAGCGTGTGCAGCGGCACACGACCCTCGCGGTAGAACTCCGAGCGGCTCATCTCGGCGCCGCCGAGACGGCCCGACACCTGGATGCGGACACCCTTGGCGCCGGCGCGCTGGGCGCCCTGCAGGCCCTTGCGCATCGCGCGGCGGAAGGCCACGCGTGCGGCGAGCTGCTCGGCGATGCCCTGAGCGACGAGCTGGGCGTCGGCCTCGGGGTTCTTGACCTCGAGGATGTTCAGCTGGATCTGCTTGCCCGAGAGCTTCTCGAGGTCGGCGCGGATGCGCTCGGCCTCGGCGCCACGGCGACCGATCACGATGCCCGGACGGGCGGTGTGGATGTCGACGCGGACGCGGTCGCGGGTGCGCTCGATCTCGATGCGGGACACGCCCGCGCGGTCGAGCGACGTCTTCAGCAGAGTGCGGATCTTGACGTCCTCAGCGAGGTAGTCGCTGTAACGCTGACCCTTCTTCGTGCTGTCGGAGAACCAGCGCGACACGTGGTCGGTGGTGATTCCCAGACGGAAGCCGTACGGGTTGACTTTCTGACCCATTAGTTGCTCGCCTTCTTCGTGGCCTTGGCGTCCTGAACCTCATCCGGCGTCGCGAGGACGATCGTGATGTGGCTGGTGCGCTTGTTGATGCGGAAGGCGCGGCCCTGCGCACGCGGCTGGAACCGCTTGAGGGTCGTGCCCTCGTCCACGAAGGCGCGGCTCACGTACAGGTCCTGCTCGTCCAGGTAGGTGTTGCTCTGGTCGGCCTTGACGCGCGCGTTGGCGATCGCCGACGCGACGAGCTTGTAGACCGGCTCGCTCGCGCTCTGCGGGGCGAACTTCAGGATGGCCAGGGCCTCCTGGGCCTGCTTGCCGCGGATCAGGTTGACGACGCGGCGGGCCTTCATGGGGGTGACGCGGATGTGACGCACGCGTGCGATCGACTCCACCATTTCTCTCCTCCTTACGCCACCGCGTTAGCGGCGGCGACCCTTCTTGTCGTCCTTCACGTGACCACGGAAGGTGCGGGTCGGCGCGAACTCGCCGAGCTTGTGACCGACCATGGTCTCGGTGACGAACACCGGGATGTGCTTGCGACCGTCGTGCACCGCGATGGTGTGACCCAGCATGGCCGGGACGATCATCGAGCGGCGCGACCAGGTCTTGATCACGTTCTTGCTGTTGGCCTCGTTCGCGGCGACCACCTTGCGAAACAGGTGCTCGTCGACGAAGGGGCCCTTCTTGAGACTGCGTGGCATCTTCTCGAACTCCTACTTACGCTTCTTGCCGGCGTTACGGCGGCGGACGATGAGCTTGTCGCTTTCCTTGTTGGGGTGGCGCGTGCGGCCTTCCTTCTGACCCCACGGGCTGACCGGGTGGCGACCACCGGAGGTCTTGCCCTCACCACCACCGTGCGGGTGGTCGATCGGGTTCATCGCGACACCGCGGACGGTCGGGCGGACGCCCTTCCAGCGCATGCGGCCGGCCTTGCCCCAGTTGATGTTCGACTGCTCGGCGTTGCCGACCTCGCCGATCGTGGCGCGGCAGCGCACGTCGACGTTGCGGACCTCGCCCGAGGGGAGGCGCAGCTGGGCGTAGGGGCCGTCCTTCGCGACGAGACGGACCGAGGCGCCGGCGGAGCGGGCCAGCTTGGCGCCACCGCCCGGCTTCAGCTCGATCGCGTGCACGACGGTACCGGTCGGGATGTTGCGCAGCGGCAGGTTGTTGCCCGGCTTGATGTCCGAGCCGGCGCCCGACTCGACCACGTCGCCCTGCTTCAGCCCGGCCGGAGCCAGGATGTAGCGCTTGGTGCCGTCCACGAAGTGGAGCAGCGCGATGCGCGCGGTGCGGTTGGGGTCGTACTCGATGTGCGCGACCTTGGCGTTGACGCCGTCCTTGTCGTTGCGACGGAAGTCGATCACGCGGTACTGGCGCTTGTGGCCACCACCGATGTGACGGGTCGTGATGCGACCCTGGTTGTTGCGGCCACCGGTCTTCGACAGCGGACGGAGAAGGGACTTCTCCGGCGTCGACCGGGTGATCT
Organism: Leifsonia sp. GW821-FHT13C09; assembly: GCF_058806435.1. NCBI lineage: Bacteria > Bacillati > Actinomycetota > Actinomycetes > Micrococcales > Microbacteriaceae > Leifsonia > Leifsonia sp. GW821-FHT13C09. The sequence continues at coordinate 271,538 of NZ_JBXAPS010000004.1, read as the reverse complement.
CGGCGAAGTCGGCGACCGAGGAGCCGCGACGACCGGGGGTCGTGGGCTTGTAGTTACGAATAGCCATGTCTGTCTTCCTCTAGTCTCAGCCGACGGCCGTGAAGATGTCGATGGAACCGGACTTCAGCGTGACGATGGCACGCTTGGTGTCCTTGCGCTTGCCGGTGCCGAACTTGGTGCGGCGGGTCTTGCCCTGACGGTTCAGGGTGTTCACCGACGCGACCTCGACCTTGAAGATCGACTCGATGGCGAGCTTGATCTCGGTCTTGTTCGAACGCGTGTCGACGAGGAAGGTGTACTTGCCCTCATCGATCAGGCCGTAGCTCTTCTCGGAGACGACCGGGGCGATGATGATGTCGCGCGGGTCCTTGTTGACGGCGGCCATTACGCGTTCACCTCTTCCTTCTTGGTCTTGGACGAGATGAAGCCCTCGAGGGCGGCCTGCGAGAAGACGATGTCGTCGCTCACCAGGACGTCGTAGGCGTTCAGCTGGTCGTAGGTCAGCACGTGCACGGACGGGACGTTGCGCACGCTCTTGAAAGCGAGCTCGTCGTCACGCTCCAGCACCACGAGGACGTGGCGGGAGGTCGCGACGCCGCTGAGCAGCTCCACGACGGCCTTGGTCGAGGGAGCCTCGCCGGTCGTGAACGCCTGCACGGCGTGGATGCGGCTGCCGCGGGCGCGGTCCGAGAGGGCGCCGAGCAGAGCAGCGGCGATCATCTTCTTCGGGGTGCGCTGCGAGTAGTCGCGCGGGTTCGGTCCGTGGACGACGCCACCGCCGGTCATCTGAGGAGCGCGGATCGAGCCCTGACGAGCGCGGCCGGTGCCCTTCTGCTTGAACGGCTTGCGGCCGGCGCCGGAGACCTCGCCACGACCCTTGGTCTTGTGCGTGCCCTGGCGCGCTGCTGCAAGCTGGGCGGTCACGACCTGGTGGATCAGCGGGATGTTGGTCTGAACGTCGAACAGGGAGTCCGGAAGCTCGATGGAGCCGGCCTTCTTGCCCTTGAGGTCGACGACGTCAATCGAGGTAGCCATTTACCTTAGGCCCCCTTCACTGCGTTGCGGACGAAAACGATGCGGCCACGAGCGCCGGGAACGGCGCCCTTGACGAGCAGCAGGCCCTTCTCGGCGTCGACGGCCTGGACCTTGAGGTTCAGGACGGTCACGCGCTCGCCACCCATGCGACCGGCCATGCGCATGCCCTTGAAGACACGGCTCGGGGTCGAGGAGGCGCCGATGGAGCCCGGCTTGCGGTGGTTGCGGTGCGCACCGTGCGAAGCGGAGACGCCCTGGAAGTTGTGGCGCTTCATGACACCGGCGAAGCCCTTGCCCTTGGAGGTGCCGACGACGTCGACCAGCTGGCCGGCCTCGAAGGTGGCGTCCACGGTGAGCTCCTGGCCGGCCGAGTACTCGGCGGCGTCAGCGGTGCGGACCTCGGTCAGGTGACGGCGCGGCGTGACGCCGGCCTTGTCGAAGTGACCGGCGGCCGGCTTGTTGACCTTGCGCGGGTCGATCTGGCCGTAGGCGATCTGGACGCCGTTGTAGCCGTCGACCTCGGGGGTGCGGACCTGGGTCACGACGTTCGGCGTGATCTCGATGACGGTGACGGGGATGAGCTTGTTGTTCTCGTCCCAGACCTGGGTCATGCCGAGCTTCTTACCGAGGAGGCCCTTGGAGGTCTTGGTCTCGATGTTGGACATAGCGGCACTCCCCCTTAGAGCTTGATCTCGATGTTGACGTCGGCGGGCAGGTCGAGACGCATGAGCGAGTCGACGGCCTTGGGCGTCGGGTCGATGATGTCGATGAGCCGCTTGTGCGTGCGCATCTCGAAGTGCTCGCGGCTGTCCTTGTACTTGTGGGGCGAACGGATGACGCACACCACGTTCTTCTCGGTGGGAAGCGGCACCGGGCCGACGACGGTCGCGCCTGCACGGGTCACCGTGTCGACGATCTTGCGCGCCGAGGTGTCGATGACCTCGTGGTCATACGACTTAAGCCGAATGCGGATCTTCTGTCCCGCCATGTCTGACTCTCTCTCTTGTTATGGCGTCGTACGAGACGGCTCTTTCGAACCGCGCTCGCATTGGACGCAGTGCGACGTACGCGTGGGAAACGCCACTATTCTTCTGTCAACTCACGCACGCCTCGAGGCACAGGAATTCCCTGCTTTTCGAAGATGTCGATTGTGAGCATGTCCTGCTGCCTGCGGCCTAACCTCCGACCGCGGGCCCGAAGGCGCCTGCGGCGGGCTATGCACTGCCTGGCAGTGATCCGTTCGGAGCGCACGTCAGCGCACTCGTTCCGAAATGTTGAACCAGACAAGTTTGCCAGATGCGGAGCGATGCTGCAACCCGGGCGTGTCGCGGGTGCGTCAGCGACCGTAGAAATCGCTCCACAGGGGCGACGCACTGGCGTGTTCTCCACAGATTTCCGTCGTCCCGTCTGGGAGGCTGGGCCTCTCGCCAGGCTGGACGACATGACAGCACTGCACGAGTCCTCCAGCTCGGGCCGCCTCCATCGGCTGCACCTCCGCGCCGTCGAGCCGGGGCGCCAGGCCACACTCCGTCAGATCGATCGATCGCGCTCGCGGAGAGAGCAGCTCGAGCGGTTGCAACTCTTCGCAGCGATGCGGGCCCGAAGGCCGGTGTTCGCCTACTGGTCGGCGGCGCTCATCCACGGCCTCCCGCTGCTCAACGCTCCGCCGGCCACCATCCACATCCTCGCCGCGGGTTCGGCCGAGAGCGCCGCGCACGGCGTCGTCTCGCATCGGCGGAGGACATCGGCGGCGACGGTCCCCAAGCACGGGCTCACGGTGACCCCGGTCGCAGAGACGGTGGCCGCGCTGGCCGGGCGGACATCGTTCCTGGAGGGGGTCGTGCTCGCCGACCATGCCCTGCACACCGGGGCGTTCGGCGATCGGGATCCACTCACGTCCCGCGTGGAACTCATCGCGGCGGCCGGGTTGTTGACCGATCCGGCGGAGCGACGGCGTTCTCTCGCGGTGGCGGGGTTCGCGGACGGGCGTTCCGAGTCGCCGCTCGAGTCGGTCAGCCGGGCCACGATGGCGCTCGCAGGGGCTCCCCCGCCGGAGTTGCAGCTGCGTGTGCACGACCTGTTCGGCGTGCTCGCCCGGCTTGACTTCTGCTGGCCGGAGCTCGCGATCGCCGGCGAGGCCGACGGGGCCGAGAAGCTTCAGCATCCGGCGTTCCAGCGCTTCCCCGAGGTGCGGCAGGAGCTCGCGGCGCGGGCGGAACGGGACAGGCGCATCGAGCAGACCGGCCTGCGCTTGGTCCGCTGGCGCTGGGCGACCGGGCGGAGGGTGGATCTGATGCGGGAGCTCCTCCTCCGGGAGGGCGTCCCGCTCGATCCGCAGAGGAGGCTTGCCGAGCTCGGGCTGGAGTAGGGCGCCAAGAACGGGAAAGCGGGACCGGCGTCCGCCGATCCCGCTCCGAACGGCGCCTCGCGCCGCCGCTCTCGTGGTTCCAAGACCGCCTAAGCGGTGTCCGAACTCTTCGTCCGTGCTCCGGTCAGCGGCTTGGTCTGGTTTGCGAGGTCCATGCTCACCATAGGCGGTCTCCCTTCGTCGACGGACCCGTTCGGTTGAAACGGTGCACCAATTCTGCGCCCGACCCGGCGAGAGGTAAACCCCTGGTGACGGATCAGGGCTCGGTCCTCTGCGATTTCAGCCTCTGCCTCGCACGCGTCCGGCCGCCAGCCGGCGAAGGGCCGGACCGAACTCGGCGAAGCGTCGCGCCACGTAATCTTCGAGCCGTCGCGCGCTCTCCGGGTTGGGGTCGGCGCTTCCGACGCGGCCCAATCGGACAAGAGCGGCCGCGAGGCTGTCGACGAGCCGGTGCGCGGGCGCGTCCTCCACGATCACCAGCTGGTCGCCCACGCTGGGCTGGAGCTCGGCGACAGCGGGCGACGCCTGAGTTATCACAGGCTTGCCGCAGGCCAGTCCCTGCCAGACCTTGTTCGCGAGGACGGTCTGCGCCTTCCTGGAGTTCCCGAAGACGCCCAGGACCACATCATGCGCGCCGATCAGCTCCGCGAGCGCGGACTCCGGAACGGGGCCGCGGAAGTCACACAGTTCAGCGACGCCCAGCTCGTGCGCGGCCTGCTCGATGGAAGGCCTCAGGCGTCCGTCCCCGACGAGCGTCAGCAAGATCGGCGTCTCCCGCGCGGCCCGTCCCAGCGATTCGAGGACGACGGGCAGTCCATGCAACGGTGCGTAGTTCCCGTAATACAGCACGCGCAGCGCGTCCGACGGCTTCGGCGTGGCCGCCGGGACGGCCCAGGCCGGCGCGCCGACCGGAAGGCACATCACCCGCACCCCGCGATGGGCCGCTTCGATCGCCCCCGCACGGACGTCCGTGTCGATCAGCACGAGGTCCGCGAGACGGTAGGCGATCGTGTCGGCGAGCCGGAGCAGCCGAGCCTTGGGTGAGCCGACCCGGGCTCGTCCCCAGTCCTCCACCTCCGTCTCGTACTTCCCGACGAAGGCGTCGACGACGAACGCACCGCGATTCAGACGCGCGACCAGCCAATAGAGCGGGGCGAAGCCGTTCGAGAACTCGGACAGGATGTACACGTGATGGCGATTCACCCACGTGAGCGCACGCCACAGATCCTGCAGGACGCGGCGCGGCTTCGCGCCGTCGTCGCCGCGGAGCGCGACAGTCACCTCGACGTCGTCGAGCGTGGCGAGATACGCGCGCACACGCGCGTTGCGAGGGTATTCCTCGTCCCAGACCCGACAGTATGCAACCTTCATGACTACTCTCCCGCACCGAGCCGAGGACGACGTGCGCTCCGGGAGCCGAAGCTCCGTAGGAATACACGAATACCGCGCAGCACGCTCACTCCGAAGTAGGCGTACGCATACCGACCGGGGCTCCCGAGGCGCACGGCCGCTCCGAAGCAGCGGGCGAGCCCCACGAAATCGCCCGCCCGCGAAGCCCGGTCCGCGGGTGCGGTGAGGAAGAAGTCCCCCCGGATCCGCGGCGAGTGCTCGGCCAGGTGCTCGCGGCCCCACTCGATGCTCCCCCGCCAGTTGGGCTCGGTCGTCAGCGAGTCCTCCGAACCGACCGGACGGAAGGACAGCGGCGCGTACTGGCATGCCATCGGCGTCCCCTGCCGCTGGACGAGTCGGAGGAGCCATTCCCAATCCTGGTGCAGTCGGACAGCCGGATCCCACGGTTCTCGTCGTCCCAGCCTGGTCGGGAAGAGCAGAGTGGAGGACTGGAACTGCGGCGAGTCCGAACGCAATGCGGAGCGTTGCAACAGGTAGGCCGGGATATCGGCGATGGGGAGCCCGCCTGGGTCGGCGGTCGGCACGATCCGTCGCGCCCCCGTCACCGAGTCCAGCTCGGTGATCGCGCAGCTCACCAGCCAGTTGTCGTCCCCGTTCCGCCCGAAGACGGCGCGAGCGAACTGCAGCTGAGAGGAGAGCTTCTCCGGTGACCAGAGGTCGTCGTCATCCAGCAGCGCGATCAGCGGGTGCCGCGCTGCGGCGATACCCGCCCGGCGAGCCCCGTTCCCCCGGCCGGCGGGATCGGACCGGATCACGCGCACCCGCGGGTCGGCGAAAACCGGCGATTCGCCGCTCCCATTCATCACCACGACAACCTCGACGTCGACATCGCGCTGGTCGAGCGCTGTTCGCACGGCTGCGGCCAAGCTGTCGCGCGAGCCTGTGGTCGGGATGACGACGGACACGCTCGTGGACGTCAGGCTGGCGTCCATCGCCTCCTCCGTCACCGTCCGCGCACCGAGCGCAGGAGGCCATGTGCGAACAAGGCCGCTCGGAGAAGCGGCGCGTAGAACGGTCCGCCGAACACGATCAGACGCGCGTGCAGCACCGCCTTCGCGTCGATTCGCGCGATCTTCCGCAGGTCGAGTGTCGCGATCTCGGCCCGGGCGAGACGCCGGCCCAGCCGTACCGTGTCGCGGCTCGCGCGGAATCGCACGGGAGTGAACGCGACGGCGAGCGCGTAGAACCAGAGCCGGAAGTAGTCGACGAGCAACGGGTCGACGCCCTCGTCGCGGGCGACCCGGACCAGCGCGTCCCGTGCGACCCCATAGCGTTCGAGCGCCGGGTTCCTCGTTCGACTGAGCGAACCCTCCCGGTTCAGGTAGGTGTACACCGTGGCCGGCACGGTGACCACCGTGGTGATCCGCGAAAGCGCGGTCACCGTGCCGACGAAATCCTCCTGCGGACTGTTCGACGGGAACACGTCCCCTGCGAGCGCCGAGCGTCTGATCAGCTTGCTCCACAGGAACCCCTGAATGCAGCCGCGGAGGACGAGATCAAGGGCGCCCAGCCGGTCGAGGACGAGCGTCCGGGGCACGCCGTCGATGCGCCTGCCGTATGCGGCATCCGGCCGCCGATAGTCCGCGCAGCCGATCGCCATGTCGGCGTCGTGCTGCTGGGCCGCGGTCACGAGCGTGTCGAGCGCCCGCACAGGCCAGAGATCGTCGGCGTCGATGAACCAGACATATTCGCGGGCCGCAGAGCGCAGTCCGAGATTGCGACTCTCGGCGAGGCCCCGGTTCTCGGGCGCCGGGACCACGAGGACGTGCGGTTTCCCCTCCGCCCACGCCGACAACAGGTCGAGAGTCCTGTCGGTCGAACCGTCGTCGACGAGCACGAGCTGCGCGTGTCCGAGGAAGCTCGCCTCAACATTGCGGAAGAAGCCGGGCAGGTAGCGCTCCTCGTTGTAGAAGCAGGCGATCACGCTGACCGGGAGTTGCTCGTCGGGCTCGGGCACAGAGTCACTCCTCAGGATCGGCGCGATTGCGCGGAACGACGCCCACGTAGCGCCGCCAGCGATCGAGTGTTCCACAGGGCGTCCTCCCGGCCTGACGGACTTCGCGCCACGACGCCTCGCGCACCTGCGTTACCCGCCCGCGTTTTCACCCCGGTGGAAGACCCGCTCGCTCCACGACGAAGGGCCGGATCCTTTCGGATCCGGCCCTTGCCGAGTAGCCTGCCCGGTGCGCCCGGGCGGGGACTTACTTGTTGATCTTGGTCACCGTACCGGCGCCCACGGTGCGGCCACCCTCACGGATGGCGAAGCCGAGGCCCTCCTCCATGGCGATCGGCTGGATCAGCTCGACCGACATGTCGGTGGTGTCGCCGGGCATGACCATCTCGGTGCCCTCGGGCAGCGAGATGACGCCGGTGACGTCGGTGGTACGGAAGTAAAACTGCGGGCGGTAGTTCGTGTAGAAGGGGTTGTGACGGCCACCCTCGTCCTTGGACAGGATGTAGGCGGTGCCCTCGAAGTTGGTGTGAGGGGTCACGGAACCCGGCTTCGCGACGACCTGGCCGCGCTCCACGTCCTCGCGCTTGGTGCCGCGGAGGAGCAGACCACAGTTCTCGCCGGCCCAGGCCTCGTCGAGCTGCTTGTGGAACATCTCGATACCAGTGACCGTGGTCTTCTGCGTCGGGCGGATGCCGACGATCTCGACCTCGGAGTTGATGGCGAGGGTGCCACGCTCGGCGCGACCGGTGACGACGGTGCCACGACCGGTGATCGTGAAGACGTCCTCGATCGGCATCAGGAACGGCTTGTCCTTGTCGCGGACCGGGTCCGGGATCGAGTCGTCCACGGCCTCCATGAGGTCGAGGATGCTCTGGGTCCACTTCTCGTCGCCCTCGAGAGCCTTGAGGCCCGAGACGCGCACGACCGGAGCGTTGTCGCCGTCGAAGTCCTGGCTGGAGAGCAGCTCGCGGACCTCGAGCTCGACGAGCTCCAGGATCTCCTCGTCGTCGACCATGTCGGACTTGTTCAGCGCGACGAGCAGGTACGGAACGCCGACCTGCTTGGCCAGCAGCACGTGCTCGCGGGTCTGAGCCATCGGACCGTCGGTGGCGGCGACCACGAGGATCGCGCCGTCCATCTGAGCGGCACCGGTGATCATGTTCTTGATGTAGTCGGCGTGACCCGGGGCGTCGACGTGCGCGTAGTGGCGCTTCGGGGTCTCGTACTCGACGTGCGAGATGTTGATCGTGATACCACGCTGACGCTCTTCCGGAGCCGAGTCGATCGACGCGAAGTCGCGCTGCACGTTGGTCGCCGACGGGTACTTGTCAGCAAGCACCTTGGAGATCGCCGCGGTGAGCGTCGTCTTGCCGTGGTCGACGTGACCGATGGTTCCGATGTTCACGTGCGGCTTAGTCCGCTCGAACTTGGCCTTAGCCACTGTGGTCCTCCTCAGGACTCTCGTGCAGACACCCCGGTCGACGGATTTCGACCGGAGGGTCTGCGGGATTGGTTTCTTATGTTACGGGATGTTGCCTGGGAGCAGCGACCGAGGTCACTCGCCCTTGCTCTTCTGGACGATCTCGTCGGCCACAGCCTTCGGGACCTCCGCGTAGCTGTCGAACTGCATCGAGTACACCGCGCGGCCCGAGGTCTTGGACCGCAGGTCGCCGATGTAGCCGAACATCTCGGACAGCGGGACGTTGGCGCGGACGACCTTGACGCCGCTCGCGTCCTCCATGGACTGGATCTGTCCACGGCGGGAGTTGAGGTCGCCGATGACGTCGCCCATGTACTCCTCCGGCGTACGCACCTCGACCGCCATGAGCGGCTCGAGGAGCACCGGGTTCGCCTTGCGCGCAGCCTCCTTGTAGGCCATCGAGCCGGCGATCTTGAACGCCATCTCCGAGGAGTCGACGTCGTGCGAGGCACCGTCGACGAGCGTCGCCTTGACACCCACCGTCGGGAAGCCGGCGAGAACGCCGACCTGCATCGCGTCCTGGATGCCCGCGTCGACCGAGGGGATGTACTCGCGCGGGACGCGACCGCCGGTGACGGCGTTCACGAACTCGTACGAGGTCTCCGGGGTCACCTCGAGCGGCTCCAGGGTGATCTGCACCTTGGCGAACTGACCGGAACCACCGGTCTGCTTCTTGTGGGTGTAGTCGTACTTCTCGACCGTGCGGCGCAGGGTCTCGCGGTAGGCCACCTGGGGCTTGCCGACGTTGGCCTCGACGTTGAACTCGCGCTTCATGCGGTCGACGAGGATGTCGAGGTGCAGCTCGCCCATGCCCTTGATGACCGTCTGACCGGTCTCCTGGTTCTGCTCGGTGCGGAACGTCGGGTCTTCCTCGGCGAGCTTCTGGATGGCCGTGCCGAGCTTCTCCTGGTCGGCCTTGGTCTTCGGCTCGATTGCGACCTCGATCACGGGCTCCGGGAAAGTCATCGACTCGAGCACGACCTGGTGGTCCGGGTCGCTCAGGGTGTCACCGGTGGTGGTGTCCTTGAGGCCGATCACCGCGTAGATGTTGCCAGCGGTGACGTAGTCGACCGGGTTCTCCTTGTTGGCGTGCATCTGGAAGATCTTGCCGATGCGCTCCTTCTTGCCCTTGGTCGAGTTCACGACCGCGGCGCCCGAGTCGACACGACCCGAGTAGACGCGGACGTAGGTGAGACGACCGAAGAACGGGTGCACCGCGACCTTGAACGCGAGGGCCGAGAACGGCTCGGTGGCGTCGGCGTGGCGCAGGATGACCTGCTCCTCGTCGCGCGGGTTGTGCGCCTCGATGGCGGGCACGTCGAGCGGCGACGGGAGGTAGTCGATCACGGCGTCGAGCATCGGCTGGACACCGCGGTTCTTGAACGCCGAGCCGCAGAGGACCGGGTAGATCTCGTTGTTCACGGTGAGCTTGCGGATCGCGGCCTTGATCTCCGGGATGGTGATCTCCTCGCCGCCGAAGAACTTCTCGAGCAGAACGTCGTCGGTCTCGGCGACGGTCTCGAGCAGGCGGTTGCGGTACTCCTCGGCCTTCTCCTGAAGGTCGGCGGGGATCTCCTGCACCTCGTACTTGGCGCCCATCGTCACGTCGCCCTTGGCGTCGCCCGGCCAGACCAGCGCGCGCATCTCGACCAGGTCGACGACGCCGACGAAGTCGGACTCGGAGCCGATCGGGAGCTGCATCACCAGCGGCTTGGCGCCGAGGCGCGAGACGATGGTGTCGACGGTGAAGTAGAAGTCGGCGCCCAGCTTGTCCATCTTGTTGACGAAGCAGATGCGCGGGACGACGTACTTGTCGGCCTGACGCCACACGGTCTCCGACTGGGGCTCGACGCCCTCCTTCGCGTCGAAGACGGCGACGGCACCGTCGAGCACGCGGAGCGAACGCTCCACCTCGACCGTGAAGTCGACGTGACCCGGGGTGTCGATGATGTTGATCTGGTTCTTGTTCCAGAAGCAGGTGACCGCGGCGGACGTGATGGTGATGCCGCGCTCCTTCTCCTGCTCCATCCAGTCGGTGGTCGAGGCGCCGTCGTGCGTCTCACCGATCTTGTGGTTGACGCCCGTGTAGAACAGGATGCGCTCGGTCGTGGTGGTCTTGCCGGCGTCGATGTGGGCCATGATGCCGATGTTGCGGACCTTTTTCAGGTCGGTGAGCACGTCCTGTGCCACAGGGTTCCTCCGAAAAGTAGAGAGTGGAAGGGTGCCGCCCGGGCGCGGCACTCCTACGAGTACAACGCCCGGACGACGAAAAGTGTTACCAGCGGTAGTGGGCGAAGGCCTTGTTCGACTCGGCCATCTTGTGCGTGTCCTCGCGGCGCTTGACAGCAGCGCCCAGACCGTTGGAGGCGTCGAGGATCTCGTTGGTGAGACGCTCGGTCATGGTCTTCTCGCGACGGCCCTTGGCGTAGCTGGTGAGCCAGCGAAGCGCGAGGGTGTTGGCGCGGTGCGGCTTGACCTCGACCGGCACCTGGTAGGTCGAGCCACCGACGCGGCGGCTGCGGACCTCGAGGGTCGGGCGGATGTTGTCGAGCGCCTTCTTGAGCGTGACGACCGCGTCCTGGCCGGACTTGGTCGAGACGCCCTCGAGCGCGTCGTAGACGATGCGCTCGGCGAGGCCCTTCTTGCCGTCGAGGAGGATCTTGTTGACGAGCTGGCTGACGACCGGCGAGCCGTACACCGGGTCGGCGACGACGGGGCGCTTCGGAGCGGGACCCTTGCGAGGCATTACTTCTTCTCCATCTTCGCGCCGTAGCGGCTGCGAGCCTGCTTGCGGTTCTTGACGGCCTGGGTGTCCAGGGCGCCGCGGACGATCTTGTAGCGAACGCCGGGCAGGTCCTTCACACGGCCGCCGCGGACGAGCACCATGGAGTGCTCCTGCAGGTTGTGGCCCTCACCGGGGATGTACGCGGTGACCTCGGTCCCGTTGGAGAGCTTGACACGCGCGACCTTGCGGAGCGCGGAGTTCGGCTTCTTGGGGGTGGTGGTGTAGACACGGGTGCACACGCCGCGCTGCTGGGGGTTGGACTTCAGAGCGGGGGCCTTGGTCTTGGTGACCTTCGGCGTCCGGCCCTTCCGAACCAACTGCTGAATGGTTGGCACTGAACTTCTCCTTATATGGACTGCACGGTGACAGTTGTTGCTTTTCCCGGCACTCCGAGCGACCCGCTTCGCGGGCGATCGAGGATTCGGGGAGTATCGGACCGATGGCCGATATGCCGTGGGGGCGGTGATTCCGTGCGGTCTCTCCGCCCATCGGATGAGTACGTGCCGGCCCGCTCGGTGTCGGCTCTCGCGAGCACACAACAAGCGCGCGACAGAGCGCACACCCGATAAATACTATCGTCCGCGCGGTGGGCGGTCAAATGAGCGAGGGCGTGCTAGCGGGCTGTCCGCGCACAGCGAAAGAGCTGGACGGTGAATACGGGGGTGATCATGTGGGCGTGGGGCGCGGTCGTCGCCGCAGCGCTCGCGGCCCGCCTCCTGACATCCACTATATATATGCCAGCCTGTCCTGATGCAGACCTTCGAACGCGCCGTCCTGGGCGGCCTCAAGCTCGACCGCGCCGATCTGGACGAGTCCAGCCGCCACGTCATCGATCTCGCCCGCGCGGGCGGCGGGATCGTCGTCACCTCGAACGTCTCGATCTCGCGCCACCTGCGCACCGTCGGACTCCCCGAGCTCGAGAAGCAGACGTCGTTCTGGACGGTCGACGGCGTCCCGCTCACCTGGCTGCTGCGGATCGCCGGCAAGGGTCGATACCCGCGTGTCACCGGCACGGACCTGATGAACGCGGTCGTCGAGCACCCGGCCGCGACCGACCTGCGCGTCGGCATCGTGGGCGCGGCGGCGGCCGAGGCGCAGACGTTCTACCGCGCGCGCGGCCACGCCCACGTCCACGGGGCGGACCTCCCGTTCGCCGAGCCGGGGAGCCCGGCGCTGATCGACGCCGCGAACGCGTTCATCCAGCGGGTCCGGCCGGATGTGCTGTTCGTCTGCCTGGGCTTCCCGAAGCAGGAGCGCCTCATCCTCGAGCTTCGCAAGCGGCACTCCCGCGGCATCGTCTACATCGGGGCCGGCGCCGCAGCGCAGATGAACACCGGGCACTTCCCGCGCGCGCCGCACCTGATGCGCCGGCTCGGGCTGGAGTGGGTGTGGCGGATGGGACAGGACCCGTCGCGGTTGGTCAAGCGCTATCTGCTCCAGGACCTCCCGTGGCTCATCGGGATGATCCCGGTCGCGCTGGTCGAACGGCTGCGGAGCCGCCGGGGCCGGCTCGCCGGAGAGACGCGGCCGCTCGTCGGAGCTCCCGACGTGGGCGAGGCCCCGGCCCCGGCGCGGTCCGACCGGGCCGCCTGAGCCGAGCCGCTGATCCGAGCCCGCTGATCCGCGCCCGCTGAGCCGAGCCCGCTGCTCTGAGCCCGCGCGGGTCACGCCCCCGCTTGAGCCCCCGGCCCGCTGTCCGAGATCAGGGGCGTGAAGAGCGCTCCGCTGCCGTCGAACGTCAGCATTCCGCGGAAGTCGAAGCTCCACGGATCGGTGGAGCCCTGGCCGGTCGCGCCGTCGGACCTGCGGGTCAGCGTGGCCTCCGCCGAGATGCTGCCCGTCGTGCTCTCCACCGCCCAGCCGGCCGCGGTCCAGACCGGGTCGATCGTCACGTCCGGCCGGGTGTGGAGCTGCCAGCGCACGTCGCTGATCGCGTCGCCGGCGTTCTCCGCGAACGTCCCGAACGGGCAGTGCGCCGGCACGGCGTCGCGGGAGGCGACGCAGCCGTCCAGCCAGCTGTTGATCGCGGTGCGCGCCGCCGCCTGGCCGTCGTCGGTGAGCCGCGCGGTGAACACCGTTGGCGAGGCGGAGCCGCTCGCCGGGACGGCGGTGACGGCGCTCACCGGGACGTCGAAGTCGGCGCTCTTCGAGACGAGCGCCACCGGATAGGTGCCGGGGAGGGCGCGGAGCGTGACGCCGGCGCCGGCCGGCATGTTCTGCGGTTCGACGCCCGCGACCGTGTATTGGATTCCCGCCGGGCCCTCGACCTTGAGGTCGACCGTGTCGGGCTGGATGGGGCCGAGCCGCCAGAACGGGAGTCCGGGGAGTCCTCCCGCCTTCTCCACGACGAACGAGCGATCATACGTGCGATCACCCTGTGTGATGTGCGCCAGAACACTCGTTGTCGCGCCGCGGGTGACCGGCGGGTCCACGGTGAAGGCGCTGACGCGGTCGGTGATCTTCGCGTAGGCGGTGTCGTTGAGCAGCACGTCCCCGCTCGCTGCGCGGATGCCGGCCAGCTTCATCGCCGCCTCCGCCCGGCCGCGCTGGAGCTCGCCCAGGTACTGGGCGACCAGGGTCCGCGGGAGGTTCTGCAACGCGGCGACCGCCGACAGCGAGACGGTGACGCCCGCCGCGGTGACCAGGAGGGCGACCACGGCGATCAGGGCCAGGATCCAGCGGGCCGCGTGCGAACCTCGCGGCGGCGCGGTCGGCGGGGTGGGCGCGGAGAGGGTGACATCGTCCGTGAGGACAGGGGCTGGTGCGTCGGACATCGGGACCTCTCTGCCGGGTTCCCGCAGTGTATCGGCCGGGGTGGACTGCCGCGTCCACCCGTTCGGGGTCACCCTCGGCGGCCTACTCGTCGTCGGGCCGCTCCCACGGCCAGCGCGGCCTCCCCCGCTGGCGGAACCGGCCGACGAGGACGAGCTGGTAGAGCAGCATGACCAGGAAGGCCGCGACGCCGACGGTGATGGCGTAGAGACTGCCGAGCTGCCCGGCGGCGAAGAGCACGAAGTGCAGGACGTCGCCGGTCGCCAGCGAGCCGGCCACTCCCCCGGCCGCGCAGTAGGCGAGGTAGCAGGCGACGCCGGCGCCGAGCGCGCTGAGCGGGGCGATGCGCTGCTGATCCCCGGGCACGCGGATCCCGGTGCGGATCAGGAGGACCAGGAGCACGGCCACGGCGACGCCCGTCATGACCGGCCCGACCAGCGGCCCGGCGGACGGGTCCGGGATCACCTCGGTGTCGGTCCCGAGCGAGATCAGGCCGAAGGCCGCCACGAGGACGGCCAGGTACAGGCCGGCGGCGAAGCAGGCGACGACGATGGCGTAGGAACGCTCCTCACGCATGGGAGCCCCCTCGGCGAGTCTGCGGGTCGGTGCGGTCGGTCAGTACCCCTGAGCGTACGCGTTGGCGGCCTGGTTCTGGGCGTCGGCGAGCTGCTGCTCGTAGTCGGCCTGCGCCTCCGCGTTGCGCGCCTTGAGCTTGCGCCCGCGCGCGGCGAGCCAGGCTCCCGTCCACACCGACATCTCCCGGGCGATGACGCCGGCGAGCACCGCGAACGGATTCACCCAGACGCGGCTGAGGATGAGCGCCTGCTCCTCGGCGTTGCGCGAGAGGTAGTGCGCGTCCGAGAGCTCGGCGCCGACGTAGACGAGATAGACGAAGACCGCGACGAACAGACCGCCGAGGATGTACGCCCACCAGCGCGCCCGGTTGATGATCTGGATGAGCACGACCATCCCGACGAAGAACGCCACGATCGGCGCCCAGCCGGAGAGCTGCGAGGTGAAGTACTGGGCGAGCACCGGGAGGAACTCACTGCTCGGCGTCAGCATGGCGCCGACGACGACCACGGCGACGGCCCAGAGGACGGCGAACGCGACGGTGCCGACGAGGGCGATGAGGATGCCGATGCCGCGGTTGCTCTTGCGCTTCGGCGGCTCCGGGCGCTGCAGGAAGATCGGCGCGACCGGCTGCGGGATGAACGGCGGCGGCGGGGTCTGCGCCGCCGGGGCGGAGGCGGTGGCCTCGCCCTGCGGTGCGGCGGGCGGCTGCTGCCGGGCGGTCGCCTGCTGCGCGGCCTCCCCCGCGACGATGACGGGCGTGGCGGACTGCACTGGAGACGCGGTGTCCACGGTCGCGTCGCCCGCGGCGGTGGCGCCGGGCTCGCCGTTGGAGCGGGCGACGGCCGCGGCGACGTCGTCGGGAGAGGAGGCCACGGGCTCGGGCTCGATGGCCGCGGCGGGCTGAGTCGGGGCGGCGGCCGCAGGCACCTCGGCGGCGTGCTCGTCGGCGGACCGGTTGAGGTGACCGCGGGCCGAAACCGGTGCGGACGGCGGGGTCGCCATCTCGGGGTCCGTGTCGTGCGGCTCATCGGCCGGGGCCGCGGACTCCGCCGGGGCGGGCTCGGCGTTCGGTGCGGGCACCGCGGCGGCAGACTCGGCCGGCGCCGTCGCGGGCGCGGAGCCAGGTTCGGCCGACTCCGCGTCATCCCGCTTCTCGGCGGGGTCCGGTGTCGTGTCGCTCATGCTGGCACTCCTCGCTGCGCCCGAGTGGGCACCCTCTGATGTGGTGCCCACTGTAGCAACGAGGGGCGGCGGGACGAGGGAGGTTCGGCGGGAGGGCGGCTACTTGGAGGGGGTGGGGGCAGCTGTGGACCCGGCTTGGCTGGGAGTAACGACGAAGATGAGGCCGGACACTGTCGTGGACTCCACTCCCGCGCTCGGCTTGCCCGCGGTTCCGCCGGACGAAGCCGTGGAGGTGGTGATCCCGCTGACGAGGAACAGCCGTTTGCCGGTCTGGATGCCGTTCACGAAGGAGAGCGCCTGGGCGTACGTGCCCTTCACGGTCAGAGTGACCGCCAGCGATGAGAAGTTCACCGACGTGAGCTTGGAGCTCGTGACCGGCGGCATACCCGCGACGGGCGTCGGAGCGGTCGTCGGAGTCGGCGCCGGTGTCGCTCCTGGTGATGGGGTCGCGGTCGGGGACGGCGTCGCGGCGCCACCGGTCGGCGCCGGCGGCGAAACCGGCTCGTACGGCTTCGCGTCGGCGACATTGATGCCGGCGACGGTCACGCCCGCAGCCGTGCCGAGCGCATCCACCTCGTCGACGAACGCGGGGATCGCCGAATCGCTCGGCACCGACTCGGAGAGGTCGCTCAGCTGGGCGTTGAGCGCGTCGAGGTCGGCGTAGTCCTTCTTGAGCGAGGCGAGGGTGGCCTCCTGTTTCGCGTTGAGCGCCTGGACATCCGCGCGCTGAGACGCGGACGTGGCCGCGCTGGCCAGCTGGGGCGCGATGCCGAGGAACCAGCCGAGCCCGAGGGCGGCGACCATGAGCATGACAGCGCCGACGATCCAGATCTTGTTCTTGTCCACGGTCACTTCCCCGCTTTCTGCGAGAAGCGGTTCGAGAACGCCTTCTCGTCGACATGCATGGTGATGTTCACGGTGTAGACGCCGCTCTGATCGAGATTCACTGAGCCGGGCAGGGCATCGGCGTACCCGGGCAAGGTCTTGAGTGCGAGCAGCCAGGACGGCACTGCGGGAAGAGAGGGGCTCTGGGCTGTGAACACGATGGTCGCGACCCGCGGGCCCTGCAGCGAGGCGCTCGACTGGGGGTACAGCTCGATGGGCGTGGAGGAGTCGACGTTGACGCCGGTGATCGTGACGTTCGGCGGCAGCGTCGCCTGAACCTTCTGCAGGTACGGCGTCCACGCGATCTCGGTGGAGGCGCCGACCTCCTGCGCCGTCTTGATCAAGTCCACCTGATCCTGCACCGTGCGGACCTTCGCGTACGTCGTCTCCTGTTTGAGCAGTCCCTGGGTGGTGGCCTGTTCGGTCGCCAGGTCATGCTGAGCGGTGGCCGCCGTCGAGCTGGCCCAGAGGATGCCGAGCGCCACGACCGCGATCACGGCCACTACGCCCAGTCCGAGCCTGCCGCGGAGCGCCGCGGCCTTGCGGTCCGCGATGACCTCCGGAGGCAGGAGGTGGACGCGCGGCTCGGCCCCGATCTGGATGGCGTCGTGCCGGGGGGCGCGCTCGGCCGAGGCGGCAGGTCGGGCCTTGCCCTTGGTCTTCTGCTTGCCGATCGCGCGGGCCGGAGTCTCGGCTTCGGCCGCTTGTCCGACGTCGTCCTTCGCCTCTCGACCGGAGCGCTTGCCTGCCCTCCGGCCCGTCTCCGGCTTCTCCGCTGTCTGAGTCATGCTGCGCTCCCCACCGCGAGTCCGAGTGCCGTGCTGATCGAGATGCGGTCGCGGGAGAGCTCCCCGCCCGCGACCTTGGACGAGACCTTGACCGCTGCCAAGGCGTCGCCCACGGACACCGGGAGCCCGGTGACCCGCGAGAGATTCTCCGGGAGGCCGGTCAGGTGCGAGCCGCCGCCGCTCAGCACGATCTGGCCGATCGGCTGGTCGGGACGGGTGTTGGCGAAGAACGAGACCGTGTTGCGCAGGCTGTTCAGCAGCTCGCCGGTCGCCCGGTAGATGATCTCGACGGCCGGGTGGTCGGCGGGCTCCGGGTTGACGGCCAGCCCCAGCCGGCGTTTGGTCTCCTGCGCGTTCGCCACGTCGATGCCGAGTCCGGACTGCAGCGCGCGGGTCACATCCTCACCGCCTGCCGGGATGATGCGCACGAACTGGGGCACGCCATCCGCGGCCATCACGACGCTCGTGGTATTCGCGCCGATGTCGATCAGGACGACGCCGCCCCTGATGCCCGGCCGGGAGACGAGCACCCGGCTGACGGCGAACGGGATGAGGTCGACGTCCACGACGGTCAGTCCTGCGAGCTTCGCGGCCGACACCTTGTTGGCGACCGCCTCCTTCACCGCGGCGACGAGGAGGCCGCGGATGCCGGGGCCGTGGTCGGTGACGGTCTCGGCGACGGGGTAGAAGTCGAGCAGCGCGTCGGCGACCGGGACCGGCAGCATCTCCTGCACCTGGAACGGCAGCGACTCGCGGATGTGCTTGAGGGGCGCCCGTGGCACGGTCAGCTCCCGGGCGAAGACCCGCTGGTTGCCTACGCCGAGCACGACCTTCTTGGAGGTGAAGCCGCCGGACTTCCAGAGCCGCTTCAGCGCTTCAGCGACCGTGTTCGGCTCGATCACCTCGCCGCGCTGGACCGCGCCCTCGGGCAGCGGCGTCTGGTGGTAGCGCAGCACGGTCGGCCGGGGCTTGTCGGCGTCGGCGACTTCGACGGCGCGGATGACGTCGTTGCCGACATCCACTCCCACGATTCTGGAGGCCATCTTCATTCCCTTCTCACCGCGCCGGACTAGCCGAGCCCGATCAACGACAGATATCCGGCGGCGATCGCGCCGCCGGCGACGACACCGACCCAGGCGCCCGCCAGCATCCACGGGCCGAACGGGATGCCGCTGCGCCGGGTGGCCTTGCGTGCCAGCAGCAGCGCGATGCTGAACAGTCCTCCGAGGACGAAGGCGGCGAACGCGCCGACGAGCAGCTCGCCCCAGCCCAGGAAGCCGAGGTAGAGGCCGAGCACACCGGCGAGCTTGACGTCGCCGAAGCCCATCCCGCCCGGATAGGCGAGGGCCAGCACGAGGTAGAGGAGGAACATCGCGCCGGCGCCGATCACGGCCCGCAGGAGCGCGCTGACGTCCCCGGTGAGGATGCCGGCCGCGCCGAGGAGCACACCGCCGACGACGTACGCCGGCAGAACGATGCTGTTCGGCAGCCGGTGCACGTCCAGGTCGATGAGAGCCAGCGCGACACTGATCGCGCCGAGGTAGAGGAACGCCGTAGTGACGAGCACCGCGGCGAGAGTGTGCGCGTTCACCGCGACGGGCGTGCCCCAGCGGGCGAGCGCCCAGACCGTGATCCCGGCGAAGACGAGCCCGGTCCCGAGCTCGACGAGCGGGTAGCGCGGAGAGATGGACGCGCCGCAGTCGCGACAGCGGCCGCGCAGGACCAGCCAGGAGATCACCGGGATGTTGTCGTACCCGCGGATCCGTACGCCGCACGAGCCGCACGCACTCGGCGGTGACACGATCGAGCGCCCGGCAGGGACGCGGAAGACGACCACGTTGAGGAACGAGCCGATGAGGGAGCCGAAGAGGCCGAGGACGACGATGGGCATCTCAGCCTGCCAGATCACGATTGGAGATCAGGGCGCCGGGCTGCGCGCTGCCCAGCTGCGGGATCGGGAGTCCGGTGCTGAGGTCGTACCCGGCGATGCCGACCTGTGCGAAGGTGTACACCGGGTTGTTGATGACGGTGCTGTAGGTCCCCGCGTAGAGCTGGCCGTTCCAGGTCAGGTTGTTCTTGGACACCAGCGCGCACGGCGTGTAGAGCATCGCTTGCACGGCGTTCGTGGTGGAGATGACGTCGGACGCCGAGAGGTTGTTCTTCGCGACGAAGTCGTCCTGGTGCGTCGGGTCGGTGAGCGGCGGCGTCTTGTTGCACGTGGGCTGATGATCGGGGGTGTTGTCCGGCGTGATGAACCAGAGGCGATGCACCGCAGAACTGGACGAGGTGAACGAGAGTCCGTTCGTCCCACTGAAGTTGAACTGGTTGGCGAAGATCACGACGTCGCTGGTGAGGGAGACAGTCGTGTTGTTGTTCGCTGTGGGTCCGCCCACGCAGCCGAGCATGTTGATGATCACCGGGCTGCCCGGAGTCGTCCCGCCGAGGTTGCTCGTCGTGAACGAGCACTGGGTGGACGTCGTCGCCGTCACCACCTGGAAAGGGTTGCCGTTCGAGTCGCGCCAGTCGCTCGGGTTGTAGGTCACGTCGACCCACGGGGCCATCGCGGGCGCGACGCTCGTCTGGGTGTAGGTTCCGGTGACCGACGACTTCGGCGGCGGGTTCGGCGAGACCGAGGCAGCCGTGAGGTTGCCTACGATCTGGCCACTGCCCAGTGTCGCCGTGTTCTGAACCACGACGTTGCCATTGACGGTGCAGGAGCCGCCGAAGGTGAGGTTGCCGTTCGGGGAAGCGCCACCGACGGTGAGGTTGCCATTGAAGACGGAGTTGTTCTTGTTGCAGACCAGGTTGCCGTTCTGCACGACGAGGCCCGAGCTCTCGGAGAGATCGAAGCCCGAGTTGGCCTCGACCTGACCGCCGCCGTAGAGGTCGATGGAGGTCCCGGACGGTTTGACACCGGGGACCAGCCAGTTGTAGATCGCCTCGACCTGACGGGAGTTCCCGGTCGTGTTGCCGGAGTTGCCCAACGCCTGCGGCTTCCCCGTCGACACGATCCGGACCCGGCTCGCACTCGAGGTCGGGCAGCCTGCCTGCCAACCTGAGCCTGCGTCGAACTGCACCGTCGCCGAATAGGTCAGTGTGCCCGTCGAGGTGTAGACCCCGGGCGTCGGCTGCGCGGCGCAGTTGCCGCTGACGAACAGCCCGGCGCGGGCCGCCGCGACCCCGGCGTCGGCGGCCGCGTGGGACTGCACGCCGGCCCGTGTCGAGGAGCTGAACCCGTACGCGGAGACCACGGACGTCGCGATGAGCGTGGTGATGATGAGGCCGAGGATCATCACTCCGAGCACCGCGATGAGAGCGGAGCCCCGGTCGGAGGCGAGGCGTGTGCGCAGGACTCTCGAGATCAGTAGCATGCGGGCGTTCCTGACGATCCGGCACGGCTGACGACCGTGCTGCTGATGGTGACGTTGCCTGCGCCGGTGGACTGGCCGTAGAAGCCGATGGTGAGCGTGGGCGTGGCGCCGGTGAAGATTGCCGTGCCGCTCGTCGGGGCGACTCCCGTCGCGAGCAAGGTCCACTGCGAGAGGGTCGTGGAGCTCGGCGCGGCGATCGCGCTCGGCGACATCGTGTAGCGGATGCTGCCCCCGTTGGCGGATGAGTAGTACCACGCGACGCACGTCCAGGTGAGGCTGGTGGTGCCCTGGGCCGTCCGGGCGACGAGCATCTGATCGGTGCCGCTGGGGTTGGTGAGCAGGAAGTCGGACGAGTTGCGGATCCCGCGCTCGATGGACTCCGCGGCGAGCTGGGCCGATGTCGAGGTCGAGGTCATCGAGTTCACCGTCTTGGACGTCTGGCTGAGGCTGCTGACCATAGCGCCGACGACTGCCAGGACGAGGACGAGGAGCATCGCGGCGATGACGAGCTCGACAAGGGTGAACCCGTCGTCGCGTCGCGGATCGGTCGTCTGCGTCATGTCACGGCCCCGTTACGAAGACCAGGGTGTTCGCGGTCGCGAGGACCGCGTTGGTGTCGGTGCGGGTGACGCTCACCGAGACTTTGACGGTGATCGGGTACCCGGATGCCGGGCAGGTCGTGCCGATGGTGCGCACGGACTTGAGGGGCACGTTCTGAGATGTCGTGGTGATGGTGCCGGCGACGACGGACGCGCAGGACGTGACCCCCCTGACCTGCTCGATCTGCTGGTTCGCGAGCTGGGTCGCGGTGGCGACGGTCGCGTTCTGGACCGAGAGGCGCAGACCCTGCACGAGGATCGGGATGATGGAGACCGCGATCACGGCGAGGAGGAACATGGCGACGAGCACCTCGGCAATGCCGAAGCCGCCCTCGTCGGCGGCGAAGCGGGTCCCCAGGCTCCGCACCTTCTTGTTCATGTCCCACCTCCCTTCGGGTCGGATCGGGTGGACGAGAACAGGGATGGGCCGGCAAGTGACTGCCGGCCCACCCGAGTGGTAGTGATTACGGGCAGGCCGCGCCAGCCGTTGCCGCGGTCGCATCCGTGATTCGGAAAGACTTGCCCGAGGCGCTGTTCCCCGAGATGCAGAAGGTCTGCGGGTTCGCAGTGGTGTTCGGCTTGTAGAGGACGCCGGTGGTGCCGGTCGTGTCGGCGACGGCAGCGACCGTAGCCGGTAGCACCCCGTTGTTCTGTGTCTGAGCCGCGACGACCGCGGTCTTGAAGTTGGTCAGGTCGGACTTGGTGGCGCTGTCCTGGGCGTTGGCCTGGATGCCCAGGTACACCGGGATCGCGATCGCGGCGAGGATGCCGATGATGATCACGACCACGAGCAGCTCGATGAGGGTGAAGCCCTTCTCGTTCTCCTCGAGGAGCCCCTGGCGGCGGCGGTTCAGCTTGCCCATGATTCGGAAGTACATTGCAGTGTCCATTCGGTCGGGAATGATGCGGGGTGGGCGGAGGAGGTGCCCCGCTCGCTGACGATGGTATGGGGCCGGAAAAGGCCCCCAGAATCCCTTGTGTGGGGGGTTTAACGCCTGATCATGACCCCAAACCGAGGGGGCATCCCGGCGTGTCGACGGCGCGCGGACAGGGCACGTGACCCGTGTGGGGTACGGCTCGCGCCGGCCTATTTGATCAGAGTCGTGATCTGGAAGATCGGCATGTACAGCGCGATCACCATGCCGCCGATCACGACCCCGAGGAAGGCGATCATGAGCGGCTCGATCATGGCCGTGAGCTGCTCGGTCGTGGCCTGGACCTCCTCGTCGTAGAAGTCCGCGATCTTCTCCAGCATGAGCTCCAGCGAGCCGGCGTCCTCACCCACGGCGATCATCTGCGTGACCATCGACGGGAAGACCGGATGGTCGAGCAGCGGGCGCGCGATGGACTCGCCCTGGCGGACCGACTCCGCCACGGCCAGCAGGGCGCGTTCGACGACCCAGTTGCCGCTCGTCTCCCCCACGATGCGAATGGCCTGCAGGATGGGGACGCCGGCGCCGATCATGTTGGCGAAGTTTCGACTGAACCGCGCGATCGCGATCTTGGTGAGAAGCTTGCCGAAGACGGGGATCTTGAGCTTGATCGGGTCGACGACGCGTCTGACCTTCTCCTCGTGCTTGTTCTTGGCCCACCACCACGCGGCGGCGATCCCGAGGACGAGCAACAACGGGCCCAGCCAGATCATGGAGTGGGAGAGGATCACGAGGATCTCGGTGGGCAGCGGGAGCTGGCCGCCGAGACTCTTGAACATGTTGTCGAAGACCGGGACGATGAACAGCAGCATTCCGACGACGGACAGCAGCGACATGATCAGCACGATCACCGGGTAGGTCAGCGCCGACTTGATCGTGCCGCGGAGCTTGACCTCTTTTTCGAAGTTCGTCGCGACCGAGTCGAGGGCGCCGTCCAGGAAGCCGCCGGTCTCACCGGCACGGACCATGTTGACCATCAGCGGCGGGAACACGTCGTGATATTTCCGGAAGGCCTCGGACAGCGCCGTGCCGGCCTCCACCTGCTCGGTGACCTCGACCAGGATCTTCGCCAGCTTCTTGTTCTCGGTCTGCTCGGACAGCACATTGAGCGCCTTCAACAGCGACAGGCCGGCGCCGATCATCGTGCTCATCTGGCGGCTCATGATGGCCAGGTCCTTGAGCTTGACGCCGGAGCCGAAGCTGAGGTTGATCTCCCGGTTCAGGCCGGTCGCGTCGGCCTCCGCGATGCTGACGGGCGAGAGCCCCATCGTGCGGAGCCGCGACGCGACGGCGGACTCGCTGGAAGCGTCGACGCGACCCTTGACGATCTTGCCGGCGGCGTCCCGGCCGCGGTACGCGTACTCGGTGACGGTGGCCATCAGCGCACCACCCGGGAGTAGGAGTCGCCGTAATCCGGTCCGCTCGCGGCGAAGGCGCGGGCGGCATGGTCGGTGGGCGACTCGACGCGCTGGATGAGCCGCTTGAGGCCCTCGGAGTCGTGCGCCTTCTCGTTCGCCGCGGCGTGCGTGATCGTGCCGCTGTTGACCAGGTCGGCGAGGTGCTGGTCCATCGTGTGCATGCCCGAGCCGCGGCCCGCCTGCATCATCGAACCGATCTGGTAGGTCTTGCCCTCGCGGATCAGGTTCGCGATGGCCGGGGTCATGATGAGCACCTCGGTGGCGACCGCGCGGCCCCGTCCGGAGGCCTTCTTGACCAGCGTCTGACAGATGACGCCCTGGAGCGTCGCGGCGAGCTGGGCGCGCACCTGCTGCTGCTGGTGCGGCGGGAACACGTCGATGACACGGTCGATGGTCTGCGGCGCGTCCTGCGTGTGCAGCGTTGCGAACACCAGGTGGCCGGTCTCGGCGGCGGTCAGCGCGACGGAGATGGTCTCCAGGTCGCGGAGCTCGCCGATCAGGATGACGTCGGGGTCCTGGCGCAGGACATGCTTGAGGGCGTTGCCGAAGCTGTGGGTGTCGTGGCCGACCTCGCGCTGGTTCACGATCGACTTCTTGTGCACGTGCATGAACTCGATCGGGTCCTCGACCGTCACGATGTGGTCCGCTCGCGTGGAGTTGACCAGGTCGATGAGGGCGGCGAGCGTGGTCGACTTGCCCGAACCGGTCGGCCCGGTCACCAGGACGAGGCCGCGCGGGAGCTGCGCGAGGTGCGCGACGCTCTCGGGCACGCCGAGCTCGGCGAGGCCCTTGATCTCGGTGGGGATGAGACGGAACGCCGCCCCCACCGCGCCGCGCTGCTGGTACACGTTCACGCGGAAGCGGGAGTTGGCCGAGATGGTGAACGCGAAGTCCAGCTCCAGCTCGCGCTCGAAGGTGGCCGCCTGCCGCTCGTCGAGCAGGCTGAAGAGGGCCTGCCTGGTGCGCTCGTGGCCCCACGGGGCGTCGCCGCCGGCGGGGGTCAGGGAGCCGTCCACGCGGATCATCGGCGGGGAGCCCACCGTGACGTGGAGGTCGGAGGCACGCGCCGCGACGACGGCGCGCAGGGCGGCGACGAGCTCCTGGTCGGCTGCGGCGAGGGCGTCACGCTCGGCCGGTGTCAGCGTGTGCAGGTCGTCGTCGGCCTCCGCGAAAGCCGGAGCGTCGGGCGCGGGCGCCGGAACCGTCTGGACGGCCGGCGTCGTGGGAGGCGCGTAGGAGGTGGCGGGCGCGGGCGCCGCGGGCGGCTCGTATGCGGGCGGCTCGTACGCAGGCGGCTCGTACGTCGCCGCCGGAGACGGGTGGGACGAGGCCGGCGGCTCGTACGCGGGCGGCTCGTACCCGCTGGTCGGCGCGACGTACGCCGGCTGCTCCGGCGCCGGGGGCGCGAACTCGTATGCCGTGGTCGGCGTGTAGTCGTACGACGGCGCGGGCTGGTATGCGGGCTCCGGGGCCGGCTGCGCGGGCTCCTGCGGCAGGAACGAGCTCGGGAGCGGTTCCGCGAACGCGTCGAACGCCCCGGACACCGGGCGTGCCCAGCCGGGCGCCTCGGGCGGTGTCACGGGGATCTCGTAGATCGGGCGGCCCTCTGCCGCCTTCTCCACGCTCCAGCCGTCGTTCGTCGGGTCCGTTGCCATGTGTGTCCTCCTAGGCCACCACTCGAATGATCTCGTCGACGGAGGTCAGGCCAAGCTTGACCTTCTCCCACCCGTCCTCGCGAAGCGTGAGCATCCCCTGCTCCCGTGCCGCCCGCCCGATCTCGGCGCTGGACGCGCGCTCGACCGTGAGACGTTCGATCTCCTCGGTCACCGCCATGACCTCGTGCACGGCGAGCCGGCCGCGGTAACCGGTGTTGGAGCAGGCCGTGCAGCCGACCGGACCGAACATCGTCGGCGCCTCGGCGTCGGGGCTCACGGGGAAGCGCAGCCGGCGGAGGTCCTCGGGGTCGTAGGCGATCGGCTGCTTGCAGCGCTCGCAGAGCCGGCGGGCCAGTCGCTGGGCGACCACGCAGTCGAGCGCCGAGCCGACGAGGAACGGCTCGATGTCCATCTCGGTCAGGCGCGTGACGGCGCTGGGCGCGTCGTTGGTGTGCAGGGTGGAGAGCACGAGGTGGCCGGTCAGCGACGCCTCGATCGCGATCTGGGCCGTCTCGTGGTCGCGGATCTCGCCGAGGAGGACGACGTCCGGGTCGCTGCGGAGGATGCTGCGCAGCGCGCTGGCGAAGGTGAGACCCGCCTTCGGGTTCACCTGCACCTGGTTGATTCCCGCCATCCGGTACTCGACCGGGTCCTCGACGGTGATGACGTTGATCTCCGGCTTCGAGACGGCGTTCAGCGTCGTGTAGAGGGTGGTCGACTTCCCCGAACCGGTCGGGCCGGTGACCAGGATCATGCCGTAGGGCTTGGTGTAGGCGTTCCGGAACGTCTCGAGGTTGCGGTCGAGCAGGCTGAGGTCGCGGAGTGTGAGCGACGTGTTCGTGTTGTCGAGGATCCGCATGACGACCTTCTCGCCCCAGACCGTGGGCAGCGTCGCGACCCGCAAGTCGATCTGGCGTCCGCCGTGGACGACCGACATGCGGCCGTCCTGAGGCTTCCGACGCTCGGCGATGTTGATGTCGCTCATGATCTTCAAGCGCGAGATGACGCCGTTCTGCACGGCCTTCGGCGCGCTCTGCATCTCGTGCAGCACGCCGTCGATCCGGTACCGGACGCGCAGGTTGTCCTCTCCCGGCTCGATGTGGATGTCGGACGCGCGGTCCTGGATGGCCTGGCTGACGATGAGGTTCACGAACCGGACGATCGGCGCCTCGTCCTCGGGCGAATCCTCGACCGACGGCGACACGTCCTGGTCGGGCGCGGTCTCCTCCTCGAAGGTGGTCGAGAGGTCGTTGAGCTCGTCATCCGCCCGGATGTGGCGCTCGATCGCGGCCAGGAGGTCCAGCGGTTCGGCGACGACGATCTCCACCGGCATCCGCGCGGCGGTCCGCACATCGTCGATGGCGAACACGTCGCCGGGCTCGGCCATCGCCAGCAGCAGCGCGCCGTCGGTGAAGCCGATCGGCAACACGTTGTGCCGCTTGCAGATCGCGCCGTTCACCAGCGCGACCGCAGCGCGGTCGACCGGGTAGTCCACGAGTTCGACGAAGGGCGCGCCGGCCTGTGCCGCTCGGGCGCGCGCGAGCTGCAGCGGTGTGATGGCACCGCGCTCGACCAGATCGCGCACGACGGACTCCTCCGACGCGGGCTCGTTCACCGAGTCCAAGTACTCGATGGGCAGATGGCCGTGAAGGATGAGGATCTCTGTCATGGACGCCACGGGGGACCTCCTCGGATAGCAGGCCTGCCGATGTCGGGTCACCGGCAGAGCGTCACCGCCGCCCGGGCGAGTCTCCGGGAGGGGCGAAGCCCTGTCACCCTAACTTCCGCTGAGGGCGGCTCAACAGTCCCGCTTGCGGGTGCCCCGTCAACGGGGGGCAGCCCCTGCGAGCGCCGATTCAGCGGCGCCGGAGGTCGCCGCGACGGCTCGCGAGATAGACGAGGACGCCGGCGAGCACGGCACACCCCATCGTCGTCATCCAGTACGGGAGTGTGCCCGCCGCGTGCCCTGAGACGGCCTGCACGATGCCGACGACGAAGCTCACGACGGCGACGACGAGCGCCACCGCCGCGAACCCGACCATCGACCGGCCGACCGTGTCGGTGTACTCCAGAAGCTGTCTCCACACGGTTTCTATTGTCGCGTACGCGGGTGGGCGGGAACGACGAAGGCCCCCGGCAAACGCCGGGGGCCTTCGTGGTACGGACTACCTACACGCTTAGTTGTAGGTGCCCGGGGTGTAGTCGTCCGAGCTGAAGCTGTCGAAGTCGACGAAGCTCAGGTCGTTCTCGCTGAACGCGGAGTCGTCGGCGAAGATGCGGTTGGGGTACCGCTCCGCCTTGGCCTCCTCCGTCGCCTCCACCGAGACGTTCCGGTAGCGGGACAGGCCCGTGCCGGCCGGGATGAGCTTACCGATGATGACGTTCTCCTTGAGACCGATCAGCGGGTCGGACTTGCCCTCCATCGCCGCCTGCGTCAGGACGCGGGTGGTCTCCTGGAAGGACGCGGCCGACAGCCACGACTCGGTCGCCAGCGAGGCCTTGGTGATACCCATGACCTCCTGACGGGCGGACGCCGTCTTCTTGCCCTCGGTCAGCGCCGCACGGTTGATCTCGTTGTACCGCGAACGGTCGACGAGCTCACCCGGGAGCAGGTCGGTGTCGCCGTGGTCGACGACGGTGACCTTGCGGAGCATCTGACGGACGATGACCTCGATGTGCTTGTCGTGGATCGGCACGCCCTGCGAGCGGTAGACGCCCTGGACGCCGCCCACCAGGTGCTTCTGCACCTCGCGGACGCCCTTCACCCGGAGGACCTCCTTCGGGTCGACGGTGCCGACGATCAGCTGCTGGCCGAGGTCGACGTGCTGGCCGTCCTCCACCAGGAGGGTCGAACGCTTCAGCACCGGGTAGACGTGCGGCTCGTCGCCGTTGTCCGGGGTCAGGATGACCTTGCGGGACTTGTCCGTCTCCTCGATGACGATGCGGCCGGCGGCCTCGGCGATCGGGGACGCACCCTTGGGGGTACGCGCCTCGAACAGCTCCTGCACGCGCGGCAGACCCTGGGTGATGTCGTCCGCGGAGGCCGAACCACCGGTGTGGAAGGTACGCATCGTCAGCTGCGTTCCGGGCTCACCGATCGACTGGGCGGCGATGATGCCGACCGCCTCGCCGATGTCCACCAGCTTGCCGGTCGCGAGCGAACGGCCGTAGCAGGCGGCGCAGACGCCGACCGCCGATTCGCAGGTGAGGACCGAGCGGACCTTGATGTCGGTCACGCCGGCGGCCACCAGCTTGTCGATGAGCACGTCGCCCACGTCCTCGCCGGCCTTCGCCACGACGTCGCCGTTCGAGCCGACGGCGTCGGCCGCGAGCGTGCGGGCGAACACCGAGTTCTCGACGTTCGGGTCGCGCGTGAGCACGCCCTCGGCGTCCACGGTCGCGATCGGCAGGTCGAGGCCCTTGGTCGTGCCGCAGTCGTCCTCGCGGATGATGACATCCTGCGAGACGTCCACCAGACGACGGGTCAGGTAGCCCGAGTCGGCCGTACGGAGGGCCGTGTCGGCCAGACCCTTACGGGCACCGTGCGTCGCGATGAAGTACTCCGCCACGGACAGACCCTCGCGGTACGAGGAGATGATCGGACGGGGGATGATCTCACCCTTCGGGTTGTTCACCAGACCACGCATACCGGCGATGTTGCGCACCTGCAGCCAGTTACCACGGGCGCCCGAGGTGACCATGCGGTTGATGGTGTTGTCGACCGGGAAGTTGGCGCGCATGGCCTCGGCCACCTCGTTGGTCGCCTCGGTCCAGATCTTCACCAGCTCCTGGCGACGCTCGAGGTCGGTCGTGAGACCCTTCTCGAACTCCGCCGTGATCTTCGCGGCCTTCTTCTCGTAGCCGGCCACGATCTGCGCCTTGTTCGGCGGGGTCAGGATGTCGCTCAGCGACACCGTGACGCCCGAGCGGGTGCCCCAGTAGAAGCCGGCGTCCTTGATCCGGTCGAGCGCCGCGGCGACCTCCACCTTGGGGTAGCGCTCCGCCAGGGCGTTGACGATCGACGAGATCTGGCCCTTGTCGGCGACCTCCTCCACGTACGGGTAGTCCGCCGGCAGCGCCTCGTTGAAGAGGGCACGGCCGAGGGTGGTCTCCACGATCGCGGTGGTGGGCTGCGTTCCGGTGTCGGCCGCGTCGGACGGCACGTAGTTGTCCAGGCGGATCTTGACCTTGGCGTTGAGGTGCAGCGTGCCCTGGTCCTTCGCGAGGATCGCCTCGGAGACCGAGGAGAACGCGCGACCCTCGCCCACGGCGCCCTCGCGGACGGTGGTGAGGTGGTGCAGACCGATGATCATGTCCTGCGAGGGCAGGGTGACCGGGCGGCCGTCGGACGGCTTCAGGATGTTGTTCGAGGCGAGCATCAGGATGCGGGCCTCGGCCTGGGCCTCCACCGACAGGGGCAGGTGCACGGCCATCTGGTCGCCGTCGAAGTCCGCGTTGAAGGCGGCGCACACCAGCGGGTGGAGCTGGATGGCCTTGCCCTCGACGAGCTGCGGCTCGAAGGCCTGGATGCCGAGACGGTGCAGGGTCGGAGCGCGGTTCAGGAGGACAGGGCGCTCGCGGATGATCTCCTCGAGGACGTCCCAGACCTGCGGGCGCGAACGCTCCACCATGCGCTTGGCGGCCTTGATGTTCTGAGCGTGGCTCAGGTCGATCAGGCGCTTGATCACGAACGGCTTGAACAGCTCCAGCGCCATCTGCTTGGGCAGACCGCACTGGTGCAGCTTGAGCTGCGGACCCACGATGATGACCGAACGGCCCGAGTAGTCCACGCGCTTGCCGAGCAGGTTCTGGCGGAACCGGCCCTGCTTTCCCTTCAGCATGTCGCTGAGGGACTTGAGCGCGCGGTTGCCGGTGCCCGTGACCGGGCGGCCGCGGCGGCCGTTGTCGAACAGCGCGTCGACGGCCTCCTGGAGCATGCGCTTCTCGTTGTTCACGATGATCTCGGGAGCACCGAGGTCGAGCAGGCGACGGAGACGGTTGTTGCGGTTGATCACACGGCGGTACAGGTCGTTCAGGTCGGAGGTCGCGAAGCGGCCGCCGTCGAGCTGGACCATCGGGCGCAGCTCCGGCGGGATGACCGGGACGACGTCCAGGACCATCGCGGCCGGCGAGTTGCCGGTCGCCAGGAACGACGACACCACGCGCAGGCGCTTGATGGCGCGGATCTTCTTCTGACCCTTGCCGTTGGCGATCTGCTCGCGGAGCAGCTCCGCCTCGGCGGCCAGGTCGAACGCCTGCAGGCGGCGCTTGATCGCCTCGGCGCCCATGAACGCCTCGAAGTACAGGCCGTAGCGGTCCACGAGCTCGTTGAAGTCCGCGTCCTCCGGCTTGAGGTCGCCGACCTTGAGGGTGCGGAACGACTCCCACACGCGCTCGAGGCGGGCGATGTCCTCGTCGTAGGACTTGCGGATCTGGCCCATCTCCTTCTCGGAGGTGTCCTTGACGCGACGCTTCTGGTCGGCCTTGGCACCTTCCTCCTCGAGGGCGGCGAGATCGGTCTCCAGGCGCTGCAGACGCTCGGCGACGCGGGCGTCGCGCTGGTCGGCCAGCGTCTTGATCTCCAGGCGCAGCTCGTTCTCGAGGCCGGGGAGGTCGGCGTGACGGCCGTCCTCGTCCACCTCGATCACCATGTAGGCGGCGAAGTAGATGACCTTCTCGAGGTCCTTCGGCGCCATGTCGAGCAGGTAGCCGAGGCGGCTCGGCACACCCTTGAAGTACCAGATGTGCGTGACAGGCGCGGCGAGCTCGATGTGGCCCATGCGCTCACGGCGGACGGAGGACTTGGTGACCTCCACGCCGCAGCGCTCGCACACGATGCCCTTGAACCGGACGCGCTTGTACTTGCCGCACGAGCACTCCCAGTCGCGGGACGGGCCGAAGATCTGCTCCCCGAACAGGCCGTCCTTCTCGGGCTTCAGCGTGCGGTAGTTGATGGTCTCCGGCTTCTTGACCTCGCCGTAGCTCCAGCGACGGATGTCGTCAGCGGTGGCCAGGCCGATACGCAGCTCATCGAAAGTTGTTGCGTCGAGCAATGTTTCACTCTCTCCTATAGAAGATTCGTCAGTTGGGTCTGGCTACCGGGTCAGATCTCGTCGATGGACGAGGACTCGAACCGGGAGGAGATGTTGATGCCGAGCTCCTCCGCAGCGCGGAAGGCCTCGTCGTCGGCGTCGCGCAGGCTGACCGCCTGGCCGTCCGCCGAGAGGACCTCCACGTTCAGGCAGAGCGACTGCATCTCCTTGATGAGGACCTTGAAGGACTCCGGGATGCCCGGCTCCTGGATGTTCTCACCCTTGACGATGGCCTCGTAGACCTTGACGCGGCCGAGGATGTCATCCGACTTGATGGTCAGGAGCTCCTGGAGCGCGTACGCGGCTCCATAGGCCTCGAGGGCCCACACCTCCATCTCACCGAAGCGCTGGCCACCGAACTGCGCCTTACCACCGAGCGGCTGCTGGGTGATCATCGAGTACGGGCCGGTCGAACGCGCGTGGATCTTGTCGTCGACCAGGTGGTGCAGCTTCAGGATGTACATGTAGCCGACCGACACCGGGTCCGGGTAGGGCTCGCCGGAGCGGCCGTCGAACAGCTGCGTCTTGCCGGAGGACCCGATCAGGCGGTCGCCGTCGCGGGTCGGGAGGGTGGCGTCGAGCAGGCCGGCGATCTCCTCTTCCTTCGCACCGTCGAACACCGGGGTCGCGACCTTGGTGTTGGGGGCGGCGCTGAACGCGGCCTCCGGGAGGTCGGCGGCCCACTTGGGCTTGCCCTTGATCTCCCAGCCGTTCTTGGCGATCCAGCCGAGGTGGATCTCCAGGACCTGACCGAAGTTCATTCGACCGGGGACACCCAGCGGGTTCAGGATGACGTCGACCGGCGTCCCGTCCGCGAGGAACGGCATGTCCTCGACCGGGAGGATCTTGGAGATGACGCCCTTGTTGCCGTGACGGCCGGCGAGCTTGTCGCCCGCGGTGATCTTGCGCTTCTGGGCGATGTAGACCACCACGCGCTGGTTCACGCCGGAGCCGAGCTCGTCGTCGCCGTCCTGCGCGTCGAAGACCTTGACACCGATGATGGTGCCCTCCTCGCCGTGCGGGACCTTGAGGGAGGTGTCGCGCACCTCGCGGCTCTTCTCGTTGAAGATCGCGCGGAGCAGGCGCTCCTCGGCCGAAAGCTCGGTCTCGCCCTTCGGCGTGACCTTGCCGACCAGGATGTCGCCGGGGCGCACCTCGGCGCCGATCCGGATGATGCCGCGCTCGTCGAGGTCGGCCAGGAGGTCCGGGCTGACGTTCGGGAGGTCGCGGGTGATCTCCTCCTTGCCGAGCTTGGTGTCGCGGGCGTCGACCTCGTACTCCTCGATGTGGATCGAGGAGAGGGTGTCGTCCTTCACCAGGTTCTGGCTGAGGATGATCGCGTCCTCGAAGTTGTGGCCCTCCCACGGCATGAACGCCACGAGCAGGTTCTTGCCGAGCGCGAGCTCGCCGTTCTCGGTCGCGGGGCCGTCGGCGACGACCTCCCCGGCCTCGATGCGGTCGCCCTCGTCCACGACCACGCGGTGGTTGTACGACGTGCCCTGGTTGGAGCGGTCGAACTTGCGCAGGTAGTAGGACTTGATCGTGCCGTCGTCGGCCTGGACCGTCACGGCGTCGGCCGACACCTCGGTGACCACGCCGGACTTCTCGGCGGTGACCACGTCACCGGCGTCGATGGCCGCGTAGCCCTCCATACCGGTTCCGACGACCGGGCTCTCCGAGCGGAGCAGCGGCACCGCCTGGCGCTGCATGTTCGCACCCATGAGGGCTCGGTTGGCGTCGTCGTGCTCGAGGAACGGGATGAGCGAGGTGCCCACCGAGACCATCTGGCGCGGGGAGACGTCCATGTAGCCGATCTCGTCGGCGGGGATCAGGTCGACCTCGCCGCCCTTCTGACGGGCGAGCACGCGCTCCTCGGTGAAGTGGCCGCTCGGGTCGAGCGGGGCGTTCGCCTGCGCGATGACGAAGTCGTCCTCCTCGGAGGCGGTGAGGTAGTCGATCTGGTCGGTGACCCGGCCCTCGACGACCTTGCGGTACGGGGTCTCGATGAAGCCGAAGGAGTTGATCCGCGCGAACGACGCGAGCGAGCCGATCAGGCCGATGTTCGGGCCTTCCGGGGTCTCGATCGGGCACATCCGGCCGTAGTGCGACGGGTGGACGTCACGGACCTCGACGCCGGCGCGCTCACGGCTCAGACCACCCGGGCCCAGCGCCGACAGGCGGCGCTTGTGGGTCAGGCCCGCGAGCGGGTTGTTCTGGTCCATGAACTGCGAGAGCTGCGAGGTGCCGAAGAACTCCTTGATCGCGGCGACGACGGGTCGCACGTTGATCAGGGTCTGCGGGGTGATCGCCTCGATGTCCTGCGTGGTCATGCGCTCGCGGACGACGCGCTCCATGCGGGAGAGACCGGTGCGGACCTGGTTCTGGATGAGCTCGCCGACGGCGCGGATGCGACGGTTGCCGAAGTGGTCGATGTCGTCCGTGTCGAGACGGATCTCGGTCTCGACGCCGTTGCGGAGCCCCTTGAACGTGGTCTGGCCGTCGTGCAGGGAGACCAGGTACTTGATCGTCGCGATGATGTCCTGGACGGTCAGCACCGAGTCCGACAGCGGGGCCTCGAGGCCGAGCTTGCGGTTGATCTTGTAGCGGCCGACCTTGGCGAGGTCGTAGCGCTTCGGGTTGAAGTAGAAGTTGTCCAGCAGCGCACGCGCGGCCTCGGCGGCGACCTGCTCGCCCGGACGCAGCTTGCGGTAGATGTCCTTCAGCGCCTCCTCCTTGGTGAGGATGGCGTCCTTCTCGAGGGTCAGCTCGATCGACTGGAAGCCGGCGAACTCGGCGAGGATCTCCTCGCTGGTGAGCCCGAGGGCCTTCAGGAACACGGTGACCGACTGCTTGCGCTTGCGGTCGATGCGGACACCGACCTGGTCGCGCTTGTCGATCTCGAACTCGAGCCACGCGCCGCGGCTCGGGATGATGCGCGCCGAGTAGATGTCCTTGTCGGAGGTCTTGTCGGCTGCGGCCTCGAAGTAGACGCCCGGCGAGCGGACGAGCTGGGAGACGACGACACGCTCGGTGCCGTTGATGATGAAGGTGCCCTTCTCGGTCATGAGCGGGAAGTCGCCCATGAAGACCGTCTGGGTCTTGATCTCACCGGTGAGGTGGTTCATGAACTCGGCCTCGACGTAGAGCGGGGCCGCGTAGGTCTTGCCCTTCTCCTTGCACTCGTCGATCGAGTACTTCTTCTCCTCGAGGAATGGGTTGGTGAAGGAGAGCTGCATGGTCTCGCCGAGGTCCTCGATGGGAGAGATCTCCTCGAAGATCTCCTCGAGGCCCGTGTTGGCGGGCAGATCCTGACGACCCTGAGCCTCGGCTTCGGCGACGCGCGCCTTCCACGCGTCGTTTCCGACCAGCCAGTCGAAGCTCTCCGTCTGCAGTGCGAGCAGATCGGGAACGGTGAGGGTGTCCGTGATCTTGGCGAACGAAAGACGAGATGCGGCTCGTCCGTTCTTGGGTGTCTTGTCGGTGTTGGTTGCGTTGCGCGCAGCAGCCAAGGAAATAACCTCCGTGGGCCCCGTCGGGCCAGTTACTGTCGGTCGAGATGTGGTGTTGTGAGGGACGAGGACTCCCAGACACGTCTCGCGGCGCCGTATCTGACCCGGAGAACCGGGCCCAGACGCGCGCGGGGAAAGTCAGAGCCGACCGCAATATGAAGGCAAGATTGTGCGTGGGAGCGCAAAGAACCACTATATGTCAAACTGACGCGCCGTGTCCAGTCTTTTCTTGACCGCAGGCGCAGTCTCGGTGTATAACCGCGCGGCCGCCCAGATATTCCCGGGCTACTTCAGGCGCGGCGGGAGGGAGTCGACGGTCGCGATGACGGCCTCCTCGCGGGACCGCGGCCGCCAGCCGAGCACGGTCCGCGCCTTCGCGGAGGAGCCGTTGCGGTAGACGCCGATGTCGGGGAGCGACCCGCGCACCCGCCGGCTGAACGGGGCCGCGGCCTTCAGCACCCACGACGGCATGACCCGGGTCTGCACGCGGTCGCCGGCCGGCGAGCCGAGGTGGCCGCGGATGATGAGCGCGAGCTCCGGGGCGCCGAGCGCGTCGCCCGCGGTGGCGAGGAAGCGCTCGCCCGCGGCCTCCGGCCTGGTCATCGCGAGCAGGTGCAGGCCGGCGACGTCGCGCACGTCGACCACGCCGAAGTACACGTCGGGCAGGCGCGGGAGGCGGCCCTCCTTCACGAGCTTCACCAGCTCGACCGAGCTGGAGTAGTCGGGGCCGAGCACCGGGCCGAGGACGCCGACCGGATTGACGGTGGCGAGCTGGAGGGAGCCGCCCTCCTTGGCGATGAAGTCCCAGGCGGCGTGCTCGGCGAGCGTCTTGGAGCGGACGTACGCGCTGATCGGGCGGCCGCTGTCCAGCTCGGTCCAGTCCGCCTCGGTGAACGGCTCCCTGGTCGGCGCGTGGCCGTAGCCGATCGCGGCGAAGGAGGAGGTGAGGACCACCCGCTCCACGCCGGCGTCGCGGGCCGCGCGCAGCACGCGCAGGGCGCCCTCTCGCGCAGGTCGCACCAGCTCGTCGGGGTCCTTGGGCTCGGTCATCGGGAACGGGGAGGCGACGTGCAGGACGAACCGGCAGCCCTCGACGGCCTCGGCCCAGCCGGCGTCGTCGAGCAGATCGGCGACGGCGAACTCCAGCCGGTCGCCCGCGTCCTCGATGCCCCCCGCCGCCAGCTGCGACCGCACGTCGGCGGCGCGCTGCGGCGATCGGATGGTGGTGCGGACGTCGTACCCGGCGTTCAGCAGGGCGAGCACGCAGTGCGCGCCCACGAATCCGGAGCCGCCGGTGACGAGTACGCGATCGCTCATGCGCCCCATCCTCCCCCACCCTGGCTCGCCACGCGAGCGCCTGCTACCGGCGGACGAGCGCGATGGCCTGGGCGCGCGAGGAGACGCCGAGCTTGGCGAAGATCGCGTTGATGTGGGTCTTCACCGTGGACCCGCCGACGAAGAGCGCGGAGGCGATCTCGCCGTTGCTGAGGCCGTCGGCGACGAGGTCGAGCACCTCGGCCTCCCGTCGGGTCAGCGTGGGAAACCGCTCGACCAGCGCGCCGGCGGGGTCGGCCGGGCGGGCGGTCGCAGCGTTCGTGAGCGAGCCGATGATGCGCGCGCCGATCTCCGGGGCGAAGGTCGCCTGACCGCGCGCGACGGCCCGGACGGCGGACGCCAGCTCGGCGCGGCCGGCGTCCTTGGTGAGGTAGCCGCGGGCGCCGGCGCGCAGCGCGGTCAGGATCGAGTCGTCGTCGGCGAAGGTCGTCAGCACGAGGACCGCGGAGCCCGGCGCCTCGCGGACGATCCGCTCGGTGGCGCCGACACCGTCGAGCACCGGCATCCGGAGGTCCATCAGCACGACGTCGGGACGCTCGGCCACGGCGAGCGCCACCGCTTCGGCGCCGTCGGCGGCCGAGCCGACGACCTCCATGTCGGGGAGCAGCCCGAGGACGGTGACCAGGCCGTCGCGGATGATCGCCTGGTCGTCGGCGACGACGACGCGGATGCGGTCGCCTGGGGTCGTCTCGGCGCTCATGCCGGTCTCTGCGCTCATGCCAGCCTGGCCTCTGCGGTCACGGTGAACCGGCCGCCGTCCGCGGTCGCGGCGACGGAGCCGCCGAGCGGGAGGGCGGAGAAGCGCTCGCGCATCCCCTCCAGGCCGTGGCCGCCGCCCGAGGTCGCGAGCGCCGCGTCGCGGGGCGTCGCGGCCGGCGACAGGATCAGCGGCGAGGAGACGGTGAGCAGCACCCGTTCATCCTGCCAGTCCAGCACGGCCTCGACCGGCGCGCCCGGGGCGTGCTTGCGTGCGTTGCTCAGGGCCTCCTGCAGGGCACGCTGCAGCGCGGTCGCCTGGGCGGAGTCGAGCGGCCGCGGCGTCCCCGACTCGTGGAGGGCCGCGACGCCGCCGAGCGTGCGGTGGGCGGCGACGAGGTCGTCGAGCGTCGCGCGGAAGTCTGCAGCGGTCACGGGTGTCTTCGCGGCCCCGTCCGGGTCGCGCAGAGCGGCGACCGCGCGCCGCGCCTCCGCGAGGCCGTCCGCCGCGAGCCCGCGCGCTGCCACCACGCGGTCCCGCGCCGACGCCGCGTCGCCCGCCTCCAGCAGCGCGTCGACCGCGTCGAGCTGGATGACCAGGCCGCCCAGGCTGTGCGCGAGCACGTCGTGGAGGTCGCGGGCGATCGCCACCCGGGCGGCCTCCTCGCGCATGGCGAGCTCGCGCTCCCGCAACAGAGCGCCCTGCTGCTCGGTGAGCCGGAACTGCCGGCGGCTGAGGCCCGCGAAGCCGGCGACCACGATGCCGGCCATCTCTCCCAGCACAGCAGCCACCGGCGAGCCGAACGGGAGGGCGCCCACCGCGACCAGCGCGGCCGAGACCGCGGCGACCGCCCCGCCGAGCGGCAGCGGCCACGTCGGGTCCCCCACCAGGTAGAGGACGGCCACCGCCGCCGGGACGATCGCGATCCCGTCGGTGGCCGGCGCGACGAAGGCACCGGTCACCGCCGAGATCAGACACACCACGAGCGCCGTGCGCCGCCAGCCGGCGAAGGTGAGGACCGACCGGACGAGCCACGCCGCCACCGAGAACAGGGCGAGCGCCAGCACCCACGCCGGGCGATCCGCGTCGTGGGCGCGCACCAGAGACCAGCCGACGGCGCCCGCGCCGAGGATGTTCAGTGCGAGCGCAAGCAGGCCCGGTCTTCTCCAGAAGTCCACGACACCATCATGCGGCGAGCGCGGCGTGCCGATCGAGACGCGCCGAGAAGACAGCGGTCCGGGCGGCGCGGTTGGCGGCGAAGACCAGGAAGATGACGCCGGTCGCGGTCGCCAGGTGCGAGCCGGCCATCGAGGCCAGCACGTCCACCCCGACGCGGACGGCGATGACCAGCACCCACAGCACGATCCCGAGCACCCCCGTGCGCGACTCGTACGTCGCGACGAACCGGGCGTCCTTGCCGAGCCGGACGGGCGACTCCAGCGGGCGGAAGTGCGCGATCGCACCCATCCAGGCGCCGACCGCCAGGGACAGGACGAGTTCGCCGGCCACCACCGCCAGGTCGAGCGGGGTGAGCGATGTCGGCTTCACCTGCTGCACGATCAGCACGAGGCCGACCACCGACATGATGGCCGGGAAACGCCACATCTGGGCGATGGCCACCGGGCGCCAGACCATCTGGCGGTAGCCCACCCAGCCGATCAGCACCAGGATGAGGATCGCGTTGGTCAGCGTCTGCACGTTCATGGTCCGAGTCCTTCCGGCCGGGACGTCCGGCACTCCTCAAGGTTCGCGATCCGGCGACGACGACGGGACCGCCCGGCGGCGGAGACCGGGTGGAGAGCGGGTGGAGATCGGGTGGAGGCCGCGGACTACGCTGGACGCCGTGCCCCAGAACCCGCCGCTCCCCTCGGTCGTCCTTTCCGAGAGCGGCTACCTCGCCACCATCGAGCCGGACCGGTTCGTGCCGGGCGCGTTCCAGCTGATCGTGGACGGGACGCCGCAGTCGCACGTCGACCTGGACGACCCGAGCCGGCTGTTCTTCGAGTACATCCAGCGGATGGGCAACGTCATCGACCTCATCGGCGAGCCGGGGCAGCCGATCACGGCCGTGCACCTGGGCGCCGGCGCGCTGACCCTGCCGCGGTACATCGCGCACACCCGGCCGGGGTCGCGGCAGCAGGTGGTGGAGCTGGAGAGCCGGCTCGTGGACCTGGTCCGCGAGAACCTGCCGCTCCCCCGCTACGCGCAGATCCGGATCCGGCACGGAGACGCGCGCGAGGTCGTCGGCAAGCTGCCGGCCGGGCTTCGCGGGGAGGTCGACCTCCTGGTCATCGACATCTTCAGCGGGTCGCGGACGCCCGCCCACGTGACGAGCGTGGAGTTCTACCGCTCGGCGGTCTCGTTGCTGAAGCCGGACGGGATCGTTCTCGTCAACGTCGCCGACGGGCCGCCGCTGACGTTCGCGCGCAGCCAGGTGTCGACGCTCGGCGCGGTCGTGGAGAACGTGGCGGCGCTGGCGGAGACGCAGGTGCTGAAGGGGCGGCGGTTCGGCAACGTCGTGCTGGTCGGGTCGAACTCGCCGCTGCCGCTGGAGTGGCTGCCGCGCCTGCTCGCCAGCGGGCCGCACCCAGCGAAGGCCGTCGCCGGCGAGGAGCTGCGACAGTTCGCCGCGAACGCCCCCATCGTGACCGACACGACGAGCGTGCCGTCTCCCCCGCCGGCCCGCAGCATCTTCCAGAGCGGCACCCGCCGCGACTGACCCGCCCCGCGCGCCCGCCCGCCCGCCGAGCGAGGGTGTGACGGTCAGGCGTGCCGGAAGTGGACGGCCTGGCCCGGTCGGAGCTGCGCGAAGGCGTCGAGCGAACGCGCGGCGACGACGGCGATCACCGGGTAGCCTCCCGTCACCGGGTGGTCGGCCAGCAGCACGGTCGGGCGGCCGTCCGGCGACACCTGCACAGCGCCGGCGACCATCGGCTCGCTCGGGAGCTCGTCGAGCACCGCGCGTTCGAGCAGCACGGGCGGCGTCGGCTCCACGCCGCGGGCGTGCGCCGGGACGCGCGGCGGGTCGAGCCGCAGGCCGACGCGATCGCCCTCGGCGCTCGCCCGCCACTCCACGGAGAAGAAGGCGTCCACCGCCGCGGGCGTGAACCAGTCGGCGCGCGGACCGCGGTGAGCGCGGACCTCCACAGGGCCGTCGCCGAGGTCGGAGACGGGGACGAAGTCCACCGCCGGGACCGGGTCAGCCGGCTCGGGGCCGAACGGGACCAGGTCGCCCTCCGCGAGCGGAGCCGGGCCGAGGCCGGAGAGCGTGTCGCGGGAGCGGGAGCCGAGCACGGCCTCCACCGCGACGCCGCCGCGCACCGCCAGGTAGGTGCGGACGCCCACGGCCGGCGGCGCGATCCGGAGTTCGGCGCCCTCGGCCGCGTGGACCGCCGCGTCGGCGTCGACCGGATGACCGTCGAGCGTGACGCGGAAGGCCGCTCCCGTCACGGCGAACCACGCCGCCGACTCGAAGCGCGCGGCGAAGCCGCCGAGGAGCAGCTCCAGCCCGGCCGCGTTCACCGGGTTGCCGACGAGCCGGTTGGCGAGGCCGAGCGCGCCACGATCGAGCGCGCCGGTCGGGCTCACCCCGACCGCGGCGAGACCGGGCCGGCCGAGGTCCTCGACCAGGGCGAGCGGGCCGGGCCGCAGGATGCGGAGGCCGGTCACCCGGTCACCGCCGTGAACCGCACCACGACGCCCGGCCGGAGCAGCGCGGGCGGGTCGGCCGCCGCGTCCCAGACCGTCGCGTCGGTGCGCCCGATGAGCTGCCAGCCGCCCGGGCTCGACCGCGGGTACACCCCGCTGAACTCCCCGGCGAGGCCGACCGATCTGGCGGGCACCGCCGTGCGCGGCGTGGCCCGGCGCGGGACGACGAGCCGGTCGTGGTCGGTGACGAGGTACGCGAAGCCCGGCGCGAAGCCGCCGAACGCGACGCGCCAGCGGGAGGCGGTGTGCCGCTCCACGACCTCGGCCGGCGCGACGCCGAGGAGGGCCGCCACCTCGGCGAGGTCGTCGCCGTCGTAGCGCACGGGGAGCTCCACGACCTCCTCGTCGGCCGCCTCGGCCGGTTCGGGGCTGGTGCGCTCCACCCAGCCTTGGGCGGAGGCGCGGCTCAGCACGCGCGGGTCGAGCAGGATCGCGATCGTGCGCGCCGCGGGGATCAGGTCGAGCACCCCGGCGGGGCGCGAGCGCTGGAGCGCGGGCAGCATCCCCAGCACGTCGTCCAGCGAGCCGAACTCCACGAGGAGGGCGCTGTCGCCGTAGGGGATCACCCGTCCGGTCACACGAACGGCCTCACCGCGATGCCGGCCTCGTCCAGTTCCCGGCGCACGGCCTCCGCCATCCGAACCGCGCCGGGGGTGTCGCCGTGGACGCAGAGCGAGTCGGCGGCGACCGCGACGACCGTCCCGTCCGCGGCCTCCACCACGCCCTCGCGTGTCATCCGCACCGCGCGGGCGGCGATGGCGGCCACGTCGGAGAGCAGGGCGCCGGCCTCCGTCCGGGGGACGAGCGTGCCGTCGGCGCGGTAGCCGCGGTCGACGAAGGCCTCCCGGACGAACCGGAGACCCCGCGCGACGGCCGCGCTCTCGACGGCGGAGCCCGGGAGGCCGAGCAACGGCAGCGACGGGTCGAACGCCACCACGGCGTCGACCACCGCCCTGGCCTGGGCCTCGTCGTGGACGATGCGGTTGTAGAGGGCGCCGTGCGGCTTGACGTAGCGGACGGCGGTTCCGGCGACGCGCGCCATCCCGGCGAGCGCGGCCAGCTGGTAGAGCGTCTCGTCGCGCAGCTCGGCGGCCGGGACCTCCATGCTGCGGCGGCCGAAGCCCGCGAGGTCGCGGTAGGAGACGTGCGCGCCCACAGCGACGCCGTTCTCGGCGGCCAGCCGACAGGTGGCGAGCATCGTGGTCGGGTCGCCGCCGTGGAAGCCGCACGCGACGTTGGCGCTCGTCACCAGCCGGAGCATCGCGGCGTCGTCGCCCATGCTCCAGGCGGCGAAGGACTCGCCGAGGTCGCTGTTCAGGTCGACGCTGTTCAGGTCGACGCTGCCGTCGGCGGGCGGCGGGGCGGCGCTATGCTCCATCCGCCTATTCTGCGATACCGGCGCCGACACCGGCACGCTTGCCGGCCGCACGGGCGCGGTGGGCCCGGACTTTCGCCCGGTTGCCGCAGCGCTGCATGGAGCACCAGCGCCGGTTGCCGCTGCGCGAGGTGTCCAGGTAGACCAGGCCGCAGTCGTCGGCCGAGCACTTCCGGATGCGGCCGTCGGCGTCCGGGCCGAACAGCCGCACGGCGTCGCGCGCGACCGTGCCCAGCGCCTGGTGCGGGCGGGCCAGGGTCCGTCCGGCCTGACGGCCGCCACCGGCCAGCACCGGCGGGATGTCCGGGGTCGCGGCGAACAGGTTCACCACGTCCACGTCGGCGGGAGCGAGGGCCTCCGAGCGGCTGGCCTGGCGGGCGAGCCGGCCGATCGCCGCGCGCAGCATCTCGGCGTCGCGGAACTCGCGCTCGCCTGTCGTCGCCGCCACTTCCGGGAAGCGTGACTGCAGCCAGGCGCCGAGCTGGTCGGCGTCGTGCACCGAGCGCCACTGCGTGTCGTCGGCCGCGCCCTCGATGCCGCCCAGGACCTCCGCGCCGCCGGTATAGGCGAAGTCGAGAGCGAGCGCGCCGGAGTCGAACCACCAGCGCAGGCCGTCCGCGTCATCCA
Organism: Leifsonia sp. GW821-FHT13C09; assembly: GCF_058806435.1. NCBI lineage: Bacteria > Bacillati > Actinomycetota > Actinomycetes > Micrococcales > Microbacteriaceae > Leifsonia > Leifsonia sp. GW821-FHT13C09. The sequence goes on along the minus strand of NZ_JBXAPS010000004.1, from coordinate 228,985 downwards.
TCCACTGCCCGGTCTCGCGGGGCAGGAGGGCGTCGGTAGGCACCGAACCAACTTAGTGGGTTATCGCAGCCGCCTCGAATCGCGGGAGCCGATGCGATACTGAGCGGATGACTGCGACCCGTCCCGATCCGCGTGCCGTGCTCGAGGGCGCGACGGTCCGCCTGCGGGCGCTCACGCACGACGACCTGCCCGACCTGCACGATGCGATCGGGCATCCTGCGGTGTTCGAGGGAGGGTGGGGCGGCGGACCGGCCGCGTACCGGGACACCTACGAGGAGTGGCGGGAGTTCATCCTCGGCTACCTCGCCTGGGACACCGCCAACGTCACAGCTGTCTGCCTGCGCGACGGCGACCGCATCGTCGGCACGACGACGCTCGGCGACTTCGACCTCGCGAACGGCTCGGCGCACATCGGCTGGACCGCGTACGCGCCGGAGGTCTGGGGCACGCGCGTCAACGCAGAGACCAAGCGCCTCCTGCTCGGCACCGCGTTCGACCACGGGTTCGAGCGGGTGAAGCTGCAGGCGGACGTGCTCAACGAGCGCTCGCGGGCCGCGATCCTGCGGCTGGGGGCGACCTTCGAGGGCGTGCTCCGGCACACCCAGCCGCGGGCGGACGGGACCTGGCGCGACACGGCGGTGTACTCGGTGCTCCGCGAGGAGTGGCCGGCGGTGCGCGACGGACTCGACGCCCGGCTCGCGGCCCGGACGGCGTAGCGGAGCCGCGGGTCAGTCCGCGTCGACCGCTTCGGTGGCCGCCGCCGCGGCCATCCGCCGCTGCGCCGCCGAGACCTCCCGGTGCACCCAGGAGATGAGGTTCGCCGAGTCGAACCGTCGGCTGCACGCCCCGCACGCGAGAGCGCGCGCCGGCTTGCGGTAGCGGTAGTGCGTGTGGCCTTGCGGGCAGGTCCCGACCCAGGGCGCCAGATCGTCCGCGATCGCACCGCCGTGCAGCCGCTTGCCCTCGTAGCCGAGGTCGAGCGCGATCGCCCGCCAGCGCGGCCCGTGCCCGGCGCGGGAGCCCGCCAGGGCGTGTGCGACCTCGTGCAGCAGGATCTGGTGGATGTCGTCGTCCTCGTAGCGCGCGGCGAGATAACGGGAGACCGTGATGCGCTTGGCGGTGTAGTTGCACAGGCCGGCGCGGGTCTTCGCGTTGTCGAAGTCGAAGGTCCACACGTTGGGATCGAGATGGAGGACGATGAGGGCCTCCGCCCAGCGGCGCACGCGATCGAGCTCTGCCATCAGCGTGGGCTCCCCGGTCGACTCATGCGAGGAATCCTACGCCGGAGATCCGACGTCGTCTCCGTCGCCCGTTCCGGAGCCGCCCGCGGCGCGCTGCGCCTCCAGGAACCGCTGCACCACGGCCACCGCCGTGAGCGCGCCCTCGATCTCGGCCGGGGAGGCCCCCAGCTTCTCGCGCAGGAACACGGCCGCCGTCATGTCGGACAGCGCGCTCTCGTACTCCTGCATGTCGAAGTGCACCTTGCCGCGGTTCTGCACCGCGAAGGCCTCCAGCGCCGTCCACTCGCGCCCGCGCGCCTCGTCGACGCAGCCGGTGAGCTCCACGAGCGCCTCGTCGTATTTGCCCTGGTACTGGAGCACCTGGCCGCGGCGGATGCGCGCGCCGAGCAGCTGCTCGCGGTCGCCGGTGAAACGCGCCTGGCGCACCGCCTCGTTGGCGACCGTGTAGGCCTCGTCCAGCCGGTCGAGCAGCCGGAGCAGCACGGTCTTCTCGTTGAGCGCGCTCAAGCTGCGCAGGCTGCCGAGTTCTTCGAGCCGCTCGTCGGCGGCGCGAAGGTCGACACGCTCGCGCAGGGTGGACGGATCGTATCCGAGGATGATGCTCAGGGTCGGCTCCCAGGTCGTGCGGTTCACATCCAGCGTAGTCGGCGAACCCGCGCACCCACGATATGACAGGACATGCCGTCCGCGCGGGGGCGCGGACGGCATGTCCTGTCAGGCGGAGCCGTCAGTCGACGACGCGCACGTCCTTCCAGAACGCCACGTAGTTGCTGTAGTCCTTGCCCACACGGTCGAAGGAGCTCGGGTACGGCGTGGGATAGCTCCACGCGCGGTCCTGCAACACGGTGTCGCCGTCCTTGACGGAGAAGTACTGGCACTCGCCCTTCCACGGACACGTGTAGGGAGTCGCCGACTCCACGAGGTGCTCGGAGTTGACGCTCTGCGGCGGGAAGTACCAGTTGCCCTCGATGTGGATGAGGTCCTCGGTCGGGGCCTCGGCGATGATGGTGTCGTTCAGCACTGCTTTCATGAATGCAAACCTCCTGATCGCAGCAAACACCCGGTTCCACCGGATCATTCCGGTGTCGGGGAGTTCATACCGGCCGCTCAGGCGGCTCGCAGCACGCGCACCTCGGCGACCGTGCCGAGCCGGCCGGACGCGGCGAGCGCCGCGGCGTCCGCGCCGGCGGCGATCCGCTCCTGGCCGGAGACCGACGCCGTCAGGAGGTGCGCGACGGCGCCGCGCAGGCCGGTGAAGGCGGCGCAGGCGGCCGCGGCCTCCGGCGAGCTGTAGTCGATCCCGAGGGTCGCGAGGGCGTCCACGACCGCTCCGGCGGCCAGCAGGTCCTCCACGGCGAAGCGCGTGTTCCCGGAGACCGAGGAGCCACCGGCGGCGACGAGCGCCACCATCGCGCGGCGGCCGAGGCGCACCTGCTCGTCGAGGATCCACTGCGCGACCGCTGCGGCGTCGGCGAGGCCGGCGGCGACGACAGCGCCCGTCCCGGGGAGCGCGGCCGCGACCTCGTCCGCCCAGCGGTCTTCGATCGCGTCGACCCAGACCACCACGTCCGCGTCCGCTGCGACCGCCGCGGCTCCGTCCTCGGCCCAGTCGAAGCGCACCTGGTACTTGGCCTGGCGGTGGGCGGCGGGAACGGTCGAGGGGTCGGTCTGCGAGCTCACCGGCTCAGCGTAGCCCGGCGCTGAAGGCGGTCGTCGCGTGTTGCGCCGGGTGACGGGTGCCGTCGGCGCGGCGAGCCGTGGAGGGCCGCTGCTCGCCCGGGGTGTGCCTCAGCTGGTCCCGGATCAGCTCGAAGTCGTGCCGGGTGAGCTCGATCAGGCCGGCACGGAGCTGGTAGCCCCAGTCGCGCTTGTCCCGCGTGAAGTCGAGGGACGGCAGCAGCGGCCTGATCGGCGTCGCGACGGCGTCGTGGTCCCAGTCGACGCGGCGCCGCCAGGGCAGGAAGTCGCCGTTCGGTCCGCGCATCTGCGCGCCCTGGGTCGCCTGGAACTCGTCCGCGTCGGCCAGCCTCCCGACCGCCGTGAACTGCTTGAGCGGCTCGCCGTCGAAGGACTCGCGCGGCGAGTAGAACACGAACCCGTCGGAGGGCCCCATCCGTTCCAGTGGCGCGCGAGCACCGTGGTTGACCTGCGCGAAGCCGCCGGCCACGCCGCGGAGCACGTGATCGTGGTGCACTACGCCCAGCCAGTACCGGATCGCCATCCTCCCGTTGTAGCGCACACGTCGGACATCGCGGGCGGCGACGGGCTGCGGTGTCGAATCCCGGGCCTCCGGCGCGACGTCCTGACGAGCGCCCCTACGGAAGGACCCACTCATGCGCTACCTCCTGATGCTCAGCACGGACGGCCCCGCCCCCGCGGAGACGATCCAGCGCTACACGGTCGAGCTGATCCGCGCCGGGGTGCTCCTGGTCGGCGAGGTCCTGGCGGACGACGACGGGACGCACGTGGAACTGACCGTCGGCGGCCCGCGCACGAACGCGGACCTGCAGCCCGTCTCCCCCGTCCGGCCGTCCGCCGTGTGGATCGTGCAGGCCTCCGATCGCGCCGAAGCCGTCGAATGGGCGCGACGCCTCCCGCTCGGTCGTGGCAGAGTCGAGGTGCGCCGCATCCTGACGGGGGTGGCCGGCACGTGAGCGCGGGAGGAGTGGTGGTGGTGGTGGATCGGGAGCGCGCGACGGCCGATCAGGCCGCCGCCCACGCCGTGGAGGCCGCCGACGCCGTTGAGGCGGTCTGGCGGATCGAGTCCGGCAAGCTCGTCGCCGGGCTCGCCCGCTGGACGGGCGACGTCGGCCTGGCCGAGGAGCTGGCGCAGGACGCGCTCGTCGCCGCGCTCGAGCAGTGGCCGGAGGCGGGCCTTCCGCGCAACCCGGGCGCCTGGCTGACCACCGTCGCCAAGCGCCGGGCGATCGACGGCTGGCGCCGCCGAGAGCGCCTCGACGAGCGCTACGCCGCCCTCGCCCGCGACCTGGAGCAGCAGGAGGACGACGACCCGGCCGCGGTCGTGGAGGAGGAGATCCAGGACGACCTGCTGCGCCTCGTGTTCGTCGCCTGCCACCCCGTGCTCGTGCCGGCCGCGCGCGTCGCGCTGACGCTCAAGCTGCTCGGCGGGCTCACCACCGAGGAGATCGCCCGTGCGTTCCTCGTGCCCGTCCCGACCATTTCGCAGCGCATCGTGCGCGCCAAGCGGACGCTGGCCGCCGCGCACGTCCCGTTCGAGGTGCCCGACCGCGCCGAGTACCCCGAGCGGCTGGCCTCGGTGCTGGAGGTCGTCTACCTGATCTTCAACGAGGGTTACTCCGCCACCGCCGGGGACGACTGGATGCGCCCCGACCTCTGCCAGGAGGCCCTCCGCCTCGGCCGGGTGCTCGCCGAGCTCACCCCGCGCGAGCCGGAGGTGCACGGCCTGGTCGCGCTGATGGAGTTCCAGGCCTCCCGCATCCCCGCGCGCGCCACCGCCGACGGCGAGCCGATCCTGCTGAAGGACCAGGACCGGACCCGGTGGGACCGCATCCTGATCGGCCGCGGGGTCGCCGCCCTCGCCCGCGCCGACCGGCTGGTCGGCCCCCGCGGTCGCGGCCCGTATGCCGTGCAGGCCGCCATCGCCGCCTGCCACGCGACCGCACCGGCGCCGGAGGACACCGACTGGGAGGAGATCGTCGCGCTCTACAGCGCGCTCGCCGCCCTCCACCCCTCAGCGGTCGTGGAGCTCAATCGCGCCGTGGCCCTCGCGATGGCGCACGGCCCAGAGGCCGGCCTCGAGGTGGTGGACCGGCTCGCGGTCTCGGGCGAGCTCGCGTCGTACCACCTGCTCCCTTCGGTCCGCGCGGACTTCCTGCTCAAGCTGGGCCGGACCGCGGAGGCGGAGGAGGAGTTCCGGCGCGCGGCCGCGATGACCGGGAACGAACGCGAGCGGGCGCTGCTGCTGGCGCGGGCGCGGGAGGCCGCGGGCGAGTAGCGGCCGGCGGGCGGGTAGCGGCCGGCGGGCAGGGGCGAGCGTCCGGGAGTGCGCCGAGAATGACTGCCGCCGGCGCGGAGGATGCGTGACACTGGGGTGCGTGAGAGTCCTCCTCAAGCTCATCCTGGACTGCGACCCGGACGCGGCCTGGCGCGCCCTGCAGAGCCCCACGGCCTTCCGCGAGGTGGCGCTGCCGTGGGTGGACTTCCGGTCGGACGAGCCCGCGGGGTTCCCCACCGTGTGGGACACGTCGGAGCACCGCGTCAGCGTCCGCGCCCTCGGCGCCTTCACCGTCGGCACGCAGGCCATCCGCCTCGACACGCTGCGCTCGGCCGACCCGCGCGAGCGCGCGACGCGCATCCTCCGGGACAGCGGCGGCGGCGTGGGAGGCGTGCTGTCCGCGATCCCGCACCTCGACCATCGGATGGCGATCGCGCCCGACCCCGCGGGTCCGGGCCCGGACGGACGGCTCCGTACCCTGTACCGCGACCGGCTGGTGGTGCGGGCCGGCGTCGTGACCCCGCTCGCCTGGTACGGGTTGTGGGCGTTCTGGCAGTGGCGCGGCCTGCGCCTGCGGCGTCTCGCCCCCACCTGGGCATACGATCCCCCCACGCCCGAACCGGATCCAGCCACGACGGAGGCAGCAGCATGAGCACCATCACCCCCGAGCCGTCCCCTGAGCCCGCCGCCCAGGTCGCCCCCGGCCGCGGGCGCGCCGCCACCGCCGTGCAGACCGCGGACTGGCGCCGCAGCGTGTTCGCCCTGTACGCGTCGGTGCGCCGGATCGCCGCCTCCGACCCGGCTGCCGCCCACGCGCACTGGATCTCCTGCCGCAACGACCTGTTCTCGTCGCACCCGGCCTCCCCGCTGATGGACGAGGACCGCGACCGCTTCACCGGGCTGCCGGTGTCGCGGTACGACCCGGACTGGCGCTTCGAGCTGCCGATCCACCCGGCCGAGGAGGCCGTTCGCATGGACGTCGAGACGGGAACCGACGGCGTCGTCCCGTTCGAACTGCTGGGCACAGTGCGTGTCCCGCTGGCGGGATCGCTCGACGTCTGGCGGCTCGCGTCCTACGGCGGCGGCCTGTTCGTCCCGGTGAAGGACGCTCTCGCCGGCCGCCGCGGGGGCACCTACGGAGGCGGCCGCTACCTGATCGACACGATCAAGGGCGCCGACCTCGGGATGACGACGGACGACGACGAGACGACGATCGTCCTCGACTTCAACTTCGCCTACAACCCGTCCTGCGCCTACGACCCGGCGTGGGCGTGCCCGCTGGCGCAGTCGGGGAACACGCTGGGCGTGGAGGTGCCGGTCGGGGAGCGGTACGGCGGGGAGTGAACGTCAGGCCTCCGTCGCTCCGCGGGTCGCGCGAACCCGAGTGATGAGGTCGGCCAGGGGCTTCGACGCGACCGCCGGCTCATCGAGCGCACGCTCGACCTGAAGGACCTCCGCAGGAGTGAGCTTGATCAGCGCGTCCTGAAGCAGGATGTCGCGGGCGTTCTGCAGGGCAGGCCCGAGGATGAAGGACGTCAGATCCTGCTGTGCCAGATCGGCCGCGGCACGGAGGGTGTTGCGCGCTTCAGCGGTCAACCGGAGGTTGAGGCGCTCGGTCTTGGCAGGGGTGATCGTCGTCATGCGTCCCAGTGTACACACGATGTACGTACGATAGGCATCCGTCTGATCGATTCCCCAGCTCGATGCGTCGAACGTCGCCCTCAGGACCTTGACCGGCATGAACATCCGAAGGCGCCGATCCTCTAGCGATCGAAAGCCCATCTTCCGATAGAAGGCGCACAACTCGGTCGTGAGCGCATCCACCAAGATCACCTCGACACCGACCTTGTCGGCGACGGCAAGGAAGTTCTCCAGCGCATGGACAAGCAGCCGCACACCCAGCCCGCGACCCACGACACGGACGCCCTGGACCGCAAGGATTGTCCGCGCGTTGTTCGAGCGCTGCGACTGCCCAGCCTGTCGGCGGAACCAGTCGTTCACGGCTTGCTCGCCACAATCGAACACTGAGCGGTCGAAGGCCGCGTCGAACGCGATCAATCGGATCGGCACGCCCGCAGGTCCGCCATCCGCTCCCCCGAGCTCCTGCGCACTCATTCCCCGAGCATACAGATATCGCCCGGCTTACATCCAGAAATGAATGTATTACCTGCTATTCACGCCTCCACCAACGTCAAGCGCTGCGTCGGCCGCGTCATCGCGACGTACAGCGACGCCGCCCCGCGCACCGACTCCGCGGCGAGCGCCGCCGGGTCGGCCAGGACCACCGCGTCGAACTCCAGCCCCTTCGCCTCGTAGCCGGTCAGCACAGAGATCGGCCGCGTGAGCCCTGCGGCCCCGCGCGCCGCCGCATCGCCGAACCGCGAGCGGACCGCCTCCGCGACGGCGTCCACCTCGGCGGCCGTCGCGATCACGGCGAGCGTCCCGTCGGCGTCCACCGACCGGTCGTGCGCGACGGCGTCCGCCACCGCGGCCGGCAGGCCGGACGCGTCCGCCGTCACCCGGCGGATCGGCCAGTCGCCCTCCCGGACCGCGCGCGTCGGCGTGATCGGCAGGCCCGCCTCCGAAGCGATCCGCTCCGCCTCGCGGGTGATCTGCGCGGGCGTGCGGTAGTTGACCGTCAGCTCCTCCAAGCGCCAGGCGTCCTTGAAGACCGGGCTCAGCGCCTCATCCCAGCTCGTCGCACCCGCGGCCGACGCCACCTGTGCGATGTCGCCGACGATCGTGAACGACTTCATCGGGCTGCGGCGCACCAGCACGCGCCATTGCATCGCGGACAGCTCCTGCGCCTCGTCGACCACGACGTGACCGTAGGTCCACGACCGGTCGGCGAGGGCGCGCTCCGCGGTGGTGCCGCGGTCCTCCTGCTCGGCGAAGCCATCGGCGAGCTGTTCGGCGCTCACCAGGCCCTGCACGCCCATGTTGCGGATCGCCGCACGGGCGTTCTCGAGGTCGCGCTTGCGCTGCCGCTCCCGCTCGCGGGAGCCCGCGTCGGCGCGGCCAGGGAAGTCGCCGAGCAACTCGGCCGCCTCGTCGAGCAACGGCACGTCCGACACGGTGAACGGCGCGGTCCGGTCGCGCAGCAGCGCCTCCCGCTGCGCCGGCGTCCACCGCGGCGTCAGCTCGGCGAGCCAGGACGGGCGCGCGTAGAGGTCCTGCAGGAGCTTCTGCGGGGTGAGCGGCAACCAGGCCGTGTTGAGCAGCACCCGCACGTCGTACGACGTGCGCAGATCCTCCCTCAGCACCCGGAGGTCGGCCTCGTCGATCGTGGAGCCACCGGCGCGAAGCTGGGTGGCCAGTTGGTCGGTGAGCTCGCCGAGCGCCTGCTTCACGAAGGTGACCCGGGCGACGTTGTGCGGCTTGCCGGTGCGCTGCGCCTTAGCCAGCGCGCGCTGCACGAGGTCCGGCTGGACGACAAGGCGCTCGTTGTCCACGACGATCGTCTGCGGCTCGGCCGGCGCCTTCTGGCGAGACTTCACGGCGCGGGAGAGCAGCCGCGCCATCTGGAGGGAACCCTTCAGGCGCGCGGCCTCCGGCGCGTCCTCGGCCGTGGCCTCCACGCCGGGGAACAGCTCGCCCAGCGTCTGCATGACGACACCGGTCTCACCGAGCGACGGCAGGACGGCCTCGATGTAGCGCAGGAACGCCGGCGACGGGCCGACGACGAGCACGCCGGAGGCGCTCAGCCGCTGCCGGTTCGCGTACAGCAGGTAGGCGGCGCGGTGCAGCGCCACCGCGGTCTTGCCGGTGCCGGGACCGCCCTGCACGACCAGCGCGCCGCGGATGTCGGACCGGATGATGCGGTCCTGCTCGGCCTGGATGGTCGCGACGATGTCGTGCATGCGGCCGGTGCGCTGCGCCGTGAGCGCCGCCAGCAGCGCGCCCTCGCCCTGCACGTGCTCGCCGGACGCGTCGCCGTCGAGCAGTGCCTCGTCGAAGACCTCGTCGTCGATCCGGACCACCTGGCGGCCGTTCATGGTGAGGTGGCGGCGGGCGCGCACGCCCATCCGCTCATTCGCGGTCGCCTGGTAGAAGGCGCTCGCCTGCTGGGCGCGCCAGTCCACGAGCAGCGAACGCTGGTCGTCGTCGCGCAGGCCCACCCGGCCGATGTAGCGGTGGTCGGTGCCGTCGATGGGCTCCTCCAGCAGCAGCCTCCCGAACACGAGCCGGGCGTCCACGTCGCGCAGCTGGACGAGCTGGTCCTCGTACAGGCGTGCGAAGGCGTCCCGTTCGCTGCGCGCCTGGTGGTTGCTCCCGACGCTCTCCCGGCGCACCCGCGTCAGCCGCTCCTCCGTCTCCGCCCGGAGCGTGTCGAGACGCTCGTAGAGGCCGGACACGACGGTGCGCTCACGATCGAGCTCGGATTCCTGCACGCGCGAACCACCTTCCGGGATTACGGGCCGATAGTCTACGACCTCCGGCTATGAATGCGCTCCCAGCATCCATGCGGCGCGCACCCGGTAGACTCGACGGACCAGCACGACTGGCCAGCCGGCATCGCCGGCGTGCGCGAGCGCCGGGCGGGGCCCCCGCCGCGCACCATCCACTCTTCTTTCCGGCGAAGACGTCGCCTTCCGCGACGCCGCCGGACCGGCCCACCGTGGGCCGACTCTGCCAGAAAGGCACCAGTGACCAACCAGACTTTCGCCGACTTCGGCGTGCCCGCTCCCCTCGTCGCCGTCCTCGCGGCCGACGGCAAGTCGGAGCCGTTCCCCATCCAGGCCGACACCCTGCCCGACACGCTCGCCGGACGCGACGTCCTCGGCCGCGGCAAGACCGGCTCTGGCAAGACGATCGCGTTCTCGCTGCCGATGGCCGCGCGCCTCGCCGCGTCCGCCGCTGCGTCGACCGGCCGCCCCTCCCGCGGCCGCCGCCCCCGCGGCCTCGTGCTCGCCCCGACCCGCGAGCTCGCCACCCAGATCGACGCCACGCTGAAGCCGCTCGCGGCCGCGCTCGGCCTCACCACGACCACCATCTTCGGCGGGGTCTCGCAAAGCCGCCAGGTGACCGCGCTGCAGGCCGGCGTCGACATCGTCGTGGCCTGCCCGGGCCGCCTCGAGGACCTCATGAAGCAGGGCATCGTCCACCTCGACAAGGTCGAGATCACGGTGCTGGACGAGGCCGACCACATGGCCGACCTCGGCTTCCTGCCGACGGTCACGCGCATCCTGAACGCCACTCCGGCCCGCGGCCAGCGCCTGCTGTTCTCGGCGACGCTGGACAACGGCGTCGACAAGCTCGTGAAGAAGTTCCTCCAGAACGAGGTGCTGCACTCGGTGGACGACGCCACCAGCCACGTGGAGGCCATGACCCACCACGTCTTCGAGGTGGCCGACCAGGACGCCAAGAAGGACCTCATCCACGCCCTCGCCTCTGGGCGCGGCCGCCGCATCCTCTTCATGCGCACCAAGCACCAGGCCAAGCGCCTCGCCAAGCAGCTGACGTCGGCGGGCATCCCCGCCGTGGACCTGCACGGCAACCTCAGCCAGGGCGCCCGAGACCGCAACCTCGCCGCGTTCGGCAGCGGCGACGTGCGCGTGCTGGTGGCGACGGACGTCGCCGCCCGCGGCGTCCACGTGGACGAGGTGGAGCTGGTCGTGCACGTCGACCCGCCTGCGGAGCACAAGGCGTACCTGCACCGCTCGGGCCGCACGGCGCGCGCCGGAAGCGCGGGCGACGTCGCCACCGTGATGCTGCCGGAGCAGGCGGGCGACGTGAAGCAGCTGCTGCGCGCCGCCGCGATCACGGCGGCACCGCAGCGGGTGACGGCCGAGTCGGCCGCGGTGACCGCCCTGGTGGGCGAGCGCGCGGAGCGCGTCGCGCCGGCGCCGGTCGTGAAGGCGGCCGGGAACGGCGGCGGTCGCGGTGCCGGGAACGGCGGCGGCCGCGACGCTGCTGCCTCGGGCGCGGGCAACGGCGGTGGCCGGAGGCGGCGTCGTGGCGGCCAGAACGGGGCCGCGGGTGACGCGGGCCAGAACGGCGCGGGCCGCGAGGCCGGAGGCCGCAACGGCGGCCGGAACGCCGCCGGCCGTGAGGCCGCAGGTGAGAATGCCGCGGGTCGCAACGGCGGCGGCCGCAACGGCGGAGGCCGCAACGGCGGCCGCGGCGCCGACCAGACCGCCTCGGGCCGCAGCGCCGGCGTCCGCGGCGGCCAGAGCGACAGCTCCTCGCGCGGCAACGGTCGCGCCCGCCGCGCGTCCAGCGGCGACGCCGCTTCGCACACCACCTCTGGACACAAGGGCGGCTCGAACCACGGCTCGAACGCCTCGCGCCAGGGCATGCGCGTCGGCGACCTGGTGAACGCGGGCACCACCCGCGGCCGCGGCACCCGCCGCGCCCGCGGCTGACCCACAACGCACGCACAACGGAGGAGATCCGGCCCACAACCGGCCGGATCTCCTTCGTTGACTGCTTTTCGGGCCGTTTCCCGACTGGAACTCCTCCGTTGCCGCCGCGCTAGCGGGTCGCGGGGGCGGCCAGGGTGGCGATGCCGGCCTCGATGCCGTCGATGAGGAGGCGGAAGCTGCGGTCGAGGTCGTCGGGGAGGCCGAAGCCGCCGCCGAGCTCGAGGGTGACGAAGCCGTGCAGCGCGCTGCGCAGCATCCGGATGGCGTCGACCGTCGCGTCCTCGGGCAGCCCGAAGCCGCGCAGCGCGGCGGCCAGGACGGCGATCGTCTCGGCGGCGCGCGCTGCCAGTTCGGCGTCGGCCTCCGAACCCAGGTCGGGCGCGACCTGCGTGGCTGCGTATCGTCCCGGATGGCGGTGCGCGTAGGCGCGGACGGCGTCCGCCGCCGAGTGGAGGGCGTCCGGGCCGGACCGTCCGATCGTCGCCTCGGCGAGCACCGCGGTCAGCTCGGTGACGCACTCGGTCGCGACCACGCGGCGCAGGTCGTCGAGCGAGGCGACGTGCTTGTACAGGCTCGGCACCGCCACACCGGCGCGGGAGGCCACGGCGGCGAGCGTGAGCCGGTCCAGGCCGTTCACCCCGCCCTCGTCCACGAGGTCGAGGGCGACGGCGGCGACGGCGGCGCGGGTCAGCCCGGCCCTAGGCACGCTTCTCACCCCACCCGCTCGCCCGCCGCTCCGCCAGGAACCGCAGGGTGGCCGGCACGATCACGTCCGGCCGCTGGGCCTGCGGGTAGTGGCCCGACTCCGGCACGCGGACGACCTCCGCGCCGAAGGACTCGATCCAGTCGGCCTCGGCGGCCGGGTCACGGTAGTCGGGGTCGAGGGCTCCGACGAAGGCGAGGATGGGGGCCTTCACCTCGGACATCCGCGGCTCCACCACCGAGTGGGTGAGCTGGACCGTCAGGTGGCGGAACGAGCGCAGGCGGCCGGGCTCCTTCATGTTGCGCTTCAGGTCTGCGGCGTGCTCGTTCAGCCAGGGCGCGGTGCGGCCCTTGTTGATCGAGCGGTAGTAGCCGGCCCAGACGCCCGGACCCCACGGGCCGGTGAACAGCACCCGGTACATCCCGTGGATGGCGGCCACCGTGAGGCGGCTCATCGCGGGGTCGCGCAGCAGCGGTCCGTAGAGCACGAGGCCGGCGATCGCGTCGGGACGCTCGGCGGCGGCCCACGCGGCGGCGGCCGCGCCCATCGAGTTGCCGAGGACGACGGCGTTGCCGCCGAGCTCGTCGATCAGCGCGATCAGGTCACGGGCGGTGGCGATGTCGCCGAACTCGCGGAAGGTCGTGTCCGACTCGCCGTGCGCCCGCAGGTCGGTGACGGCGACGCGATAGCCGGCCTCCAGCAGCGGGCCGGTCAGCTCGCGGTAGGTGGAACGGAGATCGCCCATCCCGGGGACGGCGACGACGAGCGGGCCGGAGCCCTCGACGGTGTAGCTGATGCGTCCCTCGGGGCGCTGCAGGTACCGGACCTGCGAAGCGATGGAAGTGTTCATAGCCCTAAAGCTAATGGCATTAGCTAACAAGCACAAGAGGGATTTCGAGAATCGCGTCAGACGATCTTGCCGACCGACGCCATCGCCGCCTTCACCAGCACCCCTCGGCCGCCCTCCAGCTCCTCGCACACCGTGTGGGAGACCGCCTCCTCCGGCGTCATCCAGGTGATCTCGAGCGCGTCCTGCCGCGGTTCGCAGGTGCCGGTCACCGGCACGACATACGCGAGCGAGACCGCGTGCTGCCGCTCGTCGGTGAACGCGGTCACTCCCGGCAGCGGGAAGTACTCCGCGACCTGGAACGGCACCGGACTCGCCGGCAGAAGGGGGAACGCCATCGGCCCGAGGTCCTTCTCGAGGTGCCGGAACAGCGCCTCCCTCAGCGTCTCCCCATACATGACGCGACCGGAGACGAGCGTGCGGGTGATCTCCCCCACCGCGTTGGCCCGCAGCAGGACGCCGACCTCTGTCACCTGGCCGAGACCGTCGACCCGCACCGGCACGGCCTCCACGTAGAGCAGCGGCAGCCGTCGCCGGATCTGCTCCAGCTCGATGTCGCTCAGCCAGGCGGGGCCGGGCTGGACGCCCTCGCCGTCGAGCGGGTCGGGGGTCGGGTCCGGGTCGGGGGTACGCACGCTCATGCACTGATCCTACGGATCACGCCTCCCGCCGCCACCAGCACAGACCGATCTGTGGACTGCGCCGCGATCTGGGGGGATGTGGAGGACTACATGTCGTGAGCAGAATGGATCATGCCCTTCCCCGCCCCCGAGCTCCACCTCGACCACGAGGCCGTGCTCTGGTCCGCCGGCGAGGCCGACCGCGTCGGCCGCCCCCGGCTGATCCTTCTGCACGGCTACGGGTCGGACGAGGCGGACCTGTTCGGGATCTCGGCGTACCTGCCGCTGGAGCCGGTGATCGCCTCGCTGCGGGCGCCGATCCCGGAAGGGCCAGGCTTCGCGTGGTTCTCGCGCTTCACCAACATCTCGGTCGATCCGCTCGCCGCCAACGCCGACGCGGCCGCCCGCGCCGTCCTCGACTGGCTGGACGACCAGCCGGACGTGCCGACCGGCCTCCTCGGCTTCTCGCAGGGCGGCGCGCTCGCCATCCAGCTCATGCGGCTGGCGCCCGAGCGCTTCGACTTCGCGGTCGCACTGTCGGCGTTCGTCGTGCAGGGCTCGGAGGAGGGCGACACGGCGCTCGCCGAGCGCCGACCGCCGGTGCTCTGGGGCCGCGGAACGCACGACGACACCATCCCCGCGGCCGGTGTCGCGCGCGCGGCGGAGTGGCTGGCCGCACACACCGACCTCGACGCGCGCATCTACGAGGGCCTCGGCCACGGGATCTCGCCGCTCGAGCTGGGCGACATCTCCTCCTTCATCCGGACGCACCTGCCGCGCTGACGGCCCGCTGCGGCGGCCGCGGGCGGCCTCCCGTTGGCGGTGTCCGCGCTGACCGCCGAGACCGGGGCCGGCCGGTGTCCCCTTGGCGGTGTCTGTCCCCTTGGCGGTGTCTGCGCTGACCGCCGAGACCGGGGCCGGCCGGTGTCCCCTTGGCGGCGTCGTGTCCCCTTGGCGGTGTCTGCGCTGACCGCCGAGACCGGGGCCGGCCGGGTGTCCCCTTGGCGGTGTCGGTGGCCGGGAGCAGGATGGAGGCGATGAGCGACGTGCTCGACCGGTTCTCCCCCGCGACCCGTGAATGGTTCCGCGGGGCCTTCGCCGCGCCCACCGACGCCCAGACCGGAGCGTGGGAGGCCATCTCGCGCGGACGCCATGCGCTCGTCATCGCGCCGACCGGCTCGGGCAAGACGCTGGCGTCGTTCCTCTGGGCGATCGACCGGCTGGCGAGCGAGGAACGACCCGCGGACGCGCGACCCGGTACGCGCGTCCTCTACATCTCGCCGCTCAAGGCGCTCGGCGTGGACGTGGAGCGCAACCTCCGCGCGCCGCTCGTCGGCGTCACGCAGACGGCGCGGCGGCTCGGGGCCGAGCCTCCCCACGTCAGCGTCGGCGTGCGCTCCGGCGACACGTCGTCGGCGGACCGCCGCGCGCTCGTCTCGTCGCCGCCGGACATCCTGATCACGACGCCCGAGTCGCTCTTCCTCATGCTCACCTCGCAGGCCCGCGAAACCCTCACGAGCGTGGAGACCGTCATCGTGGACGAGGTGCACGCTGTCGCGGCCACCAAGCGCGGCGCCCACCTCGCGCTCTCGCTCGAACGGCTCGACGCCCTGATGGAGAAGCCCGCCCAGCGGATCGGCCTCTCCGCCACCGTGCGTCCGCCGGAGGAGGTCGCCCGGTTCCTCGGCGGCAGCTCGCCGGTGGAGATCGTGGCGCCGGCCGCGGGCAAACGGTTCGACCTCCGGGTGGTCGTCCCGGTCGAGGACATGAGCGAGCTCGGCACGTCCACCTACACGAGCGACAACGACGACGGGTCCGCGCCGCAGGCCGGCTCAATCTGGCCGCACGTGGAGGAGGCGATCGTCGACCGCGTGCTGGAGCACCGCTCGTCGATCGTGTTCGCCAACTCGCGTCGCCTGGCCGAGCGGCTCACCGCCCGGTTCAACGAGCTGTACGAGGAGCGCGTTCTCGGCGGGGAGGCGGGAAGCGCCGCCTCCCGGCCGCCGGCGGAGCTGATGGGCGGCTCCGGCCAGACCAAGGGCTCCGCCGCGGTGGCGGACCCCGAGTCGCTCGTGCTCGCCCGCGCGCACCACGGCTCGGTCAGCAAGGAGCAGCGCGCGCTGATCGAGGACGACCTCAAGTCCGGGAGGCTGCGCTGCGTCGTCGCGACCTCCAGCCTCGAGCTCGGTATCGACATGGGCGCCGTGGACCTCGTCGTGCAGGTGGAGGCGCCGCCGTCGGTCGCGAGCGGCCTCCAGCGTGTCGGCCGCGCCGGCCACCAGGTCGGCGAGGTGTCGCGCGGGGTGGTCTTCCCCAAGCACCGCGCCGACCTCATCCACTCGGCGGTCGCCACCGAGCGGATGGTCGGCGGCCTGATCGAGACCATGCGGATCCCGACCAACCCGCTCGACATCCTCGCCCAGCAGACCGTCGCCGCAACGGCGCTCGAACCGCTCGACGCCGACGACTGGTTCGACACCGTGCGCCGCAGCGCGCCGTTCGCGACGCTGCCGCGCAGCGCCTACGACGCGACTCTCGACCTGCTCGCCGGCCGCTACCCCTCCGACGAGTTCGCCGAGCTGCGCCCGCGCATCGTGTGGGATCGCGACGCCGGGACGCTCACGGGCCGTCCCGGCGCGCAGCGCCTCGCCGTGACCAGCGGCGGCACGATCCCCGACCGCGGGATGTTCGCGGTCTACATGGTGGGCGAGCGCGCCAGCCGGGTGGGCGAGCTGGACGAGGAGATGGTCTACGAGTCGCGCGTCGGCGATGTATTCGCGCTCGGGTCCACGAGCTGGCGGATCCAGGAGATCACCCACGACCGCGTGCTGGTCTCCCCCGCGTTCGGCGAGCCCGGGCGCCTGCCGTTCTGGAAGGGCGACGGCATCGGCCGGCCCGCCGAACTCGGTGCGGCTGTGGGCGCGTTCGTCCGCGAGCTGAGCGCGGCCTCCCCCGCCGACGCGGAGCTGCGGTGCGTGGAGGCCGGGCTCGACGCCTTCGCGACCGCCAACCTGCTGGCCTTCCTGCGCGAGCAGAAGGAGGCCACCGGGCACGTGCCGACCGACCGGACGCTCGTGGTCGAGCGGTTCCGCGACGAGCTCGGCGACTGGCGCGTCGTACTGCATTCCCCGTATGGCATGCAGGTGCACTCTCCGTGGGCTCTGGCGGTGCAGGCGCGCGTGCGCGAGCGCTACGGCATCGACGCCGGGGCGATGGCGGCGGACGACGGCATCATCGTGCGTATTCCCGACACGGAATCCACGCCTCCCGGCGGCGAGCTCTTCGTCTTCGAACCGGCCGAGCTGGACGAACTGGTGACCCTGGAGGTCGGCGGCTCCGCGCTGTTCGCCTCCCGGTTCCGCGAGTGCGCGGCGCGTGCGCTGCTGCTGCCGAAGTACAACCCGGGCAAGCGGTCGCCGCTCTGGCAGCAGCGCCAGAAGGCATCGCAACTGCTGGACGTGGCGCGCAAGTACCCGAGCTTCCCGATCATCCTGGAGACAGTGCGCGAGTGCCTGCAGGACGTCTACGACCTCCCGGCGCTGGACGAGGTGGCGCAGAGCATCGCCCAGCGGCGCATCACGCTGGTGGAGGCCGCGACCGAGACGGCCTCACCGTTCGCCCGCTCGCTGCTGTTCGGCTACGTCGCGGCGTTCATGTACGAGGGCGACAGCCCGCTCGCCGAGCGGCGAGCGGCGGCACTGTCGCTCGACGCTAGCCTGCTCGCCGAGTTGCTCGGCCGGGCGGAGCTGCGCGAACTTCTCGACCCGATGGTGATCGAGCGGGTGGACTTGCAGCTGCAGCGACTCGATCCTGAGCGGCGGGTGCGCGGCGAGGAGGGCGTGGCCGACCTGCTGCGGCTGCTCGGGCCGCTGACGGCGGCGGAGGTCGCGGAGCGGTTGCAGGGTGAGGACGCGGGCGACGACGGGACTCCCTCGCGCGCCGAGGTCGCGGAGGGCGACGCCTCTTCCCACGACGCGCCCGCTGCCGCACCGCACGCCAGCCTGGCCGTCGCCCGCACGCACCTCGCCGCCCTGGTCGACACCAAGCGCGCCCTCGCCGTCACCATCGCCGGCGAGGAGCGCTATGCCGCGATCGAGGACGCCGGCCGCCTGCGCGACGCGCTCGGGGTCCCGCTGCCCATCGGCGTGCCGGTCGCCTTCATCGAACCCGTGGACGACCCGCTCGGCGACCTGGTCAGCCGGTTCGCGCGCACCCACGGCCCGTTCGAGGTGGCGGAGGTCGCCTCCCGCTTCGGCCTCGGCCCCGCGATCGTGCACGACGCGCTGCGCCGGCTCTCCCGCGACGGCCGGGTCGTGGAGGGCGAGTTCCGCCCGCACGCCACCGGCTCGGAGTGGTGCGACGCCGAGGTCCTGCGGCGACTGCGGCGGATGTCGCTCGCCGCGCTCCGCCAGGAGGTCGAGCCGGTCGAGACGACGACCTTCGCGCGATTCCTCGGCGACTGGCAGCACGTCGGCTCCACCCTGCGCGGCGTGGACGCCGTCGCCTCGGTGATCGAGCAGCTCGCGGGAGCGCGCATCCCGGCCTCCGCGTGGGAGTCCCTGGTGCTGCCGAGCCGCGTCGCGGACTTCAGCCCCGCGATGCTGGACGAGCTCACCGCCACCGGTGAGGTGATCTGGGCGGGCGACGGCTCGCTGCCGGGAAACGACGGCTGGATCAGCCTCAACCTGGCCGACTCCGCGCCCCTCACGCTGGCTCCGCCGACGGACCACGATCCCGACGAGCTGCAGCGCGGCGTGCTGGCGGCGCTCGCGCGCGGCGGCGGGTACTTCTTCCGCCAGCTCTCCGACACGCTCGGCGCTGAACGCGGTGAGGCGATCGAGGACGCCGTGCTGGTCACCGCCCTGTGGGACCTCGTCTGGGCCGGGCTGGTCACCAACGACACGCTGGCTCCGCTGCGCACACTGACCGGAGGCGGTGGAGCCCACAAGCGGCCGCGCCAGCCGACCCGCTCGCGGATGTACCGCGGCCGCGTCGGGGCCCCGAGGACGTCCGCGATGGTCACCCGGATGGGACCGCCGACCGTCGCAGGGCGCTGGTCGCTGCTCCCGGAGCGCGACCTGGACTCCACGATGCGCGCGCACGGCCAGGCCGAGACGCTGCTCGACCGCTACGGCGTCGTGACCCGCGGCTCGGTGATGAACGAAGGGACGCCTGGAGGCTTCGCCCTCGCCTACAAGGTGCTCAGCGGGTTCGAGGACAGCGGCCGGGCACGCCGCGGCTACTTCGTGGAGACGCTCGGCGCGGCGCAGTTCGCGAGCGGACCCACCGTGGACCGGCTGCGCACCTTCGTCCGCGACCACACCCAGCCACGGCCGTTCGACGCGGTCGCGCTGGCGGCGACCGACCCCGCCAACGCGTACGGCGCGGCGCTGCCGTGGCCGGCCGTCCCGGCGCCGAGTGGAGGGGTGGAGGGCGGCACAGGCCACCGGCCAGGGCGCAAGGCGGGCGCGCTGGTCGCGCTGGTCGACGGCGAGCTCACCCTCTACGTCGAGCGCGGCGGCAAGAGCCTGCTCTGCTTCGCGGACCAGGAGGACGAGGCGGTGCGCCCGGCGCTCGTCGCGGCCTCCCGGGCGCTCGCCGGACTGGTGACGTCCCGTCGCGTCGACAAGCTCGCGATCGAGACGGTCAACGGCGCCTCCGTGCTCGGCAGCCCGCTCGGCGCGGCCCTGACCGAGGCCGGGTTCCTGGCGACCCCGCGCGGCCTCCGGCTGCGCCGGTGACGGCGGATGCCTGAGGGCGACACCGTCTACCAGACCGCCGCGCGCCTGCGCCGCGCGCTGGAGGGGCGCCTGCTGACCGAGACCGACTTCCGGGTGCCGCAGTACGCGACCGTCGACCTCAGCGGGCGGCACGTCGATGAGGTGCTCAGCCGGGGAAAGCACCTGCTGATCCGGGTCGGCGATCAGACCATCCACAGCCACCTCAAGATGGAGGGCTCGTGGGAGGTCTACCCGCCGGGCGGTCGCTGGCGGCATCCCGCGTTCCAGGCGCGGGTCGTGCTGCAGACCGCCGAGACGCAGGCGGTCGGGTTCCAGCTCGGCGTTCTGGAGGTGGTGCCGCGGGCCCACGAGGACGAGGTCGTCGGCCACCTCGGACCCGACCTGCTCGGGCCGGACTGGGACGCCGAGGAGGCCGTCCGCCGGCTCGCCGAGCAGCCGGACACTCCGATCGCCGTCGCGCTGCTCGACCAGCGGAACCTCGCCGGCATCGGCAACGTCTACGCCAACGAGCTGTGCTTCGTGCGCGGGATGCTGCCGACCCGCCCGGCAGGCGAGGCCGACCTCCCAGCGACCGTCGACCTCGCGCGCCGCATGCTCGTCGCCAACCGCGACCGGCCGCTGCGCGTGACGACGGGCGACACGCGACGCGGCCGCAACACCTGGGTGTACGGCCGCGACGGGCGGCCGTGCCGGCGCTGCGGGACGCTCATCCGCCGCTCGGAGCTCGGGCGCACCGAGCTCGAGGAGCGGGTGACCTACTTCTGCCCGGTCTGCCAGACCTGAACTCGTCCGGCGGCGATGTCTGCGGCCCCGGCGACGGCCGCCCGCTAGTCTCGACGCATGTCCGACCGGCGCGTTCCCGACGACGCTCATCTGCCCGCCGACGCCACCGAGGAGGAGCGCAGGGAGGCCGGCGACCGCCTCCGCGAGCGCATCTACGTGACCTTCACCGCACTCGCGATCCTGATGGCGCTGAACGCGCACGGCGAGCACCTCGACTCCCCGACGGTGCTCTGGACGCTCGTCATCTCGGTCGTGGGCGTGCTGCTCGCCGGCCTCGCCTCCGACCTGGTCTCGCACATGATCGTGCACAACACCCTCCCGACGGCGCGCGAGTTCCGGCACCTGCTCGCCGTCGCCTCCCGCGCCCTCGGCGTCATCGTCATCCCCGTGCTGGTGCTCGTCGCCGCGATGCTCGGCTGGATGGAGGCGAGGACGGCCGTCGTGATCGCGATCACCGCCCTCATCGCGTCGCTCGCGGTGATCGCCCGGATCGCGGTGTCGCGCACGGGGCTCGCCTCGTGGAAGCAGCTCATCGTGCTGGTGGGGATCGTGGCGCTCGGTGTGCTGGTCGTGTTCCTGGAGCAGCTCGCGCACTGAGCCGGGCGCGGGCGGTCACGCTGTCCGGGGGCGCGTGCAAGGATGACGTATGCCGATCGCGCGCACCCGACCCGATCCGCGCAAGCTGAGCGCGGCCGAAGCGGAGCTCTTCCACGCGTTCTACCTGATGCGGCGCGGATTCGACCGCACGCTCGACGCCCAGCTGCAGCGCGACGACGGCATCTCCATCTCCGAGCTCGAAGTGCTGATGGCGCTCGTGCGCTCACCCGGGCGCCGGTTGCGCGTGCGCGACCTGGTCGAGCTGACCGGCTGGGAGAAGAGCCGCGTCTCGCATCAGGTCACCCGCATGGAGGGCCGCGGCCTGGTGGAGCGCGAGGACTGCGCCGAGGATCGCCGCGCGAGCTGGGTCCGTCTCAGCGGCGACGGTCGCCGGGTGGTCGTGCGGGCGCTCCCCAAGCACACCGCGACGATCCGCCGCATCCTGTTCGACGCGCTCACGCCGGCGCAGCAGGACGAGCTGCTCGCGATCTCCACCCGGATGACCGAAGCGATGGGCTCCGGAGACGCGCAGGCCGCACCGGACGCGTGAGGGTTCTCGCAGCCCCCCGCCGTCGCATTGCCGTGAGCATGCTGAGAACTGCTCGCTGATCTGCTGGCCATTCCGCCGGAACACCGCGGGAAACCAGGCTGTTCGCAGGTCGCACCCCCTAGCGTTCTGGTGTGCGACGCCCGAACTATCCCTCAGGTGACTCCGGCGCCGGGCGGGACGACCGTCCCGAGCCGCCGACCGAGATCTTCGGACGCGTGCCCGCAGCCGACCCGCGCCGGCCGGTGCGGGCGACGCGGCCGGCGCCCGGCGTGCCCTCCGGGCGCGGCGGCGGTGGCCGGGCTGCGGGAGCCGCGGGGGCGGGTGCAGCGGCGGGCGCCGCGGGAGCGAGCGCCGCGGGAGCGAGCCCAGCGGGTGCGCCCTTCGACCTCTTCGGGCTCTCCGGATCGCCGGACCCGAGCCGCGCGGACGGCGGCTTCGGCGACGGCGGTCACGGTGACGGCGGCGACGGCTCCGGCGGCGGCGCGGGCGGCGGCAAGCCCCCGAGGAAGCACCGCCGCGCCAAGCGCATCATCGTCTGGACCGCGGCGGGGCTGGCCGTCCTCCTCGTCGTGCTCGGCGGTTACGCCGCATACAGCTACTTCCGCTTCGTCGGCGGCGTCAACCACGTGAACGTGATCAGCAAGAACGGGCACGACGTGGACGGCGCGGACCAGAACATCCTGCTCGTCGGCGACGACCACCGCCCCGACAACGCCACGCAGGCGGAGCTGAACCAGCTGAGCACCACGCAGGACGGTGGCGGCACCAACACGGACACGATGATGATCCTGCACATCCCGGCCGACGGGAAGTCGGCGACCCTCGTCTCCCTCCCCCGCGACTCCTGGGTGGATGTGCCCGGCCACGGGATGAACAAGCTCAACGCGGCGTTCTCGCTCGGCGGCGGCGCCAGCGACCCGACCAGCGGCGCCAAGCTGCTCATCCAGACGGTGCAGAACCTCACGGGCCTGTCGATCGACCACTACGTGCGCGTCTCGCTGCTCGGCTTCTACACGATCGCGAAGGCCCTCGGCCCGGTGCAGGTGTGCCTCAACAATGCGGTCAACGACCCGTACTCGGGCGCGAACTTCCCGGCCGGCGTGTCCACGCTCAACGCGCAGCAGGCGCTCTCGTTCGTGCGGCAGCGGCACGGCCTCCCGCGCGGAGACCTGGACCGCGTCGTGCGCCAGCAGTACTTCCTCTCGGTGGAGGCCCACAAGTTCCTGTCCGCGGGGACGCTGCTGAACCCGGGCAAGCTCACGAGCGCGCTCGACGCCATCAGCGGGTCGCTGGAGACGGACCCCGGACTGAACTTCCTCCAGCTGGCGGCCCAGTTGCAAGGGCTGACCGGCGGCAAGATCCAGTCGGCGACCATCCCGATCTCGGGGACGCCGACCATCACGGTCGACGGCTCGGACGTGTCGATCGTTCAGGTCGACACCGCGGCGATGCCCGCGTTCATCAAGAGTCTGATGGGCACGCCATCCGCCTACGACAGCGCGACGGCGGCCAAGCCTTCGGACACGAAGGTGACGGTGCTCAACGGCGGCAGCACGAACGGCGCGGCGGGAACGGCGACGCAGACCTTCAGCAAGGCGGGCTTCAAGACCGGCACCGCCGGCGACGCCCCCTCGCAGCAGACGACGACCATCCAGTACCCATCCGGCCAGGAGTCGCAGGCGAAGGCCGTCGCCGCCCTGCTCCCGGGCGCCGCAGTGCAGGAGAGCGGCAGCGTCAAGGGCGTCACCGTCGTCCTCGGCGACGACGGCCTGATGCCGGCCGCTCCCGGCGCCGCCCCCAGCGCCGCCGCCCCGGCCCCCGCGCCGTCCCCCACCCACTCCGGCCCCACCACCAACTACTCCAGCACCGTCTGCATCAACTGACCGACACCGCCGAGTACGCAGATTCTCTGCGTACTCGGCGGTTTCCGGCTGACTTTTCGCGTACTCGGCGGTTGGGCGCGGGGCGGCGGGGCGGCGGGGCGGCGGGGCGGAGGGGGTTAGTCGAAGAGGCGGCGGAAGACGTTGGTGTCGGCCAGGTCGATGAGCTCGTCGCCGCGGCCGGACATGATGGTGCGCAGCGCGTAGAGGGTGAAGCCTTTGACCTGCTCGGCGGTGATCGCCGGGGGGATGCTCAGCTCCTGGCGCGCTGTGACCACGTCCACGAGGGCCGGTCCGTCGTGAGCGAACGCCGTGCGCAGGGCGCTCTCCAGCTCGTCCGGCTTCTCGACCCGCTGACCGTGGATCCCGATCGCCTGCGCGACTCGGGAGAAGTCCGGGTTCTCCAGCCCCGTCCCGAAGTTGACGAAGCCGGCGGCCTTCATCTCGACCTCCACGAAGTTCAGCGAGGAGTTGTTGAAGACCACGATCTTGACCGGCAGCTTCCTCTGGACCAGCGTCAGCAGCTCGCCCATCAGCATCGCCAGACCACCGTCGCCCGCCAGTGCGACCACCTGCCGGCCCGGGAAGGCGGCCTGCGCGCCGATCGACTGCGACAGGGCGTTGGCCATGCTGCCGTGGTTGAAGGAGCCGATCAGCCGGCGCGAACCGTTCATCCGCAGGTAGCGTGCGGCCCAGACCACCGGCGATCCCACGTCCGGGATGAAGACCGCGTCCTCGCTGGAGAGCTCGCTGATCAGCCGGGCGACGTACTGCGGGTGGATGGGCGTGCGGTTGCGGTCGTTCACCGCCAGCTCGTCCAGGCTCTTGCGGGCCTTCAGGTAGTGCGAACGGGACGCCTCGAGGTGCTTGGTGTCGTTCCGATCGGCCAGCAGAGGGAGGAGCGCCTCGACGGTGTCCTTGACGCTGCCGACCAGCCCGAGGTCGATCGGCGTTCGCCGGCCCAGGTTCTCGCCGCGGAGATCGACTTGGATGATCTTCGCCTTCGACGGATAGAACTGCTGGTACGGGAAATCGGTGCCGAGCATGAGCAGCGCGTCGCAGGACTCCATCGCCCGGTAGCCGGAGGAGAAGCCGAGCAGGCCGGTCATCCCGACGTCGTAGGGGTTGTCGTACTCGACGAACTCCTTGCCGCGCATGGCGTGCACGACCGGCGCCCGCAGTGCGCCGGCGATGTCGATGAGCTGCGGGTGGGCGCCTTCGACGCCGGCCCCGGCGAGGATGGTGACCTTCTTCGCGGCGTTCAGGATGTCGGCGGCCGCCTTCAACTCGCCGTCGGCCGGCCGCGTGACGCGGGGCGAGTAGGCGATCGGCGCTGACGGCTTGCGTCCGACACTGTCCGCAAGGAGGATCTCGCCCGGCACGACCACGACCGCGACGCCGCGACGCTCGATGGCGGTGCGCATCGCGATCTCCAGCACGCGCGGAAGCTGCTCGGGGATGCTGACGAGCTCGGTGTAGACCGCGGCCTCCCGGAACAGGTCCTGCGGGTGCGTCTCCTGGAAGTAGGTGCTGCCGACCTCCGGCCCGGGGATCTGCGCGGCGATCGCGAGGACGGGGACCCGGCTGCGGTTGGCGTCGAACAGGCCGTTGATGAGGTGGAGGTTGCCGGGGCCGCAGCTTCCGGCGCAGACGGCCAGCTCGCCGGTGAGCGCGGCCTCCGCCCCCGCCGCGAACGCCGCGGCCTCCTCGTGCCGGACGTGCTCCCAGGTCACGTCGCCGGCCCGGCGCAGCGCGTCGGTGAAGCCGTTGAGCGAGTCACCGGGGATGCCGTAGACGCGCTTGACGCCCGCCTCCCGGATGATCTGGACGATGGTGTCGGCGACGGTGGTCATGCGACCTCCCTCTCGGTCGGCGTTGCTGAGTGATCCCGGCGACGGATGTTCCTCACGCTACTCCGCGGGCGTCCGCCGCGTCTGGTCCCGCCCCGATCCCGGTTCATGCATCACGCACAGAGGTCGGCCGCACTACTGTGTTCAGGTCATGGTCACGCAGAATCGCGCCCTCGCCACCCGCGACGCCATCCTCCGGGGTGCGGCCGAGGTTTTCGGCGCGCGCGGGTACGGGCTGGCCTCCATCTCGGACATCGCGAAGGCCGCCGGGCTCACGAAGGGCGCGCTGTACTTCCACTTCGCGTCGAAGGACGAGCTGGCCCTCGCGGTCGTCGCCGAGGAGCACCGCCGGACGATGGAGGCCTCGGCCGCGATCCTGGCAGAGGGGCGGCCCGCGCTGGAGACGCTCGTGCTGCTCAGCCGGAGCCTCGGGCGTCAGCTCCTGGAGGACCCGCTGGTGCAGGCCGGCATCCGGTTGACCACGGACGTCGGGACGGCCGGTCAGGCGATAATCGAGCCCTACGAGGACTGGTTCCGCGCCATCGAGGAGCTGACCCGCCGGGCGATCGAGGAGGGCGACGTCTCGGAGCGCGTGGACCCTGCGATGTTCGCGCATCTGCTGTCGCCGGCCTACACGGGGGTGCAGCTCGTCTCCGAGGCGCTGACCGGTCGCGCGGACCTGCTGCAGCGTGTCCGGGAGTTGTGGATCGTGCTGCTTCCGGGGATCGTCGCGGAGGGGCGGCTCGACGCGCTGCGGGCACTGCCGGACCTCGTCGTGGAGTGACCTGATCGCGTCCCCTCGGGAACCGCCCGACCGACATCCCCCCAGTGGTCGCCGTTGCGACGTGCACGTCGGTCGGGCGTTCGCCCCCGCACGCCCATATTACATGCATAACCGGTCGCTCGGTTTGTTTCGACGGCCCGGTCGCTCCCGGTGCGCGGCGGCGTGTCGGTTAGACTCGCCCGATGGGGGAGCCGCCGAGCGGTTCGGGAGCAGCACCACCGGGGAGGTCGCCGATGTCGGCACGGACGAAGCAGAAGAAGCGCGCGACGATGCGCCTGGTCTACATCGACTTCTGGTCCGCGCTGAAGATGTCGTTCCTGATCAGCGTCGTGCTGGCGGCACTGACCGTGGTGCTCGCGTTCTTCGGCTGGTCGCTGCTCGACAAGGTCGGGGTCGTGGGTTCCATGACGACGTTCCTGGAGAGCATCGCGGGGGCTCAGGGCGCCGCACTGCTCGCCGGACTGACCTTCGGGAACGTCATGATGTTCACGCTCGTGGTCTCGCTGCTGGAGGTCATCGTCGTGTCGGCGCTCGGGGCGATCTTCGCCGCGCTGTTCAACCTGGCGACCATGGTGGTCGGCGGGTGGAAGGTCACGTTCGGGAGCGACTGACGTTCCCGGCCGCACTGTCGGTGACCTCGGCGTCGCGCTGCCGCTGGAGCCCGCCGACGAGGAGGTCGACGCCGAAGGCGAAGGCCGCGGCGGAGTCCCCCTGGTCGAGCGGGTCGGACGCCTCCCCCGTCGCCAGGACGCCGATGCTGTCGAACTGCATCCGCTGCTGCTCATGGGAGACGTGGCCGAGCACGAAGTGGAGCAGCGCGGTGGCGGCGCGGTCCGCGGTCTCCTCGCTGAAGCCTCCGGAGCGGACCGCGGTCTCCAGGCGCTGCTGCGCGGGCGCGGAGCCCAGGCCGAGGGCGGCGGTGCTGGCGACCACCTCCGCGCCGTCGCGGTAGGCGAGCAGGGCGTCGCGGAGAGACGCGGACTCCGCGCGCACCCGGTCGGGCCAGGGCGCTTCGGCGGGCGTGACGGCGGCGCGGCCGACGATGCGGTCGGCGAGCTCGGCAAGGAGGGTCTGCTTGTTCGGGAAGTGCCAGTAGAGCGCGCTGGGCTGCACGTCGAGCGCGCCGGCGAGGCGGCGCATGGTCAGGTCCGGGAGGCCGTAGTCGTCGAGGATGCGCAGGGCCGTCTCGGCCACGTCGTCGCGGCTGTGTCTGCGTGCGCTTTCGTTTCCCGTCACGGTTTCACTATAGTGAACGCTGTTCAGGTGAACAGCGTTCAGGTGAAGGAACCCTCGATGACCGACTCCCCCCGCACCACCCCGGCCGCACCCGCGCCGGCAGACAGCGCAGCCGCACAGCCCGCAGCCGCACAGCCCGCAGCCGCGCACCCCGCAGCCGCCCACCCCACAGCCGCACGCCCCGCCGACGCGCGCCCGGCCCGCCGCGGCCTGGACGCGACCGACATCGCGCGCGTCGCCGTCGTGGCAGCGATCGTCGCCGTCCTCGGCCTCCCCGGCGGCTTCACCGTGTTCGGCGCGGTTCCGATCACGGCGCAGACCCTCGGCGTCATGCTGGCCGGAGCGCTGCTCGGCCCCTGGCTCGGCGCGCTGTCCATGACCGTGCTGCTCGCGCTTGTGGCCGCCGGACTCCCCCTCCTGGCCGGCGGCCGTGGCGGGATCGGCGTCTTCGTGGGGCCCTCGGCCGGCTACCTGTTCGGCTGGATCGCCGGGGCAGCGGTGATCGGCCTCATCGTCCACGCCGGCAACCGTAAGCCGGTCGTCTGGCGGACGCTCGTCGGCGTCGTCGTGGGCGGTATCGGCGTGGTCTACGCGTTCGGCATCCCCGTGCAGAGCCTGGTCACCCGCCTGCCGCTCGGCGAGACGGCGCTCACCAGCCTGGTGTTCGTGCCGGGCGACCTCATCAAGGCCGTCCTCGCGACCGCGATCGTGGCGACGCTGGTCCGCGCGTACCCGCGAGCGTTCCGGCGCACCTGGGCGGCGACTCCCCGTCGGGACGGTGCGCCCGCCGCATGACCGCGATCGTCCCGCTGCGCGACGACGACCCCGCCCTGCTCGACCGGCTCCGCGAGGCGCGGTCGGCCGGCGACGTCCCGCTCGTTCTCGACGGTCGACGCCCGGCTTCGCACCGGGCCGCGGCGGCGGAGACGGCGGCGCGCGCCGACCTGGAGGACCAGGACGGGTGCGGCCGGATCGGCTGGGCGACCCTGACCTCCGGCAGCAGCGGTCCGCCGCGGATCGTGCTGCGCAACCACGCGTCGTGGGCGTCGTCGTTCGCCGCGGTGGCCGAGCTGCTGGGCGGCGGCCGGACGGTCGCCCTCCCGGCGCCCGCATCCTCGTCGCTGACGCTGTTCTCGCTCGCGCACGCACTGGACGGCGGCCCCCGGCCGGCAAAGGACGGCGCCGCCGCTGACTGTTTCCATGGCACCCCCGAGGCGCTGCGTCGCCTGCTGGAGTCGGGGTCCGCGTCCGGCATCCGCTCGGCGCTGGTCGGCGGGTCGCATCTCGACCCGGCGCTCCGGGCCGGAGCCGAGGCCGCCGGAATGCGCGTGACGGCCTACTACGGTGCGGCGGAGCTCTCCTTCGTGGCCGTCGATCGTGGCGACGGTCTCGTGCCGTTCCCGGGTGTCGAGCTGCGAGTGCGCGACGGGGAACTGTGGGTGCGTTCGCCCTTCGTGGCCCGCGGCTACGCCGGCGCGGCCGGTCCGCTGCGCCGCGACGGGGACTGGGCGACGGTCGGCGACCGCGCCGAGCTGGTGCGCGCGCCGGACGGCGGCGAGCGCGTCCGCCTGCTCGGCCGAGCGGACGACGCCATCCTCAGCGCGTCCGCGACGATCGTGCCGGACGAGGTGGAGGCCGCGCTCCGGTCGGTGCCCGGCGTGCGCGACGCCGTCGTGTTCGGCCTGCCGACCGGGCGCGTCGGCGCGCTCGTCGCCGCGTTCGTGGAGCCGGACGGCAGCCTCCCGCCATTGGCCTCGCTGCGCGCAGCCGCGGCAGAACGCCTCGCCCCCGCCCATCGCCCGCGGCGCTGGTACGCGGCCGAGCTGCCGCGGACCGCCGCGGGGAAGCCGGCCCGCGCGGAGGCCGTGCGGCGGGTGCTGGCCGGGGAGGTGGCGCCGTATGCCGGCTGAGGCCCCCGTCGTCATCGCCGCCCGGCGCACCCCGATCGGCACCCGCGGTCGCGGCCTCGCGCGCCTCCGGGTGGAGGAGCTGGCCGCGTCCGTGCTGCGCGCGGCCCTCGACGATGCCGTGACCGCGACCGGCGCGCCGGTCGAGGTCGCCGATGTCCTGCTCGGCAACTGCATGGGCCCCGGCGGCAATCCGGCGCGCGTCGCGGCGCTCGCGGCCGGACTGGACGCGGCTGTCCCGGGCGGCACCGTCGACCGCCAGTGCGGCAGCGGGCTCGCGGCCGTCCTCGACGCGGCCGCGGCGATCCGGGCGGGCGACCAGAGGCCGCGGCTCGCCGGTGGCGCGGAGAGCGCCTCCACCGCACCCGTCCGTTCGGTCGGCGGGGTCGCGTACGACCGGGCGCCGTTCGCGCCGGAAGGCTTCCCGGATCCGGACATGGTCCGGGCCGCGGAGGACCTGGCCACGCACGACGGCATCCCGCGGTCGCGGCTCGACGCGCACGCCGCGCGAAGCCATGAGCGGGCGCGTGCCGCGTTGGACGCCGGGCGGTTCGCGGACGAGCTGGTGCCGCTGGCAGGCCTCGACCGGGACGACGCCATCGGCGGGGCCGAGCGGCTGCTGACCCGGCTGCCCGCGCTGTTCCCGGACGGCGCGCTCACCGCGGGAACGTCGACCCGGATCGGCGACGGGGCGGCGGCCGTCGTGCTCGCACCCTCCGGCGCCGCGCCAGGACTCGCCGTGCGGGCGGGTGCGATCGTCGGCTGCGACCCGGCGCTGCCCGGGATCGGCGCGGCGCCCGCGATCCTTACCGCGCTGGCGGACGCGGGCGTCGCCCAGCGCGAGGTCGCCGCGTTCGAGCTGGTGGAGGCGTTCGCCTCGCAGAGCATCGCCGTGCTGGAGCGCGTCGGTGTCGCCGAGGACGATCCGCGGGTGTGCGCCGACGGCGGCGCGCTGGCCCTCGGGCACCCGTGGGGCGCGAGCGGCGCGGTGGCCGTCGTGCGGCTGTTCAGCCGGCTGGTGCGCGGCGGCGCCCCCGCCGGGACGCTCGGGGTCGCGGCGGCGTCGGTCGGCGGCGGCTTGGGCGTGGCGGCGGTCTTCGAGGTGGTGCGATGAGCGCCCTGCAGCTCGACGGCGTCGGCGTCCGCCTCGGCGATGTGGACGCCCTCCACGACGTCACCCTCCACCTCGACGCCCGCACCATCGCGGTGATCGGCGAGAACGGGTCGGGCAAGTCGACCTTCGCGCGCCTCCTCGGCGGCCTGATCACGACCTCGGCCGGGGAGCTGCGCATCCTCGGACTCGACCCCGCGCGCCAGTCCGCCGAGCTGCGACGGCGGATCGCGGTCGTGTTCAGCAATCCGGACGCCCAGATCATCATGCCCACCGTCGCCGAGGACGTCGCCTTTTCGCTCCGCGCCGACCGCCTCGGCCGGGAGGCCACGGCCGCGCGGGTCTCCGAAGCCCTGGACCGCTTCGGGCTGACCGACCTGGCCGACCGGCCCTCGCACGACCTGTCGGGCGGCCAGAAGCAGCTCCTCGCGCTGTGCGGCGCGTTCGTGCGGCGGCCGGAGCTGGTGATCGCGGACGAGCCGACCGCGTACCTGGACGCCCGCAACGCCCGGCGCGTCTCCGACCACCTGCTCGAGGACGCCGGGCACCGGCTCGTCCTCGTCACGCACGACCTCGCGCTCGCCGCCCGCTGCGACACCGCGGTGCTGTTCGCGGAAGGGACGGCGGCCGCGGTCGGCGAGCCCGGCGACGTGGTGGCGGCGTACGAGCGCCTGCTGGCCGAGAGGAGCCTCCCGTGCTGACGCTGTACCGACCGGGAACGGGACCGCTGCACCGGATGCCGGCCGGCCCCAAGCTGCTGCTCGTGCTCGCGGCGGCGCTCGCGGTGTCGCTGCTGCCCTCCACGTGGGGCGCGGCCATCGCCGCGGCGACACTGCCCGTGATCGCGTACGCCCTCGCCGGGCTCGGCGACGGGATGCTCGGGATGCGCGAGCTCGCCCGTCAGGTGCTCGCCGTACGCTGGGTGATCGTGATCACCCTGGGCGGCCAGCTCCTCTTCCTCGGCCCGGAGCCGGCGGTCGCGAACACCGCGCGCGTGGTGTCCGCGGTGGTGCTCGCGGCGCTGCTGGTCCTGACGACGCGCGTCGCCGACCTCCTGGATGCGGTCGAGCGTGGCCTGCGACCGCTCGCGGCGCTGCGGATCGACCCCGCGCGGACGGCGCTGCTGCTGACCGTGACGCTGAGCACGGTGCCGGTGCTCGCGCGGCTGGCGGGGGACGTCCGCGACGCCCAGCGCGCGCGGGGCGCCCGGGCGGGACTCCGGGCGTTCGCGGTGCCGTTCCTGGTGGTGGCGTTCAAGCACGCGGACGAGCTGGGTGACGCATTGACGGCGCGCGGGGTGCGATGACCGCCGCCCCGCGCGTGCTCGGTCCCACAGTGGACGACCAGACCCGCTGCATCCACTACCGGACCCCGCTCGACGTGATCGCGATCCGGTTCGCCTGCTGCGGCGAGTTCTACCCCTGCCACGCCTGCCACGCGGAGACGGCCGGACATCCGGCGCAGCAGTGGCCCGTCGCCGCGCGGGGCGAGCGCGCGGTGTTGTGCGGGGTGTGCGCGGCGACGCTGACGATCGCCGACTACCTGGAGACGGAGTCGTGCCCGGAGTGCGGGGCGGCGTTCAACCCGGGGTGCAAGCTGCACACGGAGTTGTACTTCCAGGTGTGAGCGGCGGGATTCGTGACGAATGTCGCGAAAGCGCCGCGCATCGCGCGATTCGTCACGAATGCGGGGCGCGTACGAGCGACCGCCGGGCGCAGCGTGCGCGCCCGGCGGTCGCCGTCAGTCAGGGACTACTGCTGTTGCCAACCCCAGAGCCAGCCGGTGAGCCAGTTCCAGATCAGCGTCCACACCCAGTGGCCGACCGCGTTGCCGTTGGAGACCTTGAGGTCGTCCCAGCCGATCACCGAGTTCGTGCTGTCCTGCACGGACAGCTTGTGGTCTCCCTTGGCGAGCGGCTTCGGCAGGGTGAGGTGCAGCACGCCGTCAGCGGGCACCTGGATCCAGCCGGCGCCGACGGCCTGCGGCTGCGAGTACACCCACACCGAGACCCACTGGCCCGCGCGCGCCTTGCCGACCGACACGTCGATCGGGTCGCCCGCGTGGTAGGCCTTGTCCTTGAACGAGATCTTGCCGTTCAGGGCCTTGGTGAGCGCGGACTCGGCCGCCGCCTTCGGGTCGGTCGTGGGCTTGCCGTCGGTCGGGGCGGCCTCCACCGTGAGCGGGATGCGCACGGTCGTGCCGGACTCCTTGGCGGTGAGAACCAGGGTGCTCGCGCCCGCGGCCGAGGCCGGGACCGTGAACGTCACGGTCGCGTTGCCGGAGGCGTCCACCGGCACGCTGCCGATGACCGCCGAGCCGCCCCAGCTCAGTTCGAGCGAAGTGTTGGCCGGGCTGCCCAGGCTGGTCAGGTTCAGCTTCTGCACTCCGAAGCTCACCTGCTGGCCGCGCGTCAGCGTCGCCGTCGGCACGTCCGTGACGGACACGCCGCGGCGGGCGAAGCTCGGCGACAGCGGGCTGTGCGCGGTGATGTAGCCGATCCAGGCGTCCCGGTCGATGAGGCCCGAGTCGCGCGTGTCGGTCCCGGCCGCGAACGCCCGGAAGTTGTCGCCGCCCTGCGCGAGGAACGAGAACGTGCCGATCCGGTACGACTTCGCCGGGTCGATCGGCGTGCCGTTCACGATGATGCTCGTGATGCGGTCGCCCTCCGGCCGGGTGGCGTCGTAGGTGTACGTCACGTTCTTCGACAGCCCCAGGTTGAGGAACGGCCGGCTCGGCACCGTGCCGTCCGCGTTCCGCTGCCACTGCTGCTCGAGAGCCTGCTTGAACTGCGCCCCGGTGAGGGAGGTCGTCCACAGGTTGTTCACGAACGGCAGCACGGCGTTCGCCTGCGCGTAGCTGAC
Organism: Leifsonia sp. GW821-FHT13C09; assembly: GCF_058806435.1. Classification (NCBI taxonomy): domain Bacteria; kingdom Bacillati; phylum Actinomycetota; class Actinomycetes; order Micrococcales; family Microbacteriaceae; genus Leifsonia; species Leifsonia sp. GW821-FHT13C09. The sequence goes on along the minus strand of NZ_JBXAPS010000004.1, from coordinate 195,933 downwards.
CGAGCCGTCCGTGCCGTACAGCAGCTCGGCGCGGAGGCCGCCCGGGTTCACCACGCCGATCTCGGCGCCGCCCGACTGGGCGGGCGACAATGTCGACAGCAGCGAGTCGGCGACGAGGTTGCCCAGGGTGGACTCGCTCATCCGGTCGTCACGCGCGCCGTTGATGTACGCCGTGGTGATGTCGGAGGTGACCGAACCGATCTTCTGGTTGCCGATGACCGCCGCGTCGGCGAGCGCCTTGTCGACGATCGTCTTCACCTTCGCCACCCGCGGGTACGCGGAGACCAGGCCCGCGTCGGCGTCCGTGGTGCGCTTGACGTTGCGAGCGGTGTACGAAGTCACCGCGCGGGTGTCGGGGTCGACGGTGAGCTTCACCTGGCCGACGTTCTCGCCGTAGCTGCCGGTCTGCACGATCGGACGGGTCGCACCCGCGACGCCCGGGACGGGGCCGTCCCAGCTGTATTCCTTGTGCGTGTGGCCGGTGAAGATCGCCGACACCTTCGCGCTCGTCTTGGTGACGATGTCCGCGAACGCGCCGCCTGCCGCGACCTCCTGGTCGAGCGTGGCGCCGTCCGGCGTGCCGAAGCCGGCGCCCTCATGGTACTCGGCCACGAGCACGTCGGCCTCACCGTTGGCCGGGTCGCCGTCGGTGAGCTGCGCCGCGACGCGGTTCACCGCCTCCACCGGGTCGCCGAAGTCGAGCGTCGAGATGCCGCCGGGCGAGACGAGGGTCGGTGTCTCCTGCGTCACGGCACCGATGACGCCGACCTTGAGGCCGTTCACGGTGAACACCGCGTACTCCGGCAGCGCCGGGGTCTTCGTGCCCTTCTGGTAGACGTTCGCACCGAGATAGCCGAAGTTCGCGGCGTCCTTCACGCGACCGGTGAGGTCGGCGAAGCCCTTGTCGAACTCGTGGTTGCCCACGGCGCTCGTCTTCAGGTCGAGCGCGTTCAGCACGTCGAGGGTGGGGACGTCGCCGGCCGAGGCCGAGGCGAACAGGGAGGCGCCGATGTTGTCTCCGTCGGAGAGGAAGAGGGTGCTGCCCTCTCCGCCCTCCGCGCGCAGCTTCTCGACAGTGCCCGCGAACTTCACGGTGTTGCTGTCGATCCGACCGTGGAAGTCGTTGATGTTCAGCAGGTTGAGCGTCACCGGGGTTGCCTTCAGAGCCAGGCCGACGACGATCGGGTCGTGGTCGCTGGAGCGGTACGGGTCCGCCGCGTAGAAGTTGGTGACGTTGTAGTTGTAGCGGCTGTACTCCAGGGCCACCGACTCCACGGAGTTGATGTTCCAGACATCCGCGCCCGTGATGGCCGCGTTGGCCGACGGGGACGCGAGCACGTGGTCGAGCGAGCCGACCGTGCCGCCGAAGGAGTAGGTCGCCTTCGCGGTGCGGCTGCTGACCTGGTCGATGTAGCCGGCGTCCGTGAGCACCTTGATCGGGTCCTCGTTGAGGTAGGCGTTGAAGTCACCGATGAGCAGCACCTTGTCGGAGCCGAGCGCGGTCGTGCGCTCGTTCGCGAAGGCGACGAGGGCGTCGGCCTGCTTGACGCGGGAGGCGTTGGACGCGCCCTGCCCGTCGCCCTGGTCGGCGTCGGCGCCGGTCCCGGAGCCCTTCGACTTGAAGTGGTTCACGATGGCGATGAACGCCGACGAGTCCTGCGAACCGACCTTCTTGAACGCCTGCGCGAGCGGCTGGCGGGCGTTCGAGAACGCCGCATCGTCGAGGATCTTCGACGCGCCGACCGGGGCCGCGACGGCCTTCTTGTAGATGAACGCGGTGCGGATGACGTCCTCGGAGGCCGGGACCGCCGCCGGGGACGGGACGAACGCCCAGACATCGCTGCCGGCCGCGGCGTTGAGCGCGGAGACCAGAGTCTTCAGCGCGTCGTCGCGGTCGAGGCCGAAGCGCTTCGAGTTCTCGATCTCCTCGAGGGAGACGACGTCGGCGGTCAGCGCGTTGATCGCGGCGACGATCTTGTCCTGCTGGCGCTTCAGGCTGATCGCGTCGGCGGCGCCGCGGGCGTCGCAGCCGGAGTTGACCGTGATCTTGTTGCCGTCGCGGTCGGTGTAGAACGTGCAGCCGGTGAGCTGGTCGCCGGTGGTCGGAAAGTAGTTCAGCACGTTGAACGTCGCGAGCCGCAGGTCCCCGCCGACGTTGGCCGGGGCCGCGGTGCGGGTGTTGCCGAAGGTCACGGGCTGGACGGCGGACGCGTTCGCCGGGGTGAGCTCGGCGGTGGGCTGGAACTTCCAGGTGTCGTTGCGGTAGTCGAGGATGACCGGCTTGGTGAAGGTGACCGGCGCGCCCACGCGGACCGGGCTGGTCAGCGAGAGGTACGGCAGCGGCTTGGACTTGTTCGCCGAGCTGAGGAAGTTGGTCGAGGCCCCGTCGTCGAGGGTGACGGAGCGGGTCTTGTTGTCGGCGACGGCCGCGGCGTAGGCCGCGGTGCCGGGACGGGCGGTCTCGGTCGCCTGGACGAGCGGCTTGTCGCCGGCCGCGAGGCCGATCTCGCCGTACTGGTTGGCCGAGTAGACGTCGGTGACGGTGAAGGCGCCCTGGGGGGTCAACAGCATCCCCTCGAGGCTCTCGCGCTGCGCGTCGGTGGCCGGGAGGCCGACGACCGCGGGAGTGGGTGCGGTGACGGTGTTCTTGTCGAGCGTGTCGACCTTCGTCGCGGTGAGCTCGGTGAGGCCGTTGAACTCGCTGACCGCGCCGGTCACCTGGACGTAGTCGCCGACGGCGACGCCGGAGGCGGCTGAAGAACCGAAGACGAAGATCGCGTCGGACGCGGTGTGCGTCGCGAGGTCGATCGCGCCGCCGGTGCCCGGGGTCTGCAGGTAGAAGCCGTTGAAGCCTCCGGTCGGGTAGGCCGCGGTGACGACGCCGACGGTGCTGACCGTCTGGCCGGCCTTCGGGCTGGTGTCACCGGTGCCCTGGATGTCCGAGATGGCGATCGTGCCGGGCGGACCGGGGTCGGTGCCCGTGCCGGGGTCGGTGCCGCCGCCGTCTCCGGGGTTGCCCGGGCCGGTGGCCGACGCGGTGTTCTGCGGGGTGATCGTCGCGCTCAGCGAGATGTCCGCGGAGTTGTCATCGGTGTCCGTGAAAGCCGTGCGATTGAGAGACTTCACATCCGTGTTGCCGCTCGGGGCGGTCGCAGCCTTCGAACCTTCGAAGGTGTTCGAACTGCCGTAGCCGATGAGGTCGGCGACGCTCGGGTTGCCGGTGACCGAGCCCGTCGGGAGGGTCAGCGCGGTGGCCGACGTGGCCAGGATGAGGGTGCCGGAGGCGCCGGACGGGTTCAGTCCGTTGCTCGCGGCGTCGGGGGTCGGCAGGGCGGCGCCGGCGGTGCCGTTGGAGGCGCCGGCGACCAGGTAGTAGCCCTTGGCGGCGATCGTGCCGCTCAGCGGGACGACGCCGTTCGCCGCGCCGGTGCTGGTCGCGGAGCGGTACTGCACGCTCCAGCCGGTCAGCGCCACGGGCTGGTCGCCCGGGTTGTAGAGCTCGACGAACTTGTTGGCGTAGGCGGCACCGGCGCTGCCGCCGGACAGGTACGCCTCGTTGATGACGACACCAGTGCCGTCGGTGCTGGCGAACGCCGGTGTCGCGGCAAGGGAGCCGGCTGCGAGGCCGGCTCCGACAGCCACGGCGGTGGCGGCGCGCCACAATGTGCGCAATCTGGATGACATTTCTCTCCTCGGTCGGGAAGGGGGAACTCGTGCGAGCCCGCGGTCACCTTAGGGATCGCAGAGAACCGCGCACTGTCTTGTGTGTGAACGTACAGAAAACTCGAACGGGGGTAGACCGCTCATTTGAGCACTCACCCGTTCCCGCCGGTCCCGTCCGTGACCGCCGGTCTCCCGGCGCTCGCCGCACGGGTGGGCCATGATGGTGTGCATGCGGATCGACGAGATCGCCCACTTCCGGGCGCTGGCGGCGGAGGGCCACCTGGCGCTGGCCGCCGAGACGCTCGGGGTCTCGCAGTCGACCCTCTCCCGTTCGCTGGCCCGACTGGAGGCGGAGGCCGGCGTCGAGCTGTTCGACCGCCGCCGCGGCCACCTGGAACTCAACCAGTACGGCGAGATCCTGCTGGCCCACGCGTCCCGCGCCGAGGCCGAACTGGAGACCGCCCGCGCCCGCATCGACGCCCTGCGCGACCCGGCCGCGGGGATCGTCTCGCTCGCCTACGTCTCGTCGTTCGGGAGCTGGCTGCTGCCGCGCGTGGTCAGCGAGTACCGGAGCCTGTTCCCCGACATCCGCTTCGCCCTGCGCGGCGGGACGGCGGACACGGTGCTCGACGCGCTGCGCGAGGGCTCCGCCGATCTGGCGTTCCTCAGCCCCGATCCGCGCGACTCCGAGATCGACTGGGTGCCGCTGACCGCGGAGCGGCTGGTGCTCGGCGTTCCGGTGGGGCATCCGCTCGCCGCGCGCACGGAGGCGTCGTTCGCGGACCTGTCCGCCGCCGAGCTGGTCGCGCTGCGCCCGGGATCAGGGCTACGGACGATCGCGGACGCCTACTTCGCGGCGCACGGAGAGGTGCTGGCCCCGGTGATCGAGGTGACCGAGCTGTCGACCCTGCGTGCGCTCGTGCGCGACGGGGTCGGTGTCGCGCTCATCCCGGACACCCCCGCGGAGCCGGGGATCGTGGCCGTGCCGCTCGCCGACGAGGCGGAGCGCGTCATCGGCCTCGCTCGCAACCGCACCCGCTCGCAGTCGGCGGCGGCGGAGCAGTTCGCGCGCTTCGTCCGCGAGGAGCTCACCGCGCTCTGAGCTCAGGCCCCCTTCGCGGCGAGCGCGCCCAGCGCGACCCACAGCCGTTCGACGTCGGCCGGGAGCTCGTCGAGGCGGCCGCGCTCCGCGGCGATCATGTACGCGCCGAAGACGCCCTGAACCGCCAGGAGCGCGACCGCTCGCGGCGTCAGCCCCTCCGGCAGCGCACCCTCCTCCTGCTCCAGGTAGCCGGCGACGACGCCCACCCAATGCTCGTAGCGGTCGGCATCCGGCCCGGGCCGGAGGATGGTCTGGGTGAGCGCCATCGCCGCCCGCACCCGTACGTTGGACACGATCAACGCGCAGACCCTCCTGGTCAGCTCCGCGGCGGCCGCCACGCCGCGCAGGCCGCTCGCGTCGACCTCCGAGACGATCGCCGGCCAGTCGGCGTGCCTCTCCACGACCAGGGCCTTGGCCAGGTCGAGCTTCGACCGGAAGTGGAAGTACACCGCGCCCTTGGTGAGCCCGGTGCGCTCGACGATCCGTTCGAGCCGGGCGCCGGCGTAGCCGTGCTGGTCGAACTCGTCGGCGGCCGCCTCGAGGATGCTGGCACGGCTGCGCTCGGCGCGCTCCTGACGTGGCATGGCGGGGTCCTCGAATCCGTTCGATGCGGCGGTCCCCCAGCGGCCAACTCTAACCCGCGAGCGGACGTAGGACACGAAACGGCGCTCGATTGATCGGAGACCCGCGTCGCGGCCTCGGCAGGCCCGGGCGGCCCGGCGCTCCCCGACGCGGACGAAGACGCTGGTGCGCGGGCCGGCCCGACGTCGCATCCTGGACTCGTAGCCTCGCGAGGGGAGGACTTCGATGTCGACGACGCCACCACCCGCACCGCCACCACCCGCACCGCCGCCGCCCCCTCCCGAGCCGCCCTCCGGCCCCGTCCCGCTCTGGGCGCCGCTCTACGGAGCGAACATGGGCGACGCGATCCGGCGGTTCTTCACCAAGTACGCCGACTTCACCGGCAGGGCGAGCCGCACGGAGTACTGGTGGTTCTTCCTGTTCGACGTGCTCCTGGCGATCGTCTACTGGACCTTCGTCGTGGTGATCGGCCGCCTGAGCGGCAGCCTGCGCCTGACCGGATCGGCGCGCCTGGTCGGCCCGCTGTTCTGGGTGCTCCTGGCGGTGTGGATCGTGTGGGTCTTCGCGACGCTGGTGCCGCACCTGGCACTGGTCTGGCGCCGCCTGCACGATGCGAACCTGGCCGGCCCGTGGTACTTCCTGTCGTTCGCGCCGTTCGGCTGGGTGGTGCTGCTCGTGCTCACGGCGCTGCCGTCGAATCCACTCGGGGCGCGCTTCGACCGGCCGCGCTAGGACCCGCGCTCGGAGGGGAAGCCGGCGCTCAGCAGGAGTCCGCGAACAGCCGCCGCGGCCGCTCCGGCTCGGCGTCGTCGAACAGCACCGACGCGACCTCGCGCGGCGCGCCCAGCGGGTCCTTGCGTCCGGTGGCCACGAACGACCAGTCGGCGTCGCGCTCCGGGTCGTGCTCGATCCAGACCGAGAAGTTCCAGAACCCGCGCAGGTTCTCGCCCAGGAGCCCGGGGCCGTCGACGACGAGCACGCCCTCGGGGGACGCGGCGCGGAACGGCGTCACCACCTCTGCCCGGAGCCCGTCCGGGGTGGCGTGCGCGGTCGCGTGGGTGCGCTGGACCTCCTGGCCGGACGCGCGCAGGGCCTCGGCGAGGTCGTCCGCCGCCGCGGGGAGGTCGGCGCCGGCGACGCCCGTGACCGCGATGAACCGCGGGCCGCGCGTGTAGTGCTGGAGGAACTCGGCCGCGAGCCCGTCGAAGAAGGAGGCGCGGTCGGTGGTGGTGCTGCCCATGCGGCGAGTATCCCACCGGGGCGGGGAGCCTGCCAGCGGACCGGACCTTACCGTTCACGCAGGTGCGCGGCCTACGCTGGAGACGTTGCGGTCCTGGTGGGAGGAGAACGACATGGGAACGGACCCCGGAGACGGGCTCCAGGCGCCAGAGGCGGTGCCGGAGCTTCCCGACGAGCGCGCGATGGGCATGATGAGCGTGTCGCCGCAGCGGGCGGCCGAGCTGGAGGCCCGCGCGCGCGAGTGGATCCGCGACCTGGCCGCCGCGGAGCCGGACAGCGACGCCTTCCGCCGCAAGATCACCGGCTTCTCCCGCCTCGGCGACGCCGAGATGCGGGAGTCGAGCGAGGCCTCCCGGCAGTTGCTGAGCCGCCCGGCCACGGCGCTCGCGGCGGCACGCGGCAAGGCGGTGCGTTCGGACCCGCAGTACGGCGTCCTCCGCACCCTCCAGGCCCTGCGGGCGACCGTGAGCGACTTCGATCCGCAGCACGCCAGCAGGAGCTACCGGATGCTGGCGCGGATGCCCGGCGGACGCCGCCTCCGCAAGTACGTCGAGCGGTTCGAGTCGGCGCAGAAGCAGCTCGACCAGATCGTGGTCTCGCTCGACCACGGCGAGGAGTGGCTGCGCCGCGACAACGAGGAGATCGAGAACGAGCGCACGGCGCTCTGGAAGACGACCGAGCGGCTGAACGAGTACGTAACGCTGGCCGCCGCGCTCGACCGCGCGACGGTGGAGCGCGCCGACGACCTCCGCGGCACCGACCCGGTGAGGGCGACGACGCTGGAGAAGGAGGCGCTGTTCCCGATCCGCCAGCGCCGCCAGGACCTCACCACCCAGATCGCGGTGTCCGTGCAGGCCTACCTCGCCCTGGACGTGATCAAGAAGAACAATGTCGAGCTGATCAAAGGCGTCGAGCGGGCCAAGACCACCACGGTCTCGGCGCTGCGCACCGCCGTCGTCGTGGCACAGGCCCTGGAGAACCAGCGCCTCGTCATCGACCAGCTCGGCGCCCTCCACCAGAGCACGAACGCCCTGATCGGCCGCACCGGCGAGGTGCTGCGCGACCAGACGGAGCAGATCCAGAAGGAGCAGACCACCTCCGCGGTCGACGCGCAGGTGCTGCAGCGTGCGTTCGACGACGTGTTCGCGACGATGGACGGGATCGACGTCTACCGCGGGCAGGCGATCACGAGCATGTCGCAGACGGTGGACGCGCTGGAGCATCAGGTGGCGCGGTCGCGGAGCTACCTGAAGCGGGCGCGGCCGGGCAGGGAGGACGAGCGCCCGGTCAGCTGAAGATCGCCCACTCGGTGCGGTCGAGGCGGGTGTTCTCGCCCTGCACCCGCAGGTACCAGTACCGTTCGTCGCGGTGCAGATAGTGGCCGAGGATGGTGGTGTAGCGCCACTCCCCGTCGACCAGGGCCCAGTGGATCAACGAGATGAACTGCTCGTGCCGCAGGTACGGCACGGCCGCGAAGTCGTCCCGGGTGAAGGGGGACGAGTGGTGCGCTTCCTCCGCGTTCGCCGTGCTCATGGGGCAACGATGCCGTGCGGGGGAACGAGCAGGTAGGGACCAAAGTCACGCGGTCCTCAGCCACGCGAACCCGTAGGGGGCGAGCGGGCCCGCGTCCCAGCCGTCCGACAGGAGGGTGGCGCTCGTCGCCCCCACATCGACGGCCGCCTCCCGGCCCGACAGGTTGTGCAGGGTCAGGAGGCCGTCGCGTCGCAAGCCCAGCACGGCGGGGTCCCCGACATCCACCGTGGTCCAGCCAGCGGCCGCGGCGTGCTCCTCGCGCCGCACCCGGGCGAGGTCGCGGGCGAGTGACAGCAGCGAGCCGGGGTCGCCCTCCTGCGCCCGGGCGTTGACCGTCCGGAAACCGAACGGTCCGTCCATCTGAGCGCCGAGCGTGAGCGGGGACGCGGCGGCGGAGGTGAACCCTCCCCACTCGGAGTCGTCCCACTGCATCGTCGTGCGCGCGGCGCCGCGGCCCTCCACCGCGAGGTCGTCGCCCGGCCCCAGTTCCTGGCCGGCCAGCAGCAACGGTACGCCGGGGAGGGCGTGCAGGAGGCTCAACGACATCCGCACCCGCTCGGCCGGCTGGAGCATCGGCGCCCAGCCGCGCCGGATTCCGCGACCGTAGATCAGGGCGTCATCGTCGCCAGCGAACGCCGCGAACACCTCCCGGCGCTCGTCGTCGCTCAGCAGCGACAGGTCGAGCTCGTCGGCGTTGCGCATGAAGTTGAGCCGCGACTCGGCCGGGATGTTCTGGTCGAGCCGGCGGAGCGCGTCCACGATCGGCTGCGCCCGCTCGCGCGCGAGAGCGAGGAAGGTCGCGTTGTTGAGGCTGAAGTCGATGACCGCGTCGAAGCGGTCGTTCTCGATCAGCGTCGCCATCGCCTCCGGCGGCTCGGACGCCTCCGCGACGAGCGCCACGTCGGGCCGGATCTCCCGCAGCCGCGCCCGCAGCCGGTCGAAGAAGACGTCGTCGTCGACGTCGGTGTCCGGCCTGCCCTTGCCCTGGACGAGCAGCAGCGCGGCGTCGATCCGGAAGCCGTCGACGCCGACGCCGAGCCAGAAGGTCAGCAGCTGGACGATCTCCTCGAAGACGTCGGGGTCGGTGGCGTTGATGTCCGGCTGGAACGAGTAGAACTGGTGATGGTAGTACCGTCCCGCACGCTCGTCGAAGGTCCAGACGCTCGCCTCCTCGCCCGGGAACATCGGATGGTCCCCCGGCTCGGTGGAGTCGTCGTCGCTCCAGACGAAGAACTTCCCGTCTCTGCCCTCGGTGTCCTCCCGCGCCGCGAGGAACCAGGGGTGCCGGTCGGAGGTGTGGTGCGGCACGGCGTCGATCAGCACGCGGATCCCGAGGTCGTGCGCCCGCGCGACGAACCGGCGCAGGTCGTCCACGTCGCCGAACCGCGGATCGATGGCCAGGTGGTCGTCCACGTCGTAGCCGTTGTCGCGTCGCAGACTCGGGTAGAAGGGCAGCAGCCAGATCCAGGTGACGCCGAGCGACGCCACGTACTCGAGCCGGGCCATCGCGCCGGGGAAGTCGCCGAACCCGTCGCCGTCGCTGTCGGCGAAGCGGGACAGGTCGAGGCCGTAGACGAGCGCGCCGGGGTCGGCGGCCCAGCCTGCAGGGTTGTCGGGGGTGCGTTCTCGGGTGGACGGCATGATCCACTGATACCCCGGTTGTCGCTCGGCGTCAGGAGGTGGCCGGCTCCAACCGGACGATCACCGCCTTCGACACCGGCGTGTTGCTCCCCGTCGCCGCGCTTTGCTGCGGAACGAGCACGTTGGCCTCCGGGTAGTAGGCCGCCGCGCAGCCGCGCGCGGTCGGGTACGAGACCACCCGGTAGTTCGCGAGCACGCGGTCGACCCCGTCCGTCCACTCGCTGTGGATGTCGACCCGCTGGCCATCCGTCAGCCCCAGCTCGACCAGGTCGTCCGGGTTGACGAAGACGACGTCGCGGCCGTTCTTGATGCCGCGGTAGCGGTCGTTGAGGCTGTAGATGGTCGTGTTGAACTGGTCGTGCGAGCGCAGCGTCTGGAGGATCAGCCGGCCCTCCGGGCGCTCCAGCGGCTCCAGCTCGTTGACCGTGATCATCGCCTTGCCGGTCGCAGTGTCGAAGCGGCGCTCGTCGCGGGGGCCGTTCGGGAGGACGAAGCCGCCTTTGCGGCGGACGTCCGCGTTGAACGTCGCGAAGCCGGGGACGACGCGGCTGATGTGGTCGCGGATGACGTCGTACTCGGCCTCGAAACCGGACCAGTCGATCCCGTGCCTGTCGCCGAGCGTCGCCTGCGCGAGACGGCACACGATCGCCACCTCGGACAGCAGCCCTGGCGCGACCGGCGGGATCTTGCCGTGCGTCGCGTGCACGGCGCAGACGCTGTCCTCGACGGACAGGAACTGCGGGCCGCCGGCCTGCAGGTCCACCTCGGTGCGGCCGAGCGTCGGCAGGATCAGCGCCTCCTCGCCGGTCACCACGTGCGAGCGGTTCAGTTTCGTGGAGACCTGCACGGTCAGGCCGGCGCCGCGCATGGCCGCCTCGGCGGCGGCGGTGTCGGAGATCGCGGCGACGAAGTTGCCGCCCATCGCGAAGAACACGTCGATGTCGCCGCGCTGGAGCCCGGCCAGCGTCTGCAGGGCGTCGAAGCCGTGCGCGCGCGGCGGGTCGAAGCCGAACTCGGCCTGGAGCGCGTCGAGGAAGGTCTCAGGCATCTGCTCCCAGATCCCCATCGTCCGGTCGCCCTGCACGTTGCTGTGCCCGCGGATCGGTGAGGCGCCGGCGCCGGGCTTGCCGATGTTGCCGCGCAGGAGCAGCAGCGTGATGAGCTCCTTCAGCGTGGCGACCGCGTTCTTCTGCTGGGTCAGGCCCATCGCCCAGGTGATGATGACCCGGTCGGAGCGGATGTACAGGTCGGCGAGGAGGTCGATCTCCTCCAGGGTCAGCCCGGTGGCCTCCAGCACGGTGAAGTCGTCGAGCGCCGCGATGTGCGCGCGGAACTCCTCCAGGCCGAGCGTGTGCTCGGCGAGGAAGTCGTGGTCGAGCACCGTGCCGGGCGCGGCGTCCTCGGCCTCCAGCACCCGCTGCGAGACGGCCTGCAGCAGCGCCATGTCGCCACCCGACCGGATCTGCAGGAAGTGGTCGGCGATCTGCGTGCCCTTGCCGATGATGCCGCGCGGCTTCTGCGGGTTCTTGTAGCGGATCAGCCCGGCCTCCGGCAGCGGGTTCACCGCGACGATGGTGGCGCCGTTGCGCTTGGCCTCCTCCAGAGCGGTCAGCATGCGCGGGTGGTTCGTGCCCGGGTTCTGGCCCATCACGATGATCAGGTCGGCCTTGCCGAAGTCGTCGTAGGCGATGGTCGACTTGCCGATGCCGATGGTCTCGCTGAGCGCGGTCCCGGTCGACTCGTGGCACATGTTCGAGCAGTCCGGGAGGTTGTTGGTTCCGAACGCGCGGGCGAAGAGCTGGTAGACGAACGCAGTCTCGTTGGCCGTGCGGCCGCTGGTGTAGAACGCGGCCCGGTCGGGCGACTCGAGGCCGTTCAGGCGGTCGGCGATGAGCGCGAACGCCTCGTCCCAGCCGATCGGCTCGTAGTGGTCGGCGCCGGCCGGCTTGTGCACGGGCTCCACCAGCCGGCCCTGCATCCCGAGCCAGTACTCCGACTTGTCGAGCAGGCTGGTCAGCGAGTTCTCGGACCAGAAGCTGGTCGGGACCGTGATCGGCGTGGCCTCCCAGGTGACCGCCTTCGCTCCGTTCTCGCAGAACTCCAGGATGTTGCGGTCGCCCGGGTCGGGCCACGCGCAGCTCATGCAGTCGAAGCCGTTCTTCTGGTTGATCGCCGTCATCAGCTTCGCGGTGCGGGCCGGCCCCATGTCGCGGATGGCGGGCTCCATCGAGTGCAGGATCGCCGGGACGCCGACGGCCCACTTCTTGTTGGGGCCGACCTCCAGGTCGGGGTACTCGGTGCCGGGGTTGACGTCGGTGTCGGGCATCAGGCCATCGCTTTCTGTTCGGTGCGCACCGGTTCCGTGACGACGATCCGCTCGCCGCCCGCATAGACCACCATCGAGGACCCGCGGAGGAATCCGACGACGGTGAGTCCGAGCTCCCGGCCGAGGTCGACCGCGAGCGACGACGGCGCGGAGACGGCCGCCAGAATCGGGATGCCGGCCATCGACGCCTTCTGGACGAGCTCGAAGCTCGCCCGGCCCGACACCATGAGCACGGTCCCCTTCAGCGGCAGCCGGTCCTCCTTGAGCGCCCAGCCGACCACCTTGTCGACCGCGTTGTGCCGGCCGACGTCCTCGCGCAGCACGAGCAGCGCGCCGGTCGCCGCGTCGAACAGCGCCGCCGCGTGCAGGCCGCCGGTCTTCTCGAACATCGCCTGCCCCTCGCGCAGCCGGTCGGGCAGCGTGGTGAGCAGTTCGTCGGTGACGGTCACCGGGTCGGCCTCGACCGGATACGCGGAGCGGGTGCGCACAGCGTCGATGCTGGCCTTGCCGCACAGGCCGCAGGAACTGGTCATGTAGAAGTTGCGGTCGAGGCTCACGTCCGGCCGCGCGACGCCCGGCGCCAGGGTGACGTCGAGGACGTTGTAGGTGTTCTCGCCGTCCACCGTCCCTCCTGCGCAGTAGCGGATGGCGCCGAGCTGGTCGCCGTGCGAGATCACGCCCTCCGAGACGAGGAAGCCGGCCGCCAGGTCGAAGTCGCTGCCCGGCGTGCGCATGGTGATCGAGAGCGGTGTTCCCGCCACCCGGATCTCCAGCGGCTCCTCGACGGCCAGCACGTCCTCCCGGCGGCTGCGCGATTCGCCGACGACGATGCGCGTGATCTGTTTTCGCGATGTCGTGCGGCTCATGCTCCAGGCTTATCACGGCGTAGCGTGTCACCGGAACGGAATGCCCGCAGTGGGTCATTCGAATACTGCGGGAAGAGGATCGCGAATGGGCATGGCGCGGTGACAGGGGCCGGCACGGTGACCGGGAATGGCGCACGACCGACCTGGCACGAGGCCCGGGCCATCGCCGCGGCGGCGGGGACCGCGCTCCCGCCCGAGAGCGTCGCACTGCACGACGCCGTCGGGCGACGCCTGGCGGCGGACCTCGTGACGCCGATCGACCTGCCGCACTTCGCGTCGGCGGCGATGGACGGCTGGGTGGTCGCCGGCGACGGCCCGTGGACGCTGGTGGCCGGCTCCCCCGGGCGCGGTGAGGCGAGCCCGGTCGTCACCGGGGCGCTCGTGCCGCCCGACGCCTTCGCCGTGCTGCGCAGCGAGAGCGGCGAGGTCGACGGCGGCATGCTGCGCTCGACCGTCGCGGGCGAGCCGCGCGCGGGCCACCACATCCGGCGGCCGGGCACGGAGGCGTTGCGCGGGGAGCGACTGATCGCCGCGGGGTTCCGCCTCAACCCGGCGCACATCGCACTGGCAGCGGCGACCGGGGCCGACGAGCTGCCGGTGGTGGCGCTCCCCCCGGTCGGGCTCGTCTTCACGGGCGACGAGGTGGTGACCTCCGGGGTGCCCGCGCCGGGGCGTGTGCGGGACAGCTTCGGCGTGCAACTCCCCGCGCTGGTCGGGATGCTCGGCGGCCGGGTGACGAGCACGGCGCGCGTGCCCGACCGCCTCGAGGACACGGTGGCCGCGCTGCGCGACGCGGATGCGGCGCTGATCGTCACGACGGGCGGGACCGGGGCGTCGTCGGCCGACCACCTCCGCGACGCACTGCGTGCGCTGGGGGCGCGCCTCCTCGTCGACGGGGTGGCGATGCGTCCGGGCGGCCCGACGCGGATCGCGGAGCTTCCGGACGGCCGGCTCGTCGCCGCGCTGCCGGGGAATCCGCTCGCGGCCATGGTGTCCGCGATCACGCTCGTGGAGCCGCTGCTCGCCGGCCTCGCGGGACGGCCTCCCGAGCCGGTGCGGACGGTGCGCGGCGCGGAGATCGACGGGCGTGCCGGGTCGACGGTGCTGGTGCCGTACGCGGAGACGCACGGGCGCGCGGAGGTCGCCGCATGGCGCGGGGCGGCGATGATGCGCGGGCTCGCGGGCGCGACGGGGATCCTCGTGGTGCCGCCGGAGGGCGTGCGGAACGGCGAGGACGCGGAGAGCGTGCGCGTTCCGTGGGGCGGGCTGGGCTGAGCGGTTCGTCCGCCGGAATCACCACGCACCCCCCTCTCTGTTCTCCAAGCTGGGATACGGTGGCAGTCGCCGGAAGGAGAGCAGATGGACGAGCCGATCGGAACCGCCCGCATGGACAGCACCGAGCCCGACACCACCGAACTCGAGGCCGGGGGGCTCGAAACTGAGGAGACGGAGGCCCCGGAGACGGGGATCACCTACGACGAACAGCTCTACCCGGCGCGGCCGCGCCGGCTGCGGCCACGCGCCAACCTGCGCGGCGGCTCGATCCGGCGCACGGTCTCCGACCCGCGTGCCGCGAACGGCCTGAACCCGGCCTACGTGCAGTGGCTGGTCCGCCAGTCGATGCTGAAGGACGCCGACGTGCTCAGCCGTCAGCTCTCCGGCTCGCCCAGCATGTGGCGCAACCCGTACGCGCGGCCCGACGCCCGGCGCGCGGTGTCGACCTCCGACGTCTGGTTCACGGCGTACCCGATCTCGCTCATCACCCGCAGGGACCAGAGCTTCCTCGCGGCCCTCGCGGACCCGGAGCTGTGGAGCGTGTTCGAGCGCATCGGCATCAACGGCGTGCACACCGGTCCGGTGAAGCGCGCCGGCGGCATCCGGGGCTGGCAGGAGACCCCGAGCGTCGACGGGCACTTCGACCGGATCGGCACCCAGATCGACCCGATCTTCGGCGACGAGGAGACGTTCCAGCGGATGACGGACGTCGCGGAGGAGCACGGCGGCGTCGTCATCGACGACATCGTGCCGGGCCACACCGGCAAGGGCGCCGACTTCCGCCTGGCCGAGATGGCCTACAAGGACTACCCCGGCATCTACCACATGGTCGAGATCCCGCCGGAGGAATGGCACCTGCTGCCGGAGGTCCCGGAGCATCGCGACTCCGTGAACCTCGACGCGGCGACGGAGGCGTCCCTCGCCGAGCGCGGCTACATCATCGGCGAGCTGCAGCGCGTCATCTTCTACGCGCCCGGTGTCAAGGAGACCAACTGGAGCGTCACCGCCCCTGTGGTCGGCGTCGACGGCGTCACCCGGCGCTGGGTCTACCTGCACTACTTCAAGGAGGGCCAGCCGTCGGTCAACTGGCTCGACCCGACGTTCTCCGGGATGCGGCTGGTCATCGGCGACGCCCTGCACTCGCTCGGCGACCTCGGCACCAGCGCGCTGCGACTCGACGCGAACGGGTTCCTCGGCGTCGAGAAGAGCGCGGAGGGACTGCCGGCCTGGTCGGAGGGCCACCCGCTCTCGCACGCGGCCAACCATGTCATCGCGGGCATGGTCCGCAAGGTCGGCGGGTTCACCTTCCAGGAGCTCAACCTGACGGTCGAGGACATCCGGGACACCGGTGCGGTCGGCGCGGACCTGTCCTACGACTTCATCAACCGGCCCGCGTACCACCACGCGCTCGCGACGGGCGACACCGAGTTCCTGCGCCTGACGCTGCGCACCTCGCTGGAGCTCGGGGTGGAGCCGGCGAGCCTGGTGCACGGCCTCCAGAACCACGACGAGCTGACCTACGAGCTGGTGCACTGGGCCACGCTGCACAAGAACGACCTGTACCCGTTCCGGTACGAGGAGATGCCAGGCGGCGAGCTGGCCGAGCTGATCCGCTCGGAGCTGATCGAGAAGCTGACCGCCCCCACCGCCGACTACAACCTCGTGTTCACGACGAACGGGATCGCCTGCACCACGGCCTCCCTCATCGCCGCGACGCAGGGCCACGCGACGCTCGACTCCATCACGGAGGCGGACATTCCGGCGATCCGTGACGCCCACCTGCTGCTGGCGGCGTTCAACGCCTGGCAGCCGGGCGTCTTCGCGCTGTCGGGCTGGGACCTGCTCGGCGCGCTCACGCTCCCCCGCGAGCAGGTCGCGGATCTGATCGCCGACGGCGACACCCGCTGGATCGAGCGCGGCGCCCACGACCTGCTCGGCATCGCGCCGGAGGAGGAGCGCTCGGCGTCCGGGATGCCGCGGGCGCGCTCGCTGTACGGCACGCTGCCCGAGCAGCTCGCCCGCCCGGACTCCTTCGCCAGCGGGCTGCGCGACCTCCTGCGCATCCGCTCCCGCTACGGGATCGCGACAGCACGCCAGGTCGACGTGCCCGATGTCGCGCACCCGGGGATGCTCGTGCTGGTGCATGAGCTGGAGTCGCTGGACGAGCAGGGCCTCCCGATCGTGCAGCTGTCGGTGCTGAACATGAGCGCCGAGGCGGTCGACGGCACCGTCCGCTCTGACGCGCTGCCGCTCGGGGCGACCGTCATCGACGCGGGGGACGACAGCGAGGTGGCCACGGTCGACAACCTGAGCAGCTTCCCGCTGAGCATCGGGCCGTACGGGGTGCGATTCCTCGTGCTGCGGCGTCCGGAGGCGTGAGGCGATTCGTGCCGAATGTCGAGAAACCGCGCGGCTGAGCGCACATTCGGCACGAATGTCCGGGGCGATGTGATTTAATCTGCGTATGCATGCAGATAAGGCGATATGCGGACGATTGCCCGACAGCCAGTTCGTCGAGCTGGCAGTGGAGGTGTTCGGGATGCTGGCCGACCCGACCCGGGTTCGGATCATTCTCGCCCTCCGCGACGCCGGTGAGTTGTCGGTGAACCACCTCGCGGACATCCTCGACAAGCAGCCCGCGGCGGTCTCCCAGCACCTCGCGAAGCTGCGGCTCGCCCGGATCGTCGCGACCCGGCAGGACGGCCAGCGGGTGTTCTACCGGCTCGAGAACGAGCACGCGAGCCGGCTGGTCACCGACGCGATCTTCCAGGCCGAGCACTCGCTCGGCGGGACGCCGCGGCACCACCACGCGGAGGCGGCCTCGGCGGAGACGCCCACTGAGGAGGCCTCGGCATGAGCAGCGGCACGCAGGCGGGGCACGGGCACCCGCACGAGCATGAGGACGAGCACGGCCATGACCACGGGCACGGCCACACCCACGACCACGGCGACGAGCACGAGCATGGCCATGACCACTCGCACGAGCACGGCCATGACCACCACCACCCGACCGGGTTCAAGGGCTTCCTCCACGGCCTGTTCGTCCCGCACTCGCATGACGCCGCCGACTCCATCGACGACGCGCTCGAGGCCAGCACCGAGGGCGTCCGCGCGCTGAAGATCAGCCTGTTCGTCCTCCTCGGCACCACGCTGCTGCAGGCGATCATCGTCGCGTTCAGCGGGTCGGTCGCCCTGCTCGCCGACACCGTCCACAACTTCTCCGACGCGCTGACCGCCGTGCCGCTCTGGGTCGCCTTCGTGCTCGGCCGGAGGGTCGCCTCCCGGCGCTACACGTACGGGTACGGCCGCGCCGAGGACCTCGCCGGCCTGTTCATCATCGCCGTCGTCGCGCTGTCCGCGATCGTGGCCGCCTGGCAGTCCATCGACCGGTTCTTCCACCCGCACCCGCTGGAGAACCTCGGCTGGGTGGTCGTCGCCGGCCTGATCGGCTTCGCCGGCAACGAGGCGGTCGCGATCTACCGCATCCGCGTCGGGCAGCGGATCGGCTCCGCCGCGCTCGTCGCGGACGGCGTGCACGCGCGCATCGACGGCTTCACCTCGCTCGCCGTGGTGATCGGCGCGATCGGCGTCATGCTCGGCTTCCCGCTCGCCGACCCGATCGTCGGCCTCCTCATCTCCGCCGCGATCATCGTGCTGCTGTGGGGCACGGTCCGCAGCATCGGCCGCCGCCTCCTCGACGGCATCGAGCCGGAGCTCGTCGGCCGCCTCGAGCACGCGCTGGAGGACACGCCGGGCGTCGCAGCCGTACCGCGCGTCCAGCTGCGCTGGGTCGGGCACCGGCTGCACGGCAGCGCGCGGCTGACCGTGGATGCAGCGACTCTCGCCGACGCCCAGCGCATCACCGCGGCCGCCCGCGCGCACGCGACGGCGCACCTCCGGAACCTCGACGAGCTGAGCCTCGAACTCGTCCCCGCGGCGGAGGCGACACGGTGACCGACGCGCAGCTCGACCTCTCGACCCGCCGCCGACTCATCCGGTTCGGCATCGGGCTGGAGGCCGTCACGCTCGGCTGGAACATCGTCGGCGTGATCGTGCTCGCCGTCCTGGCGTACACCAGCGCCTCGGTGGCGCTGCTCGGCTTCGGCCTGGACAGCCTCATCGAGATCTTCGCCAGCGTCGTCGTCATCTGGGAGCTGACGGGCGTCGGCGAACGTCGCCAGCGGCTCGCGCTGCGGCTGATCGGCGTCGCGTTCGTCCTGCTGGCCGCCTACCTGCTCGTCCAAGCGGTCGTCGCGCTGATCGCCGGCCACCGCGCGGCCCCGACGCCGGGAGGCGCGGGCTGGACGGCCGTGACGGCGCTCGTGATGTTCGCCCTCGCCTTCGGCAAGGCCCGCACAGGCCGCCGGCTCGGCAACCCCGTGCTGATCACGGAGGGGCGGGTGACCCTGGTCGACGGCATCCTCGCGACCGCCGTCCTGGTCGGCATCGTGCTCGACGGCCTGCTCGGCTGGTGGTGGGCGGACCCGGTGGCGGGACTCGTGATCGTCGGGTACGCGGTGCGCGAGGCCGTGGAGATCTTCCGGGGCGGGGAAGACCACCCGGCCGAGTAGGGCCGCCGCTGGAGCGACCCGCTCAACCGGGCGGGCGGTTCAGCGGACGATCTTGAAGTTGAACGTCGCCGTGCCGAGGGCGCCCATGAGGCGCAGCCAGATCGGGAGGAGCATCTCCGTCCCCCGGGCCGCCGTGATGTCGCCGAGGTCGATGATGTCGGTGTGGCCGAACTCGCGCAGCAGAGCGGTCGTGACCGCCTTGGCGTCGGCGTCGTTCCCGGCGATGAAGAGGGTTCCGGGGTCGCTCAGCGCCGACGGGTCGGCCATCAGCCCGGCGTTGAGGGTGTTGAGCGCCTTGACGATGCGCGCGTCGGGGTAGGCGCGCTGGAGCTGCTCGGCCAGCGAGTCGGTGTCCTTGACGAAGAGCGTCGGAGGCATCCCCTTGCTGAAGTCCAGCGGGTTGGCGATGTCGACGATCACCTTCCCGGCGAGGTTCGCGGCGCCGGCGAGGGCGAGGACGTCGAGGGAGGCCCCGCCGTTGGTGGCGTTGAGGATCGTCTCGGCGCTCGCCGCCGCCTCGGCGAAGGTGGCGACATCGACACCGGGGTGCTGCTGGGCCCACGCCGCGAAGCTCTCGCCGCTCATCCGGTCGGCCTCGGTGCGGGCGAGGGTCGCTCCCGGGTCGCGGGTGCCGATCGTGACGGCGTGGCCGAGCTCGTTGAGCCGGGCGGCGAGCGTGCGGCCGACGACTCCGGTTCCGAATACGGCGATGTTCACAGAGGTCTCCTGAGGGTGTTGGGAGCCGGCTCGTGGCCGGCGTTCGTATGTGACGGATCGTTCACATACAGATTGTGACGGATCGTTCCGTCTGTCAAACTGGATGCGGACATTCTCAGAACGAAGGGATGGTGGAGCCGTGGCACGCCGCACCGCAGAGGAGAACCGCCAGGCCGTGCTCGGGATCGCCACACGGCTCTTCTACGAGCGCGGCATCCGCGCGGTCGGAATGGACACGGTCATCCGCGAGGCCGACATGGGCAACGCGACCGTCTACCGCGCGTTCCCGAGCAAGGACGCCCTGGCCACCGCCTACGTGCAAGGCTGCGCCGACGCGTGGTTCGACAGGATGAACCGCGCGATGGAGTCGGCCGCCGGCCCCCGGGAGAAGCTCGCCGCGGTCTTCGAGGCGCTCGCGGAGGAGACCAGCGGCACCGGTTACCGGGGCTGCCCGATGCTGAACACGAGCACCGAATTCCCGGAGGGCGACCACCCGGCCCACCTGGTGTCGGTCCGGCACAAGCAGAGCGTCAGGGACCTCTTCCACGCGCTGGCCGGCGACGCCGGGATTGCCGACCCGGACCGGCTCGCCGACGACCTGCTGATCGTCCTCAACGGCGCCTACGCCACGGCAGCGGTGCTGGACGGCCCCGGCTACGGTGCGCGAGCCGCCGCGCTCGCGCGGAGGCTCATCGACGCGGCCTGATCCGCGGGCCTTTCGGCCCTCCACCACGCGCGCACGACGAACGAGGCTCGACGCATGACCATCGGAGGAGTCATGCCGCGCTGGACCCGGATCACCCTGAGCATCCTCACCGCCCTCGTCGGGCTGACCGCGATCGCCGGCGGAGCCGCCCTGATCTTCGGGGCGGTCACCTCGTCGACGCTCGGCGGGGCCGTCCCCGGCCGGTCGTTCCTCGACGGAAGTCCGTTCTCGTCGTACCTGGCCCCCGGCCTGGTGCTGGCCGTCGTCGTCGGCGGGACCCAGCTGCTGGCCGCCGTACTCGTCGGGCGCGGCGCACGGTCGGGGCCGTTCGCCGCGGCCGTCGCCGGGTTCGGCCTCCTGATCTGGATCTTCGTGCAGATGATGTTCATCCCGTTCAGCCTGCTCCAGGCCGCCTACTTCGCTGCCGGCCTGGCGGAGCTCGGGCTGGTGCTGGTCGGCCTGGGTCTCCTCCGCCGCGACCGGGTCGCCACACCGTGACCGCGACTCTCCGGTTCCTCGGCGCGACGGACACGGTGACCGGATCGCGGTACCTGGTCGAGTCGCAGGGGCACCGCATCCTGGTCGACTGCGGGCTGTTCCAGGGCTACAAGGTCCTGCGCGAACGCAACTGGCAGCCGTTCCCTGTCGACCCGGCGAGCATCGACGCCGTCGTGGTGACGCACGCCCACCTCGACCACACCGGCTACCTGCCGGCATTGGTCCGCGACGGCTTCCGCGGGCGCGTCCACGCGACGCACGGGACCACCGAGCTGAGCCGGCTGATCCTGCCCGACAGCGGCCGGCTGCTCGAGGAGCAGGCGGAGTTCGCGGGGCGGCACCACAGCTCCAAGCACGACCCGCCGCGCCCGCTCTACACCGAGCAGGACGCCCTCGCCGCGCTGGAGCGCTTCCAGCCGCACTCGTTCGACGAGACGGTGGAGGTCGCGGGCCTCGCCGTACGGTTCGTCCCGGCCGGCCACATCCTCGGCGCCGCCCAGGTGCTGCTGGAGGCCGAGGGCACCCGGCTGCACTTCACCGGGGACCTCGGCCGACCCGACGACACGCTGATGAAGCCGCCGCGCCCCCTGGAGTCGACCGACGTGCTCGTCTGCGAGTCGACCTACGGCGACCGCCTCCACCCGGACACCGATCCGGCCTGGCCGCTCGGGGAGATCGTGCGGAACGTCTGCAGCCGAGGCGGCGTCGTCATCCTGCCGGCGTTCGCGGTCGGCCGTGCCGAGACGCTGCTGCTGCAGCTCAGCCGGCTGCGGGCGCGGCACGCCATCCCGGACGTCCCGGTCTTCCTCAACAGCCCGATGGCCGTCGACGCCGCCGAGATCTACGCACGGCACCCGGAGGAGCACCGCATCCGCCCGGCCGAGTTCGAGGCGATGTACCGGCTGGCGACCCTGGTGCGCACGGTGGACGACTCCAAGCTGCTCAACCTGCGCGGCGGCCCGGCCATCATCATCTCGGCCAGCGGGATGCTCGAGGGCGGCCGGGTGCTGCACCACATCGCCGCGTACGGCTCCGACCCGCACAACGCGATCGTGCTGACCGGCTTCCAGGCCGGCGGCACCCGCGGCGACGCACTGCGCCGCGGCGAGCGCAGCCTCCGGATCTACGGGCGCGACATCCCGATCCGCGCGCAGGTGCACGTGCTGGACATGCTCTCGGCGCACGCGGACGCGCAGCAGATCGTGGACTGGCTGGGCACGGCTCCGACCGCGCCACGGGCGATGTACCTGACGCACGGGGAGCCGCACGCGGCCGACGCGCTGCGCCTCCGGGTGCAGCGGGCGCTGGGGTGGGAGGCGCGGGTGCCGGAGTTCGGGGAGACGGTCAGGCTGACCGCGGGGATCGGGTCGTGAAGCGTGCCGCCCGCCGCGCCACGCGGTGCGGGTACGCCCGCCGCCGCGCCACCGGCGCCCGCGGGGCGCTCAGCCGCGCGTAGTACCAGACCTTCGCGAGTTCCACGAGCACGAGGTACACCAGCACCAGGCCGACCAGCGCGAGGAAGAACAGCGCGGGGAGCGGCGTGAAGCCGAGCAGTCCGGACAGTGGCGAGTACGGCAGCCACGCGCCAACGGCCACGACCGCGAGCACGGAGACCGCGAGAGGAAGGGATGCGCGGCTGCGCAGGAACGGCACGCGCCTCGTCCGGATCACGAACACGATCAGTGTCTGCGTCGCGATCGACTCGATGAACCAGCCGGAGCGGAACTCGGGCGGCGCCGCGGTGAAGACGAACAGCATCAGCCCGAACGTGGCGAAGTCGAAGAGCGAGCTGATCGGGCCGAACAGCAGCATGAAGCGGCGGATGGCGCCGATGTCCCAGTGCGACGGCACCTTCAGCTGCTCCGCGTCCACGTTGTCGCTCGGGATGGCCAGCTGGCTGGAGTCGTAGAGCAGGTTGTTGAGCAGGATCTGCCCGGGCAGCATCGGCAGGAACGGCAGGATGACCGACGCGATCGAGGCGCTGAACATGTTGCCGAAGTTGCTGGAGGTGCCCATCAGCACGTACTTGATGGTGTTCGCGAAGATCCGGCGTCCCTCGGTGACGCCGTCCGCCAGCACGTCCAGGTCTTTGTTCAGCAGCAGCACATCGGCGGCGTCCTTCGCCACGTCCACGGCCGAGTCGACCGAGATGCCGATGTCGGCGCTGTGCAGGGCCAGGGCGTCGTTGACGCCGTCGCCGAGGAAGCCGACCGCGCGTCCCTTCTGCCGCAGGGCACGGATGATGCGCGCCTTCTGTTCGGGCGAGACGCGGGCGAAGACCGTGGCGGCGCGGGCGGACTCCGCCAGCTGTGCGTCGTCGAGGGCGTCGACCGCGTCGCCGCTCAGCGTGCCTGTGGCGGGCATTCCGAGCTCCGCGCAGACGCGCTCGGCTACGACGGCGCTGTCGCCGGTGGCGATCTTCACCCCGACGCCGAGGTCCGCGAGCCGCCGCAGGGAGGCGCGCGCGTCCGGCTTCACCCCGTCCACGAACGCCAGGAAGCCGCGCAGGGTCAGGCCGTTCTCGTCTCCGGGGGTCAGGGCGGTGAGGTCGCCTGCGGCCTTCGTGGCGATGGCGATGACGCGCGAGCCGGCGGCGTAGAGCTGGGACAGCGTCCCGGAGGCCGACGGGTCCACCTCCGCGCACTGCGGTAGGACGGACTCCGGCGCGCCCTTGACGACCACGATCGGGGCGGAGCCCGTCGCGGCGACCAGCGCGCCGGCCATGCGCCGTTCGTGGTCGAACGGCACGGCGTCCAGCCTCCGGTACGCCGAGACCGGGGCCGAGGCCGCCTCTGCGCTCTCCCAGAGGGCGGCGTCGAGCGCGTTCAGTCCGACCGTCTGCGGGGCGGCCGGGTCGGTGTCGGTGGCGAGGAGGCCGAGCAGCAGCACCTCGTCGGCCTCGACGTGGTCCAGCGGCACCGGGCGGTCGAAGACGATCCGGCCGGTCGTCAGCGTCCCGGTCTTGTCCGTGACCAGGAGGTCGAGGTCGCCCAGGTCCTCGATGCAGACCATCCGCTTCACCAGCACGCGCCGGCGGGCGAGGGCGCGCGAGCCGGCGGCGAGGCTGGTGCTGACCACGGCGGGGAGCAACTGCGGGGTGATGCCGACCGCGATGGCGAGCGAGAACAGCAGGGATTCGATGAGCGGCCGGCCGAGCAGCAACGCCGCCACGAAGATCAGTGTCGTCAGGATGATCGCGACCAGCAGCAGGAAAGTCGAGAACTGGCCGAGGCCGCGCTGGAACTCGGTCTGCGGCTGCTGCGTGCCCAGCCCTACGGCGATCCGGCCGAACTCCGTCGTCCCACCGGTCGCGACCACGACGCCGACGCCGCCCCCGGCGTGGACGACGGTGCCCATCAGGGCGCAGCAGCCGAGGTCGCCGACGCCGGCGCCCTCCGTCACCGGGTCGAGCGACTTGGCGGCCGCGTGCGCCTCGCCCGTCACGATGCTCTCATCGCACTCCAGACCGTTCGCCTCAATCAGCCGCAGGTCCGCGGGGACGACCGTGCCCACCGAGAGCACGACGACATCCCCGGGGACGAGGTCGGTGACGTCCACGCTGCGCCGTGCGCCGCCGCGCAGCACGATCGAGGTGTGCCGGAGCCGGTCGTGCAGGGCGTCCGCCGCCTGCTCCGCGCGGAACTCGTTCACGAAGCCCAGCCCGACGCTGACCACGAGGATGACGGCGATGATGACGGCCTCCGTCCCCTGGCCGACGAACGCGGAGATGATCGCGGTCGCGAACAGCAGGATGAGGATCGGGCTGCGCACCTGCCGGCCGAGGACCCGCCACGGGCGGGCACGGTGACCGCGGACGGCGTTCGGTCCGACGCGGGCGAGCCGGGCGGCGGCCTCGGCGTCGCTCAGCCCGGCCGTCGAGGTTCCCTGGCCGGCGAGCACGGTCGCGGCATCCTGGGGCGCCGCGACTCTGACTGGACTCAGCGGCGCGAGGGCGACGACCTCGGCCGTGCCCGGGGCCCCGGTCACTCGGCCTCGCGGTGCGGGCGGGCGATCACGACCGGGACGCGTACGTTCAGCAGCACATCGTGGCCGACGGAGCCGAGCATCACGCGCTTGGCGCCATGGCGATCACGGGTTCCCACGACCAGCATTCTGCTGCCTTCCGCCGCGTCGACCAAGCCCCGGGCCGGCGCCGCCTCGATCGCGTCGGCGCGGACCTCGACCCCCGGCTGCAGTTTCCGCGCGCGCCCGGCGGCCTCATCGAGGACGCGCCGCCTCCGTTCGTCGAGGGTGACTTCGGGCACGAACCCCGCGAGCAGCGGGTTGGCGGTGTAACCGACGCAGACGATCCGCAGCGGCTCGCCGAGCGCCGCGGCCTCGTCCGCCGCGAAGCCGACCGCGGATTCGGCGGGCCGCTTGCCGTCCACGCCGACCACGACACCGGCTCCGGAGCCGTCCCAGCCGTGCGGGACGACGGCGACCGGGCAGGCGGCGGTCGACGCGACGCGGAGATGCAACGAGCCGGCGAAGCCGCGGTCGCGCTCCGAACGCGAGCGGGCGCCCAGCACCAGCAAGTCGGCCTCGCGGGAGGCCGACGTCAGCTCGGCGCCGACGTGGCCGTACAGGTAGCGCGTCCCCACCTCGAGAGCGGGGCGCTGCAGCGGCGCGGGTTCGGGGCCGGTCAGAGCGGGCACCCGGGTCGACGCGGCCTCCGCGATGCGGAGGGCGGCCTCCCGTTCCGTCGCCAGCAGGGACTTCGCCGCCAGGACGAGCAGGTCGCTCGGGCCGTCCGCCTCGTCGCCCCAGGAATGCTGCAGCACGAAGACGAGCTCCAACTGGGAGCCGTCGCGGACCGCGCGTCGCGCCGCCCACTCCAGCGCGGCCCGGTGCTCGGCCCTGCCGTCGACGCCGACCATGATCGTCCCGGCCATCGCATCCTCCAGCCCTCAGTGAATGCGACGAGTCTCGCAAGCCGGGTCGCCGTCCCGCAGTGCCGAAAGTCCCGCAGTGCCGAAAGTCCCGCAGTGCCGAAAGTCCCACGTGACCTTCGGCCTTGCGCACCGCGCCAGGCCCGCGCGAGGGTGGCGGCATGAACGAGACTGCACCGGCCGCCCGCGCGGCCATCGTCTACGAGTCCATGTTCGGCAGCACCCGCCGGGTCGCGGAGGCCATCGCGGAGGGGCTGCGACCGTTCGCGTCGGTGACCGTCGTCAAGGTCAAAGACGCGCCGGAAGCCTTCCCGGACGTCGATGTCCTGCTCGTCGGCGCGCCGACGCACGTGCACTCGCTGAGCCGGCCGTCCACCCGCGTGGAGGCAGCGAAGTGGGGCGACGACCCCGAGCGCCGGCTCGCGCTGGAACCCGACGCCGAGGGCATCGGCGTGCGCGAGTGGCTGGAGACGTGCGGCGAACCGCCCGCGCAGTTCGCCGCGTTCGACACGCGCGCCGATATGACCGAGATCTTCAGCGGATCGGCCGCCGCAGCCATCGACAAGCGCCTGCGCAAGCTCGGATCGCACCGTCTGCTCGCCAAGCACAGCTTCCTGGTCGACAAGAACAGCGCGCTGGAGGCCGGGCAGCTCGACGACGCACGCGAGTGGGGGCGCACGATCGGCGCGGCGCTACGGACGACGGCCGCCGTCTGAAGGCGGCGCAATCCCGACGGCGGCGCAATCCGGAGCGGCTCAGCTCACGATCCGTGGATCACGAGCACCGGGCAGTCCGCGTGCTCGACCACCGAGCGCGACACCGAGCCCAGCAGCAGCCCGGTGAACCCGCCGAGACCGCGGCTGCCCACGATCAGCATCTCCGCGTCCTCCGCCTCCGCGATCAGCTGGCGCGCGGCCGACCCGGACCGGATGACGGTCGAGTACCAGGACGGCAGCGTGTCGCCGAAGACCTCGTGGGACGCCTCCTCGGCGATGGTGTGCGCGTCGCGCTCCGGATCCCAGCCGCCCATGACGTAGCCGGGCCAGGACGGCGGATACTCCCACACCGTCACGCCGACCAGGGTGCAGCCCAGGCGCTCGGCCATCCGGGCGCCGCGGCGCAGCGCGGACAGCGACTCCGCCGAGCCGTCGAGCCCGACGACGATGCGGCCGCCGGGGTGGATACGGTCCTCGGACTCATCGGCGCGGGGTGCGTCGCTCATGGTGCTTCCTTCCGTGCGCGGATCACCAGCGCTCGGGCTCCGGCTCGCGCCGGAACCGCCGGCCGGACATCGAATCGATGTCGATGTGAACGTAGCGGTACTTGAGGGTCGGAATCCAGGGCTGAAGCGGCGTCTTGTCCGCCTCGTCGATCTCGGCCTGATGTTCGAGCTGCCTGGCTCGGCCGTGGACGATGACGCTCCAGGCCTCGTCCTCGGTCCAGCCGTCGGTCTCGAACGCCACCGTGTCGTGCACGGTCAGCTCCAGCAGCTTGGTGCCGGGGGCGGTCCTGATCAGGATGCTCGACCCGTCGGAGTAGAAGTTGACCGGGTAGATGTCGGGCTCCCCGGCCACCGCGGTCGCCAGCCGTCCGACGGTCGCGCCCTTCAAGGCCTCCCGGCACTCGTCGCGGTCCATCACGTGGACGGGGTCATCCGATGACATGGCTCTCTCCTTCCGCCTTCTGCTGCTCCACCCGGACCGCGGCGGTCGGGGCGTGCACCACGATCGTCGGCGAGGACAGGTTGAGCAGCACGTCGTACGCGACAGCGCCGAGGCTGCCGAGCTGCGCGTGGGCCCGGCGCGAATCCCCGATCACGAGGAGCTCCGCGCTGCGGGCCAGTTCGTTGAGCGCCGCACCAGCCGGCCGGCGCACCACGCGGCTGCGGATGACGATGCCGGGCTGCCGCGCCCGCGCCCGGGCGACGGCCGCCGCGAGGAAGCCCCGAGCCTCGTCGTCACGGCGGAGCTGCCAGTCGCGGCGCTCGTCGGGGTCATCCGGATCGAACGGGATGTGCGCGTCCGACGAGCGGACGGTCATCAGCTCGCAGTGGTGATCGCAGGCCAGGTCCGCTGCCAGGTCGACCGCGGCCTCCCCCGCCGGGGTGTCGTCCACGCCGACGATCACGCCGCGCCGCATCCGGGAGGCTGCCTCCGGGATGATCGCGACCGGACCCGTGGCGAGGTTCGCGAGCTGGAGGCTGCGCGAGCCGAACGCGCGCCCGTAGTGGAAGCCGGTCTTGTGGGTGCCGACGGCGATCATCGTCCCCTCGTCGCTGTACGAGGCGAGCTCTGCCATCGGGCTGCCGGTCCGGACCTCGCCGTGGATCGGCACGTTCGCCCCGAGCGACCCCGCGTAGGCGAGCTCCTCGGCCAGCCGCTTCTCCGCGTCCTGGTCGACCTCGTCGATGAGCAGCGAGCCCACGGCGCCCCACTCGTCGTCGGCGACATGGACCAGGGTCACCCCGACTCCACGCTCCCGTGCCCCCGCGACTGCCCAGCGGATCGCTGCCCGGGCGGGCACCGAGCCGTCGACGCCGACGATGTACCTGCGGATCTCCATGAGGGCACCTCCATCTGCAGTCTCTTCACCGCGCCGGACGACCCGAAGGGCCTTAGGTCCCGTGGGACCTTCGACCCGCCCCGGCGCGCAGTGGCGGCGCTTGACTCGGTGACGGAACGGGGAGGCGGGAGATGCCGATCATGCGAGCGTGGCGCACCACGGGAACCAGCGGCGGCCTCGAAGCGGTCGAGGCGACGGTGCCGGAGCCCGCAGCGGACGAGGTGCTGGTCGAGGTGCAGGTGTGCGGGATCTGCCGCACCGACCTCCACGTGATCGACCACGAGATCCCGGTGCACCGCACGCGCGTGACGCCGGGCCACCAGGCGATCGGGACGGTGGTCGACGTCGGCGAGGCCGTGACGTCGCTGGCCCAGGGCGCCCGCGTCGGCGTCGCCTGGCTGCGGCGCACCTGCGGCGAGTGCGCCTTCTGCCGCCGGGGAGCGGAGAACCTGTGCCCGAACTCGGAGTACACCGGCTGGGACGCGGATGGCGGCTTCGCCGAGTACCTGGTCGCGCCCGCCGCGTACGTCTATCCGATCGCGGCTGACGCCGACGCGCTGGAGACGGCGCCACTGCTGTGCGCCGGGATCATCGGCTACCGCGCTCTGCAGCGGGCGCAGCTTCGTCCGGGCGGGAACCTCGGCATCTACGGGTTCGGGTCGAGCGCGCACGTGACCGCGCAGCTCGCGATGGCGGGCGGCGCACGGGTGTTCGCGATGACGCGCGGCGTGCAGAACCGCCAGCTCGCCCGAGAGCTCGGCGTCGACTTCGTCGGCGAGGAGGACGAGGAGCCGCCCGAGGCGCTCGACTCGGCGATCGTCTTCGCGCCGGCGGGCGGCCTCGTCCCGGTCGCGCTGCGGGCGACCGCGAGCGGCGGCACCGTGGTGCTCGCAGGCATCGCGATGTCCGACCTGCCGCCACTGTCGTACACCGAGTCCCTGTTCCGCGAGCGGGACCTCCGCACCGTCACCGCGAACACCCGGGAGGACGGCGCGCGCTTCCTCGCTCTCGCGCGGAACCTCCGGCTGCGGCCGACGGTGACGGCGGTGCCGTTCGACGGGCTGGGCGACGCGATCGATGACCTGCGACGCGGCAGAACCGGCGGCTCGCTGGTGCTGCGCGTCGCCTCCTAGAAGGGTGAGGACGATGACGGACCGGACGGTGGTCTGCTGGGACGGCTCCACGGCAGCGGAGGCGGCGCTCGCCTGGGCGCTCCGCCGCGCCCGTGCCGAGAACTCGACGATCGAGCTCTTCGACGTCGTCGACACGGGCATCTACCTGGGCGACGACGCCGCCCTGGACCGGGCGACCGCGCAGGAGCAGGACCGGCTCGACGCCCGGGTGGAGGAGCTCGCGGCATCGCATCCCGGGGTGGTGTCCCGCGCTGAGCTGCTGGTCGGCGATCCGCTGGAGCTGCTGACCGGCCAGACCCGGGCCGACACCCTCGTCGTGGTCGGCACCCGTCACCGGATCGGGCCGCGTGTCCGCTACGGCTGGTCGCTCGGATCGCGGCTCGCCACCGCTGCGGCAGGCCCGGTGGCCGTGGTCCCGGTCGAGGAGGCGGAGGCCGTGGAGGCGCGGACGGGCGTCGTCGTGGGAGTGGACGGCTCCGAGGTCGGCCGGCTCGCCCTGGAGTTCGCGGCCCGCGAGGCCGAGGACCTGCGGCAGCCGCTGACCGTCGTGCACTGCTGGGTGGCGCCGCTGTCCGAGCAGCCGCTGATCGTCCCCGACGACGAGTTCGTCACCTCGCAGCAGAGCGAACGGCAGGACCTGCTCGACGACCATGTGCGCACGGTCGGCGCGCTGCACCCCGAGGTGGCCGTGCACTCCGTCCTGCTCCGGCAGAACCCGATCTCGGGTCTGCGGGTGGAGTCCGAGCGCGCGTTGATGCTCGTCGTCGGCAGCAGGCGGCTGACGGGCTGGAAGCGCACTTGGCTGGGCTCGGTCTCCCACGGCCTCGTCCTCGATCTCGCCGCCCCCACCGTGGTGGTCGGCCAGGATACGCAGGTGTACGCGACGCCGCCGGAGGCTACACTCAGCGCGTGAGGGCACGCGCCGCTCCCGGCTCGCGGCCCGCTACCCGCAGTCCGCAGCCGAGAGGAGGCCGCCATCCCGAGCGATGAGCCGATCACGTTCCCCGACGCGCCCCGGGCCGAGTTGGACCGCGCCCTCGGCGAGCTGGTGGAGCAGGCGCGGAAGGTGCTGGACACCCAGGGCCGGCTGCGCGCGCTCGTCCGCGCGAACCGGGCGGTGGTGTCGCACCTGGAGCTGCCGGTGGTGCTGCGGACGATCATCGAGGCGGCCGTCGAGCTGGTCGGCGCGCGGTACGGCGCGCTCGGGGTGATCGCCGAGGGCGGCGGACTGGAGCAGTTCATCCACGTCGGGATGTCGGACGACGTGGTGACCCGGATCGGGCACCTGCCCGAAGGCCACGGCCTCCTCGGCGCCCTCATCGACGATCCCCGCCCGATCCGCCTCGACTCGATCGCCGACGACCCGCGTTCCTCCGGATTCCCGGCTGGCCACCCGCCGATGACGGCGTTCCTCGGCGTCCCGATCGCCGTCCGCGACTCCGTGTACGGCAACCTCTACCTGACCGACCCGGTCGCCGGCGGATTCACCGAGGACGACGAACAGCTGGTGAAGGCGCTGGCCGCCAACGCGGGCTTCGCGATCGACAACGCCCGGCTGTACGCCGAGACCGTCGCGCGCCAGGCCTGGAGCGCGTCGGCCGCGGAGATGACGGCCAGCATCCTCGGGAGCGACACCGCTGAGGCGCACGAGGAGTTCGCGGCCCGTTGTGCCGCCCTCCTCGGGGCGCGGTCTGCCGTCGTGCTGGGCGCCGCCGAGCCCGGTGACCCCTCGCCGGTGCTCGCGCGGAGCGACGGACCGGTCGGCGACGCGGGCCTGATTCTCTACAACGACCGAGTCCTGAGCGCGCTCGAGGGCGAGCAGCCGACCCGGCTGGACGAGTTGAGCGGCTACGCGCTCGCCGACGACTGGGAGCCTGGTCCCGCGCTGGTGGTGCCTTTCGACGGGAAGACCGGGCAGCCCGAGGTGCTGATCGCCGTCCGCGAGAGCGGAGCGCCGCCGTTCACCGCGTTCGAGCTCGAGCGGGCCGTCACGTTCTCGCGCCAGGCCGCCCTCGCGATGGAGCTCGCGGAAGCGCGCACCGACCGCGAGCGCGTCGTGCTGCTGGAGGACCGCGCGCGCATCGCCCGCGACCTGCACGACCACGTCATTCAGCAGCTCTTCGGCGCTGGGCTCGAACTCCAGAGCGTGCAGTCGGCGCTCGGCCCCGGCCTGCTGGCCGACCGCATCGAAGGCACCGTGAAGTCGCTGGACGACGCGATCGCACAGATCCGCACCGCGATCTTCTCCCTGTCGCATCAGCAGGGACCGGCGGAGAGCCTCCGGCACCGGCTGCTCGACATCGTGCAGGAGGTCGGCGAGGCCCTCCCGCGGCCGGCCACGGTCTCCTTCTCCGGCCCGGTCGACCTGGTCGCGGACGCCGCGCTCGCCGACGACGTCGCGGCGTTCGTCCGGGAGGGCCTCACCAACGTGGTGCGGCATGCGGGCGCCGACACCGCCACGGTCGAGGTCGTGGCGTCGGCGGACGAGATCACCGTCGACGTGGCGGACGACGGCGCCGGGATCGGCGAGACGAGCAGGCGCAGCGGACTGGCCAATCTGTCCGAGCGCGCCGGACGCCGCGACGGCGTGCTCGATGTCGAGTCGACCCCGGAGGGGACCCGGTTGCGGCTCCGCCTCCCAGTGCCCGTCGAGAGGACTCGATGAGCGCGCCTCCGATCCGCGTCTTCCTCGCCGACGACCACGAGGTCGTCCGCCGCGGCGTGGCCGCCCTCATCGACGGGCAGGACGACATGGAGGTCGTGGGCGAAGCGGCGACGGCCGCTCAGGCACGGGCGAGGATCCTCGCCGTCCGGCCCGACCTGGCGGTGCTGGACGTGCGGCTTCCCGACGGCAGCGGCATCGATGTCTGCCGGGCCGTCAAGCAGGCCGAGCCGGGCATCCGCTGCCTGATGCTCACCGCGTACGACGACGAGGACGCGCTGCGCAGCGCGATCATCGCGGGAGCGGACGGCTACGTGGTCAAGGACATCCGCGCGAGCACCCTGCTGGACGACATCCGCGCCGCGCACCGCGGCAAGCGCCTCATCGACCCGCGCGTCGCCGAGCGCGTCTCGGCGACCCTGCGCGAGCCCGCCGACGACCCGCGCTTCTCATCGCTGGGCCTCCGGGAGCGGCAGGTGCTCGCGCTCATCGCCGACGGACGGACCAACCGGCAGATCGCGGAACGGCTGGGCCTGGCCGAGAAGACCGTGAAGAACTACGTGAGCTCCTTGCTGGCCAAGCTCGGCCTGGAGCGGCGAACGCAGGCCGCGGTGCTCCATCTCGAGCACCGCGGCCGCGCCTGACCGGACTCGGGCTCCGGTCAGCCCCCTCGTCCCCCGCTTCTTGCCCGGGTCTCAGATCACCGACCAGCCCGCGTCGGACGGGAGGACGGCGCCGTTGACGTTCGACGAGTCGTCGCTGAGCAGCCAGGTGATCGCCGCCGCCAGCGCCTCCGCCGTCGCCGGCTGCGGCACGTTGGTCTGCATGTACGGCGCCATCCGCTCGCCAGCGAACGCCGAGCGGAACTCCGCCTGGATGTTCGTCAACGTCGCGCCGGGAGCGACCGCGTTGCAGCGGATCCCCTTCGGCCCGTAGAAGAACGCCGTGCTCCGGGTCAGTCCGTTCACGGCGTGCTTGGACGCGGTGTAGGCGGCGCCGGCCGCCGATCCGCGGAGCGCCGCCTCGGAGGAGACGTTGACGATGGTCCCCGCGCCGCGCTCCAGCATCCCGGGCAGCACGGCACGGGTGAGACGCATCACCGCGGTCAGGTTCACCCTCAGCACCCGGTCCCAGACGGCGTCCTCCACCTCGGCAGGCGGGAGGAAGTCGTCCATGATCCCCGCGACGTTCGCCAGCGAGGTGACCCGGCCGTCCGCGACCTGCATCACATCCGCCACGACGTCCTCGTCGCTCACGTCGCCGGTGAAGGTCAGGAGGCGGTCCGAGCCGAACTCCTCGGCGAGCGCCGCCAGCCGCGGCTCGCTGATGTCCGTGGCGACGACGGTCGCGCCCTCGGCCAGCAGGCGGACCGCGGTGGCCCGGCCGATGCCGGAGCCCGCGCCGGTCACGATGACGCGGGCGTCGGCGAACCGGCCCTCCACGATGTGCGTCGACATCTCGCGCCCGCCTGTCAGGCTTTGGACCCGGCGGTGATCGGGACCTTCGTCGGCGCCGGCAACGGCGCGAACGGCACGTCGATCTTCAGCACGCCCTTCTCGAAGGTCGCGGCGATCTTCGACTGGTCGGTCTGCTGCGGGAGCATGATGCGCCGGTAGAAGCTCTGGCTGGACTCCC
This sequence comes from Leifsonia sp. GW821-FHT13C09, assembly GCF_058806435.1. NCBI lineage: Bacteria > Bacillati > Actinomycetota > Actinomycetes > Micrococcales > Microbacteriaceae > Leifsonia > Leifsonia sp. GW821-FHT13C09. The sequence goes on along the minus strand of NZ_JBXAPS010000004.1, from coordinate 162,333 downwards.
GGATGACGTACTTCTTGTCTTTGTCCTCCTCCTTCTCGTGCTTCTCGGCCTGGATCACGAGCGCGCCCTCGTCGATGTCGACGGAGACGTCGCCGTCGTCGAAGTCCGGGAGGTGGACCTCGACCACCATCTCCTTGTCGTCCTTCGTGTAGATGTCGGTGGTCGGCAGCATCGTGCGCCGCGTCCCGAGCATCCCGTCCTCGAAGAAGTCCCGCTCCATCCGGCTCAGCTCGGCGAACGGGTCGAAACGGACCAGATTGCGTGCCATGACGGTGTCCTCTCTCGTCGGTGTCCGTAGTTTACGGCGACACCGTATGCCGGCGCGGCGGCGCGGCGGTGGGCCGAAGGTCCCGCGCGACCGGCAGGACCTTCGACTCATCCGCGCGACCGCCCGGGCGCGGACGCTGGGTCCATGAGCATCAGCAGCGCACCCGAATCCGCGACGTCGAGCACGCCCGCCCGCACCTTCAGCGACCTGACGATCCGCCGCGCCGTCGAGTCGGAGCTCGCCTGGACGCCGGATGTGACCGCACCCGCCATCGGGGTGGCCGTCGACGGCGGCGTCGTGACGCTCACCGGGCAGGTCGCCACCCTCCACGAACGCATCGCGGTGGTGGAGGCCGCCCAGCGTGTCGCCGGAGTCCGCACGGTCGCCGACGAGCTGCGGCTGCCCGAGCCGGGCGACGACCCGCAGGGGCGCACGCTCGCCGCGGCGGTCGACGGGATCCTCGCCTGGACCGCGGGAGTGCCGCACGAGGGCATCCACGCCGACGTGCAGGGCCACCGCGTGGTCCTGACCGGCGAGGTCGAATGGGATTCGCAGCGGGTGGCCGCCAAGCGCGCCGTCGAACGACTGCACGGCGTCCACGCGGTCGAGAGCCGCATCGAGCTCACCCGCAGGCCGCAGGCCGACGACGTCGCAGAGGAGATCCGCAACGCGCTGGTGCGCAACGCGATCCTCGACGCCGGCCGCATCGCCGTCAGCGTCGACGGCGACGAGATCACGCTGACCGGCTCCGTCGGCTCCTGGACCGAGCACCAGCAGGCGCTCCGGACAGCGTGGTCGTCGCCGCACGTGCGCCAGGTGCACGACCGGCTGCGGGTGGAGCCGCGGGAGGTCTGACAGCGGGCACACACTGTCCCGCTCTGAGGGGGGTCTTCGACATGAACACGCGAACCACGCACTTTCTCCGGCTCGCCGGCGCTGCCGCGCTGGCCGGCTTCCTCGCGCTGACGCTCGGCGCAGGCTCGGCCGCGTCCCCGGCGCAGCCTTCGGGCGGCGCCGGGCCGCACTTCTACAGCGGCGTCGCCGTTGACGTGTCCGGGCCGGTGAACGGGGACGTGTACGCCGCCGGGCAGAGCGTCACCGTCAGCGGCGACGTCACCGGCGACGTCATCGCCGCGGCGCAGACCATCACGATCAGCGGCCGCGTCGACGGCAACGTCCGGCTCGCCGGGCAGGACGTCACGATCACCGGCCACGTCGCGCGCAGCGGCACGATCTTCGCCTCGAACCTCCTGGTCGACGCCCGGGGGTCCGTCCAGAACGACATCGTCGCGACCGCGACCTCGATCCGCGTCGCGGGGGACGTCGGCAGGGACCTGCTGGTCAGCGTCACCGACCTCCGGATCGACGGGACCGTCGGCGGCGACGTGACCTACGCCAGCACCGCCACAGCGCACATCGCGGACGGCGCGGTCGCCGGCAGCGTGGAGCACGTCCAGACCCAGCAGCCCTCCACGCCCCAGATCTCCCCGTGGGCTGCGGTGCTCGGCTGGTTCCTAGGGCTGGTCTACGCCCTGGTCGCCCTCAGCCTGCTCACCGTCGCCGCGGGGCTGCTCGTCCCCCGCCTGCTGGTGCGCGTCACCGACCGGCTGCTGCCGTCCCCCTGGCGTGCGCTCCTCGTGGGCTTCGTCGCCGCGATCGTCGTGCCGATCGGGCTGCTGTTCCTGCTCGTCACCATCGTGGGCGCGCCGCTCGCGCTCGCCGGACTGCTGATCTGGATCGTGCTGACACTCGCCACCTTCCTGGTCGCCGCGCACTACCTCGGGCGGCTGGTGCTGCGCACGTCCCCGCACCCGGTCCTGCAGTCGTTCGTCGGCGGCCTGATCCTGATCTTCGGACTGCAGATCCCGGTGCTCAACATCCTGGTGTGGCTGGCGATGGTCTTCTTCGGGCTCGGCGCCGAGCTGCTGGAGCTGTACCGGCAGCGGCCCTGGCGGGTCGGCGTCCCCACAGCCCCTGTCGCCCCACCGGCGATGGCGGCCCCGCAGGAGGCGCAGCCGGCCGTGGCGAGCGAGCCGCCGCGGCCGTAGCGGGCGCGGGAGAAGGAGCCTCATGTCGACCACCGGCGCGGCCGTCGAAGTCCGCGACCTCCGCAAGTCCTTCGGGCGCACGATAGCGCTCGATGGGCTGAACCTCACCGTCGAAGCCGGGCAGATCGCCGGCTTCCTCGGCCCGAACGGCTCCGGCAAGACCACCACGCTGCGCGTGCTGCTCGGGCTGCTGCGGGCCGAGGCCACCACGCTGCGCGTCCTCGGCGCGGACCCCTGGACCGACGCTGTGGACCTGCACCGCCGGATCGCCTACGTCCCCGGCGACGTGAATCTCTGGCCCAACCTCACCGGCGGCCAGATCATCGACATCCTGAGCCGGCTGCGAGGCGGAGTCCGGCCGGCGCGCCGGGACGAGCTCGTGCAGCGCTTCGACCTCGACCCGTCCAAGAAGGCCCGCGCCTACTCGAAGGGCAACCGCCAGAAGGTGGCGCTGATCGCGGCCCTGGCGTCGGACGCGGAGTTGCTGCTCCTGGACGAGCCGACGGCGGGGCTGGACCCGATCATGGACGCCGAATTCCGGACCTGCGTCCGCCAGGTGCAGGCCGACGGCGGCTCGGTGCTGCTGTCGAGCCACATCTTCGCGGAGGTGGAGCGGCTGTGCGACACCGTGACGATCATCCGGAAAGGTCGCACCGTCGAAGCAGGGACCCTCGCGGAGCTCCGCCACCTGAACCGCACCAGCGTCTCGGTGGTCCTGGACGATGCGGGCGGCGCGCTGTCCCGGATCCCTGGCGTCCACGATCTCGCGCTGGACGGGCCGCGAGCCACGTTCACGGTCGCCGACGAGGACCTCGGTGACGTGCTGGCCGCGCTCTCCCCGCTGCGGCCGCGCGCGCTCGTCTGCACGCCGCCGTCGCTGGAGGAGATCTTCCTCCGGCACTACGGCACCGAACTGTCCGCCCTCGGCACCCCGGTCTCATGAACGCCTCCGCCACGGCCGCGTCGCTCGGACGACCGACGGCCCCCCTCACCCGGCCGGCGCCCCGGGCCGACCTGCACGGCCTCCCGCACATGCTGCGGTTCGTCGTCGCGCGCAACTGGTTGCGGCTGCTGGTCTGGGCGATCGTGCTCGTCGGCATGATCCCGCTGGTCTACGAGTCGCAGCGGTCGGCGTTCCCGACCCAGGCCTCGCGCGAGGCGTACGCGCGCATCGCGGACACACCGTCGGTCGCCGCGCTGACCGGCACGCCGTACGCTGCGAACACGCTCGGCGGCATCCTGGTCCTCAAGATCTGGATGACGATCGCGCTCAGCCTCGCGCTGGCCACGGTCTTCCTGATCACCCGCAACGGCCGCGCCGACGAGGAGGCCGGACGGGCGGAGCTGCTGCGCGCCGACTCCCTCGGCCTGCACGCCTACACGGTCGCGAACTACCTGGTGGTCGGCGCGTTCGACGTCGCCGTCGGAGCCGCGATCACGGTGACCGCCGCGGCGCTGACGCTGCCCGCCGCCGGCAGCCTGGTGCTCGGAGGCTCGCTCGCCGCGGTCGGGCTGTTCTTCCTCGGCGTCTCCGCGCTCTTCGGCCAGCTGGCCTCCACCGGCCGCGGCGCCAACGGATGGAGCACGGCCGTCCTGGGCGCCCTGTTCGTGATCCGGGCCGTCGGCGACCTCAACGGCACGGGGACCTCGCCCTCCTGGGTCTCCTGGCTCTCCCCGCTCGGCTGGGGCCAGGGCATGCGGCCGTACGGCGAGAACCGCTGGTGGCCGGCGGTGCTGCTCGTCGGCGGGGCCGCGCTGCTCTGCGCGATCGCGCTGCGCCTGGAGGGCCGCAGGGACCTCGGCGCCGGCGTCCTGGCCGACCGCGCGGGTGCACCACGAGCAGGAGGCTTCCTCACGTCGCCGTTCGGGCTCGCCGTGCGCCAGCAGCGCGGGGCACTCATCGGATGGTTCGCGGGCGCGATCGTCATGGCGATCCTGTACGGGTCGGTGGCCACCGCCATCGCGAACCTGCTGGGCTCCAACCCGCTGTTCGCGGCCTACATCGGCGGCCACACCTCCACCTTCGTCGACGCGATCCTGGGCTGGCTGGTGATGCTGAACGCGATCATCGCCAGCGCGTTCGGCGTGCAGACGGCGCTGCAGGCGCGGAGCGAGGAGGCGGCCGGCTTCGCGGAGCCGCAACTGGCCGGCGGCATCTCCCGGCTGCGCTGGGCGGCCTCCCGGCTGCTCGTCGCGGCGCTCGGCTCCGCCGTTCTCCTCGCCGTGAGCGGCTTCGTCATGGGCGCGGCGTACGGGACGTCGCGGTCCGACTTCTCGCAGGCGTGGACGCTGACCGGCGCATCACTGGCCTACGGGCCGGCCGTGCTGGTGAGCGCGGGTGTCCCTGTGCTCCTGTTCGGCGTGCTGCCACGGCTCGCCGCCGTGCTGTCGTGGAGCTACCTGAGCGCGATCGCGCTCCTCAGCTTCGCCGGGACGCTGTTCGGCCTGCCGTCCTGGCTGGTCGACCACACCCCGCTGACGGCGACACCGCGGCTGCCCGGCGCGGACTTCGACGGGCTCCCACTGGCGATCCTGGCGGCCGTCGCGGTCGTGCTGTGGACGGTCGGCCTGATCGCCTTCAGCCGCCGGGATCTGGCGGTGGACGCGTAGCGGGCGCGCGTCACCACTCGCCGTGTCACCACTCGCCGTGTCACCACTCGCCGTGTCACCACTCGATTGGGTCGTCCGGCCCGTCCGGCACGACGAAGGAGAACTCCTTCGGCGTGACCAGCACCGGGCACGGGAGGTTCAGCAGCACGTCGTGGCTGACCGAGCCGAGCAGCGCGGAGGCGAAGCGGCCTCGGCCGCGCGTGCCGACGACGATCGCCACAGCGCCCGCGCCGCGCTCGATGAGCGCTTCCGCCGGATTCCGGCGCACCACGATGTCCGTGATCGGCGCCGTCCGCGCGATCGGGACGTCGGCCACCGCCCCCGGGATCACGGCCTGCTCGCGCTTCAGGAACGCGGGGTCGGCGTGCTCGCCGGAGTCGAGGGCGGCGTGCAGGGCCTCCGGAACGTCCCACGCGTGCACCGCCTCGACCTGCGCGTCGGACCAACTCGCCTCGGTCACGGCGAGCGCGAGCGCGGAGCGCGCGAACGCGGAGCGGTCGACGCCGACCACCACCACGTTCCGTTCGGGCCGGGGTGAGGCGGGGATGACGGCCACGACGCAGTCGGCCTTCGCCGCGAGCTTCAGCGGCAGGGTGCCGATCCGCGCTCCGCGCTGCAGCGGCCCCTTGTCGGTCCCGACGACCAGCAGGGCCGAGCCCGCGGCCTCGCGGAGGAGCGCGCTCGCGGGCGGCCCCTCCACCCAGCGGACCTCCACGGCGATGCCAGGGGCGAGCGCACGAACATGGTTCCGCGCCTGCTGGAGCCCGGTCTCGACGGTGGTCTCCAGGTCGAACCGCGGACCGAAGACCGCGCCGCCCAAGCGCGTGTCGATCGCGTGCACGACCTCCAGAACACCGCCACGCGCGGCGACCCGGCCGGTCGCCCAGTCGAGCGCCCGCCACGCCGAGGGCGAGCCGTCGAACCCCACCACCGTGCGCCCGTCGATCACCATCGTCACCACTCCCCCTCGGGTCTGCCTCACGTCGAGCCTGCCCCGCCTGCCCGCCGCCGGCCAGGACCTTCGACCCTTGCCGCGCCGCAGGCGCACGCGGTCTGATGGCCCCATGAGAAACCACTACGAAGCGTCCCGGATGGGGATGCACGATGTGCCGCCCGCAGGCCGCGTCCTCGTCGTCGCGGTCGTCGCCTGGAGTCTCGCCTGGAAGGGCGCGTCGCTCTGGCGCGCCGCCCGCAATGGCAGCAAGCCGTGGTTCGTCACCCTGCTGCTCACCAACACGCTCGGCATCCTCGACGCGGTCTACCTGTTCGGCGTGGACCGCCGGCACGGCAGGGAGGAGCTCGAGGAGCTCGCGATCCTGGAAGTGACCGGCGAGCCAGAGCAGGAGGGCCACACGCAGGAGACCTGAGCGTCCGTCGCGAGACCTGAGCAGTTGTGGTCACGGCGAAGCCGGCTGAGCCATGCTGTCGATTTCGCACCTCCTTCGAGGGCGCGTTCTCGCCGGTCTGACCGTCCGCACGCTCCCCCGCGAGTTGCTGGCCGGCGTGACACTGCTCGCGATCTCCGTTCCGGTGAATCTCGGCTACGCCCAGATCGCAGGGCTGCCGCCGGCCACCGGGCTGTACGCGCTGATCGTCCCGGCCGTCGTGTACGCCCTCATCGTGTCTTCGCGTCAGCTCGTGGCGTCGCCCGACGCGGCCGCCTCGGCTCTGGTCGCGTCGTCGCTCGGCGGGATGGCGGTCGCAGGCTCGAAGGACTACCTCGCGCTGGCCTTCGCCCAGGCCATCATCGGCGGCGTCGTCTTCGTCCTCTGCGCCGTCTTCAACCTGGGCTTCCTCGCGGACTTCCTCTCCAAACCGATCCTCATCGGCTTCGTGAGCGGGCTCGCTCTGGACATCCTCGTCAGCGAGATCGCGACGATGCTCGGGGTGCGGATCACCAGCAGCGCAGGCTTCCTCACCCGTACGTCCGAGCTCGTCACCGGGCTGGGCGACGCCAACGGCTGGGCGATCGCCATCTCGGCCGGATCGCTGGCCGTACTCGCTCTCGGCCGGAGGTTCGCGCCGCTCGTCCCCTGGGCGCTGATCGTGCTGGTGGCCTCCACGTCGCTGGTGGCCTTCACCGGGTTGGAGAGTCTGGGCGTCCGTACCCTGGGCCCGGTCGAGCGCGGCGCCCCGACCTTCGCCTGGCCCGACGTCGGCTGGTCGCAGTGGCTCGCGCTCGTGCCGTCCGGACTGTCGCTGACGATGGTCGCGATGAGCGAAGGACTGCTCGTCTCGCGCGCCTTCGGCGAGCGCCGCGGCTACCGGGTCAACCCTGACCGGGACCTGCTGGCGTTCGGCGCGGCGAACATCGCCTCCGGCCTCACGGGCGGCTTCACGATCGGGTCGTCGACGTCCCGCACCGCCGCGATGGACCACGCCGGCTCGCGCAGCCAGCTCCCGGCGCTGGTGACGGCGGCGGGGACGCTGCTGCTGGTCGTCTTCGGCACGGCCCTGCTCGAACACATCCCATCGCCGGTGATCGGCGCCATCGTCGCGGTCGCCGTGCTGCCGCTACTGGACGTCCGGGAGTTCGTCTCGCTGTGGCGGCTGTCCCGGTTCGAACTCGCGATCGCGGTCGCCTGCTTCCTCGCCGCTTTGCTGGTCGGGCCGGTCGCGGGAATCGTGATCGCGGTCGTCCTCGCCCTCATCAACCTCGCCCGGCGGGCGGCGAATCCGGCGATCGACGTGCTGAGCACGACGGACTCCCCCGAGCACTCGCTCCTGCCGGTGGAGGGGGAGGTCACCCAGACCGCGCCCGGGCTGATCGTGCTGCGCTTCGCGGCGCCGTTGTTCTTCGCCAACGCCGGGGTCTTCGAGGAGGCGGTGAGAACGGCCGTCGCCGAGGCCGGCCCCGACCCTCTCGAGCACATCGTGCTCGACCTCGAAGCGGTGACCGACATCGACGTCACGGCTGCGGAGCGGTTTCACGCCGTCCAGGACTGGCTGAGCGAGCGCGGGATCCTGCTGCACTATTCGCGCGTGCGCCCCGACCTGGAATTGCGGCTGGACCACTTCGGCCTGATCGGGGACCGCACGTTGTACGGGACGAATCAGGCGGCCATCGACGCGCTCGCCCCCTGAGCGGCCTGTGGCGCCGCGATCGGGCCGCGGGACCTTCGGCCCGCCCGCCGATCCGCACGAGGATCAGGCTGGTCCCGACCGAAGGAGGCACCGTGGACATCGTCGCAAGCGCGCCGGGCATCTACGTCGGCTGGGGTTCGTTCACCATCCAGCTCGGCAATCTCATCGTCATCGTGGTCATGCTCGTGCTGTTCGCGCTGGCTCTGCTGCTGCCGTTCCCGAAGGCGAGGCGCCGGCGATGAGCGGGACGCACGCGGCGAGCGGCCCGCCGAGCGGCACGCAGGAGACGGACGAGGAGGTCTATACCTGGACCGGCCGCGTCCGCCGCTGGCTCCTGAAGCGCCTGCCTCCGCAGAAGCTTCTGCCGCAGGACCAGCCGAGCTACGTCTCCTCCTGGATCTACGTGTTCGGGATGGCGTCGCTCGCCGCGTTCGCCGTGGTCATCCTGTCCGGCCTCGTGCTCAGCCTGAACGGCCCGGCCTGGTACCACGTCTCCAGCCTCGGGCACTTCACGAACAGCGTGCACCTCTGGAGCGTCGAGCTGTTCTTCCTGCTGATGGTCGTGCACCTGTGGGGGAAGTACTGGATGGCCGCGTGGCGCGGCGGCCGGGTGCTCACCTGGATAACGGGCGTGATCGCCTTCGCCGTTTCGATCGCGGCGGCGTTCACCGGCTACCTGCTGCAGACGAACTTCGACTCGCAGTGGATCGCCTTCGAGGGCAAGGACGCCCTCAACGCCGTCGGGATCGGCGCCTGGTTCAATGTCGCCGACCTCGGGCAGATGTTCACCTGGCACATCGTGCTGCTGCCGATCGGCGTCGGCGCGATCGTCGTGCTGCACGTCCTCCTGGTGCGCACGCACGGGGTCGTGCCGCCGATCGACGCGACCGAGAACGACGATCAGGTCGTGCACGCCTACAACGAGTCGACGTTCAACGAGTCGACCTCCAACGAATCGGAGGGGCCGCGATGAAGCGCACACCCAGCATGACCTGGCGGCGCCACGACGACGTCGCCGGCCGGCCGTGGCGCGGACGCGTCCGCGACTACGACCTGCTCAAGGAGGTCACGATCGGCTTCGTCGTCGTCGGAGCCGTGACGCTCGGGCTCGCCGCCGTGTTCGGGTCGCCGGACGAACCGGGCGTCACCTTCGCCTCCTGGTCGGCGGCCGACCCTGTCGACTTCGCGTCGACCGCCACGGCCGAGCTCGGCGGGACGAGCGACACCGCCCAGTACGGGCCGCCGTACAACGACACGCAGGGTGCGACGCAGACCATCGGGCCCCTCGACCTGCAGAGCCTGTCCGGCGTGCGGCTCCCGATCGACACCGCGAAGGCCTTCGTGATCGGCCCGCTGCGGACGCTGCCGACCGTGCCGGCCGCCGTCGCCCGCTGGACGAGCGCGACGCCCGCGCAACAGGCGAAGTGGACGGCCGCCTACGAGAAGGCCCTGGCCGCCGACAAGGGGACGGCCCTACCGAAGCCGTTGCCGGAGTACGGCCCGGTGCCCGCGATCATCTCGTCGCTCGGCGGGATGGCGCGCAGCGGCGCACTCGACGGCGCGCTCTCGAGCCAGGGAGGTTTCTACCCGCTCAACCACACGCCGGCGATCCTCTTCCTCGGCGACGGCCAGTACTTCCAGAACCTCGCATCGGCGCAGCACCTCACCGGGGACCAGTGGGGGATGATGAACGAGACCGGCAACACGCCGGGCCAGGCCTGGTTGTGGCTGTTCTCGCTCTTCTATCAGGTCCAGCCGTTCGCGTCGCTCGCCAACGCCGACCTTGTCATCGTGCTCATCATGGGCGCGCTGACGCTGCTGCTCGCCCTGCTGCCGTTCATCCCTGGCCTGCGCACGATCCCGCGCTGGATCCCGCTGCACCGGGTCATCTGGCGGGACTACTACAGGGCGACTCGCGTCAGCGCGAGCACCGGGCAGAGCGCAACGGCGTCGTCCGCCGCATCGAGCTCGTCGGCGCGGAGCGGCACGTCGGACCGCCGTGACATGCCAGAGGGAGTGGCCTCGTCGCGCAGCGAGACGGGATAACCCCAGTCGTCCCGCGTCAGCGCACGGTCGAGGATCTCCGCGCAGAGGCCGCGTCCGTCGCATTTGGTCCAGTCGATGTGGAGGGCGTACGAGGTCATCGCGCTCTCCGCACACAGCGGCCGCGGGCGTGCGAGCGCACGTCGTGGTCGAAGACCGTGAGCGCGCTCCGCACCAGGCGGGCGGTCCCGTCGGGGTGGTGGCAGGAGCCGCGGCCGACGACGAGACCGGTGAGCCGGGCGAGGTCCGCGGCGTTCTCGGCGACGGCCTGCCCGGAGGCGACGGCGGCGAAGCGGTCGGCCATCGTCGGGAGGCCGAACATGCACGGGCCGCACTGACGAGCCGACTGCCCGGCGAGGTATTTCACGATCCCCGCGGTGACGTCGAGCCCGCAGCGGTGGTCGCCGAGCACGTGGACGATCCCCGCTCCCGGCGACGCGTCGAACGGGGCGAGGTCGAGAGCGGTCAGCGGGAGGTCGAACGCGTTCGCGGGCACCCAGGCGCCGTGGTAGCCGCCGATCAGCGCGGCGGAGACCGTCCCGAAGTCGAGCCCGAGTGCGGCCAGGGTCTCACGCACGGTGGCGTCGGTGCGGATCTCATAGACACCCTGCTTCGGCACGTCGCCGGTGACCGTGACCAGCCGCGTCCCTGGGTCGACCGGATCGCCCACCGACCGGAACCAGCGGGCTCCGTGGCGCGCGATCAGCGCGACGTGCGCGAGGGTCTCGACATTCTGCACGACCGTCGGCCGGCCGCGGAGGCCTGCCGTCGTCAGGCGCTTCGTCCGGTCGACAGGGCGGGGGTCGTCGTTCTCGATCAGATTGACCAGCGCACTGGCTTCGCCGGAGACGAAGCCGCCCGCGCCCTCCACAACCTCGATGCCGCGCGCGTCGGCCCGCTCGGCGATCGCGCGGTCGACCGCGCGGAGGGCATCGCCCTCGGCGACGATGAGCACGTTCCGCGCGCCGATCGTCTTGGCGGCGGTGATCATGCCGTCGATGACGAGGTGGGGCGCGTTGCGCAGCAGCACGGCGTCCTTCGAGGACAGCGGCTCGCCTTCGGTGCCGTTCGCGATGAGGATCGGGGCCCGGCCGCGACGGCGTCCGCCGGACTCGAGGGCGGCGGACAGCTTGCGCCAGACCGGGAAGGCGGCGCCGCCGCGGCCGGTCAGGCCGGAGGCCTCCAACTCGGCGAGCATCGCGTCGGGGTTCCGCTTCGGCAGCTCGCCGTAGGCGCGCAGGTGCGCGTCGAGCGTCGCCCTGTGTCCGGCGGCGAAGAGCCGTCCGGCGTCCACCGCGCGCATCGATCCTCCCGACGTGGTCGGATCCATCGTCATCGTCATGCGTCGTCTCTCCTTCCGGCGAGGCCCGTGGCGAGGCGTCGCGTGTGCGAGTGCTCCACGAACCGCGCCGACAGCCGCCAGATCACGGCCGCGACCACGAGGAGGGTGCACCCGGCGGTGGTCAGGAGGAACCAGCCGCTGGTGCCGTTCGTCCCGTTGCCGATGCCGTGCAGCACGGCGATCGGCCACATCGCGTAGGTGAACCAGTGCACGAACCGGAAGGCGCGCTGCCCGATCCGGCGGCGCAGCAGGCCGGTGATGGTGATCGCGAGAACCAGGTCGAACGCGACCGTCCCGAGCCCCTGCCAGAACGGCTTGAACGACCCGGCGAACGGCACCACGATGTCGAGCAGGGAGAGCTTGGCGTACGAGTCGAACATCAGCGTCCCCACGTGGAGCACGAGGAAGACGCACGCGAGCAGCGACACATTGCGGTGGATCAGCGACACCGAGAACCGTGGCAGCCCGGGCAGCGGGCGCCCGGAGCGCGTGACGATGCCGAGCACCAGGGTCAGGGTGAACAGCAGCAGCGCGATGAGGCCGGACGCCCGGCCGAAAGCCCACAGCAGCTCACTCATCGCCGCTCCCCTCCGTCGGCCTTCGCATCAGGAGCCTGACGACGTGCTGCTGGAGGAGCCGCCCTGGCTCGGCTGGACCGGGGCCGGGGCGGGAGCGGGCGGCGCGGGCGCCGGAGCCGGCGCGGCCGGGGCCGGGGCCGGAGCCGCGGTCGGGGCAGGCGCGGCAGGAGCCGCGGTGGGTGTCGGCGGGGCGGTCGGGGTGGGCGTCGCCGATGGCGTCGCCGCCGGGGTGCGCGCCGGCTGCGCGGCAGCAGCCGCGTGCGTGGTGCGCGTGGTGTCGAACAGGGCGGCGCCGACGGCGCCGGCTGCGCCCACGCTCGTCAGGCCGATCACGCCGGTGAGCACACCGACGATCCGCTTGCCTCGTGTCCAGGTCGCCATCCGTCCCTCCTTCGTCCGAGTCGATACTTGTGAGTCGATACCTCCACCCTCCCGGCGAATTCTTGACGGATTCTTACGTCACATGGGCAGAACCTGACGATCGTCTATCCATTGCCCTAGGCTGCGACGGCCGCCCGCTCCCGCGTCGCCGCGCCCGCGGCCCAGGTCCGGTAGCCCCCGTCGAGGTTGACGACATCGAACCCGTGCTGGGCGAGGATGCGCGCGGCGGTGTGTCCGCGCTGCCCCACCTGGCAGTGCACGACGACGGGCCCGGCGGGCAGCTCGGCGATCCGGTCGCGGAGGTCGTCGACGGGGATGTTGACGGCCCCCGGGATGGCGCCGGCCGCGTGCTCCCCCGCCGTTCGGACATCCACCAGCGTCGCGTCGGCCGCGAGGGCCGCGTCCAGCTCGTGCCACTGGATCGCACGGGTCGCGCCGGTGCGGAGGTTGTCGGCCACGTAGCCGAGTTGGTTCACGGGGTCCTTCGCCGAGCCGAACTGCGGAGCGTATGCGAGCTCGAGGCGCGCGAGCCCGGACGCGGTGATGCCGCCGGCCATCGCGACCGCGAGGACGTCGATCCGCTTGTCCACGCCCTCCCCGCCGACCACCTGGGCGCCGAGGATCGCGTCCGTCGCCGGGTCGACCAGCAGCTTCATCGACATCGACTGCGCGCCCGGGTAGTACGTCGCGTGTGAGGCCGGGTGGGTGTGGATGACGCGGTGCTCGCGCCCGGCGGCGACGAGCTGTCGCTCGCTCCAGCCGACCTTCGCGGCGACCGTGCCGAACACCGTCGCGATCGCGGTGCCGAGCGCGGGTGTGTTGGGCTCGTCGTGGCCGGCTATCACATCCGCGACCGAGCGGCCGTGCCGGTTGGCCAGGCCGGCCATCGTGACCAGCACCTGCTCTCCGAAGAGGGCGTCGACCTTCTCGACCCCGTCGCCGACGGCGTAGATGTGCGGGTCGCTGGTTCGGTTGCGCGCGTCGACCGCGATCCCGCCAGTGGGACCGAGCGCCAGTCCGGCGGTGCGCGCCAGGTCCACGCTCGGCACGACCCCGGACGCGTCGACGATGAAGTCGGGGCGCAGCGCACTCCCGTCGCCGAGGACGACGAGGCCGCCCTCCACCGAGTCGATCGTGAGGCCGGTGCGCACATCCACGCCGTGGCTGCGCAGCTGGGCCTCCAGCGGCGCCACCATCTCCGGGTCGAGCGGGCTCAGCAGGTGCGCGCCACGCTGGACGAGCGTGACGTGGATGCCGCGCCGCACCAGGTTCTCGACGGCCTCCAGGCCGATGAATCCGCCGCCGACGACCAGCGCGGACGGATTGTCGGCCGCCGCGTCCACCAGCGCGCCGATCGCGTCGACGTCGTCCACCGTGCGCAGGGTGTGCGTGGGGATGCCGGGATGCCCCGCCGCCTCCCGTGCGGAGGCGCCGACCGCGAGGATCAGCTCGTCGTAGCCTTCGGTCGCCGTCTCGCCGCTCGCGAGGTCGAGCACCGTGACCGTGCGACGTTCAGCGTCGACGCCGAGCACTTCGTGACCGGTGCGGACGTCCAGCCGGAACCGGGACGCCAGCGACTGCGGGGTCTGCAGCAGCAACGACGACCGGTCCCGGATGACTCCCCCGACGTAGTACGGGAGGCCGCAGTTGGCGTACGAGACGTACGGGCCGCGCTCGAAGACGACGATGTCGCGCGACTCGTCCAGTCGGCGCAGCCGGGTCGCCGCCGACATGCCTCCGGCGACGCCGCCGACGATGATCGTTCTCACTGGGATGTCCTTCTTCCGTGCCGGGTGTCCTGGGAGCCGATTGCGTATACCCCCATCGGTATCGTACTATACCTGCGGGGGTATCCCGAATCCCCCAAGAGCGAATCCACAGAGAGGACCCGCCATGTGTTATCCCGTCACCTGCTCCACCTGCGGCAAGACGACCTGGAACGGCTGCGGGCAGCACGCCGCCGACGTGCGCCGCAACGTCCCGGCGGCGCAGTGGTGCGACGGCCACGCCGAGCAGCCCACGACCGCGACCGGCGCAAGTTTCCTCGGCCGCCTGTTCGGACGGAGCTGACCATGAGCGCCACCCCCGCCGACATCAAACCCGTGCTGAACCGCCTGCGCCGCGCGCAGGGTCAGTTGAACGCGGTGATCGCGGCCGTCGAGAACGGCGGGAAGTGCCGCGACGTCGTCATCCAGCTCGCCGCAGTCTCCAGCGCGCTCGACAAGGCCGGCTTCCAGATCATCGCCACCGCGATGGAGAAGTGCCTGAACGACCCGGACGACACCACCGACCCGATGACGGTCGGAGAGCTCGAAAAGCTCTTCATGACGCTGGCGTAGCCGGCACGGCCCCTCCCGCCCGCCGCGCCACCGCCGCCACCGACACCGCAGAGGTCGTCAGGCTGATCAGCGCCCCGAGCAGGATCGCGCCCCCCTCGCCTGCGGCCAGCGTGTGCGTCTGCAGGCCGAGCGTCACAGCCGCGACCGGCACTCCGAGCTGACCGGCGGAGGCGACCGCCTGCGCCCACGGCAGCCCGGCTCCCCGGGAGGCCAAGTGAGCCAGCACCGCTCCGAGACCGAGGGCGGCGCCCAGAAGGATCATGCCCGGATGCGCCACGAGCGCGCGCAGATCCAGGGAGGCGCCGAGCCAGACGAAGAACAGCGGGCCGAAGAAGCCCTCCGTCATCCCGAACAGCTGCCGCGCCAGCCGATGCGGCTCCCCGACGGCCGACAGCACCAGCCCGAGCGCGAATCCCGCGATCATGATCGACAGCTGCGCGAACTGCGCGATCGCGGCGAACGCGAACAGCACCAGCAGGCTGAGCCGCAGCTCCAGCGCGAACCGCCGGCGCTCCGAGTAGGCGTGCAGCGCACGGCGGCGGTCGGAGCGGACCCAGCGGGTCAAGGCCACCCACAGCCCCACGGCGAGCGCGGCGATGACGAGCACCCCGATCCCGGCGGTCAGCGCCCTCCCCGGCACGACGACCAGCGGGAGGAGGACCACGCACACCACGTCCGCGACGGCGATCTGCGCGACGAGCTGCGCCGCGGACCGCTTGTCCACGTTGACGGACTGGAGCATCGGCAGCACGAGAGCCGCCGACGACGACGCGAGCAGGACCCCGTAGAGGAGGCCGTTGCCGGAGTGCGCCACAGCGGCGAGCAGTGCAGCGATCACCGCGGAGGCGACGCCGACCAGGCCCGCGCCGAGCGCGCCGCGGGCGAGCGCCGCTCGCACGACCGGGTCGCGCACCGGCACGTGCGAGCCGACGACGACCATCGTCAGCCCGAACCCGATGGAGGCCAGGAGCTGGAAGTCGTCGTTCGCCGGGTCGACCAGGTGGAACCCCGAGACGCCGATCACGAGCCCGCCGAGCAGCTCGCCGGCCACGACCGGCACGCGCCAGATCGACCGCGCGGCCGCCAGCGGGCCGAGCAGACCGACCGCCACCACGAGCGCGAGCACGGCGAAGCTCATGCGGAAACCGTAGCCGCATCCCGGGTGTAGGCGGGGTGCGTGGCGCCGCGACGGCGTGCCGCCCCACTCCATAGCCGATCCTTAGCCGGTTCTCAGCCGACGTAAGAAACCACAAAGATTCGTCCAGCATCGTGGGGGACATGGTTGACACACGGGCCGCGACGACGGCACCCCCGCGCCGCCCCCGGGTGCGCCGCGGCGCCGCGGGCCGGCACCGGCGCGGTTCGCGCACGGTGCGAATACTGCTGGTGGCCAGTGTCATCGCCGTCCTCGGGATGTGGTGGTTCAGCGTCCCGCCGAACTTCGCCTCCACCCCGGCCAACGCCATCACCTCGCTCGGCGAGCTGAGCGGCCTGGTCGGCGCACTGCTGGTCTGCTACCAGGTGCTGCTGATCGCCCGGGTGCCCTGGTTCGAGAACGCGGTCGGGCTCGACAAGCTGGTCTCCTGGCACCGATCGCTCGGCGCATCGGTGATCTTCCTCGTCGTCGCGCACGTGGTCTTCATCGTGCTCGGCAGCGAGGTGATCGACAAGAGCACGCCGTGGGACGAGTTCTGGACCGTCTACCGCTCGTACCCGGACATGCTCCCCGCGCTCGTCGGCACGATCGCGTTCCTCGCGGTCGGGCTGTCCAGCGCGCGCCTCATCCGGACGAAGCTGTCCTACGAGGTCTGGTACTGGCTGCACCTGACCACGTACGCGGCGATCTTCCTGACGTTCCTCCACCAGCTCAGCGCCGGGCTCCACTTCGTCGGGTACCCGGTGAACCGCGTGCTGTGGATCCTCCTCTACCTCGGGACCGCGTCGGCCGTGCTGACCTGGCGCTTCATCCTCCCGACGATCGACGCCTGGAAGGGCCGCATGCGCGTCGTCGCCGTCGTCCCGGAGGGTCACGGCCTCAACAGCGTCTGGCTCGAAGGGCCGAACGTCGGCAGGCTGGGTGTCCGCGCGGGCAACTTCCTGCTCTTCCGCTTCTTCGCCTGGGGCCACCTCGGCACGGCGCACCCCTACTCGGTGTCGGCGGTGCCGGCGAACGGGCGGCTGCGCATCACCGTCGGCACCCTCGGTGACCACTCCAGCCGGCTGACCGCGCTGAAGCCCGGGACGCTGGTGTTCGCCGAGGGACCCTTCGGGCACTTCACCGCGGACCGCGCGAGCCGGGGCAAGCTGCTCCTCATCGCTGGCGGCGCGGGCATCGGGCCGATCCGGGCGCTCGCGGAGGAGCTCGTCTACCGCGGCGGCCGCCCGGTCGTCCTCTACCGGGTGAGCGCGCCGGAGCAGCTCGCGCTCCTCGGCGAGCTGCAGGCGATGGAGGGCGTCACGGTCATCCCGCTGGTCGGGCGCCGCGCGCAGCTCGGCTACGACCCGCTCGGCCCCGGCTCGCTGGCCCGCATCGTCCCCGACCTCCACAATTGGGAGGCGTTCATCTGCGGGCCGGAGGGCATGGCCGAGCAGGTGGAGTCCTCCCTGCGCGAGCTGCGGATGCCCAAGCGTTTCATCCACCGAGAAGAACTGAGCATGTCATGAACGGACGGCGATCATGAACAACAAGTCCTGGCGCGGGACCGTCCTCTTCACCATCATCCTCGTGGTGATGGGCGCCACCGTCGGCCTCAAGCTCTACGGGGTCGGCGAGCAGACCAGCGCGCTCTCGTCGGCGCACGCCACGACCGCGCCCTCCCCCGCGCCCGCGCCGACGGCCACCGGCACGGCGCCCGCGACCTCGGCCGCCCCCGCCGCTCCCGCCCCGGCCGCCGCCACGAAGACGGTCACCGGCAACGCCGTCGACACCCGTTACGGCCCCGTCCAGGTGAAGGTCACGTTCGAGGGCACGAAGATCACCGCCGTCGACGCCATCCAGTACCCGACCGAGAGCGGCCGCGACCAGGAGATCAACTCGCAGGCCATCCCGATGCTGCAGCAGGAGGCGATGGCCTCCCAGTCGGCGAAGATCGACACCATCTCGGGCGCCACCTACACCTCGGAGGGCTACATCCAGTCGCTGCAGTCGGCCATCGACCAGCGATGAGGTTCGACCAGCGATGAGGTTCCTCGAGACCGTCATGGGCATCCCGATGTCGATCGACATCCGGGAGGCCGCGGAGGATGTCGCCGCGGCAGCCGCCGAGCGCGCGTTCCGCGTCCTGCGGGAGGCCGACGCGCGGTTCTCCGCCTACCGACCCGACAGCGAACTCAGCCGGGTGAACGCCCGCGGCGGCGGCGCGTCGGGGGTGAGCGAGGACTTCGCGGAGGTCGTCGGGCTCGGCTCGGCGATGGCGGACGCCGCGGGCGGCGCGTTCCGCATCCGGCGGCCGGACGGGACCTGGGACCTCGACGGCGTCGTGAAAGGCTGGGCGGCCGACCGCGCCGCGCGCTCGCTCGCCGCGAGCGGACTCCGCGACTTCTGCCTCAACGCGGGCGGGGACGTCGCGGTCTCCGGAAGCCCCGGCGAGGGCCGGCCCTGGAACGTGGGCGTGCGCTCCCCCGAGAGCGCCGGCGAGCTGCTCGCCGTACTGGAGCTCCGGAACGGCGGCGTCGCCACCTCCGGCGCGTACGAGCGTGGCGCGCACATCGTCGACGGCCGCACCGACCGCGCCGCGACCGGGCTGCGCAGCGCGACCGTCGTGGCCGGCGACCTCACGACGGCCGACCTCCTGGCCACCGCCGTCTTCGCCCTCGGGGAGGACGGGATCGGCTGGGCCCTCGGCAACGGCGCGCGCGGTGTGCTCGCGGTCGACGCGGCGGGGCGGCTGCTCGGGCTCGGCGACCTGACCTTCGCGGGAGCGGAGCAGGCTCGATGAGCGGCGAGGGGGCGTCCGGCGTCGACTCCTCTACTGGCGCCGACTCCTATACTGCGGGGATGAGTGATCGCCGCCGCGTGCTGGTCGCCGAGGACGATAGCCGTCTCGCCGGGATGCTCGAGACGTTGCTCGTCTCCGACGGCTACGACGTGGAGCTGGCCCGCGACGGCCAGCGCGCGCTGCACCGCGGCCTCACCGAGCAGTTCGACGCGGTGGTGCTCGACCGCGGCCTCCCGGCCGTCGACGGCCTCGGCGTGCTGCGCGGCCTCCGCGCCAACGGCGTGACGACGCCCATCCTCATCCTCTCGGCGCTCGGCACCGCCCCCGACCGGGTCGACGGGCTGAACGCCGGGGCGGAGGACTACCTCGCCAAGCCGTTCGACATCGACGAGCTGCTCGCCCGGGTGCGTGCGCTGATCCGCCGGGCCTCGTCGGATGTTCCGACGGTGCGCTTCCCCGGCGGCCGGCTCGACGTCGGCAGCCGCACGGTCACGCTCGGCAGCGGCGAGCGCACCGTGCTCTCCGACCGGGAGGCCAGTCTCCTCGAATTGCTGGCGCGCCGACCGGACCAGGTCTTCTCGCGCGCCGTGCTGCTGGACGAGGTGTTCGCAGACGCGGACGACCCCGGCGTGGTCGACACCTACGTGCACCACCTCCGCAAGAAGTTCGGCCGCACCCTCATCGAGACGGTGCGCGGCGTCGGCTACCGCCTGGGCGGAGTCGGATGAAAGCCGACCTCCAAGAGCTGCGCACGGCGTCGGCGCGGCTCGCCCTGCAGTTCGCCGGCATCATCCTGGCCCTGTTCGTCGTGCTCGGCGCGGTCGTCTACATCGTGGTGTCCACCGGCCAGGCGGAGGCCGCCAAACGCGCGCTGGCGGACGCGTCGCAGGTCGACTCGGTGCACGACGCCCCGCACGACCTCCTGGTCACCGTCCTCCTCCCGGAGGGCAGGGACGTCTCGCCGAACATGCCGGACGGCCTCCCCGACGAACGGGCTCTGCAGGATGTCGCCCGCAACGGCGGATCCATCACCCAGACCGTCGTGGCGGACGGGAAGAGCTACCTCACCCAGACCGATGTGCGGCGCGGCAAGGTGGTGCAGATCTCTTACAGCCTGGCCGAGCAGCAGGAGGAGATGGGGCGCCTGCTCACCGCGCTGATCATCTCCGGCGTCATCGCCACGGTGGCCGCGGCGCTCGTCGGGCTGCTGCTCGCCCGCCGCTCGATGCGCCCGATGTCGGAGGCGCTGGCGCTGCAGCGCCGGTTCGTGGCCGACGCCGGGCACGAACTCCGCACGCCGCTGACGCTGCTGAGCACCCGCGCCCAGCTCCTGCGGCGGCGGCTCTCCCGGGGCGGCGGCGACGCCGGCCCCTCCGCGGACGAGGACGTGCGGTCGGGACTGGACGAGATCGTCGACGACAGCCGGGCCTTGACCGAGATCGTCGAGGACCTCCTGACCGCGGCGGACCCCCGCCAGAATGCGGAGCCGGAGCGCGTCGACATCGGCGAGCTCGCAGCCGTCGTCGCCCGTTCGGCCGAGGGCCGCGCGCAGGAGCGCGGCATCGCGCTGGCCACGCACGCCACCCCGGGAGCCGTGGTCACCGGCGCTCCCGTCTCCCTGCGCCGGATGATCGTCGCCCTCGTCGACAACGCCCTCGACCACGCGGCCTCGCGCGTGCTGATCGACGTGTCCACCGACCGGGACGACGTGGTGCTGTCCGTCGCCGACGACGGCCCCGGGTTCGGCGACGACTTCCAGGACCGCGCCTTCGACCGGTTCGCCTCCGCGCGCCCGGCGGACAACCCGGCGGGCCGTGAGCGCCACTACGGGCTGGGGCTGGCGCTCGTCGCGGAGGTGGTCGACCGGCACCGCGGTCGCGTGAGCGCGGCCGATCGGGAGGGCGGCGGCGCCGAGGTCGTCGTGCGGCTGCCGAAGGGCGCCGTGCGCAACTGACACCCTGGCGATTCGTGCCGAATGTCGACTTCCGCCGAGCGAGAGTCGACATTCGGCACGAATCCCGGCGCGGTTCAGGCGTCGGTGAGTTCGGTGGGTTCGACGATGGCGTCGACAAGGGCGCCGTTTCGCCAGACGGTGAGCTCCAGACGGCGGCCGATGGTGCTCGCGATCATGAGGCGTTGGAGGTCGGCGACGGCGTGGATGCGCATCCGGTCGAGTGAGATGAGGACGTCGCCCGTGCGGATCCCGGCGAGATCGGCGGGACTGTCCGGGACCACCGACATCACCTGGATGCCGGTGCGAGCGCCGGCCTTGCGGGCGATCTCCGGGTTGAGGGTGATCTCCGCGCCCGCGATCCCCAGCCAGCCGCGGCGGACCCGGCCCTCCCGCATCAGCGTGTCCATGATCTGCCGGCTGGTGGCGTTGACCGGGACGGCGAGGCCCAAGCCGGTCCCGGCGACGGCGGTGTTCACGCCGATCATCCGGGCGCTGCTGTCCGCGAGCGCTCCCCCGCTGTTGCCGGGGTTGAGCGCGGCGTCGGTCTGGATGACCTCGTCCACGACGCGGCCAGACCGGGTCGGCAGCGACCTCCCGAGCGCCGAGACGATCCCGGCGGTCACGCTGCCGGCCAGGCCCAGCGAGTTCCCGACCGCGACGACGAGCTGGCCCACCTGGAGCTTCGCGGCGTCGCCGAGCTCGACCGGCGCGGGGACGGGCGCGTCCGCCAGGAGCATCGCGAGGTCGGAGAGCGGGTCGCGCCCGATGACGCGGGCGCGCACCCGGGTGCCGTCCTCGAACGCGAGGTCGACGCTCCCTGCGCCCTCAACGACGTGCGCACTGGTCAGGAGGTGCCCTTCGGCGGAGACGACGGTGGCGCTGCCGAGGCCGACGCCGCGCGAGGTGCGCGCGGTGACGGCGGCGACCGCCGGGCCGACCACACGCGCGACGCGCACCACCGCCGTCGAGTAGGCGTCCAGCGCGTCCGCATCCGTCATGAGACGAGTGTGCGCCTCGCGCGGGGCGCCGGGGCCGCCCGTTCGCCGACGGCTGACGGGGTCAGCGGCGCGCGATCGACGCCAGGGCGGCGGCCATGGCGTCGGCCACGACCCGCGCCGGCGGGAGGTGGTCGGCGTCGGTCTGCACGCTGACCCGGAAGCGGCCGGCGTACGAGGCCCCGACCGCGCCGACGCGCACGTTCGCCGAAAGCAGCGACAAGGGCCAGGCGCTCTCGAGTTCCGAGCCGTCGAGCCGCAGCGCGCGCGACGGACCGGGGAACTCGGAGGCGATGGCCGCGACCGCACGCTGGGTGCGCGCGAAACGCATCAGCAGCGCGGCGGCCCGGGGGCTCGCCATCCACTCGAAGGTGCCCGCTGCGCGGGCGCGGGCCTTCTCCGATCGCGTCTCCGCCGCCACCCGCGCGACGCCGGCAACGGCGTCGGTCTCGGCCACGGGGACGTGCACGAGCATGACGCCGGTCGCGTTCCCTTCACCCGCCCGGCGCGCCAGACGCACCGGCGAGGAGACCGGCAGCGTCTCGGGCAGCGCCTCGTGCGCCGCCGTGAGCACGGCACGCAGCCCCTGCCCGAACGCCGCGAGAAACGCGTCGCCGACCGTGCCGCCCGCGCGCTTCGCGCCGTCGTGCAGTTCGGCGAGACCGACGTCCAGGAAGGCGACGTCGCGCGTGAGTCCGAGCGGCCCCAGAAGCATCCGCGAGCGCACGGTGCGGCGGAACACCGCGACGGTCTGCGCTCCCGCTTCGCGGAGCCGCGCGAGCACGGGCCTGCGCTCGACCGGTGGAGCGGGCGGGAGCGGACGCGTCGCTGCGGTCGCGCGATCGGAGCCGGCGCGTCCGGCGGCACCGGCACCGGCCCCGGCCCCGGCCCCGGCCCCGGCCCCACCATCCCCGTCGCAGAGCGCGGCCACCAGCGCCTCCGCCTCCAGCCCGTCCGCGAGCGCGTGGTGCAGCCGGAACAGGACCCCGCACCGCGCCCCCGCCGCAGCGGGCACCAGGAGCAGCTCCCACAGCGGCCGGTCCAGCGGAAGCCGCGTCATCAGCGTCCGTGCGCAGACCTCCTCGAACGAGGGAGAGGCGCCCGCGTCAGCGCTCTCCGCGTCCGGCTGCCAGAGGCGGACGTGGCGGCTCAGCTCGGGCGGCGCCGGTTCCCAGCGCCACGCCGAGCCCGTCGAGACCGGCCGCCGGCACAGCGCCGGGACCGCCCGCACCCGATCGGCGAGCACCCGCCGGAGCCGTTCGACGTCCGGCACGCCCCGATCGTCGACGAAACCTCCCGGCGCCAGCAATCCCGCCAGCGCGACGACGTTGGGCTGCGCACGCTCGAGGGCGAAGTTGGCCGCGTCCACTGCTGCGATCGCCCCGGCCGGAGCGTCACGCCCCTTCATGCCGACAGGGTAGCCGGGGTGTGGAGAGGCGCGCACTGAAGATTCGGACCGAAAATACTTGCCGGACGTTCGGAATCGACATCTGTGACCAATTCTTGCTGCGGAAACCGTAGTCTCGTCAACATCTGATCGCATATGATTGCGACGCCCACCGTCGAAGGAGACTGGATGTGAGCGAGCAGCCCGCCATCAGGCTGACCGGATTGACCAAGCGATTCGGGTCGGTCGCCGCCGTCGACGACCTCGACCTGGAGATCGCGGCCGGGGAGTTCTTCTCGATGCTCGGCCCCTCCGGCTCCGGCAAGACCACGGTGCTGCGCTGCATCGCCGGCTTCGAGCAGCCCACCGCAGGAACGATCGAGCTGTTCGGCCAGGACGTGACCAGCAAGCCTGCGGCCGCGCGAGACGTCAACACGGTATTCCAGGACTACGCGCTCTTCCCGCATATGTCGGTGCTGGACAACGTCGCCTACGGACTGCGCGTGCGCGGCGTCGGCCGCGCCGAGCGGCGTCGGCGCGCGATGGACGCGCTCGCCTCCGTGCAGCTGATCGGCTTCGGCGACCGCAAGCCGGCTCAGCTCTCCGGCGGCCAGCGCCAGCGCGTGGCGCTCGCTCGCGCCACCGTCGTCCAGCCGAAGGCGCTCCTGCTCGACGAGCCGCTCGGGGCCCTCGACCTCAAGCTGCGCCAGCAGATGCAGGTCGAGCTCAAGCAACTGCAGCACGAGCTCGGGATCGCGTTCGTCTTCGTCACCCACGACCAGGACGAGGCGCTCACCCTCTCCGACCGGATCGCGGTCTTCAACAACGGCAGGATCGAACAGCTGGGGACACCGCGCGAGCTCTACGAGCACCCGAACTCCCGGTTCGTCGCCGACTTCGTCGGCACCTCGAACCTGTTCGACCGCGACCACGCGCACAGCATCCTCGGCCTGGACGGCGAGTACTCCATCCGCCCCGAGAAGCTCGAGCTGCACACCCTCCCCGGCGGGTCCGGCTCGCCGTCCGCGGCCGGGACGTTGGTCGAGTCGGTCTACGCGGGCAACAGCATCCGCCGGGTGGTCGACCTCGACGCCGGCCTGCGGATCTCGGTCCTGGAGAGCAACGACCGCACGCACCGCGCCGAGCTCGACCGCGGCTCGCGCGTGCACGTGACCTGGAACGACGACGACCTCCGCAGGCTCGGCGGCAGCACGCCGGACACGGCCACGGACGCCGATCTCCAGACGGCAGATGTACCTCGCAGCAGAGGTGTAGAAGAGAGGCAGGACTCATGATCCGTGCAACGAAGCGCGTGGCGCGCTCGGCGGCCGCAGCGGCGGCCGTCTCCGCCGCCCTCCTGGTGCTCGCGGCCTGTTCCGGCGGCGGCTCCACCGGCGGCTCGGCCGGCTCGGTGCCGAACGTCCCGATGGCGAAGAAGCTCGGCGCCGCCGAGGGCCAGCTCAACCTCATCGTCTGGGCGGGCTACGCCGAGGACGGCTCCAACGATCCGAAGGTCAACTGGGTGACCCCGTTCGCGCAGAACACCGGCTGCAAAGTCAACGCCAAGGTCGCCGGCACCTCCGACGAGATGGTGCAGCTCATGCGCACCGGCGACTACGACGGCGTCTCGGCCTCCGGCGACGCGACCCTCCGCCTGGTCTACGGCGGCCAGGTCGCACCGGTCAACACCAAGCTGGTGCCGAACTACACGACCATCTCCTCCTTCCTCAAGAACAAGGCGTGGAACTCGGTCGACGGCCAGATGTACGGCATCCCGCACGGCTGGGGCGCCAACGTGCTGATGTACAACAAGGCCACCGTCACCCCGGCGCCCGACTCGTGGTCGGCCGTCTTCGACGACGCCTCCAAGTACGCCGGCAAAGTCACCGCGTACGACTCCCCGATCTACATCGCCGACGCCGCGCTCTACCTGAAGGCGCACGACCCGTCGCTGGGGATCAAAGACCCGTACTCCCTGACCGAGAAGCAGCTCGACGCTGCGGTCTCGCTGCTGAAGAAGCAGAAGACCTCCATCGGCGAGTACTGGTCGGACTACACCAAGTCCGTGCAGTCGTTCGAGTCCGGCAGCAGCGTGGTCGGCACGTCGTGGCAGGTCATCGCCAACCTCATCCAGAGCGACGGCAAGGTGCAGGTCGGCACGACGGTCCCGAAGGAGGGCTCCACCGGCTGGTCCGACACCTGGATGATCTCGTCCAAGGCGAAGCACCCGAACTGCATGTACCAGTGGATGAACTGGATCACCTCCCCGACGGTGAACGCGCAGGTCGCCGAGTGGTTCGGCGAGGCGCCGGCCCAGACCAAGGCGTGCGACAAGACGCAGGATCCGACGTTCTGCACCCAGTACCACGCGCTCGACGCCGGCTACGCCTCCAAGATCCACTACTGGACCACGCCGCAGACCAAGTGCGTCGACGGCAGCGGCACGAACTGCACCGCCTACAGCGAATGGGTGACCAAGTGGCAGCAGATCAAGGGATGACGGGAGGCCGGGGATGAAGGCCCGCCTGGGCTTCCTGCTCGGGCCTCCCTTGCTCTGGCTGGTCGTCATCTACCTGGGCTCGATCGCCGTCCTCCTGGTCTCCTCCTTCTGGACGGTGAACGGGTTCACGGGTGCGGTCGTCCCGACCTTCACGCTGGAGAACTACGCGACGCTGTTCACCGACCCGCTGTACGGGACGGTCGCGCTGCGGACGCTGCTCGTGTCGCTCGGGGTGACCCTCATCGACGCCGTTGTCGCCTTCCCGATGGCGCTGTACATCGCGAAGGTGGCCCGGCCGAGCCGGCGCGCGCTCTACCTCGTGGCGGTGACGACGCCGCTCTGGGCCAGCTATCTGGTCAAGGCGTACGCCTGGCGCATCCTGGTCGAGCCCGGCGGCCCGATCGCGGTGGCGACAGGCGGCTGGACGCCCGGGTTCGGCCTCCCGGCGACGGTCATGACGCTGGCGTACCTCTGGCTGCCGTACATGATCATCCCGGTCTACGCCGGTTTCGACCGCGTGCCCGACTCGCTGTTCGAAGCCAGCTACGACCTGGGGGCGTCGACCTGGCGCACGATCAGGACGGTCGCGTTCCCGCTGGTGTTCCCGGCGATCGTGGCGGGGTCGATCTTCACTTTCGCGCTGAGCTTCGGCGACTACATCGCGGTCGGGATCGTCGGCGGCAAGACCCAGCTGCTCGCGAACCTGATCTACGGGCAGCTCGTCACGGCGAACAACCAGCCGCTGGCGGCGGCGCTGTCGGTGATCCCGCTCGTCGCGGTCGTGCTCTACCTGCTCGCGGTCCGCCGCACCGGCGCATTGGAGAACGTGTGAAGCTGCTCTCGACCCCCGCGCGCATCGTCGTCGGCCTCTGCCTGGCGATCGGCCTGGTCATCCTGTACGTGCCGCTGCTGCTGATCGTGCTGAACTCGTTCAACAGCTCGCGGACGTTCTCCTTCCCGCCGCCCGGCTTCACGCTGCAGTGGTGGGTGGACGCGTTCCAGTCGCGCGGCGCGGCGGACGCCCTGGCGACCTCCGTCTTCGCCGGGCTCTGCGCGTCGGCGATCGCGCTGGCGCTCGGGACCATGGCGGCGTTCGCGGTTCAGCGGTTCCGGTTCTTCGGCCGGCAGAGCATCAACTTCCTGGTCGTGCTGCCGATCACCCTCCCGGGAATCGTGACCGGCATCGCGCTGGCGTCGACCTTCACGACGGTGCTCGGCCCGGTCGGCGTCACGCTCGGGATGGCGACGGTCATCATCGGCCACGCCACGTTCTGCATCGTCATCGTCTACAACAACGTGCAGGCCCGGCTGCGGCGGATGGGGACCTCACTGGAGGAGGCCTCCGGCGATCTCGGCGCGCGCGGTTGGCAGACGTTCCTCTGGGTGACGCTGCCGCAGGTGCGCGGCGCTCTGGCGGCCGGCGTGCTGCTGGCGTTCGCGCTCAGCTTCGACGAGATCGTGGTGACGACGTTCACGGCGGGGCCGGCCGTGCAGACGCTGCCGATCTGGATCTTCCAGAACCTGTTCCGGCCGAATCAGGCGCCGGTCGTGAACGTGGTCGCAGCCGTCCTGACGATCCTGGCGATCATCCCGGTGTGGGTCTCGCAGCGGCTGGCCGGCGACTCGGTCACCAGTCGCGTCTGACCGCGCACGATTCGTGCCGAATGTCGGCTCTCGCCCGGCGAGAGTCGACATTCGGCACGAATGCGCGAGGGGTCAGGCCTCGCGGTGCTGCGGCGAGCGCGTGGCGGTGTGCGAGGGGTCGCGCTCGACGGCGCCGCCGAGAGTGTCATCGATGCGGGCGAGCAGCTCGGCGGGGATGGTGACGCCGGAGGCCTTCACGTTCTCCACGACCTGCTCGGGGCGGGAGGCGCCGATGATCGCGGTGGCGACGTTGTCGTTCTGCAGCACCCACGCGACCGCGAGCTGCGCCGGCGTCAGGCCGAGCTCCTGCGCGATCGGGGTGAGCTCCTGCACGCGGGTGAGGACGTCGTCGGTCAGCCAGCGCTTGACCGCTCCCGCGCCGCCCTTCTCGTCGGTCGCCCGGCTGCCCTCCGGCAGCGGCGCGCCCGGCTTGTACTTGCCGCTGAGGACGCCCTGCGCCACAGGCGACCAGACGATCTGCGAGATGCCGAGCTCCTTGGAGGTCGGGACGACCTCCGCCTCGATGACCCGCCACAGCGCCGAGTACTCGGGCTGGTTGGAGATGAGCTGGAAGCCGAGGTCCTTCGCGAGCGCGTGCCCCGCGCGGAGCTGATCTGCCGTCCACTCGCTGACGCCGATGTAGAGCGCCTTGCCCTGCCGGACGATGTCGGCGAACGCCTGCATGGTCTCCTCGAGCGGCGTGAAGAAGTCGAAGCGGTGGGCCTGGTACAGGTCGACGTAGTCGGTCTGCAGGCGGCTCAGCGAGCCGTCGATGGACTCCAGGATGTGCTTGCGCGAGAGCCCGACGTCGTTGTGCCCCTTGGGGCCGGTCGGGCCGAACACCTTCGTGAAGATCTCCAGCGACTGGCGGCGCTCGCCCTTCAGCGTCTCGCCGAGCACGGTCTCCGCCGCGGTGTTGGCGTAGACGTCGGCGGTGTCGAAGGTGGTGATCCCGGCGTCCAGCGCGGCGCGGACGCACGCGGCTGCCGCGTCGTTCTCGATCTGTGAGCCGTGGGTGAGCCAGTTTCCGTACGTGATCTCGGAGATCTTGAAGCCGGAGTTGCCGAGGTACCTGAACTGCACTGTCGTTCCTTTCGAGCGGAGGTCGGTTCGATCGTAGGCAGGAGGCATTCAGCGAAGCCAACAGCGGTTGGTTCTGGGATTCAGTGCTGTCACTGCTGAGTCGCCCGGACCGCGAGGGCCCGGCCGGACGTCCGGCCGGGCCCTCGCGTCACGCCGTCGGTCAGAGGGCGCCGATGAGGTTGTTGAGCAGGTTGGTCAGCCCGGTCAGCGCGTTGCCGTTGTCGAGCAGTCGCGCCACGCTGCAGAGCAGGTTCCCGAGCAGGTTGCCGCTGCCCGGCTGAGCCGTGATGTTGAGGTTCACCTGGTTGAGGTCCACGACCAGGCCAAGCAGGTCGAGGTGCAGCGGGCCGAGCGTGAGGCTCAGGACGTTACAGGCCGTCGGCGTTGCGGCCGCGGCGGCGCTGTTGGCCGCGTTGGTCACGACGCTGCTGCCCGCGACGTTCGTCAGCGGGGTGACCGCTCCGGTCGCGGAGGTCAGCGTTCCGTTGAAGACTCCCTGGGCGACGAGCTGACCGCCCTGGTCGATGAAGCGGGTCAGCGTGAAGGTACCGGCCAGAGTGCTGCCGTCGGGCAGGACCTGGTTGATCGTCACGGGCGCTGCGGTGGCGCGCGCCGTGTGCGAGGCTGCGGCTGCGGCGTGGGTGGGCGCCGGGGCCGCCTGGGCCGCGCTCACCCCGCCGACGACGAACGCGCCCGAGAGCGCGGCGGTCAGTGCAATGGATGCCAGCTTGCTTGTGCTTCTCATGGTTCTTCGTTGCTTCCTGTGAGAATGTCGGGCGCGAGCGCATCCCCGACTACCGCTCCCGTGCGCTTCGCCCCCGTGCCTCCGTATGGAGGGCTTCGGTCGGGGACGGTACGCCGCACGTCCTCATCGGCTTAAGGGGGTTGCCGCACACCGGAGGGGCGGGTAGCCGTCATCAGCCCGCCCGGACGCACGCGAGCCCCTCCCGCACCGCGTCCGCGACCTCCCGCGGCTTTCCGCCGTCCTTCCCGTTCTGCGTGGCCGAGTGCCCGACCCCGCGGATCGTGCGGGTGCGCGCGCCCGGCAGCAGCTCCCCCAGCCGTGCGACCGCGTGCCGCAGGTAGGCCGGGGACTTCTCCGCCGTGATCAGCAGTACCGGGCCGCGGATCGCCGCATGGTCGGCGATGCGGTCGGCGCGCTGGGCCACGATGCGCATGTCGTACGGCACCGCGGCCGCGAGCTCGCGCATCGTGGTGCCCGCGCGCCGGGAGCGCTCCGGCATCCTTCGCGAGCATCTTCCGCGTGCTCGGCGCTCGCTCTGACATTCGTCACGAATGTCGCGAAACGGCGCCCCATAGGCGACATTCGTCACGAATGTCATGGCGTGACACGCCGTAACACACGCTCCTCGAAGGCCCCGCGGATGCGGTTGACTGGCGCCGCTCCATCTCGACGCCAGCCATGACCTCCTGGAAAGGATCCACCATGACCGCACCGCAGAGTTCCGTTTCCGCACCGCTCGACCAGCCGCTGTACGGCGCCTCCTTCGGCGACGCCATCCGCCGGTTCTTCAAGAAGTACGCCGACTTCACCGGACGGGCCAGCCGCAGCGAGTTCTGGTGGTGGTTCCTCTTCGCCGTGCTCGTCGGCATCGTCTATGGGATCCTGCTCGGGACCCTCGGGACGATCGGCAACGGTGGCCGGGGGTACGGCCCCATCGCCTGGATCCTGATCGTCCTCTACTCCCTGTGGGGGCTGGCGATCCTGGTCCCGAGCCTCGCACTGATCTGGCGCCGCCTGCACGACGCCAACCTCGCCGGGCCGTTCTTCTTCCTCGGCTTCATCCCATTCGTCGGCCCGATCATCCTGCTGGTCTTCTACCTGCTCCCGTCCAAGCCGGAGGGCGCCCGCTTCGACCGCCGTCGCGTCTGACGCTCAGCTCTGCGTGGCTGCTCCCGGCCGGATGCCCACCGCCGGGAGCAGCACCCCGTCGATCAGCGAAAGCAAGTACTCCCGGTCGACGGGCTGCTGCAGGATGAGCACCCGGTAGGCCGTCATCGACGGCATGATCATCGCCAGCGTCTCGACGTCCGTCTCCGCCGGGATCTCGCCGCGCTCGATCGCCCGCTGCATGAACAGCCGGTTCAGCGACGCGCGCGGCTCCACGATCGCGGCCGTCACGGCGTCCACCAGGTCGGGGTCGCGGGCGAGCATCGACGTGAGCCCGGCCATGATCTGGAGCTTGCGCTCCCCGTCCTCGATCGCGTGCGGCTTGATCACCGCGACCAGGTCACCGCGCAGCGTGCCCGTGTCGGGCAAGTGGTCGAAGTCGATCGCGTTCTTCTTCATACAGGCGATCGCCTCGACCACGAGCTCACCCTTGGAGGCCCAGCGCCGGTAGACGGTCGCCTTGCCCGCCTTGGCGCGCGCAGCGACCATGTCCATCGTCATCCGGTCGTAACCCGTCTCGGCGAGGACCTCCAGTGCGGCCTCGAGAATGTCGGCGTCGCGCGTGTGATCGCGTTTCCGGCCGAGCTTGGGCGCGGAGCCGGCGGCGTCGAGCTGCGTCATTGCGGCTTTCCCCCTGGGTGTGTCTGCGACGGGTGACGTCGGGTCTGGTGATGTCTTCTGGACCATTCTAAGGTTAATTTTAGAACTCGGTAGATCCGAAACTACTGAGTTTCGTATATGCTGTCCCGCATGACCCAGACTTCTCCCTCTCCCTCGGTCGCGCCCGCGGCTCCGGACGGCGGCGTTCCGCACTCGCGGCGCTGGTGGACGCTCGTCACCGTGGCGATGGCCCAGCTGATGGTCGTCCTCGACTCGACCGTCGTCAACATCGCCCTCCCGGCCGCGCAGCAGGACCTCGGCTTCTCCAACGCCGACCGGCAGTGGATCGTCACCGCCTACTCGCTCGCCTTCGGCAGCCTCCTGCTCCTCGGCGGCCGCATCTCCGACCTGATCGGCCGCAAACGCGCATTCATCATCGGCCTGATCGGGTTCGCCGGGGCCTCCGCGCTCGGCGGCGCGGCCGGCACGTTCGGGATGCTGGTCGGCGCCCGCGCGCTGCAGGGCGCGTTCGGCGCACTGCTCGCCCCCACCGCCCTCGCGGTCCTCACCACGACCTTCACCGTGCCGAAGGAGCGCGCCCGCGCGTTCGGCATCTTCGGCGCGATCGCCGGGGCCGGCGGCGCGGTCGGCCTGCTGCTCGGCGGCGTGCTGACCGAGCAGTTCAACTGGCGCTGGAACCTCTACATCAACGTCTTCATCGCCATCGCAGCGATCATCCTGGCCGCGTTCTTCGTCACGGCGGGTCACCGCTCCGGCCCACGCCCGAAGCTCGACATCCCCGGCACGATCCTGGCCTCCGGCGCGTTGTTCTCGCTGGTCTACGGCTTCTCGAACGCCGAGAGCGACGGCTGGGACTCGCCGCTGACCTGGGGCTTCCTCGCCGCGGCCGGCGTGCTGCTGATCGCGTTCGTGCTCTGGCAGCGGAGGGCCGCGCACCCGCTCCTCCCCCTGCACATCGTGCTCGACCGCAACCGCGGCGCCTCCTACAGCTCGATCCTCATCGCGGGCTCCGGCATGTTCGGCATCTTCCTGTTCGTCACCTACTACCTCGAGACGACGCTGAAGTTCACGCCGATCCAGACCGGCCTCGCCTTCCTGCCGATGATCGTCATGCTGGTCATCGCCGCGCAGTTCTCGACCAACCTGTTCGTGCCCAGGTTCGGGCCGAAGGTCATGGTCCCGATCGGCATGGTGATCGCGGGATCCGGGATGCTGCTGCTCACCCGCCTCGGCGTGAGCGCGAACTACGGCACGGAGATCCTCCCCGCGCTCATGGTGATGGGCGTCGGCATGGGCTCGATCATGCCCGCCGCCATCCAGACGGCCACCCTCGGCGTCGACCGCCACTTCGCGGGGGTCGCCTCCGCACTGGTGAACACGAGCCAGCAGGTCGGCGGCTCGATCGGCACCGCACTGCTCAACACGCTCGCCGCGACCGCGCTGACCGACTACCTGGCGGCGCACCTGCCGCCGACGCCGCACGTCATCCAGGAGGCCGCTGTGCACAGCTACTCCACCGCGTACTGGTGGAGCGCCGGGTTCTTCGCCTTCGGAGCGGTGCTGTCCGCGCTGCTGTACCGGCGACGCCGGCCGGCCGCCGCGGCGAGTACCGAGACCCCGGCCGCCGACGCCGAGCGTGTGGTGGCGCACTAGGTGGTAACGGCACCAAGCAAGGGCGTCCGCTCGGCTCGCTGGGGAATTTGATTGGCGGGGGTAGTGGGGGGGGGGTTTCCCCGGACTGGCCCCCCCCCCCCCCCCCCCCCCCCCCCCCCCACTACCTACTCAGCGGGCTGCTGCGACGCCGAGTGCGCCCCCGGCTGCCGAGGTGACCACGGTGACGGCGATGATGCCGAGCATGGCGGGCGTGGCCATGACAGGCTGGGCGCGGTTGACGTTCAGCTTGGCCTCGCGCAGACGTGAGGTGCTGCTGACGTTGAAGTGGTTTTCGATGGACATGGTTGCTCCTTACTTGTGGTCCTCGCGGTAGTCGAGGTTGAGTTCTCCCCTGCAACGTGGAGGCCGATCTATCCGTCGGTGGATGGTGCATCCGTGCGATGTCGCTGTGGGGAAGAGTCAGTGGGGGCGGCGGTACTGGGCAGTGACCGTGCCGCTGTTGGGGCCGATGGCCGCGCCGTCGAGTCCGGCTGAGTGCGCGACGGGGTCGAGGCCGGCGGCGCGGGCGTAGGTGTCGAGTTCGGCGAGGGTGGTGACGCGGCTTGCTTCGCTGGCGAATCGAGTGGTGCCGTTGTCGATCCAGCAGTGGTCGATCGTCCATGCGGCCTCATCGAGGGTGGAGAAGCTGACGAGCGCACGCTGGCCGCCCGCATAGGGGACCGCGTATGTGATGTTCGCGTGGGGTCCGTGAAGGCTTCTAACAACGTCGGCGTTGTGAGTCTCCACGACGAGCGTTCCGCCGAGCTTGAGGGCCCTCGCGGCGTTGGTGAAGACCTGGGCCTGCTTGGCGGGGTCAGTGATCATCGAGATGGTGGCGCAGAGGCACAGGATGGTGTCGTACGTGCCGCCGTAGTCGATGTCGACGATGTCGCCCTGTATGGCCGTCACGTGTTCGGCGGTGTCGGCGCCGGAGAGCTGGTGGAGCATTTCCGGGCTGATATCGAT
This sequence comes from Leifsonia sp. GW821-FHT13C09, assembly GCF_058806435.1. Lineage (NCBI taxonomy): Bacteria > Bacillati > Actinomycetota > Actinomycetes > Micrococcales > Microbacteriaceae > Leifsonia > Leifsonia sp. GW821-FHT13C09. Next base: position 128,987 of record NZ_JBXAPS010000004.1, on the reverse strand, counting down.
GCCGTGGTAGCCGACAGCGTGTTTCTTTTCGGCCAGGTGCTGGGCGAGCGGAATGGCGATGCGGCCGGTGCCGACGCCGAGCTCGAGCACCTGGGTTCCTGTTCCGATCCGATCGGCGAGCCATACGAGCTCGTCGGTGGTGACCGCTTCACGAGGGAAGATCGCGTCGTAGATGTCGGCGAAGTCGGCCCCATAGGACTGATACGTGGGGGTGGTCATGCGTTCTCCAGGGGAATGTAAGGGGAGGTGAGGAGTTCCTCCGGCTCATTGCTTTCGTCGTACCCGGTGCTTGTGGCGAGCATGAACTGGTAGCCGTCGATGGGGTATGTCGTGGTGTCGGTGATCCGACGGCGCACGAAAGCAGCGATCGTCCGGTACGCAGGGGACGCAAGGATCTGGGCTTCGCCCTGTGGGACGACCGCCATGAGGTCGGCGACGGCGTCGAAGAGCCCTTTGTCCATGCGCCGGTCTGGGAACCAGACGACGTGCGAGAGCTTTCGAGGCGTCGTGCGGCGGGTTTCTACCCAGTCGGACTCTGCACCCCCGCGTGAGAGGGTGCGGTGCAGGATATGGAAGTCGCTTTGCGCCGGATCGGGCGCGAAGAACCGCCAGTTGGGTAGCCAGAAACCGAGTTTGTCGGTGCTGCGCAACCGGTCGAAGAGGCGGTTGGGATGCTGGGAGAAGAAGGTCATGAACAGCATCGCTGCTGTCGCCGCCGCGACTACCGCTTCCACGGGGTCGACACGCTTCATGGACGGCCCTCCATCTCGTCGATGAAGTCAGCAATGACGTCGCTGGTCGTCGCGGCGTGCGCCGCGTTGCTGAGGATCGAGTCGTGGTCGGCCTCGAGGATGACCACGCGATGCGCTCGATCCTTGTGGCTAGTGGCCAGGTCGCCGTGGAGATAGTCCTGTGCTTGGTCGGCGCGGAGGGTCCGCTCGGCGGTGACGACCAGAGCGGGGATGTCAATCGTTTCCAGACCGACTCCGTGGCGGCGACTGAACTCTCGGCGTGCGTTCTTCCACTCGAGTGTGCCCGCCTTCCAGAGCCGGGAGTCCCGGTACTGGTCCAGGCATTCGTCGCGGACATGCTCGGGGAGCGTGTCGACCCAGTACGGTTTCGGAAGAAGCCAGCCGAGGCCGGCGCTTACGCTGCTGGGCACGAAGGCGAGCGCACCGTTGAGCCCCTCGACGCCGCGGCGTTGTCCTGCGGAGATCGCCAGCTGCCCGGGGTGGGAGGAGTCGAGGTAGATGATTCCTGCGATGTCGCGCCCGCTGATTTGCGCAGCTCGCCGTGCTACGAGACCTCCGAGGGAGTGTCCGCCGACATAGAGGGAGGCATCCGAGTCCGGTAGCGACTCGATGAGATCGACGAGGTCCTCGGCGCTGTCGTCGGTGCTGTAGCCGGCGGTGGCATTGATGCTGGGGCCGTAGCCCGCGCGCCAGTAGGTGATGATGTCAATGGTGGGGCTGAGGCGGTCGACGATCGAGGCGAAGTGCTGTGGGGTAGCGAGCATCCCGTGTTCCAGGATGAGGATGGGAGCACCTGGCCGGCTGGTTGCGCGTCGGTAGTGCAGGGTGTTTCCGCTCGAGCACCTGACACTCTGACCTGGGTCGGCCTGCCGCTGGACGCGCCGGCGGCGCAGCACGGCAGCAGTGGCCCCAGCGCCGAGAGCGGCCACAATCGAGGTCGCCGCCAGGGTAGGCACGAGCTTCGACTTGGGCCGGTCGTTGGTCGCGTAGGCCACCGCGGGGAGCAGGGATCCGAACGCGGTGAGAAATCGGCCGAGACCCATCGACCCGGCAATGATCGAATGGAAGCCCACTGCTGCGGCGATAAACGGACGGATGAGGCGCCCGCGCGAGGCGAAGACGATCGGGAAAAGCCCCTCAAAGGCGAGCATGCCGTGCGCGCTGAGCGCGGCCAGCCGGGGGCGGTCTTTGAAGAACTCCCAGAGCCGCTTGTTGCCGTAAGCGCGGGTACGCATCACTCCGGGGACTGCTGTACCGGTGCGCCAGGACCGGCCGAAGAGTTTGACCCAGCCAGAGACCGCGTAGGAGAGCGCCGACTGTAGGCCCAGGTACCAGATTGCCGCGTCTTGAACACCAGGTGTGGGGATGGCGCGGGCGACGAATGCGGCGGTCGACGTTTGGAAGCTGACCTGGTCGGACCCGTCTCCGCCGTAGTTGCCGCGGGGGTAGAGCGCCGCTGAACTCAGCGCGAGGTATCCGTCTGCCACTGCTCGTAGGGCAGGAGGGGTTCGTGCCAGGAGGACGATGGAGGCTGCGATCCGGCCGACATGGAGTGCCTTCGCTGTGCGAGGGCGTGAGGCGACGCTGAGGACCCGCTTCTGCCACGGGCGGAGGTGCACGAAGCGTTCGTGAACGAGGTTCCAGTCCCCAAGGGAGCCGACCTCGAATTCGTGCTTCCGCGACAGGTACTCGGCGGCGGATACCAGATGGGTGCCGGCACCGATTCTTTCGATGGAGCGAAGGGTGCCTTCACGATCGATATTGATCGGAGTGAAGGCACCCTTCAGGAATTTAGCCACGGCAGGTTGCTTGGCCTACGGCGAACCCCACGCCGAATGCTCCGAGCAACGCTGCTGCGCCAGCGATGACGGGGGTTGCCGTGATGGGCGTGACGGCCGAGTTCACACGCAGCGATGCCTCCTGCATAGGCGTGGCGGTCGCGGTAGCGAGTTTCAGTCTGTGAGTGATGTTCATGACTCTCCTTGAAGTCTTGGTGCGGTCGGGGGCTAGCGGACCGCGGCGCCGATGAGCAGGCCGATGCCGAACGCGACACCGACGGCGGTCACGGCGAGCACCGGGGTGGCCGTCACAGGTACGGCGACATCGGTGACGCTCAGGGTGGCGTCCTTCATCGGGGGCCGCTTCTGGCTGTTGAGTGAGCTGACGATGGCGGACATGGATTCCTTTCGTTGGTTACCTGCTGTTCGAGATGAGGTCACTGGGCCGAAGCGGTCGGTCGTACTGGATGACGCCTCGCTGGAATGCGGACACGGCCACCCGCAGGATCAGCGCGCCGAGCAAGAAGAGTCCTGCGGCGATCGCCGTACCCAACCACGGGTTGAGGGCTCCGGTCGCGTTCAACATCAAGGCGGTCATCGGCGCGGTGAGAGGGAAGTAGATCAGGGCCGCGATCATTGGACTATCCGGGGTGTGCAGGATAGTCGTGATGAAGTAGAACGGCGCGATGGTGACGATGACCACGACGCTGTAGTACGGCGCGGCGTCTTTAGCTGATGGCATTGCTGCACCAGTCAGGACGAGGAGCCCGAGCAGGGTCAGCAGGCCGCCGAGCAGCAGCAGCACCCCGACCGTGACGCGCATCGGATTGACCACGATCTCACCGAGACCCAGCTCGTCGAAGCTCATCCTCGGCGCCGCGAATGCGAAGATGGCTGCAGCGGCGATGAGGACGATACCGATCTGCACGAGCCCGAGAAGGGCCAGCGCGATGATCTTGCCGTGGATAAGCGCACGCGCGGGAAGCGACACCAGAAGCATCTCGCTGAGGCGATTCTCCTTCTCCTCAACGGTGGAGTTCAGCATCTGGTTGCCCAGCAGCGACACGATGAGGATCAGCAGGACGGCGAGCATCCCGGGGACGAGCATGGCTCCGATGCCGCCGGCAGGTTGGCCATCGATGTAGGTGTCAAGCGTCGTAGAGACCTGGGCACGCACCAGCGCGACGGTGCGCTCGGTGCCTAGGACTTCGTCCACGCTGGCAGCGAACAAAGCACTCGCGAGGCGCGAGTAGTCGGCATTGCCGAACAGGCCGCGATCCGCCGCGACGATCGTCACGGGTTCGGTTGTCGGGTTCGCGGGGAACTTCAGGAACGCGGTCAGCTCACCGGATTTCGCGCGTTGCTCCGCGTTGGGGCTGGCTGGTCGGCCACCCAGATGTTCTGCCGCTGCCTCCGAGATGATCCCGGAGGCGTCGCTGTACTCGAAGGTGATCGGTTCCCCGGCCGCCGCCTTGGACGTGCCGGACCAGGCCATGATCAGCACGACGCCGGCCATGAGCACCGGGAGCAGCAGGGCGGCGACCCAAAACTGAGGCTTCCGGATCGTTCGTACGACTTCGAATCGTGCGACGATGCGGGCCTGGCTGACGCTCATGCGTTGGCCTCCTCGGTGGATCCGTAGATGCGCACGAAGACCTGGTCCATCGACACGCGGTTGGGCTCGAATCGGACGAGGCGTGCACCGCCATCGACGAGCGCGTCGAGAATCTCCTCGTCCGTGGCTCCCGGGGATGGGACAAGTTCGACCAGTTCACCCGCGCGGTCTGCCACCGAGTAGAGCGGGGACGCCGGCAGCTCACCGAGTAGCCGGGTCGTGATGGTGCGAGCGCCGAACCCATCCTGGATCTCGTGGACAGTGCCGTATGCTGCGGCCCTTCCGTGGCGCAGGAGGAGCGCGCGATCGCACAGCCGCTCGACATCGTCCATGTTGTGTGTGACAAGGATGACCGTCGCACCGGTCTCTTGTCGCTCAGCGATCAGATCCATCAGCAACTGTCGGTTCACCGGGTCCAAGCCCTTGGCGGGCTCGTCCAAGATCAGAAGCTCCGGGTCTCCCATGATGGACACCCCCAGTTGCACCTTCTGCTGCTGACCGCCGGAAAGCTTCTGCAGCCGCACCCGCGCCTTGTCGCCTAGGCCTACGCGTTCCAGATACGTCTCCGACCAGAGTCGAGCACTCCGTCGATCCAGTCCTTTGATCTCGGCGAAGTAGGCCATCACGTCCAGGGTCGTGTCCTTGCGGTAGAGGCCACGTTCCTCCGGGAGGTAGCCGACCTGGGCGTGCGAGCCAGGGCGGAAGGGCCTGCCATCAATCAAGAGGTCACCGCTGGTCGGCCGCAGCATCCCGAGAAGAGCCCGCAATGTCGTGGTCTTGCCCGAACCGTTGCTCCCGAGGAACCCGAACGTCTCTCCGGCCTCGACCGAGAAGGAGAGGTCGTCGATCACAACACGATCCCCGAAGACCATCCGGAAGTTTGAAATATCAACACGCATGTAACCCTTGCCGCCTGTCATTTCACTTTAGGCAAAGCGTACCGGAGGTAGAAGCCCGTGTCTACTAGACGATCTCTTCGCGTTGGGCCGCCGGACGAGGCGGAGTCGATACGGCAGGCGTTGGACCGCCGACGGCGGACCATCGTGGCCGAACTGAACACCCGAGTACTGGTGGAGCGCCGGGTTCTTCGCCTCGGGCGCGGTTCTCTCGGCGCTGCTTACCGGCGCCGCACGCCGGCCGTCGCGACGGACGCCGATGCCCCGGCCGCGGACGCGGAGCCGGTGGCGGCGCACTAGCGCCGACGAACTCCGGCACCTCCGCCACCGACGCCAACACCGCGTCGTGGTCGGCCGCCTCCAACGCCTCCCGCGGGGTCTGGCCCGTGAGCACGCCGACCGCGACGGCGCCCGCGTTGCGCGCGGCCTCCAGGTCAACCACGGTGTCGCCCGCGGCGAGCACCCGCCGGGTCAGCGTCGAGACCGCCGTGAACGCCAGCGTCCTGGCTGTCGCGGACCCAGGTGCTGGTGCGCGTGGTGCTGCCCGCACTGCTGCCGGCGATCCACGCCGCCGCGGGCCTTGCGGTCGCGCTGTGCACGGGCGAGCGGGGGCGATCATGGTCTATCCGACCTCCTCGCGCACCCTTCCCGTGTCGATCTTCACCGCGTCCGACCGCGGGGATCTGTACTTCGCGGCGGCGACTGCTCTCCTGCTGATCGCCGGAACGTTCGTGACGGTGGCGCTGAGCGCGGCGCTGACGAAGCGGAGGCGCACGCGCTAGCCGTGGTGCCTGCGCCGCCTGGCTATCGCCTGGCAGTCCCCTGAGTACGGGTGTACCGTCGCCACCGACCGGTCTACCGTCCACCTTCGGTCTGCGTTCACTCGGCGCGGACCGCGGAAGGAGTCCCGTGGCCCTTAACCTGCCCCTGTCACCGCACCTGAGCGTGCGCCTCGACCCGGACGCGACCGGCGAGCTGCTGGTCGATGGGTCGCCCGAGTGGTTCTCCGAGGCGACCACCGAGCGGTTGCGCGAGGTCGTCCTCGACCGCGTCGGCGAGATCGCCGCGCAGGCGGGGCACCCCGTGCAGTTGACGGTCTCCGACGAGGAGGGCGACTGGCTGCTGGTCGTGCACCCGGACGGCTCCATCGGCGACGAGGAGGAGCTGGCCGCCCAGAGCATGGCCGAGCAGCGCATGGCCGCCCAGAGCATGGCCGAGCAGCGGATGGCCGAGCCCGTGTCGTTCTCCGACGCGCGGGAGTCCGGACGGCACCACGGGCCTGTATCGTTCAGCGACCTGGCCGGCTCGGCCGGTCGCGATCCGAAGCCGGCGGCAGCGCCGTTCAACGATCTGCTCGGCTCGCCGACGACGACCACGCCCGTCCCGCTGCCGACGGCCCGGCCCGAGGCTCCGTCACGCCCGGTGAACCCGTCGCCGGTCACCCCGCCGGAGCCCGTCGAGCTGGTGCCGCGCTCCCCGGAGCGGACGTCGTTCCTGCACGTCGAGAAGCCGCGACCCGACCTCGCGCGGTCCGGTTTCCGCGGAGCACTGTCGCGTGCGGGCATCCCGATGTCGCCGTCGGCGGCGGAGCTGAAGGAGCGCGAGGAGCTCGAGTCCGTCAGCCGGCACTGGGCCGGCCCGCGCACGATCGCGATCGTGAACGGGAAGGGCGGCGCCAACAAGACGCCGACGACCGCGCTGCTGGCGGCCGTTTTCGCCCGCAACGGCGGCTCCGGCGTGCTCGCCTGGGACAACAACGAGACCCGCGGCACGCTCGGCTGGCGCACGGAGCAGGACGACCACGACGCGACGCTCCAGTCGCTGCTGCCCGCCGCGGATCAGCTCCTCTCGGCCGGCGCCCGCAGCGCGGACATCGGCCACTTCGTCCACCACCAGAACGCGGACAAGTACGACGTGCTCCGCTCCAACCCGACGATGCTGGCGAACCAGCAGCGCATCTCGAGCGCCGACTTCGACCGCCTCCACCAGGTGGCGACGAAGTTCTACCGCCTGGTGATCATCGACAGCGGCAACGACGAGTCCGCCGAGCGCTGGCTCCGGATGATCGACCACACCGACCAGCTCGTCATCGCGACGACGGCGCTCGGCGAGCACGCCGAGGCCGGCGCCCTGCTGCTGGAGGCCCTGATGCAGCGCGACGCGCAGTCGGCCCGGCTGGCGCGCGACGCGGTCGTGATCGTGTCGCAGTCGGAGCGCACCGGCCCGGAATCGAACGTGACCGGCGTCGCGAAGGGCTTCGAGCCGCTGGCGCGCCGCGCGGTCACGATCCCGTTCGACCCGGAGATGCACGGCGGCCGGCTGGCGTTCGACACGCTCGCACCGCGGACGCGGCGGGCATGGCTGCACGCGGCGGCGGCGGTGGCGGAGGGGTTGTAGGGGGTAGCTCGCTACGGAGGGTTGCGTCCGGGAGCCGAACTGCTAGGCTGGAATCATAAACACCAGCCCCTCTGCCCTTCGGGTACGGGCTGGTTTTCTTTTCCTGGAGCACCATGCAGTACGACAAGCCCCATCTGACGATCGAGCAGCAGCTCCGGCTCCTTTCGGCACGCGGGCTAGAAGTCGACGACGACGCGGCTGCACGCCGCACACTCGAGACGGTCGGGTACTACCGCTTCAGCGCGTACACGTATCCGTTCCGGAGACCGATGCCGAACGACGTTGCTCCGGAGACCTCGGTCCAGTTCCGGGTCAACGCATTCGAGATCGGCGCCCGATTCGATTGGGCTCTGAGCCTCTGGGCCTTCGACCGCTCCCTTCGGCTCCACATCCTCGACGCCGTTGAAACGGTGGAGATCGCGCTGAAGTCCAAGATCGGCTACCACCTCGGGCGTAGAGACCCGTTCGGCCACCTCGACCGCGAGAGCCTCGACGCCGCTCGGTGCGACCGAGCCGACATCGAACACCCGGATCGAGCCGTCTTCGACGTCTGGCTCGAACGGCTTGCTCGGCATCAGAAGAAGGCCCAGGCGGAGGACTTCGTCCAGCACCACGTCGAGAAGTACGACTCGAAACTGCCCATCTGGGTCGCCACCGAGATGATGGGGTTCGGTCAGCTCGTGCGGCTTTTCGGCCTCATGCGCGATGACGATCAGTCGCTCACCTCGAAGGACATCGCTCAGGTCTCGGGAGCCGTGTTCGCGCGGTGGATGAAAGTCGCGAACTACGCGCGGAACCTCAGCGCTCACCACGCGCGGCTCTGGAATCGCCGGCTCACCTACAAAGTCGGACGCATCCCCGACAATGCGCCGGACCTGGTCCACCTCAACGAGGCGCCGGAGAGCAGACAGCGGATCTACGCGGCGTGCGTCGTGCTGGCGTTCCTGATGCGGGCGATCCGTCCCGAGTCGCGATGGCCAGCGCGACTAGTCGACCTGCTCGACACCTTCCCCACCGATCTGCCCGTGTCGCCTGAGGGGCACATGGGATTCCCGGTCGGCTGGAGGTCGCTGGAGGTGTGGTCGACTGCTCGGGTCTAGCGGGTGAGCGCCAACGCGACTTCCTACCTCCCCCCGAACCGCGCCACGGCCTCCGGCGTCACCGGCGTGAAGAAGTTGAGCACCGTCCCGTCCGGGTCGCGGAACAGCATCGAGCGGTTGCCCCACGGCAGTGTCGTCGGCTCCATGACGAGCTCACCGGCGAGCGCCGCGATGCGGTCGCGGTGGGCGTCGACGTCGTCGACCAGGAACTCCAGCATCAGGCCGGCGTTCGAGCGCGGCGCGACCGAGGCGGCGGCGAAGCGGTCGGTCAGCGCCGTGGCGCTGATCGCGATCGTGCCGCGGGACGTGACGATCTCGGCGAATTGGTCGTTCGCCCACTGCGCCGTGACGCCGAGGGCCTGTTCGTAGAAGGCGACGAGCCCGGGGACGTCGTCGGTGGGGAAGCGGACGGATGCGAATGTCATGAGCGGTCTCCTAGCGGCTATGTCAGTCAGCTTATATAAGTTGACTGATACAGTGCAAGCATGACCGAGCAGCACATCCACGGCCCGCGCGACTTCGGCGATCGGCTGACCTATCTCGTCCGGCGCATCGACGGCGCGCTCGCGCACCGTCTCGACCAGCGCCTTCGCGACTACGGGCTCACGCCGGCGCAGCTGTCGGCGCTCGCCCAGCTCGACATCGAGCACCCCGGCACGCTGACCGGTGCGCAGCTCGCCGACCGTTCGGGCGTCACAGCCCAGTCGATGTCCGCGGCCATCGCCCGGCTCCTCGAACGCGGTCTGGTCAGCCGCACGCAGAGCACCGTTCACGGCAGGCGGCTGGACGTCTCCCTCACGCCCGCCGGCGCCGAGCTCCTGCACACGGTCCAGCACGAGACGCTGGACGCCGAGGCCGCGGTCGACTTCGGGCTGGACGACGACGAGCTCGACCAGCTCAAGGAGACGCTGCGTCGCGTCGCGCGGGCCCTCGGCGTCTTCCTCCCCGCCGACGAACGCTGAGCCCCGCGCCTCAGCGGTAGTCGTACACCCGCTTGTACTTCCCCTCGCTGCGGGGCAGCTCCGCCGGCTCGGCGAGCACCACGTCGACGGTCGTGCCGATGTGGACCTTGATCTTCTGCCGGAGCACCTGGGCCGCGGCTTCGCAGACCTCGCGGTCGAGCTCGGGGTGGCGCTCGATGCGCACGGTGAGCGCGTCCATCCGGCCGTCCTTGCGCAGTTCGAGGACGAAGTGCGGCGTCAGCGTCTCGATGCCGAGGACGAGCTCCTCGATCTGGGTCGGGAACAGGTTGACCCCGCGCAGGATGATCATGTCGTCGTCGCGGCCGGTGATCTTCTCGATGCGGCGCAGGGCCGGGTAGGCGCTGCCGGGCAGCAGCCGGGTCAGGTCGCGCGTGCGGTAGCGGATGACCGGGAACGCCTCCTTGGTCAGCGACGTGAAGACGAGCTCGCCGGTCGTCCCGTCGGCCACCGGCAGGCCGGTCTCGTGGTCGATGACCTCCGGGAGGAAGTGGTCCTCCCAGACGTGCGGGCCGTCCTTCGTGACCACCGACTCGCTCGCGACGCCCGGCCCCATCACCTCGCTGAGTCCGTAGATGTCGACCGCGTCGAGGCCGAGCCGCCGCTCGATCTCGTGGCGGAGCTCGTTCGTCCACGGCTCGGCGCCGAGGATCGCGACCTTGAGCGAGGTCCCGCGCGGGTCGAGCCCGGCGGCCTCGATCGCGTCGGCGATGGTCAGCAGGTAGCTGGGCGTGCACATGATGGCGTCCGGCTCGAAGTCGTGGATCAGCTGCACCTGCCGCGCGGTCTGGCCTCCCGACATGGGGATGACGGTCGCTCCGAGCCGCTCGATGCCGGCGTGGGCGCCGAGGCCGCCGGTGAACAGCCCGTAGCCGTAGGCGTTGTGGACCTTCCAGCCGGCGGCGACCCCAGCGGCCTGGAGCGAACGCGCGACCAGCCCGGCCCAGCGGTCGAGGTCGCCCTGCGTGTAGCCGACGACGGTGGGCCGCCCGGTGGTGCCGGAGGAGGCGTGGATGCGGCGGACCTCCTCCATCGGCACCGCGAACATCCCGAACGGGTAGGTGGAGCGCAGGTCCTCCTTGGTGGTGAACGGGAGGCGCACGACGTCCCCGAGCGTGCGGATGTCGTCCGGGCGGACACCGGCGGCGTCGAACTTCGCCCGGTAGAGCTGCACGTTCTCGTAAGCGTGCCGCACCGTCCACTGCAGGCGCTTCAGCTGGAGGTCGCGGAGCTCGTCGAGGCTGATCGCGGTGGGGTCGACCTCGGTGAGGTCCGGGGCGGCAGGGGCCGGTGTCGTCGTCGACATGGTGTCCTTACGGGGTCATTCGGTGGTGCTGCCGCCGTGCTCGACGGCCGACCGGTTGGTGGTGAGCGAGCGGCCGCGGAACTCCGCGACGACCTCGCCGGTCTCGTCGGTCACAGTGACGTCGTAGACGCCGTTACGGCCGACCACCGTGCGGCGCACAGCACGAGCGGTGAGGGTCTGACCGGCCCGGGTGGACTTGAGGAAGGTGATGTCGGCGCCGGCGGCGACGGTCACCCGTTCGTCCTCGTTGCAGGCGATCGCGAAAGCGGTGTCGGCGAGCGCGAACACCAGGCCGCCGTGCGTGATGGCGAACCCGTTCGTCATGTCCTCGCGGACGGCCATGCTGACGATCGCCTCGCCCGGCTCGTCCTTCTGTACCACCATGCCGAGCGCCGCGGAGGCGCGGTCGCGGAGCATCATGGGCCGGACTGATTCTGAGCTCATCTGCGCACCACCCGCGGAACCTCCTCGTTCCTTACCGATCGTTCAGTAAATAGTGGCATCGAGGGTGCGCAGACGCAACAGCGGGCGGGTGAATTCACCCGCCCGCCGGATCAGGAGGCTGCGCTCACAACCCGTTCTGCCGCGCGATCGAGCCCAGCCGGCCGAGCGACGGCTTCGGCGTGCGCTCGAACGTCGCCAGGTCCACCCCGATGAGCCCGAACGTCGGCCGGTACCCGCTGGCCCACTCGTAGTTGTCCAGGGCGCTCCAGTGCAGGTAGCCGCGCACGTCGACGCCCTCGGCGATGGTCTCGTGGATGGCGCGCAGCGACGCCTCGGTGTAGTCGATGCGGCGGTGGTCGTCCGAGGTCGCGATGCCGTTCTCCGTGACCATGATCGGGGTGTGCCCGCTCTTCTCCCACGCCGAGCGGATGCCGTCGGCGGCGGCCTGCGGGAAGTACTCCCAGCCGGTCAGCGTGGTCTCGGCGTCCTCTGCGACGGGACGCGGACCCTCGGGTCCGATGAACGTGCGGGTGTACGCCTGCACGCCCACGAAGTCGTCGCCGGCGGACTCCTCCAGATACCAGTCGTCGCGCGGGTAGCCGTACTCGTGCAGCATCTCCGCCGAGCCGGGCTCGTCGGTCGGCATGAAATCCTGCGTCGCGATCGTCCAGCCGCTCTGCAGGCCGGACACCGACGACAGCACCTCGCGCGACCGGCGGTGCGAGGCCAGCAGGGCGTCCGCGACCTGGAGGTCGGGGTTCGGGAGGCCGTAGGCGACCAGGTTCTCCGCCTTCTCCCCTCCCGCAAGCATCGCCGCGATGTTCGGCTCGTTGATCGTGCAGACGTAACGCACTCCGTCCTGCAGGATCGGCAGCACCGTCTCGGTGTAACGCGCGAACAGGTCGGGCGCCTCCGGGTTGCGCCAGAAGCCGGCCTGGTCCATCCAGCGCGGCACCGTGAAGTGCATGAGCGTGACGACGGGCTCCAGGCCGACGTCGAGGCAGGCGTCGATCACCCGCCGGTAGTGGTCGAGGTTGGCGCGCGAGACGAAGCCGCGCTCCGGCTCGATGCGCGCCCACTCCACCGAGAAGCGGTAGCTGTTCAGGCCGGCGTCCGCGAGCAGGCGCAGGTCCTCCGGGTACCGGTTGTAGTGGTCGGCGGCGTCGCCGCTCGGCTCCACGATCGACGTCCCCGGTGTGTGCTCCATGACCCACCAGTTGCTGTTGACGTTGTTGCCCTCCACTTGGTGAGCGGCGGTCGCGGCGCCCCAGAGGAAGCCGTCGGGGAAAGTGAGCACAGAGTTCTCCTTGGTGTTTCGGTCGAGTGAGGGGGCCGATCAGCCCCGCGACGGCGTCGGCACGGCGTCGAGCAGCCGCACCGTGTAGTCGTCCTGCGGGCGCTGCAGCACCTCGGCGGTGTCGCCGCGCTCGACCACGACGCCCTTGTCGAGCACCATGATCCGGTCCGTGACGAGCCGGGCGCTGAGCAGGTCGTGGGTGATGTAGAGCATGCTGACCCCGCGGGTGCGGCGCAGCTCCTCCAGCAGCGCGAGCACACCGGCGCGCAGCGACATGTCGAGCATCGAGACCGGCTCGTCGGCGATGATCACCTGCGGGTCGCTGGCGAGCGCGCGGGCGATGACCACGCGCTGGCGCTGGCCGCCGGAGAGCTGGTGCGGCAGGCGGGTGGCGAACTTCTCGACCGGCGTGAGGCCCACTGTCTCGAGCAGCTCCAGCACGCGGGTGCGTGCGGCGCGCCCGCGCAGGCCGGTGAAGTTCTCGACCGGCCGGGTCAGGATGTATTCCACGGTGTGCAGCGGATTGAGCGCCGCGTAAGGGTCCTGGAACACCATCTGGACCTCGGAGTGGAGCTGCTTCAGCGCGCGGCGGCCGCGGAGGGTGTCGATCCGCGCGTCGCCGAACGCGATGGTGCCGGAGGTCGGCCGCTCCACGCCGGTGATCATCTTGGCGATGGTCGACTTGCCGCTGCCGCTGGCGCCGACGAGCGCCATCGACATCCCGGGCTCCAGCGTGAACGACACGTCGTCGACGGCCCGCGTCGCGCCGCCCCTGCGGCCCTTCGGGTAGACCTTCGTGAGGTGGGAGACGACGATCGGCTCTCGGGCGCCGATGCTCTGCCGGGCGGCGTTCCCGGTGGCGCGCGCGCCGGAGACGGCGCCGGTCACGGGAGCCGGCCGCGCCGCGCCCGCGGTGCGGCGCTCCAGCCCGGGCACGCTCACCTCGGCGGCCCGCGGGTCGCCGTAGTGGCTCAGCAGCATCTGTGTGTACGGATGCTCCGGCGCGTTCAGGATGCGGCCGCTCGGGGCGTCCTCCACGATCACGCCGTCGTGCATCACGAGCACGCGCTGGGTGGCCTCCAGCACGACTCCGAGGTCGTGGCTGATGAGCACGGCGGTGAAGTTCTCCGACGCCTGGAGCTGGCGGATGGTGTTCATCACGGCGTGCTGCACGAGCACGTCGAGCGCCGTGGTCGGCTCGTCGAACACCATCAGCCGCGGCTCGAGGGCGAGCGCGAGCGCGATGGAGACGCGCTGGCGCATCCCGCCGGACAGCTCGCCCGGATACCGGGAGAGCGTGGCCTCGGGAAGCTCGACCTTGGCGATCAGCTCCTCCGCTCGGGCGGCGCGCGCCCGCGGCGGCACGTGTCCGTGCGCGGCGAAGATGTCGAGGAAGTGGTTGCGGATGGTGCGCACCGGGTTGAGCGCGTTCATGCCCGACTGCAGCACCATCGCGAAGCCGCCCCGGCGCTGGGTGCGCACCTCCTCCGTGGAGAGGGCGGCGATGTCGATGCCGTCGAACAGGATGCGGCCGCCCGCGATGCGCGCGGGCGGCTTCGACAGCCGGGTGAGCGCGTAGCCGAGCGTGGACTTGCCCGACCCGGACTCGCCGACCAGGCCGACGAACTCGCCCTGGTCGAGCTCGAAGCCGACGTGCTTGACCGCCTCGAACGCTCGCCCCTTGCCCTCGTCGTAGACGACGGACAGGTCTTCGACCTTCAGCAGGCTCATCGTGCGGCCTTCCTCTCGCGCAGGCGCGGGTTGCTGAGCCCGTCGACCCCGAAGTTGATGAATGTCATGGAGACGGCGAACAGCGCGATCATGAAGCCGGGCGCGAAGAGCTGCACCCACTGGCCGGTGAGCAGCACGTTGCTGTTCTGGGCCCAGAAGAGCATCGTTCCCCAGCTCACCGTGTTCGGGTCGCCGAGGCCCAGGAACTCCAGGCCGGCCTCCGCGAGGATGGCCGCGGTCGCCGCGCCGAAGAAGCTCGCCACGATCAGCGACGTCATGTTGGGCAGGATCTCCCGGAACACGATCCTGCTCGGGCTCTCGCCGCTGAACTTCGCCGCCGTGACGAAGTCGCGGGAGCGAAGGGTCTGCGTCTGCGAGCGCAGCACGCGGGCACCCCACGCCCATCCCGTCACCACGACGACGAAAACGATCACGGCGATGCCGCCGTTGTGCAGGTACGCGGCGATCACGATCATGAGCGGCAGCGACGGGATGACGAGGAACAGGTTGACGACGAAGCCGACCCCCTCGCCCCAGAACGCGCGGACGTAGCCCCAGCTGAGCCCGACCAGGATGGCGACGATCGTGCTCAGGAGGCCCGCGATCAGCGCGACCGAGACGGACACCCTGGCGCCCCAGATGAGTTGCGACAGCACGTCCTGGCCCACGCCGGTGGTGCCGAGCAGGTGCGCGGCGCTGCCGTCCTGGTTGTGCGGGAAGGACGTGTCGTGCGGGTCGTAGGGCGCGATCAGCGGCGCGAAGATCGCCATCAGGACGAAGAGCAGGAGGAGGACGACGCCGAAGCGGGCCTTCGGCTCGGACCAGATGGTCCCGACCGCGCGGCCGAGCACGCGGAACGGGTTCCACTGTCTCTGCTCGCCCGCGGAGGCGGCTGCGAGCTCCGTCGCACGGACGGACGTGGTACTCGGTGGCTGTGTGAGCTGGTCTTCTGGGGTCATCGTCTGGTCCTCGGGTCGAGCACGCCGTACAGGATGTCCACGAGGAAGTTCGCGATCAGGACGCTCACTGTGATGATGAGGAACAGCGCCTGCATCAGCGGGTAGTCCTGGTTGGTCACCGCGTGGAAGAGGAGGAGGCCGACGCCCGGGTAGGCGAACACGGTCTCCACCAGCAGCGAGCCGCCGACGACGCCGCCCAGCACCATGCCGAACGACGTGAACTGCGGCAGCAGCGCGTTGCGGGCCGCGTAGCGCAGCGCGACGGTGCGCGTCCGCAGGCCGTTGGCCTCCGCGAAGGTCACGTAGTCCTCGCCGAGGGTGTTCACCATGGTGTTGCGCATCCCGATGATCCAGCCGCCGAACGCGGTCAGCAGGATCGTCAGGCCGGGCAGGATGCCGTGGTACAGCGCGTCGGTGAAGAAGTCCCAGCTCCAGTTGGGCGTCGCCGTCTGCGAGTACGCGCCGCTGGTGGGGAACCAGCCGGCCACGTAGCCGAAGAAGAACAGCAGCAGCAGCGCGATCCAGAAGTACGGGAACGCCGACAGGAACTGGCCGCCCACCGTCGGGATCGTGTCGAGCGCCGTGCCGCGCTTCCAGGCTGCGAGCACGCCGAGCAACGTGCCCAGCACGAACGCCAGGACGGTGACGGTGCCGACGAGGACGAGCGTCCAGGGCAGCGCCGCGCCGATCAGGCTCGACACGGACTGCGGGAAGTAGCTGAACGACGGCCCGAAGTCGAAGTGGACGACCTGGTTCAGGTACGTCACGTACTGGTCCCACAGGCTGCCGGTCGGCACGCCGAGCTGGGCCTCGATCGAGGCGCGCATCGCGGGCGAGACAGGGCCGTTCTGGCTGAGCTTGGCGATCGCCGCGTCCGCGGGCGAGCCGGGCATCAGTCGCGGCAGGATGAAGTTGACCGTGACGGCCGCCCAGAGGGTGAGGACGAAGAGTCCCAGCTTTCCGAGCAGATAGCGCACGACGACCTCCTTTCCGTGTTCGTGGCAGGCGGGAGCGGGCCGGTCGCGGGGCGGCCCGCGACCGGCCCGGCGATCACTTCGCCTTCGTGAGGTGCGTGAGGATCAGCAGCGAGTTCTCGGTCCAGGTGGCCGGGGTCGCGTACGGGTCGCTCGCGCTCGGCCAGCCGGTGAAGCTCTTGTCGCTGAACAGGCCCCACAGGCCGCCGTAGAACATGCTGATGACGGGCATCTTGTCGTACATGACCTGCTGGAGCTGGTCGATGTACTTCTTCTGGTCGCTCGTCGAGGTGGCCGAACGGAGCTGCTGGAGGAGCGAGTCCGCCTGCGGGTCGCTGAACCGCTCGAAGTTACCGGACGCGGCCGTGCCGACCGGCTTGACGAACTCACTGCTCATCAGCGTGTTGAAGTCCTGGTAGACGCTGCCGGCGCCGCCGAACGCGCCCATCAGGAGCTGGAAGTCGCCGTGGTTCTGCGCCTGCGTGTAGGCGGCCGGCTGCGGCTGGTCGATCGTGACCTGGATCCCGATCGCCTGGAGTTGCGCCTGGACGGCCTGCACACCGCGCAGCCAGTCCGTGTAGCCGTTCGGGGTCGTGATCGTGAGCGCGAGCTGCTGACCGGCGGCGTTGACGAGCTTGCCGCCCTGCTGGGTGTACCCGGCCTTGGCGAACGAGGCGAGCGCCTTCTGGGTGTCCTGCGAGATCATGCCCTGGTTCGGCAGCGACGAGTTGAGCCACTGCTGCGAGTTCGGCAGGAGCAGGCCGTTCTGGCCGGCGGCCTTCACGTAGCCTTCCTCGGCGTCCTGCGCGATCTTGTCGCGGTCGAGCGAATAGCTGAGGCCCATCCGGAAGTCGACGTTGTTGAACGGTGCCTTGGTCAGGTTGGGGATCAGCGAGATGGTGCCGCCGGGCGGGAACCAGTACTTGTTGTGCTGCTTGTTCGCGCCGACCCAGGTCTTGTCGACGTTGTCGATGAACGAGTAGGCCCAGTCGTAGCCGCCCTTGACCAGCTGCAGGCCGCTGTTGGAGGCCGGCAGCACCAGCTTCTCGGCGGCGACCTTGTCGGCCTGCCAGTACTTGGTGTTCTTCACCATCGTGTACTGGTTCGGCGCGAAGCTGCCGACCACGTACGGGCCGGTCGCAACCGGGTTGTCGTTGGTCCAGGTCACCGGGTCCTTGACCGACTTCCAGATGTGCTCCGGGACGATGATCTGCTGGTCGATGATGCTCGCGGCCGGCACGTTCGGGCTCTTCAGGTGGAACGTCACGGTGTCGCCGGAGGTGCTGATCGTGTCGATGTTCTGCCACTGGCCGAGGAGGTCGAGCGCCGAGGTCTTCTTGATGAGGTCGAACGTGTAGACGACGTCCGCGGGGGTGAACGGCTTGCCGTCCGACCAGTTCACGCCCTTGCGGATCGGGTACTCGATCGTCTTCGGGTCGACGACCTTGTCGCCCGTCGCCAGGAACGGAGTGGCCTTGCCGTCGATGGAGTTCACCACCTGGAGCGGCTCGTACATGTAGTGCGCGCCGGTGCGCGCGGTCGGTGCGAACGGGTTGAAGTTGCGCACGAACGTCGGGTTGCCGCCGTCGGCGCCGAAGAGGAGGGAACCGCTGGCGGCGCCCGAGTTGTTGTTGTTCGACCCGGAGGTCTGGAGGCTGCAGGCGCTCATCGCGAGCAGTGATGCTGCTGCGGCGACGGCCACGAGTGAACGGCGGAGGCGCGTTCTGGACATTTTCATCGCGGTGTGGTCCCTTCAGTCGACGATGACTTGGTGCTCCGCCACTGTAAGCGCATACGAAAAGTGTTTCAACCCCACCCGCAAACAAGTCTCCTCGTGCCACAATGAGAATCTGGCAACGGATTCACAGACGAACTCGGGGGAAATGTGGCGAGAAAACCGACGGTGTATGATGTCGCTGCGCACGCGGGCGTGTCCATCGCGACGGTGTCGCGCGTCCTCACCCGACCCGACGATGTACGCGCTTCCACTCAGGAACGGGTCCTCGCCGCCGTGCGCGAGCTCCGCTACGTGCCGAGCGGGAGCGCCCGCGGCCTCGCGGCCCGCCGCACCGGCGTCCTCGGCCTGTTCCTTCCCGGGGTCGACGCGGTCGAGGACCTGAGCGATGCGGAGGTCAGCGACACCGGAACGGTGGAGGTCCGCCGCGACCCCGCCAAGCCGGACCACGGCAATGGGGCCAACCTGTACTTCGAGGAGGTGCTGCGCGGCTGCGAGCTGGAGGCGTGGCGCCAGGGCTTCTCGCTGATGATCTGCGTCGGGCGCGGCCGCTCCCCGGAGAGCGTCGAACTCACGCTGAACGATCTCGCAGGCAAGGTGGACGGCCTCGCCGTCATCGCGCAGAGCGCGCCCCATGACGTCCTGAAGCGGATCGGCGACACCATCCCGGTCGTCTACCTCGCCGGCCAGCGCCGCGGCGACCACTTCGACCACCTCACGGTGCGCAACCGCGAGGGCATGCGCGCGCTCACCGAGCACCTCATCGACGACCACGGCATCCGCGACCCCGTCTATCTGACGGGGCCGTTCGACTCCCCTGACGACGCCGAGCGCTACGCCGGCTTCGCGGACGCGCTGGAGGGCCGCGGGATCAACCCGACGGCGCTCCCGGTCCTGCACGGCGAGTTCTCCCGCGAGCGCGCCCGCGCGGTCGCCGACGACCTGATCGCCCGCGGCCGCCTCCCGCGCGCCCTGGTCTGCGCCAACGACCAGATGGCGCTCGGGGTCCTGGACGCGCTGCGCACCGCCGGCGTGCGGGTCCCGGAGGACATCATCGTCACCGGCTTCGACGGCATCGACGAAGGCGCCCGCTCCGAGCCGCGGCTGACGACGGTGATGCAGCCGATGCTGGAGCTCGGCCGCGCCGCGGTGCGGGCGATGGTCGCGCGGGTCACCGACCCCGACCTGGACCCGGTGAGTACGGAACTGCCGGTGACGGTGCTGCTGCGGGAGAGCTGCGAGGGGCCCCTGGGCTGAGTGCGCCGGGTCCGCTGAGCGGGCGGGTCCGCTGAGCGCGCGGGTCCGCTGAGCGGGCGGGTCCGCCGAGCGGGCGCGTCCGGTGGGCGCGCACGGCCTGCCGGCGTACTGTGCTGCCATGAGCGGGAGGTCCCGATGATCGGGAGGCCGCAATGATCGGGAGACCAGTGGCGGCCGGATGCGCGGCGGCGCTGCTGCTCGCCCTCGCCGGCTGCGCACCCGGCGGGCCGCCGCTCGGGGCGCCGAGCCTGGTGCCGAGTCGCGCGCCGACGTCTTCCACCGCGGTGCCGCTGCCCACACCCTCCAGGGCGTCCCCGGCTCCCGCGTCCAGCGCGATCCAGCACATCGTCGTGATCGTCGATGAGAACAAGCCGGCGCACTCCGTCATCGGCGACCCGCAGGCGCCCTACCTGACCTCCCTCGCTCGGGAGGGAGCGCTGGCCACTGCGTACTCGGCGGTGACGCACCCCAGCCTCCCGAACTACCTGGCCCTGACGAGCGGCACGACCGACGGGATCACCTCGGACTGCAACCCGCCGGGCGGCTCCTGCCTGGTCATTGGCCCGAACCTCGCCCAGGAACTGGACCGCGCCGGCCGGTCGTGGCGGATGTACGCCGAGAGCATGCCCACGCCCTGCGAGACAGGGAACACCCCCTTGTACGCGGTCAAGCACAACCCGTTCCTGTACTTCCCGAGCGTGACGTCGTCCGCGGCGTACTGCGCCGCGCACGACGTCCCGTACTCCCGCTTCGCCGGCGACCTCGCCTCGGCGTCGAGCCTCCCGGCGTTCTCCTTCATCAGCCCGAACCTCTGCAACGACATGCACGACTGCTCGGTCGCGACAGGCGACGCCTGGCTGAAGGCGAACGTCCCGGCGATCCTGGCGTCGCCGGCGTTCATGACGCAGCGGTCGCTGCTCGTGATCACGTTCGATGAGGGGGACTCGGGCGACAACGTGGTGGCCTGCGTGTTCGCCGGGCCGGCGGCGCGGGCGCACACCGTCGTCGCGACGCCGTTCACGCACTACTCGCTGCTGCGGACAGTCGAGGAAGCGTGGGGGCTGGGGACGTTGACGGGTGCGGATGCGGGGGCGGCGGCGATGACGGGGATGGTCGGGTGAACTGACGACTGGCGCGTCGCCTCCTCCCGTGCTTGCGTAGTCCCCATGGCAGCCGTGAAGCGCGTGATCGTCTTCATCCAGGAGAACAAGACAACCGACTTCTACTTCCCCTCCCTCGCGGACTGGGGCGCCGAGGTCGCGAACCGCGGGAACCTGCGCACCAGCGCACCCGACTTCGATCAACCCCACGACCGGAACGCGTGGGTGCACTACGCGACGGGCGATTACCCGGCCGAGCCCATGCAGCTCGACAACGACCAGGTCATCCCCTATTACAGCTGGCTCGCAAAGAGCTTCGTGTTCAGCGACCACCATTTCGGCTCCGGCTCGAACTCCACGCCCGGCCACATGCTCGCGGTGGGCGGCCAGATGCCGACGCTCAAGAACCCGCCGTTCGTCGGGGCGCACCCGGTCTGGGACATCCCCTCGATCTTCAGCGTCGCCCAGAAAGCCGGCGTGAGCTGGGGCGCGTTCCCCGACCAGGACGGCTACCCGGTCAAGTTCTACAAGACCACCTCCACGCCGCCCGGGTCGAGCGAGGTGCACCCGCCGTCGCAGTTCATCCCGATGGCGAAGGGCGGGACGCTGCCGGACGTCTGCTACGTCTGGTCGCCCGCCGGTTACGACGAGCACCCGCCGGCGACCCCCGCGCCCGACTACATCACCAAGGGGCAGGGGCTGGTCTGGCAGCGCGTCCAGGCGGTGATCGACGGCGGCGGCTGGGACGAGACGGTCTTCATTCTGACCTGGGACGACTGGGGAGGCTACGCCGACTCGGTGCCGACGCCGGCGATCGAGACGGCGCCGGACGCGCTGCACCCGAACGGCTTCCAGGTCATCGGCGGCTCGCGCATCCCGCTGCTCATGTTCGGCGGCGCCGTGACGCAGGCGATCGACCCGGAGTGGCACTCGCACGCCTCCATCCCGAAGACGATCTGCGACCTGCTCGGCCTCGGCACGTTCGGGGTGCCCCGGGTGGACGACGCCCCGTCGCTCGCGCACTTGGTTCAGCCGGGCCTCGGGAGGCCGGTGCCGCCCGCGCCCGGGAGCACGATCACGCAGCCGACCCCGCCGAGCCCGCGGCCCACGCCCGTGCCGCCCAAGCCGTGGCCTGCGCCGCTCGGGCAGCCGCTCCCGGCGATGGTCACGCTCGACGGCAGCACCGTCCCCGCCCCCACCGACGGCAAAGTGAACCCCAAACCCCCCAAACCCCCCATCGCCCCGCCCGCGTAGCGGGCCGGCGGCGACGGAGTTTCGTCACGAATCGCGCGAATGCAGCAGCGTTTCGCGCGATTCGGCACGAATGTGCGACGCCACGCGGCAGACCAGCACGTTCAGCCGCTTCCGGCGGGTGAACCCGAGCCGCTCGTAGACGGCGATCGCGCGCTCGTTCACGGTCTCGACGTGCAGGAACGGCTGCTCACCGCGGTCGAGGATGCCGCGCATGACCGCGAGCATGACCTGGACCGCGAAGCCGCGGCCGCGCCACTCGGGATCGGAGCACACCGCACTGACCTCGCACCAGCCGTCGGGGCGCATCCGCTGGCCGGCCATCGCGGCGAGGCGGTCGCCGACGCGCACGCCGTGGTAGCCGCCGAAGTCGATCGTGCGCGGGAAGAACGGGCCGGGCCGGGTGCGCTCGACCAAGTCGAGCGCGTCGGCAACGTCGGCCTCCCCCAACGGCACCAGGCGGGCGTCGTCCCCGAGCACGGGCGCCGCCGGGAGCTCAGCACCCTCGAACACGTACTGGTAGCAGTCGTAGCCGGCGACGGCCTCCCAGCCCTCCGGTGCCGCTTCGGCGAACACGCCGAGCGTCGCGCCCGGGCCGACGAGAGAAGCCAGCCGGTCCCAGTCGGCGACGCTGCCGCGGTCGGCGACGGACGCGAACGGCGACATGTCCGGCGGGTAACGGCGGGCCCGGTCGTCCCCCACCGCGAAGGCGGCGTGCGGGCCGGTGAGGGCGTTCCAGGCGGGGTCGTCGAGCACGTGCACGCGTCCAGCCTCGCACACGCCGGCGCGCGGAGGCGTACTGTCTGGGTCAGCGTCGCGCCGCCCGAGCACGACGCGCGAGAGGGAGACGGATGAGCAAGGCCGCGATCGTGGTCAACCCGACGAAGACCGACCCGGAACGGTTGCGGGAGGCCCTCGCGGCCGCCGAGCGCCGCCACGGCTGGGAGAGCACACTCTGGCTGGAGACCACGGCCGACGACCCCGGCACGGGTCAGACCCGCGAAGCGCTGGAACAGGGCGTCGACGTGGTGATCGCGGCCGGCGGCGACGGCACCGTGCGCACCGTGGCCGAGGAGTTGCGCGGCACGGACACCCCGCTCGCCCTGCTGCCCTCCGGCACCGGCAACCTGCTCGCCCGCAACCTGTCGCTGACCCTGGACGACGCCGAGCACGCGCTCGACACCGCGTTCGACGGCGCCGACCGGCCCATCGACGTCGGCGTGGCCGAGCTGCGCGACGGCCGGGACGGCACCGAGCGCCGCGCCTTCCTGGTCATGGCGGGCCTCGGGATCGACGCCAAGATGATCGCGGCGACTGACGACGACCTGAAAGCCAAGGCCGGCTGGGTCGCCTACGTGCACGCGATCGGCAAAGTGCTGCGCGACAAGAACGAGCTGCGCCTGCGCTACCAGCTCGACGGCGGCCGGACGCACACCCTGCACGCGCACACCGTCATGATCGGCAACTGCGGTTCGCTGCAGGCCGACATCATGCTGCTGCCGGACGCGGCGGTGGACGACGGGATCCTCGACATCGTGGTGCTGCGCCCGGAGGACGTGCTGGGCTGGCTGCGGATCGCCGTCAAGATCTTCTGGGAGAACGGCGTCCTCCGCCGCACCAGCGTCGGGCGCCGTCTGATGCGCGAAGACCACGAAGTGCACGCGATGAACTACCTCAAGGGCAAGGAGATCGTCCTGAGTTCCAATCGTCCGGAGCAGGTCGAGCTCGACGGCGACCTCTTCGGCGAGGTGAGCTCGATGCGCGTGCGGGTCGACCCCGGCGCGCTGCGGGTGCGGGTGCCGCGGGAGTGAGCCGGCGACCCCGGTGACGGACGCCGGGGACGGACGTATGCTGATGGTTCCCCGTAGCTACGGGTATGGGGAAAATACGCCAGAGCCCGGCCGAGCGATCGGTCGGGCTCTGGTGCACCCGCATACGCGAAACCCGCTGTTGCCAAGCACGGATTTCCGATGCATCATGCAGCCGAAGGCAGGTGTTCTCCCAGCCTGACCGGCGTTCGCGCGCGGCCGCCGGATTCCCGCTGTTACGGGGGTTTCCGCGGATGCACCGGGGTCGCGCGCGAGCCTCAGAGTACCCGTGCGCAACGGGTGGGTACGATGCGACGCATGCCCATCAGACTCGACAACGTCGGCATCGCCGTCCGTGACCTGGAGGCGACCATCGCCTTCTTCACCGATCTCGGGCTGGAGGTCGTCGGCCGCGACACGGTCAGCGGCGAGTGGACGGACACCGCCGTCGGGCTCGACGGCAACCACGCGAAGATCGCGCTGCTGCAGACGCCGGACGGCCAGGGCCGCGTGGAGCTTTTCGAGTACCTGCACCCCGACGCGATCGAGACCGGGCCCACCCTCCCGAACGAGATCGGCATGCACCGGGTCGCGTTCCAGGTGGACGACATCGACGCGGCGCTGGAGGTCGCGGCGAGGCACGGCTGCCGCCCGCTGCGCGGGGTCGCCAACTACCGGGACGTCTACAAGCTGACCTACCTGCGCGGGCCGAGCGGCATCCTGGTGATGCTGGCGCAGGACCTGACGACCGGCTGACCGGGTCAGTCCGTCTGTCGCGCCGCCTGCAGTTCGGCGATCTGCGCGCGGGCGGCCAGCACGAGCTCCTCGTTGGTGTTGGCATGCCCGCCCAGGCCCCAGCCGCCCTCGACCGCTTCGGTGAGGAGCACCCAGGTGCGGTCCGCCAGCGACGGATCGCCCGCGGCCTCCGCGACGATGGCGGTGAACCGCTCGACGACGGCGAGCTGCTTCGGCCGGTCGAGCGCTCCCGCGTTGGTCAGCACCTGCACGCGCACGTAATCGGAGTCGCCGTCGACGTTCGAGAGCGCACCGTCGGCGAGCTCGTGCACGAAGGCGGCGGTGTTCTTCCGGAACAGCGGGATGTCGGGCACCTGCTCGATGGTCTTGAGGGCGTCCGCGAGGGTCGCGGCGAGCGTGCGCGGGTCGGCGAAGGTGCCGGCGGTCGCGTAGACGTCGATCATGGGCATAGGACTCATCTCCTCGGTTGCGGGGTCGCGCGTCCAGTGTGGATTATGATGAGCGTCATAGTCAAGGTGTGTCGACAGGAAGGTCCCGGATGGTCTCGGACGCGAAGGCGCGCATGATCGAGGGCGCGGCCCGGCTGCTGGCCGAGAAGGGCCTCCAGGAGACCTCGTTCTCCGAGGTGCTCGCCCTCACCGGGGCGCCGCGCGGCTCGATCTACCATCACTTCCCCGGCGGAAAGGCGAGCCTGGTCGCCCAGGCCCTCGACCTTCAGCGCGCGAAGTCGATCGCGGTCATCGAGTCGGCGCGCGGCCTGCCCGCGGTGGAGGTCGCCGAGACATTCCTGAACGCCTGGCGGCAGCTCCTCCTGGTCTCGCACTTCCAGATCGGCTGCTCGGCCGTGGCCGTCGCGGTCGCGGCGGACTCGGACGACCTGCTCGAGCGCTCCGGCGCCGTCTTCCGCGACTGGGCGGACCTCCTCGCCGAACTGCTCGCGGTCGGCGGCGTTCCCTCGGACGCGGCCGGCGGCGCAGCCGCGCTCCTCGTCGCCGGCAGCGAGGGCGGCGTCATCCTGAGCCGCGCGCAGGCGAGCATCGAGCCGTTCGAGGCGGTCGCGGGGCAGTTGATCGCGCACCTGCGCGGACTGTCCGAGCCGCTCGGAGGCTGACGCGGCGCCATCCGCACACCCAGCGAAAACACTCCTTACGCCACCCCAACCGACAGCGGCGCTCCATCCGTAGCGCACGCGGTGGCGTCGCCGCATCCTGGTTCCAGCACAATCCACGACAACGACGCCGCAGTGTTCCCGCCGGCGTCTCCGCATCGCGGCGGAGGCACGGACACCTCGGACACCGTCCCGGTCGATTGTCTCCACAGCCTCCAGGAACGAGTTCGACATGCTGGAACCAGATCACCGCGACGGAGTCGCAATATCGTTGCGCTCCGTCGTCAAACGCTACGGCGAACACACCGTCATCGACGACGTGTCGCTCTCCGTCCGCGAGGGCGAGGTCGTCGCGATCATCGGCCCGAGCGGCGCGGGCAAGAGCACGCTGCTGCGCTGCATCAACCTCCTCGAGGTGCCGGACAGCGGGTGCGTGAGCGTCGAGGGCACCCAGATCGACGCCGGCGCCGAGATCAAGCAGAAGCAGCTCCAATCGCTGCGCCGGAACGTCGGCATGGTGTTCCAGTCGTTCAACCTGTTTCCGCACATGACCGTGCTGCGCAACGTCAGCCTGGCGCAGGAGCGCGTGCTCGGCCGCAGCCGGGCCGAGGCCGACGCCCGGTCGATCGCGCTGCTCGAGCGGGTCGGCCTGGCCGACAAGGCGAACCAGTTCCCCGGGCGCTGCTCCGGCGGGCAGCAGCAGCGCATCGCGATCGCCCGGGCGCTCGCGCTCGACCCGCACGTGATGCTGTTCGACGAGCCCACCTCTGCGCTCGACCCGGAGGTCGGGCTGGAGGTGCTGGCGGTGATGCGGGAGCTCGCGAAGTCCGGGATGACGATGGTCGTCGTCACGCACGAGATGCAGTTCGCGCGCGACGTCTCCGACCGCGTCGTCGTGATGGCGAACGGCGCCATCCTCGAGGAGGGCGAGCCCGAGCAGGTGTTCACCGCCCCCGGCACCGACCGGACCCGGCAGTTCCTGCGCGCGGTCCTGGAGCGCTGACCCATGGACCACCTCGCCGTCGTCGTCCAGGGCGTCCAGATGACGCTGCTGGTGACCGTGTGCTCCTTCGCACTCGGCGCCCTCGGTGGCGTCCCGCTCGTCCTCGCCCGCCGTTCCCGGTTCGCAGCGCTGCGCGCGACCGCCCGCGCCGTCATCGAAATCGTCCGCGGCATCCCCCCGCTCGTGTGGCTGTTCATCCTGTACTTCGGGATCGGCAGCGGCGCGATCAAACTCGACCCGTTCACCGCCGCGATCATCGCCTTCGGCGTCGTCACCTCCGCCTACATGGCGGAGATCTACCGCGGCGGGCTCACCGCGATCAGCGACGGGCAGTGGGAGGCGAGCGACGCCCTCGGGATGTCCCGCTCGGCGACGCTCATCAGCGTCATCGGGCCGCAGGTGCTCCGCGTGTCTGTCCCCGCCGCCGCCACCTACGCGATCGGGCTGCTCAAGGACTCGTCGATCGCGTCCGTGATCGGCGTGCAGGACATCGTGTTCTTCGCCGGGCAGGACGCCAGCCAGACCGCGAACGGCATCGTCCCGTTCCTCTGGGCCGCCGCCCTCTACATCGCCATGACCATCCCGTGCGCCTGGCTGACCCGGCGCCTCGACACCACGCTCCGAAAGAGGGTCGCACGATGAATCTCGTCGAGGACTGGATCCAGTTCTGGCCGCAACTGCTCGGCGGACTGGGGGTGAGCCTGCGCCTGACCGGGGCGATCCTGCTGGTCGGCCTGCCCGCCGGACTGCTGCTCGCGCTCGGCGCGAATGTGAAGAACCGGGCGCTGCGGGCGACCACGATCGTCATCGTCGAGATCGGACGGGGGACCCCCGCGCTGGTCGTGCTGCAGCTGGTCTACTTCGGCCTCCCGACCGTCGGCGTCACCTTCGACTCCTTCACCGCGTCCGTCATCGCCCTCGGGCTGACGACCGCCGCCTACACCAGCGAGATCATGCGCGGCGGCCTCCAGGCCGTCCCGGAATCCGAGGTCGAGGCGGCCGACGCGCTGGGACTCAGCCGCCGCGACGCGCTGCGCTACGTGGTCGTCCCGCAGGGACTCCGGATCGCGATCCCGCCGCTCGTCGGCTTCTCGATCATGATCTTCCAGGCGACGTCGCTCGCGTACACGATCGCCGTCCCCGAGCTGATGTCGCAGGCGTACTCGATCGGCTCGACCACGTTCCGCTACCTGAGCATCCTGACCCTGGCGGGCATCCTCTACGCGGCCATCACCATCCCCGCGAGCTGGCTGACCACTCGCGTCGAAAAGCGGCTGGCGCGCTTCCGCGAGCCCGTTCCCACCCCCTGAAGCCACTCCCCATCCCCTCTGAAAGCGAGCCCACCATGAGACACCGTCTCCTTTCCGCAACCACCGCAGCAGCAGCCGTCGTCGTCGCCGTGACGACCGTCCTCACCGGCTGCAGCGGCGCCGCCAATACGGGCGTCGCAGCAGGCTGCAAGCCCAAAGACACCTTCAGCACCATCGACAAGGGGACCCTCATCGTCACCCTGTCGTCCCTCCCTCCGTTCATCACCTCGCAGGGCACAACGCTCGGCGGCGTCGACGGCGACATCCTCAACGCCTTCGCCACGGAGGAGTGCCTCACCGTCAAGGCGACGCCGGTCGCCACCGCCGCGGTCATCCCGGCCGTGCAGACGCACCGCTCCGACATCGCCGCCGGTTCCTGGTGGCGGTCCGCGGCGCGGGCCAAGATCGTCGGGCTCACCGGCCCGGTCTACCTGGACCAGATGGCGATCATCTCCAGGACCGGCATCGACAAGCTCTCCGAGCTGAAGGGCAAGACGGTCGGGACCGTGGACGGCGACCTGTGGGTCGGCGAGGCCAAGGCCTACTTCGGCGACCAACTGAACGTCTACAAATCCACGACGGACATGTACCAGGACCTCAAAGCCGGGCGCATCCAGACCGTGATCGACAGCACCGGCTCCGGCTCGTTCAACGCCCCGACCCTGAAGGTGAAGGTGGCGAAGCCGGACCCGGCGATCGGCGCCTCGCTCCAGCCGCCGCAGACGACCTTCCCGGTCGCCCTCGACAACCCCGAACTGCTGAAAGCGCTCGACAGGTTCGTGACGACCATCAAGGCGGACGGCCGGCTCGCGAAGATCCTCGTGAAGCACGGGCTCTCGGCCACCGCGGTCGACACGGGCGCGCCGCGCCTGATCAGCTGACACGCCGCTCCACCCCACCCACCCCTTCCCCGAAGGAGCAGCACCATGAGACACCGCCTCGTCACAGCAACCGCAACAGCCGCCGCCCTCGCCACCGCCGTCACCGGGTGCAGCGCGGCCGGCGGCGGAGGAGCCGACTCCGGGTGCACGCCCAAGGACAGCTTCAGCACGATCAGCAAGGGCGACCTGACGGTCACCACCTACTCGATTTCCCCGTTCGTCACGGTGAACGGTGCGGCGATCGGCGGTATCGACGGCGACATCCTCAACGCCTTCGCCACGGAGGAGTGCCTCACCGTCAAGGGTGTCCCGGTCGCCCCGGCCGCGGTCATCCCCGCGGTCCAGAACGACCGCTCCGATGTCGCCGCCGGAGCGTGGTGGCGGTCCGAGGCTCGCGCCAAGATCGTCGGCCTCACCAACCCGGTCTACCTCGACCAGATGGCGTACATCTCAAAGGAGGGCTTCGACACGCTCTCCTCGCTCCAGGGCAAGCCCATCGGGACCGTCGACGGTTACCTCTGGGTCGCTCAGGCCAAGCAGTACTTCGGCGACGCGCTGAAGGTCTACAAGTCCCCGACGGACATGTACCAAGACCTGAAGTCGGGCCGCATCGAGGCGGCGATGGACAGCTTCGGCTCAGGGAAGTTCAACGCCCCCGGCCTGAAGGTGAAGGTCGCCCGGCCCGACCCCGCGATCGCCGCCTCCACCGAGCCCGCGCAGACCGCGTTCCCCACCTCCCTCGACAACCCCAAGCTCCTCGCGGCGCTCGACCGCTTCGTGTCGGCGATCAAGAAGGACGGCCGGCTGGTGAAGATCCTCGAGAAGAACGGGCTCCCGGCGTCCGCCGCCGAGACCGGAGACCCGCGCCTCATCGGAGGCTGACAGACCGGCGGCGGGCGATGCGACCTCAACACCGTCGCCCGCCGCCTTCCACTCCCGCCCGCCATCGCCACGAAAGGGATCTGATGAACACCGAGACCGAGTACGCCGCCACCGCGACGCGGAACCGCGACCGCCTGCGCGCCAACACCGACTGGCTCGCCCTGAAGCAAGCCGCCATCGACCTCCAGCAACTCCAGGTGAAGGACGGCTCGCTCGACGAGCTGGCCAGCCGCACCTGGGCGGTGGAGCTGGTGCGCTCCATCCGCGAGTCCGTCGCGGCGCTCGCACCCCTCTTCCCGCACGACGCGGCGTACTTGGCGGCCCTTGGCCGCGACTTCGCCCGGTGGGCGCACGAAGGCTTCGGCGTGCCGGACTTCCGAGAGTCCCTCGTCGCCTTCCGGCCCGAGCTCCACCGGGAGGACGGGCTCGCGCATCTGGTCGCGTTCCCGATGTACACCCAGAACGGCAGCACGAACCGGTACGTCGAGGCCGTGCTGGTGGAGGTCATCTGGCCGGACTTCATCGGCGCGCTGGAGCAGCAGTACACGAACGGCCTGTTCGTGTCCCTGTCGTTCATCGACTTCACGCCCGGCTACGACACGAACTCCGCGGTCCTGTTCCCGGAGAGCGTGTCCGTGGCGGAGATTCCGTCGTTCACGTGGGGGGCGATCTTCCAGGATCGGGAGGCCGCCCGCTATCGCCGGGTCGTGCGTGCCGCGGCACAGATCACGAAGCTGGAGCTGCCGGAGGACGCCGCCGTGATGCTGGAGGACCAGCGCCTGACGGAGGAGACCTTCGTGATGTGGGACATCATCCACGACCGCTCCCACATGCGCGGCGACCTGCCCTTCGACCCGTTCATGATCAAACAGCGCATGCCCTTCTTCCTCTACTCGCTGGAAGAACTGCGCTGCGACCTCACCGCGTTCCGCGAATCCGTCCGGCTCGAACGACAGTTGGGCGCCCTGCCGGAGTCGGAACTGTCCGAGCCGCAGAAGCAGATCCGCGACCACGCGAAACTGGTGCAGTACGCGGTGATCTTCGACCGGATCTTCCGATTCGCGATCACCGGCAGCCGCATCCGCAACTACGACGGCCTCGGCGGGCAGTTGCTGTTCGCCTGGCTGCACCAGCACAATGTCCTGCACTGGACCGACACGCAGCTCACCATCGACTGGGACGAGGTCCCCGACGTGGTCGTGGCCCTGTCGGACCGGATCAACGACCTGTACTGGAGGTCGATCGACCGGCCCAAGGTCGCGCACTGGCTCGCCGCGTACGACATGCTCACCGAGACCCTGACCCCGAACCCGGCGTCGGTGTGGGCACGCGGCCTGTCCGACGAGGTGCTCGCGGGGCCACCGAAGGGGTACACCGACGCCGTCCTGGACGACGAATTCCCCCTGTCCATGTTCTACGAAGCGCTCAACAAGAAGATGACCGCCGTCATCGAATCCACCTCCGGGATCACCGGGGAGAGCGAGTGAACCACGACGAGAGCCGGAGGGCGATGTCGCCGATCTCCTCGAGTTCGCCGGCCGCGATCGACAGGATGACGTCGAACATCGCGTCCTCCTCGTAACGCTCCTCATAACCGTTGACGTGGAAGAAGAGCACGCACAGGATCCACCCCGTGCGCTTGTTCCCGTCGAGGAGCGCGTGGTTGCGCAGCAGCGAGTGGAGCAGCGCAGCACCCTTGGCATGGACATCCGGATAAGCGTCCCGGCCGAACAACGTGGCCTTCGGCCGTTCGAGCGCCGACTGCAAGAGGACGATGTCGCGCACGTACTCGAGGGGCTCACCGCCGTGCACGGCCGTGATGACGACGAGCGCCTCCTCCAGAGTCACATACCGTACGCTCACGCGTCCCGCAGCCGCTCGAGCAGGCCGGCGTTCTCCGCCACGATCCGGTCGACCATCTGCCGGGTCGTCCGGTCGTGTGCGGCGATGTAGGCATCCACGGCATCGAGCACCGTCGCGGTGAAGTTCGTGTGCGTGTCCGCCGCAATGGCCGCGAGCGCCGCGACCTGATCGTCCCGGAAGGCGATGAGCTTCTTACTGCGGGCGGGGGGCGCCGTCTGAGTCATGAATCCGTCTCCTATATATCGACGTGGGTCGAGTATATATCGAACCAACGCCTACATCACGGAGAGGGCACGCACATTCGTGCCGAATGTCGCCTTTCGCGAGCCGAGAGTCGACATTCGGCACGAATGTGCGTGGGCTAGCCCGCCGCCGCTACGCGCTGCGCGAGGTACTCGACCTCTGCGACGCGGCGGCGCGGCGCGCCGGGCGCGGACAGGCCGGTGCGCTCGTCGACCAGCCCGCTCGCCGTCGCGGCCATGGCCGCCACCGCGTCCGCGGCGAGCGCGCTCTCGTGTTCCGTCCGGTGCAGCGCCAGCACGTGGCGCCGCAGGCCCGGCTCGAGGGTCAGCAGCTCCGTCCCCTCGCCCGGCAGCGTGGACAGCGCGGGCACGAGGGCGATGCCGATCCCCGCCTGCACGAGGCCGCGCACCGAGTCCGTCCGGGCGCCGCGCATCGCGATGAGCGGGTCGAAGCCCGCTCCCCCGCACAGGCGCACGAGGCAGTTGTCGCCGGCCGAGCCTTCCGGGGTGGAGACCCAGGTCTCGGCGGCCAGGTCCTCGATCGCGGCCGTCCCCGCGCCGGCGAGCGCGTGGCCCTCCGGCACCAGGAGGAACAGCTCCTCGTCCAGCAGCGGCGTCACGGTCGCAGCGGATGGCCAGCGCTGGGGCACCAGGTCGTACTCGGCGACGACCGCCACATCCAGCAGCGCGTCGTGCAGCTTGGCCACCAGCTCATCCGGCTCCCCCTCGTCCAGTGCGAGGTCGACGTTCGGGTGCGACCGGCGGTAGGCGGCGAGGCTGCACGGGAGCACACGCTCGTTCACGGCCGCGAAGCCGCCGACGCGCAGACGGCCGAAGCCTCCCGAGCTGAGGCCGCGCATGTCGTCCTCCAGGGCGCCGAGCGCCATCAGGATGTCGTGGGCGCGCTCGGCCAGGAAGAGCGCCGCCGCGGTCGGCCGGATGCTGTGCGCGTCCCGCTCGAACAGGGTCGCCCGGAGGCTCCGCTCCAGCGCCGCGACCTGCTGCGAGACGGCGGAGCCGGTGTAGCCGATCTGGCGGGCGGCGTCCGCGAACGAACCCGTGCGGACCACGACGGACAGCGTGCGGAGATGGACCGGGTTGAGCATGATCGTCAGGTTCCGGAGAAGGTGGAGGCCGGGGCGAGCGCGCTCGCCGGCGCCGCGAGCAGCCGCTCCACGTCCACCCGGCCGCCGGCCGCCGCGAAGTCGCGGTCGACCGCGTCGCGCAGGGCCGGGTCGGCCAGGTAGTCGGCCATCGTCGCCGCGAGCCCGAACGCGCTGTCGATCACGGCGGCGTCGCCGAGCGGGCTCACCGCCTGGCGGCCGAAGGGCGCCGTGTGCATGACGATGGGCTTCGGCGAGATGCTGACCGTGGGGTGGATCGACGGCCTGCGGACGCTCACGTTGCCGAGGTCGGTCGACCAGCCGCCGCCGACGAGGCCGGGTGGGTCGAGCACGATCCTGCGGCCGCGCGCGGACATGTGGGTGAAGTAGCGGGCCGCGAGCGGCGCGTTGCTGCGCACCGGGAGGTACGCCGGGAACGGATCCCAGCGCGCCTCCAGCCGAGTGCCGGAGAGGAGGGCCGCGCCGTCGAGGATGTGCTGCACGCGCCCGGACAGCTCGACCAGTTCGTCGAGCGTCTCCGAGCGCAACTCGACGGTCAGGCTCGCGGTCGCCGGGACGACGTTGGTCGCAGCGCCGCCGTTGGTGATGATGGCGTGCAGCCGGTCGGTGGCGGGGATGTGCTGACGCAGGGCGGCGACCCCTTGATACGACGCCACCACCGCGTCCAGAGCATTGCGCCCCGCGTGCGGCGCGGAGGAGGCGTGCGCCGCGACGCCGTGGAAGGTCGCCTCCACGTCGCGCACGGCGAGCGAGGTGAACGACGCCACCTCGTCGGGCCCGGTGAACGGGTGCACCATGACGACGGCGTCGATGTCGTCGAACGCGCCGGCGCGCTCCAGCACCTCCTTGCCGCCGCCGTTCTCCTCGGCCGGCGTGCCGAGCAGCACGACCGAACCGCCCAGCTCCCCGAGCTGGGCGCTCACGCCGAGGAAGGCGCCGACCGCCGCGGCGCAGATGACGTTGTGTCCGCAGCCGTGCCCGACCTCGGGCAGTGCGTCGTACTCGGCGAGCACCGCGATCCGCGGGCCGCCCGTGCCGGCCTGTGCGCGCAGCGCGGTCGGCATCCCGAACACACCGACGGTCGGCGCGAAGCCGTGCCGGCGTAGGAACTCGGACACGATGGCGGCCGAGCGGTGCTCCTGGAACCCGACCTCCGGCGTCGAATGGATGCAGTGGCTGAGCCAGATCAGGTCGGACCGGGCCTGGCCGATCGCGTGCTCGACGGCCCGGAGGACGTGGCCGGCGGCGCCGGTGGTGCGGGGCGCCGCGGTCGCCGGGGCGTCGGCGGAGGAGCGTTCGGATGACATCGTCGTCTACTCGATTCGGGGGCGAGAGTTGAAGCTTTTTCTTACGATAAACCCTACACTGTCGTAAGTACAACTAATCATGGAAGAATGTGCGCATGACGGACAACTCGCTCCCGGACGTCCCTCGCCTGCGCCTGCTCAGCGAGGTGGCGCGGCAGGGCTCGCTCGCCGGGGCGGCGCGGACGATCGGCATCAGCTCCTCCGCGGTCTCGCAGCAGATCAGCATCCTCGAGCGGGAGGCGGGCGTGAAACTGCTCGACCGCTCCCCCCGCGGCGTCGGCCTGACCGGCGCCGGCGAGATCCTGGTCGAGCACGCCCGCGGCATCCTCCGTCTCCTGGAGGCCACCCGCGCCGAGATGGACCAGCTGAGCGGGGAGCTCGCCGGCCGGGTGCGCATCGGCACCATCCCCTCGTTCGCCCGCTTCGTCCTGCTCCCGGTCGCCGAGAGCCTCGCCGCCGACGCTCCCGACATCGAGCTGACCGTGAACGTCATCGAGCCTGGCGAGAGCATCGACCTGCTGCTCGGCGGCGCATTGGACATCGCGATCATCGACCTCTACGACAACGTGCCGATGGCGTTCCCCGACTACCTGCGCACGACCGAGCTCCTCCGCGAGCCGCTTGTCGTCATCGCACCGCCCTCGTTCGGGCTGCCGCCCAAGGTCCGGCTCGCCGACCTCAAGGATCAGCCGTGGGTGATGCCCGACGAGCTGGGCGCCTGCGGCCAGGCGGTGCGCTTCGCCTGCCGGACGGAGGGGTTCGAGCCGAACGTCCGCTGGCTCACCGACGACCTCCTCCTCCTGGTCGAGTCCATCTCGCGCGGCCGCGGCATCTCGGTGCTCCCGCCGTTCTCGATCGACCGCGATGTCGCGCCGGTGAGCATCCACGTGCTGGACCGGCCGCACCTCAGCCGCCGCGTGCTGGCGGTGACCCGCGCCGCCGACGAGCGCCGGCCGATCGTCCGCGAGGTGCTGGACCAGATCAGCCGCGCCGCCGTGACCCAGAAGGCCACGATCGAGGCGGCGGTCGCGGCCGGGAGCTGGTGAGCGCGGCCCAGAGCTGCTGAGGCCCAGCCGAAGAATCCCTTGCGGCAGCATCAGCGTCCGCCGTCCTCGAAACGATGCGCGGCCGCGCTCCGGCTCGCACACTGGTGATCGACCCCCCATCACCGGCTTTTCGAGGAGACACCATGACCGCCGAACGACTCATCGCACAGGTACCCGGCCACTGGCAGGTGCCCGGCCACTTCACCATCAACCACAGCCACGGCATCCGGGTCGGCGACATGATCTGGGTCGGCGGCCAGGAGGACCTGGACGAGCACGGCAACGTGCGGCACCCCGGCGACATCGAGGCGCAGTGCCACGCGGTGATGCAGTCGCTGCAGGCGGTCATCGAGGACCTCGGCGGGACGATGGGCGATGTGGTGCAGTTCAACACCTTCTACTCGGGCGAGCTCAGCGTCGAGGAGTGGCAGCGCACCTACGACATCCGGTTCAGCTACTTCCCGAAGCCGGGGCCGACCGCGACCGGCATCCTGATCGGCAAGGAGCTGAACATCCCCGGCATCCGGGTGGAGGTCAACGCCGTCGCCGTCGTCGGCAGCGCCGCGCGCGAGACCGCGGGATCGGTCGTGACCGCGGTGTCCGCATGACCGTGCGGACCCTCGGCGTCGTCCTCTGCGACCTCGACTCGTACGCGGTCGACGACCTCGACTGCGTCGAGGCGGGCGCTCCCGCCATCAGCGCCAACCCGGTCGGCTTCTTCGAGAACCCGGCGAGCTGGCCGGGCATCCCGGTGTCCTACGCCGTCGCGCGCGGCGCCCGGGTGGAGCAGCTGGTCGCGGGCGACCCGGTCGCGATCGACGCCTTCTGGCGGGCCAGGGAGCGGCTGGCGCACTGCTCGCTGATCATCACGGACTGCGGCTTCTTCTACTACGCCCGCCAGTCCGGCCTGCCGACCGCGAACACCCTCACGAGCAGCCTCGACCTCCTCCCGCTCGCCGCCGCCCTCACGAGCGGACGGATCGGCGTGCTCACCGTGTCCGCGCCGCTGGCGACCCGGATGCTCGCGTCCGATCCGCTGTACCCTCGCCTGACGATCGTCGGGCTGGAGGACCAGCCGGGCTGGGACGGGATCCTCACCAACGACCATGCCTACGGCAACGGCTGGGACCTCGACACGCTGCGCACCGGCGTGGAGGCGGTGCTCGAACGCGAGAGTGCGCCGGGCGGGCGGCTGGAGGGCATCGGCGCGCTGGTGCTGGAGTGCACGCTGCTGCCCGAGTTCCGGCGGACGATCGCGCAGTACACGGCGGCGCCGATCCTCGACGTCGCGTCGTTCGCGCTCAGCGCGCTGGGAACCGGGTTCGATCGCGGCGAGTAGCGGGCTGCTCGGCCCGGTCCCGATGACGACTCGCTCAGCCGAGCACGCGCTCCAGCAGGTGCGGGGCGAGGTCCGGCTCGGTGCGCAGCACGACGCGCACGTGCGCGCCGGGCCGGTCGACGGATCCGGAGCGCTGTCCGCGCAGGTCGCAGATCGTCTGGCCGCGGCCGGGCCCGTCCGTCGCGTCGACCTCCACCGGCACGGCCGGCGCCAGCACCGCGCGGACCCCGCCGACGGCGAGCGCCGCCGCCAGCGGGTCGTGCAGGGCGCTGGAGCGGCGGCCGTACTCCGTGACGTAGAAGTCGAAGTAGTGGTCGAGCATCCGCCCGACCGCGCTCGCCAGCGGGCCGCCCTCCTCGACCAGGCGGACCCGGTCGGTCTCCTCGAGCACGTTGTCCATCGTGGAGTCCAGCGGCACCAGGACGATCGGCCACTCCGCCGCGATCACCGCGCGCGCCGCCTCCGCGTCGTTGCCGATGTTCGCCTCGGCGACCGGCGTGATGTTGCCGGGGACGAGCGCGGCGCCGCCCATGATGGTGACCTTCGCGATCCGGCCGGGCAGCCCGGGGTCGCGCTTCAGGGCGCGGGCGAGATTGGTGAGCGGGCCGACGGCGACGACCTCGAGTGCGCCGTCGTGTTCGTGCGACAGCCGCAGCAGCATGTCCGCGGCGTCCTCGGTGACCGGGGTCGCCGTGGCCGCAGGAAGCTCGACGCCGCCGAGGCCGTTGGCGCCGTGCACGTGCGCCGCGCCGCCGTGGAAGGTGCCTGCGATCGGGTGGTGCTCGCCGACGGCCACCGGCACGTCGCGCCCGGCCAGGGCCAGCAGGCGCAGCGTGTTGTCGGCGGCCTGCGCCGCGCTGACGTTGCCGCTGACCGTGCCGATGCCGGCGAGCTCGACCTCGGGGGAACGCAGCAGGTAGGCGAGCGCGAGGGCGTCGTCGACGCCGGTGTCGCAGTCGAAGTAGAGAGGGGTGGGCATACCGCGATCTCCGCTCTCAGACGCGGACGCCGGTGACGACGTCGAAGAACAGCTGGAGTGCGGCTGCGGTGTCGACATCGAGGGCGACGTCGACGCGCGGCCAGGGCGCCTGCCCCGGAGTGTAGACGGCGTCCTCGCCGCCGTAGCCGCGGCGGTCCACGATCGTCTGGCCGCGGCCGACGCCCTGGCTGATGTCCACCTGCACCGGCAGGGTCTCGAAGCGGAACAACTCGGGGGCGACCAGCGCGCAGACCGCTCCCGCGTCACCGATCAGCGGGTGGCTGAACACGGTCCCGTCGGCGGGGTCCACGAGCTGGAACCCGAGCAGCGACCCGAGCGCGGCGTCGACGGCGCGCTCGGACGCCACCAGCTCGGCCACCCGTTCGGCGGCGACCTCGACCACGTTGAACACGTCCAGTCCGTACATCGTCAACGGGATGCCGCTGGAGAGTACGATCGCCGCGGCCTCGGGGTCGTGCCAGATGTTGAACTCCGCGACCGCGCTGGCATTGCCGACCGACGCGGATCCCCCCATGAACACGATCCGGCCGACACGGTCCGCCAGCTCGGGGTAGACGCGCAGCAGGAGCGCGAGATTGGTGAGCGGCGCCAGGGCGACGATCGTCAGCGGCTCGTCGGCCGCGAGCAACTCGCGGCGCAGCAGCTCGACGGCGTGCACCTGCTCGGGCGTGCGGGAGCCGACGGGCAGGCGGAGGTCGCCCAGTCCGGTCTCGCCGTGCACCCAGGAGGCATCCCTGGCGGGCTCGATCAGGGGCCGGCGGGCGCCTGCCGCGACCGGGATGTCCGGGGCGCCGACCAGGTCGAGCACGGCGAGCGTGTTGGCGACGACCTTGTCGACGGAGACGTTGCCGGAGAGGCAGGTGATCGCCTTGACGTCGATGTCGGGGTGCTGCACGGCGAACATGATCGCCATCGCATCGTCGATGCCGGTGTCCACGTCGAGGATGACCGAGTGCTTCATTGTGGCCTTTCGTTGGAGGTTCGAGGGCAGAGTCAGGGGATGAGGGCGGCGATCGCGTCGATCTGCAGCGCGGTGCTGCTGAGGCCGAGGTCGCGCGCGAGCTGCGCGGCGACCGGCCGCTGCAGCCGGGAGGCGTGCAGGACGGCGTCGTCCGCGAAGACATTCTCCACCGCGCCGTCGGCGACGACCTTGCGGTTCGCCATCGCCACCACGCGGTGGAAGGAGTCCGCGACGAAGCGCATGTCGTGCGTGATCGTGATCACCGCGACGCCCTCGGCGCCGAGCTGATCGATCATCCGGTTCAGCAGGGCGAGGCCGCGGCTGTCGAGACCGGCGGTCGGCTCGTCGAGGATGACGTAGCGGGGCTCGCCGACCAGGACGGCGCCGATCGCGACGAACTTCTTGATCGCGAACGGGAGGTCGCTCGGGTTGGTGTCGAGGAAGCGGCCGATGCCCGTCATCCCGACAGCGCGCTGCACGCGCTCGGCCGTCTTGTCACCATCCCACTTGTCGTACCGCGGCATGTACTCCAGCTCGCCGCGCACGTCGGGCGCGAACACCTGGTCGTCCGGGTTCTGGAAGACGTAGGCCACGGTGCGGGCGGTGGTCGCCGTCGTCTGCGTCGTCGTCTCGACGCCGTCGATCGCGACCGTGCCGGAGGTCGGTTTGAGCAGGCCGTTCATCAGTTTGACGGTCGTGGTCTTGCCTGCGCCGTTCTGGCCGACGATGGCGACCCGCTCCCCCGGGTCGATCCGCAGGCTGACGCCGTCGACGGCGAGCGAGCCGTCCGGGTATGCGAACGTGACGTCATCGAGCACGATGGACATCGGCCACCTCCTGTACGCGCGCCTCGATCAGCTGCCGGGCGTCTTCTCTCGTGATGGGCGTGCGTTCGAGCGGGCGGCCGTCCGCGGCGAGCCGGGCCGCCACGCGGGTGACCTCGGGCTGCGGGACTCCCGCCGCCTCGAGCAGCGGCGAGGCCAGGACCTCCGCTGCGGGGCCCTCGGCCGCGACGGTGCCGCGCTCCATGACGATGACGCGGTCGGCGTACTCGGCGATCAGGTCGATCTTGTGCTCGACGAGGACGATCGAGGTCCCACGCTCCTTGAGCCGGCGGATGATCGCGAAGATCGCCTCCGAGGACTCCGGGTCGAGCTGGGAGGTGGGCTCGTCGATGACGAGGAAGTCGGCCTCCATCGCGAGGATCGACGCGAAGGCGACCTTCTGGCGCTGGCCGCCGGACAGCTCGTTGGGGTTCTTCGCGATGAGTCCCTCGATCCCCAGCTCGTGGACGACGCCGACCACGCGCTCGATCATGGTGTCGCGGTCGACGCCCATGTTTTCCAGCCCGAGGGCGATCTCCTCGAACACCGTGCCGCGGATGCCCGAGATCTGGGTGAACGGATTCTGGAACACATAGCCGATCTGCTGGGACAGCACGGCGGGATCCCAGTCCGCCAGGCTCGTTCCCAGCACCTGGACGTCGCCGGTCAGCTCACCGTCGTGGAAGTGCGGGACGATACCGCGGATCACGTTGCACAGCGTCGACTTGCCGCTGGCGTTGCGCCCGACGACCCCGTAGACCAGGCCCGGTTCGAGGGTCAGGTTCACGCCCTCGAGCGCGGCCTCTTCGGCGTGCAGGTACGTGAACGACACGTCCCGCATGGTGACTAGTGCCACAGCAGTACCTTTCCGACGATCGCGAACACCGCGCCGGCGTACACGAGGACAAGGGCGCCCCACTGCACGGCGGTGGTGCGGGGCAGGAAGACGAGCCGCGTCTGGGCCGTCGGAGCGTTGAAGGCGCGGGCGTCGAGCGCGAGCGCGCGCTCCTCGGTCTGCGCCATCGCGGACAGGAACACCGGCGTCAGCACCGGGAAGAACGCGCCGGCCCTGCGCAGGAGCGACCCCTCGGTCTCGATACCGCGCGCCTTCTGCGCGTCCATCACCGTGCGGGTGTTGGCGCCCAGATCGATGATCGCCTGGAAGGAGGCGAGCACGACGTAGCTGGCCTTGCGGCTGACGCCGACGCGCTCCAGGGCGAGCATCAGGTGGCCGACCGGGACGAGGGCGAAGAACAGCGTCAGCACCCCGCACATCGCCATGACCACGAACACGAACGCCGCGGCGTCGGTGATGCTCGAGACGCTGATCGCGAAGGGACCCCAGGCCCAGAGGGCGCTCTGCCGGTCCGAGGCGAAGATGACGCGGACGACGAAGAGCAGCACGCCGACGATCCCGAACAGCCGGAGGTAGGTCTTGGCGAAGCTCGCGCCCACGCCGCCCAGAGCGCCGAGCACCAGCATCGCCACGCAGACGGCGGCGGGGCCGACCAGCTTCGGCAGCGTCGCGGCCATGACGGCGACGGGGATCGCCGAGCCGAGCACGATCAGCGGGTTCGCGTCCCGGAGCGGGTTGCCCAGCGTGGCCGGCCTCCGGAACCGGTCGACGAAGGCCTCGTCGAGGGCCGGCGCGTTCGCTGTGGAGGTCATCGTCAGCGCCCCAGCGACAGGTCGTCGTCGGTCTCGTAGGCGGTCGGGGCGGAGGCCGCGGTCTTCTTGGTCTTGCGGTAGATCGAGCCGAGCGGCAGCTTCGTGAGCAGGCGCTCGGGGACGCGCTTGAGGATCAGGAAGACGACCAGGACCGTGAGGAGCTTGTCGAGCACGTCGAAGGGGATGCCCGCGAGGTACACCGCGGTGTTCAGGTCGAGGCCGGCCGCGTGCAGCGCGGCGACGATGACGCTGTTGCCGCTCGGGGTGAGGCCTCCGAACAGCCAGATCGTGATGAGCGCGCCGCCCGCGCCGCCGACGAGGGAGAACGGGATGACCGTCAGCAGCGCCTTCCACAGCTTCAGGAACCAGCCCGCCCGCGAGAACCACCCGGCGAGGATGCCGAGCACCACGCTGATGATGGCGTAGGCCATCGTCGTGGGGTTGGTGATCGAGTTGATCACGTTGGAGACGGCGCCCACGACCGCTCCCGGAAGGCCGCCGCACAGCGCGCCCACCAGGATGGTGCCGATGCTGTCGAGGTAGATGGGCAGTTTGAGGAGGTTCGCGAGCTGGCCGCCGATGAAGTTCGTGGCGACGCCGATGGGGATCAGGAAGATGGTCAGGCGGCCGTAGCCGGCGAAGAAGCGGGCGAGGCGGTTGGGGTTCGACACGGGAATGCCTTTCGTTGTCGTCGTTGACGTGCACCGGACCGGGGTCGGCCTGGGCCGGTGCTTCGAGGGGTAGAGGTGGTGCGGTGATGCGGCAGTACAGGTGGTGCGGTGGTGCGGGTGGGTCGGGTGCGGTGTCAGTCCTTGTGGGGGCCGCAGGAGGGTCGGATGCGCAGTTCGTGCGTCACGACCCGGGAGGTGGGCGATGCGCCGTCCGTCGCCGCCGCGAGCATCGCGACAGCGGCGCGGGCGATGTCGGCGAGCGGCTGGACGGCGCCGGAGAGTTTCGGCACCGTGTAGTCGGACGCCTCGGTGCCGTCGAAGGAGATCACGGCCAGGTCGTCCGGGACCCGGACTCCGAGTTCCGCCGCCGCCGCGAGCAGACCGATCGCCTGCTGCTCGTTGGAGGCGAAGACCGCGCGCGGCCGCTCCGTCGTGGCGAGCAGGGCGCGGCCGGCCTCCAGACCGCCGCGGCGCGTGAACGGCGCCTCGACGACCCAGCGCGCGTCCGGCTCGATCCCGGCCGCGGCGAGCGCCTGCCGCCAGCCCTCGTACCGGTCTTGGCCGGTGTAGAGGTGCCGCGGCCCGGCAATGATCGCGAGGTCGGTGTAGCCGTGCTCCAGGAGGTGCTGCGTGACGTCGCGCGCTGCGCTGATGTTGTCGACCGCCACGGACGACGCTGTCTGGTTGGGGGCGACGCGGTCGAGCACCACCACCGGGACCTGGTTGCCCGCGAACGGGGCGAGGTCGGGGGCGTTGTCGACGCCGACGAACAGGAGCCCGTCGACGCGGCGGCGCGCGAAAGTCTTGAGGAGCTCGGTCTCGCGCGCCTTGCTCTCCGCGGAATCGCCGAGCAGCACCACGCGGCCCGCCTCGGACGTGGCGTCCTCCAGCTCGTGGGCGAGCGCGGCGAAGAAGGGGTTGGAGATGTCCGGGACGATCAGGCCGTAGCTGCCGGTGACCCCGGAGGCCAGGGCCTGCGCGATCGTGTCGGGCTCGTAGCCGACCTTCTCGATCGCTTCGAGCACGCGGCGCCGGGTGGCCGCGGAGACGGGACGCGGGCCGTTGTTGATCACGTAGCTGACGACCGCGGTGGAGGTCCCGGCCTCGCGGGCGACGTCCTCGCGGGTGACGCGGGCGGCACGCGGGCTCACGGGACCACCACCTCGTCCCGTGCGAGCACGCGGAGCGCGTCGTAGGAGTCGACGGTACCGAGCGCTGCCACAGCAGCGGAGCCTGCGGCGGCGCCCCGGCTCACGGCCGTCTCCAGGTCGGCGCCACGGGCGAGGGTGGCCGTGAGCGCGCCGACGAAGGCGTCTCCGGCTCCGGTCGTGTCCACGACGACGGCCGGAGCCGGGGCCGGCTGATGCCACTGACGGTCCCCCGTCGCGGCCACAGCGCCATCCGCGCCGAGGGTGATGACGACGGACTCCGCGACGGTCCCCGCCAGGCGCCGGGCGGCGTCGAGCGCGTCCGCGGCCCCGAACGACGCAGCGTCGCCGCCGCGGCCGAGCAGGGCCAGCGCCTCGGTCTCGTTGACGATCAGCGGATCGGCGAGCCGGAGGACGTCGGACGCGATGTCGACCACAGGCGCGAGATTGAGGACGAAGCGCAGGCCGCGGGCGGCGCACGCGCGGGCGAACGCCTCGACGGTCGCCGGGCGCAGCTCGCCCTGCGCGAGCCCGATCGCGCCGGGCGCGTCGAGCAGGGCGGCGGCCTCCGCCGACATGACGATGTCGGGTCCCAGCTCGGCGTTCGCCCCCGAGACGACCACGATGGTGTTCTCGCCGGTTCCGTCGACGGTGATCTGGGCGCTCCCGGTGACGGCGTCGGGAGCGACACGGAGGCCGGAGGTGTCCACACCGGCGCTCGCGAGCGCGTCGCGGACGAACGCGCCGCCGTCGTCGGCGCCGATCTGGCCGAGGAATCCCGTCGCCGCGCCCATCAGAGCGGCTGCGACGGCCTGGTTCGCGCCTTTGCCGCCGAGGCCGCGGCGACCGGCCGTGCCGAAGACGGTCTCACCGGGCTGCGGGAAGCGCTCGAGGTAGACGTACGAGTCGATGTTGGCGGACCCGAGGACCACGACGCGGGCGGCGGTGAGCGTGCGCTCGTCGTCGAAGCGTTCCACGGGGTGTCCTCTCCATCAAGGCGGCTGATCTACGCGCATTGTCTACGCGCGTAGCTCGGTGTTGATACGCAAACATAGACCGTCCGGGCGAGTGCCGTCAACAGAGGCCACTCGGGGCGCGGGGCGCGGTTCACGAGGCGAACACTGGTTCATGCCGGGAATCGATGAAGCGCATCCGAAACGGCGAAGTGCCGCGGGCGCGCACCGTGCGCCGCCGTGCGCGCCCTGTTCCGTGAGAGAGTGGCCCCATGGTGGTGCCCCTCGTGCTGGACCTCCTCGGCACGTTCTTCTTCGCCATCTCCGGCAGCCTGCTGGCCGCCCGGCGCGGGTTCGACGTGATCGGGTCCCTGCTGCTCGGCTCGCTGACCGGTCTCGGCGGCGGCGTGATCCGGGACGTCATCCTCGGCGTCACGCCGAACGCCTTCGCGAACCCGATCTATCTGGCCCCGCCGGTCGTCGCGGCCGTGCTGGTCTACTTCCTGGTCGGGGCCGTCGCGCGATTCCCGCGGACGCTGCTCGTCTTCGACGGCGGCGGCCTCGCGCTGTTCTGCATCACAGGCACGGTCATCGCCCTGGGCCACGGAGCCAATCCCATCTCCGCGGCCGTGCTGGGCGTGACCACCGCGGTGGGTGGCGGGCTCCTCCGCGACGTCGTCGCCAACCGCGACCCGCAGCTGTTCGATCCGCACGACCTTTACGCCGTCCCGGCGATGCTCGGGGCGGCGATCATCGTCGTGGTCTGGAGCGCGGGCGGCTACAACCCGTGGAGCGAGGCCGCGGTCGCGGCGCTGGTCTTCGCGTTCCGGATGCTGTCGCTGCGGTTCCGCTGGCACGTCCCCCTCGCCGCCGCGTCGCGCCACACGGTCTGAGCCTGAGTTCTCGTCGTAGGGGCGCGCCGGTCAGGCCGCGGTGCTGCGCTCCGCCAGGAAGGACGCGAGTTGCCCGGGGGTCCGGATACGACGCCTGGGCGCCGGGGTGCGCGGCCGCGTAGCCGCCCACCCCGACCGCGAACCGCGCGGCGTCCACCAGC
This sequence comes from Leifsonia sp. GW821-FHT13C09, assembly GCF_058806435.1. Lineage (NCBI taxonomy): Bacteria > Bacillati > Actinomycetota > Actinomycetes > Micrococcales > Microbacteriaceae > Leifsonia > Leifsonia sp. GW821-FHT13C09. The sequence continues at coordinate 84,467 of NZ_JBXAPS010000004.1, read as the reverse complement.
GCGTCGCCCTCCGCCAGCCGGAAAAGCAGCGAGCCCATGAAGGCGTCGCCCGCGCCCGTCGTGTCGACGGCCGTGACCCGCACCGCGGCGACGCGCGCCGGGGCCGCGTCGCCGTCCACGATCAGGCAGCCGTCCGCTCCGCGGGTGACGACCGCGCGCGCGATCCCGAGCGCGGCGAACCCGTCGCGCACGGCGGCCGGGTCGGACGCGACGGCGCCCTCCGCGAGGCCGAGGAGCGCCTCCGCCTCCCCTTCGTTGACGAGCAGGACGTTGGCGACCGGGACGAGGCCGCGCGCGGTCTCGCCGAACGGCGACGGGTTGAGCACGACGGTCGCGCCGGCCGCGTGGGCACGCTCGGCGGCGGCGCGCACGGTCGCGGACGGCACCTCCAGGCACAGGCCGAGCACGGCCACCCCGTCGAAGACGTCGTCCGGAAGGTCGTCCGGCGCGAGCGAGCCGTTGGCGCCGGCGGAGACCACGATCGTGTTCTCGCCGTGGGCGTCCACGGTGATGAGAGCGGTGCCGGTCGCGACGCCGTCCCGGACGACCACGTGGGAGGTGTCCACACCGGCGGCGGCCACGGCCGAGCGCAGCAGCTCGCCGTGCGCGTCGTCCCCGACCGCGCCGACCAGCGCGACGTCGCCGCCGATCCGGCCGGCGGCGACGGCCTGGTTGGCCCCCTTGCCGCCGGCGCCGACCAGCAGGTCACCGCCGGCGACGGTCTCGCCGGCCCGTGGGAACCGCTCGGTGCGCACGACCAGGTCGGCGTTGAGCGACCCGACGACGACGATCCGGCCCGTGCTCACCGTGCGGCCTCCGGGGCGGCCACCTCGGCCGAGACGGGACGCGGGATGAGGAACGAGACGGCGAGCGCCGCGGCCGTGATGACAGCACCGAGGATCATCCCCGCAGAGTATCCGGTCGTGGAGTGTCCCGTCGCCCCCGTCGCGATCTGGATCGCCGGCAGCAGCGCGAAGCTGAGCCCGGCGCCGAGGTTGAAGGCGCCCGCGTTGAGGCCCGGCAGGAAGCCGGGGTTCGCAGCCGGGGAGAGCACGATCCCGAGGCCGTTCAGCATGATGTTCGCGATGCCCGCGTAGGTGATGCCGAGCAGCACGGTGGCGGCGATCAGCACCGGGAGGGAGTGCACGCCCACGAACGCCATGATCAGCGTGCCGATCACGCTGCCGGCCAGGCCGATCCGGAGGATGCGGCGGTAGCCGAGCGTCGGCGCGAGGCGTCCGGCGAGCGGGCCGACCACCCAGCCGACCAGCGCGTACGGGGTGAGGAAGGCGAGCGACGCGAGGTCCGGAGCCATCCCGAACCCGGCGTCCGGGTTCTGGGCGATGGAGGTGACCAGGCCGTTGACGACGGCGAACACGCCGGTCATCGTCAGCAGGGTGGTGAGCAGGAGCGCCCAGGTGGAGCGGGGCTTCAGCAACGGGGTCGGGATGAGCGGCTCGCTGCGGCGGTTCTCGATCGCCCAGAAGGCGGCGAAGGCGAGCACGGCGACCAGCAGCGCCCCGATCACGAGCGGCCAGTTCGCGGCGGCGAGCTTGCCGGCCTCGTTGAGACCGGTCAGCAGCGCCGCGAGCGAGAGGGCGAGCGGCAGCACGCCCCACCAGTCCATCCGCACCCCGGCGGACGGCCGGGACTCCACGCCCCAGGCGGCGAGCATGACCACGGCCACGACGGTGACTCCCGCGATCACCCAGAAGACCGCCCGGAAGCCGAAGGCCGTCGCAAGCCAGCCGCCGGCGATCGCGTCGATGCCGGCGATGCCGCCGTTGACGGCGGTGAGCAGGCCCATCGCGGCGCCGTAGCGGCGCGGGTCGGAGATCTCGGAGCGCAGCATGAGCAGGCAGATCGGGACGACCGGACCGGCGACGCCCTGGATGATGCGGCCGATGAAGAGCATCTCCACGTTCACGGCGAGCGCGGCGACGACGCTTCCGGCGAACATCACCACGAGCATCCCGAGCAGGACGCGCTTGCGGCCGGCGATATCGCTGAGGCGCGGGAGGAACAGCGAGAAGACGGCGGCGACCGTGAAGAACAGGGTCTGGGACAGGCCGATGGTGGCGTCGTCGCTGTGCAGCTCGCGTGCCATCGTCACGAGGACCGGGCTGAGCATGCTCGCGTTGAGCTGGAACGCGACGCACGCCGCGAGCAGGGCCGCGGTGAGGGCGGCTATGCGGACCGGGCGACCGGTCGGGGCGGAGGTGGCGACGGGGGCGGTCATGCGACGGCTCCCTTCGCGGCGGTGGCGGCGGTGGCGGCGGTCGCTGTGGCGGCCCCGGCCTCCGGGTCGCCGATGCGCTCGAGGGCGTCGACGACGAGGCCCCAGAACCGCTCGCGGTCCAGCTCGAGCGCCGCCCAGGTCGCGCAGTCGTCGGGCGCCGGACCGCGCCGGTCGGCCACGGTCATCCCCGTGGTCAGGCGTCCCTGCGTCTCGATCGCGATCGGCATGCGCTCGGCGCGCACGATCGTGGGATCGATCACGTACGCGACGGCGCACGGGTCGTGGACGGGCGGGCTGGCGAAGCCCTGCGCCTCCGAGTAGGTGTGCCCGAAGAAGTCGAGCAGCTCGCCGACGAAGCGGGCCGGAGCCGTGCCGACCGCGGCGATGCTCGCGCGCACCTCCGGGGTCGCGAGGGCCTGGTGCGTCAGGTCGAGACCGACCATCACGACCTTCCAGCCCGCGCTGAAGACGATGTCCGCCGCCTCCGGGTCGATCACGATGTTGAACTCCGCGACCGGGCTCCAGTTGCCGACGTGCACGCCGCCGCCCATGAGGACGACCTGCTTGACCCGCTCGACGATCCGCGGCTCGCGGCGCACGGCCAGCGCGATGTTGGTCAGGGCACCGGTCGGGACAAGCGTGACGGTGCCGGGCTCGTGCGCCATCACGGTCTCCACGATGAGGTCGACCGCATGCCGGCCGTCGAGCTCGATCAGCGGCTCGGGAAGGACGGGACCGTCGAGGCCGGACTCGCCGTGGATGGACGGCGCGACCTCGATCGGGCGCACCAGCGGACGGTCGGCGCCGGCCGCGAACGGGACGCCGGCGATGCCGGCGACGCGCGCGACGGACAGCGCGTTGCGGGTGACCTTGTCGAGGGTCTGGTTGCCCGCCACGGTCGTCACGGCGAGCAGCTCGATCTCCGGGTTTCCGTGGGCGAGCATGAGCGCGATCGCGTCGTCGTGACCGGGATCGCAGTCGAGGATGATCTTCTCCATGGGGTGGAGCCTCCGCTTCTTCGAGGAACGTAAAACGTTTGACACGATAAGCCTAAAGCGCTTGACGCGCAAACGGACCGGCCCTCGGTATCATGGGCGGGTGTCGACGCCGCCCCCTCCCCCGCCGCGCAAGCGGGTGACTGCGGCGATGGTCGCGGAGCGCGCGGGCACGAGCATCGCCGCCGTCTCCCTCGTCGTCAACGGCAAGCATCGCGGCCGGATCTCCGACGAGAACGCGGAGCGCGTGCGCGCCGCTGTACGCGAACTCGGCTATGTGGTCGACAGCACCGCGAGCGCGCTGGCCCGCGGCACGAGCGACGTCGTCGTCCTGCTCGCCCCCGACCTCCCGAACCCGTTCTTCGGTCGCGTGATCAACGCCGTGCAGGAGGCCTTCGGCTCGCGCTTCCAGCTGCTGCTGTTCGCCTCGCCGACCGGCGAGCAGCCGTCTGTCGCCGACGTGCGCCGCCTCGCCGCGCTGCGCCCGGCCGGGCTGCTCGTGTCGGCTCCGACGGCGGCGTTCCTGGACGACGCGCCCGCGGGAGTCCCGCTGGTGCTGCTGGACGCGCCCGGGCTGGAGGACCGCGCGCCGACCGTCAACTACGACCTCGCGTCCGGGGTGCGCGCGCTGATCGCGCACCTCGCCGAGCGCGGCCACACCGTCATCGGCTACCTCGACGGCTCGACCCCGGCCGCGACCTACGACCTGCGCCGCACGCTGCTGGAGGCGGAGGCCGGGCGGCGCGGGATGAAGCTGCTCACGACGCCGCACGTCCGCAGCCGGCCGGACATCGCCGAGGCGATGGCCGCGACCCAGGCGGCCCTGCCGGCCTGGCGAGCCGCCGGCGCCACTGCCGTGATCGCGGCTTCCGACACCCTTGCGCACGGCGTGCTCGCAGCGTGCGCGCGGGCGGGCCTGCGGGTCCCGGAGGACCTCGCGGTCGCCGGATTCGACGACCTCCCCGCCTCCTCCGTCACGGCCCCTGCCCTGACCAGCGTCGCGCTGCCGGGCGACCTGCTCGGCTCGGTCGCCGCCCGCCTCCTGGTCTCGCTGATCGACGGCGGCGACGCACCGGAGACCCAGGAGCTCCCAGCTGAGCTCGTGGTGCGTGCCTCGACCGGCTGAGGGTCCACGTCGCGTCGAGGGACGTGCGGCGTGCCGAGCGCGTACGTCAGGAACGGCGGCTCAGAATCGCGCCAGCCACGCTCGGGCGATGTTGTACACGCCGGAGGCGATGAGCCCGAGCCCCACCACGACGATCACGATGCCGCCGAACGGCAGCTGCTGCAACGCGGCCAGGCCGCCCGCAAGTCCCGTCGCGGTCGCCGGCTGCGCACTGATCGCCGCGACGATGAAGGCGACCCCCGCGAGGACGACCACGACACCCTTCGCGATGTAGCCCACCACGCCGAGGACGACGATCACGTGCCCGGCGGCGCCGCTCGGCACGTGGACGTCCTCACGGAATTTGCGGCGGATCCCCTTGACGACGAAGTACCCGCCGACCGCGCCGGTCACCAGGCCGAGCACTCCCAGCCCGACCTGACCTGCCGGTGACGCGAGGATTCCTGCGCTGACCTGGCGTGTCGTGGTGCTGGCGTGCGTGGGATGCCCCTGGGCGAAGGCGACCGCCGTGAAGCCAAGGGCGGCGTAGGCGACAGCCTTCGCGACGTACTCGCCGCGCGCGATCCAGCGGTCCGCGGTCGACCCGGCTCTCACCAGCACCGCCTCGGTCAGCAGCCAGAGGGCGAGGGCGAAGAGTCCGACGGCGGCGATCCAGAGGACGATGAACCCGCCCGGGATCTTGCTCACCTCGCCGAGGGCTCCGGTCTGGTCGGCCTCCCCGGCGTGCGCCGCGCCGAGCTGGATGGCCAGACCGCCCAGCAGGACCTGGATCAGGCCGCTGGCCACGAATCCGGCGCGCGCCGGGATCTCGAGCAGCTTGCTGTCGCCTGCCGTGCGCGCGGCCTTCCGGAGCTGCGCCTTGCCCTCCGCTGCGGTGCTCATGGCGTGAACCTAGTCCTCTTCGATGCTGCGGAGCACGGTCCAGCCATCCCCGGGCGCGAGGGCGAGTTCGCCGTCGCCCTCCGGGGAGTGCGCGAAGAACACCGCAGAGCCTTCCCGCTCGCCCGGGCCGCCGTAGGTGGAGAGCAGGTCGTCGCCCGCCGGCGAGCGCAGGACGTAGGCGCGTTTCGGGAGGAGTTCGCTCCAGTCGGTCACGACCTCCTCGGTGTCGTCGGTCATGCCCGGCGCAGCCAACCGAAGAGTCCCGTCTTCTGCGGCCGGAACCAGACCGCGTAGACCGCGATCTTGGCCTCGGCGAGAACGGCGAAGGAGCCGAGCGAGCGTCCGTCGCCGGCCGACGCGACGAACCCGTCGTTCGTCTGCTCGATCATTCCGAGGTAGGCGGACGGAGTCTCGGCGACCCAGAGTCCCTCCACCGGCTGGCGCCACGCGAGGTGCTCGCTCTGGGCGGGCGCTGCGGCCATGCGGGGGCTGCGGCGCACCCGGGTCTCGGTGCGCTGCGGAAGCGGTCGTGCTGCCTTAACCGCGATCGTCATGACTTTCCCTTCGGGCCGGACACTGCTGTGGAGATCGATGAAGTAACTAGAGTTTCTAGCTAATCGGGGGTCTCGACAAGTTTTGCCCGGGGGGTTGATTCGAGGACTTCGACCTGCTAGTGGCATGGTGATCGAGCATCTAGAAACTCGTGTAGCTAGACACGCTAGCGATCCGCTAGGCTCATCCCGCACGTTCGACAAGCGGAGGGAAAGCGCAATGGGGACACTGATCTACGACGGCGAGAGGATCGCCTTCGAGGACCGGACGCTGGCCCACCTGCAGGCGGCCATCACCACCAAGCTGCGGCGGCGCGAGCCCTTCCTGCTGAGCTGGAAGCGCGAAGAACCGGGCCTCCCGGTGCGCAAGTCGCTGTGGATCGACAACGCGATCCCGATCCGCTATGAGTTCGAGCGCGCCGACCTCGGCGGCCTGAACGGGGCGTGGCTCAACAGCATGATCGAGATGGCCGGACGCACCAGCGGGCTGCTCGTGACCGAGGAGCCCACCGACCTGGGCGAATACCGCGACCGCCGCGACCGCTCCAACGTGCGGAGTGTCGCAGTCAGCTAGTCTCTAGCTTCTCTAGCTTGTAGATGGTCTATCATCTGTTCCATGACGACGGACAGCAGGAGTCCGGCGCCCCACTACTGGTACAGCGCCGAGACGGACCGCGAGCGCGCGATCGAGGTCCTCGAGCACCTGCGCGCCTACGGCGCGGCCGACAGCGCCATGCAGCGCCGCTCCGAGAAGGCCCTGCGGCTGAACGAGAACGACATCTCCGCACTGCGCTACCTGCTTCGCGCGCACGAACACGGCACGACGGTCGGGCCGCGCGAGCTCGCCGAGTATCTGGGCATCCAGAGTTCGTCCGTCACCGTCCTCCTCGACCGTCTCGAGAAGGGCGGCCACATCCGGCGCGTCCCGAGCCCGTTCGACCGGCGTGCGCTGATCATCGAGCCGACGGTGCCGACCGACCAGCTGCAGCGCGCCATCCTCGGCGACGTCCGTGAGGAGCTGGTCGCAGTGGCGTCCGGCCTGACGCCGGAGGACGCGGAGACCATCGTGGACTTCATCGACCGCCTCCGCGAGGCGGTCGACCAGCTCGACACACCCCGCGCCGCGGACACGACCACGAGGCGGCGCACAGCCAAGGCGGCGGCGAAGGCACCATCGCACTAAGATCGTCCCGATGAGCGAGGCGCCCTGGTACGACGCGGCGCCCCCGCACGCCGTCCGCGTCATCTCCTCGCTGCGCGACTACCGCACCGCCGAGCAGGCGATGCGCCGCCGCACGCGCGAGTCCATGCGCATGGGCGAGGCCGACCTGAAAGCTCTGCGGTTCCTCCTGAAGGCCGAGGCGGAGGGACGCCACGCGACCCCCGTCGAGCTCGGTGCGCACCTGAACATCAAGTCGTCATCGGTGACCGCGATGCTCGACCGGCTGACCGCGTCCGGCCACGTCACCCGACACCCGCACCCGCAGGACCGCCGCAGCCTCACGATCCGCGCCACGCCGGGGGCGGACGAGGAGGTCAGGCACACCCTGACCGCGATGCACCGCCGGATGCTCGCCGTCGCGTCCGGGCTCGACCCGCGGGCGTCGGCGACGGTCATGGCGTTCCTGGCTCAGCTCACGGTGATCGCGGAGCAGGGCGAGCGGGCCTCGGCCGACTGACCGAATCCGGCCGACACCGTGTCCCGGATCGGCTTTCGGGCGCCCGGTGCCGGAAATAGGTTCTTTCCATCCCACAGCCGCCCGGCCCGCGGAGCCCCCCTCGGGCACCCGATCCGGACCCTCCGCACCGGCAGGCGGCGCTCTCCCGCATCGTCGGGGCGGCCCGGCGTCGTGCGCGGCCTCCCCCGGAAGGAACCGTCATGCGCCCGCACGCAGACACCACCATCGACGACGACCTCGTCGCCCGCAGCCGAGCCGGCGACAACGCGGCGTTCGCCGAGCTCTGGCGTCGCCACTCCGGCGCCGGCCGCCGGTTCGCGGCCTCGGTGACCTCCGCCTTCGACCCCGACGACCTCGTGTCGGAGGCGTTCGCCCGGATCTACCGGGCGCTCCGGAACGGCAACGGACCGGTGCGCGGCTTCCGCGCCTACCTCTACACGACGATTCGCAACGCGGCCGCCGGCTGGGGGACGGCCCGGCACGAGATCGCCGTCGAGGATCCGGGCGAGTTCCGCGACGAGTCGTGGACCGAGGAGCATCAGGACGTCGTCTGGGAGCGGTCCAGGGTCGCCGCCGTCCTCGGCGCGCTCCCGGAGCGGTGGCGCAACGCGCTCTGGTACAGCGAGGTCGAGCAGCTCACCTCGTCGGAGGTTGCCGGAGTCCTCGGGATCTCGCCGAACGCGGCGGCCGCGCTGACCTACCGGGCGCGCGAGGGCCTGCGCCGGGCCTGGGACGCGCAGCTCGCCGCCTGAGTGCGATACCGTCCGGAGCTCTTCGCGTCCGTGCCGTCCGCAATGGGGAAGCGCATACTTCTTCCCATGGAGCCGACACCGGAGAGGACGCTCGCGGACGGCCGGGTGTCGTCCTTCGCGACCGGCGACGTGGACGAGGCGCGCAACGTCGGGTCGCAGATGTTCTACGGCGGAGCCATCCGCCCGACCGGCCGCGGCTTGGACTTCGAATGCCGCGTCGTCGGCACCCGTGTCGGGCCGGTCTCGCTCGGCCTGGTGGGCTTCGGCACCCGGGTGAGGATCGGATTCCGTGATCTCGAGGGCTCGTACGGGGTGAGCGTCCCGGCCCGCGGGCCGCTCGACCAGCAGGTCGGATCGCACGGATTCACGGCCACGCCCGACGTCGCCTCGGTCTACGGGCCCATCGACGCGCTCGAGGTCGACGGCTGGCAGTCTCCCGGCGACCGGCTCGCGCACGTGCGGTTCGACCGGGCCGTGCTGGAGGGCGAGCTCTGCCGCATGCTCGGCGTCGACGCGGTGGAGGAGATCCGGTTCCCGTACCTCCTGGACATCCGCACCGGCCGCGGAGCCGAGTGGATGCGCCTCGCCCGGGTGCTGCTCGGCGCGCTCGACGGTCCGAGCGGCCTGGCCGGCAACACGCTGTTCTCGACGCAGCTCACGAGCGCGCTGATGACGGGGCTGCTGCTGGCGACCGACCACCAGTACCGGGAGGCGCTGGAGTCACCGTCCCGGCCGGCGCCGCCCGCGACGGTCCGCCGCGCCGCGGCCTTCATCGACGAGAACGCCCACCTGCCGATCACCGTGCCCGACATCGCAGCGGCGGCCGGGGCGAGCGTCCGCACACTCACCCGCGGATTCCGCGACCACCTGGGCACCAGTCCCGGCGCCTATCTCGCGCGGGCGCGCCTGGACGGCGCCCACCGCGATCTGGCCGTCGGCCGCCCGGAGACCACATCGGTCTCGCAGGTCGCGGCGGACTGGGGATTCTTCAACCTGGGCCGCTTCGCGAGCCGCTACCGCGCGACCTTCGGGGTGCTGCCGTCGCAGACCCTGCGCGCGGGGGCGTGAGCGGCTGAGCCACGGTCTCCGACTGCTGCTTCCCGGGTCTTGCGCGATCGAATGTATGCGCATACGGTACGCGAGGTGATCGCTCTGCGGGAGTGCGTTCCCGCGCGAGCAGTTGTCGACGAAGACACGAAACGGAGACCGTCCCATGACCAGACCCCATCCGCCGCGGCGTTCACGCCGCACCACCGCGATCGTGCGGGCCGGCGCAGCAGCCGTCTTGGCCGTCGCCTCCCTCGCGACGGCTCAGACGGCTTTCGCCACCGGCGCGCCGGGCGAACAAGGCCAGAACGCCCCAGGCCAGAACGCCCACGGCATGCAGGGCATGAGCGCCCAGCCGCCGCTCACCGACGCCCAGAGGGCGAGCCTGCTCCAGGTCGCCGAGGACACCTGGAACTTCTTCCAGAACGACACCGACCCCGTCACCCACCTCCCGCTCGACAACCTCGGTCCGGGGACCACGAGGGGCCAGTACACCTCCGCCGCGAACATCGGCACCTACCTGGAGGCCGTGGTCTCCGCCGGCGACCTCGGCATCGTCAAGCGCCCCCAGGAGCGCGCGCTGATCTCGTCCACCCTGGACACCGTGGCCACGCTGAAGCGCTCGCACGGCTTCCTGTTCCAGTGGTACGACACCACCAACGGCCACACCATCCTGAACCCGGGCGCCGCCGACTGCTCCACCGAGACCACGCCGAAGCAGGACAACTGCTCGTTCCTCTCGGCGGTCGACAACGGCTGGTACGCGTCCGGCCTGCTGGTCGCACGCCAGGCGCTCCCCGAGCTGCGGAAGCAGATCGACGCGCTGATCGCGCCGATGGATTTCTCGATCTTCTACGACAATCGGGCGCAGACCGCGTGCAACACGAACCCGGCCATCGCGGGCAACCAGCCCACCGGCCAGATGTACGGCGGCTACTACGCCGACCAGGGGCCGGCCGGTTACCACAACGGCGCGCTCTACAGCGACCCGCGCATCGCGATGTACATCGGGATGGGCCTCCACCAGATGCCCGGCGACGTCTGGTGGCGAACCTGGCGCACCCTCCCGCCGAAGCAGTGCCCCACGGATCCCGACTTCTCCTGGCAGGGCCAGTGGCCGGTCGGCGGTGACTGGCAGAAGTACACCGACCCGCAGAGCGGCAAGGTCTTCAACGTCTGGGAGGGCCACTACACCTACCCCGGCACCGCGATGACGTTCCTGCCGACCTGGGGCGGCGGAATGTTCGAGGCGATGCTCGCCAACGAGATCGTCCCCGAGACCATCTGGGGGCCGAACGGCTTCGGGCTGGCCGACGTGAAGACCGCGCAGGTCCAGGAGAAGTACGCAACGCAGACCCTCGGCTACCCGGTCTGGGGGATGTCGCCGTCGAGCACCGCCGACGACACCGGCGGCTACGGCATCTACGGCGCCACCGGCCAGAAGTTCCCCGCCGGCCAGGCGCTCGCCCAGTGCCCGGGCTGCTCGACGGAGGACGTCGTCACACCGCACGCGTCGTTCACGACGCTCGGCGTCCTGCCGCAGGACGCCTTCGCCAACATCCAGAAGCTGCGCACGCTCTACCCGGGCATCTATACCCCCGACGGCGGCTTCTACGACGCGGTCAACCCGGCGACCGGCCAGATCGGCCACCGCCGCCTGGTGCTGGACCAGTCGATGATCATGATGTCGATCGACAACGCCCTGCGGGACGGCGCCCTCCGCCGGCACTTCGCGGACGACCCCGCGTCGTGGGCGGCGAAGACGTACCTGGGGATGGAGACGATGACGTTGAAGTAGGCAGGCGACGAGCGTAAGAATGCGCCCCCGAGTGCGAGGCACCGGGGGCGCATTCTTGCGCGGGGTCAGCGGCTCCGCGGGCCGGATGACCCATCGACACGCGAGCGGACCCACCACCACACCAGCGCGAGACCGATGCCGACGCCCCCGAGCAGGTTGACCCCACTCGAGCCGTAGAGCGGCCTGCCGAGGCTGAGACCGACGATGAGCAGGGCGACGACGGCGCCGGCGATAGCACCGGTCGCGAAGCCGATCACTCGTTCCAGCGACTTCATGTCGGGGCCGCTACTGCGCCCAGCAGATGAAGCCGGAGAAGGCGACCTCGACGCCTGTGCCATTCCGGGAGCAGGCCTCGATCGAGGCGGCACTCCACGTCAGCATTGCGGGCATGATGGCTGACACCGCCCCGATGGGGCCGCCTGCGGCCGTGACGATGATCGAGGCGACCGTGGTCGCACCCACACCAGCACGCAGCGCGTCGATCACCTTCTTCGTGTTGCAGGAGTCGAGCTTGGCGTGCCACCCCAGCCAGTCGCTCCACATGCTGTTGGATCCTCGGCAGGCGGCTCGCGCCTGCTGCGGAGGAAGGCCGGTCATAGCCGCGGCCGGCGCGCCGACCACCCGGCCGCCGGCGAGGATGACGCCCCGCGCCCACTCTGTGGCGACGCGCTCGTCTACGCCGAGCGCCAGCGCCGTGGTGTAGTCGAACGCGCCACCAGCAGTCGCCCTCTCGATGGCCGGAAGGTCGTTGTCGAGCTCAGCCAGCTCTGCCGCTTGCGCGGAGGTCAGGTGCGAATCTGCGCCTTCGGACAGCGTCATCCCGCCGTCGTCGAGGAGCGCGCTCATCGTGCTTCGCGTTGGCTCGGCGGCCTGCACCGGCACGACGGGGAGCAGGGCGAGCGCACTCGCGGTTGCCAAAGCCGCCAGACCCGTTGCGGTTTTCGTGAGCTTCATGGAAGGCCTCTCTCGTCGTTGAAAGTGTGAAATCTCAGGCATAGCACCTGAGATTACACACGATAGCGGAGCCACAATCGGGTGGCAACCGTTGGGCGTCGTCGTGATCGGCGCCTCCCTGGCGAGTCTCTGAGCTTCTTCAGCCGCGTTTCCCAGGTGTTCACCCGATGGGGGCCCGGGCCCTCGGCCGCGACCCGGTACACCTACCAGGGCCTCACCCACGGCGGCGGCACGGACGCCATCTCGGTCTCGCACGGCTCCATCATCGTGAGCGCCTCCAACCCGAGCGTCCCCAACGGCCCGGCGGCGTACCGGGTCGCTCTGCAGGGCTCCGACGCCGTGCTCACCCCCGTGCTCTTCGACAACAGAGTCGCGACCAGCGCCAACGCGTCCACCGCGGGCCAGCAGGTCCAGCTCGCCCTCACGGACCCGGACTCCAACACGATCGTCCAGCGCTCCAGCGCCCGCTTCGGGGGTTCGTTCCTGCTCGACGCGCAGGGCGACCAGCAGCTGGTGTTCCTGAACCCGTCCGCCCGCCACGACGCGGCCGCCCACGGCGTCCAGGTGCTGTCGGTCGCCCAGCCGGTCGACGACACGGCCTTCGCGACCGCGTCGCACCGCACCCTGTGGGCCACCGACCCGGCGCACGACACCGTCGACGAGATCACGGGTCCGTTCACGCCCGGCGAGGCCGTCTCCACCGTCACCCCGGACAGCGGGCCGACCTCCCTCGCCCGGCTCAGCCTGACCGATGCCTCGCTGACCCCGATCCCCGGCCTCACCACGGTCACGCCGAAGGGTCTGCTGTTCGCCAGCGGCGCGCACGGCGAGGGCGCCCAGGACCAGCGGTAGTCAGTCGACGCGCGCGCTCCGTGCCGTCGCGACGGCGCCGGCACGGAGCAGCGCGCTCGCGCCCACGACCACATACAGCACGGCAGCGGCCACGAACCCGACGGACATCAGGAACGACAGCCAGCCGCTGCCGGTGAACAGCGTCCCGATGCCGGCGAGGAACGTCAGGATGATCACGACGAACGCCCACAGCGCGGCGCGCGGAGCGATGTCCTCGCGACGGGCGGTCAGCCAGGCCCGCACCGAGACGACGATCAGCCCGATGCCCACGAGAGCGTGCAGGCCGAGGACGACACCGGCGACCACGCGGGCGGCGCCGACGTTCTCCTCCGGGCTCCCGATGAGGTTCGCCGCCATCCCGAGCAGGAACTGCACGGCGAGGGCACTCAAGGCCTCGCGGGAGCGGCGGGCGACGCGTGCTGGAGAAGCGGGCAAGGTGCGCGCGACGGACATGGGGGTCCCTTTCACTCGACGGATCGCAACGTTCGGGCCCATCCTCGCCGGGCGACGGGTCGGCGTCATCCGGCCGGTGGAGTAGGTGCGGCTACTCTCCGGGGAGCAGTGGGACGGCGCGTACACTCCGGGGCATGACCGCCGCGAAGATCCTGCTCGTCCGCCACGGTGAGAGCACCGCCAACGTCGCCGCCACGGCCGCGGAGGCCGCCGGCGAGGAGGTGATCGCCGTCGAGGCGCGCGACGCCGACGTGCCGCTGTCCGAGCTGGGCGAGCGGCAGGCGGCTGCGCTGCGTCCCCGGCTGGCGGCCGAGCTGGCGGCGGATCCCCGCGGTGCGCTGGTGTGGAGCTCGCCGTACCGCCGTGCGGTGAGCACGGCCCGGCTCGCCCTGGACGGCGACGCGTTCGTCGTCGATGAGCGCCTGCGCGACCGCGAACTCGGCATCCTGGACGCCCTCACCCGACGCGGCGTCGACACGCGGCTGCCCCAGGAGGCGGCCCGGCGCCGCTGGCTCGGGACCTTCTACTATCGACCACCCGGCGGCGAGGCGTGGACCGATGTCGCGCTGCGGCTGCGCTCGTTCGCCCGCGAGCTGCCGCCCGCCGACGGTCGCCCCGTGCTGGTGTTCACGCACGACGCCGTCGTGAACCTCTTCCTCTACGTCCTGCTGGGCTGGACGGAGGAGGAGCTGAACGCGTACCTCCTCGACCGCGTCGTCGGCAACGCCACGGTGACCACCCTCGTGCCCGACGGGGCCCGCTGGCGGGTGGAGGCCTTCGCGGACGACGCGCACCTGACCGCGGCGGGCCTGCCTGCCACCGCACATCCCGGAGCGGCCCATGTCACCGAGTGAGTCCGCGCGTCAGCGCGTCGACGCTGCGCTGCTGCGCAGCTGGCCGCTCCCGGAACCGGGTGACTCGAAGAAGTCGCGCGGCGACGTCGTCGTGGTCGGCGGAGCGCCCCGGTCGCCGGGCGGCGCGCTGCTCGCCGGCCGCGCTGCCCTGCGCGTGGGCGCGGGCCGGCTCACCTTGGCGATCGCGTCCTCCGTCGCGGCAGAGACGGCCGTCGCCTTCCCGGAGTGCGGCGTGGTGCCCCTGCGCGAGAACAGGCGGGCGCGCGTCCGGGGCTCGGCCCTGGCGGCGGCGGCCTCCGATGTGCGCGGGGCCGACGCCGTGCTGCTGGGACCAGGGTTGGACGACATCGGCGAGACCCGGCAGATGCTGCGGAAGCTGGCCGGGCTCGCGAGCCGGCAGAGCACCGTCGTGCTCGACGCCTTCGCTCTCGGAGCGCTGTCCGGCCGGCGCGTCCCGGCGCACGACACGATCCTGACCCCCAACAAGGAAGAGGCGGCCGTGCTGCTCGGCCGCCGGCTGCGCGACGAGCAGGCGGACATCGCCGAGATCGCGCGGCGGTATCGCGCCGTCGTCACCTGCCACAACGTGGTCGCAGCGCCCGACGGCCGGATGTTCCTCGTCGAGGGCGGCGGACCGGGGCTCGGCACGTCGGGCAGCGGGGACGCCTTGGCGGGTGCGATCGCCGGCCTCGCCGCACGCGGGTGCTCCCCCGTGCAGGCGGCGGTGTGGGGCACCTTCCTGCACATGGCGGCCGGCGCCTCACTCGCCCGCGCGGTCGCCCCGCTGGGCTTCCTGGCCTCCGAGATCGCCGACCGCCTTCCGTACGAGCTCGCAGCGGTGGAGCAGGCCCCGGTCGACTAGCCTACGGGGATGACCGATCAGTCCCGCGCAGACGACATCTCCATCGGCGGTGAGGCGATCCGCCTCGGCCAGTTCCTGAAGTTCGCCGGGTTCCTCGACTCCGGCGGGGCCGTGAAGGAGGCCATCCTCGACGGCCTGGTGACCGTGAACGGCGAGGTCGACCGCCGGCGCGGACGGCAGCTCCAGGTCGGCGACATCGTGGGCTTCGAAGGTCGCCGGCTCCGCGTCCGTCCGTGACCGCCGTGAGCGCGGCGCTGGGCCGCGCTCACGGGTGCAGGATGGGCGCATGAAGCTGACGCTCGACCTGCACGACATCTACAACCGGGGCGGCGACATCGATCGGGCGCTGCGCGGGATCATCGCGGACGCGGTCGCCAAGAAGGCTCCCCTAGTCGAGATCATCCCCGGAAAGGGCTCAGGCGCGCTGAAGAAACGGGTGCTCCGCTTCCTCGACCAGCCGGAGATCAAGGCGCAATACCACCGGGTCGAGAAGGACTCGAAGAACTTCGGGCGGGTGTTCGTGCACTTCCGGTGGAAGTGAGGGCGCTTACGCGCTCAGACGCGGGTAGTCCGTGTAGCCTTCGGCGCCCGAGCCGTAGAACGTCGCCGGGTTCGGCTCGTTCTCCGGGTGCTCGCCCTTCCAGCGCTCCACGAGGTCCGGGTTCGCGATGGCGAGCCGGCCGACGGCCACGGCGTCCGCGTGCGAGTCCTCGACCAGAGCGATCGCCTCGTCGCGCGTGGTGACGGAGCTGAAGCCGCTGTTCACGATGAACGGGCCGCCGACGCGCTCGCGCAGGTCCTGGACGAGCGCGCCGGTGGGCTCGCTGTGCAGCACGCTGACGTAGGCGAGGCCGAGCGGCGCGATCCCGTCGACGACGGCCTCGTAGGTGGCGGTGGCGTCGGCGAGGTCCGTCTCGAAGACATCCTGGATGTTGTGCATCGGCGACAGCCGGATGCCCACCCGGCCGGCGCCCACGGCATCGGCGATCGCCGTGGTCACCTCGACGACGAAGCGGGCACGCGCCTCCGGGGAGCCGCCGTACTGGTCGTCGCGGACGTTGGAGACCGGCGACAGGAACTGGTGCAGCAGGTAGCCGTTGGCGCTGTGCACCTCCACCCCGTCGAGACCCGCTTCGATGGCGTTCTTCGCCGCCGCCACGAACTCCTCGCGCACCGTCGCGAGCTCGTCGGTGGTGAGCGCGTGCGGCACCGGGAAGGCGACCTTGCCGGTGGTCGTGCGCGTCTCGCCGTCGATCGCGACGGCGCTCGGGGCGACGATGCGGTCCGTACCGTTGATGAGCGGGTGCGAGACGCGGCCGCTGTGCATGAGCTGCATGACGATGCGGCCGCCCCGGGCGTGCACCGCGTCGGCGACGGCGCGCCAGCCGGCGATCTGCTCGTCTGTGACGATGCCGGGCTGGCCGGGGTAGGCACGCGACTCGTGGCTCGGGTAGGTGCCCTCGGTGATGATCAGGCCCACGCTCGCCCGCTGCGCGTAGTGCTCCGCCACCAGCGGTCCGGGGACGCCGGCGTCGCCCGAGCGCGTGCGGGTGAGCGGCGCCATCACGACGCGGTTGGGAAGGTGGAGGTCGCCGAGAGAGACGGGGGAGAACAGATCCATCGAGGTGATGCCTTTCGGTGTGGGACGCGCACCCGGGTAGGGGTGGCGGTTGCGCGGTCGGGCGCAGCCTCTCGGTCGAACGACGTCCGCGTCCGCACTATTCCTCCATCGGCCCGGAGGGAAGCCGTTGACGATCCCGAGTTGAACCGGTTAAGCTGCGGCAGTTCCTTACCCAGACGGCCGATGACGCCCACCCGGAGAACCCATCCGCGGAAAGGACGGCACGGCTGCCGCCTCGACGGAAGCAGGTTCACGGTGCCCACATCCCCACGACAGCCGATCGCTCCGGCCCCGTCGCATCGACGCTCCCTCGGATCGGCCGTCGTGGCCGGTGCCGCGGTCCTCGGCGTGCTCCTGTCCACGCAGACCGCCGTCGCCGCCCCGCCCGCTGCGCCGTCCGACCTCGGACCGAATGTGATCGTCTTCTCGCCGGACATGCCGCAGGCCGACATCCAGGCGAAGGTGGACTCGATCTACGCGCAGCAGGTGAACAACGAGATGGGCACGGAGCGGTACGCGCTCCTGTTCAAGCCAGGGACATACGGGTCCGCGGGCACGCCGCTGGACATCAAAGTGGGCTACTACACCGAGGTCGACGGCCTCGGCCAGGACCCGTCGGCCGTCACCATCAACGGAGGCGTGACGGCGACGGGCAAGAACGGCAGCGGCGCGCTGGACACCTTCTGGCGCTCGGTCTCCAACCTGACCATCCACGTGGTCCCGACCTCCGACGGGTGCCACACCGGCAACGAGATGTGGGCGGTGTCGCAGGCCGCGCCGATGCGGCGCGTGGACGTCAAGGGCTACACGACGTTCATGCCTTACTGCGACAACCCGAACTACGCGAGCGGCGGCTTCGTGGCCGACTCGCGGCTGGAGGGGGGCGCGCTCAACGGCTCGCAGCAGCAGTTCTACGTGCGCAACAGCGACCTCGGCTCCGGCTGGTCCAACGCCGTGTGGAACCAGGTGTTCTCGGGCGACATCAACGCCCCGGCGCAATCGTTCCCGAACCCGCCGTACACCACGCTGACCGCGACGCCGGTGTCCCGCGAGAAGCCGTACCTGTACGTCGACGCGGACGGGAACTACCGCGTGTTCGTCCCCAGCGCACAGACGAACTCGGCAGGCACGACCTGGGCGAACGGCCACACCCCGGGGCAGTCGCTGCCGTTGAGCAGCTTCTTCGTCGCCCACCCCGGTGACTCGATCGCGAAGATCAACTCCGCGCTGGCCCAGGGGAAGAACCTGCTCGTCACGCCGGGCGTGTACGACGTCGCGCAGAGCATCGCGGTGAAGCGGGCCGACACCGTCGTCCTCGGGCTCGGGATGGCCACGCTGACGGCGCAGGACGGCGCCGTCCCGCTGACGGTGGCCGACGTCCAGGGCGTCGACATCGCCGGTCTGACCTTCGACGCCGGCCCGGTGAACTCGCCCACCCTCCTCCGGGTCGGCAGCGGCCACGACAAGGGCGGCCCGCACGTGGCCAGCGCGAGCGACCCGACCGCCTTGCAGGACGTGTTCTTCCGCATCGGCGGCCCGCACGTCGGCAAGGCCACCACGAGCCTGGAGGTCAACAGCGACCACACCATCCTCGACGACGTCTGGGCGTGGCGGGCGGACCACGGAGTGGCCGGCTCGGTCGGCTGGACGGTGAACACGGCCGACACCGGAGTCGTCGTGAACGGCGACGACGTGACCGCGACCGGTCTCTTCGTCGAGCACTACCAGAAGTACAACGTCGTGTGGAACGGAGAACGCGGCCGGACCGTCTTCTTCCAGAACGAGCTCCCGTACGACGCGCCCGACCAGGCCGCGTGGCAACACGACGGCACCGACGGGTACGCGGCCTACAAGGTGGCGGACACCGTGCGGAGCCACGAGGCGTGGGGCCTGGGCAGCTACATCTACACCAACGTCGACCCGACGATCCAC
Source organism: Leifsonia sp. GW821-FHT13C09 (assembly GCF_058806435.1). Classification (NCBI taxonomy): domain Bacteria; kingdom Bacillati; phylum Actinomycetota; class Actinomycetes; order Micrococcales; family Microbacteriaceae; genus Leifsonia; species Leifsonia sp. GW821-FHT13C09. Next base: position 65,870 of record NZ_JBXAPS010000004.1, on the reverse strand, counting down.
GCGACGCAGTCGTTCGAGGTCCCCGACACGCCTGGCGTGGTCATGCACGACCTCAGCACCGTCGCACTGAACACGAACGCCGGCACCATCGATCACGTGATCGACGGCCAGGGTTCCGCCGCAACGGGAACGAACAGCGGCAAACCGCAGACCGTCACCACCTACAGCAACGGGGTGGCGCAGTAGGCGCCATTCCGTAGCGAAGAACCTGTGGCCCGGGCGCGCGAACCCGGGCCACAGGTGCGAGACGGACCGGTCTCCCGGGAATCTCCGATCACCGGTGACGCAGCACCCGGTGAAGCTGCCCGTGCGTTGCGGGTGCGCACACCAGATCCGCCAGCCCCAGCTCGATCACGGCGAGCCGAGCTCTCAGGACGGTCGAGCGCGGGAGGCCGGTCAGTTCCGCGAGCCACGAATGGCTCGCGGTTGAGATCCCGCCGCGCGAGGCCGCGGACGCCTCGCAGCGCGCGACCGCGAGCACGCACTCGCCGTCGATGCCCTTAGCGGCCAGGATCGGCGACGCGTCAGGGCGCGCCAGAGCGCGCTGGACCGCGGCCAGCCACTCGTCGCAGTCCTCGAAACGGGCGTCCTCCACGGGCTATCGCCTGCCGAACCGGATCATGCGCCCGAGCCCGCGGCGGTTCTGCTCCCCAGGCTCGACTCCGGTCTCCTCGTCCTGACCGCTCCGGCGGTCGGCGAGCCGGATAGGGAGAAATCCGATGAACTGACAGCGCGTGCAGCTCAGCAGGTGGCTGTGGACGGCCAGGCCCACGCCGAAGAAGGGGTTGCTGACGACCCGTGCGCGGGCGCCGCAGAGCGGGCACGGACCCGGTCGCTTCGGCCGTTCCGACTCTCTCATCGGGCGCCGACCGCGCTTGTGTGTTGCATTCGCTTCCGCCTCGACTCGTTCTCCGGCTGCCCTCGCAGTGCGGCGCAGAAGGTGCGGTGGCCCCCGCCACCCGAAGGCGGGGGCCACCACCAGTCGCCACCTAGGGGACGCGGCGACGAGTCAACGTTATGAACGGCGAGGCCTGGCCGATATCCGCCCTGCGCGGCCGGCTGTCCGAAAAGCGCGTGCGGTGCGGCGGCTCCTGCCGAACGATCTCGCCGTCGTCAGCGCCGGGGTCTCAACCGTCGAGCCGGCGGCGGAGCTCGGCGTTCTCGGCCTGCAGCTCGAGCACCCGCCCGACGCCCGCGAGGTTGATCCCGTCGCCCTGCAGCACCGCCACCTCGCGGATCGCGGCGATGTCGTCGTCGCTGTAGCGGCGCGTGCCGCCCTCCGTGCGGGCGGGGGTGACCAGGCCCTTCTCCTCATAGAGGCGGAGCGTCGCGGCCGGGAGCTCCGCCAGCTCCGCGGCCACGGCGATGCTGTAGAGGGGGAGACTCCCTGGCCGGTCCGTCATCCTCAAAGTTTCCTGTTAATCGGAAGTTTTGTCAAGCGGTGGGTGTATTAAATCTACATCACGCGCTGTAGGTAATCTCATTGATCCGCAGGATGGGAGGCTCCGAGATGCAGACGGCGATCGAGACGGCCACGGCAGGGTTCGCAGACCTGATCTGCTCCGACCCGGACTGGGTGGAGGCCGAGTTCGCCGCAATCGTCGCCCGTTCACGCTTGGAGCCTCCCGTCCGCGTCAGCGCCTCAGGCCCGCGTGCTTCGGGTCCGGGCGCCGGGGCATCCGCAGGGCCGCGCAGGCTTCGTCCTCGGCCGGAGTGGGGGGAACGCGACCGACGCCTCCGTGCGGTGGCGCGCTACCCGCCGACACTGGACCGACCCGCACGAAAAACCGCACACCACGATGAAAGGAGTCCACACCCATGGCCATGTCGTTCGATCCTTTCAGCCAGCTGGACAGGATCGCTCAGAGCGTCTTCGACACCAGCCGCCAGCCGCGCATGATGCCGGTCGACCTGTCGCGTGAGGGCGACAAGTACCTGCTCAATGCGGACCTCCCGGGCATCGATCCCGGATCCATCGACATCGACCTGGACGGCCACCTGCTGAGCATCCGCGCGCAGCGCTCGGCGGGCGAACGCCAGAACAGCCGCTGGCTCCTCCAGGAGCGGCCGTTCGGCAGCTACCTCCGCCAGTTCACGATCGGGGACGACGTCGACACCGACGGAATCAGCGCGAGCTACGACAACGGCGTGCTCAGCGTCCTGATCCCGATCGCGGAGAAGGCCAAGCCGCGCAAGGTCAGCGTCGGATCGGCGTCGGAGAGCCACAAGGCCGTCACCGCCTGAGCGACGGCCCGGCGAGCGGGCTCCACGCCGGTGCAGGCCGGACCGCATGATGCGGGCGGCGCGCCTCGCTCGCCCAGTACGACCGGAGGCCGCCCCTCACGGGGCGGCCTCTTCGTGTCACCACCGTACGTCGTCGAGTGCGAGGAGATCACAGACCGTCGCCGAGGTGACCGTCGCCGAGGTGAACGACGAGCCGGTTGTGCACCTCGGTGACGTTGGGGGACGACCAGGCGGTGCGCTCCGCCTCGTGCTTCTCGATCCACGAGCGCACGCTCCCGCTGAGCGTCAGCTCCGTCCCCTCGACGGTGACCACGATGTTGCGCGCATCCAGCGCGGCGTTGCGGATGATCGCCTCCCTGACGCGGTGCTCGACGTCCTGCGCGTCCGGGCGGCCGGTCAACTGGATGCGGTTGTCCACCGCGTGCACGCCGTCGATCCTCCGCACCGCTTTCGCCGCCGCCGTCCGCTGATAGTTCCAGTCGACCAGGCCGCTCAGGATGACCATGTGGCCCTGCACTTCGAGGTGGACCTTGTCCTCCGGGATTCCCGACGTCCAGCGCAGCACATCGTCGACCGCCTTCGCGAGCGCCAGGCCTTCCGGTTCGCCGAGGATGTGCCGGAGGTGCAACTCGTCGTTCACCGCGCGGACTCCGACCACCCGCTGGGCGGCGGTGACCGCCGTCAGGCGTTGGCTGAGCGACCCGACCTCGCCGCTGAGGGTGACGACGCCTCCATCGACGGCGACGCCGATATGGGCCGGCTCATCCAGCCCGGGTTGCCAGCCCAACTCGGACTGGACGTCGTGACGGATCTTCAGGTCCTCCGCGGAATGCGTGACGATCTTCGTGTTCATGGTCCCAGACTGAGGCCCGGACGGGTGGGTCAGGAGGGGCGAAGGTCCCGCCGCTCGAACTCGAGAGGTCCGGTGCGGCGGCGCGACGTCAATCAACGTCGGGCGACCGGGCGACGTTCTGCTCCTCGATCTCCGCGGGGAGCCCCGAGTCGTAGACGAAGACCAGGCGCGCGGGCACCTCTCCGGCGAGCACGCGCGCGACGGCCCGGTTCACATCGCGGATGTCGCTCCGGGCGGCCACGACCCTCGTGCGCCCGGCTGCGTGCAGGGCGAAGACCTCGGCGAGGTCCTGGCGTGTGCCGACGATCGACCCGATGACCGAAATCCCCTTGAGGACGGTGTCGAAGACCGGGACGGTCAGCTCGCCGCCGGCGGGGAGCGAGACCAGAATGAGACGTCCTCCCCGATTGAGCGAGCGGTAGGCCTGGTCGAACACGCTGGACGCGACCGCGAAGACGATCGCAACGTCGGCCCCGCCGAGGTGGTGGATGACGGTGGACGGGTCCACGTCCGTGGCGTTGATCGCGTGGTCGGCGCCGAGCTCCACCGCCAGTTCGAGCTTCTCCTCCTCGATGTCCACGGCGACCACCTGCGCCCCGACCAGTCGGGCGTATTGGATGGCCAGGTGTCCCAGACCGCCGATGCCGAACACCGCCACCCGCTCCCCAGGGACCACGTGCGCGGCCTTGATCGCGGCGTAACTCGTGACCCCGGCGCAGGTGAGCGGCGCGGCGTCGATCGGCGACACGTCGTCGGGCACCGGGACCGCGAACCGGGCGTCCGCGAGCGCGTACTCGGCGTAGCCTCCGTCGACGGCGTACCCGGTGTTGTACTGCTTCTCGCACAGGTTCTCCCGGCCGTCGACGCAGTACCGGCATTCGCCGCACGCGTGCCCGAGCCAGGGCATCGCCACGCGCTGGCCGAGGGTGCGGGAGGTGACACCGTCGCCGAGCCGCTCGACGATCCCGACGCCCTCATGGCCGGGAACGAAGGGGAGGGTGGGCTTGACCGGCCAGTCGCCGTTGATGGCGTGGATGTCCGTGTGACAGAGGCCGCACGCCTCCAGCCGCACGAGCACCTGCCCGGGGCCTGGGGACGGGATCGGGCGCTCCTCGATGGTGAGCGGCTGCTGGAACTGGGTGACGACGGCTGCGCGCATGGCAACTCCTTCCGGTGCGCCCAGTGTCGCCGCGGATCTGCGGAACGGGATGGGCCGAAGGTCCCCTGTCAGATCAGGCACTCGGGTGCGACCACGATCGTCGGCACCCGGATGGCGAGGATCAGTGCGTGGCTCGCCGAGCCGAGCATCCAGCGGCCGAATCCGCGTGCCTGCTCGGTTCCGACGACGAGCAGGGCCGCGTCATCGAGCCGTGCGAGGATCGCGTTCCGCGGATCGTCCCGGACGAGGTCGGCGGTCACGGTGAGGTCTGGATTGGCTGCGCGCACCGTTCGGGCGACCGACTGGAGGATGGCGTCGTGCTCCTCCTCCAGGTCGACGGCGAAGCGGCCGTCGGGCTGCTGCACCTCGGGGATCCCGACGAGAGGTTCCAGCCAGGCGTGTACGACCCGCAGCTCGCCGCCGAGCCGTCTCGCTTCCCGCGCGGCGAACCGCGCAGCCTTCAGCGAGACTTCCGACCCGTCGACCCCCACCACGACCGTCTTGCGTCGACGGTCCGGGAGCGCCGGGATGATCGCCAGTGCGCCGATGACGACCGCCGCCAGTTGTGCCCCCAGGGACCAGTCGTAGCGCACGAGCGGCCAGTGCCGCTCCCCGGTGCCCACGACGACGAGAGTGTCGGGCCGAGTGAAGCGGCGAAGCTCTTCCCGGCGGTCACCCGCCATCACATGAGTGCTGATGCTCAGGAACCCGTTGGCGTCGGAGACGCGCTGCGCCTTCGCGTCCGCGGCCAGGTGCCTGCGCGCGACGAGCTCGGGTGTGATGACCTGACCGGGCGCAAGTGCGGCGGGATCCTCGATATCGACCAGCAGGATTCCGTCGCGCTCGGCCCTGGCGCGCTCCACCGCCCACGCGAGCGCCACGTCGGACTCCTCGGATCCGTCCCATCCCACGATCGTCCTGTCGGTCATGAGGCTCCTCCCTTCGGCGGCCGCACCACCAGGACGGGGCAGGCGGCTTGGGTGGTGCAGTACAGGCTGACCGACCCGAGGAACGGCGACGCCAGTTCGCTCCCGCCGCGGCTGCCGACGACCAGCAGTGCCGCGTCCCGCGACGCCTCCACCAGCACCGTGCCGGGGTGTCCCGGCTCCGCGCGGAGCGTCAGCCACTCGGGACGCTCGTCCCCGAGCTCCGCGCGGACCACGTCCTCCACGATCCCGTATGCGACGACCTTGGGCGACCGCTCGGGATCGGGGAAGTACGCGTTGTACATCGAGGTCGACGCCGGCCACGCCATCACGACATCGAGCCGGGCGTCGAGGGCCCGCGCCAGCCTCAGGGCCTCGTGGAACGCCCGGCGGGACTGCTCGGACCCGTCGACACCGCACACGACCGGCGGCGAGGCCATCTTGGATGCATGCATGCGCTCACTCCGCTGTCGCACGAGCCGCGGCCCGGGTCTCCCGAGCGGAAGACCGAGCCGTCGGGGTTCTGGCGGCCCTCTCCGCGCCCGCGATGCGATCCACGGTCCGCAGGAGACTGTCCGGGTTGAGAGAGATCGAGTCGATGCCCTGCGCGACCAGGAACTCGGCGAACTCCGGGTGATCGCTCGGCCCCTGCCCGCAGATGCCGATCTTGATGTTCGCCTCGTGCGCCCGGCGGATCGCCTCGGCGATCATCCACTCGACCGCGGGGTCCCGTTCATCGAACAGCGCGGCGAGCTGCGCCGAGTCGCGATCCACTCCGAGGGTGAGCTGGGTGAGGTCGTTCGACCCGATCGAGAACCCGTCGAAGCGGGACGCGAACTCGACCGCGCGGATCACGTTCGACGGGATCTCGCACATCATGTAGACCTGCAACCCGTTCTCACCGCGCACGAGGCCGTTGCGCGCCATCTCGGCCAGCACCCGGTCCGCCTCTTCCGGCGTGCGGCAGAACGGCACCATCACGATGATGTTCCCGAAGCCGATCCGCTCCCGCGCGCGCTTCAGCGCCCGGCACTCGAGCGCGAAGGCCTCGCGGTACTCGGGAGCGTAGTAGCGCGACGCCCCACGGAACCCGAGCATCGGGTTCTCCTCCGGCAGCTCGAAGGCCTCGCCTCCGACGAGGTGGGCGTATTCGTTCGCCTTGAAGTCGCTCAGCCGGACGATCACGTCGTGCGGATGGTAGGGCGCCGCCAGCTTGGCGAGCCCCCGCGCCAACGTCTCGACGAAGAACTCGGCGGGGTCGTCGAATCCCGCCGTCAGCTCGCGGATGCGCCGGCGATCGCTGCCGTCCGTCACCCGCTCGGGATGGACGAGCGCCATCGGATGCACCGTGATGAGGTTGTTGATGATGAACTCCATCCGGGCGAGCCCCACGCCGGCCGCCGGGAGCCGCCACCAGCGGAACGCGGACGCGGGACTCGCGACGTTCACCATCACCTTCGTGCGGGTGGCTGGCACCTCGGTCAGGTCGATGTCGGTGCTCTCGAAGCTCAGGATCCCATCGTAGACGTGGCCCACGTCGCCTTCCGCGCACGACAGCGTCACCGCCTGACCGTCGGCGATGGCCTCGGTCGCCGTGCGGGTGCCCACGACTGCGGGGATGCCGAGCTCCCGGCTCACGATCGCCGCGTGGCTGGTGGAGCCGCCGTGGTCGGTGATGATCCCCGAGGCGCGGGTCATGACCGACACCCAGTCCGGATCCGTCATCTCGGCCACCAGCACCGCTCCGTCCCGGAATTCCCCGATCTGCGCGGGGTCGCGGATGACGCACGCCGTCCCCGAGGCGATCGAGTCGCCGATCGCCGCTCCGGAGAGGAGCAGCCGGCCGGTCCCGGTCAGATGGTGCTCGGTGAACCGGGTTCCGCTCCTGCCCGCCTGCACGGTCTCTGGTCGGGCCTGGACCAGGAACATGGCTCCGGTTACGCCGTCGCGGGCCCACTCCATGTCCATCGGACGGCCGTAGTGGTTCTCCACCAGTACCGCCCAGCGCGCCAGTCCGAGGATCTCCTCGTCGTCCAGCACGAACGCCCGGCGCTGCTGAGCCGGAGTGTCGGCGATGCGGGTGCGCTTCGTGCCGCCCCGGCTGTAGACCATCATCCGGGCCTTCGCGCCCAGCGTCCGCTCGATGATCGGAGCAGTCCCCGGCTGATCGAGCAGCGGCTTGAACACCAGATAGCGGTCGGGCTCCACCTCGCCCTGCACCACCAGCTCCCCCAGCCCCCACGCGGCGCTGATCACGACGACCCGCGGGAATCCGGTCTCCGTGTCGATGGAGAACATGACGCCGGACCCGCCCCGATCGGAGCGGACCATCTGCTGCACGCCGATCGAGAGGGCGACGTCGAGGTGGCCGAAACCCTTGACCTCCCGATAGCTGATCGCCCGATCGGTGAAGAGCGACGCATAGCAGCGGCGGCACGCGGCCAGCAGGTCGCGCTCCCCCACGACATTGAGGAACGTCTCCTGAGCGCCGGCGAAGCTCGCATCGGGCAGGTCCTCCGCCGTGGCGCTGCTGCGGACCGCGACCGCCGGCGCCGAGGTGCCCACTCGGTCGGCGAGCCTGCCGTAGCCCGCCGTGATCGCGGCAGCGATCTCCGACGGGAACTCCCCGGCCAGGAACAGCTCCCGAAGCGCTTCTCCGGTCTCGCGCAGCGTCGCTGCTCCCTCGCGGTAGCGCTCCAGCAGGCCCCGCATCGACTCCTCGATGCCGTTGGCCTCGACGAACGCACGATAGGCGGCGGCCGTGGTGGCGAAACCGTCCGGCACCCGGATCCCCTCGGCCGTGAGGGAGCGCATCATCTCGCCGAGCGAGGCGTTCTTCCCGCCGACCTGCGGGACGTCGCGCATTCCGACATCCTCGAACCACACGACGTAGTCATCCATGAGTTCGTCCCTCCCACGTGGCCGGGACACTCCTCGTCGACCGGTCCGCCGCTCACGCTACGTTCGCGATCCACCCCGGCTATAGGGCCATTGGGCCCGCCTCGGGCGAGAGCCCGAGCTCGAGCCGTTCGACCTCCTCGCGGTGACAGAGCTCCGAGGCAGGGGTCGTGACCGCCGCCGTGCCTGCCGCGACCGCTGTGCGGAAGGCGTCGCGGACGGAACGGCCCTGGGAGAGACGGAGCACGAAGCCCGCGAGGAAGCTGTCACCGGCGCCCACGCTGCTGACCGCGTCGACGGCCGGAGCAGTGAGCCGGTAGGTCTCGTCGCGCGACGCGAGCACAGCCCCCTCGGCTCCAAGGGTGAGGGCGACGTACTCGGCCGCCCCGTCGGCGATCAGGGCGGAGGCGGCCTCCACCCTGCTCTGCGCGCTGTCCAGCGACGCCCCGACGTGCGCCTCCAGCTCCCGCCGGCTCGGCGTCACCAGGAACGTCCCTTCGGCGAGCGCCGCCGCGAGGGCGGGTCCCGTCGAGTCGACCACGCAGCGGGCGCCGGCGTCCCGCGCGAGCCTGACCACCCGTGCGTAGAAGTCGTCGGGCACTCCCGGGGGCAGGCTCCCGCTGGCGACGAGGTAGCCGCCGGGCGCGACGGTCTGCGAGATGTAGTCCAGGCACGATCTCCACTCGGCTTCGCTCAGCCGCGGGCCGGCGAGGACGAAGCGGTACTGCGCTCCGTCCGACGTGTCGTCGACCGTGAAGCTCTCCCGGGTGCTCCCCTCGATCGGGATGACCACGCTCGGCACCCGCTCGGCCTCGACGAGGCGGCGATACGCCTCCCCGATCGGGCCGCCCGCGGTGTACAGGGCCAGCGTGCGTCCGCCGAGGCGCCGCACCACGCGTGACACGTTGACACCGCCGCCGCCGGGCGCCAACCGGCTCGTGCTGCAGCGCAGTTTGTGCTCGGCGACGACCTCGGCGGTCGACGTGCTGATGTCGAGCGCCGGGTTCACCGTCACGGTGAGGATCTGGGCCGGGGCGCTGGAGGAGTCCATATCGATCGAGCTTTCACCGTCCGGGCCCCCGGACGCAGGGTCGAAGGTCACGCGGAAGTCCTGGGCCGTAAGACCCTTCCCCGCTATCCGGGCACGCGCTTCACTGAGCCCATGGCAGCCGACGACCTCCGCTCCCCCGGCCCATGACGACCGTTCCCGGCGGGACGCCCCGCCGTCGCTCCTGGGTCCTCTGGCTGTTGTCGGCCTTCGCGCTGATCGGTGTGGGGGTCGCCGTGTTCCTTCCGGGGGCGCTGGGCGCCCCCACGACGACGCTCACCTACACGGCCTTCGTCACCGACGTGCAGAAGCACAAGGTGTCGACCGCGACGATCGACGCCGACGGCACCGTGAGCGGAACGCTGACCTCAGGTGATGCGTATGAGACGGTGATCCCGCTCCCGCTCGCGGGACAGCCGGTGCTGGCGTCGCTCCGGTCGGCCGACGTCACGGTGACGTTCGTCCCGGCGAGCACCGGCTCGTTCTGGTCGAGCCTCGGGACGTGGCTGCTCATCCTGGCGCCGATCGTGCTCGTGTGGTGGTTCATGGCGAGGATGGCGCGGCGGGCCGGGGCCTCCGGCGGGATCTTCGGCGTCACCAAGTCCTCGGCGAAGCTGTTCACGCCGTCAGCGAGGACGACGACCTTCGCGGACGTCGCCGGGTACGACGGGGTGAAGGCCGAGGTCTCCGAGATCGTCGACTTCCTGCGCAACCCCGAGCGCTACCGCAGGCTGGGAGCCGAGGCGCCGCGGGGCGTGCTGCTCGTCGGACCTCCCGGCACCGGCAAGACCCTTCTCGCCCGCGCCGTGGCCGGGGAGGCCCAGGTCGACTTCTTCTCCGTCGACGGCTCCGGCTTCGTCGAGCTGTTCGTCGGTGTGGGAGCCTCCCGGGTGCGCGACCTCTTCCAGACGGTCCGCGCGAACGCGCCGGCCATCCTCTTCATCGATGAGATCGACGCGATCGGGCAACGACGTTCGAGCGCCAGCTCGTACGCGTCGAACGACGAGCGCGAGCAGACGCTCAACCAGTTGCTGGCCGAGATGGACGGCTTCGAGACCTCCTCCGGCGTTGTCGTGCTCGCGGCGACCAACCGTCCGGATGTCCTGGACGCTGCGCTGCTGCGACCCGGACGGTTCGACCGCCATATCACCGTCCCGCTCCCGAACGCCGCCGAGCGCACCGCGATCCTGGCGGTGCACTGCCACGGAAAGCCGCTGGACCCGGCCATCGACCTGGAGGCGATCGCGCGCGGGACGCCCGGTTTCTCCGGCGCCGACCTCGCCAACCTCGCCAATGAAGCGGCGATCGAGGCCGTGCGCGCCGGCCGGGAGCGCATCGTGGGTTCGGACTTCACGGCCGCGCGCGACCGGTTGATCCTGGGACGCCGGGAGAGCTCCAGCGTCCTGCTCGTCGAGGAGAAGAGGCAGGTCGCCGTGCACGAGTGCGGCCACGCCGTCGTGGCCGCACTGAGCGAGCACGCCGACCCCGTCGACAAGATCACGATCCTCCCCGCGGGCGACACCCTCGGCGCCACCGAGCAGCTCCCGCTCGCCGAGCACCACCTCCAGGGGGAGCGCGCCCTCCTCGACCGTCTCGCCGTCGCGCTGGGCGGCCGCGCCGCCGAGCTGATCGTGTACGGCGAGGGCTCGACGGGAGCCGCGTCGGACCTCGCCGCCGCCACAGCCCTGGCGACACGCATCGTGCGGGACTTCGGCCTGTCGCCCGCGCTCGGCCCGGTCGGCTACCCGACGGGCGAGGACGCCGCCGAGAGCGGCGCGACGCTGAACCGCCCGTACTCCGAAGAGACCCAGCGCGCCGTCGACACCGAGGTCGCGCGGCTCGTGCGGGAGGCCGAGGCCAGGGCGACCGACCTCCTCTCCCGCAACCGCGACGCTCTCGACACGCTCGTCGCCCGGCTGTTCGACGCCGAGACGCTCGACGGAGCGGTCGTGTACGAGCTCCTCGGGAAGCCCGTCCCGGTGCGCGTCCCCGAGCTGGTCGCCCAGCTCAGCCCCGCCGAGTCCCGGCGCGAGCTGCCCGGCGTCGCGCGAGCCAGCGCGACAGCTCGTCGGCTCCCCAGACGATGACGGGGCACGGCACCAGCAGGGCGACGACCCATCCGGGGAGTGCGGCCGTGCCGAACACCGACTGCAACGGCGGCAGATAGCACAGCGCGGCGGCGAACAGCAGCTCCGCCCCGATCGCGGCCAGAAGGGGACGGTTGGAGAAGACGCCGAGGGCGCGCAGCGAGGTGCGCTCGGTCCGCGCCGCGAACGCGGTGCCGACCTGGCAGGCGACGATGGTGGCGAAGGTGGCCGTGGTCGCCTGGAGGTAGAGCGGATGCAGCGCATCGCCGGGGCCGACCGGCGCTCCTGGAGTCCAGCCGCCCGCAGCGAGGACGGCGAAGTAGACCGCGAGCGCGAGCACCGCCGAGATGCTCCCCATGAGCGCCCAGGCCCGGAACAGCAGCCGCCGCGTGATGAGCTGCTCCGATCGCGGTCGCGGACGCCGGGACATCAGGTCGGGCTCCCCGCGCTCGCGGCCCAGCGCGAGCGCGGGGAGGATCTCGGTGCCGAGGTCGATCGCGAGGATCTGGAGCACCGTCAGCGGGAGCGGGATGAGGCCGCCCGACAGCGCGAACAGCACGAACGGGACGACCTCCGGAACCGCGTGGACGAAGATGTAGAGAACGAACTTGCGCAGGTTGTCGTACGCCCGCCTGCCTTCGCGCACGGCGGTGACGATGGTCGCGAAGTTGTCGTCGGTGAGGATCATCGCGGCGGCCTCCCTGGCCACGTCCGTGCCCGATCGCCCCATCGCCACACCGATGTCGGCGCGGTGCAATGCAGGCGCGTCGTTCACTCCGTCCCCTGTCATCGCGACGATCTGGCCCTCGTGCTGCAACGCTTCGGCGATGCGCAGCTTGCCCTCTGGCGTGCTCCGGGAGAAGACGATCTCGCCCGGCTCTGCGAGGAGCCGGTCGAGCTCTGGCTCGGACAGCGCGTCGGCGTCGGGCCCGGCGACCACCCGGTCCGCGGCGATCCCCACCTGCCGGGCGATCTCGGTCGCCGTCCTGCCGTTGTCGCCTGTCACGACGTGGATGGTGATCCCGGCACTGTGACAGGCGTCGACCGACGCGGCGACCTCGGGACGTGGCGGGTCGAGGAGCGCGACGAGCCCCAGCAGGCACAGCTCGGACTCGGCCGACGCCGCATCCGCCGGCACCTCTTCCGTGCTCTTCGCCGCGAGCGCGAGGACCCGGAGGCCACGGCGGGCGAAGCCGTCGACGGCCGCGGTCGCCGCCTCGCGTGCCGACTCCGACATCGGCTCGACCCCGCCCGCGCCGCCGATCGACGCGCAGAGCGGAAGCAGCCCCTCCGGTGCGCCCTTGACGGCGACGACGAGCGCGCCGGAACGGCGGCTCACGACACTCATGCGCTTGCGCTCCGGGTCGAACGGGAACGTCGTGACGCGCGGCGCCATGTCGATCCCCGCCTCCGAGGCCGCGTCGCGCAGCGCCGCCTCCATCGGATCGGACGTGCGCTCGAGCTGGTTGCAGTCCGCCATCACCTCGGCCAGTGCGGTGAGCGCGCCACCGCGCTCCGCGGGATCGTGGTCGCCGTCCACCGTCCACAGCCGGTTCACCCGCATCGCGTTCTGGGTCAGCGTCCCCGTCTTGTCCGTGCAGATCACCGTCGTCGACCCGAGCGTCTCGACGGCGGACAGCTGCTTGACCAGGGCGCCCTTGCGCGCCAGCACCCGCACCCCGACGGCGAGCGCGAGGGTGATCGTCGGGAGCAGCCCTTCCGGCACATTCGCGACCAGCAGGCCGATGGCGAACACGGCGGCGTCCGGAAGGCTCAAGCCGGCGACCAGACCGAGCGGGAGGAACAACGCGCCGACGCCGACGGCGACGGCGGCGATGAGCCATGTGGAGCGGCGGACCTGGCGTTCGAGCGGGCTCGCGACCGGCGCCCCACGCCGGGACAGCGCCGCGATCCGGCCGAGCTCCGTGGCGGCCCCGGTCGCGAAGACGACCGCTCTGGCGTCCCCGGACGTGCACTCGGCGCCGGAGAACACCGCGTCGGGCGCGTCGACCAGCCGCTCGGCCGTGTCCGCTCCGCCCGCCTCTCTGATCACGGGGGCCGACTCCCCGGTCAGCGCGGACAGGTCGACCTCGACACTGCCGCGGAGCAACCTCGCATCGGCCGAGACGCGGTCCCCTTCCGAGATCACGAGCACGTCGCCGGTGACCAGCTCTGTGGCCGGGATGGTCGTGACGGAGCCGTCCCGCACGACGCGGGCCTGGAGTGGGAGGTAACGCGACAGCGCTTCGACCGCCTTCTCGGCCTGGTGCTCCTGAAGGAACGCCACCAGCGCGTTGATGACGATGACCACGAGGATCGCCCACGTGAGCACGGGCGTGCCGGACACATAAGCCAGAACGGCCGCCACCCACAGCAGGAGCGCGAGCGGATGGGTGAACTGACGCAGGATCTGCCGAGGCCAGCCCGCACGACGGGCACGCGGAAGCACATTCGGCCCCTGGACGGCCAGGCGCCGAGCCGCCTCCCTGCTTCCCAAGCCGTCGGCGCTGGTGCGGAGATCCCTCAGCAGCAGTTCGACCGGTTCGCGCGTCGGCCGCTCCTCCTGCAGCACAGGCTCACTCCTTCCCGACCACCGCGATCCATCCAGTCAGCGACGGCCCGTCGGCCACAGGGGCTTTCGGCCCATCGTCCGATCGATCGCACTCACAGGACCTTCGCCTCCCCCAGCAGCTCCGTACCGCGTTAAGGTGCGGGTGCCGATGACGACGAGCGATCGGAGGACGGATGGAACCGCTGCTCCCGTTCCCGGTGTCGGCGGCCGTTCTCGACATGGACGGCGTGGTCACGGACACGCGCGAGGCCCACCTGCGGGCCTGGACACTGCTCTTCGACGCGGAGCTGGGACGGATCGGCGCCGACGCACGCCCCTTCACGCCGGTCGACTACGAGCGCTACGTCGACGGCAGGAGCCGGGAGGACGGCATCCGGACACTGCTCGCGGCGCGCGGCGTTCAGAGCGCCGGGGTGACGCAGGAGCTCGTCGCCCGGCTGGCCGCTCGCAAGCAGGAGCTCTTCACCGAGGAGTTGCGCCGCAACGGCGTCTCCCTCCTCCCGGGCGCTCGCGAACTGCTCGAGGCATTGCGGGCCGCGGGGGTGAAGACAGCGCTGGCGACCGCGAGCAGGAACGCGCGCGACATCGTGGCGCGCATCGGGATCGAGCCTCTTCTGGACGCGCTGGTGGACGGGACGGACGCCGCGGATCTGGACCTGCCGTCGAAGCCCGCTCCTGCACTGTTCGTCGAGGCCTGCCGACGCCTCGGCGCGTCCCCCTCGCGAACCCTCCTCATCGAGGACTCCGAGGCCGGCATCGAGGCCGCCGCCGCGGCCGGCTTCATCCTGACGGTCGGCGTCGGCGCGGACCCACGCCGGGCGGCCGGGCTGCGACGCTCCGGCGCCGACACCGTCGTGTCCGGTCTCGACGCCCTCGAGGTCGCACCGACCGGAGTCGTCGGCCGGAGCGGGCCGCCCGACGAATGGGTGCTCCGCTTCGACGGCTACGACCGGGAGGCGGAGACCACCAGGGAAAGCCTCTGCACCGTCGCGAACGGTTACTGGGGGACCCGGGGTTCCGCGGAGGAAGCCACGGCCGGCGAGCGGAATCGTCCCGGCACCTATCTGGCGACCGTCTACGACGCGGTGGACGACGGGACCGTACCCGCGGAGGAGATCGTGAACGCCCCCGACTGGCTGCGCCTCGACCTGCGGCCCGAGGGCGGCGAGCGGTTCAGCGCGGACCGGGCCGACCTGCTCGGCTTCTGGCAGGACCTCGACGTCCGCCAAGGCGTCCTTCGGCGGACCGCCACGTACCGCGACGACGCCGGCCGGGAGACGACGGTTCGCTTCCGCAGGTTCCTCTCGCAGGCCGACCCGCACGTCGGCGCCGTGGAGGCGACGATCATCGCGCGCAACTGGTCGGGCACGATGACCGTCCGCAGCGGGATCGACACCGAGGTCCGCAACACTTCCACCGACACGGCGAGCACGGATCGGAACCGTCGCGGCAGACGGCATCTCCTGATCAGGGAACATCGCCCCGTCTCCCCCGACATCGTTCTCGTCGGGGTGGAGACGCGCTCCTCCCGAGTGCAGATCGCGATGGCGCAGCGCACTCGCGTCTACCGGGCCGGCGAACCGGTCCCGTCGCGTCCGGCGTTCGCACAGGAGAAGGGACTGGTCTTCCACGAGTTCTCCCTCGACCTCGAGGAGGGGGAGCCGGTCGTCGTCGAGAAGGTCGTCGGCGTCAGCACATCGCGAGATCGTGCCACCGGGTCCCCCTCCGCCGCAGCGACCGCCACGGCAGGACGTGCTCCACGCTTCTCCGCGCTGCTCGCCGACCACGCACGCGAGTGGGACGGGCTCTGGTCGGCGTTCGCCGTCGCGATCGTGCCGGCCGGCGGCCACAGCCTCGCCGTGAACGTCAACACGTTCCATGTGCTGCAGACGCTCACCCGCGCCGACGAGGACCTCGACGCAGGAGTCCCCGCACGCGGTCTGCACGGCGAGGCTTACGGGGGCCATGTCTTCTGGGATGAGCTGTTCGTCTACCCGCTCCTCACTCTGCGCCGTCCGTCGCTGAGCCGCTCCCTGCTCCGCTACCGGCATCGCCGGCTGCCTCAGGCCCGCCGGGCGGCTGCGGACGCGGGGCTGGACGGCGCGATGTTCCCCTGGCAGAGCGCGACCACCGGGGAGGATGTCACACCCGACCGCCTGCTCAACCCGCTCACCGGTCGATGGATCCCCGATCACTCGCACCTGCAGAGACACGTCGGACTCGGCATCGCCTACAGTGCGTGGCAGTTCTACCAGACGACCGGAGACATCGACTACCTCGCCGAGGAAGGCGCGGACCTCATCGTCGAGGTCGCCCGGTTCTTCGCCTCGCTCGCGATCTGGAACGAGGACACCGGCCGGTACTCGATCCGCGGGGTAATGGGCCCCGACGAGTTCCACGACGGGCCGCCGGGCGAACCAGGCGCCGGGCTCACGGACAACGTCTACACGAACGTCATGACGGCCTGGGTCCTGCGTCGCGCAGCGGACACCGTGGCGCTGGTCGCGGCGCTGCCCGACCCCGCCTGGGCCGGATCATTGGCCGTCTCTCCCGAAGAGCTCCAGCGCTGGGCGCGGATCGCCGGGCACCTGCGCATCGTCTTCAACGCGGACGGGACCCTCTCCCAGTTCGACGGCTACGACGCGCTGGCCCCGCTGGACCTCGCACAGTTCCGGGAGCGGTATCCGACCTTGGGGCGGCTGGACCTCGTTCTGGACGCGCAAGGCGACACGGTGAATCGGTACCAGGCGTCGAAGCAGCCGGATTCGCTCATGCTGCTCTATCTGCTCTCTGCCGAGGAGCTCCGCGAGCTCCTCGCGCACATGAGCTATGCGCTCGACGCCGAGACGATCGTGCGGACGGTCGAGCGCTACTCCCGGTCGTCGACGTACGGTTCGACGCTCTCCAACGTCGTGCATTCGTGGCTGGAAGCCCGGCGCGACCGCTCCCGGTCGTGGGAGTTCCTCGAACGCGCCCTCCTCAGCGACCTGGCCGACATCCAGGGCGGGACGACCCGCTACGGTGTCCATCTGGCGGCGATGGCGGGGTCGGTCGACTTGCTGATGCGCTGCTACACCGGGCTCGAGACACGCGCCGACACGCTGTGGTTCCACCCGCTGCTGCCTGCGGAGCTCGAGTCACTGACCTTCATCATCATCTACCGCTCGCACCGGCTGACGGTCTCGATCAGCCACACCTCCATCCGACTCGAATCGGCGCCCGGCGAGGCCGATCCGATCCAGGTGATCGTCGAAGGCCGGCGGGACGTCCTGCACACCGGGCAGTCACGCAGCTTCGACCTGTGATCGGGTCAGCCGAGCCTCGCAGGACTAACGGCCCCCTCCGGCGCACCCCACGCGAGCAGAGTGTGGGCGGACGCGAAGGAGGCACGCGATGATCACAGCGAAACATGTCGGTCAGGCACGGCGGAACGCGCCGCGACCGGACGCGCACCGCCGGGAAGCCGGTGCGGGAACCGACCCCGTCTTCCTCGTAGCCGGCCCGAACGTTCCTCCGGCCGTCGTGATGCGGCATTGTGCGGCAGCGCTCGCGGCCGGTCGCCCGTTGGAGTTGCTGCAGTTGGGCGATGTGACGCTCGTCGAGCGGCGGGTTCTGCGAGCGCTGGAGCGGCGGTACGGCGAGGAGAGTGTCCGTACGGTCGAAACGCACAGTGATTGGCTGGCGCTCCCGTTCGAGCGGATGCTGGTCGTCCTGTCCGACAACGGATTATGGTGCGGCGACGACCGCATCGCGGACAACGACGAGATGCTGGCGATGCCGGATGCGGCGCTCAGCCGGCTCTACGAGGCCGGAGCTCATGCGGAGAGGAGCCGGTCAGGTGCGTGAGACGGACACCGCGCGTCACGATCCGGTGACCCTGGTTCTCGAGGAAGGCCTCCCCGTCCGGCTCGACTGGAACGGCCTCCGGTTCTACCCCGACGGCCCGCCGCTCCCCCGCGGACGGGTGCAGTTCACCCGCGACGACGACGTCCCGTTGCCGGTTCTGGTCACCGGTTGGGAGGTGGGTGCGAGCACCGCCGACGGTGACACGCACGTCTTCGTCGTCATCAGCGGGGACGGGGGACGCTGGTGGCTGACAGCGTTGGACCCCGATGATGCTCACCCCAACGGGACTTAAGCCCCTGACCAGGATGTTCGGCACCCGCGAGACTGGATGCGTTCGAGCCGATCGGTCCCGTCCGCACTGGACGCCGATCGGCGGTCACCGACAACGCCCCGGACCCGCGGTCGAGGCGGGACGGACGATGGCAGGTCGGTGACAGGGCTCGCGCCGCCCACCGGGGGGTCGGCGGCGCGAGCCATCTTTTCCTGCGACGAGCGGAGTCGGCTAGAGGACTCCTCGGAGCACGCCGCCGACGACACGGAGAGGTGAGAGCGGAAGCGGCACGGAGGGCAGCGGCGTCGGCGCGGGGACCACCGGCGGCGGCGCGACCGGGGGTGCCGCCGGTGGGGCCGCCGGCGGCTGCGGGGCAGGAACCGGCGCCGGTGCCGGCTGGGCAGGCGCCGCGCCACCACTGCCGGCCGTGCTCGATCCTCCGGCTGCGCCCGCGTTTCCGGCCCCGCCGGCTCCTCCGCCTGCCCCTGCCGCGGGCGCCGCGCTCGACCCGGCCGGCACCGAGACGGTCCCTGGGTCTGTCGAGCCGCCCGCGTTCGGCGGAGGGGTCGAGACGCCGGGTCCTGACGGTGCGACGGTCACGGTGATCGTCGCTCCCTTCGCCGCACGCGATCCGGCGCCAGGGGACTGCCGGATCACGACGTCATCGGTCCGCCCCGTCGCGGGCTCCCCGGACTCGGTGCGGGCCTGCATCGAGAACCCTCGAGCCTGCAGCGCCTCCCTGGCGCGGGCCTCCGAGACGCCGATCACGCTCGGCACGGTCAGAGCGACGACGGGAGCCGCACCCGTCGCAGGAGAGAGCGTGTGGGCGGGCGTCGGCGTCAGTTCCGCCGTTCCCAGCGGCGCGACGGCCAGCGCCGCCACCAGCGCGGCGGTCACGACGGCGCCCGCCGGCAACGGGTGTTCGACGATGAAGTCGCCCACACGGCGGAGCCCGCCGGCCCGCGCGACGTGCCTTCCCGCCATGCTCACTTCCCTGCCGATTCCCGTCGACGGGCGGACCGCCGGCCGACGGCGAAGACAGTACGCCTCGCTCGCAGTGTTCGGGAGGGGTGGAGCCTGCGCGGCAGGCTCAGTCCTCCGGAACGAGCGTGTACACGGCGGCGTCGCCGTCTTTCGTGTAGCGGGCGGCGACGATCTTGAAACCGGGGTTGCGCTCCGCGATGACCGGCAGCCACGGGTCGGCTCCGCCCGCACGCAGCCGGTGCTCCACGTCCGCAGGCAGCCGGGGGATCGTCGTCGTGTCCTTCGGTGCTTCGATCACGTCGAGCAGCCGCTGCCGGTGGTACTGCGGCCTCGCGCCGACCGCCCGACGCTCCGCGGGCGTGTACGGGCGTGTGACGCGGGAAAGACGTCCGGCTGCGTTCTCGACGGTGGTCATGGTCCCTCTCTCCGCTCGGTGACCCATCCACACGTACCACCCTTGGCGAGTCTGTTCGACTGCGCTGCTCGATGTCTCACCCGCCCGCACGCACCGCCTGGATTCCGGGATGGCCGCACGGAGAACTCGCTCCTATAACTTCGCCCGAAACGGCAGTCACCCGCTCGTGAAGGAGACCCGACATGACCGATACACCACCCACCCCCGCCGGCGGAACCGGCGCGGATGACACGGACGTCGACGTGGCGGCGGCGGCCGTCAGCGACGGCGCGTACACACTGCTCGCCGCCGATTTCGCGGACACCGACATCGCATTGGAGGCGTACGAAGCACTCAAGAAGGCCGAGGACGGCGCGACGGTCAAGATCGACGGCGTCGTCGTCGTCAGACGGAACGCGGACGGCAAGCTCGAAGTTCAGAAGGCCACCGACCACAGCACCCGCGAGGGCCTCACCTGGGGCGCGGTCGGCGGCGCGGTCCTTGGCGTGCTGTTCCCGCCCTCGATCATCGGCAGCGCCCTGGTGGTCGGCGCGGGCGGCGGCCTCATCGGCAAGCTGCGTGAGCGTCACCACAGGAAGGAGCTGGCGAAGGAACTCGAGGACGCGATCGAGCCCGGCCACTCCGGCATCATCGCGCTGGTCTCCAACCCCGGCGAAGTCAAGATCCGCGAGGCGCTCGACAAGGCCGACCGGATCGTCGAGAAGGCCATCGACAACGCGGCCGCGGCGGACATCAAAGCCGCGGGCAAGGCTGAGGACGCCGCGGCCTCTGCTACTGAGGACAAGTAGGACGCGGCGCGGGGCGATCCCCTGGCCCGAGGAACGGCGCGGATTCCACCGTGCCGTTCCTGCTGAACGCCGTCAGAGCCGGGAGCCTCCCGTGGCGAGATAGTCGTGCACCATCTTCACGACGCTCGCCCCTTCGCCCACCGCCGCCGACATCCGTTTGACCGACCCGCTGCGCACATCGCCGACGGCGAAGAGGCCCGGTATGGAGGTCTCGAACGGCTGGACGTGGGAGTCGGAGTCGGGCGACCGCGGCCCGGTCAGGAGGAACCCGTGCTCGTCCCGGTCGATGTCGTGCCCGAGCCATGCCGTCGCCGGAACCGCCCCGATGAAGACGAACAGGTGCGCCGTCGCCAGTTCCCCGCGTGCGCCTGAGAGACGATGCTCGACGGTGACCGACTCGAGCCGGTCGCCGCCGGCCGCCTCCACCACTTCCGATCGCGTGTGCACCATGATCCGCGGATGCTCCTCGATCTGGACGACCAGGTACCGTGACATGTCCCGGCCGAGCTCGGCCGCGCGTGCGACCAGGTGAACGCGCGAGGCTGTTCCCGCCAGGAAGAGAGCCGCCTGGCCGGCCGAGTTCCCGCCGCCCACCACCACGACCGGGTCCGTTCCGCACTCGCGCGCTTCGTTGATCGTCGCGGCGTAGAAGACACTGCTGTACTCGAACCGATCGAGGTTCCTGGCCTCCAGGCGGCGGTACTCCATCCCGGTCGCGACGACGACGGCGCCCGGCGTGAGAGTCGTCCCGTCGGAGAACCGCACGGTGAGCCCGCCGCCTTCGACGTCGAGTGTCTCGGCGCCGGCCGGCGCGAAGACGGTGGCTCCGAATTTGACCGCTTGGAGACGCGCCCGCTCGGCGAGTTCGGCGCCGGAGATCCCCGCCGGGAAACCGAGATAGTTCTCGATCCGGGAGGACCGGGCGGCCTGCCCGCCGGTGGCGACGGCGTCGGCGAGGACCACCGACAGCCCATCGGATGCCGCATACACCGTCGCGGCGAGACCCGCCGGCCCAGCGCCGACGACCAGCAGGTCGCAGGTGGGCCGCGGCAGCCCACTCCCGATGCCGAGCGCCTCCGAGAACTCCGCCGTGGACGGGTTCCGCAGGATCCGCTCACCCCCGACGATGACGACCGGGAGGTCGGACACGTCCAAGCGCAGCCGGCGGACAATGACCTCCGCCGCGCGATCGCCGTCCAGGTCGAGCAGCCGGTGCGGGATCCGATTCCGTGCGGCGAGTTCCAGCAGCCGGCGGGTGTCCGGCGAGAAGCGCGAACCCACGATGCGGAGCCCTGCACCCGATCCGATCGCCAGCGACCGGCGGATGAGATACGCGCGCAGGATGATGTCGCCGAGCCCGGGGTCGCTGGTGACGATCCGCTCCAGCGCCGGTATCGGCACGACGAGCACCGTGCCGGCCTCGAGCGCGGTCACGGTGGCGAACGACGGCTGTCCCTCCAGCAGCCCGATGTCGCCGACGAAACGACCGGGACCGTGCACCTCCCTTCGTGCTCCCTGTCCGTCCGCGCCCGGGTCCTCAACCGCGACCCGGCCCTCGATCACCGCGAAGAACGCGCCGATCGGCTCGCCCGCCCGCGCGAGCACCTGGCCCTCCGAGACGGGCTCGGTGGTGCCGTGCTCGCTCAGCGCCTGCAGCTGCGGCGGCGTGAGCCGCGGGTACGCTCCGAGCGCGTCCGGGGTCTCCGCCGCCACGTGCGGAGCCTCCGCCGCCTCCGGGCGGGGGCCTTCCATCACACGTAGTCCTCGTCGATGTAGCACCACCGCCAGCTCTCCCCTGGCTCGTGCGATTGGACGATGGGATGCCCCTCGTGCGCCGCGTGCGCCCGCGCGTGCCTCATGGGCGAGGCGTCGCAACAGCCCACCTTGCCGCAGGTCAGGCACAGCCGCAGGTGCACCCACGGCGTGCCGAGCGCCAGGCAGTCCTCGCACGCGCCCGGCGTGCGTGGAGTCACGGGACGGATGAAGACGATATGGGGATCCTTACGGACGATCACGGGGCGCCCCTCCTTCCCCGGCGTCGCCGGCGCTCTTCCCGGCGCTCTTCCGGGCGCGCCGCTGCTGCACCATCGCGTCGTCGAACCAGCGGCGGAGGACGGCCACGGGCGCTGCCCCGGCCTGCCGGGCGATCACTTCCCCGTGGTCGAGGATCATCAGGGTCGGGACGGCCTGCACGGTGAACCGGGACGACAGCCGGGGCGCCCGGTCGACATCCACCTTCACGAGCTTGACCTCCCCCGCCCGCTCGGCCGCCAGTTCCTCCAGGACCGGGCTGACCATCCGGCAGGGGCCGCACCAGGTCGCCCACATGTCGACGATCACGGGCAGGTCGGCCCGCTCGGCGATCTCCGCGAACGTGTCGTCCAGCGCGTCGGCGATCCACGGGAGGGGCTTGTGGCAGTTCGCGCAGCGGGGGCGTCCGCTCGCCGCGGCCGGGACACGGTTCTTGCGCCCGCAGTTCGGGCAGCGGATGACCCTGGTCGCGTCGACGGCGCTCATACCGGCGCCTGCGCTTCCGCGTCCGCCGGCGTCGGCGCATCGACCACGTCGACGACGATGTCGCCGTCCCGCACGTCGATGCGCACGGTCGAGCCGTCCAGCACCGCGCCGGAGAGCAGCGCCCTCCCCAGGCGCGTCTCGATGTCGTGCGAGATGTATCTGCGCAGCGGTCTGGCGCCGTAGAGCGGGTCATAGCCGCGTTCCGCGATCAGTCGACGCGCCTCGGGCGTGACGTCGAGCTCGATCTGGCGTTCCGCGAGGCGGCGCGCCAGGTCGCCCATCAGGAGGTCCACGATCGATTCGATCTGCTCCAGGCCGAGCGGCGCGAACACGATGATGTCGTCCACCCGGTTGAGGAACTCCGGACGGAAGCGGCCGCGCAGCTCCGCGAGCACCAGATCCTTCACATCCTGCGGGATCGCGCCATCGCTGTCCCGGGAGCCGGTGAGCAGATGCTCCGCCCCGATGTTGGACGTCATGATCACGATGGTGTTGCGGAAGTCGACGGTGCGGCCCTGGCTGTCGGTGATCCGCCCGTCGTCCAGCACCTGCAGCAACGTGTTGAACACGTCAGGGTGCGCCTTCTCGATCTCGTCGAAGAGCACCACGCAGTACGGTCGGCGGCGCACTGCTTCGGTGAGTTGACCGCCCTCGTCGTACCCGACGTATCCCGGAGGGGCGCCGACCAGCCGGCTGACGGTGTGGCGCTCCTGGTACTCGCTCATGTCGAGCCGGATCATCGCGGACTCGCTGTCGAAGAGCGCACTGGCCAGGGCCTTCGCGAGCTCCGTCTTGCCGACGCCTGTCGGGCCCAGGAAGATGAAGGAGCCGATCGGCCGCCGGGCGTCGCGGATACCTGATCGCGCCCGGATGATCGCGTCGGTGACGAGCCGCACGGCCTCCTCCTGGCCGACGACACGCTCGTGCAGGATCTCGTCGAGCTTCAGCACCTTCGCGCGCTCCCCCTCCTGGAGGCGCGCGACGGGGATCCCCGTCCAGGCCGCCACGATCTCGGCGATCTCCTCCTCGGTCACCACCTCGCGCAGGAGGCGCTGCCTGCCCTGCTTCTCCTGCAGTCGCTGCTCCTCGGCGGCGAGCTGTCGTTCGAGTTCGGCGAGCCTGCCGTAGCGCAGCTCGGCCGCACGATTGAGGTCGTACCTGCGCTCGGCGTCCTCGGCCTCGCGCCGCACCTGCTCGAGTTCGCTTCGGAGCCCCTGCACCTTGCGGATGGCCTGACGCTCCGCCTCCCACTGGGCACGCTTCGCGTTCGCCTCACCTCGCAGGTCGGCGAGTTCGCGCCGCAGCTCCTCCAGCCGCACCTGGCTCGGCTTGTCCTTCTCCTTCTCCAGGGCAGCCTCCTCGATCTCGAGCCGGGTCACGCGCCGGGTGAGCTCGTCGAGGTCGGCCGGCATCGAGTCGATCTCCGTGCGCAGGCGGGCGCAGGCCTCGTCGACGAGGTCGATGGCCTTGTCCGGCAGGAACCGGTCGGTGATGTAGCGATGCGACAGGGTCACCGCGGCGACGAGCGCGTTGTCCTGGATGCGCACCCCGTGGAAGACCTCGAGGCGTTCGCGCAGCCCGCGGAGGATGGAGATCGCGTCTTCGACGCTCGGCTCGTCCACCAGGACGGTCTGGAAGCGCCGTTCGAGTGCTGCGTCCTTCTCGATGTGCTGCCGGTACTCGTCCAAGGTGGTCGCGCCGATGAGGTGGAGCTCCCCTCGGGCGAGCATGGGCTTCAGCATGTTCCCGGCGTCCATGGCGCCCTCGGTCGCCCCCGCACCGACGAGGGTGTGGAGCTCGTCGATGAACAGCAGGATGCGCCCTTCTGCGGCCACGACCTCGGCCAGCACGGCCTTCATCCGCTCCTCGAACTCGCCGCGGTACTTGGCGCCGGCGACGAGCGCCGCGAGATCGAGCTGGAAGACCGTCTTGTCGCGGAGCCCTTCGGGAACGTCGGTGTTGACGATCCGCTGTGCCAGTCCCTCCACGATCGCCGTCTTGCCGACACCCGGCTCGCCGATCAGGACCGGGTTGTTCTTCGACTTGCGCGACAGGATCTGGATGACGCGGCGGATCTCGGTGTCGCGGCCGATGACCGGGTCGAGGCGCCCAGCCCGGGCATCGGCGACCAGGTCACGGCCGTACTTCTCCAGTGCCTCGTAGGTCTGCTCGGGGGTCGCCGAGTTCACGTGCTGATTGCCGCGGACGGCGGTCAGCGCCCGGAGGAAGCTCTCGCGCGTCACCCCGTTGCCCTGCAGGAGGCGTGCGGCGGCCCCTCCACTGGGATCGTCGGCGAGCGCGAGAAGCAGGTGCTCGACCGAGACGTACGAGTCCTTCAGCCGGGTCGCCTCCCGCTCGGCCCGGTCGAGGGCGGCCGCGAGCGTCCGGGAGAGGAACACCTGACCGGGAGTCGCGCCGGGGCCGGTGGTCCGCGGTTTCCGTTCGATCGCCTGCTGCACCTCCGTGAGAAGAACGGTCACGTCCACCCCGGCCGCTTCGAGCAGCCGGGGGATCAGGCCGCCCTCCTGTGTCAGCAAGGCGAGCAGCAGATGCTCGTTCTCGGTCTCGGTCTGCCCGTTCCGGCTCGCGATGCTCTGGGCCTCCTGCAGCGCCTCCTGGGACTTCTGGGTCAGCTTGTTCATCTCCATGGCGGAGTCTCCCTTCCGGAGCGGATGATCGATCGCTGCGCCTCGAGCACGTCGATCCGGGCGAGCAGGTCGATGACGAGAGCGACAGCGGCGTAGTTGAGCGACAGGTCGGCGTGCAGCCGCACGATCCGCCGCACCTGTTCGGGGGCGTCGGGGGTGAACCACAGCCGGCCCGACGCGTCGGCGCGCGCGCGGATGAGGCCGAGCTCGACGAACCGGAGGACCAGCTCGGGATGGACGGCCGCGGCGACCGCGACCATCCCGAGGTCGAGTCGGGGCGGGATCACCGGAAGCAGAGGGGAGCTCATGACGACGACCTCGGATCGAAGGTGGACTCGCGCTGCAGCTGCTCGAAGAGCTCGCGTTCGCGAGCCGTGGGATGCGGAGGGACCATGATCTTCACCTTCGCGAACAGGTCGCCCGGCTTTCCTCCCTGCTGGGGCATCCCCTGGCCCTTCAACCGCAGCCGGCGCCCGCTCGACGAGCCGGGCGGGACCCGTACAGTGATCGGTCCGCCTGGTGCGCGCGTCCGGACGCTGGCGCCGAGGGCGGCCTCCCACGGCGAGATCAGGAGGTCCATCTCGATGTTCTTGCCGTCGAGACGCAGCCGCCGGTCCGGCTTGACCCGGAGCGTGATCACGAGGTCGCCCGCCCCGCCGTCCTGCCGTCCGGGTCGTCCTCCCCCGGAGACGCGGATGCGCTGCCCGTCGAGTGCGCCGGGCGGTATCTGCAGCTCGAAGGTCTGACGGTCACCGTCGGGCCCGGCGAGGACGACCGTCCGCGGACCGCCGCGGAAGGCCTCCTCGACCGTCAGCTCGAGCTCGGCCTCGGAGTCCATCCCGCGCATCGAGCCGAAGACGTCGCCGAAGAGGTCGTCCCAGTCGACCGACGCACCGCCCGGACCCGCTCCCGCCTGCGCACTCGACCAGCTGAACCCCGACGGTCCCGGCCGGGCGCGCGTGCGCGCTCGTCCGCCGCCGCCCGCGCCTCCGCCTCCGGCCCCCTGCGAGGCGTACTCGCGTTCCGCCTCCACGTAGCGCCGGAACTCCGGTCCGAACCGGTCGTACTGGGCCCGCGACTCGGGGTCGGCCAGCACGTGGTAGGCCTCGCTGATCTTCTTGAACGTGTCCTCCGCGCCGGCCTGCTTATTGACGTCGGGATGGTACGTGCGGGCCAGTTTGCGGTAGGCACGTTGGATCTCCTTGGCGTCGGCGCTGCGCGAGACTCCCAGCAGCTGGTAGTAGTCGTCCGCCACGGCGTCACTCCCGCCCCCGGGCGACGACGACGCTCGCGGGCCGCAGCAACCGCTCGGGAGTGCCGAAGCCGAGCCGGGCGACGGCCACCACCGTCTGGGGCGCCAGCTCGTCGCTGTCGATGACGGAGACGACCTCGTGGATGCGCGGGTCGAACGGCACGCCGACCTCGTCGATGCGGGGGTAGCCGAGACGTTCGAGCGCGACGACGGCCTGTTCCCGGATCGACTCGATCCCTTCGGTCAGCGGGTCGCCCACCTGCTTCGCATAGGCGAGCGCGTCGGTGAGGCCGTCCACGACGGAGAGGAAGACCGACGCGGCGCGAGCGCGCTCCGCGTCGCGGACGAGGGCGACTTCGCGCGCTGTCCGCTTCCGCACGTTGTCCAGGTCCGCAGCGGCGCGGCGCCAGCGATCCTCCAGCTCTGCGAGACGGGCGTCCCGTTCGTCGGAAGGCGCCGCGGGCGGCTCGTCGGTCGCGCCGGCATGGGCTTCGGCGTCGGCGGGGGCGCCCGGGTCAGGTTCCTCCACGCTTTCGGCCCGCGCATCCGAGGTGTCCATATCCCGGCGTCCTTCAGTTCCGGTCGAAGTCGGCGTCGACGACATCGTCGTCGTCCGCACCGGGCGCGGCGTCGGGAGCCGGCTCACCCTGAGCCGGGCGGGCGACGGACAGTGCGGCGTCCACCTGCCGCAACTCGCTCGTCAGCTCGCGCGCCTCGGACGCGGAGACCTCCCGTTCGACGGCCTCCCTGGCCTGTCCGACCAGCAGCTCCGCCCGCGACCGCTCGTGGGCCGGCGCGGAGTCGCCGTGCTCCGCGAGCGCCCGCTCCACCCGGTAGGCGGCGGCGTCCAGCTCGTTCCGCGCGTCGATGTCCTCGCGCAGCCGCTGATCCTCGGCACGGTTCTGCTCGGCCTCGCGCACCATCCGATCGATCTCCGCCTGATCGAGTGTGGTGGTGCCGCTGATGGTTATCCCCTGCTCCGCCCCGGTGTCCTTGTCGCGAGCGGTGACGTTGAGGATGCCGTTCGCGTCGATGTCGAAGGTGACCTCGATCTGCGGCTCACCGCGCGGCGCCGGCCGGATCCCGGTCAGCGAAAACCGGCCGAGGACGCGGTTGTCCGCCGCGCGTTCGCGCTCGCCCTGGAGGACGACGATCTCGACCGAGTCCTGGTTGTCCTGCGCGGTGGAGAACACTTCGCTCCGGCGCGCGGGGATGGTCGTGTTGCGCTCGATGATCGGCGTCATCACGCCGCCGCGTGTCTCGACTCCCAGCGAGAGCGGGGTCACGTCGAGCAGGAGGACGTCGCTGACCTCGCCTTTCAGGACCCCGGCCTGGATGGCCGCGCCGATGGCGACGACTTCGTCCGGGTTCACCGTCATGTTGGGGTCTTTGCCGCCGGTGAGGCGCTTGACGAGCTCCTGCACCGCCGGGATCCTCGTCGAACCCCCGACGAGGATGACCTCGTCGATGTCGTTCTCAGTGACCTTCGCGTCCTCCATCGCCCGGCGTACCGGGCCGAGGCAGCGCTCGACCAGATCGGCGGTGATGTTCTCGAAGGTGGCTCGCTTGAGGGTGGTCGTCAGGTGCTTGGGACCAGCCGCGTCCGCGGTGATGAACGGGAGGCTCACCTGCGTCTGGCTCACCGAGCTGAGTTCGACCTTCGCCTTCTCCGCCGCTTCGAACAGCCGCTGCAGGGCCTGAGGGTCGTTGCGCAGGTCGATCCCGTTCTCCTTCTGGAACTCGTCGGCCAGGTAGTCGACGATGCGGCGGTCGAAGTCGTCTCCGCCGAGGTGCGTGTCGCCTGCGGTGGACCGCACCTCGACGACGCCGTCGCCCACGTCGAGCAGGCTGACGTCGAAGGTGCCGCCGCCGAGGTCGAACACCAGGACCGTCTCGTGCTCCTTCTTGTCGAGCCCGTATGCCAGGGCGGCCGCGGTCGGCTCGTTGATGATGCGCAGCACCTCGAGGCCCGCGATCCGGCCCGCGTCCTTCGTCGCCGTGCGCTGGGCGTCGTTGAAGTACGCGGGCACGGTGATGACCGCCTCGGTGACCTTCTCACCGAGGAACTTGGCTGCGTCGTCCGCGAGCTTCCGCAGTACGAGAGCGCTGATCTCCTCCGGTGCGTACAGCTTGCCCCGCACATCGAAGCGGGCTTCGCCGTTCGGACCCGCGACGACGTCGAAGCCGACCGCCTTCGCCTCCTCCCCGATCTCGTCGAACGAGCGTCCGATGAACCGCTTGGCCGAGGAGATGGTCCCTTTCGGGTTCAGGATCGCCTGGCGGCGGGCGAGCTGCCCGACCAGCCGCTCGCCGGTGTCGGTGAACGCGACAACGGACGGGGTGGTGCGGGCGCCCTCGCTGTTCGGGATGACTCTCGCCTCGCCGCCCTCCCAGACCGCGATCACCGAATTCGTGGTGCCGAGGTCGATTCCGACTGCCTTAGCCATGGGTTGCTCCTCCTTCGTGGCCCGTCGGGTTGATCGGGCGATCTTCCGCGCCCTCCGACGATGAGATGTTGACCTGACGTGATTCGCTGGATTCGTCGACCGGGACGAGCAACGTCAGCACTCCACTTCCCAGATGCGCCATCAGCCGGGACGAGTCCAGGCTGTCGCCGAGGAAGAGCTGCCGGACGAACTCGCCGCGGGGGCGCTCGTCGATGAGGACGTGGTCGCCTTCGGCGAACTTCGGCCGGCGCTGGACGGTGATCGTGACCACGTTGCGCTCCACGCGGACATCGATGTCGCGGATGTCCACTCCCGGCGCATCGGCTATCACGATGTACTGTCCGCCCCGCCGATACGCTTCCAGCGGCACCGCGTAGGTGCGGCGGTTGACGCCGAGCGCCTGCTCGACCGCTCGATCCACGTCGCGGAGGGTGTCGAACCGCATCAGGGCCATGAGCGTCACCTCCTCGATCGCTCGCGATCCACTCGACGCGAGTGTCCGCCACCGCTCCGGGACCGCGCTTCGACCCCGCAGGACGAAAGAAGATCCGCACGTTGCACTGTCGAGTCGAACCGACGAGGACTACGGTGACCCCACGGGAGATGGCCGATGAGCGCATCGCAGTATCCGGAATCCGTCGCACAGCCCGTCCCCGACCCGGAAGGGCCGCCGGGCCTCTACGACATCTTCAGGGTGGGCTCCCGGATGTTCGAGCACCCTTCCATCCGGGGGACGTTGCGGCTCGCGGAAGCGTCCGCGATGGAGATCGCCGGGTGCGTCGTCGCGGCCGTCTACCTCGCCTCGCGCGGGCGCCTCGTCCGCCATTCGGGCAAAGCGGACCGCCGGCTCGATCTGCTCATGGAGGCGCGCGGGGGGACCAGTGGCCTGCTCGAGAGCGACGGGGAGTGGCGCTACGCAATCTTCTTCCGCAGCGGGGGAAAACTGAGAGGTGCCTTCGCGCTCCAGGCAGCGGAAGAGCCGTCGAGTGCGCAGATCTTCCTGCTGCTCGCGCTCACCGAGCCGACCGGAGCGGCGCTCGCCGCAGCCGAACTGCTCGCCCGCGAGCGGCACCAGGCGCGCGAACTCCGCCGACTCGGCGAAGCGCAAGTGGCCTCTAACCGCTCGATGGCCGCCACGATCGTGAAGCTGAACGCGCAACAGCGCATCCGCGACTCGATCGTCGCGTCGGCCCGCTCGGGTAACGGAGAGACGCAGATCATCGAGACGGTGAGCGAGCTGACCGGGCGTTCCGTCGTCCTTCAAGACTCTTTCGGAAACGAGCTCGCCCGTGTCTCGGCCGCGGACGCCACCCCGTCTTCCGGAACCACCCCCATCGAAAACCTGTCGAGGGGAGGACGGTCGAGCACCGGCTGGCGGTCGACCGCCATCCGGTCAGCCGGTGGGATGCTCGGGGTCCTCGGGATCTTCGATCCCGAGGACGACCAGAGCGACGACGACCGATTCGCGGTCGAGTACGCGAGCGCGACCATCGCCGTGGAGCTCGCCCACCGACGGAATGTCGCCGAAGTCGAACTCCGCCTCGGTCGCGAGCTGGCAGACGACCTCGTCGCAGGAGGGGAGGTCGTGGACGGTCTGGCTCGCGCAGAAGCGCTCCACTTCGACCTCGGCGGCTTCCATCGCGTGGTGCTGGTCGCCTGGGAGTCGCCCACCCCGAACGGAATCGACATCAGTGCCGCCGTCCGCAATCAGCTTGCGGTCATGCAGGTCCCCGCGCTGGTCTCCCGACGGCCGGAGGCGACGCTCGCGGTCGTCGCCGACGGCCGCGACCTCTCCAGACTGTACGACAAGGTGTCCGCCGCCTTGACCAGCGTGCGAGGCACGATCGGCATCGGCGGACGGTGCACGGCCCAGGAGCTTCCGCGGTCGTTCGCCGAGGCGAGCCAAGCACTGCGCATCCGAGCCGAATCGCGACAGCCGCTCGGCCTCTCCAATCACGACGATCTCGGCCTCCTCCGCATCCTCGACACGTCGGACGAGGGGGCCATGCTGCAGCGGTACATCACCGAATGGCTCGGCGCCCTCATCGACCATGACCGGCTGCACAGCACCGAACTGGTGCGAACACTCGCCGCGTACCTGGACTCCGGCGGCAACTACGACCGCACGTCGGCTGCGCTGGTCATCCACCGGAGCACGCTGCGCTACCGCCTCGGCCGCATCCGCGACGTGTGCGGGCTCGACCTCAACGACCCGGAGGCCCGTCTGAACCTGCACATCGCCCTCCGGGCACGCGCCTCGCTGACGGACTACTTCGGCTGACCGTCATCCGACGCGTCGGCGAGCGCGGCGTCTCGCGCGCGATCGATGAAGCCAGGCAGCGCCGAGTTCCCGGTGCGTCCGGCGGGCGCACTGTGCGTCTCCCACCGGTCCCATCGGCTGAACGGCGTTCCCCCTTCCACGACCGCGCGCGCCGCGACGATGTCGTCCGAGGATCCGTCCGAGACCAGCGCCGCTGCGAGGTCCGGGTCGGGCGTGTAACGCTCGTCGTCCGCATCGGCCAGGTAGCCGAGCCACCCGGCCAGGACCAGCAGACCGGCCCGGACTTCGGAGCGAGCGGCCCCGTCGGGGTCCAGTTCGAAGAGCCGCCGGAGTCCTTCCGCCGCGAGTTTCGCGATCTCGGGCCTCCGTGCGTCCAGGGCGAGCTTGACCAGCTCGACCATGGCCCAGGTGCCGCGCGACCGCAGGGCGTGGGGCTCGCTCGCGGAGGGGTCCGAGTACAGGGTCAGGTTCTGAACGCACGCGATGATGCGAACGGGGAGCGCGTCGAACTCCGGCCCGCCCCGGCTCAGGATGTCCGACCACTGCCGCATGAAGCTCCGCAGGCATTCGTCGATGTACTCGCCGGACCCGGTCGCCGCTGCTTCCAGCGTCCGGGTCGTCGTCGCGGTGATGAAGACCTCCGCCACCTGCGGCGAGAGCAGGACGTCCTGCTCGGCCTCGACGATGCTCTGGAGCAGCCCGCTCCCCCGCGTCTGGAATGCCGCTTCGGCCGCGTCGGGCCGGTCGAGTCCGGCCATCCACACGCCCTGCACGATCTGTCCGAGGAGTTCCAGCGCCCGCTCGGCGGTCGCCAGAGCGCCGGATCGGAGGCTGGTGCCGATGGCGTCCATGAGGGTCGCGATCTCGTGCGCGGTCTCCTCGTACGCGGTGGCGGCCTCCGGCGGCTCCAGCTCGATGCTCGACTGGAGGAGCTGAACCAGCCGGGCGGCCGCGGCATCGTCGAGCCGGGTCGACGTGACGATCCGGAATGCCGTGGCCCCGAGGCGGGTGCGGTCCCCCGGACGGACATCGAGCACGATCTGCGGCGGCTCGTCGTCATCCGCGAGAGTAGGATCCGTTGGACGGCGGCCGGTCTCCGACGAACCGAGGGATGCGATCGCCTGGCGCACAGCATCGGGATCGATGGCCCGGATGACCCGCCCGGCCTGCGGCACCGGGACATACAGCGTCGAGACGGAGCGAGTGGAGGTGCGCGAGGAGTCGGTGGTCAGGAGTTCCTGGAGGCCGGTCCTCGCGTCGGAGTACCGGCGCGCCACCCGGTCGAGCCGATCGGACAGCGTCTCGATCAGCGAGGACCGCACCACCTCGTCCAGGCGGGACGGATGCCCGAAGAGGTGCGTGAGCCGGGATGTCGACACCATGAGCAGCACGGCGGTCGCCGCGAGCCACGCGACGGCGATCGCGACGCCCGTCGCACTCGGCAGCCAGATGGCTTCGAAACCCATGACCGCGTTCCCCGCGAGTCCCACGGTCACGAACCAGCTCGCACCGATGTACGCCAGGACGCGCTTGCGGGACGTCCCGATCGCGAGGGGCGCCTCCGCGAACAGCTGGGCGGCGATCGTCAGCCCGGCGAAACCCACCGACAGGAACGTCGTCTGAACCTGCCAGATCGCGACATCGGAGCCCGGGACCGGCGACAGGTAGCGGTGCACCAACGCCGGATCGCCTGCGGCGTGGAAGACCACCAGGAGCACCAGGCTGACGAGCAGCGCGCAGGCCACGATCGTGACCTCGCGCCACCACGCGCCTCCCGGTGCGTCTGCTCCTCCACGCTTCCCGCGCATGACGCGACACTACTCACCTGTGGGCTGCTGAGAAGTCGTGCAGCCCCTTATGCCCGTTCCATTTCCGCGTACCCTGATCGGCAATCGAGCAAGCGTCCGCATCCATCGAGGAGGAGATCATGGCTCTCGACGACAAGGCCAAGGCGAAGGGCGACAAGCTGAAGGGCAAGGTCGACGAGGTCGTCGGCAAGGTCACCGACGACGAGTCGCGCGTGCTGAAGGGCAAGGCGGAGCAGGCGAAGGGAAGCGTCGAGGATACCGTCGCCGACGCGAAGGCGCACCTGAGGGACACCGCCGACACGTCGCACGACGACCGTCGCGACGACACGGGCGCGCTCTAGGACCGCGCGTCGTCCTTCGGCGGGCGCGGCTGCCATTCCCCGCCGAAGATCGGCCTCAGCGCGCGACCATCGCTTCGGCGGTGGCGACGACGTGGCTGCGGTAGCGGCTCTTCGCCTCTTCCGGAGCCGCCCCGCCGAACACCATCCGGACGAGTTGCGGCGCGGCCACGTACCAGTAGCACATCGCGATGATGGAGAAGTAGATCGCCTCGGCGTCACCGTCGCCGCCGAGAGCGTCGCGAACCGCGGCGACCCGCGACTGGAAGTAGCCGGTGCGCTCCGCGAGCGCGGGGACGTCGCCCGTGCCGTAGTGGAGTCCCTCCTGCTCGAACAACCATGCCACCACCGGCTCGGCGGTGAGGAAGTCGAACAGGTCTCCGGCGTAGGCCGCGAGGTCGTCGGGCTCGATCGCGACCCGGTCCGCGAGCTGGCCGAGCTTGGTCTGCAACGCCGCCTGGAACAGCTCGTCCTTGTTCCCGATGTAGGAGTAGATCGACGCCTTGTTGACTTCGGCGCGCTCGGCGATGCGATCGACGCGCGCCCCTCCGACGCCGTGGCGGGCGAACTCTTCGGCGCTCGCTTCGAGAAGCAGGCGGACGCTTTCATCCCGGTCGTACCGTCTGGCCATCGATTCGGACCTCCCTCTTCCCTTTTGCGTAATTGTGATCTACTATACAACTAAACGTTTAGTTATATTGGAGATCGGAATGAACACCCAACTCACCGCACGCACCATCACCGAGGCTCGGCTCGACGCCGCCGAGGTGGCAGAACTGAGCAGCCGCCCCCAGGGCGCCGGCCCGCAGGTGGTGCTTCAGGCCAAGGGCCTCGGCTCGCCCACGCAGTGGACCTCGCAGTTCGCCACCGCCGCAGAGCGCATCGTCGTCGAGTACGGCCCGGCGGCCCGTCGCTCCGAGCGGGCATGGGTCCTCTCGGCCCAGACCGGCAGCACCCGCTACTACACGCTGGCGCACGACACCGACGGCGGGTACGTCAGCCGCTGACCGCGACGGCTCACCCGACGAGCGGCTCACCCGACGACCGATAGGGGGCGCAGCATCCGCTGCGCCCCTTTCGTCGTCGAGCCGTGACGCGCGCTACAGGAGCACGTCGAAGACGCGGCCGGCCTGCTCCCAATGCCGGGTCTGCGGGTTCTTCACCTTCTCGTCGAGGATCCGGATCGTGCGGGCCAGCGCCACACCGAGACCCCCGGCGATCTGCGGCAGCCTCTCACTGGTCTCATCGCTGTAGACCAGGTCCAGCGGAGGGCGCCTGGTCAGCCGCTCCAGGATCGCGTCCAGCGACAACTCCTCGTCGATCGCCTCGAAGGAGTGGATGGCCTCCTGCAGACCTTTGGTGATCGGCAGGTCGTACGGCTCGATGACGTCGCGCCCGTTGGCCTTCGCATTCGCGACGCCGCGCAGCAGGAGGTCGTAGAGCCGATCGTTGACGAAATCGTCGAAGCGCCGCAGGTCGTCCTTGTCGACGTCGAGACTGGCGGCCTCGCGGAAGAAGCGTTCGAGCGAAGCGATACCGAAGAGTTCCATGACGCCGTCACCGCCCTCCGCGCCGCGTGAACTTCTCCGCCAGCCGTTTGGCCATGCCCTTCGTCTCCTGCTCCACGCGCTGCGCGAGCTGCTGAAGGGTGCGGAGCGCACTGATGACGGGTGACCGACGGTGACTCGACTCCTCGGCCGTCGCTTCGAGCGGCACGACGAACTCCTCGTCGGCGATGGTTACGACGTAGGCGGAGTCGTCTTCGTTCAACGCGATGCTCACCGGCACCGGCTCGCCCGTGTCCGGATCGACGGCGACCGCGTTGACGACGAGGTCGACATGCGACCCGTCGTCCGCCTCCACGATGTCGACTTCGGCGAGCGGACCGCTCTCGATCGCGAGCACGAAGTCGTCCTGCGTGGGCGTCCTGTCCTCGTCGTCTCTTTCTCCGGCCATGGTGACTCCTTCGTTGGCAGGGGTGCTCTCGCGGAACGCTACGCGGGGCGCCGAAGCCGGACTATGTCCTGTCGGGCCCAAACGCGGCTCGCAACTTCACCCCCCGGAGCAGAGGATCGGCTGCCGGCTCAGGTCACCGGGCTCCGGCGAGCGAGTCCACGAGAGGCCGGACGTAGCCGTCGGCAGCGGCGAGCTCCCGGGTGATCCGCTCTGCCGGCCAGCCCTGAGTGCCGTGGCACTTGAGGCTGGCGGGGCCGGTGTAGCCGAGCCGGTGGAGGGTCTGGAGCAGCAGGGCGTGATCGAGCGTGCCGTCCGGGCGGGGCAGCTGACGCTCACCCGGCCCGAAGTTCAGGCCGTCGACGCCACGACGGTAACGGCGGTCGATGTCCCAGACGTAGTAGTAGAAGAGTCGCTTGCGCTCGGCCAGGTACGTGAGCACGTCACTGATCGTCTCCTGCATCACCCACAGATGCGGAGGCGCGACGCAGACGCCGAGATACGGGTCGTCGATGTCGGTGATGAGTCTCTTGATCTGGGCGAAAGTGTCGACGCCCTCGTCCCAGCGATTGCCTTCGTTGACGCCGGTCTCGAAGTCCGCTGAGAACGGGACGGTCAGGTGGTTCTCCACGGCGATCCGCACACCCCGCCGCCGCCCGGCCTCGACGATCGGGGGCAGGAAGTCCGTGACGAAGTCGGAGTACGAGGCCTCGCAGTCGAAGATCACGGTGTCGACGCCGAGCTCGGCGGCGAAGTCGACGCGCTCCAGGATCTCGGCCTGATTCTTGCCGTAGACCGTGAGGCCGCACGGAGTGACGCCGTAGCGCTCCAGCGTGCGGAGGATCGACGACACGTCGTCCCCCGGGTTGACGTGATGGCCCAGCGGCGACGCGGCCGACCAGAGGTTGATCTCGGTGAAGCCCAGGGCCGCCAGGTCACGGACGGCGACCTCGAACGGCATGTCGTGGTACGGCAGGATTTCGGCCGTGTAACGGAACATGGAATCGAATCTCCTTCAGCCGGCTCACACCGGCAATTTGAGTGACGACGGAGCAGCGCTACCGCCGAACTTCTCCCGGTAGCGCCCGGGGCTCATCCCCTTCCGCGCGACGAAGTCGTGGGTGAGGTGGCTCTGGTCGGAGTAACCGCACTGCGTCGCCACCTCGGAGATGGGCAGCTCAGAGGCCGACAGCAGGTTGCACGCGGCGGCCAGCCGGACCTGTTTCAGGTACGCGTGCGGCGTGATGCCGAAGCGCGCCTTGAACTGGCGGTTGAACTGGCTCGCCGACAGACTCACGCTGCGCGCGAGATCACTGACCGACAGGTCGCGCGAGAACTCCGTCATGATGAGCTCGATGGCCGGCGCGAGTCCGAGGAACCGGCTCGACGCGTGCTGCCTGCGGCTGACGTTCCTGGTGATCCCGGCGACCCCGATGATCCCCTCTCCGGACACGTCGACCGGGAACTTGGTGGTGCTGAACCAGTCGTACGACCCGTCCTCGTTGTGCACCAGCTCGATCATCTCCGCGATGGGCTCGCCCGTCTCGAGGACGCGGAGGTCGTCCGACCGGTACTTCTCGACCAGGTACTCCGGGGAGACGTCCTCGTCGCGCAGTCCGATCAGGTCGGACTTCCCGAACCCCATCAGCACGGCGAACGGCCGGCTGTAGTAGACGAACCGCCGGTCGACGTCCTTCACCCAGAGGTAGACGTCGTCCATCCGGTCGACCGCCTCGAGCAGGAAGGGGATCCCAGCCCGCTCGAGGAAGTCAGTCGTCAACACCGGATTCGTCGGGACTGCCGTCGTCAGGGGTGAACTCGCCGGCCGCACTCACCACTCCCGCAGCCAGTCCTGGAGGAACCGCAGACCATCGGTGGCGAGGCGATCCTGCGTCGGGGCGAGCGGACGCCAGATCGAGGCAGCTGTCGCGATGGTCTTGTTGTCCGCCGTGAACGACTCGATGCCGATCACGCCGCGGTAGTCCACGGCGCGCAGTGCGTCACGGATGCCCGCCCAGTCGAGGTGATCCTCCCCGGGGGTGCCCCGGTCGTTGCCGGCCACCTGGTAGTGCACCAGGCGATCACCCGCGGCCCGGATCGCCGCGGCCGGGTCCTTCTCCTCGATGTTCATGTGATACCCGTCGAGGTTGAGACCGACCGACTCCGCCGGGAGGCCGTCGATGAGCTCGAGGAGCTGCGCCGTGGTGTTGAACACGCTGGTCTCGTAGCGGTTGAGGGGTTCGATGCCGAGCATGATCCCGCGTTCTCCCGCGTGCGCCGCGATCGGCCGGAGGGCCTCCCGCAGGTCGCGGAGCATGTCCCGCCGCTCGTCGGGGTTCAGCCGCCACGTGCGCCCGACAGCGGCGTAGATGGGACCGACGACGGCTTTCGCCCCGAGGTCCACGGCCGCGTCGATGCAGCGGAGGAGGTACTCCGTCGTCGTCGCCAGCTCGTCCCCGTTCGGCGCGACCAGGTTCCGGCCCGGAGGCATGACTGCGCACAGGACGGGCGTCAGCCGGTGCGAGCGCAGAAGCTCGCCGGCTTCCTCCGGGTCGAAGTCGCCGATGGACTCGAGGGGCAACTCGATCGCCCGGAAGCCCCAGTCCGCGACCTTCGGTGCGAGCTCCCGCAGCGACGCGTCGTCGAGCGGCGAGTACCAGACGAACGAGTTGACCCCGAGGAGGGGCCGCGTGTCGGTCTCGGTCATGCGGTGAACACCATCTTCTCTGCGGATCGGGCGGCCAGCATCTCGAAGGCGCGAGGCGCGTCGTCGAGCGTCAGCTGGTGGCTCACGAGCTCGAGCACAGGGACCTTCCGGTCGAGCAGGAAGCTCGTGATCGCGTCGTACTGGTAGATCGGGAAGTACCAGGCGCCGATCACGGTGATCAGCTTGCGCAGGAACTGGTTGCTCGGGTCGATCTCCGCTCGGCGGCTCTCGCCCACGAAGGCGACGCGGCCGAACGACCGGACGGCGTCCAGGGCGGCACTCTGCGCCGCCGCGTTGCCGGAGCACTCGATGACCACATCGGGCCGCGAGGAGGGTCCGAGGAGAGACTCGTCGATGGCCGGCAGCACCTCGTCCGCGCCCATCCTGGTCCCCAGCTCACGGCGATGCTCCACGGGGTCGATCGCCACGACGCGGGCGCCGCGGGCCTTCGCGACGGCGACCGCCGCAGCGCCCATCGGACCGAGCCCGGAGACGAACACCGTGTCGGCGCCGGAGACGCCGAGCCGGTGCTGTGCGCTGAACTGGGTTCCGAACATGTCCGTCGAGACGGCTCCCTCGACGAAGCCGAGACCGTCCGGAAGGGGCATGCAGTTCACGGCCGGGACGACGACCAGCTCGGCGTCCCCGCCCCAGCGGTCGAAGCCGATGATCTTCGCGTTCGGGCACGCCATGAGGTTGCCCTGGCGGCAGAACGTGCAGCGCATGCAGCCGACGGCGAGATAGACCGCGACCCGGTCACCCACCTGGAGACCGGTCGCGCCCGGTCCGACCGCTTCGACGACGCCGGCGATCTCGTGACCGGGAACCAGATGCTCCGGCTTCTGGCCGACGACCTGATCGCCGCGCAGAGCGCTCATGTCGCTGCCGCAGACGGCGGACGCCTGCACACGCACGAGCACCTCGCCCAACTGAGGCACCGGGTCCGGGAGCTCCTGGAGCTGCACCGTCATGTCACCGGGAAGGACGACAGCCTTCATCGCTGCGTCTCCTTTCTGTTCGAGGGGTTGGAGGAGGCGGACGTGCGCCGGAGCGGACGACCGGACAGCATCTCGGCGGCGAGCGCGGCGAGCAGCAGCGCCCCCGTCAGGAAGTCGGTCACGAAGACCGGCGCGCCGAGGACCGTGATCGCGTTGGAGATGACGGCGAGCGCGAGCGCGCCGAGCACGATCCCCCAGGTGCTGCCCCGCCCGCCGCTCAGCGCGATGCCGCCGATGACGGCCGCGGCGATGGAGGTCAGGAGCACATCGCTGAACCCGGTCGGGGTTGCCCCGCCGGCGGAGAGCGAGACCAGCGCACCGGTGAGCGCGCCCATGCAGGCCGAGAAGGCGAACGCGACGACCAGCGGGCGCCGTGCCGAGACCCCCGACGCCGTGGCCTCGCGGCGGCCGCCGCCGATGGCGTACAGCTCGTGGCCGAGGCGAGTGAAGTGCAGGAACAGCCACAGCAGGATCGCAAGCACGATGAAGATCAGGCTCATCGGGGTGAAAATCCAGTAGCGGGTGCTCAGAGCCACCCCGATGTCGAAGTTCGTCAGCGACACCGAGTTCTCATTCGCGATGATGTAGGCCGCTCCCTGGAACAGGATGAGAGTGCCGATCGTCACCACGAGCGAACTGATCTTGAGCCAGCTGATGAGCAGGCCCTGGAGCGCGCCGAGCACTCCGCCGACGACCAGGGGGATGAGCAGGGCGGCGACCGGCCCGGCGTCCGCGAAGCGGACCGCGAGCACACCGCCGAGAACGGCGGAGGAGCCGATCGACAGGTCGAACTCGCCGGCGATCATGGTCAGCCCGACGCCCAGGGCGGCGATGCCGATCGGTGCGAGCACCTGGAGCAGGGCGGCGACATTGTTGAGAGTGCCGAATCCCGGGATGAGGAATGCGGCGACGATGACGATGACGACCGAGAGCGCGATGCGCGCCGTCAGGTCGCGGTCGACGAAGCGCACAGCCGTGCCGCGTCTGCGGCCACGGGCGCTGGTGGTGGCGGTGGTCACTTCCCACGTCCCTTCATGAGTGTGTAGCCGGTGACGGCGAGCACGACTGCGCCTCCGACGCAGAGCAGCTGGATGCCGGTCGAGAGGCCCATGATCTGCAGGTAGTTCCGGAGGAGCGAGATGAAGACCGCGCCGACGACCGTCTGCAGGGCAGAGCCCTGGCCGCCCTTGATCGCGGTCCCTCCGACGAGGACCGCCGCGACGGCGTCGATGTCGAGGTTGGGGAACTGAGCGGTGTCCGCGACTCCGAACTCCGCGGCGCTGAGCATCCCCGCGATGCCGGCGGCCAGGGCCGAGATGACGAAGGCCGCGACGATGACGAGCCGGACGTTGACGCCCACCGCCCGCGCGGTGGCCTTGTTGGCTCCGACCAGGATGGTCCGGCGTCCGAGGGTCGTCTTCTGGAGGACGAGGTGGCTGACCACGGCGAGGACGACGAAGGTCCAGGTGGCCATCGGTATGCCGAGCGGGGTCGCCCCACCGATCTGGACCGCGAGGCTGTCGGCCGGTGCGTGCAGCAGCACGCGGTTGCTGTCGGTGACCCACAGCACCAGGCCGAGGATCGCGGCTCCCGCGGCGAACGTGACCACCACCGGGTTGCCGCCGACGCTGATGACGAGCCCCTGGACGGCGCCCACGATGAGAGCGGTCGCCACCATGGCGAGCAGGCCGCCCCAGAATCCCGCCACCGACGCCGTGGCGGCGTACACCACGCTGGAGAGCACCGCGGTCTGCAGGACGCTCAGCGAGAAGTAGTGGCCGGAGATCGTCACGAAGGTGAGCCCGAGCGCGACGATGCCGGTGATCGACGCGGCGCGCAGGACGTTGAGGAGGTTCGAGACGGTCAGGAAGTTCGGCGCGGTGAGCGCGCCGAGCACGAGCAGGACGATGACGACGACGACAGCCACGATGACGCCGAGGTACTGCTTGGCCGCGGGACGGCCGGCGGCCGCCCGCGGCGCCGGGGCGGTGACGACGCCGTCGGCTTGAGGAGTGGTTGTCACAGGGACTCCAATACGGGAGTTGCCGGAGGGTTGCTCAGCAGGTGCTCGAGCTGCTCCGACTCGATGTTGGATGCGCGGTCCGTTCCGAGGTAGGTGCCGCGGTAGAAGCTGGAGACGACGTCGGCCAGACCGATGACCTCTTCGGCCTCGGAGGCAGTGAAGACGATGGTCAGACCGGCATCCGCCAGCTGCTGCAGATAGGTGTAGATGTCGGAGCGCGCCCCCACATCCACACCCCGGGTGGGCTCGTTGATGAGCAGGAGCGCCGGTTCGATACCGAGCCACTTCGCCAGGACGACCTTCTGCTGGTTGCCGCCGCTCAGCGACTCGACGTGGTACTCCATCCGCCCAGACGTGACCCCGAACGTCTCCGCCAGGGACTGGGACAGTCTCCGTTCGGCCTTCTTGAGGATCCACCCGGCCTTCGCCACGCTGGAGAGGCCCGGCGCGGAGAGGTTCTCCTGCACGCTGCGGACGCCGAAGATGCCGTCGAGCTTCCGATCCCCGGAGCAGTAGGCGATCCCGGCCCGCTTGGCCTGCCGGGGGTTCGAGGTGGAGAGGCGCTTCCCGTCCAGATAGATCGCACCGGAGGTCAGCGGACGGACGCCCGCGATGACCTCCAGGAGCACGGCCGCCGCGCTCCCGAGCTGGCCGGCGAGCCCGTGGATCTCCCCGTGCGGCACGACGAGCGAGACGGGCTCGTCGATGCCCTCGGCGGTGACCTCCTCCAGCCGGAGCAGTTCCCCGCTGCGCGGGGCCCGGTCCACGCTCGGGTAGAGCGCTTCGAGCTTGCGCCCGAGCATCAGTTCGATGATGCGTTCCAGCCGCACCTCCTCGCCGACCAGCGGCTCCAGCGAGCGACCGTCCCGGACGATGGTGACCCGGTCGGCGATCCGTACGACCTCATCCAGCCGGTGACTGATGTAGACGATCGAGCGGTTCTGCCGTTTCAGGTCTTCGACCACCGCCAGCACGCGCTCGATCTCCGGGTCGGAGAGCGCAGCCGTCGGCTCGTCGAGGATGACGACCTGGGCGTTGCGGGCGAGGGCCCGGGCGAGCTCCACCAGCTGCTGCTCTCCGACCGACAGTCTTCCGGCCGGGATGCGGGGGTCGACATCGCCGACCCCCGCCAGCTCGAGGAAGGGACGGGCGCGTCGCGCCGCGGTCTTCGCGCTGTACACGGAGCCGATCGAGGCGTTGCCGAGGAAGACGTTCTCCCCCACCGACATGGTGGGCACGAGGCTGATCTCCTGCTGGACGACGGCCACCGGGGAACCGATCCGGGCGAGCTCGGCGGCGGAGATCGGCCGACCGTCGTAGAGCAGCTCACCGCTGTCGATCCGTTGCTGGCCGCAGAGGAGCGAGACCAGGGTGCTCTTGCCTGCGCCGTTCTGGCCCAGCAGGGCCATCACCTCGCCGCGACGAAGCACGATGCTCGCATCGGCGACGGCGGTGACGGCCCCGTAGTGTTTGCTGACGTTCCGCGCCTCCAGGAGGGCGGGAGTCACTGTGTCCGACATGGTTCTGCCTTACGACTCGTGGGTGGTGTGATCAGCGGGTGATCAGTAGGTGCACCACTGGCTGACCGGGGTGCCCCAGAGCTTCGCCGACGCGTAGTCCTGGGACTGCACCACCGGGGTGGGGATGATGTTCGACGTGCTGATCGTCGACGGGAAGGTCGGGACCGCGTCGGGGGTGCTGGGCGCGATGTAGGTGCCGTTCGCGACCTTGGGGTTCTTCAGGTACTGGAGCATGCGGTTGACCGCGAACCGCCCCTCGAGCCCGGCGCCCTGGATGATGGTGTTGAACTGCTTGCCGTTCGCGACCTGCGACTCGTCTCCGTGGCACGAACCGCCGATGACCTGGACATCCTTGCCGGGGGTGTAGCCCGCCTGGGACAGGGCACGGATGGCGCCGACGGCGAAGTCGTCCTCGGGGGCGTAGACCAGGTTGAAGTTCTTCGACCGGTCGGCCGCGATCATCTGGCTGGTCAGAGTGAACGCGTCCTGGGCGGCGAAGCCGGTGGCGTTGCCCACGTCGACGACCGTGATCCCGGATCCCTTGATCGCCTCCTTGAAGCCGCCCAGGCGGTTCACCGTCGCGCCGTAGCCGACAGGGAGGTTGGGGACGATGGCCGTC
Source organism: Leifsonia sp. GW821-FHT13C09 (assembly GCF_058806435.1). Taxonomy (NCBI): domain Bacteria; kingdom Bacillati; phylum Actinomycetota; class Actinomycetes; order Micrococcales; family Microbacteriaceae; genus Leifsonia; species Leifsonia sp. GW821-FHT13C09. The sequence continues at coordinate 22,668 of NZ_JBXAPS010000004.1, read as the reverse complement.
CCGCCCTCGGACGCGGGGATCGCGCCGGACTTGCGCAGCGCATCCCGCGCCTCGACGGCGGCCTTGCCTGCGACCTTGCCGATCTCCAGGTCGGAGACCCCGGCGTAGGCCGTGATGTACTTCTCGCTGCCGGTGACCGGAAGCTGGTTCACCTGGAAGACGGGCACCTTGCTCCCGTGCAGCTGGGCGAGGCTGCCGACCTGCGACGCCGGGTCGACCGGCCACCAGACGAACAGCGCGGGAAGGTTGCCGCCGCCGAGCACCTGCTGCACCTGGGTGGCGGTCGCCGACGCGCTGTTCTCGGTGACCACGCGGATGCTGTAGCCCGACTTGGCCGCCTCGGTCTTCCCCGCCTTCAGCCAGTTGGCCACGTACGGGTCGCTGGCCGGAGGCAGGAACGCCACGATCTGCTTGCTGCCCGAGCCGCCGGCGGCTGCTCCGCCACCGCTGCTGCAGCCGGCGAGGGTCGCCACGGCGGCCACGGTCAATGCGGCGCCGACCACGGCGCGCCAGGACATCTTCCTTGATGTGTTGTTCACGTTGTCTCTCCTGTTTTCGGGTGAATCTGCTTGTTGTGGATGGGCCCGAGCGGTTACTCGGGAGTGCTGAACGAGCTGAACCAGGTGGCGGATGGCTCGTCGAAGCTGAGGCGCCGGAGGTACTCGACGCTTTCGGCGGCGCCGAGCTCGCGGTCCATCAGCGAGTCCTCCCACTCGACGGCGAGCGGTCCGCGGTAGTCGACCTCGTTGAGGGCTCGGATGATGGACTCGAACGGGACGTCGCCGTGCCCGACGGACACGAAGTCCCAGGCTTTGTCGCCGTGCCCGGACGGCAGGTGGCTTCCGAGGATGCTGCGCCGGCCGTTCAGGCTCACTCGAGCGTCCTTGATGTGGACGTTGTAGATGACCTCACCGAACTCGCGGATGAAGGCGACCTCGTCGAGAAGCTGCCAGTGGAAGTGGGAGGGGTCGAAGTTGATCCCGAACGACTTCCGGTGGCCGATGGCCTCGAGGGCGCGATGCATGGTGGAGATGTCGTAGGCGATCTGGCCCGGCATCACCTCCAGGGCGAATCGCACCCCCTCCGCCTCGAACACGTCGAGGATGCGGTTCCAGCGCTCGGCGAAGTCGTCGTAGCCGCCGTCGAGCTCGGCATCGCTGAAGGGCGGCCAGCCGTTGAACATGTGGAAGATGCGGGACCCGGTGAAGCCCACCACGGTCTCCACCCCGAGTTCCGCAGCCGCTCGGGCGGTGTCCTTCATCCGCTCTTCGGCGCGTCGCGACACGCCTTCGGGCTCGCCGTCGCCCCAGATGCTGGGCGAGAGGAGGCGCCGGTGGCGCTCGTCGACGCGGTCGCCCACGGCCTGCGAGACCAGGTGGGTGCTCAGCGCGGTGAGGGCGAGGCCGCGGCTGGACAGTGTCTCGAGGATGGACTGTCCGTACTCGGCATCCCGCAGGACGCGGGGGACGTTGAGGTGGCTCCCCCAGCAGGCGAGCTCGACGCCGTCGTAGCCCCATCCCGCCGTCTTGTCGGCGAAGACCTCGATGGGGAGGTCGGCGAACTGCCCGCTGAACAGGGCGATCGGTCGCTTCATGGTGTCATGCCTCTCGATTGTTGATGCCGGCCCCGACCAGGGGCTCCAGAACGGTGCGCACGTACTCGCCGGCCGCCCGCGTGACGGCGTCGGGATCGCTCACCGCGTCGTCCGACTCGTCCTCGACGACGACCCAGCCGTCGTACCCGGTGTCGCGCAGGTACCCGACGATCCCTGCGAAGTCGACCGACCCCTGGCCGGTCAGTTGCCAGCCTTCTGACGCGGAGTAGTCCTTGAGGTGGATGTGGTCCACGCGGCTGCGGTAGGTGCGGATGACGTCCAGCGGGTTCATGCCGCCCTTCGCCAGGTGACCGGCGTCGGGCGTGAATCCGACCCCTCCCCGGTCGAGACCGTCGAGGAGGATGTCGTAGTCGTCGCGGGTCCGGAACACCGAGCCCGCCGGCGAGTTGGCGTGGAAGCTGGTGCGGACCCCCGCTGCGGCGGCGCGCTCCCCGATCGCCCGGACGCAGGCGATCGCGTTCTGCTGCCGCTCCTGCAGGTCCTCCCTGTCGGAACCGGGCGCCTGCACGAGCAGGAGGAGCGCGCCAGGGAAGCTGGAGACGAAGCGGATGAAGTGGTCCGCGGCCGCGCGCTCCGCGTCGGTCTCGCGGGCCGAACGCCAGTCGGCCACGAACGCCACGGAGGAGAGCTCCAGGGCACTCGGGTCGATCACGGCGTGGGCGCGCTCGATGTCCGCGTAGTCGCCGAGCATGAACGGCTCGGCCTCGAGGCCTGCGAACCCGGCGTCGGAGGCGACCTCGACGAACCGCGGGAGCTGGCCGGTGTAGGTCGTGCCGCTCATCTGCCACGCGTAGGTCTGGCAGCTGAAACGGATCGCGGATGACTGCTCACTGCTCATGCCAGAAACTCCTCGATCGCGTCGTTGAACTCGTCCAGCCGCTCCCAGTGGTGCGCGTGCCCCGCGCCTTCGAAGACGCGGAGACGTGCCTGCGGGATGGCCCCGGCCAGTTCTGTCTGGAGAGCCACCGGGATGAAAGCGTCGGCATCGCCAGCCGTGACGAGGACGGGCACCCGCAGCTCGCCGAGCCGATCGCGGGTGTCGTGCCCGATGCAGGCCGCGGCCTGCGCTCGGAACGAGTCCACCGATGTCGCCGGGACGTCCGAGCGACCGGCTGCGAGCTCCTGCCGGTTCACGCTGAAGTACGGCGGCGCCCAGATCATGAGCTGCAGCATCCGCCCGAACGCCTCGTCGGAGAGCACGCCTCGGGCTTCGGCCAGCTGCCGGAAGGCGTCCTCGGCGAAACCGTCGACCGCGGCCCAGGAGGAGACGAGGACGAGGCGGCTGACCAGTTCGGGATGACGCAGCGCCAGCTCCTGGGCGATCGCGCCGCCCATCGAGATCCCCACGACCGGGACCCGGCCGAGGCCGAGCTCGGTGATCAGGCCCGCATAGTCGTCGGCCATCTCGGCAGTGCTGTAGGGACCGGCCGGACGGTCAGAGGCGCCCGCCCCGCGGTTGTCGACGGCGTAGCAGGTGAAGCTCTTCCGCCACGCGCCGACGTGCCGCTCCCACGCGGTGCTGTCGGCCCCGAGTCCCATGATGAGCACCAGCGGGTCGCCCTCGCCCGTGCGGGTGTACGCGATCTCGACCCCGTTTGTCAGAACCCGCTCGGCGGTTGTGTTAAACAGCGACACTGTCATCACGTCCTTTCGGCGAGGCGGATGCGAATTCGCCCATCAGGGTGCGGACGAACGGGACCGCGGTGCGGGCGTCCCGTTCCGTGGTCGGGCAGAAGCAGAAGTCGACGGTCCACCAGGGCAGCGTGTCCAGGGACGGCTGCAGGGCCCGGAGCGCGGCCGAGAAGTCGACGAGGCCGTCACCGAACGGAAGGTGCGCGCTGGTCTCCTCGTCGTGGAGGCTGCCGTCCGAGTCGATCAGGTGGAGGTGGCCCAGGTAGGGCTCGATGAGCCGGGCGTACTCGCTGACACCGCCGGCGAGGAGCTCGGGGTTCGCGCCCTGACGGGCGCCGGACACCCCGCTGGTGTACGCGTGGCTCGTGTCGAACAGGACCTTGAAGTTCGGGTGGGCGACGGCTTCCAGCAGCCGCACGACCTCGGATGCCCGGTTGAGCCAGAAGCCCGGCTCGAACTCCCAGACGAGGCGCACGGACGACTTCGCTGCGAGTTCCGCTGCCGCGTTCCACGTGCGGGCGAGGCGGGCGAACCGCTCCTCGTACTCGGCCGCGGGCAGCTCCACCGGCGGGCTGACCGTGTCCACCCGGAGGATCGAGATGCCGAGGCGGTCGCAGAAGCGGAGCGCCGCCTCGAACGCCTCCAGGTAGGTCGCCTGGTCGACGACCGCCGGAGGAACATCGTGGAAGTCGGGAGCGTATCCCGAGTACTCGAGTCCCAGATCGTCGCGCAGGGCGATCAGTTCGCGGAAGTCGTCCGCACCGGTGAAGTCTCGGAAGTAGGCGTGCGGTCGGAACCCGTTGATCTCGACGCCGTCGTAGCCCGCCTCGGCCGCGTAGCGGCACAGTCGATCGAAGCTCCAGGGAGCGCTCTCGAAGGGGCCGAACGAGAAAGCCCAACTACCGAAAGAAAGCCTTGGCTGCATTGTGTAACACCTTTGTCGCGCATGGAATCGTTGCGTCCAGTCAAGGCGAGGGCTTCGGGCCGCGGCTTGTAAAAGCCCGCTGGCCACTTGTCAAAAACGCGCATTCGTGGACCGACGGCATCCACGTTAGGAATCCGCCCGCGGCGCGCTCTATCCGGAGAACGAGGGAGAAAGGTCAGTTCGCGCGGCCCGAGCAATTGTTAGGGCACACACAATTAGTGAACTTAGAATGCGCGTGTGCAGCCAGATTTCGAGATGTTCGGCAGCCGCCGCATCGCCTCGGTCCGGGGCGTCGAGGAGGCGCGCCATGCGCTCTCCCACGCCTTCCTACCGGTGGACTTTCCCACCGCCCGGGCCTCTGGCACGGTCGACCTCACCCTGAACGCCGTCATGGTGGGCCGGATCACGTGCGGATACATGCGATTCGGAGACGCCGTGCGGATCGACACCGCAGAGGCCGAGAACTACCACGTCGACATCCCCACGACCGGCCGCGCCACCATGCAGGCGGCTCTGGAGGCGCCGATCCACGCGACCACGCTGACCGCAGGGGTGTTCATGCCAGGACGCCCGGTGACGCTCGACGTCGGCAAGCGGTTCTCCCAGCTCTCCCTCATGGTCCCGCGCGATGTCGCGCGACTCGGATTGGAGGACCTCCTCGGCAAGCCCGCCAAGCGCCCACTGGAGTTCGCATCCGGCTTGAGCATGCGAAGCGCAGCAGGCCAGACCATCATGCAAGCCCTCCGCATGATCGACCGCGCGGCCGGGCAGACGAGCGGCCCGCTCGCCCACCCGCTGGCATCGCAACGGCTGGAACAGATGCTGCTCCACAGCCTCCTGTTCGGGCAGCCCCACAACTACACGGCGGCGCTCGCCGCCCCGCTGCCGGAATCAGGGACCCGCCCCGTGACGAAGGCCGTAGAGCTCCTGCGGGCCGACCCCGGCCATCCGTGGACCGTGGTCGAGCTGGCAGCGAAGGTGTCGATGAGCGTCCGCAGCCTGCAGGAAGCGTTCCGCCGGTCACTCGACACGACGCCGCTGGCCTACCTGCGCGGGATCCGGCTGGAGAGGGCCCACCACGAGCTGGCCGCCGCAGCGCCCGGCACCATCACGGTGACCGAGGTCGCCACGCGCTGGGGCTTCCTGCACCTCGGCCGGTTCGCGGCGGCCTACGTGCGGACCTACGGGGAGCGGCCGTCGGCCACTCTGCGGCGCTAGGCGCGGGGGCCCGGCGCGACCTCTGCCCGGCCAGCCCCGTCAGTCGGCGAAAGCAGCGACGGCCGCCCGGGCGCAGGCGGTGTCGTCCGCGACATCGGCCCCGCTGACCCCGACCGCGCCGACGATCGCGCCCCCGCTACCTCCCTCGGAGCGCAGGGGGATGCCGCCGCCGAAGATGACGTATCGCCCGCCGCCGTTGGCCTGCAGTCCGTACAGCGGACCGCCGGGCAGGCACAGCTGCGCGAGCTCATCGGTGGGCGTGCTCTGCGACACGGCCGTGAAGGCCTTGTCGACGGCGAGCGTGGGTCCGGCGATCTCAGCGCCGTCCATCCGGCCGAAGGCGACCAGATGCCCGCCGGCATCCACCACGGCCGCGCTCACGCGCACGTCCAGTTCGCAGGCCTTCTCGATGGCGGCGGCCACCAGGTGCTGGGCGGTGGCGAGATCCAGCGCCGGCATCAGCCCAGTTCCCCGACGGCGTCCGCCTGCCGCGCGTCGGCGGCGGCGAGCTCCTCCTCGGTCTCGCCGACGGCCATGACGGTTCCGGCGCGGCGCAGCGTCTCGGGCCGGGTCTTGCCCATCCGCCACGCGATCACCGACATCACGACGATGAACAGCAGCACGAGGTACGGGAACAGCGTCAGCGGCATCGGGGGCGCCGGGTAGAGCTGGCCGACGATCGGGATGATCAGCACCAGGATCCCGAGCACCGGGACGACCACGTGCTTGAACACGCTCCGCTCGGCTCGGCGAGCGCGGGCGAAGTGCCGCATGCAGGCGATCGCGGTGAGGATGTACACCGGGATGATCGCGAGCGTGAGGATCGAGCCGAGGTCGACGTACGCGTTGAACGGACCGGTGAGCAGGCCGACCCCGAACGTCAGCACCACCGAGACCACCGCGACGAACCAGATCGCGGTCGTCGGAGTCTTGTGCTCCGGGTGCACGTGGCTCAGCGACCGCGGCAGCAGGCCTTCGCGCCCCATGGCGAAGATGATGCGCACGACGCCGTTGTTGGTGTTCATGGTGACCGCGAAGATCGAGGAGATGCCGGCGAGCCCGACGAGGATCTGCATCCACGGCGCGTAGGTCTTGGCGAGCGTCGTGAACGGGGCGGCGTCGCCGGTCAGCTTCGCCACGTTGTCGACGCCGAATCCGTTCATCTCCGCGAACGTGCAGAACAGGTAGATCAGGCCGACGAACACCAGCGACAGCATGATGGCGCGCGGCACGTTGCGGTGCGGCTTCTTCACCTCTTCGCCGAGGGTCGTCGCCGCCTCGAACCCGACGAACGACAGGATGCCGAACGTGAGCCCCATCGCGATCCCAGGGATGCCGGTGGGCGACGACGTCGGGCTGAGAGGCGCGAAGGTGATGCCGTGGGCTCCCCCCTTGGCGAGCACGATGATGCTCAGGAGCAGGATGATCGCGACCTCGATGCTGAACAGCGTGGCCGCGGTGCGCAGCGACCCGGAGATGCCGCGCAGCGACAGGATCACCATGAGCACCGTGAACAGCGCCGAGACGACGATCCAGGAGATGTGGATGCCGTAGCCCGTGAGCAAGTCACTGGTGTAGTAGCCGATCAGCGCCAACTCCGCCGGCACCAGCAGTGCGTAGGCGACGAACATCAGGCCACCAGTCACGAACCCGCTCTTCGGTCCGATGCCGTTCGCGACGTAGGTGTAGAAGGAGCCGGCGCTGGGCAGTGCCCGCGACATCTCGGAGATGCTGCCGGCCACGATGAGCATGATCACCATCGCGACGAGGAAGGTGAACGGCATGGCAGCCCCCGCACCTCCGGCCACTACCTGCGGATTGAAGTAGACCGAGACGGCCGGGCCCATGAGCGCCGCCGACATGATGACCGCTCCGCCGAGTCCGACGGCGTTCCTCTTCAGACGTGATGTGTCGCTCACGTCCACCCCTTCCTGTGCGCGTCCTCGCGCACCGCTGGTCTGTGCGGTACGAATCTGCCAGTCCGGCACGATGCGCAGCAACGACTCTCGCCCGACACTGTGGCTGCTTGTTGCGCCGTTGTCAGACGGACTGTGTCGCGGGGGCCCGGTGGCGAAGCCAGCGCCTTCCGTCCCTCATCGCCCGAGGCCGCGCCTTGTCTAGGTGCGGATCGGACGGTCTAGGAAGTCGAGTCGGGACCCTTCTCCGACGATCAGGGAGTTCAGTTCCGCATTGAAGGGGATCCCGGCCGGGTTCGCCAGATGTTCGTCGAACGCGGCATCGTCCTGGTATTGCTCGAAGACGAGGAAATCATGGTCCGACGCGTTGCGTGTGAAGACCTCGAACACGAGGTTTCCCGGTTCCTTCCGTACGGTTTCTGCGAACTCCTCCACGAGGAGGGCCACACGCTCCCGCTGCCCGGGTCGGGCCGTGAACGTGGCGATCAGTGTTTTCGTCATGCGGTACTCCAGGTGAGATAGCGCGCCGGGTTGGTGACCAGGACACGATCGGTGGCGAGTGAACCGATCACGTCGCGCACCCGGGGCACATAGCGACGTCCGAGGTAGGCGAGCCCGGGGAGGCCGCCAGACGCCGACCAGCTGGACGCGCGCGCGACGTCGCCGCCGATGAGGACGCGGTTGCCGTGGCCGGCCGAGACGACCTTTTCGAGACAGTCGAGCAGCACGGACTCCGGCCAGTCCCTCAGCCTGGCGGCGCCGTCGTACCCGAGATACGCACCGGTGGAGGCGATCTCGGCGTGCAAGCCGGGGTCGGGGTTGCGGTCGGCGTGTGCGATGGCGACCCGGGAGGCGGCGACGCCCTCCTTCGCCAGTTCGTCCAGCAGCTCGAAGACAGCGCTCGTGCGTTCCGTGTGAACCATCACGGGCGCACCCGTCGCACGGTGTGCCATGCCGGCGGCGGTGATCGCCCGCCGCTCGGACGGGCTGATCCGCCAATAGTCGATTCCGATCTTCACCTGACCCGCCCGCATCGGCGCGCCGTCCGGGGCGACCGCGCGGGGCCCCTCCGGCTCGGAGTCGCTGGCAGCGATCCCGTCCGTGAGCTCCCGGAGGAACAACGCTCCGAGGTCGAGGTCGTCGTACGCGCCATCCACGTAGTGCGCGTCGCGATGCCGGCCGGTCGAGGCGACGATGGTCCCACCGGTCCTCGCCGCGATCCGCCCCAGCGCCTCGGGTCGTCGGCCGAGGCCGATCGGTGTGGCGTCGATGAGGCCGCGGAACCCGGACGCGAGGAACGACACGCATTCCGCCGTGGCGGCCCCCTCGTCGGCGAGGTCTTCGCCGGGCAGCAGCGGACTCGCGTGGAACAGGTGCTCGTGATAGTCGAGCGCGCCGAGCGAGTCGGGCTCGACGTCTCCGAGCACCGTGCGGACGAGCCCGTTCATCGGACGGTGGACGCGATCTCCGCGAGCTCGGCGACCGTGCTCGGCGGCATCGGGATGTCGAAGACGTCGGCGACTACCTGCGACCAGCCGTGGATGAAGTACACCCATCCGTCCACCACGGTGAGCTCGCGGCTCTGCTCCTGTGCGCGTGCCTGGTGGAGGAACTCCAGGCTGCCCCGGTAATTGAACTCCCAGACCCGCGCGCGGAGCGGGAACACGACGTCATCGGCGACCGGTGAACCGGGCCGGTCCTTGCCCAGACCCGTCGCGTTGACGATGACGGCTCCCTCGCCGGCCGCGGTCACCACAGCGGTCGCGTCGCCCAACGGGTCGCCGTCATCGAGAGGGTGGTAGACGAACCGTGAGGTGTCGATGCCGCCGCGTTCGTGGATCGCGCGGGCATGGTCGAGCGAGTGCCGGCTCCGGCCGACCAGGGTCACCTTCGAGGGCGAGTCCTGGCGGTGGGCGAGGTGCCAGCTCAGGGCGACGCCGGAGCCGCCCGCACCGAGGCAGACGAGCTCCGCGCCGGTATCGCCGAAGTAGGTCGAGGGCACGACATCGTCGAGCGCCAGCCCGACGGTGATCGGGTCCTTCGCCGCGCCGGAGAGGCGTCCGTCGCGCTTGGCGATCGATGATACCTCGCCGCAGGCGCGGGCGAAGTCGTCGACCTCGTCGAACAGGTGGCCTGCGGCTTCGAAGACGCGCATCTTGTGGGTGGTGACGAGGGCGCCGGCCTGGCCCTCGTCGTCCCGGATGCGTTCGACCACCTCGCGGTAGACGTCATCCGGCGCGCCGAGCGGGATGTCGAAGCCCCGCAGTTCGCGCGACGGGAGCCCGAGATGGTCGGCCCAGAGCGGGAACACTTTCTGGATTGACGAGTGCGCCGTGTCGACGCCGACGAAACCCATTCGGCCCTGGTCGATCATGCGGCCGCCTCCTCGACGGCGGCGCGGTAGGCGGCGGAGAACTCTCGCGCCTTCGCCGTGATCGTCTCGTGGCGCCCGGCAGCGAGGTCCGCGGACGACACGAGGTCGCTCCCGGCCCCGACCGCCACCACTCCGGCAGCGACCCACTCGGCGATGTTGGCGGCGTTCACCCCGCCGGTCGGCATGAAGGGGAGGTCGGGGAACGGCCCGCGCAGGTTACGCACCAGTGCCGGCCCGAACAGTCCCGCGGGGAAGAGCTTCACGACGTCGGCGCCGCTCTCCTCGGCGGCCATGACTTCGCTCGGGGTGATCGCCCCGATCATGGTGGTGAGTCCGGTGGCGGTCATCGCGTCGGCGACAGCAGGCCGGAAGCCTGGAGCGACCAGGAACGTCGCCCCGGCATCGGCGGCTTCGCGAGCCTGGTCGGCAGTGCGGACGGTGCCTGCTCCAAGCAGTACGGTGTCACCGAATTCGTCGGCGATGCGGCCGATGGCCGAGGCTGCGTCGGGCGTGGAGTACGTGATCTCGACCCCCGTGACACCACCAGCGACCAGGGCGCGGGCGGCTCCGACGGCCGAGTCGGCGGAGGGCCCACGCACGACGGCGATGACGCCGGTCGCGGTCAGGCGAGAGAGGGCAATTTTCACGAGGAGACCTTTCGTGCGGGAACGGGGGTGACCGGGTTCGGCGGCGCGTCGCCTCCGAGCACGGCCAGGACGTTGGCGACGGCGCCGGCGCCCATCCGGTCGATCGCTTGAACCGTCTGTGCGCCGAGGTGCGGCGTGACGACGACCCGTCCGGCGAGATCGTCCGCGAGCAGCGGCCCCCGCGAGGCGCCGACCGCTTCGGAAGCAAGGGTGTCGGCGGAGTAGGACGAAAGACGGCCGTCGCGGAGCGCGGCGGCCACAGCGTCCTCATCGATGAGATCGGCGCGGGCGGTGTTGACGAGCGCGAGCCCGTCGGCCCGCGCGAGCCACGCGGCGTCGACGATCGTCGCCCCGCCCGGTGCGTGCAGGGAGACGGCGCCGCACGCGGCGAGCTCGGCGACGGAGTCTGCTCGTCGATACCCGTCCGGGAGCGGCTGGTCGGCGGTCAGGAACGGATCGTAGGCGAGCACGCGCGCGCCGAGAGCGCCGGCACGCTCCGCGAAGAGCCGGCCGATGCGGCCGAAACCGGCGACACCGACCTCGAGTCCGTCGATCTCGCGCCCGCGCACTGCGGACCAGTCGCCGTCACGGACCGCACGGTCGCCGACCGCGACCGTGCGAAGCCCGCCGAGCAGGAGCGCGAGCGCCAGGTCGGCAACCGACGCACTGTTGGCGCCGGGCGTGTTGGTGACCACGATGCTCCGCTCCTCAGCGGCGGCCAGGTCGACGGCGTCGAAGCCGACGCCGTAACGGGCGACGATCGCGAGCTGCGGCGCCCGCGCGAGAAGGTCGGCGGTGACGGGAGACGTTCCCGCGATCCACGCGTCCGCCCGCGCCAGCAGCGGCGTGAGCGACTCCGGGTCGTGGTGCGGATCCCCGAAGACGACCTCGCACCCCGCGGCCTCGAGCGTCGACACGAAGTCGACCGAGCCGGAGCCGAACGACCGGCTGGTGACGACGACGGTTCCGCTCATCCGCGGCTCTCCGCGGCACGCGCCGCGAACCACGGCTCCAGGCGGGAGTACGCGTCCACGAAGGCCTCGTGACGCTGCACATATTCTGCGTGCCGGCCCGCGTCCGGCTGGAACTCCGCAGTCACCTCGGACAGTGACCTGGCTGCGCCGAGGTCCGGGATGACGCCGGCGCCGACCCCCGCCACCACGGCCGCGCCGAGGCTGTTGCCCTCGTCGACGATGCTGCGCCTGCGGACGGTCGCACCCCACATATCGGCCATGAGCTGCAGCCAGGCGTCGGAGTTCGCTCCGCCTCCGATGGCGTCGACACCGTCGACGGGCGCACCGGCCTCGCGGAAGGCCTCCACACAGGTCAGGAGGTTGAAGGCCACGCCTTCCAGCACCGCACGCACGAGGTGGCTGCGGTCGTGGTGGCGGGAGATACCGACGAACGCGCCGCGCGCGTCCGGGTTCCAGTACGGCGACCGCTCCCCCAGCAGATACGGCAGGAAGTAGAGCCCCTCTCCCGAGGCGGAGGCCGTGGAGGCATCCCCGACGAGGCGGTCGAACGTCGCCGAGTCGGCCGACGGTTCGAGCAGCTCGGCGATCCACTGGAGAGACCCGCCGCCCGCCTGCATGGTCGCCGTCGGCACGTAGTGCCCGGGAACGACATGCGTGAAGGTCATGGTGCGCATCAGCGGGTCGTGCAGCGGCTGCGTGGCCGACATGGACACCCACGAGGACGTGCCCAGGTAGGCGTACGCCCCGTCCGACGGCTCGACGATGCCGGTGCCGAGCGCGGCCATCGGCCCGTCTCCGCCACCGAGCACCACCGGCGTTCCCTCCGGAAGCCCCATCGCCTCGGCCGCGTCACGCCGTATTCCGCCGACGACCGTCGTCGCAGGGACGACCTCCGGCAGCAGCGCGCGGTCGATCCCGGCTGCCTGAAGGATCTCATCGGACCAATCGCCTCCGAGCTGGTCGAACGCGTTCGTGCTCGAAGCGTCGGACGGGTCGGTGACGAGCCGGCCGGTCAGCCGCTGCACGACGAAGTCCTTCGCCAGGCAGATGTGCCGCACCTGTGCGTACACGTCGGGGCGGTTCTCGGCGAGCCACATGATCTTCGACGCCGAGTACGTCGGGTTGAACTGGTGGCCGGTGATCCGGTATCCACGCTCGCGACCGATCGCGTCAGCGAGACGCTCGCACTGCGCGGAACTGCGCGTGTCCGCCCAGATGATCGCCGGATGCACCGGCCGATAGCTCTCATCGAGGAAGACGGCGCCCATCATCTGACCGCTGAAGCTGACCGCGGTGATGGCCTGTCCGGCCGCTCCGCTGTGGGCGAGGAGTGCGGCGGTCGCTTCGATGACCGCTTTCCACCAGTCCTCCGGGTCCTGCTCCGCCACGCCGCCTGCTGCGAAGTGCGTGCCGTAACGGGCAGTGACCGCGGTGACGAGCGTGCCGTCGTCCTCGTGGAGCGAGGCCTTGTTCCCGGTCGTTCCCAGGTCGTGCGCGATGATCATTGGTCGTTCCCTCCGCCAGTGGTGGCTCCGGCCAGCTTCGCAGGCTCTGCGGTGTCCGGTTCGCGGGAGAGGGGACGTCCGGTCAGGGCCGGCAGCCACTTGGGCAGCTGGTCGACCGCGACCGCGGCGAGGATGAGGACGCCGATGGCGATCTGCAGCCAGAAGGGGTCGATGCCGAGCAGGCTGCCGCCGTTGTTGAGCATCCCGACGATGAGCGCACCGATCAGAGCGCCGACCGCGGTGCCGCGTGCGCCGAACAGGCTCGCGCCGCCGATCACGCAGGCGGCGATCGCCTGAAGTTCATAGCCCTCGCCCGCGGTGGGGACACCGTTGTTGAGGCGCGAGGCGAGCAGGATTCCGCCGAAGCCGGCCAGCAGCCCTGACGCCGCATAGACGCTCACCAGAACGCCCTTCACCGGCACACCGGAGAGCCGCGCCGACTCGGCATTCGAGCCGATGGCATGCACATAGCGACCCCAGGTGGTCTTCGCCAGGACGATCGAGACGATCACCATGACGACCAGGGTGAAGATGATGAGATTGCTCACTCCGAAGACATCGCCGCCGGCGAGCTGCTCGAACGCGGCTGGCAGCGGCTGGATGGTGCGGCCGCCCGAAAGCAGCAGGGCGCCACCGCGCGCGATGCCCATCATCCCGAGGCTGGCGATGAACGGCGGGATGCGCAGGAAGGCCACGAGCAGCCCCGTGAGGAGGCCACTGAATGCACCCGCGAGAAGTGCGACGACCACACCGAACGCGACGCTCGCGCCGCTGGTGGTCTGGAAGACGAGCTGCGCGACGACGATCCCGGTGAGCCCGACGACGGATCCGACCGCCAAGTCGATGCCACCCGTGAGGATGACGAGCAGCTGACCGGCGGCGAGGATCGCGTAGATCGAGACCTGGCGGCCGAGGCTGTCGAGGTTCGTGGGTGTCAGGAAGGTGTCCGTCGTCAGCGCGAGGATGACGGCGAGCACGAAGACGATGGCGAAGCCGCTCGCGTTCGCCTTGAAGAAGCGGGTGAGGGCGTTGCCCCCGCGGTTAGCGGCCATCGTCGGCCTCCGTCCCTGAGATAGCGGTGATGGATGAGGTGAGGTCTTCGGGAGCGAACGCATGGGCGGTGTCGATGCTCGCCAGCTGCATGATCGACTCCTCCGTCGCCTCGGCAGCGGGGAGGTCGGCGACGATGGCATGGTCCTTCACGACGAGGATGCGGTCGCACAGGCCGATGAGCTCGGGCAAGTAGGACGAGACCACCAGGAAGCCCATCCCGCGGGCCGCCATCTCGGTGATCGCCGCATAGATGTCGGCTTTCGCGCCGACGTCGACGCCCTTTGTCGGTTCATCGAGCAGCAGAGCGCGCGCGCCGAGCCCCATCCACCGGGCGATGAGGACCTTCTGCTGGTTTCCTCCCGAGAGCGACGTGATCGGGTCGTCGAGCGAGTTGTACTTCACCCGGAGACCGCGGAGCGCCTTCTCGACGTACTGGTCGATCCGGCGGGTGGACAGCCAGCCGGCGCGGCCGATCCCGCGGTAGCCGGCGACGGTGATGTTTTCGCGGATCGAGAGGTCCGGGAAGATGCCCGACTCCTTGCGGTCCTCGGTGAGCATTCCGATCCCCGAGGCGGCAGCTGCTCCCGGGCGGGAGAAGTTGGCATTCTTGCCTGCGACTCGGACACGTCCACCGGAGCTCGGATCCGCACCGAAGGCGGCGCGGAGGATCTCGCTCCTGCCGCTGCCGAGCAGGCCGGCGATGCCGACGATCTCCCCGGCCCGCACCGTGAGCGAGACGGGTCGGGTGTACCCGCCGACGCCGAGCTCGTCGAGCTCGAGCACGGGCTCCCCCGGCTGAGCGCGCTCGCCTGGGTAGAGGTCCTCCAGGGATCGGCCGACCATCGCCTCGACCAGCGACTCCGGTGTGTAGTGGCCCATTGGGTTCGTCTCGACCAGTCGGCCGTCGCGCATCACGCTGACGCGGTCGCCGATCTCGAACATCTCCTCGATGCGGTGCGTGACGTACAGGATGCCGATGCCCTGGTCGCGAAGCTGCGCGATCCGGATGAGCAGGTCTCCGGCTTCGTGTTCCGAGAGCGCGGTGGTGGGCTCGTCGAAGATGACGAGGTCGGCCTCGTGGCCGAGCACTCGTGCGATTTCCACGAGCTGACGTGTCGCCGTCGGGAGGTCGGAGACCAACGCGTGCAGCGACAGGTCTTCGAGGCCGACGCGGCGCAGATGTTCGCGCGCGGTCTCCCGGTTGCGCGTGCCGTGCAGGTAACCGCCGACACTCGAGTAGGAGCCCATCAGCAGGTTGTCGAGCACGCTCAGTTCCGGGAAGAGACTGAGCTCCTGGTAGACCACGCCGATCCCACGGTCACGCATCTGGGTGGGCGAGACCTGGACGGGCACGTCCTCCCCGGCCACCACATACTCGCCCGCGGTTCGCGCGACCGCACCGGTGAGGATCTTGATCAGCGTGGACTTGCCTGCGCCGTTCTCACCGGCGACGCAGTGGACCTCGCCGGGCAGCAGGTCGATGGTGACCGAGTCGAGCGCGCGGACGGGACCGTAGTCCTTGGATACCTGGCGCAGGCTCACCAGGGGCGCCGCCCCGGAGCGGGTGAGCTCCGGGGAGGCGCCGTCGGAGGTTGCGGGAGACATCGGGATTACTTGCCCGTCTCCTTGGCCGGGTTGAGCAGCGACTTCAGCGCGGGGTCGTCCACGTTGGACTTGTCGACGACGACCGCACCCGGGTCGAGCTTGACCGGCGGCTGGTTGCCCGCGGCGGCCATGGCGGCCTCCACGACACCCTGGTAACCGAAGAAGAACGGGTTCTGGACGATGATGCCGCCGATGGAGCCGTTCTTGACCGCGTCGACCTCGGCCGGGTCGGAGTCGAAGGCGACGACCTGGACCTTGGTGCCGCTCTTGGCGGCGACGGCCCGAGCCGCGCCGGTGCCGGAGGTGTTGTTGTCCGCGAACACGCCCGCGAGGTTCGGCTGCGCGTTCATCACATCGGTCACCTGGCCGACGGCCTTGTTCAGGTCGTTGTCGTTCACCAGCGTCTGCACGATCTTCGCGTCGGGGCACTTCGCGGCGAGGCCGGCGACGAAGCCGTCCTTCCGGTCGACGAGCACCTGCTGACCCGAAGCGGCGGACTCGTAGAGGATGTCGCCGTTCGCCTTGCCCTGCGCGGTGATCAGCGCGCACATCTTCTCGCCCGCCTGCTGGCCGGCCTTGATGTTGTCGGTGCCGATGAAGCCCTCGGACTTCGTCGTGACCGCGTTGTCGACGGTGATGACCTTGATGCCGGCCTTGCGAGCCTTGTCGATCGCCGCGTTCAGGGCAGTGGACGAGTTGGCGGCGAGCACGATCGCCTTCACCTGACGGGTGATCGAGTCCTCGACCATCGAGACCTGCTGGTCGATGTCCGTCTCGGCGGTGGGGCCGGTGAGCTTGATGTCGACACCGAGGTCCTTGCCCGCTGCCTTGGAGCCGGCGAGCATCGACTGCCAGAAGTCGCTCTGGGTGGCCTTGGTGATGACGTCGATCTTGGTGCCGGCGACCGTGCTCTTCGTGTCGGCGGAGGCGGCCGACGAGCTGCTTCCGCCGAAGATGAAGCGGCCGGCGACGAGGCCGACGGCAAGGGCCACGACGGCGACGATCGCGACGATCAGGGGCCAACGCCGTGTAGTTGTCTGTGCCATGAAGGGGAGACTCCTTTGTTCTCTCGTGGGGGTGGGATGGTGCAGGTGATGCGGGGGTTACCGCCGGATCGCCGATCCGGACGTCTGGTAGGGGCGGAGCTCAGGACCCGCCGCGCCGGGGTACACCCGGCTTCCGAAGCCGTGCTCGAGCACCCACGCGTAGTCATGGCCCGCGCCGCCCGGGTAGACGGCGAGGAAGCTGTAGGGCTCGGAGCCGGTGTTCACGCTTCGGTGAGCCCACCCCGGCGGGATGTAGCCGATGCGGTCGGGGCCAATCTCGAGGAACACCACGTCTGTCCCGTCGAACATGAGCAGGCCGCCGTCGCCCTCGAGTCCGAGGTAGATCTCGCCTTCGGCGACCGGGTGCATGTGGCCCTTCGTGAAGTAGAGCTCGCCCGCCACATCGCCCGGCTGGATCGTGGTGATCGACTGCGGCAGCTCCTGCGGAGCCTCTGGAACCGGCGTCGATGCGACCGTGTAGACCACGGGGTCGCCACCGTTCACGCCCGCCTGCCAGGCCGCCTCATCGGCGAACAGGTACTCCAGATCGCTCAACCGCCGCACCAGTGTGGGGCCGAGGGGCGAGAGCGAGACCGACGAGCGGTCCAGAGTGATCGAGAAGGGCCGCAGAGGCGGCGTCGCGAACCGGGTCATGTCCATCCTTGGGCTGTTGTGACAATAGCGTCACTGTAGTCCTGTAATGACAACTACTGCAACTTGTCACAGCAACCCCGTGTGTCCGTCAGACGACCGCGGCCCTCTCGGCGGCCCGGGCGTCAGTGACGACCACGAGCGGCGCAGCCCCGGCTCCGCGATTCGGCCCACGGGTGAGGTCCACTTCGAAGCGGCTCCGATCGCCCCGATGGAAGGCGACGAAGCTCTCTACCGGCCTTCCCGCATCGTCTCGACTGACGCTCCGGAGGACCAGGACAGGCGACCCCGTCGGCACGTCGAGGAGCTCCCCCACGGCCTTGGTGGCCAACGCGGCCTCGATCGAACGGTGACCACGTGCGAGCCGGACGCCGAACTCACCCTCCAGAACCGCGTACAGCGACTCACGCGTGAAGTCCTTCTCGAGCAGACCCGGCGCCAACTCGAAGGGAACATGCGTGATCGTGAGCGCCCACGGCTGACCGTCCACGATCCGGAGGCGCTCCAGCACGACGACAGGCTGGTAGGGGCCGATTTCGAGCTCCGCCGCGAGTCGGGGGTCAGCGGGGACCACTTCGAGTCTCCGGACTTCGCTCACCAGTTCGCCGCCACGCGATGCGACGTCCTCGTAGAGCCCCGTGAGCGACTGCGCGAGGCCCTCGCCGACCTTCGGGGTGGCATAGAACGTGCCCTTGCCTTTGATCCGCTCGATCACCCCGTCGTACTCGAGGTCCGTCAGGGCCTGGCGGACCACCGTACGCGAGACACCGTACTTCTCGCAGAGCTCGAAGTCGCCGGGGAGCCTGTCACCGGGAGCGAAGCCCTGCTGCTGAAAGTACGCGAGCAACGCCTCCTTCAGCTGGTAGTACAGCGGCAGCGGTGAGCTTCGATCCAACCCGGTCATGCACCCATGCTAGTTGTCATCGTGACATGACAGGTTGCACGGCTGCGAGCGCTTCCGTAGTATCCAACCCGGGCACCACACCAACATGGTCCCTCCTGTCCAGCCAGAAGCCCGAACCGCGCTCAATACAGGCACACAGACGCGACACGACCCGGATGGGTCGAAGGCTGGAGTCAACCGATGAGCGGGCCGGTCAACGATGAGTGACGCCCGAGAGGGCGAACCCTCGTTCTCGGAACCGGAGATATTCGGTAGCCGCCGCATCGCATGCACACGCGACATCGATGAGGCCCGTCAGGTACTCTCCGACGTCTTCCTACCGTTGGACTTCCCCTCCGTCAGGCAGACGAGCACCATCGACATGACCTTGAACGCACTGACGGTGGGGACGACCACGTGCGCCTTCGTGCGATTCCAGGACGCCGTGCGGATCGATACCGCGGAAACGGCGAACTTCATCGTGAATATCCCCACGGCTGGCAGCGCGCAAATGCGGGCGGCTTTTCAGGCTCCGGTATTCGGCACGCCACGGACAGCCGCTGTCTTCACGCCGGGCAGACCCCTCGAGCTCCACTTCGGTGAGCAGTTCTCCCAGATCGCGCTCATGATCCCGAAGGGCCAGTTGCAGCTCGAACTAGAGAACCTGCTCGGCGACCGCTGCCGTCGCCCGCTGGAATTCGAAGCCGAACTGAACATCGCCAGCCCCGGAGGAAAGTCGATCCTCCACACTGCCCACGTCATCGACAGCGCCGCGTCGCAGGCGGCCGGCCCACTCGCCCACCCGCTCGCCGTGCAACAGCTGGAGCGGAGCCTCATCCAGGCTCTGCTGTTCGCACAGCCGCACAACTACACGGCCACGCTGGGCGCCCCCACCCCCACTGCGGGCAGGCGGCCCGTCGCGGAGGCGGTGGATCTGTTGCGCAGCAACCCCGCTCATCCGTGGACTGTTGCTGAGCTCGCCGCGGAGGTATCGGTGAGCGTGCGCAGCCTGCAGGAAGAGTTCCGCCGGGCGCTGGACACGACACCGACGGAATATCTGCGTCAGCTCAGGCTTGACGAGGTGCACCGCGAACTCTTGGCGGCGGAGCCTGGAACAGTGAGCGTGACGGAAGTCGCCACACGATGGGGCTTCGTGCACCTCAGCAGATTCGCTGCAGTTTACGCGCGCGCTTTCGGGGAGCATCCGTCGGC
This sequence comes from Leifsonia sp. GW821-FHT13C09, assembly GCF_058806435.1. Taxonomy (NCBI): domain Bacteria; kingdom Bacillati; phylum Actinomycetota; class Actinomycetes; order Micrococcales; family Microbacteriaceae; genus Leifsonia; species Leifsonia sp. GW821-FHT13C09. Next base: position 3,412 of record NZ_JBXAPS010000004.1, on the reverse strand, counting down.
GACCCTGCGTCGCTAGGTCGAGTGTTCCCGCCACGGCCCGTAGTGTCCCGCTGTGAGCCGGTCGCGCCTCAGCTCAGGACATTCTGCCGCCCGTTCCCGCTCTGTACGGAGCCGCGGGCGAGCGCTCCAATGCGCATGCGGATCAGCGGCACCCTGATTTGGGCTGCCTCTGATCGGCCACAGATCGCGCCTGCTCGATACCGTGGACACGAATGTCTACGGGGGTCGGGGAGGAGGCTCTCAAAGCGTAGGACTTTGGTCGTGGTCACGTAAGCCGCGGTCGGGACGCTCGTGCTGGCTGGCGCTGGCGTGTGGGGCGGTGTCGCGTAAGACCGTAGTGAAGTCGCTTGTCGCCGACCGCACGTCCGCATCGAAGCTGGACGGTTCGGTCCGCCCACGCTCATCGACGCGATGACTGGGCTGGTGTCCGAGCCGTCACGGAAGACCCATCGCCCGGCTCACGCAGATCGGCTCATTGGAAACACGTCACCTCGAGGCGAGTGCCGCGAGCGTCCGCCCGATCACGGGCGTGAACTTGAAGCCGTGTCCCGAGAAGCCGGCTCCCACGACCACGGGCCCCGTGCGGTCGAGCACGAAGCGGGCGTCGACGGTCGAGGTGTAGGTGCACGTGATCTCGGTGAACGCCGCGGTATCGACCCCCGGGAGCCACTCCTGTGCGTACCGGACGAGCGCCGCGGTCAGCGAGGGGTCGGGAACGTAGCTGCGGCGGTCGGGATCGATTTCGGGTCCGGCCGCGTGCCAGCCGGCCTTGACCCCCTCTCCCGGCGTCAGCATGCCGTACACCGGGGCGGGGAACCAGGCCGTCGCGGGATCGTCACCAGCGGGATGGTGGTTGAACCCGGGCCAGGATGCCGAAGGATCGCGGGGGCGGAAGTGCGCTGGCTGCTCCTGCGTCACTCGCAGCGCGGGGAGGGTGACACCGCGAACCCCCGTGAGCGCCTTCACGGTCCACGCGCCGGCCGTGCAGACGAGTCGTCGCGCGTGGACCCGATGACTCCCATCCGCATCCGTCACGGTGAACCGCACGTCGTCGTCACCGTGTATCTCGATATCGGCGACCGCCGTACGCCAGACCAGTTCCGCGCCGGATGCCGCGGCTCCGCTCAGGAACGCTCGGACGGAGGCATCGGCATCCAGGCGGCCGGCGCCGGGGTTGTGGAGCACCGGCCCGTCGAATCGGAGGCCCGGCCAGCGTGCCCCGGCGGCGGAGGCGTCGAGCAGTTCCGCCTCGAAACCGCCCTCGGAAATAGCGATGCGCGCGGCCTCGAGATCCCGGCCCCGCCCGTGCGTGACGATACCGGTCGGCTCCAAGAGCGCGACCTGCGACTCCCCCTCCAGCTCGCGCCACAGCGTCCGGGCGTCACGGAGCCAGGCGAGATACTCGGGCTCGGTGTACGCGACGTTGAAGTTGCGGGAGGCGCCATGCGAGGCGCCCCGAACGTGGCCCGGCTCGAACTGCTCGAACACCGCGACGTCGCGACCACCCCGCGCGAGGTGCCACGCGGTGGCCGCCCCCATCGCTCCGGCGCCGACGACGGCGACGTCGACGGTGCGCACACTCATCCGGCGACCGTGACGAGCGTCTTCGCGAAGCAGCGCGACGCGCTGAAACGCACGTACGGTGGGAAGATCGGGATCGCCCGGTAGCCGATGCGCTCGTAGAGCGCGATCGCCTCGGGTTGGCGGTCGCCGGTCTGCAGGATGAGCCGTGTCGCGCCGCGCACGGCTGCGAGCCGCTCCAACTCGGCCATGAGCGCGCGACTCGCTCCGCGCCCCCGCGCGCGAGGATCGACGTAGACGCGCTTGACCTCGAGCTCATCGCCGAGGGCGCGCAGGGCCGCGTGCCCGACCGCCTCGCCCGCGTCGTCGAGCACAAGGACGACCTCGACGATCGTCGACGGGTCCACGGCGAAGTCGTCCGCGAGAGCCGCAGCGGTTTCGTCATCGAATGCGGCGAAGGTCTCGGCGTAACGGGGGCCGATCTCGGCATCCATCGCAGCGCGCAGTTCGACCGCCCGCTCGTCGGCCCAGTCGACGTTCTCGATCCTCCACATGCTGCGCGCCTCCGTCATGCTGCCAGTATCGTCACCGAGACAGTGACGCCCTTCATGACGTGACAGCGCGTTACGCGCGAGCGGCCCGCATACGTCGTCCACGGCTACCGTGATCGCGTGACCCGACCGCTGCGCTCCCTGGGCTTCCTCACGATCGGCCTCTTCGACCGCGACGACCCGCGCGCCGGCCATGATTCGACTCTGGCGATCATCGAACGCGCCGAGAGGCTCGGTTTCGACAGCGCCTGGCTGCGCGACCGACACCTGCAGTACGGGATCTCCTCGCCCGTGGCGGTGCTGGCCGCCGCCTCCCAGCGCACCCACCGCATCCGGCTCGGCACGGCCGTCATCCCGCTCGGCTTCGAGAACCCATTCCGCCTCGCCGAAGACCTCGCGACGGTCGACGTGCTCACGGGAGGGCGTCTCGAGCCGGGTTTCTCGGTCGGACCTCCCGGACGGTTCGACGAGATCGCTCCGGCGCTCTACCCCGACACCGCCGAACACGAGCAGTTCGGCTACGAGCGGCTCGTGCGCCTGCGTCGCTATCTCGCGGGTGACCGCGTGAGCCCGTTCTCGGGCATGGAAGGGATCGAAGAGTACTCGGAGCGGATCGAACCACACTCGCCCGGCCTCGTCGATCGGCTCTGGTACGGCGCGGCAAGCCTGACCTCGACGACCTGGGCGGCGGAGAACGGATTCCACCTGCTGACGAGCAGCGTGGTGCAGTCGGTGAAGTCGACGGACTTCGACACCGAGCAGTACGAGCAGATCCGGCTGTATCGGGAGCGGCATCCCGACGGCGAACGGGCCCGGGTGTCACAGGGTCTCGTGGTGATCCCGACGGATTCGGCGACCGCGGAGCAGCGCGAACGCTACCTGGCGTATGCGGAGTCACGGCGAGGACGCGTCGGCGTCCCTCACGGGCCGCGCGGGTTCCTGTTCGCCGAAGACCTGGTCGGCACGTCGGAGCAGATCGCGGATCGGCTGTCGTCGACCCGCTCCTTTCCCGAGGTCGACGAGGTCGCCTTCGCTCTGCCGTTCGACTTCGCCCCGGACGACTACGGCCAGATCCTCGAGGACGTGGCGGGCGGTCTCGCCCCGATCCTGGGGTGGACTCCGCCGGCCTCGTCCATCAGGGCGTGACGCCCAGCGATCGGTAGCGCCAGCGGTTACACCGACCCGAGACCCACGTCGGGCTCACGCGCGGAAAGATGAACAACGTCGCGGTGCGCTTGTGGCCCCGCCGAAAACTCCGCGCGGAGTAGTGCCCCGTAGAGTGGTGTAACGATCCCGGCCAGTAAACGTCAGCGTGGCCACCGGGATCTTCCTTCGAGGAA
>NZ_JBXAPS010000003.1:0-455890 GCF_058806435.1 Leifsonia sp. GW821-FHT13C09 | reverse complement strand
ACCATCGCACGATGGCTCGCCACGTCAACGACGTGACACTCAAGCCCAAGAACTACACCACCCCAAGGGACGCCACCTTGGCTCTGTTCTTGGCTCGTGGTGTCTACTCCTCTAAGCCCTCCATGTCGTTCGCACGCCAACAGCCACGCGAACCTCTTTCGTCTAACTCGATCTTCTTCGGGCGAGCCTTCACGGAGGGTGCTGGTCCGATCGGACAACTTTGGACAATGAGCAAAACCTCTAGCTTGGCTAGATTTGTAGATTTCGTCGGAGTAGCTTTGGGAGCGACCCTGAGGGCGGCCGGCGTAGCGAGTCGGCATCCAGCGTGGCGCCCTGCGAAGAGCTTTAGTTGGAAGAGATTCCGGATTTGGGTTGGTACATCGTTAGCGTGGCCGGACGGCGTTTCAGCGTGCCTGACGAGGACATCGCTGTGCTGCGTACGCGGCTAGCGGATGCGGCGCGTTCCGGAGGGGCCTTCGTGAGTTTCGAGGTCCGAACGCAGACGGTGGAGGTACTCGTTTCCCCTGGAGTGCCCATCTTCATCGAGCGAATCGCCGATCCGGAGCAGGACGATGCTCCAGAGGTGGCAGCCGGAGCTTCTCTTGCTCAGGCTGTGGTCGCCGGGACGGACGACTTCGACGAGTGGGGTATTTGAATTCGTCCCTGGGCCAGCACGCCGAGGCTTCTCATCATCGCGACCGCTCGGAGGAGGTACCGAGGATGCGCACCATACCCCGAGAGGCGTTGGCCGGTCGTTTACGGATCGCGTAGCTCCGCAAATTGTCTCAGCCCTGCCCGCCGCAGTCGGCGCGGATGATGGTCGAGGCTGCGAAATGCTCCGAGTGCGCTCTTACGCTGCGGTTGAGCGCAAGACGTCAGCGGGTGCCAACCAGCCGACGAGCGTGCCCTCGCTGACGACCGGGATGCCGTCCGTCTCTCCGGCTTCCAACACGTGATCGAGAACGTCCGCGATCCGGTCGTCAGTAGACACGGTGACCGCGGCTTCCATGAGTTCACCGATCCGGCGGACCGCCGCGTCTTCGTCCCGCCTAACGGCGTCGGTCGCGTCCGCAGCCGTGACGACACCGACGAAGCTGCCATCGCCATCGACGACGGGAGCGGCACGGCGCCGTGAGTCGGCGAACCAGGCGATCGCATCGCTCGCGGGAGCGTCCGCAGCAAGTGCGGGTGGTGCAACTGCCATTGCGGATGCCACCGATAGCCCTCGCAGGCCGGGCTGAGCGGGCGCGGAGAGATCGACCCCACGCCGGCTGAGCTTGCGGGTATAGATGGTGTCCCGGCTGAGGAGACGGGAGATGCCGGTCGCGATGATGACAGCGAGAAGCAGTGGCAGGATGATGGTGTACTCGCCGGTCAGCTCGAACAAGATGATGCCGGCGGTGATCGGCGCTCGAGTCGACCCGGCGAAGACAGCGGCCATCCCGACCAGAGCGAACGTACCGGCCTGCCCGGACAGGCCCGGGATGACGAGCCCGACCGCCTCACCCGCCGCCGCGCCGAAGGCGGCGCCGATGACCAGGCTCGGGGCGAAGACGCCGCCCGAACCGCCGATGCCGATGGTGAGGCTGGTCGCGACCATTTTGGCGACGATGAGCAGCAGGAGGAAGCCGATGGTGTACTTCCCAGCCACGCTGGCTTCGAGCACGGGGTAGCCGACGCCGTAGAGCTGCGGCATGGCGAACAGCAGCAGGCCGAGGAGGAGGCCGCCGACGGCGGGTCGCAGCCACTCGGGCCCCCGCCAGGCCCAGTCGCAGAGGTCCTCGATCAGGTAGAGGACCTTGCTGAACAGCACGCCGACCGTGCCGGCGAGGAGTCCGAGAGCAGCGAAAAGCAGGTATTCGCCAGGCTGCTTGACGGTGAACGCGGGCAGGGTGAGGAAGGGATGGTCGCCGAACACCGCTCGACCGACGACGGAGGCGGTGATCGAGGAGAGCATCACCGCAGCGAAGGAGCGGGTGGCGAAGTCGCGGAGGATCAGCTCGAGGGCGAAGAAGACGCCGGCGATGGGCGCGTTGAAAGTGGCGGCGATACCGCCGGCCGCACCGCAGGCGACGAGGGTGCGCAACTGGGACTCGGACATCCGGGTGATCCGCCCGAGGGTGGAGCCGAGTGCGGAGCCGATCTGGACAATCGGCCCTTCGCGGCCCACGGAGCCGCCGGAGCCGATGGTGATCGCGGAGGCGAGCGCTTTGACGACGGCGACGCGTCCGGGGATGTGGCCGCCGCGCCGGGCGACGGCGTACATCACCTCGGGCACGCCGTGGCCGCGGGCCTCCCGCGCGAAGCGGTGCACGAGCGGGCCGTAGATGAGGCCGCCGATGGCGGGGGCGAGGATGACGAACGCCCCGCCGAGCCAGGGCACCCACGGGTTCGCGGGGTGCCCGGTCGTCGCGGAGTAGTCGGTCGTGCCGGTGAAGATCAGTGTGGCGGTCTGCACGAGCCAACGGAACACGACGGCAGCGAGTCCGGCGCCGGCACCGACGACGATCGCCGAAGCGATCAGAGGTGCGGGCGTCGCAAGAACACGCCGCCACCAGTGCGTCATGCTGTCACGTGAGCCGTCGACGATTCCACGGATGCTCGTGGTGATGGCGGACACAGAATTCCAATCGTGTAGAGATGCAACTGTTGCATAAGTGCATCAAAAGCGTAACACTGGAGGCACCATGCAGAATCACGGATTCCCCCACGAGGCGACGGAGGCGACGTTGCGCGCGTCCCGGGCGCTGCTGGGGATCGTCGCCCGGTCGGTGTCCGATGCGCTGGAGCAGGTGACGCTTCCGCAGTTCCGTGTGCTCGTCGTGCTCTCCGGCTCCGGCGCGATGCGGATGGGGGCGCTTGCGGCACGCGTCGGGGCCGTGCCCTCGACCTTCAGCCGCACGATCGACCGGATGGTCGACGGCGGCTGGGTGCTCCGGCAGGAGAGCCCGCAGAGCAGGCGGGAGATCCTCGTCGACCTCACCGACGAGGGCCGCCGGCTCGTGGATCAGGTCACCGAGCGGCGTCGTCGTCAGGTGGCGTCCGTGCTGACGTCGCTCACGGCCGAGGAGCAGCAGCAGATCATCGACGCCATGGAGGTCTTCTCCACTGCTGCGGGAGAGCCGACTCCGGAGGACTTGCTGACGCTGGGCCTCTGACCCTGGCCGTGTGGGGACGCGGCCTTCACCTCACCAGAAAAGAGATGCGATGACGGATCCCGATACGGCGCTGGCCGTGACACAGGCGAGCGTTCAGAACTACTTCGCCTTGAGCATTGAAACGTTGCTCGCGACGGGCGCCGACCAGATCGCGTGGGAGGAATGGACGGCCTCGGTCCGGTTGTCCTCCGAAGAGACTTGGTTCCGGTGCAATGCTTTTCTGCTCGCGTACACGATCGGCCGGTTTCTCGCCCGCCGCGCTCCTTTGAGCTCCAGCGGGAGGCGCGACCCGTGGATCGACGCGTTCGTCTCTGCGATTGTCGCGGGAGACAGGCGAGCGGAACTGGTGCTCTGGTCGTCAGCGCCTGTTGAGAATCCGCTCGCGAACGACGCCGTCCGTTACACCGCGGTGCTGTGGTCGTTGTGCACCGCGCTCCGTACGTCCCGGCCACTCGATGGAGCGCGGCCGGGGCTTTACCCGGATCCGGTGTGGTTCGAGGTCGACGATTCCGGTGACCTTCAGGAGGTCGGCGATGAATACGCCTGAAACGAGCAGCGGTTCACGCGCTGTTCTGACCGGTGCCAACGTTCTGGGCGCCGCGGCCGCTGCCTTTCTGGTCTTCGGCCCGATCTCGGTGGCAGTGCCGGCACGGGCATGGTTGGTGGTGGCGTTCTCGCTGGTTTACGTGCTGCGGGTGCTCGTCACCACGTATGTGACCGTGCAACGGCCCGTGACCTACGCGGAGGCCGCGCTGGTCGGGGGCTGGATGTTCGTCATCCACGTCACGATGGGGTTCGTCGCGGCGCATGTGAGCGCCGCTCTCGACGGCTGGACCGTGCTGGGTGTCGTCCTCTACGTCTTCGGTTCGTGGATGAACACGTTCTCCGAGTTGCAACGCCGGGCGTGGAGGGCGCGTCCGGAGAACGCCGGTCACCTGTACACGCTCGGGTTGTTCCGGTGGTGCCGCCACCCCAACTATCTGGGCGACACTCTGCTGTTCACCGGTTTCGCGACGGTCACCGGCTCGTGGGTCGCCCTGGTGATTCCGGCGATCATGGCCGCCGGCTTTGTGTTCGCGGCGATCCCGGCGCTGGATCGACGGCTGCAGGAGCACTACGGCGAGGAGTTTCTCGCTTGGGCGGGGAAGACGAGGCGGTACATCCCGCTCGTGTGGTGAGGGTAGGGCGGCGAGGAGGTCGTCATGAAGGTGTTGATCGTGGGAGCCGGGATCGCCGGCCCGACGTTGGCGTATTGGTTGCGCCGCAGCGGGCACGAGCCGGTGTTGCTGGAGTCTGCGCCCGAGTTGCGCCGTGGCGGATACTTGGTCGATTTCTGGGGTGCTGGGTTCGAGGTCGCCGACCGGATGGGCATCGCGGACCGTGTCCAGGCGGCGGGCTACCGGATGCGGGAGGTGCGCGAGGTCGACGAGCGCGGGCGCCGCATTCTGTCACTAGACCCGGTGAAGCTGATCGGCCGGCATGGGGCCCGTTATGTGAGCGTCGGTCGCTCGGATCTGTCCAGGATCATCGTCGACGCGCTGCCGGATGACATCGAGCAGGTGTTCGGCGATACGGTCGAGGAGCTCCGCGACGAGGGCGACCATGTCGCGGTACGGCTGGCCCGCGGCGGCGATCAGCATTTCGATCTGGTGGTCGGCGCCGACGGGTTGCATTCCGCGGTCCGGCGGCTGGCGTTCGGACCGGAGTCGGAGTTCGAGCGCAGCCTGGGCATCGCCGTGGCCGTGTTCGACGTCGTCGGCTACCGGCGGCGGGACGAACTGGTCGCGGTCATGCGTACGCAGGTCGGCGCGCAGACGCTGCGGCTGAGCCTGGACGACGACGTGTCCATGTTTGTCTTCACGTTCCGTCACGAGGGTCCGATCCCGCTTGGCGATGTCGACGCTCAGAAGGCGCTGCTCCGCGAACGGCTGGGTGGGCTCGGCTGGGAGGTGCCGGCAATTCTGGCGACACTGCCGCGGGCGCGCACGTTCTACTTCGATTCCGCCAGCCAGATCCGGATGCCGTCGTGGAGTCGCGGACGGATCGTCCTGGTCGGCGATGCCGCCGCCGCGCCATCGCTGTTGGCCGGGCAGGGCACGGCGTTGGCGATGATCGAGGCGTACGTGCTGGCCGCGGAGCTGCATGCGGCCGCGGGCGACCACGTCACAGCTTTCGCGGCATACCAGCAGCGGCTGGGTGCGTTCGTCGGTTCCAAGCAGCACGGTGCGACTCGTATGGGCGGCGCGTTCGCGCCGCGTACTCGAGCGATGCTTCGGCTGCGGAATACGGTGATGCGGCTGATGACGCTGCCTGGCGTGTCTGACCTCGCGGTCGGCCGCAGCCTGTACGACCGGATCGAGCTGCCCGACTTCCGGCCGTGAGCGGACCTCGGTCGGGTCTTACTTCGTGGCGGGCGGAACGAGCGAGTCGAGCACGTACGCGAGTTGCTCGGCGGTGAACGCGCCGGGATGGCGGATGGCGACGTGCCCGGTCGGGTCCAGGATCACGGTGTAGGGAAGGCCGGAGATCCGGTACTGGCCCGCGACCGAACCGTTCGCGTCGACGGCCAGCGGGTACGACGTCCCGGCCTGCAGTGTCACCGCGCGGGCGGCGGACGCATCGTCGGAGACGTCGATGCCGATCAGGTCGGCTCTGCCGGTGAACTCGTTCGAGATCTTCTGGAGGTCGGCGAGTTCGCCGACGCAGGCGGTGCAGGTGCTGGCCCAGAAGTTGAGCACCGTGTAGTGACCCGAGGCCGCGGCGCTCCCGACGTGCCCTGACCCGTTCAGGGCGGGTAACGAGAACGGTTTCGGCTTCGCGCCGACGCCGGTACCGTCGGTTGAGAGGTCGACCGCAGCGGACCCTGCCACTTTCGGGCGATTCGCGGCGGGGAGGAGGTCGACGGCCTCTTGAGCCATCGTGTGCGCGAACGGCGCGGTGCTGGCGGCGTCGGTGCCGAACTGGCCGAGAGCGCGCTCGGTGCCGTTCGGGTCGATGAAGAAGATCTCGGTGCCGTGCACCACCGACTGGTGCGTCGGGTCGAGCTGGATCGGCACGCCGTACGCGGCTGCCGTTGCGGCGAGGGTCTTCGGGTCGGCCGTGCCGAAGTACCAGTTCGACGCGTGGCCCAGGCCGTGCGTGTCGCTCCAGGAGGCGACGTCGGAGACCGCGGGATGGTACGGGTTGGCGTTGATGGAGACGAACGCGACCCGGGAGGCCGCAGATCCGAGGTCATGGTCGGCCAGAGCCACGTCCTGGGCGAGCAGGGTGCAGAGGTCCTGGCATTCGTCGTCGTTGAAGGTGAGCACGACGCTCCGACCGTGGAACGTGTCCAGGCTGATCGCGTTTCCGTGCTGGTCGGTAAGTGCGTAGGCGGGGGCTTTGGCCGCTGCGTTCCCGAGCGGGTCGAGCTGCAGCAGGCTTGCCGCTGCGGTCGAGATGCCGGGGGCGGCCGGCGCCGACGAGGGGACGGTCGCGCTGCCGGACGGTGGCTGGGCCGCGGCGACGAGGACGGCGCCGAAGCCGATCAGGACGACGGTCGCGGCGGCGACGATCGGCCAGGTGCGCGGGGTGCGACGGTTCATGGCTCCTCCGGAGGGTGACGCTTCGAGCGGACGGCCACCGCGGCGATGGCCATCGCGGTGAGGACAATGAGGGCGGCCGCGGTACCGACAGCGAGTGGATGGGCCGACAACGCCGAGGTGAGCCAACTGCTCGCCTGCGAGACGAAGACCGCTAAGGAGGGCTCTTTGCCGGGCTCGAGGATCAGCCGCATTCCGTAGGCGAGCAAGTAGATCCCGACGAGCAGCAGGAGGGCGGAGGCGGCCTTCGGGAGTCGCCGCGCATATTTTCCGGCGACCCGTACCGCTTCGGCGCCGAGAAGCGCCGCGAGGATGCTGCATGCCGCCACGAACAGTCCCATCCCCAACGCGTAGGAGAGGGCGGACACAGCCGTGTCGAGGGGGGATCCTGACGTGGCGGACGGCGCGACCGCAGCGGCGAAGAGCGGGAAGGCGCAGCCGAGGGAGGTGGTTGCGAAGGCCGCGCCGTAGCCCCCCATCGCGACCATCCCCCGTCCGGACCGGAACGGGAGCGCGATGGCCGGCATCCGCAGTTCGCGACCGGCCACTCCGAAGACGCCGGCGATCAGCAACGCCAGCCCGAGTGCCGCGGTGAACCAGGGCACCCAGGCCACCGCGAGCCGCACCCCGGCGGCGACGGCGATTCCGACCACGGCGAACACCGCGAGGAAGCCGGCCGTCATCGCCAGCGAGGCGCGGAGTGCTCGCGCCAGCCGAACGCCGACCGGCGCGGGATCGGACCCCAGGAAGACGGCGAGGTAGGCCGGCAGCAGCGGGAACCCGCACGGGTTGACCGCCGCGGCCAGCCCGAGTGCGAACGCGTACACGATCGCCGGCCCCATCACCGGGTGCCACCTCGGTCGTGAGCTGCCAGACGCCGGAGGTAGTCGTTGTAGGCCTCTCGTTCGGCTTCCGCGCGTGCCGCCGACCGCTCTTGCCGCCGGGTGGCGCGCTCGTCCGAGCGCTGCCACTGCAGGAACAGGACGCCCAGGACGAACAGAGTCGGCAGTTCGGTGAAGCCCCAGGCGATGCCGCCGCCGACAGCCTGATCCGCCAGCGGCGCGATTCCCCAGCCGGGAATCGGCGCCCGGTAGAACCCGACGATGAGACTCACCGCCATCATCAGCATCACGCCGAAGAACGCGTGGAAGGGCGCTGTCGCCGCGAGCTCCAGGATTCGCACCGTCGGGGCCGCATACTTGCGCAGGCCGCGGGAGGCTCGGCGTGGTGTCGGGTCGACGCCGAGCACGCACCAGAAGTAGAGGAACCCGATGGCGATGAAGTGCAGCAGCATCAGGTTGTGGCCCCACATGGTGCCCATCAGCCAGTCGAAGACGGGCGTGAAGTACAGGCCGTAGAGACTGGCGAGGAAGAGCACCAGCGCGGTTGCGGGGTGTGAGACGAACCGGGCCGGCGCGCTGTGGAGCACCGCGAGCAGAACGGATCTCGCCGACCGCGTGCCCGCCGGCCGGGCTGGAAGCGCCCGCAGTGCGAGGGTGATCGGAGCGCCGAGCACGAGGAAGATCGGCGCGAGCATCGACAGCACCATGTGCTGGACCATGTGGACGCTGAAAAGTTCCATCCCGTACCCGTCGATGCCAGTGGCCGTCATGGCGAGCACCGTCAGGATTCCGACCGACCAGAACACGACCCGGCTCACCGGCCAACGGTCACCGCGGCGCCGCAGAACGACGACGCCGGTGACATAGAGGCCCGCCAAGACGAGCATCAGCACCGGGATGACCGGAATCGGCTGCGGATGCAGTGCGACCATCCGAGCGAAGGTGGGCGGCGACATCGGCATCCACATCGGCCCGCTCATGGCGTGCACCGATGGCGGGTCGACGGGAGGCGTTGACCCGGAGCGCAGCTGGGGTACGGTGACTGATGCATTCATGCAACAGTTGCAACTGTACACGACTCGCTCGCGGCGACGAAAGGATCCGATCACGCCACCGCTAGCACACTTTCCCCTCTGGTTCACGGCTGTTGCCTTGACTTCGCTCCTCATCGGTGTCGAATGTGCGGCCTGGACGGCGGTGGACGTGATCCGCCGGCCGCAACCCATGAGGGTGATGGCGGTGGTTTGGCCGGTGACGATGCTCTTCGCCGGCCTGCTGGGACTCGCCTTCTACCTGTCCCAAGGACGGGGCGAGGCGAAAACCGGCGGCGACCATGACGAGGACGCGTCGATGGGCGTTTCCGTTGCGAAGGGCACCAGTCACTGTGGCGCAGGCTGTGCCCTGGGCGATCTCATCGCGGAATGGCTGGCTTTCGCGATCCCGCTCGTGGCGGTGCTGGGCGGCTGGGGGTGGTTCTTCGAGGACAAGATGTTCGCCGTCTGGGTGATCGACTTCGTGCTCGCTTTCGTGATCGGCATCGCCTTCCAGTACTTCGCGATCGCACCGATGCGAGACCAGAGCGCCGGGCGAAGCCTGCTCGATGCGATCAAGGCCGACGCCGCCTCCATCACGGCATGGCAGGTCGGCATGTTCGGGTTCATGGCCCTCATACAGCTGGTGCTGTTTCCCGCGTGGTGCGGTGGGCGCGCGCCGGTGAACTCGCCGGAGTTCTGGTTCGCGATGCAGTGGGCGATGCTCGCGGGCTTTGCCACGAGTTACCCAGTGAACTGGCTGCTGATCCGTGCCGGCGTGAAAGAGCGGATGTGAGGGGCGAGCGCTCTTCTATGCAGTGTCGGTCTTCCTGAGCCTTGTGCCAGGACTTCTCGTGATGGCGCGCTTTTCATCGCGCGAGCATCCCATCGGGCCTCTGGCATTCAACACCGCGGGTGAAATCGTGGTGGCGTTCACCCTCGAAGCGACCTTCTCCTGCGGGATTCCTCTCGTCATCCTTGCCGCATTAGCGGTCGCCGCGGGGCTCTTCGCCGTTTCGTGCGGAGCGGCCGTCCAGTGGTTAGCCGCATGCGGCGGGGGCGGAAGAGGAATAGGCCCCGATCATCACGCTCGCCCCGGGTTTGGTGACCGTAGACCCGAATGACCATCGCGGCCGCTCCGACGAGCGGGCCGCTCGGTTTTCTCCCGCTGCCGAAAGGACCGCCGCGCGGTCGTACGCGGCCGTCCAGCGCACCCGCTGATGCCCGTCGCTCTCTCCGTACCTGAATCGACCGGGTTCCGTCTGTCGAACGGGCAGGTACCCGTTGCCGCGGTGCTTCGCCGGCCGCGGCTGCTGACCACCGAGGTCCTCGCCGGCATGGTGACCACGTTGGCACTCGTGCCGGAGGTCATCTCGTTCTCGATCATTTTGGGCGTCGGCCCTGACGTGGCCTTGATCTCCTCGGTGGTGCCGTTTGAACCTGGTCCGGCCCGCCCAAGGCATCCTCGCGCCCTGAAAGACCGAGTCAAGGGTGCGGCTTCGCTGCATCGCGGAGCGACGCGCAGCGCCCTTGACACGGTCTCTCATCGCGCCATCATCGGGCGTCGGGGCGGACCAGAAAGCTGTGCGATTCCTGCCAAGGGTGAGGTCTGCGCGCCAAATCCAACGGCTGACGACAACGTGCAGGTGAGGGACGAGTTCTCCGAGCTGTTCCTCCCGCGCGCCATGGAGTGTCGGTGCACGGTTGGAGACTCGAGTCTGGGGTGAGATCGATGGGGAGCATAAGCGCGTACGAAACCGTCGCTGGGCGGCGCTACCGAGTCCGTTACCGGACGCCCGGGCACCAACAGACCGACAAGCGCGGCTTTCGCACCAAGCGCGACGCCGAGCTGTACCTGGCATCGCTTGAGCTGGCGAAGGCGCGCGGCGACTATGTGCCGGCAGCGCGCGCCGGCGTGAACTTCGAGACCTGGAGCGAGAAGTGGATCGACTCGCTCGTGCAGGTGAAGCCGAGCACACTGCAGGGCTACGTTTCCATCACGCGCAGGCGGCTGCAGCCGCGGTGGGGAACCACGCCCTTGAACGCGATCACCCACTCGGACATCCAGTCGTGGATCTCGGACGAGAACAGCCGCGTCGGTGCCCGCACCGTCCGCTCGTATCATCGGGTCTTCTCGATGATCCTGAAGTACGCGGTGCGGGACGGCCGCCTCGGCCGCAATCCCGCCGACGGCATCCGACTGCCCCGTATCCGCGCTAAGAAGCATCCGTACCTCACGCATGCCCAACTGCACGAGCTGGCCGCTCTGTGCGACTCAGAGGGCCTTGTAGTGCTGTTCCTGGGCTACACCGGCCTCCGCTGGGGAGAACTCGCAGCATTGGAGTGCCGCAACGTCGACTTCGACCGCCGACGCGTCCAGGTCGACCGAGCCGTGGTCGAGCTCACCGATGGGCGGCTGGTGTACGGCTCGCCGAAAAACCATCAGCAGCGAAGCGTGCCGTTCCCGTCTTTCCTGACCGACCAGCTGCGGGCGCTCGTCGCGTCGAAGAAATCACGCGACTTGCTCTTCACCTCGCCCTACGGACGCCCGCTCCGCGTGAACAACTGGAAGCGCAAAGCCTTCGACAAGGCCGCCGACACCCTGGCCGACAACCATCCCGACCTGCTCCGCCCGACGGTCCATGACCTACGCCACACCGCCGCCAGCCTCGCCATCTCCGCGGGTGCCAACGTCAAGGCCGTGCAACGCATGCTCGGCCATGCCTCAGCCGCGATGACCCTCGATGTCTACGCCGACCTCTTCGACGATGACCTGGATGCCGTTGGAGACGCATTGAGCCGTCTTGGATCTCCGGAAGTTGTGGGCAAAGTGTGGGCAAATCCCGAAAACGCGGCTTCCGAATCTGCCGCCGATGGGCTTGGATCCCTTTGATTTACTGGGTGGGCCCCGTGGGGCTCGAACCCACGACCCGCGGATTAAAAGTCCGATGCTCTACCGACTGAGCTAGAGGCCCTCGCCCTCTAATCTAGCGTGGATTCCGTACCTCTCCGTGCCGGGGCAGAATGGGGGGATGCCGGATCGCTATCACAAGCCCACGCTGTTTCCCGGGGGGATGTTCGAGGCGTTTCTCGGTGGGGACGATCCCGCGCAGATCAGCAAAGTCGCCCACGAGACCGCGCAGGCGCTGCTCGCGCGGGTCCGTGAGGACCCCGATCCCGACATCGTCGACCGGCTGGTCGCCTACACGGACGAGCACGGCATCGACGCGATCGCCGAGCTGTGGGCGCGGTCCAACCCGAAGAGCCTGCCGGGCGCGCTGTGGCGGATCTACCTGCTGCGGCTGCTGATCCGGCAGGACGCCGAGGGCACCGCGCTGCTGTACCAGCGCGGCACGGAGGTCATCGCCTCCATCGACCCCGTCGTCGCGGGCGCGCCCACACCGGCCGGCCCGGGGGAGGTCACCGAGCTCGCCGACCGCATCCTGCGCGGGGTGTTCGAGGGCGACTTCGCGGTCGCGCTCGACCGGGCGGCCGCGTTCTGCCGGGTGACGGCGGCCGGATGCCTGTCCGTGGCCGACGACCGGGAGTCGCTCGATCCCGAGCGGGCGAGCGAGCTGACCACGCGCGCCCTCCGGTTCACCCGCACCGCCGAGGAACTGACGGCCTGCGCCCGGCTCTGGCGGACGGACTCGCTCGACTGAGCGGACACCGTGGGATATTCCCGCCCGGCGTTCTCTCCCTGCGAACGCCACGCCGTGAAGGCCGCCTGAGCCTCCTGTACACTTGACGAAGCCGGACCGCAGTAACCCCGGGCTCCAATACTTGCCGCTTCGAGCGGCCTCGCGCCGAGAGGCGTTCTGCGGTCCGGCTCTTTCATGCCCTTCCGCCTGTTGCGGGCGCGCTCGCCGCAGGCTGGACTATCGTCGAGGACGACATCGAGCGGCGACGAGCGGAGAACAAAACGGTGGACGACGCCTCGGCGGCCGAACTCGACGGCCTCCTGCTGCGCACGGCGCAGGGCGATCAGCGCGCGTTCTCGGACTTCTACGACCGCACGGCGCCGCGCGTGCTCGGCCTCATCCGGCGCATCCTGATCGACGCCGCCCAGTCCGAGGAGGTCGCCCAGGAGGTCTTCCTGGAGGCGTGGCAATCCGCTGCGCGCTTCGATCCGAATAAGGGCAGAGCGCTCACCTGGATCCTGACGATGGCCCACCGGAGGGCGATCGACCGCATCCGCGCGTCCCAGGCCTCGCACGACCGGGACACCGCTGTGGGCATCCGGGACCTGCCCACCGCGTTCGACGTGGTGGCGGAGACCGTGGAGGTCCGGGTGGAGCACGAGCGAGTGGAGGTGGCGATGGCGAAGTTGAGCGAAGCGCAGCGCCAGGCCGTCGCGCTCGCGTACTACGGCGGGCTCACCCAGAGTGAACTCGCGGCCGAGCTCGGCATCCCCCTCGGCACAGCCAAAACCCGGTTGCGGGATGCGATGATACGCCTGCGCGACGAACTGGGGGTGACACGATGACCGACGACGAACGCGACGTCGTGGACCCCGCGCGCCTCGGCGTCCGCCTCGGGGCGGAGGACGCCCCGGAGGCGCAGGACTTCGAGGAGGTGGCCGCACAGCTCGCCCTCTCGGCCGACCCCGTCGAGCCGCCGCCGGCGCTGAAGGCCGCGCTCTTCGCGAAGATCGCCGAGACGCCGCAGCTCGCTCCCGTGGCCGAGCAGGCAGCACCGAAGCAGACAGCACCCGAGCAGGCATCACCCGAGCAGACAGCACCGAGCACAGCAGCGCCCGCCGCCACCCCCGCCGAGCGCCGCGCAGCCCGCCGCTGGTTCCAGCGCCCCGGCATCATCCTGGCTTCCGCCGCCGCTGCCGTCGTCCTCTTCATCGCCGGCGCATTCGCGGGCGTCGCACTCAGCGGCACCGACTCCTACCAACAGCAGCAGTCCGCCGCTCTGGCCGCCCTCAACGCCGCTCCGGACACGCAGCGCAGCAGCGCCGCCATCACCGGTGGGGGGACGGCGACGCTCGTCTGGTCGGCCCAGCTCGGCCGGTCCGCGCTCGTCGCCACCGACCTCCCCCCGCTCGCCGGGGGCAAGACCTACGAGCTCTGGTACATGCGCGACGGCGCGGCGACCCCGGCCGGGACCATGGACTCCAGCGGACACATCGCGACCTGGCGGGTCCTCAGCGGCACGATGGCCCCCGGCGACACCGTCGGCGTGACGGTCGAACCGGCGGGAGGGTCGAAGCAGCCGACCACGAAACCGATCGTCGCGATCACCACCTGAGCGAGAGCCGACCCGCGACGGAAGCACCCGGACGCAGCGAGGCCCACGGGACATCCCGTGGGCCTCGCTCCTGCCGTGGGCGGATCACCCGAAGCGGCCGGAGACGTAGTCCTCGGTGGCCTGCTGGGTCGGGTTCGAGAAGATCATGTTGGTGTCGTTGTACTCGATGAGCTTGCCCGGCTTGCCGGTGCCCGCGATGTTGAAGAACGCGGTGCGGTCGGAGACGCGCGACGCCTGCTGCATGTTGTGGGTGACGATCACGATCGTGTACTCGTTCTTGAGCTCCTCGATCAGGTCCTCGATCGCGAGGGTGGAGATCGGGTCGAGGGCCGAGCACGGCTCGTCCATGAGGAGCACGTCGGGGGAGACCGCGATGGCGCGTGCGATGCACAGGCGCTGCTGCTGGCCGCCGGACAGGCCGGATCCCGGGAGGTTCAGGCGGTCCTTCACCTCGTTCCACAGGTTCGCGCCCTGCAGCGACTTCTCGACGAGGTCGTCGGACTCGCTCTTCGACATCCGGCGGTTGTTGAGCTTGACGCCGGCGAGCACGTTGTCTCGGATGCTCATGGTCGGGAACGGGTTCGGGCGCTGGAAGACCATGCCCACCTGACGGCGCACGAGCACCGGGTCGACGCCCGCGCCGTACAGGTTGTTGCCGTCGATCAGCACCTCGCCGTCGACGTAGGCGCCGGGGATGACCTCGTGCATGCGGTTCAGGGTGCGGAGGAACGTCGACTTGCCGCAGCCGGACGGACCGATGAACGCGGTCACCGTCCGCGGCTCGATGGTGAGCGACACGCCCTCCACGGCGAGGAACTTGCTGTAGTAGACGTTGAGGTCGTTGACTTCGATGCGCTTGGACACGTTTTTCCTTGTCTGCGTTCTTCGGGTTGAAGCTGTGGAGTCCGCGGTCAGCGGCCGTACTTGGGGGCGAAGACCTTCGCGACGATCCGGCCGATGAGGTTGAGGAGCATGACGATGATGATCAGGGCCAGCGCGCCGGTCCAGGCGCGGTCGATGGATGCCTGCGCGTGCAGGCCGGCCGCCTGCGTGTACTGCGTGTACACGAACACCGGCAGCGTCATCATCCGGTCGTTGAAGAGGTCATAGTTCATGCTCGTGGTGAAGCCGGCGACGATGAGCAGCGGCGCGGTCTCGCCGATCACGCGGGCGATGGCGAGCATCACACCGGTGACGAGTCCGGCGAGGGACGTCGGAAGCACGACCTTGACGACGGTCAGCCACTTGGGCACGCCGAGGGCGAGGGAGGCCTCCCGCAGCTCATTGGGGACGATCCGCAGGATCTCCTCGCTCGAGCGCACGACGACCGGGATCATCAGCACCGACAGCGCCACCGCGCCCATGAAGCCGTTGCGGATGGCCGGGCCGAAGAACAGAGCGAAGAGGGCGTACGCGAACAAACCGGCGACGATCGAGGGGATGCCGGTCATCACGTCGACGAAGAAGGTGATGCCGCGCGCGAGGACGCCGCGTCCGTACTCGACCAGGTAGATCGAGGTGAGGAGGCCGATCGGCACCGAGATGATCGCGGCCATCAGCGTGATCTCCAGCGTGCCGACGATGGCGTGCAGCGCGCCGCCGCCCTCGCCGATGACGTTGCGCATCGACTCGGAGAAGAACGTGATGTCGAACCGCGCCAGGCCCTGGACGACGACGGTCCAGCCGAGCGAGATCAGCGGCAGCAGCGCGATGATGAACGCCGTGGCGACGAGCGAAGTGACCAGCCGGTCCTTGGCCTTGCGGCTGCCTTCCACCAGCAGCGACGTCGTGTAGATCGCGATGTCGAACAGCACGGTGCCGAAGAAGATCGCGCCGACGGGGTTGAAGCCCTTGGTGGCGCCGCTGGCCGCGAGCATCGCGAAGACCGCGATGAGGACGGCCCAGGAGCCGGCGAGCATCACCCAGGGGGCCCACCGCGGCAGCTTGCCGGCGGTGTACGAGTTGGTCAGCGGGCGGGGGGCAGCGGTCGCGGTCGTGGTGGTGGCGGCCATCAGTTCGCTCCAGAGAAGGCCGCGCGGCGGCTGACGATGTAACGGGCGAGCATGTTGATCAGCAGGGTCACGACGAACAGCACGAGGCCGGAGGCGATGAGCGCGTTGACGCCGATGCCGGTGGCCTCGGGGAACTGCAGCGCGATGTTGGCGGCGATGGTGTTCGGGCTCTGCGCCTGCAGGACGGCGAACTTCACGATCAGCGCCGGCGAGAGCACCATCGCGATCGCCAGGGTCTCGCCGAGCGCGCGGCCCAGGCCCAGCATCATCGCGGAGACGATGCCGCTGCGGGCGAAGGGGAGGACCGCCATGCGGACCATCTCCCACTTGGTCGCGCCGAGCGCGAGCGCGGCCTCCTCGTGCAGGCGCGGGGTCTGCAGGAAGATCTCGCGGCAGATCGCCGTCATGATCGGGATGACCATCACGGCCAGCACGATGGCGGCGGTGAGGATGGTGCGGCCGGTGCCGGAGACCGGCGGGGCGAACAGCGGGAACCAGCCGACGTACTCGCCGAGCCAGGCGTAGAAGGGCTGGACGAACGACGACAGCGTCGCGATGCCCCAGAGGCCGAACACGACAGACGGGACGGCCGCGAGCAGGTCGATGATGTAGCCGAGGGTCTGCGCGACGCGGCGGGGAGCGTAGTGCGAGATGAAGAGGGCGATGCCGATCGACAGCGGCGTGGCGATGATGAGCGCGATGATCGCCGCCCAGATGGTGCCGAAGACCAGCGGCCACACCCACGACCAGAAGTTGGTCGCGTTGTTGGGGAGCTGGCCGGCGCCGGCGCCCAGAGCGGGGATGCTCTGGATGATGAGGAAGAGCGCGACGGCGGCGAGGGTGGCGAGGATCAGCGACCCGGCCACGACGGTCGAGGTGGAGAAGACGCGGTCGCCGAGGCGGACTTTCGCCTTCGGCCTGATGGCTCCTGCGGTTCCGGCGGTCATTCGTTGCTTTCTCTCATCGGGTCCCCGTCCGGGGTGAGTGTGATGCGCCGCTCGGCCTGGACCGGTATCCGGTCCAGGCCGAGCGGCCGGGGTGTTACTTGATGCTGGCGGCAGCCTTGCTGACCTTGGCGGACAGGTCGCTCGACAGCGGAGCCGAGCCGGCCTGCTGGGAGGCGGCCTTCTGGGCGTCGCCGCTGATGATGTAGTCGACGTAGCCCTTGACCAGGTCCGCCTTGGCGGCGTCCTTGTACTGCTGGCACGCGATCACGTACGAGACCAGGACCAGCGGCCAGGCGCCCTTGGAGGTGTCCTTGCGGTTGATCTTGATGGCCAGGTCGTTGGCCGCGCGGCCATCGGCGATCGGGGAGGCGGCCACGACCTTGGCAGCACCGTCGGCGCTGATCTTGGTGTAGGTGTCGCCGACCTTCAGCTGCGCGATCGAGAGACCGGCCGAGCCCGACTCGTCGATGTAGGTGATCGAGTTCTTCGCGTTCTTGGTGGCGTCCGCGACACCCGAGGTGCCCTTGGCGGCGTCGCCGACCTGGAACGGGAAGGTCTGCGCCGCGGGAGCGGTCCAGACGGTCGGTGCGTTCTGCGCGAGGTAGTCGGTGAAGTTCTGCGTGGTGCCCGAGTCGTCGGAGCGGTGCACGACCGTGATCGGAGCCGACGGGAGGGTGGCGCCCGAGTTCTGGCTCTTGATCTTGGGGTCGTCCCACGTGGTGATCTTGCCCGAGAAGATGCCGGCGATCGTGTCGGCGTCCAGCTTGAGGTCCTTGACGCCGTCGACGTTGTACGCGATGGCGATCGGGGAGATGTAGACCGGCAGGTCGATGCCCTTGGCGCCCGCGGCGCAGCCTGCGAACGTGCCGGCGAGCTCCTCCGTCTTGAGGGCCGCGTCGGAGCCGGCGAAGTCCGCCGCACCCGCGATGAAGCTCTTGCGGCCGGCGCCGGAACCCTGCGGGTCGTAGTTGACAGTGACCTTGGGGTTGGCCTGCTGGAAGCCGGCCGTCCAGACGGTCTGAGCCGCGCCCTGAGCGGACGAGCCGATACCGTTCAGCGTGCCGGAGAGGTTGGACGGCTTGGCCGTGGTGGTCGCCGGGGTGCTGCCCTCGTTCGACGCACAGGCGGTGAGGGAGATGGCGGCGGCGGCGAGAAGTGCCACGGGAACGCCAAGACGCTTCAGTTTCACAGTTGTCCCTTCCGGGGATCAGTAACAACAGGACGGGGTCGGTGCGACCCGGGTGTGACGCTATGCCTGGTGTCTGTCCAGAGTCCCCCGCAGTGGTAAACGGAAGGTTAACGACCAGTGGCCTCTTGATGCGCACGCATGAGTTTCGTGCGCATCTGAGCGTGGTCAGTCCTGAACTGCGATCGGCGTTCCGAGCGGCAGCCGGTCGACGGCGGCGATCGCCTCGGCGCCCAACCGGATGCAGCCGTGGGAGACGGCTCCGGACGCGATGTCCTGGTAGTGGATGCCGATGAGGCCGCCGTCCGACCCGCCGTACGGCTCGTCCGCCGCTGTCGCGTGGAGCGAGGTGAGCTGGATGCGGTGGACCGACTGGCCCTGCGTGGGATCGAGGTAGCGCGCCTGGAGATAGCCGGTCGTTCCGGTCGGTGTCGGCGTCTCGGGAGTGCCTACCCCGACGCGGAAGATCTGCTCCGCCTTTCCGTCGGCGTCGGTGATGCTGAGGGTCTGCGCGGACACGGACACGACCACGCGGTGCGGGAGCGCGATGGGCGTTCCGAGTGCGGAGGTGGGCAGCCATGCGGCCGTCTGGGCGGGGGCGGCGGCGCCGTCGGTGGCCTGCGAGGGGAGGAGCCGGCGGCTGGCCGTCAGCACCATCGACCAGGCCCCTTTCGTCGCGACGGGGACGACGACGGTCGGCTTGCCGAGGAAGTCCTTGGCCGGTATGCGCGCGACGGCGGTGCTGAAGTCCGCGCCGTAGACCGGGGTGTCGAACGCGACAGTGGACGCCGTGGTGATCCTCGGCTCGGACGGTGCGGCGAGGAGGCCGGGGATCACGGCGTCGTACTCGGCGGCCGGCAGCGCCGCGATCGCCGACGGTGTGAGCCCGGGAGGAACGGCGGGGCCGGCGGGAGCGGCGCTGGGCGTCCGCGAGGCGGTCGCGGTGGTGGTGGCCTCGGGCACCCCGGGGGCGCAGGCCGACAGGGTGGCGAGGGCGAGGAGGGCGGCGAGTGCGGCGGTCGCCGCGGGAGGAAGGCGTTTCATCGACTGCTCCGACGAGAAGCGGGGTGGACGCTGAACGCGTCCACCCCGTCATGCGGTCGTTCCGGCTCTCAGCCGCTCACGACTGGCAGCTTGCCCGTGGTGGTGGGAGCGGCTTCGGGGACCGGCGCCGGGGCCGGAACGCCCGGCTGCTCGATGGTGTCGCCGGTGACGGTGATGGTGACGGACTGTGCCACTGCCGACGTCTCACCGGTGAGAGTGAAGACGAGCTGACCGGCCTCGGCGGTGCCCTGCGCCAGGTACACCGCGACGAAGACGCTTCCGCTGCGGTCGGCGGTGTAGGTCCGCGCCGGCAGGGTCTCGCCGTTGTAGACGGCGGACAGGGTGACGGTCTCGCCGGGAGTGTACCCGGCGGCGGTGATCTGCACGCCGACCTCGGGGTCGGTCAGATCCTCGGTCGTGACGGTGCCGCTGTTGGCGGCGATGCCCTTCGGGGCGCGGATGTCGAGCGTCACCGCGTTCGAGACGTCGCCCGCGTCCGACGAGGCGGAGACGACCACGTCCGCGCCGTCCACGGGGAGCGGAAGGCTCGAGCTCGGCGTGAAGACCTCGTCGACGAAGGCGCCGGACGCGTCGGCGGTGACGTCCTGGCTGCCGAGCACGATGGAGCCGTCGGTGTAGGTCACCGTGATGGTGACCGTCGCGTCCGCAGTGAAGCCGGACCCGGAGACGTCGAGGCCCGTGCCCCAGTCGCCGGCGGTGAAGGTGGAGTTCGCGAGCGTGAGCTCGCCGGTGGCGGCATTCGCCGGCGCGGCGATGAAGAGCCCGCCGATGACGGCGGCCGCGGCTGCGGCGCCGAGCGTCAGGCGCGTGCGAGTGGTAGAGAGCATGCTTCCCCTTGGTTGGTACGGCCGTTCCGACTGGGACGACCGTGCCAATCTAGCGTCATACGCTGAGGAATCTCAAATAAAGATCAGTATTTCATTCAGTCTACGGGAGCATACGTCTCGATGGAGACGATCCCCGACGACGGGTTCGTCGCCGAGAGGTGCACCACCGAGAACCCGCCGGTGTCGAGGTCGGCCGCGTCGTTGAGGTAGCCGCCCGGCATCGTGCCTGTGGCCAGCGCGATCTCGCGCAGGATCTCGGGCAGGACCGGTCCGTGGCTGCAGAGCACCGCCGTCTTGCGCGAGCGCACCCGCTTCCCGATGATCCCGCGGACGTCGGCCGTGCCCTCCTCGTAGGCGTCCTGGCTGAGGCCCGGCTCCCGCTGCGGTTTGATACCGGTTGCGGCGGCCAGCGGCGCGACAGTGGCGACGCACCGCACCGCGTCGCTGGTCAGGAGGCGTTTCGGCCGCCAGGCGAGCAGAGTCGGCACGTCCGCGGCGGCCTGCCGGACGCCGCGTTCGGTGAGCGGGCGGGAGGCGTCGGGCCCCGACCAGTTGCCGCGCGGTTCCGCTTTGCCGTGGCGCAGCGCGATGAGCGCGAACGTGGAGGTGACGCCCTGGCGCGTCAGCGCCTCGAACGCCTCCACGATCTCCACGTCGCGCTCGTAGGTGAGGTAGCTGCGCGCCTTCTTCAGCGACACCCACTCGATCGCCGCGATCTCGGTGTTCGGGACGAACGTCGACCGCTCGATGGCGTGATCGGCGACCTCCGCCGCCCAATAGTGGACGATCTTCTCCCGTCCGGAGCTGAGCGGGTACGCCGACGTGCCGAGCGGCACACCGAGCGTGATGGCGAGGCCGGTCTCCTCGAGGATCTCGCGCACGGCCGTCTCGGGGAGCGTCTCTCCCGGATCGACCTTGCCCTTCGGGATGGTCACGTCGCCGTATTTGGTGCGGTGCACGACGAGCACGACGATCTTGTCGTCCACGACGCGCCAGCAAAGGGCGCCCGCGGCGTAGACGGCGAGGCTCACCGCCTGGTTCCCGTGCGGGCCGAGCGCGGACGGTGGGCGGCCTGTTGCTGCAGCTTCGTCTGGAGGTCGGTCAGCGGGGCGCCGTTCTCGTCGAGGTGGTGGCGGGTCCAGACGCCGTCCTCCGCGAGCGTCCACGCAGCGGTGCGTTCGTCGAACGCGAGGTCGAACAGGCGGTCGAGCTCGGCGAGGTGCTCGGGGTCGGCCAGGCGCACCAGTGCCTCCACGCGGCGGTCGAGGTTGCGGTGCATCATGTCCGCGCTGCCGATGTAGACGTGCGGGTCGCCGTCGTTGACGAACGAGAACACCCGCGAGTGCTCGAGGTAGCGGCCGAGCACCGAGCGGACCCGGATGTTCTCCGAGAGGCCTTCGCGCCCGGGGACGAGCCCGCAGATCCCGCGCACCCACAGCTCCACCGGCACGCCGGCCTGGCTGGCGCGGTAGAGGGCGTCGATGATCGCCTCGTCCACGATGGAGTTGAGCTTGATGCGGATACCGGAGGGCCGGCCCGCCGCCGCGTTCGCCGCCTCGGTGTCGATGCGCTTCAGGAGGCCCTTGCGGAGGTGCAGCGGGGCGACCAGGAGGCGCTTGAACTTCTTCTCGATCGCATAGCCGGACAGTTCGTTGAAGAGCCGGGTGAGGTCCTTGCCGACCTGGTCGTCGGCGGTGAGCAGGCCGAGGTCCTCGTAGATCCGGGAGGTCTTGGGGTTGTAGTTGCCCGTGCCGATGTGGCTGTAGTGCTTGAGGACGCCCTTCTCCTCGCGGATGACCAGCGCGAGCTTGCAGTGCGTCTTGAGTCCGACCAGCCCGTAGACGACGTGAACGCCGGCCTTCTCGAGCTTGCGCGCCCAGGAGATGTTGTTCTGCTCGTCGAAGCGGGCCTTGATCTCCACCAGCGCCAGCACCTGCTTGCCCGCCTCCGCCGCGTCGATCAGGGCCTCCACGATCGGGCTGTCGCCCGAGGTGCGGTAGAGCGTCTGCTTGATGGCGAGCACGTGCGGGTCGGCGGCCGCCTGCTCCAGGAACGCTTGGACGCTGGTCGCGAAGGACTCGTACGGGTGGTGCAGCAGGATGTCCTGGCGCGCGACGGCGGCGAAGACATCGGGCTTCGCGTTCGGCTCGCTCGGCATGAGCTGCGGCGCCGTGGTAGGCACGTGGTTGGGGTAGTGCAGGTCGGGCCGGTCGATGCGCGACAGATCGAACAGGCCGCCGAGGTCGAGCGGAGCCGGGAGGCGGTAGACCTCCTGCTCGGTGACGTCGAGCTCGCGAACCAGCAGCCCGAGCGTCACATCGTCCATGTCGTCGGTGACCTCGAGCCGGATCGGCGGCCCGAAGCGGCGGCGCAGCAACTCGCGCTCCAGTGCCTGGATGAGGTTCTCGGTCTCGTCCTCGTCGATCTCGACGTCCTCGTTGCGCGTGACGCGGAAGACGTGGTGGTCGAGGATCTCCATGCCGGGGAAGAGGTCGCCGAGGTGGTTCGCGATCAAGTCCTCGAGGCGCAGGAAGCGCACCTGGCCGAGCCCTTCGCGCTGGTCGATGCGCACGAACCGCGGCAGCATCTGCGGCACCTTGAGGCGCGCGAACTGCTCCTTGCCGGTGCGCGAGTTGCGCACGCGGATGGAGAGGTTGAGCGACAGCCCGGAGATGTAGGGGAACGGGTGCGCCGGGTCGACCGCGAGCGGCATCAGCACCGGGAAGATCTGCTGTGAGAACACCTCGCGCATCTGCACCTTGTCGGCCTCGTCGAGCTCGTCCCACGAGGACACGGTGATCCCGGCCTCCTCGAGGGCGGGCAGCACGAGCTCGCGGTAGGCCTTGGCGTGCCGCACCTGCAGCTCGTGCGCCTTCTCGGAGATGTCGGCGAGGACATCCTGCGGCGCGCGGCCGACGTTCGTCGGGACGGCCAGCCCGGTCGCGATCCGGCGCTTGAGACCGGCGACCCGGACCATGAAGAACTCGTCGAGGTTGCTGGCGAAGATCGCGAGGAAGTTGGCGCGCTCCAGCACCGGGAGCAGCGGGTCCTCCGCCAGCTCGAGCACCCGCTGGTTGAACGCCAGCCAGCTCAGCTCGCGGTCGAGGTAGCGGTTGTCCGGCAGCGTCGGGTCCGGCTCGTAGATGAAGGGAGCGAAGTCGTCGTCGAAGTCGCCGCCCAGGCTGCCGTTCAGCCCGTTGTCGAGTAGGCCGTTGTCCAGTGCAGTGCGCTCGCCGTCCATGCCCCCATCATGGCACCGCACGCCCGGCAGGCGGCACGGGGTTCGGTTAACTGTGGAGAAACGGCCGCCCGGTCGGATTTGTGGAGGAGGCCTCGGCGCCCGGGAGGCGTCAGGGCCGCGCCGTCGAGGGCAACCGGTCGTTCTCGTCCTCGTACACGTTGAAGCGGTAGCCCACGTTGCGCACCGTCCCGATCAGCGACTCCAGGTCGCCCAGCTTGGCCCGCAGTCGCCGCACGTGGACGTCGACCGTGCGGGTGCCGCCGAAGTAGTCGTAGCCCCACACCTCGCTCAGCAGCTGCTCGCGCGTGAACACCCGCGAGGGGTGCGTGGCGAAGAACCGCAGCAGCTCGAACTCCTTGAAGGTGAGGTCGAGGGCCTTCCCGTGCGCCTTGGCCGAGTAGCTCGCCTCGTCGATGGTGATGCCGGACGCCTGGATCTTCGTCTGCGAGTGCTCCTGCGTCTGCCGGCCGATCGCCAGCCGGATGCGGGCGTCCACCTCCGCCGGCCCGGCGGTGTCGAGCACCACATCGTTGACGCCCCAGTCGGCGCTCACCGCGGTCAGGCCGCCCTCGGTGAGCACCAGCAGCAGCGGGACGGTGATCCCCGTCGTGGTGAGGATCTTGCAGAGCGACTTCGCGCTCGCCAGGTCGCGCCGTGCGTCGACGAAGATGAGATCGCACGCGGGGGCGTTGACCAGAGACGCCGGCTCGGCGGGGATCTGCCGGACGCGGTGGCTGAGGAGGCCGAGAGCCGGGAGCACCTCCGCGTCGGGAGCGGACGTGAGGATCAACAGCTGCGCCACCCAGTACCCTCCTCGCCCGTCTTCGTGCGGCAATGCTACCGGAAACGCTTACGGCGGCAGATCGCGGGCGTCACAGAGGGGGAGGCGACACAGGGTAGGCAGCACAGGGGGAGGCGGCCTCCGCCCGCGCACGGCACAATAGGAGGATGAGCGAGACGCCGTCCGATCCGGGCCTTCTCGGTCCCGCCGCCGCGGCGGGGCCGCCTCCCGAGCCGATGCCGCGCTCGATGGTCGCTCTGAGCGTCGGCGGGGTGTGGGCGCTCGCGCTGGTGCTCGGGGTGCTGATCGGCTTCCTCTCCCACCCGATCCAGTACGCCTCGTGGCTCTCGCTCGCCCTCGGCGTGTGCGTGCTCGCGTCGTTCGCAGCCCAGCTCGCCACCCAGCGCAAGGACGGCTTCGTCAACCGGCTCGCCACCACGCTGACCGGGAGTTTCGTCATCCTCGGGGTCATCGGGGGCGTCCTCGGCCTCGTGACCCTCGGGCACTGATTAGACTGGCCCTATGCTCGTCGCTCTCGAACTCTTCTTCATCGGCCTGCTGGGTCTGGCCACCCTCGCGATCCTCGGTGTCTCCGGCGTCGTGGTCTACAACCTCTTCCGCGGCCAGCGCTAGGCATGATCGAGCTCCCCACCGACCTTCCGGCCGAACTCGTCCCGCTCTCCTGGCTGATCGGGGTCTGGGAGGGGAGCGGCGTGGTCGACTACGCCGTCGGCGAGGAGCACACCCAGCTCGAGTTCGGCCAGCGGATGAGCTTCAGCCACGACGGCGAGGCCTACCTCAACTACTCCGCCACGTCGTGGGTGCTCGACGACGACCGCGCGCCGCTCGCCGCGGAGACCGGCTACTGGCGGCTCAGCCGCACGCTGGTCGAGGGCGACCCGGGCCCGGCGATGCTGCCCGGTCGGGGCACCCGGCCGTTCGGCACCGCACAGGCTGTGGAGACGTTGCGCGCCTCCAGCGGCGGCTTCGACATCGACGTGGCGATCATCCATCCCGACGGCGTCAGCGAGCTCTACCTCGGCCAGGTGAACGGCCCGCGCATCGACCTCGCGACCGACGCCGTCGTGCGCACGGCCGGCGCCAAGGAGTACACCGCGGCGACCCGCCTCTACGGACTTGTGGAGGGCCACCTCCTGTGGGCCTGGGACATCGCGGCGCTGGGCCAGGACCTGCGGACGCACGCCTCCGCCCGCCTCGCCAAGGTCGACTGACGTGGACGCGTCGCCCTTCCTCTCCCTCCCCGGCGCGGTGGACCTCGCGGACGCCGGCGTCCCGGCGCACTACGGCAACCCTCTCGGGGAGCAGCGCGCCCTGCTCGAGGGCGGCGCGATCGTCGACCTGTCCGACCGCGCGGTGCTGTCGATCACCGGCCCGGACCGGCTGAGCTGGCTCAACTCGCTGACCAGCCAGTCGCTGCTGGGATTGCAGCCGGGGGAGTCGTCCGAGACCCTGCTGCTCGATGTCACCGGTCGCGTGGAGCACGCCGTGCGGGTCATCGAGGACGGCTCGACCCTGTGGCTGCTGGTCGACCGGCCGGAGGCCGCCGGCCTGCTGGCCTGGCTCGAGTCGATGCGCTTCATGCTGCGCGTCGAGCTGGCCGACCACACCGAGACGCTCGCGACGATCGGGACGCTCGGCGAGCCTCCGCTGCCGATCGCCGCGCCGAACGGCGTACCGCTGATCTGGCACGATCCCTGGCACGCGGTGACGCCCGGCGGCCACCAGTACGCGCGCGGCGAGCACCCCGGTGCGAGCTGGAGCTGGAGCGAGCGGGTCGTCCCCCGGGACGCGCTGGCGTCGATCGTCGCCCGGGTGGAGTCCGGGGAGCTGGCCGTCGCCGGGACGCTCGCGGCGGACGCCCTGCGGATCGCCGCCTGGCGCCCGCGTTTCGCCACCGAGGTGGACGAGCGGACCATCCCGCACGAGCTGGACTGGCTGCGCACGGCCGTCCACCTCACCAAGGGCTGCTACCGCGGTCAGGAGACGGTCGCCAAGGTGCACAACCTCGGTCATCCGCCGCGCCGCCTGGTGATGCTGCACCTCGACGGGTCCGAGGGGGTCCATCCCGCCCGGGGCGCGGAGGTCACGCTCGACGGCCGCGTGGTCGGGACGGTCACCTCGTCCGCGCTGCACTACGAGCTCGGTCCGATCGCGCTCGCGGTCGTCAAGCGCGGCACAGACGCGACGGCCACGCTGACGGTGGACGCCGATGGCACGCCGGTCGCGGCCGCTCAGGAGGTCGTGGTGCCGCCCGAGGCCGGCGCCGAGGCGCACGTGCCCCACCTCCCGCGCCTGGGCGCGGTCACCCGCACTCCCCGCGGCTGAAGCCAACGGAGGACATCCTCTCCCACGCCCCCCAAAACCGCAGCCAACGGAGGACACCCGCCCTCCGGCGGCCCCGACCTCCTCCGCCCGCGACACCGGAGGCGCCCCCGCGCCCGCCGCCAACGGAGGACATCGCCCCTCCGGCGGCCGCGATCTCCTCCGTTGGCTGACATTCGGGGCCTCCGCAGGGCGGATCTCCTCCGTTTACTACGCCGGCGCGACGGCCTCCCACGCCACAGTGAGCTCCCCGAGCCGCCAGCGCGACCGGCCGCCGACGATCGGCCAGCCGGCGTCGCGCATCCCCTGCGCCGCCGCCATCCAGCGCTGCTTCGGCCCGTACGGCGCGAGCGGCGAATGGACGCGCCAGAGCCGGTCGAGGTCGGCGAGGTAGGCGTGCACGCGCTCGCCGGGGACGTTCCGGTGGATGAGTGCCTTGGGCAGCCGCTCGGCCACGACGCTCGGCGCGTCGAGCTCGCGCAGCCGCAGGGAGATCGAAAGCGTCTGCGGGCCCGTCCGGTCGAGGGTGACCCAGCTCGCGATCCGGCCGATCTCGTCGCAGGTGCCCTCGACCAGCGCGCCGCCGAGCTGCAGCCGGCCGAGCATCCGGTCCCATGCGGCCTCGACCTCCGACTCGTCGTACTGGCGCAGGACGTTGAACGCCCGGATCACCGCCGCGTGCCGTCCCGCCGGCAACGGCACCTCGAAGCCCCCGACCGCGAACGCCACTCGAGCCGCAGGGTCGAACCCGGTGCTGCCGGCTCGCACCGACTCGAGCTGGGCGACGGCGGTCGCGACCCGGCCCGGATCGATCTCCAGCCCGAGCACCTCGACCTCAGCCCGCACCTTCGCCAGCCGATGCTGGAGTTCGAAGGCCGTCACGCCGCTGGCCCCGTAGCCGAGGTCGACCACCAGCGGGTCGCCCGTCCGACGCAGTTCAGGAAGTGCGGCGATCCAGCGGTCGACGCGACGCAGCCGGTTCGTGTTCGTGGTGCCCCGCGTCACCGTTCCGACCGTGCCGGAAGCGCGGAAGGACGGAGAAGGCATGTGACAAGATTATTCGCATGCCCACCCCCTACACTTTGATCCTCCTCCGCCACGGCAACAGTGTGTGGAACCAGCAGAACCTGTTCACCGGCTGGGTCGACGTCCGGCTCAGCGAACAGGGCGTCGCCGAGGCCACCCGCGCCGGCGAACTCCTTGCCGAGTCCGGCCTCGCGCCCGACATCCTCTACACGTCGGTCCTCACCCGCGCCATCCAGACCGCGAACATCGCGCTCGACGTCGCCGACCGGCTCTGGATCCCGGTCGAGCGCTCGTGGCGCCTGAACGAGCGCCACTACGGCGCGCTGCAGGGCCTCGACAAGGCGGAGACGCTCGAGAAGTACGGTCCGGAGCAGTTCCAGCTCTGGCGCCGCTCGTTCGACGTCCCGCCGCCGCCGCTCGCCGACGACAGCGAGTGGTCACAGGCGAACGACCCCCGGTACGCCGACCTCGGCGACGACCTGCCGCGCACGGAGTGCCTGAAGGACGTCATCGCCCGCATGCTCCCGTACTGGGAGTCCGACATCACGGTCAGCCTCGCCGAGGGCAAGACGGTGCTGGTGACCGCGCACGGCAACTCGCTGCGCGCGCTGGTCAAGCACCTCGACGGCATCTCCGACGAGGAGATCGCGGAGCTCAACATCCCGACCGGCATTCCGCTGGTCTACAAGCTGGACGAGACCTTCGCGCCGATCGAGCCCGCCGTGTACCTCGACCCGGAGGCCGCCGCCGCCGGCGCCGCAGCGGTCGCCGCGCAGGGCAAGAAGTAGGCCGCACGGCCAGTCCGTCGTACGTCGTCGTCGCGTTCCTGCCGGAACGCGGCGGCGACGTCGTCGTTCCGGGGGAGTTCGCGGCCGGTGACTGGCCGCTCCACATCACCGTCGTGCCGCCGTTCCAGACCGAGCTGGAGCCGGACGCGGTCGCCGCGCTGCTGCCGCACGGGCCGCGCATCCCGATCGTCGCGGGCGCCCGGGCGTCGTTCGGTCACCGGCGCACCGTGCCGGTCACCCTGATCCGGCCGTCGCCGGCGCTTCTCGCCTTGCACACAGCGTGCGTCGACGCGCTGGAGGCCGCCGGCGCGGTCATCGCCGACCAGCGCCACATCCGCGCCGGCTACCGGCCGCACGCGAGCGACCAGCGCTCGGCCGCACTCGCGCCCGGCGATCATGCCTCCCTCGCCGAGCTCGCAGTCGTCGCACGCGGTCCGGGCGTGCGCCGGCTCGCCGCACGCGTCCCTCTCGCCTGAGCACGCGGTGGGAATCGGCACATGTGAGGTGTGAGATTTGACACGAAAGGCGCGGGCTTATAGCGTCGAACCCGAAATACTCCGCTCTATGCGGTAGTACGTTTTGTGTCGATACAGGGGGTTTCTCATGGGCCAGATCAGCGTAACGCCGGAAGAACTGAAGCAGCAGGCTCAGGTCTACACGCGCTCGAAGGAAGAGATCGAGCAGGCGATCCAGAAGGTCAACCAGATGAACTCGACCATCGCCGAGCAGTGGAAGGGCCAGGCTTTCCAGGCCTATCTCGAGCAGTACAACCAGCTGCACGAGAGCGTGAAGAAGTTCGAGGAGCTGCTCGTGAATATCAACGAGCAGCTGAACAAATACGCAGACACCATCGCCGAGCGTGACGCGCAGGATGCGCAGAGCTTCGGCTTCTAGCCGGCACACGGGCGACGAACACCGGGTACCGCGATCCAGAGGCGTTCTCCGCGCGGGCGCAACCGCAGGCGCGCTCGTCGTCGGGTTGTCGATCGCGCCGGCGGTGGTGGCCGCAGCCGATGATCCCGACGATGCGGGGAAGCTGAGCCTCAACACCACCGTCCTGGTCAACGACTCGGTCGGGGCAGGTTCGTCCGGGGAGTTCGCGATCCGCAGCAGTCTGTTCTCCGACCGACTCTCGGCGCGGGCGGACGAGCAGCGGACGAAGTCGGCCGAACGGCTCAGCGCGGTAGAGGCCCTGGATTTCACCCCGGCCCCCGCCGTCGGTGATCAGTACCAGTCGGTGAGAGCAGCTCTGTTCGAGAACTATTCCTCCGACGTGATCGCATCCTCGCGGGAGGAACAGCAGGAGTCCTCCGCGCTGGTCGGTGTGCTGGCCGTCGTCGTGGTGCCGCTCGTGCTGGTGGCCGGGGTCGTCCTGGGAAGGCTCTGGGCGAGAAGAAGGCGGGTCGCGTCGTGATCGAGATCACCCTTGTCCAGGGACACCGGCAGATCGACCTTCTCGTGCCACGCGCCGTCCGGTTCGACCGGCTGAAGCAGTTGATCCGCGAAGCGTTCGCGGCGAAAGGCACGACGCTACCCGACGACTTCTCGTTCGCGCTCGACGACAAGGCGCTCGCGGTGAGCGGGTACGACTACATTTCCTCGTTCGGCATCGGCAATGGCGATCGCCTTCAGATTGTGACGTAAGCGAATAATGCGTATTGAGAGAGACGGAACCGTCCTGGAGCTCGAGGCGGATTCCGGGGGTCTTCGCGTGCGCGTGGAGAAGAACGGGTACCGCAGCGCGTCTCTGGAGGTGATCTCCCGCTACGTCGACGCGCACGAGACCGACACCGGGCTCGTGCTCGACTACGCTCTGGCCGACGGGGAGACCAGCTTCCGCGACGCCATCGGGCAGGCCAGGTCGCGACTCGACCGCCTGGCGCTGGCCCAGAAGCTCGTGGCGTGCGTGAGCTACCGGGACAGCTTCCGGGTGCCGGTGATCCACCCGGACAACGTGTACCTCGACGGCGGCCTGCTTCGGGTGGTGCACAGCGGCCTCCAGGGCATGCTCGCCCCGATGGCGTTCGACGAAGCGCACTTCCTCGCCTCGCTGCAGGCGATGGTGCTGCAGATCTTCCGCCCCAAGCTCGCCTTCGAGCACCTTCTGGACGGGGCGTCGGCCCTGAACGACACGTTCTCGACGGCGGTGCGACAGGCCGCGACGACCGACGAACTGTTCGCGTACATCGGCGCGCAGCTGACGGCCGAGCACGCCGACGTCGCGGCTCGCAGAGTCAGCGTTCCGAGGCGCCGGTACGCCGGCTACCGGGTCATCGGCGCGCTCGGACTCACCGCCGCGGTGGTGGCCGGCGTGTTCGCCTGGCAGACCGCGAGCCACAACCGCCTGCAGGACGCGGTCGTCGCGTCGCAGGCACGGTTCCTCGCGAGCGACTACGGCGGCGCGTTGACGGAACTGGAGGGCTTCCCGGCCACCTCCCTGCCGGCGTCCGCGAAGTATGTCCTCGCGGTGTCGAGCGTCAATCTCGACGATCTGACGGGCGCACAGAAGCAGGCGATCCTGAACACGATCTCGCAGAAGTCCGACGACGTGACCCTGAACTTCTGGATCGCCATCGGCCGCGGCGAGTTCGAGCAGGCGCTCGACTACGCGCAGAACCTCGGGGACGACCAGCTCACGTTGCTGGCTTACACCGACCTGTACCAGGCCACGAAACTCGACGCCACGATGGCAGGCGGCAAGAAGCAGGAACTCCTGGACACATACGCGAAGGCCATCGACGAGTTGACGGCCAAGCTGGAGGGCACGAGCGACGCGGCGGCGGCGCAATGAGCGTGTTCGAGACGGAGCAAGTCGCGGACGTCGCGGGTGCAGCCCTGGACTCCCGGCTCGATCCGGGTCAGCTGCTGTTCCTCGTCTATGCGCTCGACGGGGAACGTGCCGTCCGGCTGACCCTCACCGAAGAGCACCCGTTCGTCGAGCACGACGGCCACAAGTTCAGTGTGATCAACGAGGCCTTGTACGTCGACGGGGAGTTGATGGGCGCAGGCCGGGGAACGGCCGGACCGCTCGAGTGCGTGGTGATACCCGCCGCGCTCGCTCGCACCGAGTGCTTCGTCACCGACGCGCGCGAGGCCCTCGTGATCGGCGATGAGCCCTATGCCGGCATCCGCGTCGCGGAGGCGCCGCTGCTGATCGTGCAGGGCGACGCGCTGATCGTCGAAGCGCGAGGCCGGCTCGTGTACGTCGACGGTGTCGCGGTCGACGGGCGGCAGATCTGCGACCTCGACGTCGGGACGGTGGTGCTGACCGAGCGATTCATCCTCGAGAGGCGGCCGACGCAGTTCAAGCTCACCACGTTCGGTTCCGACGCGGTGTTCGACCACGCCGCCCTCCTCGTGCAGCCTCCCGAGCGGGAGTTCCCGGTCGATTTCCCCGACTATCGGAGATCTCCGAAGCTGAACCTGGAGGTCGAGCAGGCCGAGTTCGCGCTGCAAGGTCCCGACAAGCCCGGCGCCAAGCCGAAGAGCCGGCTCGCGCGGATGGTGCTGCCGCCGTTCTTCATGATCGCGGCCTCCGGTGTCACGACGCTGATCATCGGGAGCAACCCGGCCATGATGCTCGGAATGGGGCTCGCGACGCTGCTGACTGCATCGTTCACGGTCTCGCAGTACGTCACAGAGCGGAGGGAGACCAAGGCCGCAGCGCTCGCAGCCGAGGAGGACTACTCCCGGTACCTCGTGCGGACGGTCGCCGAGGTCTCCCGCGCCTACGACGACGAGCGCGCCGTGCTGCGGTATCAGCAGCCGAGCCCGCCGGAGCTCGCGGCGATGGTCGAGAGCTACGACCCGAGGATCTACGAGCGTCAGCGTTTCAACCGGGACTTCCTGCAGGTCTCGCTGGGGGCGTCGGATCGCGCATCCCAGCTGAAGGTGTCCTCCGACGTGAGCGAGAAGGACGCGAGCGCCGGGGCGCAGCAGGTGTCGGAGCTGGTCGCTGGATTCCGGACTCAACGCGATGCGCCGACCCTGGTCGGCTTGGCCGGGCAGACCCTCGGGTTCGTCGGTCCGCCCGACGTGGTCGCCGACTCCGTTCAGTCGCTGCTGTTCCAGGTGGCTTTTTTCCACTCCTACCGCGACGTCAACTTCGTCAGCCTGCTCTCCCGCGAGGCGTACACCCGGACGTGGAGCCGGTGGCGGCTGCTGCCGCACTTCACGCTGCAGGAACTGAACCTGCGCGGGCTGGTCTACAACGACCGGCTGCGCGACGTGGTGCTGAACGGCTTCTATCAGCTCCTCCAGAAGCGCAAGCAGGCGCTGAAGGACGCCGGCTCGCAGAAACCCCAATTCGCACCGCACTACGTGTTCACGATCTCCGACGATCGCCACCTGGCCGGCCACGGCATCAACGAGTTGCTCGCCGAGGACATGAGCGAGCTCGGGGTGACCGTGATCTGGTGCAGCGAGGACGCGAACCTGCTGCCCGAGACGGTGACCGCGCTCATCCAGGCGCCGCACCGCGTCAAGGCCGAACTCGTCACCGACGGCAACGTGTACGTGGCGACACCGTTCGCACCGTATGCGCTCCCTCAAGGCCTCGAACACTCCCTCCGGAAGCTCTCGAACCTGAACCATCTGGAGGTCGAGAAGAACGCGGTGCCGGAGTCGCTGAGCCTGCTGGAGCAGTACGAGGTGAAGACCGTCGACGAGCTGCGGATCGCCGACCGGTGGGCGAGCGCGGAGCCGAACAAGTCGATCGCGTCGCTGATCGGCTGGCGCGGCAGGTCCGATCACGTCTATTGGGACCTGCACGAGCGTGCGCACGGCCCGCATGCGCTGGTCGGCGGCACGACGGGTTCGGGCAAGTCGGAGTTCTTGACGACGTACCTCATCGGTCTGGCGATCAACTTCTCACCGGAAGACGTGGGCATGCTCATCATCGACTGGAAGGGCGGCGGCATCGCCAACACGCTCGACCGGCTGCCGCACTTCATGGGCGCCATCACCAACCTCGACGGCGCGGGCACGGCCCGAGCGCTGGCGAGCATCAAGGCGGAACTCGACAAGCGGCAACGCGAGTTCGCGATCTACGGCGTCAACAGCATCAACGCGTACATGACGCTGTACAAGCAGCGGCACGAGCCGAAGCCCGACGTGAAGTACCCGACGAAGCCGCTGCCGCACCTGGTGCTGGTCTCGGACGAGTTCGCCGAGCTCAAGGCGAACGTGCCGGAGTTCCTGGACGAGCTGACCTCGGTCGCACGGATCGGCCGAAGCCTCGGAGTGCATCTGATCCTCGCGACGCAGAAGCCGAGCGGCGTGGTCAACGACCAGATCGAGGCGAACTCGACGTCGAAGATCGCCCTGAAGATGGCAGGCGAGCAGGACTCGAACGAGCTGCTGAAGACAACGGATGCCGCGCACATCACCAACCCGGGCCGCGGCTACCTGAAGGTCGGCCAGAACGAGGTGTACGAGCTCTTCCAGAGCGGCTACGCCGGTGTGCCGTACGACCCGGACGCGCAGGTGACCGAGAAGGTGGACGAGCGGATCTACCGGATCAACGACCTCGGCCAGTACGAGCTGTTCTACGACCCCGGCGAGGAGGTCGAGCAGGGCAAAGACACGAGCGAGCTGCCGTCGCAGCTCGAGGCGGTCATCGACGGCATCGTGGGCGTTTTCGACAGGGACGAGGCGCTGACGCGGCCGGACAAGCCGTGGCTGCCGGGCCTGGCGGGGAGGATCGCGTCGCCGGAGCCTGCCGCGCGGCCTGGATCCGGCATCCCGCTCGGCCTGCTCGACATCCCGAGCCGGCAGGCGCAGGAGCGTTACGACTTCGACCTTGCGCGCGCCGGGCACACTGTGGTCTTCGGCAGCCCCGGGTACGGCAAGTCGACGGTGCTGCAGACGATCGTGGTGAATCTCGCGAAGACCCGGACTCCCGAACAACTGCACGTGTATCTGTTCGACTTCGGCAACAACGGGCTTCTTCCGTTGCGGGACCTGCCCAACGTCGCGGACATCGTCACTCCGGAGGAGGGCGAGAAGCTCAGCAAGATGCTCAGCGCGGTCTCGGACGCGATGGCCTCCCGTAAGCAGCTGTTCAAGGATGCGGGCGTCGCGAATCTCGAGCAGTACGAGGCGAAGACGTCGCGGGCGCTGCCGGTCACGCTCAACGTGCTCGACGGCTACGACAACCTCACTACGAACGACTCCAGGAAAGACACCATCGACAACGTCCTGTTGCAGGTGCTTCGCGAGGGCGCAGCGCTCGGTGTGTATCTCGTGATGAGCGCGAGCCGGGTGGGCGGTGTGCGCATGAACATGCTCAGCAACGTCTCCACGAAGCTGTGCCTCTACTTGAACGACGAGAGCGAGCTGGCCCAGCTCCTGGGCAGAGAACGGCTGCAGCAGACCGACCTTCCGGGCCGTGGACAGCTCCTCACCGACGGACCGACAGCGATCCAGTTCTACCTGCCCGCGGAGGGCGAGAACGGCTCGGAGGCCCTCGCCGCACTCGAAGCGCAGGTGACCGCTCTGAACGATGGGTGGGATGGCGCGCGGCCGGCGCGGATCCCGATGGTGCCGCGGGAGTTGACCACGGAGGTGTTCACCCGTTTCGCAACGCGCGACGCGGCATCGAACAGGCTGCTTCTCGGCTTGAACAAGCTCACTTCCGAGCCCGAGACGCTGGAGCTCTTCACGGGCAAGTCCGTGGCGATCTTCCCGGAGTCGGGAAAGCAAGCGGCTCTGCTGTACCCGTTCCTGATCGGACAGCTCGTCGATGCTGTCGAAGCCGAGCGCCTGGTGGTGATCGACGCGCATGACGCCTTGCGAGAACATCTTGCAGCCGAACCCGCGCTGTACGTGGGCAAGAAGGCGCTGAAGGCTCACGCTGACACGGTGAATCTCGCGCTCGCCGAGTTGGTGGAGCACGGCACGCAGGTGCCGCGGTGCGTGGTCATCAATGGCATGACCGACGTGTTCGACAAGCTCACGTTGCCGATGGATCAGATCTCCGAACTCCTCGGTCTGGGCAGTGAGCTCGTCCAGATCATCGTTCTGGATCACCTCTCGAAGGTGAACAGCGTCTTCGGACTGGCCGGGCCGCTGAAGGAGAACATCCACCAGATCCTTTTCGGCGGCGACCTGAACGGGCAGCGCTTCATCGAGGGCCTGCCGCTCGGCACGAAGAAGGAGACACACGCCAGGAACGTGCTGCACTCCGTCATCGATGGAGAACTGGACCAGATCGTCGTGCCGACCCCGACCCCGACCGAGAGCGAGGGGTGACGATGACTCTGGAGTTGCAGGGGCGGCTTCTGGGGCTGGGCTCCATCGTTCGGCTCGAGAACGATCGGGCCTCCGGACTGTTCGTCGTCCTCGCGCGCGGGGCGTTCCGCCAGGAGATGGAGCGACCCGAAGTGGAGCCCCGGTATCTGGTCGCTCCGCACCCGTACGGCGAATCGCCTGATCAGGAGACCTTCCCCATATTGGCCGGAGACGTCGAGGAGATCGTCTTCGAGGGGTACAGCGACAGCGCCGACGAGGCGTTCCTGGCGGATCTTCTCGACCAGATGGAGAACGGCCCGCGAACGATCAGCCGTGCGCAACAGTTCACCGGCCCGCTCACGGAGCTTCCCGAAGCCTCGGCGCCTGACGCGGAGGATCCAGATGCTGTCGAGCCCGGCGTCGATCCGTTCGCGGAACTTCGTCGATTGACCGAACAGGACCACAGAAGGGATGAACGATGAAGGTCGCTTCGAATACCGCCGCAGCGCAGGCCGCCGTGGCGGGCTTCGCGAACATCGAGGTTGAGAGCGATGGTCAGCAGGTGACGCTGGGGTCGAGCACTGTCGCGAGCATGAAGGAAGGCGCGAGCGTTGCCAACGGAGTGCTGGACAGCATCTCGGCGTTCATTTCCGGCGTGAAGCGGCAGGCCGACGGCGTCACGGCTCTCGCGTCGGAGATCGAGGCACGTGACAAGCGCGATGCCGCGAGCGTAGGCGGAACTCGATGAGCGACCGCGAGGAGCACCGTCTGGCGCTCGACCGGCAGATCAGGGATCGCGAGAGTCGGACCGCGGAAGACCTTGCGACGATTCGCGTGCTCAGCGAGCAGTGGGCGTCGTATGCCCACGTGATGCGCGTGCATTCCGAGCGGTTCGAAGAAGCCGGTGTCCGCCTGGATGCGAAGAACTACTTCGTGCAGAAGGGGCTGGCCGCGAGCAGAGAGCTCGACGCCTACGTGAGCCGCCTGGCAGGTGATCACGCAGAACTTCTGGATGAGACCGAGCGGGCGCTCCGCTCGACGTCCGAGGCCGAGCTGGAACGGTTGCGGCGAGAGAAGGCAGACGTGTCATGGGGCTGATCTACGACGCGGAAGACTCGGCCGCGTTGGCCGGTGCGCTTTCGGCGAAGCTGACCACCGCGACGGCTGTGCTGGATGCCACGGACAGCGCCTGCGCACAGTTGGGGGAGGCGTTGGCGGGCGGGCAGCTTTCGGGTAAGGGCTACTCGGCGGTCGACACTCTCTTCGCGCAGATCATCCGGCCGAGCGTCGTGGATGCGCGGAGCGAGATCGATGCCATCCGGAAGGACCTGGAGCGGTACTCGCAAGCGGACTCGTTTGTCGCCCCATTCGGGGTTCTGAAAGAGGACGAGCTGAACACTCAGCTGACGGCGACCAGGGCGCAGCGGGACGCGACGGAGCGTCAGATCGAGGCGAACCGGACGGCTGCTGCTGCGTCGTCGACGGTGCCCGGGTTGGCTCCGGCGTTGGAGGCGGGGAACGCGCAGTTGGAGTTGGTGCTGGCGCAGCTCGACGCCACGGTGCGGGATCTGGAGGGCAGGCTGCAGGCGCTGCATGACTTCGCCGCGCGGACGACGGGGCTCTTCAGCGACAGGCTCGTCAATCTCGCGGCGGCGACCGGTGACACGGTTTCCCTTCTGGAGCAGTTGAAGGGCTCGCTCATCCTCGGCTCGGTCGGCACCGGTCTCGGTGCTGGTTTGACGCGACTGACGATTCTGGATCAACTCGCCGGCAACAAGATCGCCCGGGACGCTGAAGGCCGGTTGAAGTACGGTGGGAGGTTTCTGTACAAGCCGGCGAGCGGACACCTCTATGGGAGAGGGAAAGACTTCAACACGGCCACCAAAACCCGGATCGATCACTATCGGAGACCGATCAAAGCCGGCGCGAGCGGCTTTGCCGCTGATGTTGTCGATGACTTCAAGGGGTGGAAGGGCGCTTCGAAGCTCACCAAGGCAAGTAAAGGCCTGGGGTTAGTGGGTACGGGGCTTTCTGTTGGGGCCAACGTCAACAAGTACTTCGGCGATGGGGATGCGACGCTTGATGATTGGCGAGATTTCGCTGTTGACACGGTCGTCGATGTCGGCAGTGGGGCCGCGGCGGCGGGAATCGGCGCAGCAGTCGGATCATTGATCCTGCCGCCATTAGGGACCGTCGTCGGAGCCGTGGCGGGGATTGTCATCAACGTGGCAGCAAACGAGGTTCCGCTCGGCGATAAGACGGCCGTCGAGTGGGCTAAAGACGGTATCAAGAGTGCCTGGGACAGCATTGCGGCGAAGTTCTGGTGACGTGATGGGCGATCATTCGAGTAAGGCTGAGCGTGCGCGCGATGCGGCAAACGAGACGTACTTCATTACGCTTGCTGATAGCAGGGCGTCGCTGGTCAACTTGCCTATGTTGGCGTTCGTCACTGCGGTCATTCTGAGCCTGCCCACGTTCTCCATCGTGGCCTTAATGGCTTTTGATGCCGGCTCCCGCGCGTTCCTGTTCCTTTACTACGCGCATTTGGCTGTTCTGGGGTTCAGCGGTCTTGTGATGTTGTTGTCGTTCTTCCGTTCGTTTATCTTCCGGTTTCAGGTGTTCTTCTCCAGCGTCCTGGCAGTCTTTGCAGCGTTTATGGTCTACACGCTGTGTCTTTTGGGACTGGCGTTGATCACCCTCGCAAAACGGGGAAGCCACACGACATTCGATATCGCACTCGTCCCCGTCGTTGGCGTGGTTGGTTTGTTGTACGTGTGCGGCGCGACGGTTGTGCATGTGTTGCTGTTGAGGAAGCGTTTGCGTGACGGTCACTCGGAGGCGCGGACGTGGGGGAACCTCGTGGCCGCGTCGAGTGTGTACAGCTCGAAGAGTATGTGGATCATTTTCGGGGTGGTGATGATCGTCCCGAATGTGCTCACCCAAGGCCAGTACCTGACGAACATGATTGGCGTGCTAGGTTCACTGCTTTTCGCGACGGTGGTGCCGAGTCTGCCAGTGGAGTTCACCTACCTTGCGTATCTGAAATCGCAAGATAGGCGGTATTGGGAGCATCGGCCTGGCAGGCGTGTTCGTACGAAGGGTGAGGTGCGCGCAATTGTCAAGAAGGTCGCGCTGTGGGTGGGCATTGTCTTCACGTTCTGCGTGGTTCTGCTGGTCCTGACCAAGCTCGGGATGTCAGATTCACGATGACGAACCAGCGCGCAAGCAAAGCGCGGAATACACGATCGGAAGGACCACTTCATGCGGTTTAAGCAGCGGACGTTGAGCATGCACAACGTCGTGAGTCACACAGCAGAGCTTCGATCGGGCGACGACCTGTTCGAGGTCGTCGACCCCGTCGGCGATTACTTCAAGCAGGTTTTGATGCACAACGGCTACTACACGAGTGGTCCGCTCGTCTTCTCCAGCGTTCCCGGCGGCCGTGACTTCACGATCATGACCACTCTCGGCAACCGGATCAACATCGTCGAGGACAGCGCCGAGAGTTTCCGTTTCAACGAGCACCTCGAACTGGAGACCGACTTCTTCTACCGGCATTACGACTTCGAAGAGCCGGTGCCGTATGAGGAGATCAAGCGGGCGGTGGCGGCGGCTGGGCTGGAGATCGAGACCATCTACCACGTGGTCCTGAAGTTCTATGGCGAGGTCATGCTGGACCTGTACGTCGACGCGGTGGCTCGCTGATGGATGCTCTTCTTCAATCCGTCACTTTCGATGAGAAGCTGGCGTATCAGAACGTGGTCAGTCGCCGTGCGACGTTCCACTACAGCACGCTCGGCGAACAGCTCGGATCGTTCGTCTCGGACGTCGTCCGGCAGGGTGGCACTCCGAAGGGGCCCTACGTGTACAGCCTGAACAACGTGCCGCTGGATGAGATCACCGACATCGAGTTCTTCCTCCCGATCCGAGAGAGCACCTTCACAGCTGGAGAGGGCACGCGGTTCCGTTCCTATTTCGAGGTCAGCCCACTGGTCAAAGGAATCGTCACCGGCGACTTCGAGCACCAGACCGAGCAGGTCTACGCACAGCTCCTCGCAGCGTTGGAGGGCAACGGCCTGGAAATCAACGCGCCCTTCTTCCACGTCCTCCCCGAAGACGGCTCGAGGTACGCGTCGGTGTATGTCGGCTACGTCGACCCGAGCGAAGCCCGGGACTGAAAAAAGCGCGCCTGCCGGCGCGGGCGCGAGACGCCTGTGCGGGACTTGAAATGCTCCCGAAAAAGGGGGTCGTTCAGCCGATAATCGGCCCGGATCAGCTTTCGCTCGAAGCTCTCCCGAAAGGGGCCGGAGCCCGGCCGCGCCCGGTTTACGCCTTCTTCCGCCTGCGCACCGCGTTCCCCACCGTCATCACGACCACGCCGGCAAGCAGGCCGCACGTGAAAACCACCGCCCATTTCGCGTCGACCATCCCGACGGCTCCGGTATCGCTTGACGCCGCCGGTCGTTCACCCGTGACGTTCTTCGCCTCGATCGGCGCGGAGAAGAACGCGTAGATGCTGCCCGTGTCCACACCCGGTGTTCTCGTGTTCGCGAGGACGGTGGCGAAGTTC
Organism: Leifsonia sp. GW821-FHT13C09; assembly: GCF_058806435.1. Taxonomy (NCBI): domain Bacteria; kingdom Bacillati; phylum Actinomycetota; class Actinomycetes; order Micrococcales; family Microbacteriaceae; genus Leifsonia; species Leifsonia sp. GW821-FHT13C09. The sequence goes on along the minus strand of NZ_JBXAPS010000003.1, from coordinate 416,006 downwards.
GCGTAGTACGCTTCGTTCGCGGTGAGCCCGGTGTTTCCAGACGCGAGCAGCTTCTCGACCCCGTTGCGCACCCTCTCGGCGCCCGTGAACGTGGTGTTCGAGTTCTGGAGGAGCGCCTCGAACCGGGTGGAGTTGTCGGGGACCGTCGTGGAAACGGTGGCGAGCCTGCTGCTGTTGTCCGCGGCCTGGGTGATGAGCGTGGTGATGTCGGCGGCCAGTCTGTCGCTGCCGTCCACGTACAGGCCGGGGGTGTCGGACGTGTGGGTGCTCCAGTCCCGCACGTCGAGGCTGGAGACCGGGCCCGGTGTCAGGGAGGAGCCCTTGACGGCGTTGAGCGTGTCCGCGTACCAGGCGTCCAGGTTCGTCAGCTCGGGTTCGAACAGCGGTGCGCCGCTCGGGTCGAGAGAGTCCCGGACCGCCTCCAGTGCAGCGATCTCATCGTGCAGTAGCTGGAGTATCCCCGGGTGGACGGGCGCGGTCGGCTCGGCCGGAACCAGGGGCAGCGCGGGCACACTACGCGCGCCAGGGTCGGTCGGCGGATCCGGCTGCGTATCGCCGCTGGGGGCGTCCGGCGTGATCGGCCTCGCTGACGAGTTCAACAGGTACTCGATGACGCGCAGGTTGGCGATCCGCTGGTCGAGGCTGTCGGCGATGCCGGCGAAGGAGAGTGCGTTACCGTCGGAGAACTGTGCGACCGCCTGCCGGAGTTCGGCGAGCCGGCCCAGCAGGTGCGCCGGAGCGGCCCCGTCCGCGTCGGCGCAGCCCTCGGCGGCGTCGGTCGTGTCGAGACCGTTCAGTGCGCACAGCGTGCCGGTCCGGGACGACTCGAACTGCGTGCTGTAGTGGTCGCGGTCCAGCTCGGCCTGGTCGGCGATGCCCCTGTTGCCGTTGTCCGCGTTGAGCTGCGCGATCTCACGCTGCCGGTCGGTGTGCGCCTCGATTCCCGGCAGCCGGCCGATGAGGGCTTCACCGCTGCCGGTGAGCAGGTCCATGACCGACTTCGTGTAGGAGTTGCGCGCCTCGAGGGTCGCGGCCTCGACGTCCTTCAGTCCCGACGCGCTCGCGATGAGGCTCTGGAAAGTCGGCAGGGTGTTCGCGAACGGCTCCTGCACATCCGAGGCGAGCGCGGCGATGAGGGCCTTCTGGATGCCGAGCGTTGCGCTCATCTGCCCGTCGGCCTGGGCGATGTTGTCGGCGAGCGACGCGTAGTACATGGTGACGACGCTCCGGTTGAAGTCGTGCAGGACGTCGCGGATCCTGCTCTCCAGGAGTCGGTCCGCGCTGACGTCCGACTGGTGGCGGAGCCGGAACTCGACCGTCGCCTTCGTCGGACTGGTCTTCTGGAGGGTCAGGATGTCGTGCGTGAACGAGCGGGGGATGTAGAGGACCGCGTCGACCGAGCCGTCCTTGTACGCCTTCTCTGCCACCGGCCGGGACACCACCGTCCAGTTGTACTCGGAGTCCTTCGAGATCCGATCGACGAAGGAGGCGCCGAAGGCGTACTCCTCGCTGTTGAACTCGGCGGCCAGGTCTTCGTTCACCAATCCCACGGTCGGCCGGAAGTTGCCGACGCGGCGCGCGGCGTCGTCGTTCAGGATCAGGAAACCCGCGACCAGCGCTGCGAGCAGCACGGGTACGGACGCGAATCGTACGGCCTTCGCTCTGCGCTTCCCCCTCGACGGACCCCCCATGTGCACCTCTCCTCACGACATCGCCGAATGCTCGTCCCATCATAATGCGTCTGAAATCTGAGCGTGGATATCCAAGCCAGGGGAGGGTGAACGAAAACCGCCGAGTACGCGATGATTCGCGTACTCGGCGGTGTGCGACGAGAGAGGCGGTGTCAGCCGGCCAGTTCGGGGGCCCAGTCGCCGGTGGCCAGATACTGGACCTTCTTCGCGATGGAGACGGCGTGGTCGGCGAAGCGCTCGTGGTAGCGGCTCGCCAGGGTCGCGTCCACGGTGTCCACGGCCTGACCCTTCCAGGTCTCGCCGAGGACCTTGTCGAACACGCTGGCGTGCAGCTCGTCGATGTCGTCGTCGTCGTTGCGGATCTCGTCCGCGATCCGCATGTCCTGGGTGCGCAGCAGCTCGGCGAGCTTCTCCGCGATCTGCACGTCGAGGCGGCCCATCTCGGCGAACGTCGAGCGCAGGCTCTTCGGGACCACCTTGTCCGGGAAGCGGTAGCGGGCCAGCTGGGCGATGTGCTCGGCCATGTCGCCCATCCGCTCCAGGGAGGCGCTGATGCGCAGGGCGCTCACGACGATGCGGAGGTCGCGGGCGACCGGCTGCTGGCGGGCGAGGATCTGGATCGAGAGCTCGTCCAGGAGCACGGTCAGCTCGTCGATGCGGTGGTCGTTGGCGATCACCTCTTCGGCGAGGGACACGTCCGACTCGTTGAACGCCTCCGTGGCGCTGCGGATCGAGCGGACCACCAGCTCGGCGATCTCGACCAGCCGGTCCTGAACGTCGGCCAGCTCCTGCTGGAAAACTTCGCGCATGGGTTGAGGTCCTTCCTGCCGCGTACGCGGGCACGCGGGATACTGGGGTCGGCTGACCCCGTTCAGCATGGTCGCTTCGGGAGGTTAACGGACGGTGCCGTAGGGCTGAACACTGTCTAACGTACCCGCGAAAACACGCGGCGGAGAGCCTCACCGGTCGCGGCGCGTCCTCGCGCATCACCTACGCTTTGGGTATGAACTCCGCCTGGTTGGTGCTGCTCTCGCTCGGCCTGGGGCTGGTCGTCGGCGCGGGGTTCGTCTGGATCCTCCACATCGCCGCGCGCCGCGGCGACCACGCGGCCGCGGTGTCCAACCCGGCCGTGCCGGACGGCGTCGACCAGGTGCTCGACGCGATGGAGTCCGCTGGCGTGGTCATCGACCCGTCCAACAACGTCATCAAGGCGTCCCCGGGCGCGCACGCGATCGGGCTGGTCTGGAACGGCGCCCTCGTCCACCCGCACCTCGTGGAGCTCGTCGACCGGGTGCGCCGCACCGGCGAGCCGATCACCGAAGAGTGCGAGCTCGCGCGCGGACCGTTCGGCGACGCCAACATCCACCTGAGCGTGCGGGTGGCGCGGCTGGGCTCCCGGTACATCCTGCTGCTGGCGGAGGACCGGACCGAGTCCTTCCGGCTGGAGTCCGTGCGCCGCGACTTCGTGGCGAACATCAGCCACGAGCTGAAGACCCCGATCGGCGCGGTCACCCTCCTGGCCGAGGCGCTGGACGACGCCTCCGACGACCCGGAGCAGGTGCGACGGTTCGCGCTGCGGCTGAGCGAGGAAGCCTCCCGGCTCGCCCGGATCACCCAGGACATCATCGAGCTGAGCCGCCTGCAGGCCGCCGACGCACTCGGCGACGCCGAGCAGCTCTCCGCGAAGAAGGTCGTCCGGGCCGCCATCGACCAGAACCGGGTCGCGGCGGAGTCGCGCGGGATCGAGATCGCGATGCGCGGCGAGAAGGACGCGACCGTGCTCGGGAACGAGGCGCTGCTGGTGACCGCGGTGCACAACCTGATCTCGAACGCGATCCAGTACTCGCCGGAGGACTCCCGCATCGGCATCGGCGTGCGCACGGTCGACGGCGTCGTCGAGATCGCCGTCACCGACCAGGGCGAGGGGATCCCCGAGGAGGACCTCGACCGCGTGTTCGAACGCTTCTTCCGGGTGGACCAGGCCCGCTCCCGCAACACCGGGGGCACCGGGCTCGGCCTCTCGATCGTCAAGCACGCCGTGCAGAACCACGGCGGTGAGGTCCGGGTCTGGTCGCAGCCCGGCCGCGGCTCCACCTTCACCATCCGGCTGCCCGAGGCCGCCACCGTCCGTCCCCCGATTGGAGAGAACCTGTGACAGCGATCCTGCTCGTCGAGGATGAGGCCGCGCTCAGCGAGCCGCTCGCGTACCTGCTCAAGCGCGAAGGTTACGAGGTGACCGTCGCCGAAGACGGCCCGACGGCCCTCGCGGAGTTCGACCGCGCCGGCGCCGACCTGGTGCTGCTCGACCTGATGCTGCCCGGCATCCCGGGAACGGAGGTGTGCCGCGAGATCCGCACCCGGTCCAGCGTCCCGATCATCATGCTGACCGCCAAGGATTCCGAGGTGGACATCGTGGTCGGCCTCGAGCTGGGCGCGGACGACTACGTCACCAAGCCGTACTCGTCGCGGGAGCTGCTGGCCCGCATCCGCGCCGTGCTGCGCCGGCGCGTGGACGAGGCGGAACTGGAGGACGACGGCATCCTGGAGGCCGGCACGGTCCGCATGGACGTCGACCGGCACACGGTCGCGGTCAACGGCGACGAGATCTCCATGCCGCTGAAGGAATTCGAGCTGCTGGAGCTGCTGCTCCGCAACGCCGGGCGCGTGCTCACTCGCGGTCAGCTCATCGACCGGGTGTGGGGGAGCGACTACTTCGGCGACACCAAGACGCTCGACGTGCACATCAAGCGCATCCGCTCGCGCATCGAGGAGAGCCCGTCGGACCCGCAGATGCTGGTCACGGTGCGCGGCCTCGGCTACCGCTTCAACGCCTGAACGGCGGCCGCCGCCGCCAACGACGAAGCCGCCCTCGCTTCTCGCGAGGGCGGCTTCGGCGTGTCCGTGGTGTGCGGCTCAGCCCTGGGCGGGCAGGATGGTCGGCGGCACGAGCCGCTTGTAGTCGGGGAGGCCGCCGTCGAGGACGGGGACCTGCAGCTTCACGCCGGTCTGGTCGCCGTACTGGAAGTACACGTCGTAGTTGCTGCCGGGCAGCACGTCGAACGGGGTGAGGAAGACGTTGCTGGAGGACGCCTTGTCGGGCTGGGCGCCGACCTTCTTGACCTCGCCGGGCTCGACCGTGACGTAGGCCGCGCTCCCGGAGGACGCGGAGGTGATGGCGACCCGGTGGCTCTTGCTGTCGGTGTTGACCAGGCTGACCACGAGGTTGCCGACCTTGCCGCCGACGCCGTCGGTGACGATGAAGGCGTTGCGCACGTCGATCTGGCCGACGTTGCCGCTCACGCCGTCGCTCGCGTCGTAGTGCTTCGTGGTGGCCTGCGGTGCGATGAAGCCGCACCCGGCGGTGCCGGCTGCGACCGCCAGGGCGAGGACGATGGACGCCGCGACGCGAGCTTTCACTGGATGATCCTCCGAATCGTTCCGCTCGACGGCGCGCTGATGCCCTGTGACGAAGCGGGTGTGAGCACGAGTTTACCGTATGCCGACCGGGCTCCCCGGCCTCCCGGCAGGTGCAGGGGCGAACCTTAGCATGTGCCTCGTGTGGTATCCTATTCGTTGCTGAAGGGACAACATATCTATGCTTTTCGAGGTCGGCGAAACCGTCGTTTACCCCCATCACGGTGCTGCAACGATCACCGAGGTCAAGAAACGAATCATCAAGGGTGAAGAGAAGCTGTACCTCAAGCTCAACGTGACTCAGGGCGATCTGACCATCGAGGTCCCCGCTGAGAACGTGGATCTCGTGGGTGTGCGCGATGTCATCGGCAAGGAGGGCCTCGACCGCGTGTTCGAGGTGCTGCGCGCCCCGTTCACCGAGGAGCCGACCAACTGGTCCCGCCGGTACAAGGCCAACCTGGAGAAGCTGGCGTCGGGCGACGTCATCAAGGTCTCCGAGGTCGTCCGCGACCTGTGGCGCCGCGACCAGGACCGGGGTCTGTCCGCCGGTGAGAAGCGCATGCTGGCCAAGGCTCGGCAGATCCTCATCTCGGAACTCGCCCTGGCGGAGAAGACCGACGACGAGAAGGCGTCCAGCCTGCTCGACGAGGTGCTCGCCTCCTAGCCCGCGATTCACCTGCTTCGAAAGGCCCGCGACTTCGGTCGCGGGCCTTTCGGCGTTCCGGGGTGGTCGTCGTGGGCCGGGTAGTCTCGTGACGTGAGCAGCAACCCTGGGCCGCGCGTCGCGGTCGTCGTCGTCGCCGCCGGCTCGGGCACGCGCCTGGGGGCCGAGGTCCCGAAGGCGTTCGTGGAGCTCGACGGGACCACCCTGCTGGAGCGTTCGCTGCATGCCGTGCGCGGCATGCGGCTGCCGGCCGATCCCGTGCTCGTCGTGCCCGCCGACCGTGTCGCCGAGGCCGCGGAGATCGCGCGCCGGGTGTTCGGGCGCGATGCGGACGTGGTCGCGGGCGGGGACACGCGCCAGCGGTCGGTCTCCGCGGGTCTCGCTGCGATCGGCGACGACGTGGAGGTGGTCCTCGTCCACGACGCCGCCCGAGCGCTCACGCCGTCCGCGCTGTTCGACGCGGTGGTGGACGCGGTGGTCGATACGCGGCACGGGGTCATCCCCGGCCTCCCGGTCAGCGACACCATCAAGCGCGTCCACGGCGACGGATCGGTTCACGAGACGGTGGACCGCTCGACCTTGGCCGCCGTGCAGACTCCTCAGGGCTTCCCGCGCGAGCAATTGCTGGCCGCCTACGCCGCCGCGACCACCGACGAGACCGACGACGCCGGGCTCGTCGCCGCGGCCGGGTACCGCGTGACGGTGCTGCCGGGCGCGACCGATGCGTTCAAGATCACCACGCCGTGGGACCTGCAGCGAGCACGCGAGCTGGTCGCACCCTCCGTCCTTCCGCGGATCGGGCTCGGGACGGACACACACGCGTTCGATCCGTCCGCCGAGCTCTGGCTGGCGGGTCTCCACTGGCCCGACGAGCCGGGGCTGTCGGGGCACAGCGACGGGGACGCGGCGTGCCACGCGATCGTCGACGCGCTGCTCGGGGCCGCGGGACTCGGCGACATCGGCGGCGTGTTCGGGACGGGCGACCCGCGGTTCGCGGGGGCGCACGGCGAGGTGTTCCTCGCCGAGACGCGCCGCCTGGTGGAGGAGGCGGGCTTCCGGATCGGCAACGTGTCGGTGCAGCTGGTCGGCCAGCGACCGAAGTTCGCGCCCCGGCGGGGGGAGGCGGAGCGGCTTCTGTCCGGGATCCTCGGCGCCCCCGTCTCGCTCGCGGCGACGACCACGGACGGTCTGGGCTTCACGGGGCGCGGCGAGGGGATCGCCGCGTTCGCGACGGCGCTGCTGTTCGCGCGCTGAGCTCGACAGACTCTCACCGGGTCGGTGAAAGCGGCCTCCAGTCGTCCTCGCCCGGGTTTCCGCCGCTCGCTGCGATCGCCAGGCGAGGGAGGAAGTGCGCCCAGCCCGCGCGATGACCGGCGACGCGCGGCTCGGGAAGGCCTGCGTGGTGAACCTCGACGCGCGTCCCCGTCGGGATGGCGGTCAGGGTGAATGTGACGGTGGACGCTCCCGGCGGGAGGTCGTCGCTGCCGGCCACGCCCCAGCTCACCACCACGCGGCGCGGCTCGTCCACCTCCAGGAACGCTCCGCGGATCGGGCTTCCCGCGATGTCGGCGGTGAACTCGCCGCCCGGGCGCGGGTCCAGGACGGCATGCTGGCCCATCCAGGCGGTGAGGCCATCCGCCGTGACGAGGTAGGCGAACACCGCTTCGGGCGGCGCTGCGATCTCCACCGCCGCGCGGTGCTCAGGCATCGGTCTTCTCCTGGCCGCTCTCGACGGCCGCCTTCAGGGCGGCCAAGCGGCTCGGCCAGAACTCGTCGAGGTAGGAGCGGACCGCGGCGAGGCCGTCATCGTCCACGACGAAGAGGTGCCGGGTGCCGTCGCGGCTTCCGGAGACCAGCCCCGCGCGGCGGAGGACGCCGAGATGGTGCGAGGTCGTCTGCTGCGAGAGGCCGAGTTCGGAGGCGAGCCGGCCGACCGGCGTGGGGCCGTCGCGGAGCGCCGCGAGGATGGCGCGCCTGTTCGCGTCGGCGAGGGCGGTGAGCGCGGCGTCGAGCGAACGGTCGGTGGCGGTCTGCGGCATGGGGCCTCCTGTCGGATTCAGGCTAGCACAAACGATGGTTTGTACTTATCATGACTTGTGGAAAGGGGAGTGACATGACCGGAACGGACACCGCGGCCGTCGCGCGCGAGTACATCGAGGCCGTCGGCGCCCACGATCTGGAACGGGTCGAGGAACTGCTGGACGACGGGCTCGCCGCACGATTCGCGCGAGGGACGCTGGGCGAGCGGGAGTGGATCGCCGCGCTCGACCGGCTGTTGGCCGCACTGGTGCGCAACGACATTCGGGAGGTCTTCGTCGACGGGGAGCGGGCCTGCGTCGTCTACGACTTCGTCACGGACACCGAGGCGGGCGCGGTGCCGTGCGTCGAGCTCGTGACGGTGCGCGGCGGGAGGATCACCGAGATCGAGCTCATCTTCGATCGGGTGACGTTCGCGCCGGTCAACGAGGCGCTCGCCGCCCGCGCAGCCGCGCGATAGTCCTCCACAGGCGTCGGGTCTGTCCGACTTCTCCACCTCTTCGGTCACGGATCGCGTGGGCGTTGGCGGCGACCCGTAGGCTTGTGCCGTGACTCTGCGACTCTTCGACACGAAGGCCGGCGCCCTGCGCGACTTCGTCCCCCTGCGCCCCGGTGCGGTGGGCATGTACGTCTGCGGGCCGACGGTGCAGTCGTCGCCCCACATCGGGCACCTCCGGTCGGCCCTGGTCTACGACCAGCTGCGCCGCTGGCTCGCGTACCGCGGGCTGGACGTGACGCTGGTGCGCAACGTCACCGACATCGACGACAAGATCCTCGTCAACGCGCTCACCGCGCAGTCGCAGGGCGGCTCGGAGGAGTGGTGGGCGCTCGCCTACCGGTTCGAGCTGGAGTTCACCGCCGGCTACACAGCGCTCGGCGTCCAGCCGCCGACCTACGAGCCGCGCGCGACCGCGAGCATCCCGCAGATGCAGGAGCTTATCGCGCGCCTCATCGAGCGCGGGCACGCCTACGTGGCCGAGGACGGCTCGGGCGACGTCTACTTCGATGTGAAGAGCTGGCCCGCCTACGGAGAGCTGACCCGGCAGAGCATCGACAACATGGAGGCCGCGGCCGACGCGGACCCGCGCGCCAAGCGCGATCCGCGCGACTTCGCCCTGTGGAAGGGACGCAAGAGCGACGAGCCCGACTCGGCGGCGTTCCCGTCGCCGTGGGGGGAGGGCCGGCCGGGCTGGCACATCGAGTGCTCCGCCATGTCGCGCCGCTACCTCGGGCCGCAGTTCGACATCCACGGCGGAGGCCTCGACCTGCGCTTCCCGCACCACGAGAACGAGCTCGCCCAGTCGACCGCCGCCGGGGACGGGTTCGCGTCGTACTGGGTGCACAACGGCCTCGTCCACGTCAACGGGCAGAAGATGAGCAAGTCGCTCGGCAACTCGGTCTACGCCGCCGACCTGCTCGGCGCCGCCCGCCCGCTGGTGGTGCGCTACTACCTCGGTTCCGCGCACTACCGGTCCACCATCGACTACCACGACGGCTCGCTCAGCGAGGCGGAGGCGGCGCTCGACCGGATCGCCGGCTTCTTCGAGCGGGTCGACCGGCGGCTCGCGGGCACCCGGTTCGCCGGCAGCGGAGTCGAGGTCGTTCCCGGCGCGTTCGCCGAGGCGATGGACGACGACCTGGCCGTCCCGCAGGCGCTCGCCGTGCTGCACGACACCGTGCGTTCAGGAAACGCGGCACTGGATGCGGAAGACTTGGAGGCGGCCGCGGCCGCGCGCGGCCATGTCCTCGCGATGACCGAGGTGCTCGGCATCAACCCGCTCTCCCCGCACTGGCACACCGCCGGTTCGAGCGCGGCCGAGCACGCGCTCGGCACGCTGATCGGCCGCCTGCTCGACGACCGCCAGGAGGCGCGCCAAGCGCGCGACTTCGCGGCCGCAGACCGCATCCGCGACGAGTTGACCGCCGCGGGAATCAGTATCGAAGACACCCCGTCGGGGTCGCATTGGAGTATCGAAGCATGAAGAACTCGGGTGGCAAGCCCCGCGCCGGGGCCGTGAGGAAGAGCAAGAAGGGCGCCCAGGTCGGCACCGGCGGCCACGGCCGCAAGGCCCTGGAGGGTCGCGGCCCGACCCCGAAGGCCGAGGACCGCGAATACCACGTCGCCTACAAGAACAAGCAGCTCCGTGAGCGCGCGGCCGCCAAGGCCGAGCAGCGCGGCGGCCGCGACGGCGCCCCGCGTGGAGCCTCCGGCGCCGCCCGCCGGGCGAAGACCGGCGACGAGAGCGAGATCGTCACCGGCCGCAACTCGGTGCTGGAGGCCCTGCGCGCGGCGATCCCGGCCTCCACGCTCTACATCGCGGCGCGGGTGGAGATGGACGACCGGATGAAGGAGATCCTCTCGATCGCCACCGGCCGCGCGATCCCGGTGCTGGAGGTCATGCGCCCGGAGCTCGACCGCCTGGCCGGCCGCGACGCCGTGCACCAGGGCGTCGCGCTCAAGGTGCCGCCGTACGAGTACGCCCATCCGGGGGAACTGCTCGACGTGACGCTGCGCAAGGGTCAGACGCCGCTCTTCGTCGCGCTCGACGGCATCACCGACCCGCGCAACCTCGGCGCGATCATCCGCTCGACGGCCGCGTTCGGCGGGCAGGGCGTGATCGTCCCGCAGCGCCGCTCGGTCGGGATGACGGCGTCGGCCTGGAAGACGTCGGCGGGCGCCGCGGCACGCACCCCCGTCGCAATGGCGTCCAATCTGACGGCGACGCTCAAGGAGTTCAAGAAGGCGGGCGTGTTCGTGCTCGGCCTCGACGGCGGCGGCGACACCACGCTTCCCGGCCTGTCCTTCGCCGACCGGCCGGTCGTGATCGTCGTCGGCAGCGAGGGCAAGGGCCTCTCCCGTCTCGTCACCGAGACCTGCGACGCGGTGGTCTCCATCCCGATCTCCGCCTCGACCGAATCGCTCAACGCGGGTATCGCGGCGAGCGTGACGCTCTACGAGATCGCGAAGCTGCGGGCCGAGGGGAAGGCCGCGAAGCGCTGACGCGTGCGGCGACCGGCGCTCACACCTTCGAGCGCCAGTCGTCCTCGTCGTCGTCGGTCTCCGCGGCGGTCGACCCGCCGATCACCGGGATGCTGATCGTCTCCGTCGGCGGCCCCACGACGGTCGCCTCGTCCCGGCGGTGGCGGAGGATGTCGTTGATGTAGGAGGTCAGCGCCTCCGCCAGCGGGACATCGCGGCCCTCGGCCTGCGACATGAACCAGCGGTGCTCCAGGAGCTGGTGGAAGACCTCCGCCGGCTCCAGCTTGCCCTTAAGGTCGGCCGGGATGGCGCGGACGACCGGCTCGAAGACGCGCATCAGCCACTCGTGGGCCATCGCCTCCTCGTCCAGGCCACGCTTGCCGAGGGTCGCCGAGTAGGAGTCCAGGTCGTTGAGCAGACGGCGGGCCTGGTTCTCGCCGGTGTCCAGGCCGGTCAGGCGCAGGAGGCGGCGGGAGTGGTGGCCGGCGTCCACGACCTTCGGCTGGATGCGGACGGTCGTGCCCTCGTCGGAGGTCTTGATCGCCAGCTCCTCGATGTCGAAGCCGAGCTCGTTGAGGCGCTCCACGCGTTGGCTGATCCGCCAGCGCTCCGAGGAGGAGAACGACTCGCTGCCGGTCAGCTCCTTCCAGAGCGACCGATAAGCGGCCACGATGCCGTTCGACACCTTGATCGGGTCGAGCTCCTCGTCCACCCGGCCGCCGGCCTCCAGGTCCATCAGTTCGCCGGCGATGTTGACCCGGGCGATCTCCAGGTCGTTCTCGCGCTGACCGTTCGAGAGGCCGCCGTCGTAGAGCTGGCCGGTCTCGGCGTCCACCAGGTAGGCGGCGAAGGCGCCGGCGTCGCGGCGGAACAGTGTGTTCGAGAGCGAGACGTCGCCCCAGAAGAAGCCGACGATGTGCAGCCGCACCAGCAGCACGGCCAGGGCGTCCACCAGGCGGGTCGCGGTGTCCGGGCGCAGGGTCTGCGAGAACAGCGCGCGGTAGGGGAGCGAGAACTTGAGGTGCCGCGTGACGAGCGCGGCGTTCAGCGCGTCGCCGTCGTCGTCGGTGCGGTTCTTGATGACCGCCACCGGGTCGACGCACGGCACGTCCAGGCGCTGCAGGGTGCGCAGCATGTCGTACTCGCGCTGCGCCATCTCCGCGGTGGTCTCCTTGATGGCGATGACGTAGCCCGACAGGTTCGCGAACCGGACCAGGTGCCGGCTGATGCCCTTGGGCAGGAGCGCGATGTGCTCGTTCGACCACTGGTCCAACGGGATGTTCCAGGGCAGATCGAGCAGAGCGGGATCGACGGTCGCCGCGGTGATGTTGACAGAGCCGGCCATGAGGCGCCTTCCAGGAGCGGGTGGGGGCGGAAAGCACTCTGCCGCAGCCCGGGACCGGACTGCGGCAGAGTGAGGATCAGCTGCGACGACCTCAGTCGACGACGGCGCCGCCGAGACGCTCGCCCGACTCCGCGTGGAAGAGGTGGACGTGGCCCGGCTTCGGGGTGATGAACACGGTGTCGCCGGCGTTCGGGTGAACGCGGCCGTCGACGCGGCCGACGATGTCGGTGCGCTTGCCCTCGAGCTCGGAGTGACCGTAGAGGTAGCCGTCGGCGCCGAGCTCCTCGACGAGGTCGACGGCGACCTTCAGGCCGCCGCTCTCGGCGGTCGAGACGACGACGTCCTCCGGGCGGACACCGATGGTGACGGTGTTGCCGGCGTTGGCGAGCACGTCCCGCTCGATCGGGACGACCGTCGTGCCGAACTTGACGCCGCCGTCGGTGACGTCGGCCGTGAACAGGTTCATGGCAGGGGAGCCGATGAAGCCGGCGACGAAGACGTTCTTCGGCTGCGCGTACAGGTCGCGCGGGGTGCCGACCTGCTGGAGCACGCCGTCCTTGAGGACCGCGATGCGGTCGCCCATGGTGAGCGCCTCGGTCTGGTCGTGGGTGACGTAGACCGTGGTGACGCCGAGGCGGCGGGTGAGGGACGCGATCTGGGTGCGGGTCTGGACGCGGAGCTTGGCGTCGAGGTTCGACAGCGGCTCGTCCATGAGGAACACCTGGGGGGAGCGGACGATCGCGCGGCCCATCGCGACGCGCTGACGCTGACCACCGGAGAGCGCCTTCGGCTTGCGGCCGAGGTACGGCTCCAGGTCGAGCAGCTTGGCGGCCTCGAGGACGCGGGAGGCGCGCTCGTCCTTGCCGACGCCGGCGATCTTCAGGGCGAAGCCCATGTTCTCGGCGACGGTCATGTGCGGGTACAGCGCGTAGTTCTGGAACACCATCGCGATGTCGCGGTCCTTCGGCGGGACGTCGGTGACGTTGCGCTCGCCGATGAAGATGTTGCCGTCGTTGACCTCTTCGAGACCCGCGAGCATGCGGAGCGAGGTGGACTTGCCGCAGCCGGACGGGCCGACCAGGACGAGGAACTCGCCGTCTGCGATGTCGAGGTCGAGAGCGTCGACCGCGGGGCGGTTGGAACCCGGGTAGAGCCGGGTCGCCTTGTCATAGGTGACAGTCGCCATTTTTCTTTTGTCTCCTTCACCGGCAGGTACGTGCCGGACGATCCGTTGTGAATGGAATAGACGTGGCGTCGACGTCCAGGGGCGTCGATGCCACGACCCCCATAGTAAGGCATCCGAAGCGCTGCACTTACCACGGGTCTCCGGGAGGCCGCGAGGGGTGGACGTCCCGCACTCGGGGGCCAACCCCCAGGTGGCGCTCGGGGCGTGAGCGGGGTATGTCTGGTCTATTCCCAGACTGCCGCAATATGGTCGTCTGGTTGCGTCTGCTCACGCCACACCCGGCGGCACGTCCCCCCACGCGCCGCTCCGCCTACCCCGAGAGCCGATTCCCCCGAGATATGAGTTCCATGAACGATCCCGACGAGAGCCGCAGCGGCGATGTCCGCGCGGCCGCGCGGGAGAAAGCCCGACAGCTCCGCACGAGCCAGCAGCGCAAGGACCGCAGGAGAAAGGCCCTGCTGTCCGGCGGCATCGTGATCGGCGTCATCGCGGTCCTGGCCATCGTCGCGGTGGTCATCATGGGCGCGATCCGGCCGACCGTGCCCGGCCCCAAGAACATGGCGAGCGACGGCGTGGTCGTCGGCTCCGGCCTTCAGGTCAAGACGACCCCGGCTCTGGCGGCCGACGCGAAGCCCATCGCGAGCACGCCGGACCCGCACGGCAGCTCCGTCGACATCCGCATCTACGCCGATTACCTCTGCAAGCTCTGCGGAGACTTCCAGCGCACGAACCTGAAGCAGCTCCAGCCGCTGGTGAAGGACGGCGCGGTCACGGTCGAGATGCACCCGGTCGCGATCTACACCAGCCACTCCGCCGGAACCCGGTACTCGCTGCGCGCCGCCAACGCCGCGGCCTGCGTGGCGAACTACTCGCCGCGGTCGTTCTGGGCGTTCAACCAGTCACTGTTCGAGAACCAGCCGGCCGACGGCGGCCCTGGCCTCACCGACGACCAGCTGAAGAAGCTGGCGTCGGCGGCGGGGGCCTCCCCGTCGGACATCGACTCCTGCGTGGACGACGGCCGATTCAAGTCCTGGGTCGCCTCCGCCAGCGACCGCGCGCTCAGCGGCCCGATCCCGAACTCCAGCGTGAAGAAGATGACGAACGCGCTGCTCGTGCTCGTCAACGGCAAGCCGTACACCGGCTCGCTGACCAACGCCGACGACTTCAAGGCGTTCATCCTGCAGGCGCAGGGCGACGAGTACTCGTCGACCTCCACGCCGACGCCGTCGCCGAGCGCGGGCAGCTGAGTCCGGCCACCGTTCCGCACCCCGGGCGCCCGCCGCGCATCCCCTAGGATGGTTCGCGACGGGCGTCCGCCATGTCCGCCGACTTAGCTCAGCTGGTAGAGCACTCGCCTTGTAAGCGAGCGGTCGCGAGTTCGAACCTCGCAGTCGGCTCCGTTCTCCCTGACTTCTTCGCCGGTGGGACTCTGAGCGCTATCCCGCCGCGGCTACGAAGGCTCGCGAGTACGCCCAGCGCGGCTGTCCCGTCCCCGAGCACATGTATGCCGGGACGCCCGACGTGCACGGCTGGTCTCGGGTGAGCTCCCACCAGCCGAGGCCGGCGAGTCCGTTCGCCTTCGCGTAACGCCCCGCGGTCGTGGCGTCGGTGAGCGTGAACAGCTCGCCGGTGTCGTTGAGGCCGAACATCGGGGTGATCGCGATCAGGCCGAGGCGCTGGGCGTCGGTCCACGACGCGTAGGCGGCGACGCCCTTCAGTTGGCCGGCGGTCGCGGTGGCGGCGTCGATCGCGGCCTGTCCCATGTTCGTCACGCCGGTGCCGTAGTCCATCGTCATCAGGTCGACGGCCGAGAGCTGGACGCCGGCCGCGGTGAACTCGGAGACGGTGCGCAGACCGCTGGCGAGGAGGCCGTACGGCATCACGGGCAGCGTGAGCGAGACTTGCAGCGGGTGGCCGGCCGCGGCGCGCTGGCGCTGGAGGGCGGCGACCGCCGTCGCGCGGCGGAGGTTCGAGACGGAGTCGGAGACGTCGGCACCCTCGATGTCGAAGTCCACGCGGTCGAGCGAGAACCGCGACACCACGGTGCTGTACGCCGCGAGCAGCTGGGCGGGGTCGGTGCAGACCCGGGCGAGCTCGTCGTTGGCCGCGCCGCCGAAGGAGGCCACGACCCGGCCGCCCTGAGCCTGGAAGGCCCGGACGTCCGCCTGGAAGTCCTGGCTGCCGCCGATCGTGTACGCGGTGTAACCGGCCCAGGTGGGGGAGCACGCGCTGGTGCGGTCGGCGACGATGAAGGCCGCGGTGACGGCGCGCACGCCGGCCGACGACGCGAACGAGGCGAGGTCGGCGGTGGGCCAGAGGCCCATGTCGACGTAGGGGGCGACGAGGAGGGTGGAGGAGGCGCCGGAGGTGGGAGGGGGCGTCGGAGTGGAGGTCGGGGTGGGGGTGGGGGTGGGGGTTGGCGTGGGCGACGGTGAGGGGGTCGGCGCTGAGGGGATCGGCGCTGAGGACGCGCCTCCGTTGATGGAGCACGGAAGGCTCGCTCCCAGCACCCGGCAGGCGGTCGGCGCCAGAGGGGCTCCCGCCGCCTTCGTGGAGGTGAGGCCGAAGGTCGCGGTCGCTCCGGCTGCGAGCGTGCTCGCGTAGGACGGCGCCGTCACGCTGAACCCGTCGCTCGTGGTCGCGGCTGTGCCGTCCCACAGGGTGACCACGCCTTCGGCGGTCGTGAAGGCGAGCCGCCAGGGGGACAGCGCGGTCTTCGACGTGTTGACGACCGCGACGGACGACTGGAAGCCGGAGTTCCACTCGGAGGTGACGGTCCACGTCACGGCTAGCCCGGCGCCGGGAGCAGGGGTCGGAGAGGGGGTGGGCGTCGCGGACGGCGTGGGAGCCTGCGTCCGCGTGGGCGTCGGTGTGGGGGTCGGTGTGATGGTGGGCGTCGGCGACGTGGTCCCGCCGGCCGCCGCTCCGCCGTTCACCGCGCAGGGCACGCTCGCACCGGCCGGCAGTCCGACGATCGTGCACGACGTCGGCACGATCGCCGCGGTTCCGGCGCGGGTGGCGGTCAGGCCGAACTGGGCCGACCCTCCCGGAGCCAGGCTCGTCGCCCACGACGGGGGGCCGACGGTGAGCGTTCCGGCGGGGGAGGCCGTGGCGACCGCCGACCAGATGCTGACCAGCGTGTGCGGGAAGGCGAACCGCACCTGCCACGGCTTCAGGGTGGTGCTCGTGCCATTGGCGACCGTGACGGCCGACTGGAAGCCGGTGGTCCACGAGTTCGCGGTCGTCCAGGTCACGTCCACACGCGGCGTCACGGCGGCCAGCGCCCCGGAGGTCGCGACGGCGCCGGCGCTGAGGAGACCCGCGACGGCCAGCGCTGCGACGACGGCCTGCCGCCGGTGCGCGGTGCGGCGCCCGGGGCGGAACTGCCCGAGCAGCCGGCGAACGGCCGCCCGGACTCGGTGACCGGTCGCCCGGTGGCGCGCGGGGCGGGACGCTGACTCGGGCATGGCACTCCTGACGACTTACGACGGAACGGCGAAGGGAGGTACGTCAGTCACTATCGGCCATTGCCGTGGATCGGTCAGTGCGCCACGGCGGGAGTCACCCGCGATTCACGAGTTCACCCGGATGATCTCCTCCTGATACGGCGCGACCACATCCCCCGAGATCCGCAGGTCGAGCATCAGGAACGGCCGTTCGGCGGCCGGGCGCGTCGTCCAGCGGGCCAGCGCCTCCAGGTCCTCCGGCGTTCGCACCACGACGCCCTCGGCTCCCACCGCGGCGCCCAGGCCGGCGAAGTCGACCTCCGGGATGCGCATCGGGCCCTCGGCGAGGCCCTTCAGTCCATAGAGGTTGACCTCCGCGCCGTAGGCGGCGTCGTTCCAGACCACGCACAGGCCGCGGCCTCCCGCCACCCGCACCGCGGACTCCAGGTCGGCCAGCGCCATCAGACCTCCGCCGTCGCCGGTCGTGAGCACGATGGTGGACTCCGGGTGCGCGAGCGCGGCGCCGGGGACGCTCGGGAAGCCGAGGCCGATCGACTGGTAGGCGGTGCCGACCATGATCATCCGGTCGGGGGAGGCGACCGGCCAGTACATGTTCGCCCAGCCGATGAAGTGGCCGCCGTCGGAGACGACGACGCGGTCCTCCGGAAGCAGCTCGGCGATGCGCGCCGCGGCCGTGCGCGGGTCGAGGCGCCCGTCCGCGGCCAGGCCGTCGCCGTCGGGACGCGCGCGTAGGGCGGCGAGGTCGGCCGACTCGCGCCAGCCGGAGGGCGCCGCGCCCCGTGTGCGCAGCTCCTCCACCAGCGCCTCGGCGACCAGGCGGGCGTCGCCGCGCAGGTACGCGCCGACGTTCGGGTGGGTCGCGGCGGGGGCGACATCCACCTGGATGACGCGCGTGCCAGGGGCGAACAACTCGCCGAAACGCATCGTGAACTGGTTGAGGGAGGCGCCGAAGACGACCGCGACGTCGGCCGAGCGGACGGCCTCCATCGCTCCCTCCGCGCCGAAGCCGCCGGTGACGCCGAGGTCGTAGCGGGTGTCGGGGAAGACGCCGCGGCCGAGCGCGGTGCCCGCGGTGAGGGCGCCCGTCGCGTCGGCGAGGGCGCCGAGCGCGTCGCCGGCGCCGGCGATCCAGGCGCCCCGGCCGGCGAGCAGGAAGGGCCGCTCCGCGCCGGCAAGTGCGGCAGCGGCGTCCGCGATCGCGCCGCGCGTGAACGGGCCGGCGGGGGCGAGCGGCGCAGGGAGGGCGGGCGCCGGCGCTTCGGGGACCGGGCCGGCCTCCCGGGTGGCGACGTCGTAGGGGATCGCGAGCACGGTGGGCACGCGATAGGTGAGCGCGTGCTCGACCGCGATGGCCGTGGTCGCGGCGGCGTCGGTGCGCCCAACGGTGTAGGTGCGCGCCCCGACCGCGCTGGCGAGCGCGATCTGGTCGACGCCCCATGGTCGCGGGCCGGAGGTCGGTTCGTCGCCGACCACCAGCACCAGCGGGATGTGCGCCTGGCGGGCCTCCGCAAGGGCGGTCAGCGTGTTGGTGAAGCCGGCGCCGTAGGTGGCGGTGGCTGCGGCGAGCCGTCCGGAGGCGCGGTGGTAGGCGTCGGCGGCGACGACGGCGCCGGCCTCGTGGCGCAAGGCGGTGTAGGGCACCCGGCCCTCCCGCTCGAGGGCGTCGAGGAAGTGGGCGTTGCCGTTGCCCATCACCCCGAAGACCTGGTCGACGTGGCGAGCGAGGGTGGTGGCGACGTGCGCGGAGACGGACGGCATGACGGTGCCTTTCGAGACGGGAACGGAGGGTGCGCTGATCCGTATGTGTCTCGCGCGCTGCTGCTTCGCCGAGCGCGGCTTCGTGCCCATTTTTCGAGCACCGGGCCGTTGGACGGCCGGACGTCAGCAGTATAGCCGGGCGTCGACAGTGCAGCCCGGTGTCGACAGTGCAGCCCGGTGTCGAAAGCTGCCGGCCCCGTTCGACGTCCAGGTGTTCGGCATCCACGAAAGGGAGAGAAATGACCGGCTACCTGATCCTCATCTACGGCGACGAGAGCCGCTGGGACGCGCTCGACGCGGAGGGGCGTGCCGCGGTCGACGCGGCCCACCAGGCGTTCAGCGAGAAGGCGGACGTCCGTGCCGCGGGGGAACTGCAGGCGTCGTCCACGGCGACGACGGTCCGCACCGGCCCGGACGGTGAGCCACGGCCCACCGACGGGCCGTTCGCGGAGGCCAAGGAGGTCGTCGGCGGGTTCTACCTGATCGAGGCAGGGAGCCAGGAGGAGGCGGTCGCGCTGGCGGCGTCGCTTGGGGAGGCTCGGCAGGGGCATGGGGGGATCGAGGTGCGGCCACTCGTGAGCCGCTAACGGAGGACTTCCGGGCCGACTCGCCCGGGAAACGCAGTGAGCGGAGGAGATCCGGGGGTGCGGAGGGTGGATCTCCTCCGTTGGCTGCGGTGACAGAGGCGGGGTAACAGGAGGAGGATGCGCCCATGACGGACGCAGGGATCATCGGGGTGAACACCATCGGCATACCGGTGCTGGACCAGGACATCGCACTGGCCTTCTACCGGGACGTGCTCGGGTTCGAGGTGCGGGTGGACGCGCCGCTGCCGACCGGAGGGCGCTGGATCATGCTGGCGCCGCCCGGGTCGGCGGTGTCGGTGTCGCTCGTGGGCGCGAGCGCTGACGCCCCGGCGGGGGTGGAGACGGGCATCCGGTTCGAGAGCGCGGACGCCGGGAGCACCCACGCCGAGTTGACCCGTCGCGGGGTGGCGGTCGGCGAGCTGCTGCGCTGGCCCGGAGTCCCGGCGATGTTCCAGGCCACGGACCCGGACGGGAACCGGTTCGAGGTCGTGGAGCGAGGCTGACGGTCAGACCCGCGCGCCCGCCAGGCGTGCCGGGTCGAAGAGCACGTCCAGCCCCACGATGCGGCCGCCCGTGATGTCGAACGCCATCACGGACACGACGCGTCCGCCGACCACGGCGGCCACGCCCGGCCCGCCGCCGACGAGCACGGGGACGGACGTCTGCGCCAGGCGGGCGGCGAGGGTCGCCTGCTCGGCGATGGCCGCCGCGCCCACGAGCGTCTGCAGCCGCCCCCGTCCGTAGTCGGCGTGCAGCACGGCGCCGTCGTCCAGGAGCGCCAGCAGCGCCGACAGGTCACCCTCCCGTACCGCGCGCAGCCAGGCGTCGAGCACGTCGCGCTGCTCGCGCCGGGCCGGGCGTGCGGGCGGCGCGTCCCGGAGCCGGCGGCGGGCACGGGAGGCGAGCTGGCGCGCGGCGTCGGGGGAGCGGTCGAGCACGGCGGCGATCTCCTCGAACGGCAGGCCGAACACGTCGTGCAGCACGAACGCGAGGCGTTCGGCGGGCGAGAGCGTCTCCAGCACGACCAGCAGCGCGGCGCTCACCCGGTCGCCGAGCGCCGCCAGCTCGGCCGGGTCGACCCCGTCGGAGACCGGTTCGTCGTGCCAGGGGAGGACCTCCCACGAGCGTTCGCGGGTGCGCCGGGCGCTCGTGAGCTGGTCGAGGCAGATCCGGGAGACGACGGTGGTCAGCCAGGCGTCGAGGTTCTCGATCGCGGCGACGTCGGCCCGCTGGAGGCGGAGCCAGGCCTCCTGCACGGCGTCGTCGGCGTCGGCGGCCGAGCCCAGCAACCGGGTCGCGATCGCCCGCAGCCGCGGCCGCGCGTTCTCGAACCGGTCGAGCAGCCGCTCGTCGTCCTCGGTCATGTCACATCCTCCGTCGCCCGCTCGTCACCCTATCGACGAGGCGGTGCGCCTCGATGTGACAGGAGGCGCGACATGGACGGACGGATCCTGGTGACCGGCGGGACCGGCACGATCGGACGGCGGCTGGTGCCGCTGCTGGAGGAGCACGGCGCGGCCGTGCGGGTGCTGACCCGGCACGCGCCGGAGGGAGCGGCGGAGCACGTCGCGGGCGACGTGATGACGGGGGCGGGGCTCGACCCTGCGATGACCGGCGCGGTGGTGGTGGTCCACCTCGCCGGCGCCGCGAAGGGCGACGAGGTCGCGGCGGCGAACGTCACGGCCGCGGCCGAGCGCGCGGGTGTGCGGCACATCCTGACGCTCTCGGTGGTCGGCGCGGGCCGGATGCCGATCGGCTACTTCCGCGCCAAGGCGCTGGTGGAGACGATCTTCGCGGCGTCCTCAGTGCCGTCGACCGTGCTGCGGGCCGCGCAGGTCCACCAGCTCGTGCTGCGGATGGCGGCCGGGATGACGAAGCTTCCCGTCGCGCCCGCGCCGCGCATCCGCTTCGAGCCGGTGGACGCCGGGGAGGTCGCCGAGCGGCTGGCCGAGCTCGCTCTGGGCGCGCCGGCGGGCCTGGCCGGCGAGCTGGCGGGACCGGAGGTGCTGGAGGCCGAGGAGCTGTTGCGCCGGTACGCCGACGCGCACGGCCTGCGGCGACGGTTCGTGCGGTTCGGCCTGCCGGGGAAGGTCGGCGCGGCCTACCGCGCCGACGCCAACCTGGCCGGCTCCGGCGCCCGGCGCGGGCGGCTCACCTGGGACGAGTTCCTGCGCACCGCGCCCGAGCCGGCCGCGCTGCGGAAGTGATCCGGGGGATCAGGCCGGGGCCGGCCCGGTGCTGGCGCGGATGACGAGGCGGGTCGGGAGGACGGACGAGCGCACGGGCTCCGGGCGGCCCTCGATCTCGGCGATGAGCAGTTCGACCGCGCGGCGGCCGGTGGCCTCGAACTCCTGGTGAATGGTGGTCAGCGGCGGCCAGAACGAGTCCGACTCGGCCATGTCGTCGAAGCCGACCACGCTGATGTCCTCCGGGACTCTGCGGCCGGCCTCGTGCAGCGCTCGGAGCACGCCGAGCGCCATCTGGTCGTTCGCGGCGAACACCGCGGTGATCTCGGGGCGCGCGGCGATCTCCCGGCCGTAGGCGTGGCCGGCTGTCGTCGACCAGTCGCCGCGGAAGACCTCTGGCACCGGCGCGCCGGCGGCCTCCAGCGTGTCCCGCCAGGCCTGCTCACGGCGCGCGGCCGAGTACGAGTCGGCCGGGCCGGAGATGTGCCAGACCGTCTCGTGGCCGAGCGACAGCAGGTGCTCGGTGGCCTGGCGCGCCCCCTCGGCCTGGTCGGTGTCCACCTGCGGGTAGTCGGGGCGCTCGGTGGAGTCGATGACGACGACGGAGAGGCCGGAGGGCAGCTCGACGTCGGCGCGGTCGACGATGTGCGCCTCGATCACGATGATGATGCCGTCCACCGCCTGCTCCAGCAACCGGGTGAAGGCGACGCTGACGTCCTGCTGGGTGGGGCGCTCCACCGGCACGACTGTGATCGAGTACCCGGCTGTCGCTGCCGAGACGGCGATCGCGTCGAGCGTGCGCATGTTGCCGTAGGACGACAGCGTGAACATCACGACGCCGATGTTGCGGAACAGCCCGGAGCGCAGCGCCCGCGCCGCGCGGTTCGGCCGGTAGCCGAGCGCCTGCATGGAGGCCAGGACCCGGTCGCGGGTGGCGGCCTCCACGTTGGTGAGGCCGTTGGCGACGCGCGAGACGGTCTGCGTGGACACCCCGGCGTGCGCGGCGACATCGCCGAGCGATGGGCCGCGGGTGCGGCCGCCTCGGCGCGCGGGCGCCGGGTCGGCGATCGACTCGGTCATGGTTCCCCGTTCTGGTGGACTTGTCTGGTGGACTTGCATCATGTTGACGTCAACATGCTAGGGTATGCAACCAGATGTTGACGTAAACATCCGCTGCGAAACCGCCGGGCCCTTCCGCCAGGCCGCAGCGAGCACCGAATCACCGAGGAAGGCCATGACAACGACGTCCCTCACGCCGACGGTACCGCCGGCGTCACCGCCCCGGCGCTTGCGCCGTCCGCGCCGCGATTGGCGCGGCTGGGCCTTCGTGGCCCCGTTCCTGGTCGTGTTCGCCCTGATGATCGTCGCACCCGTCGTCTACGCTCTCTACCTCAGCCTCTTCCGGCAGCAGCTCATCGGCGGCAACGCCTTCGTCGGTCTCGACAACTACGTCGCGTTGCTGCAAGACGGGAAGTTCTGGGAGTCCTTCGGGCGGGTCGCGCTCTTCCTGGTCGTCCAGGTGCCGATCATGCTCGTCCTCTCGCTGGTCGCGGCCCTCGCACTCGACTCGGCCCGGCTGCACGGCGCGGGCTTCTTCCGCATCGCGCTGTTCCTGCCCTACGCTGTCCCCGGCGTCGTGGCCGCGCTGATCTGGGGCTTCATCTACGGCGACCAGTTCGGCCTCACCGCGAGCGTCAACCATCTGCTCGGCACGCAGCTCGCCCCGCTCGCCGGACAGTGGATCCTCGGCTCGATCGGCAACATCGTGACCTGGGAGTTCCTGGGCTACAACATGCTGATCTTCTACGCGGCGCTGCGCGTCATCCCCGGTGAGCTCTACGAAGCGGCCGAGATCGACGGCGCCGGGGCGTTCCGCACCGTGTTCAGCATCAAGCTGCCCGCCGTGCGCGGCGCGATCGTCATCGCGACGATCTTCTCGATCATCGGCAGCTTCCAGCTCTTCAACGAGCCGAATCTGCTCAAGCAGCTGGCGCCCAACGCGATCAGCAGCTACTTCACGCCCAACATGTACGCCTACAACCTGTCGTTCGCCGGCCAGCAGTTCAACTACGCGGCGACGGTCGCGATCGTGATGGGGATCATCACCGCGGTGATCGCCTACGTCGTCCAGCTCCGCGGCTCGCGCAAGGAGGTCCGCTGATGACCGCGCTCACCGACCGTCCGCGCAAGGCGCCCTCCCGCGCCGCCGCCCGCTCCAACCGCGCCGCTCGCGCCGGCGCTCCGGCCTCCGGCCGCCGCTCCCGCAAGTCGGCCGTGCTGACCATCGTGATGATCGTCTTCACGATCTACTCGTTCGTCCCGCTGGTCTGGCTGATCGTCAACGCGACGAAGAGCCAGCCGGACCTGTACTCGTCGTTCGGGCTCTGGTTCGGCAAGGACTTCAACCTCTTCCAGAACATCGCGCAGCTGTTCAGCTACCGCGACGGCATCTTCCTGCAGTGGCTGGGCAACACCCTCCTCTACGTCGTGGTCGGCGCGGGCGGGGCCACGCTGCTCGCGACGGTCGCCGGCTACGGAATGGCGAAGTACGACTTCCCGGGCAAGCGGGCGGTGTTCGCGATCGTGCTCGGCGCGATCGCGGTGCCCGGCACGGCTCTGGCGGTTCCGACCTTCCTGATGTTCAGCCAGGTGGGGCTCACGAACACCCCGTGGGCGGTCATCCTGCCCTCGCTGATCAGCCCATTCGGCTTCTACCTGATCTGGACCTACGCCAGCGAGGCGATTCCGACCGAGCTGCTGGAGGCGGCGCGGATGGACGGCGCCGGCGAGTTCCGCACCTTCTTCACGATCTCGCTCCGCCTCCTCGCCCCCGGCGTCGTCACCGTCGCGCTGTTCGCGATCGTCGCCACCTGGAACAACTACTTCCTGCCGCTCATCATGCTGAGCGATCCGACCTGGTACCCCCTCACGGTCGGCCTCAGCCAGTGGAGCGCGCAGGCGACCGGGGTCGGCGCCCAGCCGATCTTCAACCTCGTGATCACCGGATCGCTCGTCACGATCGTCCCGATCGTGGCCGCGTTCCTGGTGCTCCAGCGCTACTGGCAGTCGGGTCTGGCCGCCGGCAGCGTCAAGCAGTGAACACAGCACCTCCCTCCCATTACACAAGGAAGTGAAAGGAACCACCATGAAGCGCATCCTGCGTTCACGGAACCTCCGCCGCGTGGCGACCGCCATCGTCGCGAGCGCCGTCATCGGCGCCTCGCTCGCCGCGTGCTCGTCGGGCTCCGGCTCCTCCGGCGGCAGCGCCTCCGACATCGACGCGGCCCTCAAGCAGGGCGGCTCGATCACGTACTGGTCGTGGACCCCGTCCGCCCAGGCCCAGGTCGCAGCGTTCGAGAAGGCCTACCCCAAGGTGAAGGTCAAGCTCGTCAACGCCGGCACCAACACCACCGAGTACACGAAGCTGCAGAACGCGATCAAGGCCGGCTCCGGTGCGCCCGACGTCGCGCAGGTCGAGTACTACGCCATCCCGCAGTTCGCGCTCGGCGACGCGCTCGTCGACCTGAAGCAGTACGGCTTCGACTCGCTGAAGAGCGACTACACGCCCGGCCCGTGGGGCTCGGTCAACGTCGGCGGCAAGCTCGTGGGCCTCCCGCAGGACAGCGGCCCGATGGCGATGTTCTACAACAAGACGGTCTTCGACAAGTACGGCCTGACCGTGCCGAAGACCTGGGACGAGTACGTCGCCGACGCGCAGAAGCTGCACGCCGCCGACCCGAACGCCTACATCACCAGCGACTCGGGCGACTCCGGCTTCACCACCTCGATGATCTGGCAGGCCGGCGGCCGGCCGTTCCAGGTGAACGGCACCAAGGTGTCGATCAACCTGCAGGACGACGGCTCCAAGAAGTGGACAGGCACCTGGGACAAGCTGGTGCAGGGCAAGCTGCTCTCCACCGTCCCCGGCTGGAGCGACGACTGGTTCAAGGCGCTCGGCAACGGCTCGATCGCGACGCTGGTCACCGGCGCCTGGATGCCCGGCGTGCTGGAGTCCTCGGTGAAGGACGGCTCCGGCCAGTGGCGGGTCGCGCCGATCCCGACCTACGACGGCACCCCGACCAACGCCGAGAACGGCGGCGGCGCGCAGGTCGTGCTCAAGCAGTCCAAGAACCAGGCGCTCGCCGCGGGCTTCCTCAAGTGGCTGAACAACGACCCGGCGTCGATCAAGGTGTTCCTGCAGTCCGGCGGCTTCCCGTCCACGACGAAGGACCTGAACTCGTCCGACTTCCTCGCCCAGGCTCCGGAGTACTTCGGCGGCCAGAAGATCAACGAGGTCCTCGTCGACGGCGCGAAGAACGTCTCCACCGGCTGGCAGTACCTGCCGTTCCAGGTCTACGCGAACAGCATCTACGGCGACACCGTCGGCCAGTCGTACACGTCGAACTCCAGCCTGAACCCCGGCCTGCAGGCCTGGCAGAAGGCGCTGGTGAGCTACGGCAACCAGCAGGGCTTCACGGTCACCGGCAAGTAACCCCGTTCACCGCACGAACACCGTCACCGGCCCTCGGGCGTCCGCCGCACTCCGGCGGGCGCCCGAGGGAGGAGAGAGCAGATGAGCACCTTCGAGATCGCCGGGGACGACTTCCTCCTCGACGGCCGTCCCCACCGCATCCTGTCGGGGGCGATCCACTACTTCCGCGTCCACCCCGACAACTGGGCCGACCGCATCCGCAAGGCACGGCTGATGGGCCTCAACACCGTCGAGACCTACGTGCCGTGGAACGCCCACGAGCCCCGGCCGGGCGAGTGGACCGCGGAGGGCGCGCTCGACCTGGCGCGCTTCCTGCGCACGGTGCAGGCCGAGGGGATGCACGCGATCGTGCGCCCGGGGCCCTACATCTGCGCGGAGTGGGACAACGGCGGACTGCCCGCGTGGCTGTTCACCGACCCGACGGTCGGCATCCGGCGCTCGGAGCCGGTGTTCCTCGCGGCCGTCACGGCGTTCCTGGAGCGCGTGCTCGCGATCGTCCGGCCGCTGCAGGTGACCGAGGGCGGCCCGGTCCTGCTGGTGCAGGTGGAGAACGAGTACGGCGCGTACGGCGATGACAAGGACTACCTGCGGCATCTCGTGGAGGTGTTCGAGGGCGCGGGCATCACCGTCCCACTCACCACGGTCGACCAGCCGGAGCCGGCGATGCTCGAGAACGGCTCGCTGCCCGGCCTGCTCAAGACGGCCTCCTTCGGATCCCGCTCGCGCGAACGGCTCGCCACGCTGCGTGAGCACCAGCCCACCGGGCCGCTGATGTGCTCGGAGTTCTGGGACGGCTGGTTCGACCACTGGGGTGCGCATCACCACACGACCTCCGTCGAGCAGTCCGCGGCCGACCTGGACGAGCTGCTCGCGCTCGGCGCGTCGGTCAACATCTACATGTTCCACGGCGGCACCAACTTCGGATTCACCAACGGCGCCAACGACAAGGGCGTCTACCAGCCCATCGTCACGAGCTACGACTACGACGCCCCGCTCGACGAGGCAGGGGAGCCGACCGAGAAGTTCTGGGCGTTCCGCGAGGTGATCGCCAAGCACGCGCCGGTCCCCGCCGAGGAGCCCGTCGTCGCCGCCGCGGCGCCCGCGTTCCGTGTGCCGTTCCTCGACGCGGTCCCGCTGTTCGCGATCGAGGCGAAGCTGGGCGACTGGCGGCACACCGACGACCTTCCGACCTTCGACGCGCTCGGCCACTACGCGGGCTTCGGGCTCTACCGCACCGAGATCGACACCGCCGAGCCCGCCGTCCTGGAGTTCGGCGAGGTGCGCGACCGCGCCTACGTCTTCGTCGGCTCCGCCCGTGTCGGCGTGCTCGCGCGCGACCACCACGACAGCGCGATCACCCTCTCCCCGAGCCGTGGGACGCTGACCGTGCTCGTGGAGGATCAGGGCCGCGTCGACTACGGTCCCCGGATCGGTGAGCCCAAGGGTCTGATCGGCCCGGTACGGCTGAACGGCGAAGCGCTGCGGCGCTGGAGCGTCCTGCCGCTGCGGCTGCCCTCGCTCGACGCGGTGCGCGTCGAGCTCGATGCCGGCGGCGCCGCCGTGGAGCAGGAGCCGGAGCGGCTGGCCGGGCCGGTGTTCGCCCGCGCGACCTTCGAGCTGGAGGAGCCGGGGACGCTCTTCCTCGACACCACCGGATGGGGCAAGGGCGTCGCGTGGATCAACGGCTTCAACCTCGGCCGCTACTGGACCCGCGGCCCCCAGGAGACGTTGCACGTCCCCGCGCCGGTCACCCGCGCCGGGCGGAACGAGCTGGTGATCCTGGAGCTGGAGTCCGCCGCCGACGCGGTCGCTGAGTTCGTCTCCGAGCCACGCCTCGGCCACACCGAGTACTGACGGAGGTCAGGCGGGGTCGGGGTCGCGGCGTTCGCGCAGCTCGGCCTCCAGCCGGCGGATGCGGTCGTCCGCGATCTCGCGTTCGAGCGCGGCCAACTGCTCCTCCGTCGACGACGGGCGCGGCGCCACCGCCGGCTCCTCGCGCACGACGAACGTGCCGCGGGGCCGGCGGTTGGCCGTGCCGGCGTACTCGCGCCCGATCGCGAACCACAGGATCCCGCCGATCAGCGGGAGCAGGATCACGATGAAGATCCAGGCCACCTTCGGCAGGTGCTTCACCTGGCTGCTGTCGCGCAGGATGATGTCGACCAGCGCGACGACGAAGAGGACGAGGATCAGCAGCGGGACGACGGCCATGCGCCGAGTCTAGGGGGAGGCCCCCTCACTCCCAGACCATGAACGGCCGCAGTTCCAGCTGGCCATTGCGTGCCATCGGGTGCCGGGACGCGATCTCGATCGCCTCGTCCAGGTCCTCGACCTCCAGGATGTCGAAGCCGCAGATCACCTCCTTGGTCTCGGTGAAGGGGCCGTCGGTGACGTAGCGCTTGCCGTCGCGCACGCGGACGACGCGGGACTCGGACTGCGGCTGGAGCACCTCCCCGATGATCCGCTTGCCGCTGGCGTCGAGCGGGTCCACCCAGAGGTCGACGTCGGACTCGTCGGTCTCGGCGTCCGGCTCGGAGTCGGTGATCACGAACATCATGTACTTCATCGCGGTGGGTCCTTTCGGAATCGGCGGTCGGTTCACTGGGACGTCGAACGGAGCGGCCGCCGCTCGACATCTCCGCTCGCCCGGCTGAGGCGGTACGCGACGATCTCGACCGCCGCCGCCACGATCCCGGCGCCGAGCGGCTCGCTGAACCACCCGAGGTAGGTCGCGGGCGTGGTCAGCCAGAGCAGCGTGTAGCCGGCGTAAGCGACCGCGAACGTGGTCGCCGTCGCGCAGACGTGCCGCCACGCGTGCGCCCCGCCCGGCCGGGCGCGCGCGAACCAGGCGTAGTGCGCGGCCGCGCTCACGAAGCCGACCCCGGCGGCGGCCGGGCCGTAGAGGAAGAGCTGGGGGCTCAGCAGCTGGCGCGCGGTGTCGCTGCCCAGCTCGTAGTCGAGGATGTGCAGGAAGCCGACCACGGCGCCCGCGAGCACGCCGGTGATCAGGATGACGAGGCGCGCGTCCCTCCCGAGCAGCGGGTGGTGGTGGTGCGTGGTCGTCACGCGCCCGACGATACTGCGCGGCCGTCGCGGGCGTCCAGCAGTCCGTTCAGGAGGTTAGTGTAGCCTTACCTTACTCATCCCCCCGCCCGCTTCCCGGCCCGAAGGGAACCGCTGTGCCTGTGCTCGCCCCGCCGCTGACGGATCGTCCGGCGTACCGGCCGTACCGCGCGGAGGTGGTGGCGATCCGGAGGCTGAGCCCCGGCTTCACGCGCGTGAGTCTCGGCTGTGACGACTTCGCGACCTTCGGCGCCGAGCGGCTGGACCAGCGGATCAAGCTGGTCTTCCCGCTGCCCGACGGCACCGTCAGCCCGCTCGACGGGGGCGACTGGTACGGCAGCTGGCGTGCGCTGCCCGAGCACAGGCGCAACCCGTTCCGCACCTATACGGTGCGCGACGTCGACCCGCGCGAGCGTCGCGTCGACGTGGACTTCGTCGTGCACGGCGACGGCGGTCCGGCCGCCCGATGGCTGGCCAATGCTGCTGCGGGCGACGAGCTCGTGGTGATCGGGCCCGACGCGCTCAGTCCGCATTCCGGCGTCGGCATCGACTGGCGGCCGGGGGAGGCGACCGAGCTGCTCCTCGCGGGCGACGAGACCGCGGCGCCTGCGATCGCCTCGATCCTGGAGACGCTGCCGTCGACGCGCACGGCGCGCGCGTTCATCGAGGTCCCGACGGCGGCGGACGCGCTCCCGCTCCGCACCGGCCCGAACGCCGAGGTCACCTGGATGGCGCGGGACGGCGGCGGGCACGGCAGCCTTCTCGTCCCGGCGGTGGCCGGCTGGCTGTCCGCACACCCCGACGTGGTCGCGGCGGCCGCGGCGGGACGCGCGCAGTGTCTGGAGGACGTCGACGCCGACGCGGACATCCTGTGGGAGAGCCCCGAGCAGGGGGACAGTGCGGGGCAGGGGGACGGCGCGGGGCAGACGGCGGGCGGCTTCTATGCCTGGATCGCGGGCGAGGCGGGAGTCGTCACGACGCTCCGCCGGCTGCTCGTGCGCGGGCACGGGATCGACCGAAGGCGTGTGGCCTTCATGGGGTACTGGCGCCTCGGGCGGTCCGAGCAGGCCTGACGCCCTACTTGTTCTTGGTCTCGGTGCCGGAGAACGTCTCGGGGTAGTTGCTGAGCCACTGCCAGTGGCTGACCGGCCAGCTCACCACGAACGCTCTCCCGACCACGTCGCTCAGCGGCACGAAGCCCTTCGTCGGGTCGTCCGTGTGGTACCGCGAGTCCGCCGAGTTGTAGCGGTTGTCGCCCATCACCCAGATCTTGCCGGCCGGAACGGTCACATCGAACGGCTTGCCCGACACGGCCTGCTGACCGGCCGGCAGGAGGACGTACGGCTCCTTGAGGGGCACGCCGTTGACGCTCATCTGGCCGAGCGCGTTGCAGCAGGTGATGTGGTCGCCCGGGAGGCCGATCAGGCGCTTCACGAGGTGCTGGTCGCTGTCCGAGGCGCCGAGGCCGACGAAGTCGAGGACGGCTCCGACGCCCCGCTGGATCGGGTTGCCGGTCTGCGGGGCCGCGGCCGGAAGCCAGCCGCCCGGGTCCTTGAACACGACGACGTCGCCGCGGGAGAGCGGGAAGACCGACGGCTGCAGCTCATTGACGATGATGCGGTCGTTGATCTGAAGGGTGTTCTCCATCGACCCCGAGGGGATGTAGAACGAACGCGCGACGAACGTCTTGATCAGGAACGAGACCAGCACCGCGATGACGAAGATCACCACGACGTCGCGGAGGAGGACCTTCCAACCGGACTTGCGTGCGGCACGACGGGGTCGCATGGTCTCGGTGGTGTCGGTCACAATGCTTCACGGTAGCGTGCCGAGGCTGAGAGACGCATCCGACCCTCCTACGAGGGATTGTCCGGCAGGGCCGCCCGGTGAAAGGATCGGACCACGGGCCGACCCGACGCCCGTCGGGGGCCCGCGTGATCATGCGGGATGCGTTGGCGCGCTACAGACTGCTGACACGACGCGAACCTCCGCGCCGCGGCGATCGAGTTCGCACGCTGGCCCACGCGGCGGCGCTGCTCCTGGCGACCGGGCTGGTGCTTGCGCCTCTGCCGGCGGCGGCGGACGTGTGCCCGGCCCCGGGCTGCGGCACCGCGACGCCGACGCCCACGCCCGATCCGGACTATTCACCCGCGCCGCCACCCTCACCCACGCCGACCCCGACGCCGACACCCACGCCGACGCCGACACCCACGCCGACGCCGACGCCGACACCCACCCCGACGCCGACCCCGACGCCGACGCCGACCCCGAAGCCGACGCCGAAACCCACACCCACGGCGACGCCGACACCGGCCCCGGCTCCCGCCCCGACGGACAGCATTCCGCTGCTGATCCCGCCCGCCCTCAGCGGCACCGTGCAGTCCGACATCGCGCAGGTGCAGCAGGCGGCCCAGCTCGCCAGCGACCTGGCCTCCGCCCAGCAGGCGCTGGCCGACGCCACCAATGCCGAGCTCGGCGTGCAGCGCGAGCAGGCGCAGGCGCAGGCCGCCTCCGACGCTCTGGCCGCGCAGGCGAAGGCCGCGAAGAAGAAGGCGCAGGCGTCCGCCGCGTTCGCGACCGCGCTGATCCGCGCCGCAGGCTGGAAGGGGCTCGGCGCCGACCCGCTCGCGGCGGTGCTCGGGACGAACGGCGACCTCCTCACGAAGCTCAGCGCCGTCGACCGGCTCCGCTCCCTCTCCAGCGACCGGGTGACCGCCCTGCGCGACGCCGCGGCCGACGCCAAGACCGCGACCAGCCTCAACGGCCAGGCGGAACAAGCCGCCGCCGCGCTCGCCGGCGTCGACGTCGACGCCAGCAGGCAGGCGGTCGCTGACGCGCAGGCGCAGGTCGACTCCGACTCCGCCGCGCTCGCCCAGCTCCCCACCGTGCTGACCGCCGGGATGGGATGGCAGGCGCTGACCGTCGACCCGTCCGCCGTCGCGAGCGGGTGGACGCTCCCCGTCCACGGCCCGATGACCGACCCCTTCGGCCCGCGCCCGTCGCGCCCGGCCGGGACGTC
Organism: Leifsonia sp. GW821-FHT13C09; assembly: GCF_058806435.1. Classification (NCBI taxonomy): domain Bacteria; kingdom Bacillati; phylum Actinomycetota; class Actinomycetes; order Micrococcales; family Microbacteriaceae; genus Leifsonia; species Leifsonia sp. GW821-FHT13C09. Next base: position 384,117 of record NZ_JBXAPS010000003.1, on the reverse strand, counting down.
CCCGTTCCACCCGGGCGACGACATCGGCGCCGCCTGCGGCACGACCATCGTCGCCGCCGCGGCAGGCACCGTTCTGGCGGCCGGCCCGAACGGCGGGTACGGGAACTTCGTCCTCATCGACCACGGCGGCGGCGTCGAGACCGCCTACGGCCACATCCGCGACGGCGGGATCGGCGTGAGGGTCGGCGAGCACGTCGCGGCAGGGCAGCCGATCGCGCAGATCGGCTCGACCGGGCTCTCCACCGGCTGCCACCTCCACCTCGAAGTCCGGGTGAACGGCGTGCAAATCGATCCGTACCCCTTCCTCGCGGCGCGAGGGGTCATCGTCGGAACCAGCTGAGAGGCGTACGGTTCAGGCATGACGGAACTGACGGAGCTGGTGGGCTCGTGGATGCGCCGCCAGCGCTGGTACTCGACGAAGGCGTTCGAACCGAGGCTGCGGCTCCTGGGCTCCTTCGAATTGGAGCGCGCGCCGGAGAGCGCGGACGACGGATCCCGGATCGCGACGCACTTCTTCTGCGACGACGCGCCCCGGACCCCCCGGGTCTACCAGGTCCCGCTGGTCGCGCGCGTGCGGCGGGACGGCGATCCCGCCGGCTACGTGGGGGAGGCCGGCGGCCGGTACCTCTACGACGGGCCGGTCGAGGAGTCGTACGTCGCGGCGCTCGCCGCGCTGATGACCGGCGCGCGGGCGGCAGACGGCGAGCATGCGCGCGCGGCCGGCCGCACGCTCGGCGAGCGCATCCCCGTACTGTCCTCCCGGCGGCTCTCGGCGGAGCAGTCCAACACCTCCATCGTCGCCGAGCTGGGCGACCGGCTGGCTCTCGTGAAGGTCTTCCGGGTGGTGCAGGCCGGCGAGAACCCCGACATCTCGACGCTCGCGGCGCTGACCGCGGGCGGCTCCGAGCGTACGCCGGCGCTGCTCGGCTGGCTGACCGGATCGTGGCCGGCGCCCGACGGCACGACGGCGTCCGGAGAGCTGGCGCTGATGCAGGACTTCGTCCCAGGAGCGGAGGACGGCTGGGAGCTGGCGGTCGGCGCGGCCGAGGCGGGGGAGGACTTCACCGACCGCGCTGTCGCCCTCGGCGCCGGCACGGCCGAGCTGCACCGTCTCCTGGCGAGCGTGCTGCCGACCAAGCTAGCCGAGCCGGACGACGTGCGCGCCGCGCTCGACGGGATGTTCCAGCGGCTCACCATCACCACCACCGAGGTGCCGGAGGTGGAGTCGCTGCGCGGTGCGATCGCGTCGGTCTACGAGGCGGCCGCGACGGCGCCGCTGCCGATGCTGCAGCGCATCCACGGCGACCTGCACCTCGGACAGGTGCTGTACTCGCCCGAGCGCGGCTGGCAGTTCATCGACTTCGAGGGCGAGCCGCTGCGGCCGCTGGCCGAGCGCGCCCTCCCCGACGCCACGATGCGCGACGTCGCCGGGATGCTGCGCTCGTTCGACTACGTCGCCGGCTCGCTGGCCCAGCGCGAGGATCCGATCGACGCCTCCCGCTGGGCGGCGGACGCGCGGAAGGCCTACCTGGAGGGCTATGCGAGCGTCGCCGGGGACGTCCTGGAGGTCTTCGCCGAGCTGCTGTCGGCGTTCGAGCTCGACAAGGCGGTGTACGAGATCACCTACGAGGCGCGGCACCGGCCGAGCTGGATGCCCATCCCGCGCGCGGCGGTCGAGCGGTTGCTGAGGAACGCGGCCGGGGTCGCGCACTGAGAGTCGCGCCGCCGACAGACGACCGCGGCGCCGGGCGTGTTACCCGCACGCCGGGCGCCGCGTAGGCGGACACCTTCGAAGCCCGTGACCGCCGTGAGCGCATTCTGCGGCGCGCGCGGGACCGCGGGGAGACAGACGATGTCGTCTACCCCGAAGCCGCGCGGCGGGCGTCAGGCCTGTGCGACCGTCGCGCCGATCCGGTACCTCGCCCCGCGGTGGTCGTCCGGGAGCCGGTCGCCGGCGCCGTGCAGCTTGTTGCGCAGCGTCCCCTCGGCGTAGGCCTCCGGGTAGGCGCCGCGCTTCCGCAGCTCGGGGATGACGAACTCGACGATGTCCTCGAACGTGCCGGGCGTGATCGCGTAGGCCAGGTTGAACCCGTCCACGTCGGTCTCCTCGACCCACTCCTGGAGCTGGTCGGCGATGCTGACCGCGCCGCCCACGATGTACGGGCCGAGGCCGCCGATGACGCCGTTGCGGCCGATGTCGCGCACGGTCCACTCGCCGCCGCCGGCGTTCGGTCGCTGGAAGTTGGCGACCGCGGACTGGATGGCGTTGCTCTTGACGTTGCCGATCGGCTCGTCCAGGTCGTACTTCGACAGGTCCACGCCCATCCAGCCCGACATGAACACCAGGGCGCCCTCGTCGTTCGTGTACTGCAGGTAGTCCTCGAACTTCGCCTGCGCCTTCTCGTCGGTCTCGTCGGTGACGATCGTGAGCAGGGTGTAGATGCGGGCGGCGTAGCGGTCGCGGCCGGCGGCCTCCAGGGCGTCGCGGAGCTTGCCGACGGTCTCCTTCAGGCCCTCCTTGGTTGAGGCCGCGACGAAGATCGCTTCGGCGTTCTCGGCCGCGAAGGAGATGCCACGCTTGGAGGCGCCGGCCTGGTAGATCACGGGCGTGCGCTGCGGGCTCGGCTCGGACAGGTGGATGCCGGGCACGGTGAAATGCTTGCCCTTGTGACCGATCTCGTGCACCTTCGCCGGGTCGGTGAAGACGCCGGACTCGCGGTCGCGGATGACGGCGTCGTCCTCCCAGGAGCCCTCCCACAGCTTGTAGAGCACCTCCAGGTACTCGTCGGCGTGGTCGTAGCGGTCGTCGTGCTGGAGCTGGTCGTCGTGACCCATGTTGCGCGCGGCAGAGGGCAGGTAGCCGGTGACGACGTTCCAGCCGACCCGGCCGTTGGTCAGGTGGTCGAGCGTCGACATGCGGCGCGCGAACGGGTACGGGTGCTCGTAGGCGGTGCCGGCGGTGACGCCGAAGCCGAGGTTCTCGGTCACCAGCGCCATCGCCGAGACCAGGAGGAGCGGGTCGTTGACGGGGACCTGCGCGCCGTGCCGGATCGCGGCCTCGTTGCTGCCGCCGTAGACGTCGTAGGTGCCGAGCACGTCGGCGATGAAGATCCCGTCGAAGGTGCCGCGCTCGAGCAGCTTCGCGAGCTCGGTCCAGTAGGTGAGGTCCTTGTACCGCCAGGCCTGGTCGTCGGGGTGGCGCCACATCCCGGAGGACTGGTGGGCGACGCAGTTCATGTCGAAAGCGTTGAAGCGGATCTGGCGGGTCATGCCGTCCAGAATGCACGGGCCGCGCCCCTCTCGCACGTGGGCCGCCACATTCCGTAACGCGCCCTCCCGCCCCGCACCAACCGCCGAGTACGCGAGAAATCATGCGAAAACAGTCGATTACGTCGATTATCCGCGTACTCGCGTGTGGCTCAGCGGCCGTGGAAGGTGGGGCGGCGCTTTTGCTGGAAGGCGGCGAAGCCCTCGCGGTAGTCGGCGGTGTCGCGGAGGGCCGACTGAGCCTGCGTCTCGGCGGCGACGGACGACCAGAGGTCAAGCGAGCCGTCGCGCAGGCCCGCGACGATGCGCTTGCTGGCGAGGAAGGCCTGCGTTGCGCCGCGGGCGGCGGCGGCCGCGGCGTCCTCGATCGCGGCCTCCGCCTCGTCGGCTGCCAGCGCCCGGCTGAACAGCCCGCCTGCGACGGCCTCCGCTCCGGAGATCAGCTTCCCCGAGTAGATGAGGTCGAGCGCCCGGTGCGGGCCGAGGCGCGACACCAGTAGCCAGTGGCCTCCCGAGTCGAGTGCGGCGCCGAGTGCGGCGAACGGCGAGCCGATCTTGGCGTCCTCGGCAACATAGACGACGTCCGTGGCGACCAGGAGGCCGAGGCCGACGCCGAGGGCCGCGCCGCGGGCCGCCGCGAAGGTCGGCGCGGGGAAGGCGCTCATCCGGCGCAGCAGCGGCGTCACCAGCCCGTCGAGGTACCCGGCCACGTCGTCCGTCGCGGGATCGACGCCGGAGATGTCACGCCCGGCGCAGAACGAGCGGCCCTCGCCGCGCAGCACCAGCGCGCGCACCCCGGCCGCCTCGGCCTCGGCGTAGGCGGCGTCGAGCGCCCGCAGGTCGTCCGGGCCGAGCGCGTTCAGCCGCTCGGGGGCGTTCAGCGTGACGCGCGCGACGTCGTCCTGGATGCCGAGCTCGATCATTGCGCCTCCTCGATCATGGCGCCTCCTCAGACGTCATAGTCCACCGCGACCTTGTCGGTGAGCGGGTGCGACTGGCAGGTCAGCACGTATCCGGCCTCCAGCTCCTCCGGTTCGAGCGCGTAGTTCTCGGTCATCCGCACGTCGCCGGAGAGCAGCCGCGCCCGGCAGGTGCCGCAGACGCCGCCGGTGCAGGCGAACGGCACGTCCGGCCGCACCCGCAGCGCGGCGTTGAGCACCGACTCGTTCGCGTCGACCGGCGTCGTCACCGTGGAGGTCTGCCCGTCGAGGGTGAACTCGATCTCCGCCGTCTTCTCGCCCTCATGCACGACGACCGGGTGCCCCACGTCGCCGCGGACCTCGCCCGGCTCGCCGGTCGTGAAGAGCTCGAAGTGGATGTTCTGCCGCGGCACGTCGTAAGTCTCCAGCACGTCGCGGCAGAGCTGCACCAGCTCGAACGGCCCGCACAGGAACCACTGGTCGACGGTGTCCGGCGGCACCAGCGCGTCCAGGATGGTGCGCAGCCGCTCCTCGTCGATCCGGCCGGACAGCAGGGGAGCAGAGCGCTGCTCGCGCGAGAGCACGTGGTGCAGCGCGAGCCGCGAGGGGTAGCGGTCCTTGAGGTCGGCCAGCTCCTCCAGGAACATCACGTCGATCGCCGTGCGGTTCGTGTAGACGAGCGTGAACGTGCTGGTGTCCGACGCCGCCAGCACGCTGGAGGCCAGCGCCATCAGAGGCGTGATGCCGGAGCCTGCGGCGATGCCGGCGACGTGGACGCCGTCCAGAGCTCCGAGGTCGATCGTGAACGTCCCCTGCGGACTCATCACATCGATCCGGTCGCCGGCGTGCAGCTCGCTGGTCGCCCACGTGGAGAACGCGCCGCCCAGGTCGCGCTTGATCGCGACGCTGATCCGGCCCGGTGTCGGCGGCCGGCAGATCGAGTAGCTGCGCCGCAGCTCCGTGCCGCCGACCGTCGCGCGGAGGGCGACATGCTGCCCGGGCAGGTAGTCGTACTCGCCGTGGAGGTCGTCGGGGACCGCGAAGGTCACCTCGACGCTCGCGGCGGTCAGCGGTCGCACCTCGGCGACCGCGAGCGTGTGGAATCGCGCACGCGCCATCAGCGGGCCCTCACAGAGCCTTGAAGTGGTCGAACGGCTCGCCGCACTCGTCGCAGACGAACAGCGCCTTGCACGCGGTAGAGCCGAAGTGGGAGACCTCCCTGGTCTTCAGCGAGCCGCAGTGCGGGCACTTGATCGCGAGCGTGAGCCGCACCGGGCCTGCGCCGGACGGCGGCGCGATGCCGTAGTCGCGGAGCGCGGCGCGGCCGTGCTCGCTGATCCAGTCCGTCGTCCAGGCCGGGGCGAGCGCCAGGCTGACCCGCACGTCGCCGAAGCCCTCGGCGGCGAGCGCGTGCACGACGTCCTCGCGGATGGCGTCCATCGCCGGGCAGCCGGAGTAGGTCGGCGTGAGCACGACCTCCACCCCGGTGTCGGTCACGGTCACCGCGCGCAGCACGCCCAGATCGTCGATGTTCAGGACAGGGACCTCGGGGTCGAGCACCGCGGCGGCGGCCGCCCAGGCCCGTCCCGCCTCGGCCGCGTGCCCGGTCACCAGCTCGCTCCGGGGTGCGAGCGGGTGAGCACCTGCATCTCCGCGAGCAGCGGGCCGAGGTACTCGGAGTGCCGGCCCCGGCGTCCGCCGCCCGCGGCGGTGAAGGTGCTCGGGAGCTCCAGCTCGGCCTCCGCCAGGATCGGCGCGATCGCCGCGTCGAAGGCGTCGCGCAGGGTCGACGGCCGCGGAGCGACGCCCTCCAGCCGGTCCAGCAGCGGCTCGTCGCGGAACAGCTCCGCCACGTACGGCCACAGGTCGTCGAAAGCGGTCAGCGTGCGCCGCCGGGACTCGTCGGTGCCGAGCGCCAGCCGCAGCACCCACTGGTCGGCGTGGTCGCAGTGGTAGGCGACCTCCTTGACCGCTTTGCCCGCGATCGCCGCGAGCACCGGGTCCTCGGAGGCGCGCAGGCGCTCGTAGAGCTCGAAGAGGTAGTGCGCGACCGCGAACTGCCGCACGATCGTGTGCGCGAAGTCGCCGTTCGGCTGCTCGACGAGGTGCGCAGAGCGGAAGTCCTGCTCGTCGCGCCAGTAGGCCAGATCGTCCTCGGAACGCTCGGTGGCGCTGCCGGCGTAGCGCAGCAGAGCGCGGGCGTGGCCCAGGAGGTCGAGGGCGATGTTCGCGAGCGCCACGTCCTCCTCCAGCTCGGGCGCGCGGGCGATCCACCAGCCGAGCCGCTGGGCGAGCACGAGCGAGTCGTCGCCGAGCCACAGCGCGTACTCGGCGACGTCGGGGGAGGCGGTCGTCTCGTCAGCGACGAACTCGGCGGACAGGGTCACGGTGCTGAGCTCGACGTGGCCGTGCTCGTCGCCGTGATCGTGGGCGGACTCGCTCACAGGTGCTTCACCCCTTCGCTCTCCGTGTAGTACGTGGCGTGCCGGAAGTTCTTGCCCTCGGGCGACGTGAAGAACGCGTCCTTGGCGTCCGGGTCGCTCGTGGTGATCGCGTCGGAGCGGACCACCCAGATCGAGACGCCCTCGCCGCGCCGGGTGTAGAGGTCGCGGGCGTTGCGCACCGCGAGCTCTTCGTCGGGCGCGTGCAGCGAGCCGACGTGCACGTGGCTGAGGCCGCGGGAGGCGCGCACGAAGACCTCCCAGAGGGGCCAGACTTCGTGGGCGGCCGCCTTGTGGGGGATTGGCTGCTTGTCGGTCATGCCGCGACCTCCTGAGCGCGAGCCTTCTGCGCCCTCTTCTCCGCATACGCCGCAGCCGCCTCGCGCACCCACGCGCCGTCCTCGTGCGCCTCGCGGCGGCGCTGCAGCCGCTGCGCGTTGCACGGGCCCTCGCCGGCGATGACGCGCTGCAGCTCGCTCCAGTCGATCTCGCCGAGGTCGTACGCCTGGCGCTCCTCGTTCCACTTCAGGTCCGGGTCGGGGAACGTCACGCCGAGCGCTTCCGCCTGCGGGACGAGCATCCCGACGAACCGCTGCCGCAGCTCGTCGTTGGAGAACCGCTTGATCTTCCACGCCATCGAGCGCGCGGAGTTCGGGGAGTCGGCGTCCGGCGGCCCGAACATCATCAGCGACGGCCAGTACCAGCGGTTCACGGCGTCCTGCGCCATCCGCTGCTGCTCCGGGGTGCCGCGCATGAGCGTCAGCAGGATCTCGAAGCCCTGGCGCTGGTGGAACGACTCCTCCTTGCAGATGCGGACCATGGCGCGGCCGTAGGGAGCGTACGAGCAGCGGCAGAGCGGCACCTGGTTGCAGATCGCCGCGCCGTCGACCAGCCAGCCGATCGCGCCGATGTCGGCCCAGCTCAGGGTCGGGTAGTTGAAGATCGAGGAGTACTTGGCCGCGCCGGTGATCAGCTGCTCCGTCATCTCGTCGCGCGTGATGCCGAGCGTCTGCGTCGCGGAGTAGAGGTAGAGCCCGTGGCCGGCCTCGTCCTGCACCTTGGCCATCAGGATCGCCTTGCGCTTGAGGCTCGGGGCCCGGCTGATCCAGTTGGCCTCCGGCTGCATGCCGATGATCTCGGAGTGGGCGTGCTGCGACATCTGCCGGATGAGGGTGCGCCGGTAGGCGTCCGGCATCCAGTCGCGCGGCTCGATGCGGGAGTCCGCCGCGATGAGCTGCTCGAAGAGCGCCTCGCCCGCGGCGTCGTCATCGGTGGGGACGGCGGTCTCCGTCGTGTTCGCCATTGAACCAGCTCCCATCATTACTTACTGATCGTTCGTTCAGTATATGCGAGCCGGGTGGGTTCATGCCACACTTGCCAGGTGACCGACACCCGGACGGCCGAGCCCCTGCGCCGGGGCCGGCCCGGCTACGACCAGCGCGGCATCCTCGAGGTCGCCGTGGCCGCCTTCAACGAGCACGGCTACGATGCGACCTCGATCGGGATGCTGGCCGAGCGCCTGGGGCTGTCCAAGTCGGCGATCTACCACCACGTCGCCTCCAAGGACGAACTGCTCGCGCTCGCGCTGGACGAGGCGCTCGACGGCTTGGAGGGCGCGCTGCGCTCGGCCGAGGAGACCACCGGAACCGCCGCCGAGCGGCTCGCGCAGGTGCTCCGCGGCGCGGTGCTCGTGCTGGTGGACCGCCTCCCGTACGTCACGCTGCTGCTTCGGGTGCGCGGCAACACGGAGGTGGAGCGGGCCGCGCTGCAGCGCCGGCGCGCCTTCGACCACGCGGTCGCGGCGCTGGTGGCGGAGGCGCGCGACGAGGGCTCGCTGCGCGTGGACGCCGACCCGGGGGTCGTCGCCCGCCTGCTGTTCGGCATGATCAACTCGCTGACCGAGTGGTACGACCCCGCCGGGCCGGTGCCACCGGACGCGCTCGCCGACACCATCCTCGCCCTCGCCCTGCGCGCGCCCGCCTGACCGCTTCCTACTCCTTCGCGACGAGCGTCAGCACGTCGTAGGACGCGACCAGCTCGTCCTTCTGGTTGAGGATGCGGGCGTCCCAGCGCACCTCACCGTAGTCCTCCGTCTCGCGCGGCGTGATCTGCTTGGCCGTCAGCGCGACCCGGATGCTGTCGCCGGGGGAGACCGGCGTCACGAACCGCAGGTTCTCCAGCCCGGAGTTGGCAAGCACCGGACCCGGCGCCGGGTCGACGAACAGCCCGGCGGCCCAGGACACGAGCAGGTAGCCGTGCGCGACGCGGCCGGGGAAGAACGGGTTCGCGGCGGCGGCCTCCTCGTCCATGTGCGCGTAGAAGGTGTCGCCGGTGAAGGTTGCGAAGGTCTCGATGTCGTCCAGCGTCACCCGGCGGGACTCGGACTGCACCTGGTCGCCGATCCGCAGCGTCGCGAGCGACTTGCGGAAGGGGTGCGGGCCGTCCGTCGCGGCGGCGGCGCCCTCGTGCCACACGCCGGTTACCGCGGTGAGGAGGTCGGGGGAGCCCTGGATCGCCGTCCGCTGCATGTGGTTCAGGACGGCACGGATGCCGCCCAGCTCCTCGCCCCCGCCCGCACGGCCGGGGCCGCCGTGGACGAGGTGCGGCATCGGCGAGCCGTGTCCGGTCGAGGTGCGCGCGTCGTCGCGGTCGAGCAGGAGGATGCGGCCGTTGTACGCGGCCGTCGCCAGCACCAGCTCGCGCGCGAAGTCCGGGTCGTGCGTGGCCGCGCTGGTGACCAGCGAGCCGCCGCCGAGCGCCACGAGCTCGGCCGCCTCGGCCGCAGAGCCGTACGGCAGCACGGCCGCGACTGGGCCGAAGGCCTCCACGGTGTGCGCCTCCGGCGTCCGGGCGTCGGCGAACCGCAGCACGATCGGGGCGACGAACGCGCCCTCCGGCTCGACCCCCAGGGTGCCGTCGCCGCGGCGGACGCTCGGCTGGTCGAGGCCGCCGATCGCGAGCTCGCCGCCCGCCGCCACCAGCCGCGTCACCTGGCGCAGCACCTCGGAGCGCTGCTCGCGCGAGGCGAGCGGGCCCATCGTGACGCCCTCCGCGCGCGGGTCGCCGATCACCACGCGCTCAGCGAGGCGTGAGCGCACCGCCCCGAGCAGGTCGTCCACGGCCGCGGCCGGGACGATCGCGCGGCGGATGGCCGTGCACTTCTGGCCGGCCTTCGCGGTCAGTTCCACGACGAGCTGCTTCACGTAGGCGTCGAACTCCGGCGTGCCGGGAAGCGCGTCCGGGCCGAGCACCGACGCGTTGATGGAGTCCGTCTCGCTCGTGAAGCGCACCCCGCCGGTCTGCACCGCCTCGTGCGACCGCAGCCGCTCGGCGGTGGAGGCCGACCCGGTGAACGCCACCAGGTCGCCGAGCCGCAGGTGGTCGAAGAGCCCAGGGACGCCGCCGCTCACGAGCTGGAGCGACCCGGCCGGCAGCAGGCCGGACTCGACCAGGATGCGCACCATCGCCTCCGCCACGTACGCCGTCGGCGTCGCGGGCTTCGCGAGCGTCGGCATCCCGGCGAGGAAGGACGGCGCGAACTTCTCCAGCAGCCCCCAGACCGGGAAGTTGAACGCGTTGATCTGCACGGCGACACCGGGCAGCCGGGTGAAGATGTGCTGGCCGAGGAACGAGCCGTCCTTCGCCAGCGACTCCGCCGGGCCGTCCACGACGACCTGCGCGTTCGGGAGCTCGCGGCGGCCCTTCGAGGAGTACGTGAACAGCGCGCCGATGCCGCCGTCCACGTCGATCCAGGCGTCGGTCCGGGTGGCGCCCGCGCGGGCGGAGAGGTCGTAGAGCTCCTGTTTGCGCTCGGTCAGCACCTGCGCCATCCGCTTGAGCAGGACCGCGCGCTGGTGGAAGGTCAGCTCGCCGAGCGACGCCTGGCCGACCGTGCGCGCGTACTCGAGCGCGCCGGCCAGGTCGGCGCCCTCGGCGCTGACGCGGGCGACGAGCTCGCCGGTGGAGGCGTCGCGCACCTCCGCGGCGCCCTCGTCGGACGCCGGGCTCCACCACTGATCGCGCAGGTAGCTGGGCAGACTCATGATTCGGTACCTCCCGGGAGGGTGCGGAGCGACGGCGCTCGGCTGGATCGGACATGCAGGAATCGGACGGACGGGGATCGGACATAGGCTGGTGCCGTGGCCGATGGAGACTGGACGATCGAGCTCGGCGAGCTCGACGAGAAGATGGGCGTGCGCATCCTGGAGCAATCCGCCGAGCGCGTCGTCGCGACGATGCCGGTGGCGGGCAACCGCCAGTCGTTCGGGCTGCTGCACGGGGGTGCCTCGGTGGCGTTCGCGGAGGCGCTCGGCTCGTGGGCGGCCGTCATCCACGCCGGGCCCGGCCGCAGCGCGGTCGGACTCGACATCAACGCGACGCACCACCGGTCGGCGCGCAGCGGCCTCGTGACCGGGGTCGCGACCGCGATCCGGCTCGGCAGGACGGTCACCTCGCACGAGGTGGTCCTCACCGACGAGGAGGGCAACCGGCTCTGCACCGTGCGCATCACGAACCTCATCGTGGCGGCTCCGGAGCGCGCGTGAGCGGTGCGCCGCCCGCGGTGTCGCCGTCCCACACGTAGAACCCGCGGCCGGACTTGCGGCCGAGCAGGCCGTCCGCGACCATGCGGCGCAGCAGTGCGGGAGGCTCGAACCGCGGCCCCAGCTCGCTCGCGAGGTACTCCGCGATGTCGAGTCGCACGTCCAGCCCGACGATGTCGGTGAGCCGCAGCGGCCCGACCGGGTGCTTGTAGCCCAGGGTCATCGCCGTGTCGATGGCATCCGGGGAGGCGACGCCCTCCTCGACCATCCGCACAGCCTCCAGCCCGAGCAGCACGCCGAGCCGGGACGAGGCGAAGCCGGGAGAGTCGCGCACCACGATCGGCGTCTTGCCGAGGGCGCCCACCCAGCCGGTGGCGAGTTCGAGGGCGCTCGGCGCGGTGGCCTGCCCGGCCACGACCTCCACCAGTGCGGAGGCGGGCACCGGGTTGAAGAAGTGCATGCCGAGGAAGCCACCCGGCCGCTCGAGCACCTCGGCGAGGCCGTCGATGGACAGCGAGGAGGTGTTGCTCGCGAGCACCGCGCCGGGCTCCAGAAGCTCCTCGGCGCGGCGGAGCGCGTCGTGCTTGAGCTCAGGAAGCTCGGGCACGGCCTCCACGACGAGGGCGGCGCCGCGCAGGGCGTCCCAGGAGGTGGTGGCGATCAGCCGGTCGGAAGCCGGGGCGGTGGCGCCGCGGCGCACGCTGCCGTCGATCGCAGCCTCGACGCGCTCGCGGGCGGCGTCGGCCGCGGCGGCGTCGCGCTCGACGACGGCGACGCGCGCGCCCGCCATCAGGAAGGCGTGCGCGATCCCCGCGCCCATCCGGCCGCCGCCGATCACGCCGACGTTCTCTGGGACCCCGCTCCGCTGGTCGCTCATCGCCGCCTCCGCTCCAGGAACTCGGTCATCCGCCGCTGCTTCTCGGGCGACTCGAACAGCACGGCCTGCGCCTCCCGCTCGGCGTCCGGATGCGCGCCGAGCGGCGCGCGGAGGAGCCGCTTCGTGTACTGGGTCGCGAGGGGATCGTTCTTCGCGATCCGGTCGGCGAGCGCGTGCGCGCCGGCGAGCAGCTCGCCTGGCTCGAACAAATCGCTCACGAGCCCGGCGGCCAGCGCCTCCGCGCCGTTCAGCACGCGTCCGGCCATCGTGATCTCGGCCGCGAGCGACTCGCCGACGAGCTGCGGCAGCCGCCAGAGGGCGCCGGCCGCGGCGATGATGCCGAGCGAGGTCTCCGGGTTGCCGATCCGCAACCGAGGGGTGCCCAGCCGGAAGTCCGCGGCGTAGGCGAGCTCGGCGCCGCCGCCGAGCGCATAGCCGTCCAGCGCCGCGATCACCGGCATCGGGAGTTCGGCTATGCGGAGGAAGATCGTCGCGTTGATGGCGCGGCGCGCGTCGGCCGCGGTGCGCTCGCGCAGTTCCGCGATGTCGGCGCCGGAGGCGAAGACGCCCTCGGACCCGGTGAGGATGAGGATGCGCGGGTCGCGCTCCAGGCCGTCGCAGAGCGCGTGCAGTTCGTCCACCATCCGCTGGTCGATCGCGTTGCGCCGCTCGGGACGGTTGAGCGTCGCGACCACCCGGTCGGCGCTCTCGGTGACCAGCAGCGTGGTCGGCTCGGCCATCACAGCGCTTCCACGATCAGCGCAGCGCCCTGCCCGACGCCGACGCACATCGTCGCCAGGCCGTACCGAGACCCCTCCCGCTCCATCCGGCCGAGCAGCGTCACCAGGATGCGCGCGCCGCTCGACCCGAGCGCGTGCCCGAGCGCGATCGCGCCCCCGTCGGCATTCACCCGCGCCCGGCCGCTGTCGTCGTCCAGCCCCAGTCGGCGCAGGCAGGCGATCGCCTGAGCCGCGAAGGCCTCGTTGAGTTCGATGCTGCCGATGTCGCCGAGTTCCAGGCCGGAGCGTTCGAGTGCGCGATTCGTCGCGGGGACGGGGCCGAGTCCCATCACCTCCGGCGCCACGCCGGCGCTCGCCGAGGCGACGATCCGCGCGCGCGGGCGGAGGCCGTAGCGCTGCACGGAGTCGCCGCTCGCGACGAGGATCGCGGACGCGCCGTCGTTGAGCGGCGAGGAGTTGCCCGCGGTGACGACGCGGCCTCCAGCGACCACCGGCCGCAGTGCCGCGAGGGCGGCCGCGTCGGTGTCGCGGCGGATGCTCTCGTCGGCCGTGACCTCGCCGGCCGCCGTCGCAACCGGGACGATCTCGTCGGCGAAGCGACCGGCGTCGGTCGCCGCCGCGGCGCGCCGGTGGCTCTCCAGGGCGAAGGCGTCGGCCTCCTCCCGGCTGATCCCGTCGAGCCGGGCGACTTCCTCCGCCGTCTCCGGCATCGAGTAGGTGGCCTTGTCGCGCTCCAGGAACCGCGGGTTGGTGAACCGCCAGCCGATCGAGGTGTCGAACTGCGGCCCCGGCTTCGCCCACGGCCGTGCCGGCTTGGCCTGCACCCAGGGCGCCCGCGTCATCGACTCCACGCCTCCGGCCACGATCAGGTCGGCGTCGCCCGCGCGGATCGCCTGCCCGGCGAGCGTGACGGCGCTGAGGCCCGACGCGCAGAGCCGGTTGACGGTCACGCCCGGCACGGTGTCCGGGAGGCCCGCCAGCAGGGCGGCCATCCGCGCCACGTTCCGGTTGTCCTCGCCCGCCTGGTTCGCGGCTCCCAGCATCACGTCGTCCAGCGCTGCGCCGTCGACCCCCGCGCGACGCACCGCCTCACCCACCACCAGGGCGGCGAGGTCGTCGGGCCGGACGCCCGCCAGTGCTCCGCCGTAGCGTCCGACCGCGGTGCGGACACCGCCGACGAGGTAGGCCTCGGCCATCGCAGCTCCTTCGAATGCGAATTACCGAACGAACGTTCAGCTAGTAAATAGTCGCAGAACCCCGACCGGCGAGCAACCGGCGCGCCCGCGAGGCGAGCTCCGCCGACGTCACGACCACCCCCAGGATCACCACCGCGCAGCCGATGGCGGCCGCGGCGGGCAGCCACAGCGCCGCCACCGCGAGCGCGGCGGACAGTCCGACCGCCGGCGACGCCCACCGCAGCACGACCCCCCACGGGTCGCCGTAGCGCCGCGCGATGACCGCGTTCGTCAGGTAGAACAGTGCGATCCCGCCGCCGAGCGACGCGGCCAGAGCGGGCGGAAGCGGTTCGCCCGGGTGTGCGATCCCCTCGGCGAGCGCACCGGACAGGGCGGTGACCCCGGCCAGCAGCAGGAACGGCAGGAAGGCGACCGTGTCGCGGATCGTGCGTGCGTCGCCGGCCGCCAGCAGCCGCTCGAGCCCGTGGGTCATCGCAGCCACGCCGTACAGGAAGAACGACCAGGCCAGCCCAGAGGTCAGCAGCAGCCCGAGCACCCCCACGAGCCCGGCGGCGAGCGTCCAGGCGCCGCTCACCGCGTCCACGACGCTCAGTACGGACTCGCCCAGCACGATGATGACGAGCAGCCCGAACCGCTCGGACAGGTGCTCGACGTTCAGGCGTTCGAGGGCGATCGCCGCCCAGCTCCCGGAGGTCGCGGTCAGCAGCACGACCTCCAGCACGATCGCGACCGCCCACAGCACGTAGTCCGCCGGAGCCGGCAGGGCGATCGACACCAGCCAGATCGCGGCAGTCAGCCCGTTGTAGGCGAGGATGCGGACGCGGGAGGCCTTCCCGTTCGACCAGGAGAACCGGATCCACACCACCAGCAGCAGCACGCGCAGCAGCGCGTTGCCGGCCGCGAACAGCCAGGCCCGCTCGCCGACCGCCTGCGGCGCGGCGACCGCGAGCGCTCCGACGGCGAACATCGCGATCAGCATCACGATCGACAGCCGTCGCGCGCTGAGTTGCGGCGACACGTCCACGACGAAGGTCAGGTTCACCCACGACCACCACACCGACGCGAACAGGGCGACGAACACCGCGAGCGTCCCGAACGACGGCTCGGTGTGCAGCCCGTGCGCGAGCTGCCCCACGAGCGCCACGAACACGAGATCGAAGAACAGCTCCATCCAGTGCGCCCGCGACGGATCCCGGTCGCCGGCGACGGGGAGCCGGGGGAGGGAGGGGGCGCTCATCCTCGCCGGCCGGCGCTGAGGAAACCGTCCACCGCGGCGCGCACCCGCTGGTCGTCGGCGTAGCCGGACAGGGAGATGCCGGAGAGCGCGCTCCACGCGGCGGGACCGGCGAGCGCCGCTGCACGGTCCCGATCCGACCGCAGCCGGGAGGCCCGCACGATCAGCGCGGCGACCGTGAGGGCGACCGCCAGCACGACGACGAAGGAGGCCAGAACGACCACGATGGTGGTGCTCACGGCTGCGCTCCCGGTGCGGGCGGCGCCGGCGGCTGCCGCAGTGCGAGCAGCTCGGCGAGCAGCCCCTGCGCCAGCACGAACGTGCGCTGGGCGCGGCGCGCGAGCACGTAGAAGACGCCGCCGCTGAGCATGGTGACCGTCCCGGCGATGAGCACCCAGAGCCACGCGGCCACCGGCACCGGGTTCACTCCGGGATTCGACTGCAGCACCGGCACCACGAGCGAGAGGATGACCCCGGACCCGGCCGCCGCGAGTGCTTTGGCGAGCGTCATCGTGTGCTCGTAGCGCCAGGTGAGGGCGACGGTCAGCCCGTCGACGGCGGCACGATCGCCCAGGCGGGCGAGGGCCATCAGGTCCCCGACCGTGAGCTCCGACGTGAGCGCGCCCGCCGCAGGGTTCGCCATGGGGTGAGCGTAGCGCCGCCCGGGCGATTCGGCACGAGTCCTGAGGCCCGCTACCGCAGGTCGTGGTCCTCGAACACCAGCGACGTCTTGGTGTCCCGCACTGACGGCATGGTGGTCAGCTCCTCCAGCACCACTCGCCGCAGGTCCTCGTTGTCGCGGGCCCGCACCAGCAGGATGACGTCGAAGTCGCCGCCGACCAGCGCGAAGTGCTCGACCTCCGGGATGGCGCTCAGCCGAGCGCGGAGGTCGTGCCAGGCCGCCTGCTCCACGCGCATGGTCACGTACGCCGACGACGCGCGGCCGGAGCGACGCGGGTCGACCTTGGCCGTGAACCCGGTGATCACGCCCTCCTCGACCAGGCGGGAGACCCGGGCGTAGGCGTTGGCGCGCGAGACGTGCGCCGCCTCGGCGACGGCGGTGATGGAGGCGCGACCATCGGCGCGCAGTGCGTCGACGATGCGGGTGTCGATGTCGTCCATGGTGGGAGACAGTTTGACACCGATCGCACCGTTGCGCATCCATTCGTCTCGAAACTCCCGGACACCTGGCGAAGTGGGTCCAGCGAAGTCATTCTGATGATCAGCGACGTCTTTCGAAGGAGAACAGATGCACGCCGACGATCTGATGCCGGGCGACACCCCGCTGCGGCTCATCGACGAGCAGGGCTCGGGCCACCCGCATGAGCACTACGCGTTCCCGGCCACCGACCGCCTCCGCGACGGCTACGGCCGCCTCGTGCTCGGCCGGCGGCTCAACGACCAGGCCGACGCCCTGGTGCGGCAGGGCAAGCTGGCCGTCTACCCGTCGTCGCACGGCCAGGAGGCCTGCGAGGTCGCGGCGGCGATGGTGCTCGGCGAGCAGGACTGGCTGTTCCCCACCTACCGCGACTCGGTCGCAGTGGTCTCCCGGGGGGTGGACCCGTTCGAGGCGTTCCTGCTGCTGCGCGGCGACTGGCACTCGGGCTACGACCCGAACGAGTACCGGGTGGCCCCGCAGGCGACGCCGCTCGCCACCCAGCTCCTGCACGCTGTCGGCTTCGCCCACGCCGCCCGGATGCGCGGTGAGGACACCGTGGTCGTTGCGCTGTGCGGCGACGGCGCCACCAGCGAGGGCGACTTCCACGAGGCGCTCAACTTCGCAGCCGTGTTCCACCTCCCGGTGGTCTTCCTGGTCCAGAACAACGGGTACGCCATCTCCGTTCCGCTCAGCCGGCAGACGGCCGCGCCGAGCTTGGCGCACAAGGGCGTCGGGTACGGCATGCGCGGGCGCCTGGTGGACGGCAACGACCTCGCCGCACTGCTCGCGGTCCTGGACGAGGCCGTCACCGAAGCCCGCGAGGGCGGCGGCCCCACCCTGGTGGAGGCGCTCACCTACCGGATGAAGTCGCACACCAACGCCGACGACGCCAGCCGCTACCGGAGCTCCGCGGAGGTGGAGCCGTGGATCGCCCGCGACCCGCTGCTGCGCCTGCGCACCTGGCTGACGGCGGAGGGCGCGCTGACGGACGCCGACGACGCGGAGTTCCGCTCGGACGCCGAGCGCGTCGCCGCCGACCTCCGCACCCGGATCATGGTCGACGCCGAGCCGCGGCCCCTCGACCTGTTCGAATACGTCTACGCGTCGCCGACGCCGCAACTGCGCGAGCAGTCCGAGTTGCTGGCAGCCGAACTCGCCGCCGAGTCCCGCACCACCGAGGAGGTCGCCCGATGACGCTCATGCACGACGCCCCCGCCGACCGGCAGCCCGACGACCGGCAACCCGATGACCGGCAGCCCGACGACCGGCAGCCCGTCGCCGAGAAGCCGTCCGAGCCTGCGGTGGCCACCATGACCATGGCGCAGGCCCTGAACCGTGCACTGGCGGACTCCCTCGAAGCCGACCCGTCCGTCCTCGTCTTCGGCGAGGACGTCGGCACGCTCGGCGGCGTCTTCCGGATCACCGACGGCCTGACCAAGCGCTTCGGCGAGCAGCGCTGCTTCGACACCCCGCTGGCCGAGTCCGGCATCGTCGGCACCGCCGTCGGGATGGCGATGAACGGGATGCGCCCGGTGGTCGAGATGCAGTTCGACGCGTTCGCCTACCCGGCGTTCGAGCAGATCGTGGACCATGTCGCGAAGATGGGCAACCGCACCCGCGGGAAGGTCCGGTTGCCGATGGTCATCCGCATCCCCTTCGCGGGTGGCATCGGCGGCGTCGAGCACCACTCCGACTCCTCCGAGGCCTATTACGTGCACACCCCCGGCCTGACCGTGGTGTCGCCCGCGACGCCGCAGGACGCCTACGGCCTGCTCCGCGCGGCTATCGCGTCGCCGGACCCGGTGGTGTTCATGGAGCCGAAGAAGCTGTACTGGTCGACCGGCGAGGTCGACACGACCGCGCCGCTGCCGGAGCTCGGCCGCGCGCGCGTCGCCCGGGAGGGCACCGACGCGACCCTGATCGCCTACGGGCCGACCGTGCCGGTGGCGCTCGCCGCAGCGGAGGCCGCGGCCGAGGAGGGCCGCAGCCTGGCCGTGGTGGATGTGCGGACCCTGACCCCGTTCGACGACGAGACCGTCTGCGCCGCCGTGCGCGCGACCGGCCGCGCCGTGGTCGTCGCCGAGGCGCCGGGCTTCGCCAGCGTCGCCTCCGAGATCGCCGCGCGCGTCTCCGAGCGCTGCTTCCACTACCTGGAGGCGCCGGTGCGGCGGGTGACCGGATTCGACACCCCGTTCGCACCGCCGAAGCTGGAGCGTTTCTACCTGCCCGGAGTGGACCGCGTGCTCGACGCGGTCGACAGCCTGCAGTGGGAGGACGCATGAAGGTCTTCGCGCTGCCCGATCTGGGCGAAGGGCTCGCCGACGCCGAACTGGTCCGCTGGCTGGTCGCAGTCGGCGACACCGTGACGGTGGACCAGCCGATCGCCGAGGTGGAGACCGCCAAGTCGGTCGTGGAGGTGCCGTCCCCGTACGCGGGCGTCGTCGCCGCCTGCCACGGCGAGGAGGGCGAGACGATCATGGTCGGCTCACCGCTGCTGGAGGTGCGGGAGGAGGCCGAGGTCGAGGCCGACGAGCCCGTCGCCGCGCAGCCGGAGGCCGTCGACGCGCAGCCCGAGTCCGTCGCCACCGCGCCGGAGCGGGAGCCCGAACCCGTCGCCGCCGGCTCGGGCGCGGTCCTCGTCGGCTACGGCACCACCGATCACGCCACCGCCCGCCGCCGCGGCCGCGCCGCCCAGCGCGGCTCGGGCGTTGCCGCCGGCGCGCCGAGCCGGATCGTCCCGGTCGTGTCGCCCGTGGTCCGCGCTCTGGCGCACACGCACGGCATCGACCTCGCGTCGCTCACCCCGAGCGGCGCCGGCGGCGTCGTCACGCGCCGCGACGTGGAGGCCGCGCTCGCTGCCGCCAAGGCCACCGCGCCGAGCACGCTCACCGCGCCCGCAGCGCCTGCGGCGCGCGCGACCGGTCCGGCTCCCGCTGCGGAGGAGCCGGGGACCGACCCCCGGACCGGCCTGGACATCGCCTCCGTCACCCCGTTCTCCCGCCTGCGCCGCACGGTCGCCGAGACCATGACCCGCAGCCGCTCGGAGATCCCGGAGGCCACCGTCTGGGTCGACGTCGACGCGACGGCGCTGTGGGAGGCCAGGCGGGCCCTCGGGAAGTCGGGCAGGCCGCCGTCGCTGCTCGCCTTCATCTCGCGCTTCACGCTGAGCGCGCTCGCCCGGCATCCCGAGCTCGCGGGCAGGGTCACCGCCGACGGCGACGGGATCGAGACGTTCACCGGGGTGAACCTCGGCTTCGCCGCCGACACCCCGCGCGGGCTGCTGGTCCCAGTGATCCGCCGCGCCGACCGGTCGAGCGTCCGCGAGCTGGACGCCGAGCTCGGCCGCCTGTCCGCCGCCGCCCGCGAGGGCGTGCTGCCGCCCGCGGACCTCACCGGCTCGACGTTCACCGTGAACAACTACGGCAGCCTCGGCGTGGACGGCAGCGCCGCGATCATCAACCACCCGGAGGTCGCGATTCTCGGCATCGGCCGCGTCATCGAGCGCCCCTGGGTGGTCGAGGGAGCGGTCGTCCCGCGCCGCATCGTGCAGCTCAGCCTGGTCTTCGACCACCGCGTCACCGACGGCGGAGTGGCGGCACGGTTCCTGCGCGAGATCGCCGACGCGATCGAGTCGCCGATCGCCTTCCTCGCCGGGGAGGCCCCGGGTACGGTGAGGGCATGACCGACGAACCGCGCGAGAAGCCCGACGCAGACCGACCCGACGACGCCGACAAGCCCGACGTGGTGGAGCAGGGCGACGACTACGACCTCGACTTCGAGAAGGACGTCGCGCCCGAGGAGAACATCCCCTGGCTCCCGCACCCGTCGCCCGCCGACGGCGAGGCGCCCGCTCCCTGAGCGTCCGCTCGACCGCCGAGCGCTCTAGGCTTGGGGGAGTGACATCCCGCTCCTTCCCCCTCTGGCTCGCGCTCGTCTGCGCCATCGTCTGCGGGGCGGGCGTCGCCCTGCAGTCGCGCATCAACGGCGAGCTCGGGCAGCGGCTGGGCGACGGCGTCACCGCCGCCGTCATCTCGTTCGGCTCCGGGCTGGTGATCCTCCTCGTCGCGATGGCGGTCGCCCCGGTGGGTCGGCGCGGCTTCGGCAGGGTCATCGCCGCCCTCCGCTCGCGCGAGCTGCCCTGGTGGTACGTCGCCGGCGGCGCCGCGGGCGCGTTCCTGGTGCTGTCGCAGGGCGTCGCCGCCGCCGTGCTCGGCGTCGCGCTGTTCACGGTCGCCGTGGTGGCCGGGCAGACCGTCAGCGGGCTGGTGCTCGACCGGATCGGCCTGGGCCCGGGCGGGCGCCGCCCGATCACCCCCGCGCGGCTCGCGGGCGCCCTGATCGCCCTCGGCGCCGTGACCTGGGCGGTTTCCGCGCAGCTCGGCGGTCCGGTGCCGCTCTGGCTGATGCTGCTGCCGTTGATCGCGGGCCTCGGGCTCGGCTGGCAGCAGGCCGTCAACGGCCAGGTGCGGGTGGTCGCAGAGAGCGCCCTGACCGCGACTTTCATCAACTTCGTCGTCGGGACGACGGTCCTCCTGGTGATCATGGCCGTCGACTGGAGCCTGCGCGGACTCCCGAAACCGCTGCCGAGCGAGCCGTGGCTCTACCTCGGCGGCGCGATCGGCTGCGTGTTCATCGCGGCGGCCGCGCTGCTCGTCCGGATCACGGGCGTGCTGCTGCTCGGTCTCGCGACCGTCGCCGGTCAGCTTGTGACGGCGCTCCTGCTCGACGTGCTGGCGCCGAGCTCGACCGTGCCGGTCGCGTTCTCCACCGTCGCCGGCACGCTGCTCGCCCTGGTCGCGGTCGCCGTCGCCAGCACGCGCTGGGGTCGGGAGCGCGCGGTCTCCGGCGAGCGGGTCAGTCGAGGACGCTGAGGAAGCGCTCCGGGTCGATGGAGGTGCGGTGGCCCTCCCTGCCGTCCTCCGGGACGCCGCCGACGTAGAGCCAGCCGAGGAGCCGCTCGTTCTTCGCGAGGCCGTGCATCCGGTGCACGGCCTTCGATCGGGTGTGGTGGCCGGTACGCCACATCACGCCCCAGCCCGCGTCGTTCAGGAGCAGGCTCAGCAGGTGCGCGACGCCCGCGGCGACCGCGTCCTGCTCCCAGCCCGGCACCTTCTCGCTCTCCGTGCGCACAGCGACGATCGCGAGCAGCAGCGACGAGCGCAGCGGCTTGGCCGCCAGCTTCGCCGCCTCCTCGCCCGTCGCCTTCGCGTCCTTCACGAACGCGCGGCCCAGCCGCACGCGCGCGTCGCCGCGCAACTCGATGACGCGCCACGGGTGCAGCGCCGAGTGGTCGGCGACGCGGCCCGCTGCGGCCACGAGCGGCAGCAGCTCTTCGTGCGTCGGCGCCGCGGGCGTCACGCGCGAGTACGACCGGCGCGCGGCGACCCGCTCGACGAGCTCGGACATCAGGCCTCTGGCGAGAAGTTCAGCGAGATCGAGTTCATGCAGTAGCGGTCGCCGGTCGGGGTGCCGAAGCCGTCGGGGAACACGTGCCCCAGGTGCGAGCCGCAGTTCGCGCAGCGCACCTCGGTGCGCACCATGCCCAGGCTGTCGTCTTCGAGGAGCTGCACGGCCTCCGGCCGGATCGACTCGTAGAAGCTCGGCCAGCCACAGCCGCTGTCGAACTTGGTGCCGGACTTGAACAGCTCCGCCCCGCACGCGGCGCAGGTGTAGAGGCCGGCGCGGCCCTCGTCGAGCAGCTCGCCGGTCCACGGCCGTTCCGTGCCCGCCTCGCGCAGCACCGCGTACTGCTCCGGGCTGAGCTCGCGGCGCCACTCCTCGTCGGTCTTCTCGACCCCGTAGGCGCCCTGCGCGGCCTCGTTCTGCGATGCGCTCATCGTGCGTTCCTTTCGTCGTCCGTCCCCAGCCTAAACGGCGGCGGCCGGACGACTGTTCCCTGTTCCGGCCCGCGACGTGCCGGACGCAAACGGGGAACGCACAGGACAGCGCCTCTAGGATGAGGCGCGAGCGCGGGGAAGGGCTGACTCGAAGACGGTGAGGGGAGGCGGTGCACGTGGCGGAGGCTGCGGACCACCGGATCCCCGCGCCGGACGCGGGCGGCCTGACCGACCGTGAGGCGGCCATCCTCGCGTTCGAGCGTCAGTGGTGGCGGCATGCCGGCGCCAAGGAGCAGGCCATCCGCGAGGAGTTCGGTCTCTCCGCCGCCCGGTACTATCAACTTCTCGGAGCGCTGATCGACCGACCGGAGGCGCTCAAGCACGACCCCATGCTCGTCAAGCGCCTGCTCCGGCTGCGCGAGACCAGGCTGGCTGCACGGCGATCCCGGACACTCCCGTCCGGTGACTGACACCGCGAGGAAACACCTGTAGATGGCAGAGAAGTACCCGAGAGACCGGTTCGACGACATCCCCGACGGCCTGCAGCGCGTCGGTGCGCACCGGGCTCCCCGGCCGAAGGGCCGCGGCTGGATCGCCGTCGGCTGGGCCGCGCTCGCCGTCGTCGTGCTGGTCGCCGCCGGCATCTTCGGACTCTCGCTGGTGAGCGGCTCCATCTCCTTCCACGGTGCCGCGAACTCCCCGACCGGCACCGCGACCCACACTGCCACTCCGACCCCGACGCCCACCCCGACCATCACGCCGACGGTCGACCCCTCTTTGACCGTCAACGTGCTGAACGGGACCACGACCTCCGGTCTTGGCGGCAAGGTCGGCGCCACCCTGACCAAGGCGGGCTGGAAGGTCGGCGCAGTCGCGAACGCCGACAAGCAGAACCTGACGCAGACGACCGTCTACTATTCCGATCCCAAGAACCAGGCCGCAGCCCTCGGGGTGGCGCAGTCGCTGCCCGGCGCCACCGTCGCGCTCACGCAGGACTTCGCCGGAAGCGGTGCGGACCTCACCGTGGTCGTCGGCAGCGACTACAAGGGCTGACCGGCGCGTCGTTCCGCGTGTGGACGCGCGCTCATCCCTTTGTTTCACGCGTGTTTAACTTCGGACCGATTTCGTAACGGATTGGCCAAAAGACTGGCGTCAACGCCTATTGCAAGCATTAGGATCGGGAGTCAACGCGCGGCGCTGGACCGGGCGAGCGACACAGCAATGGGAGTAATGCATGGCGAACGGGACCGTGAAGTGGTTCAACGCTGAAAAGGGCTACGGATTCATCACCGTCGAAGGTGGGGGACAGGACGTTTTCGTTCACTACTCCGCAATTGACATGAACGGCTACAAGGTCCTCGAAGAGGGCCAGCAGGTGCAGTTCGAGGTCGGCTCGGGCAACAAGGGCCCGCAGGCCGAGTCGGTGCGTCCGCTGTAGTACGCAGCGATCGGCAAGACCAATAAGAGGAGCGCCGCCCTTCGGGGCGGCGCTCCTTTGTCTTTGCACGACTCCCGCGCGCTTGCACTCTCCTGGCGCGAGTGCCAGAATCGCTTTAGCACTCCATCTGATCGAGTGCTAATAAACGGAATCTTTCGCAGACGTCCGGGAGGGACGAGAAACACATGGCAAAGATCATTGCTTTCGACGAGGACGCCCGCCGCGGCCTCGAGCGCGGCCTGAACATCCTGGCCGACACCGTCAAGGTGACGCTGGGCCCGCGCGGTCGCAACGTCGTCCTCGAGAAGAAGTGGGGCGCTCCCACCATCACGAACGACGGCGTCTCCATCGCGAAGGAGATCGAGCTCGACGACCCGTACGAGAAGATCGGCGCGGAGCTCGTCAAGGAGGTCGCGAAGAAGACCGACGACGTCGCGGGCGACGGCACCACCACCGCGACCGTGCTCGCTCAGGCGCTCGTCAAGGAGGGCCTCCGCAACGTGGCCGCCGGCGCCGACCCCATCACGCTGAAGCGCGGCATCGAGAAGGCCGTCGCGGCCGTCACCGACGAGCTCGTCGCCAGCGCCAAGGAGGTCGAGACCAAGGCCGAGATCGCCGCCACCGCGTCCATCTCCGCCGGCGACACCACCATCGGCGAGATCATCGCCGAGGCGATCGACAAGGTCGGCAAGGAGGGCGTCGTCACCGTCGAGGAGTCGAACACCTTCGGCACCGAGCTCGAGCTGACCGAGGGCATGCGCTTCGACAAGGGCTTCCTGTCGCAGTACTTCGTCACCGACCAGGACCGCCAGGAGGCGGTGTTCGAGGACCCGTACATCCTCATCGCCAACCAGAAGATCTCCTCGATCAAGGACCTGCTCCCGATCGTCGACAAGGTGATCCAGGCCAACAAGCAGCTCCTCATCATCGCCGAGGACGTCGACGGGGAGGCCCTGGCCACCCTGATCGTCAACAAGATCCGCGGCATCTTCAAGTCCGTCGCCGTCAAGGCCCCGGGCTTCGGCGACCGCCGCAAGGCCATGCTGCAGGACATCGCGATCCTCACCGGCGGCCAGGTCATCTCCGAGGAGGTCGGCCTCAAGCTCGAGAACGTCACCCTCGACCTGCTCGGCCAGGCCCGCAAGGTCGTCATCACCAAGGACGAGACCACCATCGTCGAGGGCGCGGGCGACCCCGAGGCCATCGCCGGCCGCGTGGCCCAGATCCGCGGCGAGATCGAGAACACCGACTCGGACTACGACCGTGAGAAGCTCCAGGAGCGTCTCGCGAAGCTCGCCGGCGGCGTCGCCGTCATCAAGGCGGGCGCGGCCACCGAGGTCGAGCTCAAGGAGCGCAAGCACCGCATCGAGGACGCCGTCCGCAACGCGAAGGCCGCCGTCGAGGAGGGCATCGTCGCCGGTGGTGGCGTGGCCCTCATCCAGGCCGGCAAGACCGCGTTCGAGAAGCTGTCGCTCACCGGCGACGAGGCGACCGGCGCGAACATCGTCAAGGTCGCCATCGAGGCGCCGCTGAAGCAGATCGCGATCAACGCGGGCCTCGAGGCCGGCGTCGTCGTCGCCAAGGTGCGCGAGCTCCCGGTCGGCCACGGCCTCAACGCCGCGACCGGCGAGTACGTCGACATGCTGGCCTCCGGCATCAACGACCCGGTGAAGGTCACCCGCTCGGCGCTGCAGAACGCCGCGTCCATCGCGGGCCTGTTCCTCACCACCGAGGCCGTCGTCGCCGACAAGCCCGAGAAGAACCCGGCGCCGGTGGGCGACCCGGGCGCGGGCATGGACTTCTGAGTCCAGCCGACACGCAGTAGCAGAGGGCGTCTCCCGTTCGCGGGCGGCGCCCTCTTCGCTGTTATCGTCGTCTCGATCGAGGACGGTGCGATGGCGAGATGGAGGTCGGGTGCGGCGGCGGCCGCCGCGCTTGCTGTGCTCTGCCTCGCCGGGTGCCAGGCGCTCGGGCTCCCGGGCGCCGCGCCGACCAGTCCGCGCGCGACCTACGCGCCCGCCGTGGAGGTCGCGCCGCCCCTCGACTGCGCGGCCTTCACCACGACTCCCGCCGTCGAGGCCCTGCTCGGCGGCAGCGCGCCCTTGGCGACCACCCCGGCGACTGCACTCGCGACTCCGGCCGGGCGTGGGCCGTTCGGTGTTCAAGCGGCCGGCGGAGGCTGGTGCCGCTGGGGAGACGACCCGGGCGCGGCTGCACCCGCCGCGGCTGCACCCGCCGCGGCCCCCGCGGTGGCGCACCTGCTCTCCGTACAGCTCCTGCCGCACGCTGCGGCGAGCTGGCAGGCGCTGGCCCAGCGGTACCCCCAGTCCGCGGCGATGGGCGCCCACTACGACGGAGGTGAGTCCCGGGGCGGCGACTGCGCGGTGGCGACGACCGGAACGGCCGGGAGCTCCTGCCACACGAACGTGCTGGTCGGCGGCTCCTGGCTCGCGGTGGACGCCGCCAGCAGCACCTCCAGGATCGACGAGAAGGCGTTCCACGCCCTGGTCCAATCGTTCGTCCCCACCGTCGCCGCGATCGACGCACGGACACCGACGCCTGCCCCGGCGAAGCCGTTGTCGTGCGGCGACGCCGCCTGGCTGAAGGCCGTCGCGGGGGTCTACGGTCCGTCGTCGGTCGCCGTCCTCGACCCGGCAGGGGCCTTCGGCGTGCAGACCGCGCTCGTCGCGGACCCGGCGGTGACGGTCTGCGCCTACCGCGCGGGGAGCGGGGACTCCTCGCTCCTCGGCACCGTCTCCGTGCTCCGCGGAGCGTCCGCCGCGTACGAGACGTACCACGGTGTCGCGGTGGCCCGCGACCCGGACGCCAGCGGCGGCACGATCCAGGTCGGCGGCGCGGAGCTCGCGACGCTGGTCCGCCACACCGGCGCGTCGGGGTCGGCGCCCGCCGAGACCGTGGTCGACGCGCTCGTCGGCGACACGTGGATCCAGTTCGCCGCGGTGTCCGGCTCCGACGACCAGGCATCGTCGGTCGTGGCGTGGGTGGCCGGGCGGCTCTGAGCCGCGCGGGTCAGAGGCCCGGGGGTGGACCGTCCGTCGCGCGGGCCGCGCCCGCCAGGGGCAGCGACACCCGGAACGTCGCGCCGCCGCCGTCGGTCTCCACGACCTCCACGGTGCCGTGGTGCGCCGCCACGATGGAGGAGACGATCGCGAGGCCCAGGCCGCTGCCGCCGGTCTCCCTGGCGCGGGAGGTGTCGGCGCGCCAGAAGCGCTGGAAGATCTTGTCGCGGATCTGGGGCGGGATGCCCTCGCCGTGGTCGCGCACCTCCAGAAGGGCGCGGTCGGCGCGATGGTCGACCTGGACCGCGATCTCGATCGGGCTGTCCTCCGGGGTGTAGCGCAGGGCGTTGCCCATCAGATTGGTGACGACCTGGCGGAGCTTGTTCTCCTCCGCCATCACGATCGCGGGCTCGGCCGGCGGCGCCGCGAGGACGACCTTCTCGGCGGTGGTGACGGCGATAGGACCGGTCGTGCCGCGACGCGCGCGGTTGCTGCGGCGCAGCCGGGCCAGCGCCGAGCCGGCGAACGCGATCGGGCCGGTGGCGCCCGGCGGGCGGGACAGGTCCTCCGGCAGGGACATCGGCACGGTGTCCAGCCCGGGCTCGACCGGTGCGGACGACACCGGGGCCGGGACCGGCGCGGGCGTCAGCACGGTCACCCGGCGGCCGGGGGCTCCGGCCATCGCGTCCATCGCGGCGTCCTGCGCGATGCGCACCAGGTCGACCGGGTGGAGGTCGAGCGGCTTCGTCTCGTCCAGGCGGGCCAGCTCCAGGAGGTCCTCGACGAGGAGGCCCATCCGGATGGCCTCCTTCTCGATGCGGTCCATCGCCTGGGCGACGTCCTCCGGGGTCTGGAGGGCGCCCATCCGATAGAGCTCGGCGTAGCCGCGCACGGAGACGAGCGGCGTCCGCAACTCGTGGGAGGCGTCGCCGACGAACCTGCGCATCTGGTCGATCGTTCGCGCGCGGTCGTTGAACGCCCGGTCGATGCGGTTCAGCATCGTGTTGAGCGACCGGTTGAGCCGGCCGACTTCGGTGTTCGGGGTCGCGCCGCCGAGGCGCTGGCTGAAGTCGCCGTCGGCGATGGCCGCAGCGGTCTGCTCGACCTCCCGCAGCGGCGAGAACGTGGTGGTCACCAGCATCCGGGTGAGCCCGGCGCCGACGATGATGACGATGACGCCGAAGCCGAGGAAGATCGCCAGGAAGCTCGCCATGACGGTGTCGATCTGGCTCGTCGTCGTGGCGACGATCGCGGTGGCGAGCTCACCCGTCTGGGCGAACGTCTGCGTCGTGACCAATGCGCGGTACGCGGTGTGGCCGTCGTTGCTGTAGATGGTGATCCCGCCGGGGCCTAGCGCCTTGGCGTCCGTCAGACTGAGCTTCTCGGGGATGGCGGGCCGGTGGGCGAACGGAATATTGCTCCAGTTCGTCTTCACCAGGTTGCCGCTGGCGTCGTACAGCGCCGCGAAATAGTCCGACGGGCTGGAGTCGGTGGCGATCTTGTCCTTGTCCGACGACGAGCCGAACAGGTACGTGTTGACGTAGGTCGCGCCGGACGCCGCCGAGAGCTGCGCGTCGAGCTGGTCGATCAGCACCGGCTTCAGCATCGACATCGTCCCGATGCCGGTCACCAGCAGCCCGAGCGTCAGCATGAGCACGGTCACCCCGGTGATCTTGGTCCGAAGGGAGATCGCGTTCCAGCGGTCGAGCAGGCGTGAGTGCATCAGGCCGCCAGTCTATGCAGACGGTGCTGAGCCGAGGATGTGAGCGCGGGTCACGCCTTCGCGGCCTTGAGCATGTAGCCGAAACCGCGCTTGGTCTGGATGAGCGGCTCGCTGGAGTGCGCGTCCACCTTGCGGCGCAGGTACGAGATGTAGGACTCCACGATGCCCGCATCGCCGTTGAAGTCGTACTCCCAGACGTGGTCGAGGATCTGCGCCTTCGACAGCACGCGGTTGGGGTTGAGCATCAGGTAGCGCAGCAGCTTGAACTCGGTCGGGCTGAGCTCGATCGGGGTGTCGCCCACGTAGACCTCGTGGGTGTCCTGGTCCATCGTGAGCTCGCCGGCGCGGATCACGGCGTCCTCGTCGGCCTGCATCGTGCGGCGCAGGATGGCCTTGATGCGGGCGACGATCTCGTCGAGGCTGAACGGCTTGGTGACGTAGTCGTCGCCGCCGACGGTGAGGCCGGTGATCTTGTCCTCGGTGTCGTCCTTGGCGGTGAGGAAGAGGATGGGCGCGGTGTAGCCCGCGCCGCGCAGCCGCTTGGTGACGCCGAACCCGTTCATGTCCGGGAGCATGACGTCCAGGATGATGAGGTCTGGCTCCTCTTCGAGGACCGCGGAGATCGCCTGGGCCCCGTTGCCGACCGCGCGCACGGCGAACCCGGCGAAGCGGAGGCTGGTGGTGAGGAGATCGCGGATGTTCGGCTCGTCGTCGACGATGAGAATGCGGGGTCCTGCGTTCATGCGAAACAGTATCTGCGCGTCCGCTGAATTATGCCTGTGAGTGGACGGTGCGCGGTGAGTGCGAACGGACCGTGCGGGCCGTGCGGCCCGACCACGTGCGCCGTGCGCCGTGCGTGCGAGGGACTGGCGCGGCCCGTGTGAACAGTGGATGCTGAGAAGACCAGCGATCGGAGCTGCCATGTCGAATCCCACCGTGGTCATCGTCGGCGCAGGGCTCGCCGGAGCGACGACCGCCGTCGAGTTGCGCGAGCGCGGCTTCGGCGGACGTATCCTGCTGCTCGGCGCGGAGGAGCACCATCCCTACATCCGCCCGCCACTGTCCAAGGAGTATCTGAAGGGCGATTCCGATCTCGACGACGCGTACGTGAAGCCCGCGGACTGGTACACGGAGAACGACGTGGAGTTCCTCCCCGGGTCGGACGCCGGGTCGTTCGACCCGCTCGCGCACGAGCTCTTCGTCGCCGGCGGAGCCCGGATCACCTACGACAGCCTGGTCCTGGCGACCGGCGCGCACGCCCGTCCGCTCGGCGTCCCGGGCAGCGGCCACGGCGCCGTCTTCTCTCTGAGAACCATCGAGGACTCGCAGTGGCTCCGGGCCGCTCTGGAGGTCGGCTCCCGGCGCGTCGTGGTCGTCGGCTCGGGCTGGATCGGCATGGAGGTCGCCGCCGCCGCGCGGGGCTACGGCAACGACGTGACGGTGGTCGGGCGCTCGCACGTGCCGCTCGCCCCCGCGATCGGCCCGGAGCTCGGCGGCGTGTTCGAGACGCTGCACCGCGACCACGGCGTGGCCTTCCGCAACGCAGCGCAGGTGTCGGCGGTGGAGGGCGGGGACGAGCAGGTCGTGGTCCTGGCGACCGGCGAGCGCCTCCCGGCCGACGTGGTGGTCGCGGGCGTCGGCGCCGCGCCGAACACGCACCTGGCCGAGCAGTCGGGCCTCGCGCTCGACAACGGCATCCCGACCGACGAGGCGATGCGCACCGCGGTGGAGGACGTCTACGCCGTCGGGGACGTGGCGAACCCGGTCCTTCCGGCGATCGGCCAGCGCCTCCGCAACGAGCACTGGGCCAACGCCATCGCGGGCGGCACGGTCGCGGCGCGCGCGATCGTGGGGGAGGACGCGAGCTACGACGACATCCCGTACTTCTACTCCGACCAATACGATCTGGGCATGGAGTACTCCGGCTACGCACCCCTCGCCTCCGGCGCGCGCGTCTTCTTCCGCGGCGACGTGGCGGCGCGCGAGTTCATCGCCTTCTGGCTGCGCGACGACCGGGTGGTCGCCGGCATGAACGTGAACGTCTGGGACGTGCAGGAGCACATCCAGCGCCTGATCCGCGGCCGCCAGCCCGTCGACCCGGGGCGGCTCACCGACGAGAGCGTGGGCCTTGCAGAGCTCTGAGACCGGCGTCGCGATGTATCTGCCCCCGCTCCGCATCCCCGTCCGCACCATCGGCGCGCGCACCTTCGACTTCTCCCGCCGCGTCGCCGTCATGGCCGTGGTGAACCGCACGCCGGACTCCTTCTTCGACCAGGGCCGCACCTTCGCGCTGGACGCCGCGGTCGCCGCGTCCTTCGACGCGGTCGCGGCCGGGGCGGACTGGGTGGACATCGGCGGCGCCCCGTTCGCGCCGGGCGCGCCCATCCCGCCCGACGAGGAGGCCGGCCGGGTCGTGCCGGTCGTCGCCGAGCTGCGGGCCGGGGCCGACGTCGTGATCTCGGTCGACACCTTCAACGCGTCGGTGGCAGCGCGGGCGATCACCGCGGGCGCCACCGTGATCAACGACACCACCGGGCTCAGCGACCCCGACCTCGCCCGGGTCGTCGCCGACAGCGACGCGACCCTGGTGCTCACCCACAGCCTGGCGGCGCCGCGGACGTTCTATGCGCGGCCGGCGTACGACGACATCGCGCGGGAGGTCGCGGACTTCCTGCTCGAGCGGGTCGACCGCGCCGCCGCGGCCGGGGTCCCGGAGGAGCGCATCATCCTCGACCCGGGGCACGACCTCAACAAGAACACCCTCCAGTCGCTGGAGCTCACCCGCCGCCTGACGGAGATCGCCGACCTCGGCTATCCCACGCTCGCCGCGGTGTCGAACAAAGACTTCATCGGCGAGACGCTGGACGCGCCGCGCACGGAGCGCAGGGACGGCTCGATCGCCGCGGCGGTCGTGGCTATCGTCAACGGCGCGCGCATCATCCGGATGCACGACGTGCCGGGCTCGGTGGCCGCGGCGCGGATGACGGAGGCCATCCTGGGGCTGCGCGAGCCGGCGTACCTCAAGCACAACATGGGGGACGTGAATGAGTGAGGTCGCCATCGACCGGGTCGTCCCGCTCCCGGCGGAGGAGGGCATCGGCGACCGGCGGATCGCCGAGCTGTACGCGGAGGGCGCGGGCGATCCCTGGCTGCGCGTGAACTTCGTCTCCAGCATCGACGGCGCCGCGACCCGTCAGGGTCTCTCCGGCGGCCTCTCCGACGACGCCGACCACCGCGTGTTCGACATCCTCCGCCGGCTCTGCGACGTGGTGGTCGTCGGCGCGGGCACCGTGCGCGCGGAGAGCTACGGCGCGATGCGGGTGGACGAGGTCTCGCAGCGGGCGCGGCGCGACGCCGGGATGACCGCGCACCCGGTCTTCGCGATCGTCTCGGCGAGCCTCGACCTGGACCCGGCGAGCCCGATCTTCCGGGACGCGCCCGAGCGGCCGATCATCGTCACGACCGAACTGTCCCGCCGCGACACCCGGGAGGCGCTCGCCGAGGTGGCCGACGTCGTGGTCTGCGGCGCGGAGCGGGTGGAGCCGTCCCGGCTGCTGGCGCGACTGGTGGAGCGCGGCCTGACCCGCATCCACTGCGAGGGCGGCCCGCACCTGTTCGGCGACCTCATCGCCGCCGGGGTCGTGGACGAGCTCTGCTTGACCGTGACCCCGACGCTGGAGGGCGGGGTCGCCTCCCGCATCTCGGCCGGGGCGGCGCCGATCCTCCCGGTGGGGATGCGGCTCGCGCACGTGCTGCAGGCGGGCGACACGCTGCTGTTGCGGTACGTGCGGCGCGCGTAACGGCGCCGGTTCCCACGCGATTCGTGCCGAATGTCGCGAAACGCGACCCCATACACGACATTCGGCCCGAATGTCGGGCGCGGGCTACGCCGCGGCGAGGGCGTGCGCGTCGAGGATGGTGTACGAGTAGCCCTGCTCGGCGAGGAAGCGCTGGCGGTTCTGCGCGAAGTCCTGGTCGACCGTGTCGCGGGAGACCAGCGTGTAGAAGTTGGCCGACAGCCCGGACTGCTTCGGGCGCAGCAGCCGGCCGAGGCGCTGGGCCTCCTCCTGCCGCGACCCGTACGACCCGGACACCTGGATGGCGACCGTCGCCTCCGGGAGGTCGACCGAGAAGTTCGCGACCTTGCTGACCACCAGCACCGGCGTCGTGCCGTCCCGGAACTCCTGGTACAGCCGCTCGCGCTCGTCCACGGGCGTCGCGCCGGTGAGCTGCGGCGCGTCCAGCGCCTCCGCGAGCTCGTCGATCTGGTCGAGGTACTGGCCGATCACCAGGATCCGCTCGCCGGCGTGCCGGTCGACGAGCTGCCGGACCACGTCCAGCTTCGCCGGAGCGGTCGCGGCGAGCCGGTAGCGCTCGTCGTCCGCCGCCGCAGCGTAGCTCAGCCGGTCGGAGGGCGGCAGGTCGATCCGCACCTCGAAGCAGGCGGCGGGGGAGATGAAGCCCTGCGACTCGATCTCCTTCCACGGCGCGTCGAAGCGCTTCGGGCCGATCAGGCTGAACACGTCGCCCTCCCGGCCGTCCTCGCGGACCAGCGTCGCCGTGAGGCCGAGGCGCCGGCGTGCCTGCAGTTCGGCCGTCAGCTTGAACACCGGCGCGGGCAGCAGGTGCACCTCGTCGTAGACGACCAGTCCCCAGTCCAGCGCGTCGAGCAGCGCCAGGTGCGCGTACTCGCCCTTCCGTTTGGCGGTGAGGATCTGGTAGGTCGCGATCGTGACCGGCTTGACCTCCTTGACCTGGCCCGAGTACTCGCCGATCTCCTCCGCGGTGAGGGAGGTGCGCTTGAGCAGCTCGTCCCGCCACTGCCGCGCCGATACGGTGTTGGTCACCAGGATGAGCGTCGTCGTCTTGGCCGTGGCCATCGCGCCGGCGCCGACCAAGGTCTTGCCCGCGCCGCAGGGGAGCACGACGACGCCGGAGCCGCCGTCGAAGAAGTTGCTGACCGCCTTGCGCTGGTAGTCGCGCAGCGCCCAGCCGCTCTCGTCCAGGTCGATCGGGTGCGGCGTTCCCGGGGTGTAGCCGGCGAGGTCCTCCGCCGGCCAGCCGAGCTTGACCAGCTCCTGCTTGAGCTGACCGCGGGCCCAGGCCTCCACGGTGAAGGTCGTCTCGTCGCGGCGCTCGACCAGCAGCGGGGCGATGCGCTTGGCCGTCGCCACCTCCAGCAGCACGGGCCGGTCGGAGGAGCGCAGCAGCAGGGTGCCCTCCTCGTCGCGCTCGATGACCAGCCGGCCGTAGCGGGCGACGGTCTCCGACACGTCCACCGTCACCGTCTGCGGGATCGGGAACTTGGAGTACTTCTCGAGCGTCCCGAGCATGTCCTCGGCGGTGTGCCCGGCCGCGCGGGCGTTCCACAGGCCCAGCCGCGTGATCCGGTAGGTGTGAATGTGCTCGGGCGCGCGCTCCAGCTCGGCGAAGACCGCGAGGTCGTGGCGGGCGTCCTCGGCCGCGGGATGCGCGACTTCGAGGAGAACGGTGCGGTCGCTCTGGACGATCAGGGGGCCATCGGACATGACCGCTCAGTCTACGCTGCGCAGACCCTTGACGCTGGAGAGCGGCAGGGTCCGCTCGATGTCCGCCGCCCGGTCGCGGCCGCGTAACCGCCCTCCGCCGATGCCGGTCGGCTCCAGGAGGTAGTCGACCAGCCGGCCGTCCGGCATCGCGACCTGCACCACCACCGTCTGCCGCGCGCGCACGGCCTGGTCGAGCTGGCGGGCGAGCCACTGCTCGCCGGTGTCGGCCTCCGTGGCGTCCGCCTCGCGCAGCCGGGCGACCAGCTCGGCCGCGGGATCGCGGGTCGCAGCGGGGGCGGTCCGCTCCGCGACCCTCCGGCGCTGCGGGGTGACGAGCGCACCCGAGGCGTCCTCGGCGACCACCGGGTAGCGCGCGTCGCTGAGCGCCCAGTAGACGACGTCCCGCGGGAACCGGCTCACCAGCGTCCGCTCGTCGGCGCGCAGCAGCCGCAGCGACGACAGGGACTGGTCGACCGCGATCGTGCCGAGCAGGGTCGCGTCGTCGGAGCGCACCACCGCCCGGCCCTCCGCCCCCGCCTCGGCGTCGCGCACCCGCACCCGGCCGTGGCGCTCGACGGCGTCGGCGATCAGGTAGTCGAGCGGCTGCGGCACCCCGGTGAGGGAGACGGCCGCGAGGAAGTCGTGGATGCTCGCGGCAGTCTCGCCCGCGGTCACCGCGCGGTCGACGGAGGCCGCGGAGAACCGGAAGGTGGAGGCCAGCGCCCTGCTCTCCAGGTCCGCCATCGTGCGCAGCCGGGCCTCCACGTCCGGCGCCAAGGGGCCGGGGGAGATGACGGTCAGGTCGTGCTGCAGGTAGACCTGGGAGACCTCGGCGGGGAAGCGCGCGACCATCGCGGCTGCCGCCTCGGCAGGGCCGGACTCCAGGAGCAGTGCGCCCGCGGAGCCCGGGGAGCGGCCGGCGGTGATGCCGAGCCACTCCGCCTCACCCACGTGCTGCTCGACGCGCTGCTCGGTCTCGGCGACCGCCGCCGGGTACAGCCAGGCGAGGTGGACGCGCAGAGGCTCGCCCCACGGCGACCGGCTGCGCGCCGCGAAGAGCGGGCGGAGGTCGCCGGGCAGGCCGTCGAGCCACGCGCCGGCCAGGGCGCGCCAGCGGTCCGCCGTCGTGGCGTGCTGCCAGGCGGCGGCCTCCGCGGTCGGCAACCAGAGCCCGTCCGCGACGGCGGCCAGCCCGGCCCGCGCGGCGACGGAGAGCGCGACGGGGACGATGGCGGCGTCCACGGCCAGCGCGTCCGCGAGACGCTTGACGGCCGGGAGGGCGAGGCCGCCCTTCTGGAGTTCGCGCGCGCCCTCCCTGCCGAGCTCGGTCAGCAGCTCGGAGACGCCGGCGACGGCCTCGAAGGCGCGCTCGGCGGCGAGCCGGTCGGACGCGGCCAGCTCGTCGGACGTCAGCGGCTGCGGGACGGCGGGAGGGGCGGTGTCCAGCAGGGCCGCCGGGCGGGGGAGGCCGAGCGCCGGCCAGGCGGAGAGCCGTGCGGTGACGGCGTCGTAGGCGGCGGCGCCGTCTTCGGTGGGGTGCAGCAGGGCGACGGCGGCGAGAGCTGCCACGTCCGTGCGGACGGTGTCCACGGTGGCTCCGGAGGTGGCCGGGTGCTCGCCGAGCCGGGCGGCGATCCACTCGATGGTCCGGGCGCCGCCCGCCTCGCCCAGCATCGCCAGTGTGGCGAGCCGCGGACGGTCGAGCGGCGCGAGCGCCCGCTGCACGGACTCCGGGTCGAGCAGTGCCTCGGCCAGGTCGAAGAAGTCGGACACTCCGGCGCGGCGCACCGGGCGGACCCGCAGCAGCGCCGCGAGCTCGTCGTCGGGCAGCGCGCGGAGCAGCGCCGCCAAGGCGAGCGTCGTCGTCATCGCGCCGGTCCGGAAGGGGAGGTCAGCGTCGGTCCTTCGGCCCGGCCGCGGCCTTCGCCGCTCTGCTGCGCTGCCGGCCGGTGACGATGATGAGCGTGATCAGCAGCACGAACGCGATCGGCAGCGCGATCAGCGGCAAGAGGAAGACCGCGGGCCACAGCCCCTGACCCGAGCCCTGCTGCGGCATCCCGCCGAGCGCGGACCCCACCAGGATGGCTGCGATGCACGCCAGCGACACGACGACCAGCGCCGCCACGATGTATGAGAGGACGCGCTGGAGGCGGGATGCGGGCGGCGGGGTCTGCGAAGTCACGAAATCAAGGATAATTGAGGTTGGTCATTCGATCCCCCATGTGAAGTGAGGTTCCCATGCCGACCGGCAAGGTCAAGTTCTACGACGAGGAGAAGGGCTTCGGCTTCATCGCAACCGATGACGGCCAGGAGGTCTTCCTGCACGCCTCTGCGCTGCCCGCCGGCGCGGTGGTGAAAGCCGGTTCGCGCCTCGAGTTCGGCATCGCGGACGGCAAGCGCGGCGCGCAGGCCCTCTCGGTGCGTGTGCTGGAGGCCCCGCCCAGCCTGGTGAAGATGAAGCGCAAGTCGGCCGACGACATGGCGATCATCGTCGAGGACCTCGTGAAGCTGCTCGACGGCATCGGCGCCAACCTGCGCCGCGGCAAGTACCCGGACAAGGCGCACGGCGCCAAGATCGCGGCGGTGCTGCGCCGGGTTGCGGACGACCTGGATGCCTGAGGACCCGAGCACGGAGGGGCCGGGCACCGTCGAGTCGGGCGCCGAGGAGTCCACGACG
This sequence comes from Leifsonia sp. GW821-FHT13C09, assembly GCF_058806435.1. Taxonomy (NCBI): domain Bacteria; kingdom Bacillati; phylum Actinomycetota; class Actinomycetes; order Micrococcales; family Microbacteriaceae; genus Leifsonia; species Leifsonia sp. GW821-FHT13C09. Next base: position 347,519 of record NZ_JBXAPS010000003.1, on the reverse strand, counting down.
CAGGACGAATTGGTCGAGATCGACGAGTCGATCGAGGTCGGATCGGATGACGCCGAGCCCACGGACGTCGAAGCCGGCGAGGCGGAGGCGCAGGCGCCCGAGCCCGTCGCTGTCGAACTGAGCGAGGCCGAGGTAGCCGACCTGCTGGCCGCGCTCCCGCTCGCCCGGGCCGCGCTCGCCGAGATCACCCCGGAGAGCACGATCGGCGAGCCCCTCGGGCACGTCGTCGAGCCCGGCGGCGTCGTGTCGCTGCTGTTCGCCGCCGCGCTCGCGGGCTACCCGGGCTGGCACTGGACGGTCACCATCGGTCGGGCCGACGGCGACGCCGAGCCGACCGTGCTGGAGGCCGAGCTGATGCCCGGCGAGGACGCCCTCCTCGCGCCCGACTGGGTGCCGTGGTCGGAGCGCCTCGCGGAGTACCAGGCCGCCCAGGAGGCGCTCGCGGCCGAGGCGGCAGGAGCCGAGGGCGAGGACGCCCACGCGGAGGACGACGCCGACGACTACGAGGACGAGGACGAGTACGACGAGGAGTCCGAGGACTCCGAGACCGACGACGACTCGGACGACGACCGCGACGTCCACGACCTCCTCGCCGACGACGACCTCGACGGCGTCGACATCGACTCCGTCGACGTGGCGTTCGACGAGGACACCGACGTCGACACGGAGCTCGACCTCGCGACCGAGGAGGCGGCGGCGCTCGCGGACGACAGCGCTGAGGTTGACGAGGCCGAGACCGATGACGACGAGGAAACCGACGACGAGGAAGCCGACGACGAGGAAGCCGACGACGCCGAGCCCGTCAGCGGCTCACCGGCGCCGGCGGGCGCGGGTGACGCTGAGGTAGGCGAAGCCGAGCAGTCCTAGCGCGATCCCGACGACGACCGTCCAGATCCACCAGCCGCCGCCCGCGGCGGCGATGGGTCCGGCGAGGATGAGCGTCGGGATCAGCGCGAGCACCCAGAGCCCGATGCCGACGAGCACGGCCCGGCGGTCGTCCGTCGGCACGGGTACCGGGTCGGGGCGGCGTTCGTCGTCGCGCAGCCACAGTCGCACGATCCGCCCGTCCTTTCTTCTCCGGTCTTGCGCCCCGCTCAGCCCAGGCGCTCGACCACGTATTCGACGCAGCCGATCAGCGCGCGCACGTCGTCCGGCTCGATGGCCGTGAACGTCGCGACGCGGAGCTGGTTGCGGCCCAGCTTGCGGTAGGGCTCGGTGTCGACGACGCCGTTCGCGCGGAGGGCCTTGGCGACCGCGGCCGCGTCGATCCGGTCGTCGAAGTCGATCGTGACGACCACCTGGGAGCGGTGCGCAGGGTCGGCGACGAACGGCGTCGCGTACTCGACGCCCTCGGCCCACGTGTAGAGCGCGCTGGACGACTCCTTCGTGCGCGCGTCGGCCCACGCGAGGCCGCCGTTGCCGTTCATCCATTCGAGCTGGTTCTCCAGCAGCACGAGCGTCGCGACGGCCGGGGTGTTCAGAGTCTGGTTGAGGCGCGAGTTGTCGATCGCGTTCTTGATGCTGAGGAACTCCGGGATGTAGCGGTCGCTCGCGGCGACCCGCTCGACCCGCTCGATCGCCGCGGGGGAGAACAGCGCGAACCAGAGGCCGCCATCGGAGGCGAAGTTCTTCTGCGGCGCGAAGTAGTAGACGTCGGCCTCGGTGACGTCGAAGTCGGCGCCTCCCGCCGCGCTGGTCGCGTCGATCACGGTCAGCGCTCCGGCGTCGCCGTGCACGCGCTTCACCGGCGCCATCACGCCCGTGGAGGTCTCGTTGTGCGTCCAGGCGTAGACGTCCACGCCCTCCACCGCCTCGGCCTCCGCCCGGGAGCCCGCCGGGGCCTCGATGACGTGGGGGGCCTGCAGCCACGGGGTCTTCGCCGCCTTGGCGAACTTGCCGCCGAACTCGCCGAAGACCAGGTTCTGGCTGCGCTCCTGGATGAGGGAGAACGCCGCGGCGTCCCAGAACGCGCTGGAGCCGCCGTTGCCGAGGACGACCTCGTAGCCCTCCGGCAGGCGGAAGAGCTCGCCGAGGCCCGAGCGGACCCGGCCGACCAGATCCTTCACCGGAGCCTGCCGGTGGGAGGTGCCGAGCAGCTCCGCGCCGGGCCCGGCCAGGTACGCGACCTGCTCCGGGCGGACCTTGGACGGCCCGCAGCCGAATCGTCCGTCGGCGGGCAGGAGGTCGGTGGGAATGGTCACGTCCGGCATAACTGAAGTGTATTGGCTGTTGAACGGTGCGGCGGGCCCTATGACGCCTGACGACGGGGAGCCGTCACCTCGCCGTCGCCTGCAGCAAGTAGGCTCGTATCCGCATATCCGCGCGCCCGCACGGGAGGGGCCCATGACCGACCTGATCGACACGACAGAGATGTACCTCCGCACCATCCTGGAGCTGGAGGAGGACAACATCGTCCCGCTGCGTGCGCGCATCTCCGAGCGTCTCGGCCACTCGGGCCCGACCGTCTCGCAGACCGTCGGCCGGATGGAGCGCGACGGGCTCGTCGTCGTCTCCGGCGACCGCCACCTGGAGCTCACCGACGACGGCCGCCGCAAGGCCGTGCACGTCATGCGCAAGCACCGCCTGGCCGAGCGCCTGCTCAGCGACGTCATCGAGCTGGAGTGGGAGTACGTGCACGAGGAGGCGTGCCGCTGGGAGCACGTCATGAGCGAGCAGGTCGAGCGCAAGCTGATCACCATGCTCGGCCACCCCACCGAGTCGCCTTACGGCAACCCCATTCCGGGCCTGGGGGAGCTGGGCGCGCCTGACGCGGCCTCCACCGAGAACCTGGTCAACCTCGTCGATGCCGTGCGAGGCGGCGATTCGGAGGTGACTGCCAGGATCCGCCGGCTGGGTGAGCCGGCGCAGGTCGACCCCGAGCTGCTCCTGCAGCTCAAGCAGGCCGGCGTCTTTCCCGGCTCGACCGGCACTTTCGCTGCTGCCGGGTCGTACGTCACCGTGCAGATCGACGGCTTCGAATCCGGCCTGGAACTCCCGAACGAGCTCGCGGCGCACATCTTCGTGGATGCCTGAACTCCGTTACCGATTCGTTAAAAAAGGCATTAAACAATGTGACAAACGGCCGGTGGTCCCGTAGTCTCTAACGAGTCCGAACGGGCCAGAAGCCGGCCCATCAGGACCCCGACCGGGACGTTCCAACCCCCCTGAGACCCGTCTCCTGGTCGGTGAAGCCGAATGCCGATCGCATCGGACGGGGGCAGCTCCCTAGTGCTGCCGGAGCGCAGGAGGTTGCACTTTGGCACACTCTGGTACGCCCGATCCTGCCCAGGACCGGACTCCTCAGGACCCGGAAAACACCGCTTCGACGTCGTCGTCGACGTCCACGTCCGGGTCGCATCTCGTCTCCAGGCGGTCGCTCCGCTCGGCGAAAGCGCCGGTCCCAGTGGCCCAGCGGGCCGCCGCGACGGCGCCCGCCCCTGCCGCGAAGGATTCCGGCAAGCCCGCCGCGAAGCGCAAGGGCGGCTGGATCCTCAACGTCGGTGTCATCACCGTGGCGACCGGCATCATCGCGACGATGTCGCTGCCGGCGTTCGCGTTCAACCCGAACGGCGCGGATTCGGCGTCCTTCGGCCCGAGCGCGTCCGACAGCATGAAGAAGGCGCAGGCGCAGTCCGTCGCCGTCGGCCAGGGCGTCACCGCCTCCGCCGTCAGCCGCGACGCCGCCACCGCGACCAGCCAGCAGCAGCTCGACGCGGCGAAGGCCGCGGCCGCCGCCACCGCAGCCGCCGAGGCCGCCCGCCAGCGGGCCGCGGTGTCCCTCGCCAACTACGCCACCAGCTACTCCGGCCCGTCGGTCTCCGACTTCCTGGCCAACCCGCCCTACCCGAGCTTCAGCCTGGCGCAGGTGTTCTCTGTGGCGAAGCAGTACATCGGGACCCCGTACGTGTACGGCGGCTCGACCCCCGCCGGCTTCGACTGCTCCGGCTACGTGATGTACGTCTACGCCCAGTTCGGCATCTCCCTCCCGCACTCGGTGTCGGGGGAGGCCGCGCGCGGCAAGAAGATCTCGATCGCGGACGCCCAGCCCGGCGACCTGATCGTGATGCCGGGCCACATCGGCTTCTACGCCGGCAACGGCAACATCATGGACGCGCCGGACACGGGCCGGTCCATCTCCATCCGCCCGATCTGGACCAGCGACTACTACGTCGTCCGGCTCGGTATCTGACAGCCGAACCCGCGGTGAACACTGCGGGGCACGCACCAGCGATGGCGCGCCACGAATAGGTGGCGCGCCATTTCTGCGTTACTCTGTTGCCCTGGCGCAACGCCAGGCAGCCGTGCAGATCGGAGCATCCGATGGCCGAGTCGACCACCGTGCGGTCACAGAGGGTGACCACCGGGGTGGGTCGCGGCCTCCGAGCCGAGCGCGAGCTGCTGCCGCGCCACCGCGACTTCCTCGCCTGCCGCCACCATGTCGAGGCCTGCCACCGCCACCATGTGGTGTGCCGCCACCATGCCGCCGTCTTCCAGGGCGCTGTCCGTTCGGACAGTGCCCTTTTTGTTTCCCCGGTTCCCATTCACCCCGCGGACCCGAAAGGACGCAGATGAAGACACTGGTCCTCAACGCCGGCTACGAGCCTCTCGCGGTCGTCTCCTTCAAACGCGCCATCGTGCTGGTGATGAATCAGAAGGCCACAGTCCTCGCGAGCGACACCGACCACCCGGTCTGGAGCATCTCTGGCCGCTACGACCGCCCGTCGGTGATCCTGCTCACCCGCTACGTGCGCATCCCGCACGGCCGGGCGGTGCCGGTCTCCCGGCGCGGCGTCTTGCGCCGCGACGGCCACCGCTGCGGTTACTGCGGCAAGACGGCGACGACGATCGACCACGTCCTCCCGCGTTCTCGCGGCGGCGCGGACAGCTGGGAGAACCTGGTCGCCTGCTGCCTGCGCTGCAACAACGTCAAAGGCGACCGCACCCCGGCCGAGATGGGCTGGACGCTGAAGCTCACCCCCCGCGCCCCGCACGACAGCTCGTGGGTCGTCCGCGGTGTGGAAGGCGGCCAGGCGGACTGGCAGGACTACCTGGGGGTGGCGGCCTGACGCCGGCGCGCCCTCCGGTAGTCTGGAAGGACTGGCCTCTGTAGCTCAATGGAAGAGCTGCTCCGTCCTAAGGAGAAGGTTGGGGGTTCGAGTCCCTCCAGGGGCACTCTTACCGGTCGCCCCTGCCCGCGTCGCGGCTCTATCATCTGGGCATGTCCGCCATCGTGATAGGCGCAGGGCAGGCCGGTCTCTCCGTCAGCCATGAACTGGAGGCGCTGGGCGTCGAACATGTCGTGGTCGAGCGGGCGAAGCCCGGTCAAGCGTGGCGGGATCGGTGGGACAGCTTCACCCTTGTCACACCGAATTGGACGTTGGCGCTGCCCGGGAGCCCGTATTCCGGATCCGAGCCGGAAGGCCACGTGCCTCGCGACGCAATCGTGGGCTACCTCGAGGATTACGCACGCTCCGTGCGGTCGCCGATCGTGGAGGGTGTCGACGTCACCCGGTTGAGAGTCGACGGCAGCGGCCTGCGCGCTGAAACCGACGCGGGAGACCTGGTGGCTGATGCGGTCGTCGTGTGCACAGGCTCGTTCGCCAGACAGCATCGCCCGTCCGTCCTCGCTGCCGTGCCCGAACCCCTGATCCTGTCTTCGAGCGAGTACCGGAATCCGGATCAGATCCCGGCGGGGAAGGTCGTTGTCGTCGGCAGCGGCCAGACCGGGTGCCAGATCGCCGAAGAGCTGATCCGTTCGGGCCGGGAGGTGGTGCTCGCGTGCGGGCGAGCGCCGTGGGCACCGCGGCGTCTCGACGACACCGACATCATCACGTGGCTCGATCGGACGACGTTCTTCGATGCGACAGTGGCGAGCCTGCCGTCCCCCGCGGCCAGGTTCCTCGCCAACCCGCAGCTCACCGGAGCCGGGGGTGGGCACGACGTGGGATTCCGGACACTTCAGGCGCTCGGCATCGTGCTCGCCGGCCACGTCGCCGGCTGCGACGGGACACGGATCGGTTTCGTCGATGACGTGGCGGACTCGGTCGCCTTCGCTGACGAATGGTGGGCCGGCATGCGTGCCATCCTGCACGCGCAGCTTCCCGCCAAGGGCTTCGGTGTCCCCGACCTGCCCGTTCCGCCTCCCTTCCGGTCCGAACCGGTGGACGAGGTGAGTCTGCGGGACGTCGGGGCGGTCGTGCTGGCAGCCGGATTCCGGCCCGACTACAGCTGGATCGACGGTGAGGTCTGCGACGAGCTCGGCTTCCCCGTGACGCTGGACGGCGCGAGCCTCGCGATGCCCGGGCTGTACTTCTGCGGGGTCCACTTCATGCGGTCTCGACGGTCGGCCTTGTTGTTCGGAGTGGGGCGGGACGCCGCGATCGTGGCGCAGAGGGTCGCACACGCCGCGTAGCCACTACGCCGGGACTCGAGGGGGTCCCGGATTCCGCCGCTGAGGTCATTCCGGGGGGGAAAGCGTTAGGACTTCCGCGCCAGCCGTATGGATCGCGTTAAGACGCCGTTCCGGGCGGTCTCCGTCCACTTGTATGGGTCATTGGTCCGGCAGAGCGCCGGACCCCCGCGTTCCCGCCGACTGGCCGGGACGCGGAAACCCGGATGGAGACATTCCCGTGTTGGACCTGATTTGCGTCGTGGGGATCATCGCGCTCGGCGCGATCGTCGCCCTGGTGGGCCGAGGGGTGGAGAAGCTGTGATCTTCTTCAACCTGCTCGCGGCGGCACTGGCCGTCGCCTCCCTCGCGTACCTGGTGTACGCCCTGCTGAAGCCGGAGAAGTTCTAGAGATGACGGCCTGGCTTTTCGTGGCGTTGCTCGCCACGCTCGTCCTCATGCTCGCCATCGTTTATCGCCCTCTCGGCGACTACATGGCGGCGACGTTCACGACGAGGAAGGATCTGACAGTCGAGCGCGGCTTCTACCGGCTCATCGGGGTCGACTCGCGCGTGGAACAGAGTTGGCCGGTCTACCTGCGGAGCGTCGTGGCGTTCTCCGTGCTCGGGGTGCTGCTGCTCTATGTGCTCCAGCGCACTCAGGCGGTGCTGCCCTACGCTCTCGGCTTGCCGCCGGTTCCGGAGGGGCTGTCGTTCAACACGGCCATCTCCTTCGTGACGAACACGAACTGGCAGTCGTACGCGCCAGAGACGACCGTGGGCTACACGGTCCAGATGGCGGGCCTGGTGGTGCAGAACTTCCTGTCCGCGGCCGTCGGCCTCGCCATCGCGATCACTCTGGTGCGCGGTTTCGCCGCCCACCGCTCAGGAACGATCGGCAACTTCTGGGTGGACATCACCCGGGCGACGCTCCGTATCCTGCTGCCGCTCTCGATCGTCTTCGCCGTCGTCCTCATCGTGGGCGGTGTGATCCAGAACTTCAACGGATTCCCCAGCGTGCACACCCTCACCGGGGGCACGGCGACGATCCCCGGCGGTCCGGTCGCCTCGCAGGAGGCGATCAAGCTCCTGGGCAACAACGGCGGCGGGTTCTTCAACGTGAACTCCGCTCACCCGTTCGAGAACCCCACGGCGTGGACGAACCTGGTCGAGATCTTCCTGATGCTGCTGATCCCGTTCTCGCTGCCTCGCACCTTCGGGAAGATGGTCGGCGACAACCGCCAGGGTTACGCGATCCTGGGCGCGATGGCGACGATCTTCATCATCTCGGTGGTCGCCATGACCCTGTTCGAACTGCAGGGCGCCGGAACCGCCACGCAAGCGGCGGGCGGCGCGCTCGAGGGCAAGGAGCAGCGCTTCGGAATCCTCAGCACGACCCTGTTCGGCACGACGAGCACACTGACGTCGACCGGCGCTGTCGACTCCATGCACGACAGCTTCACGCCGCTCGGCGGGATGATGGCGATGCTGAACATGATGACCGGCGAGGTCGCTCCCGGTGGTATCGGCGCCGGCCTCTACGGCATCCTCATGGTCGCGGTCATCTCCGTCTTCCTCGCCGGACTGATGGTCGGGCGCACCCCGGAGTACCTCGGGAAGAAGATCGGCTCGCGGGAGATCAAGCTCGCCAGCCTCTACATCCTGATGACACCGACCCTGGTGCTGCTGGGCACGGGCCTGAGCTTCGCCATCCCGGCGATCAAGGACAACATCGAGAAGGTCTCGATCCTCAACCCGGGCCAGCACGGCTTCTCGGAGGTCCTCTACGCGTTCACGTCGGCGGCCAACAACAACGGTTCCGCGTTCGCAGGCCTCACAGCGAACACGCCGTGGCTGAACGCCGCGCTCGGCACCACGATGTTCCTCGGCCGGTTCCTGCCGATCGTGTTCGTCCTGGCGCTGGCCGGGTCCCTCGCGGCACAGGACAAAGTCCCGGCGACCTCGGGCACGCTGCCCACGCACCGGCCGCTGTTCGTCACGTTCGTCGTCGGCGTCGTCATCATCGTCGCCGCACTCACCTACTTCCCCGTTCTCGCGCTGGGTCCCCTGGCGGAAGGGCTGCACTGATCATGTCGACACTCACCAACACCGCGGACCCGCGCGGGCAGCACCACCAGGACCACGGCGGGAGGGCACCGCAGGGCGCGTTCAACGCCCGGCAGCTGATCGCCGGCCTCCCCGGTGCGTTCCGCAAGCTCGATCCCCGCGACATGTGGCACAACCCGGTCATGTTCATCGTGGAGATCGGTGCGGCCCTCACCACGATCCTGGCGATCGCGGAGCCGTTCCTCGGCAAGCAGACGTCCGGAGGCAGCGTCACGACGAACGCCTTCACCTGGGCGATCGCGGTCTGGCTGTGGCTGACCGTGCTGTTCGCCACTCTGGCCGAGTCGGTGGCAGAGGGGCGCGGCAAGGCGCAGGCGGCCAGCCTGCGCAAGACCCGCACGACCACTGTGGCGAACCTGGTCAGCGGCTACGACGAGAAGAACGACGCCGCCGCGACCGCTGCCGCGGTCACGCAGGTCGCCTCGGCCGATCTCACCCTCGGCGATGTCGTCATCGTCACAGCCGGCGAGCTCATCCCCGGCGACGGCGACATCATCTGGGGGATCGCCTCGGTCGACGAGTCGGCCATCACGGGTGAGTCCGCGCCGGTGGTCCGGGAGTCCGGAGGCGACCGCAGCGCCGTCACCGGAGGCACCCGGGTGCTCTCCGACCGCATTGTGGTGCGCATCACCAGCAAGCCCGGCGAGACCTTCGTCGACCGGATGATCAAGCTCGTCGAGGGCGCGGCCCGGCAGAAGACGCCGAACGAGATCGCCCTGAACATCCTGCTGGCCGCGCTGACGATCATCTTCGTCGTCGTCGTGCTCGTGCTCGGACCCACCGCGGGGTTCGCGAACGCCGCGCCGAGCGTCACCGTCCTGGTCGCCCTGCTGGTGTGTCTCATCCCGACCACGATCGGCGCCCTGCTCTCCGCGATCGGCATCGCCGGCATGGACCGGCTGGTGCAGCACAACGTCCTCGCGATGTCCGGCCGTGCGGTCGAGGCGGCCGGCGACGTGACGACACTGCTGCTGGACAAGACCGGCACCATCACTTACGGCAACCGGCAGGCCGCGGAGTTCACCGCGGTGGCGGGCGTGCAGCAGGCCGACCTGGTGAAAGCCGCCGCGCTGGCATCCTTGAGCGACCCGACGCCCGAGGGCTCCTCGGTGGTGGCCCTCGCCTCGGAGCTCGGCTACACGCACGAAGGAGAGCTGGACGGTGAGGTCGTGCCGTTCACGGCGCAGACCCGGATGAGCGGCGTCGACTTCGCCGACGGCTCGCAGGTCCGCAAGGGCGCTGCGTCGATGGTGGTGGCGTGGGCGCAGGAGTCGGCACCTGTGCCGTCCTCGATACTCAGCGATCTGGACGAGAAGGTGCTGCACATCTCGGAGGCCGGCGGAACGCCGCTCGCCGTCGCGACCAAGTCGGCGTCCGGTGAGGCCACCATCCTCGGTGTCATCTATCTGAAGGACATCGTCAAGACCGGCCTGACCGAGCGGTTCGCCGACATGCGCCGGATGGGGATCCGCACGGTGATGATCACCGGCGACAACCCGGTCACCGCCAAGGCGATCGCGGCAGAGGCCGGCGTCGACGACTTCTTGGCGGAGGCGACACCGGAGGACAAGCTCGCCCTGATCCGCAAGGAGCAGCAGGGCGGCAACCTGGTCGCGATGACCGGCGACGGCACCAACGACGCGCCCGCGCTCGCGCAGGCCGACGTGGGCGTGGCGATGAACACGGGCACGTCGGCGGCGAAGGAGGCCGGCAACATGGTCGACCTCGACTCGGACCCGACCAAGCTGATCGACATCGTCCGCATCGGCAAGCAGCTCCTGATCACCCGTGGCGCGCTCACCACGTTCTCGATCGCGAACGACGTGGCCAAGTACTTCGCGATCATCCCCGCGATGTTCGTCGGGGTGTTCCCCGGCCTGCAGGCGATCAACATCATGCAGCTGCACTCGCCGTCCTCGGCGATCCTGTCGGCGGTGATCTTCAACGCGATCATCATCGTGATCCTTATCCCGCTCGCGCTGCGCGGTGTCCGCTACCGAGCCACCTCGGCCTCGTTGCTGCTGCGCAGCAACCTGCTGATCTACGGCCTCGGCGGAATCATCGCCCCCTTCATCGGGATCAAACTCATCGATCTCGCGATCAGCCTGATCCCCGGATTCTAGAAACCAGAACGGAACTCATCATGAATGCTTCGGCACGTGGAACAGGGCGCCAGTACTGGGTCGGCCTGCGGGCGCTGCTCATCATCACCGTGGTGGTGGGGATCGCCTACCCCCTGCTCATCACGGGGATCGGACAGCTCGCCTTCCCCGGTCAGGCCAACGGATCGACCGTCAGCTCGAGCGGCACCGTCGTCGGGTCGGCTCTGATCGGGCAGTCCTTCACGGACAAGAAGGGCAACCCGCTTCCGCAGTGGTTCCAGTCCCGCCCGTCGGCGGCCGGCAACGGCTATGACGCAGGCGCGTCCAGCGGCAGCAACTACGGCCCGAACAACCCCGACCTGCTGAAGGCGGTGCAGCAGCGCACGCAGACCATCGAGAAGACCGACGGCGTGAGCGCGAGCCGGATCCCGGCCGACGCGGTCACGGCCTCCGGGTCCGGCCTGGACCCCCACATCTCGCCCGCCTACGCTCTGCTCCAGGTGGACGCGGTGGCGAGGGCGCGCGGGATCAGCGCCGACTCGGTTCGCAAACTGGTGAACGACCACGTTCAGCAGCGCGACCTCGGCTATCTCGGCGAGCCCACTGTCAACGTGCTGCAGCTGAACATCGCCCTGGCGGCGATGGACCCCAGCGGCAACAAGTAGAAGAACAGACGGATGGCGGTTCGCGGCCGGCTCCGGGTGCTGCTCGGCGCAGCACCCGGGGTCGGCAAGACCTACCTGATGCTCGAGGAAGGGCATCGCCTGCACGATCTGGGCAAGGACGTCGTCGTCGCCGTGGTGGAGACCCACGAACGCGAGGCGACGGCCGCGCTGCTGGACGGCCTGGAGGTGGTTCCGCGCCGCACGGTGGAGCATCGCGGCATCACCCTGACCGAGATGGACCTGGACGCCGTCATCGCGCGCAAGCCGGCCCTCGCCCTGGTCGACGAGCTTGCGCACACCAACGCCCCCGGCTCGGCGAACGCGAAACGGTGGCAGGACGTCGAGCAGATCCTCGCCGCGGGGATCGACGTGATCTCGACGGTGAACGTCCAGCACATCGAATCGCTCAACGATGTGGTGGAGCAGATCACCGGCGTCCCGCAACGCGAGACGATCCCGGACTCCATCGTCCGCAGCGCCGACCAGATCGAGGTCGTCGACCTCACCCCGCAGTCCCTGCGCGACCGCCTCGCCGAGGGCCAGGTGTACCCGGCGGCCCGCATCGACGCGGCGCTCTCGAATTACTTCCGCCTGGGCAACCTCACGGCGCTGCGTGAGCTGACGCTGGTCTGGCTGGCGGACGAGGTCGACCAGGCGCTCCAGCGGTACCGCGCCGAGCACGGCATCCAGGAGAAGTGGGAGGCGCGGGAGCGCGTCGTCGTCGCCCTCACCGGCGGCCCGGAGGGCGAGACCCTCCTCCGCCGCGGCGCGCGCGTGGCGGCGCGATCGGGGAGCGGCGAGTTGCTGGCGGTGCATGTCGCCAACCAGGACGGCCTGCGGGAGACCGACCCGGCCGCCCTGGCCGCGCAGCGGAAACTGGTCGAAGAACTCGGCGGAACCTACCACCAGGTCGTCGGCACCGACATCCCTGAGGCGTTGGTCGCGTTCGCCCGGGCGAGCAACGCGACGCAGCTGGTCATCGGGGTCTCCCGGCGCAACCGGCTCACCGCCTTCCTCACCGGGTCGGGGGTCGGCTCGACGGTGATCCGTGAGTCCGGCGACATCGACGTGCACATCGTCTCCCACGCCGCCGCAGGAGGCCGGAACCTCCCGCGTTTCGGCCGCGCGGGAGCGTTGAGCGTCCGGCGGCGCGTCTACGGGTTCGCGCTGGCATTGATCGCCGGGCCCCTGCTGACCTTGGCGCTGCTGCCGATCCGCAGTCCCGACTCCCTCACCGCGGAGACGCTGAGTTACCAGCTGCTGGTCGTCGTGGTCGCCCTGGTCGGTGGCATCTGGCCGGCCCTGTTCGCCGCCGTGCTGTCCGGCCTCACTCTCGACTTCGTCTTCGTCACCCCCTACAACACGCTGACGATCGGCCAGCCGACCCACCTGCTCGCACTCGCCCTGTACATCGTCATCGCCGCGCTTGTGAGTGTCGTCGTCGATCAATCGGCGCGCCGCACGCGCAGCGCTGCGCGCGCGGCCGCCGAATCCGAACTGCTGGTGACGATCGCCGGCAACGTCATCCGCGGCGGAGACGCCGTTCAATCCCTCGTGTCCCGCACCCGTGAAGCCTTCGGGCTCGCGGCCGTGCGGTTCACCGCCGACGACGGGGCCGTGCACAACGTCGACGGGGACATCCCGGTGGACGCCGTCCCCACCCGCGTCCCCGTCGGTGAGCGCGGGACGCTGGAGCTGTTCGGCGACGACCTCCAGGCCGGCGACCGCCGCCTGCTCTCGGTCATCGTGACCCAGCTCGACGCCGCACTGGAACACGCCGACCTCAGCAACGCGGCGCAGGAGGTCGGACCGCTGGAGGCCACCGACCGCGTCCGCACCGCACTGCTCGCAGCCGTCGGCCACGACCTGCGCCGTCCGCTGGCGGCGGCGACGGCCGCGGTGACGAGCCTGCGAACTGCCGGCAGCCGGCTCTCCAGCCCGGACAAGGCGGAGCTCCTGGACACGGCAGAGGTCAGCCTGCGTAACCTCGCCGACCTGCTGACCAACCTCCTCGACGTCAGCCGTGTGCAGGCCGGCGTTCTGGCGGTCTCCTTGCAGCCGGTCGACCTCGAGGATCTGTTGCCGCCGGTCCTCGACGAACTGTCGGTCCGGCCCGGCGAGGTCACGATCGACATGCCGGAGGACCTGCCGTCGGTCACCGCCGATCCCGTCCTGCTGCGGCGCGCCATCGTCAACCTGCTCAGCAATGCGCTGCGCTATTCACCCGTCGGGCAGCCGCCCCGTCTCAGCGCGAGCACGTTCGGCGGACAGGTCGAAGTCCGCGTCGCCGATCACGGCCCCGGCGTGCCGGATGACCGCAAGGAGGAGATCTTCCACCCGTTCCAGCGGATGGGGGACACGGACAACAACGCGGGCATCGGGCTCGGACTCGCGCTGACGAAAGGATTCGTCGAAGGGATGGGCGGAACGCTCGTCGCGGATGACACTCCCGCGGGCGGCCTCACCATGGTCCTCGCCCTTCCGGTCGACCAGGAGAACCTGGTGCACCGCGCCCGGAGTCGGGTCGACGACGGTCCTGCCGGCGACGGTTCTGCCGCCGAACCCGCGAAGGGCGCGTGACGATGAAACCCGATCCCGATCCCGATGTCTCTCCGCCCGCACCCAGCTGGAATTAACCTAAGCGAAACTTCCTCATAATCAGCCGTGTCCCCTGTTCGGGGCATCATGGGTGCAACAGCGATTCGCCCACACGGCGTCGACCCGGTCACCACGACGCCGCCACGGAGCACCCGACCTTCCGTCGCTCCCACGCCATCGTCGTCGTCGCCTCTCCTCAGCATGACCCGAACAGAAGGCTGGAGATCCGATGTCCGGTACCCTGACGCGTCCGCGCGCCGAAAGACCACCCGCGACCGAAACGAGTTCGCCTGTCCGCGACACCGGGACCGCGCAGTCCCCGGTGATGGTGCTGCTCGTGCTCATCGCGACCCTGGGCATTCTGGCCTACGCCGGGTTCCTCCTGAACCCCGCCAACCGCGGAGACCTCCTGCCGTACCTGATGGTGATCACGGCGGAGAGCATCCTCGTCGTGCAGGCGCTGTTCGCCATGTGGACGATCCTGGCGGGCGGCCGGGACCCGCGCGACTTCGCCTTCCACCGGGCCCAGGCGGCGCTGTTCGTGATGCCGTCGGCGCACTCGGCGGATGGCGTGGGGGAGCGCGGGAGGCACCTCCAGGACCATCCCGAACGGTGGCCGCTGCGCCTGTCCGGCCGGCGCCTCCTCGTCGACGTCTTCATCACGGTCTACGGAGAGGACCCGGCCAAGGTCCGGGCGACCGTGACCGCCGCCCTCGCGATGCGGGGTGAGCACCGGACCTGGGTGCTCGACGACGGCCGGTCCGACGAGATCAAAGCGCTGGCCGCCGGGCTGGGCGCGCGGTACGTCCGGCGACTCAGCGGCAACGGCGCGAAGGCGGGGAACGTCAACCACGCCCTGTCGATCGCGAAAGGCGAGTTCTTCGCCATCTTCGACGCCGATTTCGTGCCGGACCCGGACTTCCTCAACGAGACGCTGCCCTTCTTCGTGAACGAGAAGGTGGCGTTCGTCCAGACCCCGCAGACCTACGGCAACCTGACCACCACCATCGCCATCGGCGCCGCGTACATGCAGTCCGTCTTCTACAAGTTCGTGCAGCCGGGGCGGAACCGTTTCAACGCGGCGTTCTGCGTGGGAACCAACGTCGTCTTCCGGCGCTCCGCGATCGACGACGTCGGCGGCCTCTACACGGATTCGAAGTCCGAGGACGTGTGGACCTCGGTGCTGCTGCACGAGCGCGGGTGGCAGTCGATCTACATCCCGGACGTGCTCGCCGTCGGAGACGCGCCCGAGACCGTGGAGGCGTACAGCAAGCAGCAACTGCGCTGGGCGTCCGGCGGGTTCGAGATCCTGCTGACGCACAACCCGCTCAGTCCGCGGCGGCGGCTGACCATGGACCAACGGCTGCAATACCTGGTGACGGCCACGCACTACCTCTCGGGGATCTGCCCGCTCCTGCTGCTGCTCGTGCCTCCGCTCGAGATCTACTTCGACCTGCGCCCGATGAACCTCAGCATCACCGTCTTCACCTGGCTCCTGTACTACGCGGGCTTCTACGTGATGCAGATCCTGCTCGCCTGGTTCACCCAGGGCTCGTTCCGCTGGCAGACCCTGACCCTCTCGACCGTGTCCTTCCCGATCTACGTACGCGCACTTCTCAATGTGATCGCGGGAAGGGACCAGGCCTGGCATGTGACCGGCACCCGACGGGCGAACTCGCCGTTCAACTTCGTCATCCCGCAGGTGCTCTTCTTCGTGTTCCTCGCGCTGACCTCGGTCGTCGCGATCTGGCGCGACGAGAGCAACGGGGTGTTCACCCTGGCCACCGCGTGGAACGTGACGAACACGGTGATCCTGGGCGCGTTCCTCGGCACGGCGATGCGGGAGGCGAAGCGGCTGCGGCGTCCAGCTCCGGTGCGGGTGCCCGCTGCGTCGGCTGCGGTGAGCGCTCCGATCACCGTCGTCGCGCGACCGAACCCGGTCGCCGCAACGCTCGCGGAGGTGGCACCGTGACCTGGGCCAACCGATTGCGTCTGGCTGTGGGCCTGCTCGTCGTGCTCGTGCTGGTCGCCGCATTCACGCTCGTCTTCAACCAGCGCCAGACCCAGGCGACGAGCACCTCGGCGACGATCGATGCGGAGTCGTTCCCGGTCGGCACGGACTACGGAGGTCTCGTCACCCAGCAGTTCGTGAAGTCGGGCGCCACCGTCACAGCGGGGGAGAGGCTGTTCGCCGTGCAGAGCTTGCGCCTCCAGCAGGACATTGCCTCCGGGCTGCTGACGCCGCGGTCGGCGCCGTACCCGGTGGCGCCGGATGGGACCGCCACGGTGGTCGCAGCGGTGTCCGGAACGATCTCCTCGATCGACGTTCAGCAGGGCGCATACGCTCAGGCCGGAACCGTGCTCGCACACATCGACCGCCGTGGCTCCCTGTTCGTGAACGCGGAGTTCACCCTCACCGCGCGGGACTACTCGCGGGTCGCCCAGGGCGCGGCGGTCGACCTCCTGCTCCCGAATCAGCGGGTGCTCGCGGGCCGCGTGCAGAGGATCGAGGTTCAGACCGTTTCCGGCCGGGCGCAGTCGACCATCCGCGTGGCCAGCGGCGCGCTGATCGAGGGCAGGGATGACGGGTTGATCACCCCGGGCACGCCGGTGACCGCGACGCTGCATCTGCGGGACGACGGACCGCTCGCCGGACCGAGCGACGCCTTCGCCGCCCTGCTCCGGAAGATCGGCCTATGAGGAGGCGCGGTGCTCGCCTGCTCGTGCCGGTCCTGGTGACCGGGGTGCTCGTCGCGGCAGCGCTGACCGCCTGTCAGCCCTCCGGACGGAGTGACACGGGAGCGCCGGCCGCAGCCACGGGGACGGGCGACCCCCGCGTCTTCCCGGACGCCCAGGTCGCGCCCTTGGTCGAAGCGCTGCCGCAGCGCAGCGTGGCCGCACCGCCTCCCATGCGGCTCGCCCGCGGACTGGTCCCGCCGACGAACCGGTGGTTCTCCGGGCTCGTGTTCGGCCCGACGCCGCAACCGGTGTTCCCCCTCCCGCTGTCCTTCGGCCTCACGGCGCGCGGCTTCGCGTTCGGGCTGCCAGCCGTGACGGCGACGGCGAAGACGATCGCCGGCGGCTACGAGCCCGCGGTCACGCTCGACGCATCAAGCGCATCGTCGGAGGTGAGAGCGTACGACGACGTGTCGGTGACCGTGACGCTGAAATCGCAGAGCGGGGCCCCGATCGGGCACGTCACGATCGCCGAGGGCTCGCCCCTGGTGAGCTTCAGCGCGGACGCGGACACGACGCTCGCGAGCTCGGTCGAGTTCCGGAGCGCCGACGGGCCCGCAGTGGCGACGGTGGCGGGAACCGACTACGCGCTCATCGCCCCCTCCGGCTCTCTCGCCGCAACCGGCCGCAGCCTCGAGCTCAAGAAAGGACAGGCGGCGGAGTGGTTCCCCGTGCCGCACGGGGAGACCGCCGCTCACGTTGCCGCACACGTCTCCGGGCCGCTCGAAGGCGTCAGCACCGGTTACGCGGACGCCGGCGCCGACGCGACCACCAGCCTCACCTACCGTGCGGCGGGAGGATCAACGCTCTTCGGCGCGCTCCCGGCTCAGAAGTCCAGCCTCGCCGGCACACGGTGCACCCTCGGAACGTACGCGACGATCTACGGCACGATGACGGTCTGTGCGGGCGACACGCTCGCATGGGGTGTGCCCGCCGTCACTCCCACGGGCGCGCTCGACCTCAGCGCCGTCGACACGACCACGAAGGACGCGATGGTCCGCCAGTTGCGGACGGACGCCGCCGCCGCGGACCCGTTGCCGTCGGACACCTACTTCGGCGGCAAGGGGATGTATCGCCTCGCGAACCTGCTGACGATCGCCCGGCAACTCGGGCAGGACCAGATCGCCGACGGACTGCGCACCCGCCTGGCGACGGCCCTGGACGAGTGGGCGCAGCCCGCCCGGTGCGCCTCCGCGCCGGCGCGCTGCTTCGTCTACGACCCGGCCATGCGCGGCGTGGTCGGGCTGACCGCGTCCTTCGGGTCGGACCAGTTCAACGACCACCACTTCCACTACGGCTACTTCCTCTCCGCCGCCGGGATGCTGGCGAAAGACGATCCCTCGTCGGTCAAGCGGCTCGCCCCCGTGATGAACCTGCTCGCCGCGGACCTCGCCACCAGTGGCCCGAGCAGCTACTTTCCCGAGCGCCGCACCTTCGATCCGTACACCGGCCACTCCTGGGCATCCGGGTACTCGCCCTTCGCCGACGGGAACAACCAGGAGTCGAGCTCCGAGGCGGTGAACGCCTGGAACGGCCTCGCGCTGTGGGCGGACGCGTCCTCGCAACCGTCTCTGGCCCGGGAGGCCACGTGGATGCTGTCCGCCGAAGCGGCGTCCGCGCGCGACCTCTGGACGAACGCCGACGTCTCGGACTTCCCGGGGTTCGCGCACTCGGTCGTGTCGCTGAACTGGGGAGCGAAGCGGGACTACGCGACCTGGTTCAGTCCCGAACCCGGCGCCATCCTCGGCATCCAGCTCATCCCGATGGGACCGGCCGCGGGCTACCTGAAGACGTCGGCCTCCCGCATCGGGGAGAACCTGGCCGAGGCGACGCCCTCCGGGTACGACGTGCCGTTCGGGGACTACCTGCTGATGTACCGGGCGCTTCAGGGCGGAGCGGGCGCGGCGGCCGCCCGCGCTGCGGCCGCACACCTCCCGGACAGCGCGATCGACGACGCCGACTCGCGAACCTATCTGCTCGCGTGGCTTGCGGCGAAGCACTGACCGAGCAGGCCTCCGCGGCGTACTCGGGCTGCACGTCAGCGCCGGCCTCGCCGCCACGCACGCCGCCGCCGGCGCCGCTCGCGCAGCGTCACCGCCTCCCGGTTGACCGCGAAGGTGGTGAACGACCACGCGATGTGACGGCGGAAGGACGACCAGGACCCGAGCTGGCGTCCCGAGACGTCCATGACGAGGGTCGGGTCGTAGAGCACGGTCATGTCGGGTTCGAGTTGGATGCTCAGGTCGGAGTCGTCGTGGATGTCCCGTCGGTCGCGGTGGACCAGGGGGCTCATCCGCGCCCAGGCTTCGCGGCGGATCGCGTAGTTGGAGCCGAAGAGGGGCGGGTGACTCAGCATCGGGCCGACGGCGTGGAAGTATCCGCCGAGGTAGAGGGTCCGGCCGGCCCAGGCGAGGAGCGGGTTGGTTCCGTAGAACCGGCCGGTGCCGGTGACCGCGCTCCACGGCCCAGGCGAGGCGAAGTCGGCCAGGAGGCGCTGGAGCCAGTCGGGGGAGGGGCGTGAGTCGGTGTCGATGCGCGCCAGGATGTCGCCGCGGGCGGCGTCGAACCCGGCGGCCGTCGCGTCGGGGATCCCGCCCGTGGCGATGACCAGGCGGGCGCCTGCCCGCGTGGCGACCTCGCGGCTTTCGTCGGTGCTGCCGCCGTCGACGACGATCACCTCGGACGCCCGCACGGTCTGGGCGGCGAGCGCCTCCAGGCACTGGGCGAGCATGGCGGCGTCGTTCAGGCAGGGGATCACGACCGAGACGGCGGGCCCGGCGGTGGGCCGGGGCGGTCCGGGGTTCCCCGTCTGCTCAGCCATTCCGCCGACCTCCTGCCCGGCTCCGACGATACGGCGGCGACGTGTGCGGCGGCCACCCGCTCGACCGCTATCCGCGGGGCCGGAATCGCAGCGCCGTCACTCCGGACCGGAAGTCCTGTCGATCCACCGGCTCCAGCTCGACCCGGTCGCGCAGACCCGCGAGCAGCGTCGGGCCGTGCCCGGCGAGCACCGGCTGCACCACGAACACGTACTCATCTATCAGTCCCAGGTCCGCCAGCGCCAGGGGGAGTGTCACCCCGCCGACGAAGAGGCCGGCCCCCGGCTCCTGCTTCAGCCGTTCGACCGCCGGGCGGAGGTCGCCGCGCAGCAGCTCGGCGTTCCAATCGACCCTGCTCAGCGTGCTGGACACGACGTGCTTCCTCGCGGCGTCGATGGTCTCGGCGAACGGGAGGTGGGTCTCGTCCATCCCGTCCGGCCACACGCCCGTGGCTGGCCGCCGCCACGCCGCCTCCATCATCTGGTACGTGACCCGGCCGAAGAGCAGGGCGTCGGCGCGCTCCAGCTCGGCGGTCCAGAAGCGCATCGACTCCTCGTCGGGCGGGAGGCCGGCTTCGTGGTGGACGCAGCCGTCGAGCGTGACGTTGATGGCGTAGCGCAGCGGTCTCATCTCACCCGTCCCCGTGCTCCAGCCCCGCGCACAGCAGTTCGGCGAGCGCGGCGAGGTCTTCGCGCGGGTCCTCGACCGCGTCCGCCGCGTTGCCGTCGCCCGACGCGTCCGTGAGCCGCGGTGTCGTGACGATCGCGGCCCACGCCAGTGCCGCGGCACGGAGGCGCCTGCCGCCGACAGGGACGTGCAGGCTGCCCGCGAGCACCTTCTCGATCGTCGCGTGCAGCGCCCGCCGGTGCTCGGCCAGGTTGGCCTTGACCTCCGGGTGCGAGTGCTGCTCCCGCCAGACGATCACGCGGAGCACGGCGGAGTCCGCCTGCACCCGGAAGAGCTTCTGGCTGAGGTTCAGCAGGGACCGGACCGGGTTGCCCGGTTCGATGAGCGGATCCGGGTCGATCGTGCCGGGCCCCAGCCGTTCGCCGACCAGCGCGCCGAGGATGTCCTTCTTGGTGGGGAAGTAGTAGAACAACAGGCCCTTGGGGACAGTCGCCGCGGCGGCGATGGCCGAGGTCGGGGTCGCGTCGAAGCCGCGTTCGGCGAAGAGGCTCTCGGCCGCGTCGAGGATCCGGGTGCGCGCCTCCGTCGCCTGCTCCATCGTCTCGCGGTCCCTCCCCGGACAGGGCGAGGGGCCGGTCGACCGGCCCCTCGCGGTGGTTCGTACTAGTGCGTCGCCTGCGGGTGATGCATCTTCATCGCGGGCTGCACGGCCAGGAGGCCGGCGGCCAGCGCGACGACTCCCGCGATCCAGGATGTCCAGGCGGCTGCGGCGTTCGAGGTGTAGTTCCCCACCCACGGCGAGATGATCAGCAAGGCGCCGAGAGCGACATGGATCCACTCCATGGAGACGAGTCCCGGCATCGCCAGGCTCCACACTCCGGCCGCGACCAGCAGCACACCCAGGACGAGCATGATCGGCAGGGACGCGCCCGTGTGAGCGGTCCAGATCGTCGACAATGCCACGTAGAGACCGGCGGCCACGGCCACCCAGTCCTGCCAGCGAGTCCACTTCTTCATCGACACCAACATCCTTTCGTCAGTCGGCTCCCGATCTGGGGGTCGCTCTTGATTTTAGAATTGATTGACCGACCGGTCAATGCGCGGATCGCCCCGTGCGGATCAGCCCAGGCCGTGGCCGTCCGAGCGTCCCGCGGCACGGAGGGTCGCGGAGGTCGCGTCCAGTTCGGACCAGGGTCCGACCACATCGAGAACGGCCAGACCGGCGGTGCCCATGACCACGTCCTCGTCGGCGAGAAGGCATGCCAGCTGCTCCATCCCCGGATTGTGGCCGACGAGGATCGCCGCCCGCAGCTCGTCGGGCATCTCCCGCACGACGTCCAGGAGCAGGCCGACCGAGGCTGCGTACACGCGGTCGTCGAACCGCGCGGGAGGCGCCGGCGTGAATTCGGCGGCCACGAGCTCCCAGGTCTCGCGGGCCCGCCGGGCCGGCGACACCACGGCGAGGTCGATGCTGTCCGCATGGTCCGCGAGCCATCGGCCGGCGAGAGGCGCCTGTGTGCGGCCGCGTCCGGCCAGCGGGCGGTCGATGTCGGGCACCGTCCCGGACCAGTCCGACTTGGCGTGGCGGAGCAGGATGAGGGTGCGCTGGGTCGTCGTCACGGTGTCAGTGTGCCGCAGGATCGGTCGCTGCGGCACCGTCGGCGGCCGATCTCCGGGGGTCTCAGGGGGACGGCGTCGGCTGGTAGTACTGGGCGGTCGTCCCGGCGAAGTCGCTTCTCACGACGCGTCGAGGATCTCCCGGAGCCGGGCCGCGAACTCGCGGGGCTTGCCCGGATACCCCGAGTCCTCGGCCGCGAAGCCGCCGTGGTGGCTGGGGAAGACGACCGGCTCCGAGCCGAGCAGCGATGCCACGGCGGTGGACGTGCGGCCGGTGAAGATGCCCTCCGACTCCTCGCCGACGGCGATGACGACGCGGGTCGGCGCGGCTTTGAGCGCGTCGATGTCGGGCCGGTACTCGGTGATCGCGACGGAGCGCCGCGAGAGGAGGGGGTCGTCGCGGGAGCCGTCGTCGGCCGTGGGCATCCCGAACATCGCCGGATCCGGAGCGGGGAGGGCGAAGTAGTCGTCGGTGAACTCGCCGCGCCACGACGTCATCATCACGAACGCGGCCATGCCCGCCCCGAAGCCGTGGGCGTCGTAGGCGTCGTGCACCGCGTCGAGGCCCCGCTCGGCGGCCTCGGCGTCGGGGAGGACACCCGGCAGCGGCGGCTCGTGCGCGACCAGGGTGCGCACGTCCTCCGGATGGGCGGCCACCAGGGCGAGCGCGGTCACGGCGCCGCCGCTGCTGGCGAACAGGTCGACCGGCCCGGCCCCGAGCGCCTTGATGACCGCGTGGACGTCCTCCGCCTGCGTGGTGGGGGTGTTGGTCACCTCGCCGTCGCTGCGCGTGCTCCGGCCGAGACCGCGCGGGTCGTAGGTGACCACGACGCGGTCGGGGAGGTAGGACGCCAGGGCGCGGAAGCCGCTCGCGTCCATCGGCTGCCCGATCATCACGAGCGGTGGATGCTCGCCCGCCCCGGTCTCCGCGTCGGCGACGTCGTAGACGATCGCCGCTCCGGGCGTGTTGATGGTGCGCGTTTCCATGACGGACTCGTCTCGGTCGGCGGACAGCTGCTGGTGTGGATGCTACGCGACGCCGCCCACCCGAGGCTATGACCCTCCGTCTACCCGACAACTGGGGCGGCCGTCAGGCTTCGAGTTCGCTGATCCAGGCCTACTGTCACAGGTCGCCGACCTACGCTCTTCTCCAGAGGTGGGGAAAGTGAACAAGACAGGAATCATCATGAGTGCAACGATCACCCCCATCCGGAGACCCGCGCCCGTCGCGCACGTCGAGACGATCCCGGGCTCCGCCGAGAGCCGCACGATCAGCGTGCGGTGCTGGTGCGCGATCGGTCGCGACCACACGTACGCGGAGTGGGTGGAGCTGTTCGGGCGGGCCCAGTACGACGTGCGCTGACAGCCGCTCCGAGCGGCGCTCTCACCACGGCGCGACCGTGCCGTCCCACGAGAACAGCAATCCGCTCGGCCCGTCGTCGGGCAGGTTCGCGAGCCGCACGGCGGCCGCGGCCGCCTCGGCGGGGTCGCCTCCGGCGGCCGCGGCGCGCGGGTTCAGGTTGGTGGCCCGGAGGCCGGGCGCCAGGGCGTTGACCTTGACGCCGTCCGCCGCCAGCGCGTGCGCGTAGAAGATGGTCAGGCCGTCGAGCGCGGCCTTCGACGACCGGTAGGCGGCGCCGCGGCCGGACGAGGCGGCGACGTGGTCGAACTGCGGGTTCGGCCCGGTGCTCCAGGTGAGCGAGCCGGTGCCGCTGGAGATGTTGACGATCCGGGGATGCGCGGAGCGCAGCAGGGCGGGCAGGAACGCGTTGGTCACGGCGACGACGCCGAACACGTTGGTCTCGTAGGTGCGCCGGAACACGTCCACGTCCACCTCGGTGATGACGTCCGCGATGTCGAGAGAGATGCCGGCGTTGTTGATCAGCACGTCCAGCGTGGGTACGGCCGCGGCGGCCGCGGCCACGCTGTCGGCGTCCGTGACGTCGAGCGGGAGGACGCTGCCGCCGACCTCGGCGGCGGCCTGCTCGCCGCGCTCGCGGTCGCGGGCGCCGAGCAGGACGTTCCAGCCCTGCGCGGCGAGCTGACGGGCGATCTCCTTCCCGATTCCGCTGGTGGCTCCGGTGACGAGTGCTGTGGTGGTGTTCACGTCCTCCAGCCTGCGGCGGCCGTCACGGCGGAACCAGGCCCGCGCAGTACCCCCTTCGGCGTGCGGGCCGCCCGTGCTAACGTTCTCCCGATCGTGATCCGAACGCAGGAGGTGAGACCCATGACCGCAGTATCCGTAGTGGGTGCTCCCTCCCAGCGCACGATCGCGCGACGCCCGTAGCCGTCGCAGGGAGCGCCCGAAGGCATCTTCGCGAAAGGCGACTCCCATGAACGCACATACTTCCTCCCCCTCCCGCGCGCTCGTCCTGCACGGTGGCGGGTCTTCCGGCAACGCCTGGGAGATCGGCGTGATCGCCGGCCTCCTCGACGGCGGCGTGGACGTCACCCGCGCCGACCTGATCGTCGGCACGTCGGCCGGATCGACAGCCGCAGCCCAGATCACGAGCGCGCCGCCCGGCGAGCTGTTCGCCGCCATCCTCGACGCCCCGCGGCCGCAACGCCCCGGCGGCGCCGGCGTCTCCCGCGGCGTGGCCGGCTCGGTCTCCAGCCAGCTGGAGGTCACCGACCGCATCATCGCCGCGTCCTCCGACGCCGCCGACATGCGCCGCCGGATGGGCGCTTGGGCGATCGAGCTCGCCGACGACGCCGGCCCCGAACGGCAGTCGCAGTGGCGCGCGACGGTCGCCTCCCGGCTGCCGAGCCAGGACTGGCCCGAGCAGAACGTCGTCATCACCGCGGTCGACGCCCGCACCGGCGAGGGCGCGACTTTCGACCGGGGCAGCGGCGTCGCCCTGGCCGACGCCGTCGCGGCGAGTTGCTCCAGCGGCTTCGCCTACGCCCTCGGTGAGGAGCGCTTCATCGACGGGGGGTACCGGCGCAACGAGAACGCCGACCTCGCGGCCGGCTACGACCGCGTCCTCGTGCTGTCGCCCTTCGGCGGACGCAGCCGGCATCCGGAGGAGTGGGGGATGCAGCTCTCGGCGCAGGTCGACGAGTTGCGAGCCGGCGGCAGCACGGTCGAGACGATCGTGCCCGACCAGGCCTCCCTCGACGCTTTCGGCGAGAGCATGATGGACCTCTCGCGCCGGCCGGCCGCGGCGCAAGCCGGTTACGACCAGGGGAGGGCGGCGGCCGGGCGGCTCGGCGCGGTCTGGGTGCCTGACGCCGTCTGAACGGCGAGCGCGCGCTGAACGCGAGCGCGCGCTGAACGGCGAGCGGCCGCCGATCGCGTGATCGGCGGCCGCGTCGCCCCGGCAGGGGAGCTCGCCTAGTGGTCGTCGCCGTCCTTGTCGCGGTGCAGCGCGCCCTTCACCCGCTCGACGCCCTCGGTGATGAGCGAGGTGGCCGAGTCCTTGATCGCGCCGAGACCGTCCGGGTCGCCCTTCAGCAGCGCCAGGCCGGTGTTCTTCGCGAACTCGAACGTGATGTGCGGCGGCAACGGCGGCACGTTCTTGCTGGTGTGCGCGTCGATGACCGTCACTCCGGGGTGAGCGAGGGCGGCGTCCCAGGCCGCCTCGATCTGGTCGTCGGACGTGACCGTGATGCCCTGGAAGCCCAGCAGCTGCGCCCAGCCCGCGTAGTCGACCGACTCGACATCCTGGGAGGTCGACCACACCGGGTTGGCGTCCTCGGTGCGCATCTCCCACGACACCTGGGTGAGGTCGTCGTTGTGCAGCACCAGCACGACGAAGTTCGGGTTCGACCAGCGCGACAGGTACTTCTTGATCGTGATCAGCTCGTTCATCCCGAGCATCTGGAACGCGCCGTCGCCGATCGTGCAGACGACCGTGCGGTCGGGGTAGGCGAACTTCGCCGCCTCCGCGTACGGCATCGCGGCGAGCATCGTCGCCAGCCGGCCGGAGAGGTCGCCGCGCATCCCGTCGCGCAGCCGGATGTGCTGGCCGTACCAGTCGGCGGTGGTCCCGGCGTCCGCCGTGACGATGGCGCCGGCGGGGAGCCGCTTGTTCAGCTCGTGGTAGACCCGGCGCGGGTTCACGCCGTCGTCGTAGTGCTGCTCGGCCTGGGCGGCGAGCTCGGCGTCCCATTCCCGCATCCCGGCGGCGGCCTTCTCCTGCCAGGACAGGTCGTCCTTCTGGGTCAGCAGCGGGATGAGCCCGGCCAGCGTGGTCTTCACGTCGCCCCAGATGCTCACGTCGGTGGGGTAGCGCAGCCCGAGCTGCTCGGGCCGCAGGTCGATCTGCACGGCTTTGGCCTGCCCGGTCTTCGGCAGGAACTGGCCGTACGGGTAGTTGGTGCCGAGCAGGACGAGCGTGTCGCAGTCCTGCATCTGGTCGTAGCTCGGCCGCGAGCCGAGCAGGCCGAGCTGCTGCGTGTGGAAGGGCACGTCGCCCGGGACGACCTGCTTGCCGCGCAGCGTCGTCATGAGCCCGGCGCCGGTCAGGCGGGCGGCCGCCAGGACCTCCTCCGTCGCCCCGACCGCGCCGTGCCCGACCAGGAAGGTGACCCGCTCGCCGGCGTTGATGATGTCGGCGGCCGCCCGGAGCTGCTCCGCCGGCGGCGCGATCGCGGTCGACGGCGCGACGGCGCTCGACCGGGACACCCACATCTCGGCGCCGGGAGCCGCCATCTCCATCCCCTGCACATCGTGCGGCAGGATGACCACGCACGGCTGCTTGCGGGTGATCGCGGTGCGGAACGCGGTGTCGATCACCGCCTGCGCCTGCTCCGGCGACACGATCGTCTGCACGTACTCCGCGACGTCGGCGAAGGTCTGCTCGAGCTTGCTCTCCTGCTGGTTGAAGGTGCCGAAGGAGTTGAGCCCCTGCTGCCCGACGATCGCCACGACGGGCTGGTTGTCCATCTTGGCGTCGTAGAGGCCGTTGATCAGGTGGAAGCCGCCGGGGCTGGAGGTCGCGATGCAGACGCCGACCTCTCCGGTGAACTTGGCGTGCGCCGTCGCCATCAGGGCGCAGATCTCCTCGTGAGTCGGCCGGATGTACTCCAGCCCCTCGCCGGCGCGCTCGGCCTTGCCGAGCATCCCGTCGAACTCGCCGATGCCGTCGCCGGGGAACGCGAACACCCGCCGCACGCCCCACTCCCGCAGTCGTCCGATCACGAACTCGCTGACTGTCGTCGCCATGGTTCTTCTCCTTCAGTCGTTGCGCTGGATCAGGCGGTCCGCCGCCCGCGCGGCGACCGCCATGATGGTGAGGGCGGGGTTGGCGCTGCCCTGCGTGGGCAGCACGCTCCCGTCCGTGATGAGCAGGTTGGGGACAGCGAACGTCCGGCAGTCCGCGTCGACAACCCCTTGCGTCTCGTCGGCCCCCATGCGTGCGCCGCCGACCAGGTGGGCGTAGCGCTGCACGGTCATGGTCTCCTGGGCTCCCGCGGCCTCCAGGATGCGCTCCATCGTCGCCTGCGCGGCCTTCGCCAGCGCCCGGTCGTTGTCGCACTGCGAGTAGGCGAAGTGCGCGATCGGGAGGCCGTAGCGGTCCTTCTCGTCGGCCAGCGTGACCCGGTTCTCCGCCCGCGGCAGGAACTCGCACAGCGCGCCGAGGCAGGCCCAGTGCACGTAGTCGGACATGTAGCGGCGCAGGTCGGCGCCCCAGTGCCCCTGCGCCATGACGTGCTCCGCCCAGGTGATCGGCAGCGGCGAGACGGTCTGGATGGAGTAGCCGCGCTTGTAGGGCTTGCCGGGGTCGGTCTCGTAGAACTCCTCGGTGCTCACCTCGGGCGGCGGCGCCTTCCACATCCGGATCTCCTG
Source organism: Leifsonia sp. GW821-FHT13C09 (assembly GCF_058806435.1). Classification (NCBI taxonomy): domain Bacteria; kingdom Bacillati; phylum Actinomycetota; class Actinomycetes; order Micrococcales; family Microbacteriaceae; genus Leifsonia; species Leifsonia sp. GW821-FHT13C09. The sequence goes on along the minus strand of NZ_JBXAPS010000003.1, from coordinate 320,050 downwards.
CTCGAACCGGCCGGCGGTCTGCGGCGCGCCCTGCACCATGAGGTAGCGGCCGACGAGGTCGAAGTCGTTGCAGAGGCCGTCCGGGAAGCGCGCGGACGCCGAGTTGAGCAGCAGGCGCGGCGTCTCGATCGAGTAGCCGGCGATCGCGACCATCCGGGCCTTCTGGAAGCGCGGGACGCCGTCCTTCACGTAGTGCACCCCGGTCGCCCGGCCGCTGAACTGGTCCACCTCGATGGAGGTCACCATGCTGTCGGCGCGCACCTCGGCGCCGTGGGCGAGCGCGTCCGGGATGTGCGTGATGAGCGGCGACGCCTTGGCGTTCACCTTGCAGCCCTGCAGGCAGAACCCGCGGTAGATGCAGTGCGGTCGGTGGCCGAACCGGCCGTTCGTGATGGCGACGGGGCCGACCTTGGCCTCGACGCCCGCCGCGTACGCGCCGCGCAGGAAGGTCTCGCCGTTGCCCGACACCGGATGCGGCCGGTGCGGGTACCGGTGCGGGTCGCCCCACGGCCAGTCGTCGCCTGCGACCGGGAGCTCGTTCTCGATGTCGTCGTAGAACGGCGCGAGGTCGGCGTACTCCACGGGCCAGTCCGCCCCGACGCCGTCGGCGCTGAAGGTGTGGAAGTCGCTCGGGTGGAAGCGGGGCACGTAGCCGGCATAGTGCACCATCGAACCGCCGACGCCGCGGCCGGAGTTGTTCGAGCCGAGCGGCACCGGGTCGTCGCCGCCGATCTGCCGCGGCTCGGTCCAGTAGAGGTGGTGGGAGCCGGCCTCGTCGCTCACCCAGTCGCGCGCCGGGTCCCAGAACGGGCCGGCGTCGAACGCGACGGCGTCCCAGCCGGCCCGTGCCAGGCGCTGCAGCATGACCGACCCGCCCGCGCCGCAGCCGACGATCGCGATATCGACCTCGTCGCTGTCGGCGAAGCGCCGCATCTGCTCGGTGAGCCGCGGCTCGGCGCGCGAGCCGTCGGGCGTCAGCAGCCAGGCGGAGTCGTTGCGCTCGCGGACGGTGCTCATGAGCCTCCCGTCCGCAGCTTCGTCCCCGGCTCCGCGTGCGGCCCCGGCTCCGCCTTCGTTCCCGAACCGGACTGGGGGAGGTCGCCGGGCCGGGCGTCGGCGACCTCGAACGGCTCGCGGCTGTCGAGGCCTAGGTTCTTGTAGCCGCGCGGGTAGGCCGGCCCGGCGAAGCCGATCTCGTCCCACGCCGCGGGGTGGCTGTAGAAGGCTGTGCACGCGTAGCGGGTCCACAGGCTCCAGATGCGCGCTCGGTGGAAGCCGTGCCAGTCGCCGTCCCCGTCCTTCACCCCGGCCAGCAGGGTGACCTGGTCGTCCTCCTCGCACGCGGCGAAGACGCGGCCGTGCTTCGCGTGCGCGTCCTCGTCGAGCGCGGCGAGGCTCGTCCGCCAGGCGACCCAGTCGTCCGGCATCGAGTCGTAGTGCCAGCCGTCGGTCTCCTTCTCGGCCAGCCGGGCGTCCACCATCGCTGTCACCGGCACGCGGCGGTCGTCGGGATGCTGGTCGAGCAGGCGGTCGAACAGCGCGGTGGCCGCGCCCTCCTCGGCCGCGTCGAAGAAGCGGATGTCCGGCGGCCGGCCGACGCGGTCGAGCACGGTGGCACGCGTCGTCTCGTCCCAGGCCGGGGCCTGGTCGAGCACGTGGAAGCCGGGGAAGCGCTCGGGGACCCGATCGGCGGCGCCGCCCTGGCCGGCGGCTGTCACTTCTCGCGCCTCAGGATCGCGGCCAGGAGTCCCATCCCACCGACCACGGTCACCAGCAGGGGAGCGAGCAAGGGCGGCCCCATCTCCAGGTTGTACCGCAGGTTGTGCCAGCCGCCCGGCTTCTGTCCGACGCCGCGGGCGTGCAGGTAGACGCCTTGCAGCCCGTTGGCGACGATCGTCGCCGCGGCGATCGGCAGCGCTGTCTTTGCGGCGGTCTTGCTGAAGACCCCGGCCACGCCGGCGACGGCGCCGATCGGCCCGAGGATCACCGGCGCCCACATCCAGCGGTTGCCGAAGCTGGCCTTGTCGTGCTCGAAGTAGATCTCGGCCGCTGTCACCATGGCGCCGGCAGCCGTCAGTCCCGAGAGCGAGCGCTCGAAGCGCCCGGTCTCCACGTTCCTCACGAGGCGGTCGATCCCACGGACCGGCTCACGCCTCCGCAGTGCCGCCGCCCTGCGCCTGATTCGACTCACATCGTCTCCGTCCGGTAGTTCATTGCCAGCGTTCCACCGTGCAGTCGGGAGGTGAAGGGGTCCTGACGGGCTTCTCAGGGAGGGCGCTCCGACGGCGCCCGGACCCTGTTGCCGCCGCGTCGGGGCCGGTGGTAGACCGACCGTGAGCGCGCCCGGAGCGTCGCTCCTCGTCACCTGGGGGTAGGACATGACAGAGAACGTTCCGGCGCCGTCGGCGCCGTCACCCGCTCCGGCGCCGGGGGCGCCGCGACCGCGTCGCCGGCTCGGCTGGGTGTGGGCGGTCGTCGCCGTCGTGGTCGCCCTCGCGGCCGGCGTCCTGCTGGGCTGGGGGATCGGGCGCTCGTCCGCCGCGACGACCGCGTCCACGTCGAACAGCGCGACCGCCGCCCAGGAGGTCAGCGCGTGCGACGCCATCACCGTCTCGAACCAGGTGCTGCCGGCCGTCGTCACCGTCTCCGCGGTCGGCTCCACGGGTGGAGGCACCGGCACAGGCGAGATCATCAGCTCCGACGGCTACATCGTCACCAACAACCACGTCATCGCGGCCGCGGTGAACGGCGGGAAGATCTCCGTGCTCACCTCCGGCGGGGTGGACTCGCCGGCCCAGCTCATCGGCAGAGATCCGCGATCGGACCTCGCCGTGCTCAAGGTCAGCGCCTCGTCGTCGCTGCCGACCGTCCCGTGGGGCGACTCGGCGAAGGTGGTCGTCGGCCAGCCGGTTGTCGCCCTCGGCGCCCCGCTCGGGCTGTCCGGGACGGTGACCTCCGGCATCGTGAGCGCGCTCGGCCGCACCGTGCCGGTGCCGGGCGACGACGGCCAGACCGCGATCCTGGCGAACTCCATCCAGACCGACGCGTCGATCAACCCCGGCAACTCGGGAGGCGCCCTGGTGGACTGCGCCGGCGACCTGATCGGCATCAACTCGGCCATCGCGACGGTGCCGAACTCGGCGGGCCAGTCCGGAGGCGGCAGCGTCGGCATCGGCTTCGCCATCCCGTCCGACTTCGCGCACAGCATCGTCGACCAGATCATCTCGACAGGGGCACGTCACCTACCCGTACTTCGGCATCTCGGTCGCGCCGATTCCACCGGCCGCCGCCGAGAAGCTGAAGGTCAGCGATGGACTCTACGTGGTCTCCGTCGTCGCGGGCGGTCCGTCCGCCGCCGCGGGACTCCAGCAGGGCGACGTCATCACCCAGATCGACGGCAAGCCGGCGACCAACGCCGACACCCTCATCCAGACCGTGATGACCACCAAGGCCGGGCAGAAGGTCGACGTCACCTACGTGCGCGGCGGCGAGACCAAGACCACGTCGGTGACGCTGGAGACGCCGCCGAGCTGAGCGACGGCCCGTGCCCGGCGGACGTCGCGTCGGTAGAGTCGGGCCGTGAGTTCGCAGAGCGAGACGGCCGGCCACGACATCGCCATCGCCGGCGGCGGCCCGACCGGGATGATGCTCGCCGCCGAGTTGCGCCTGCGCGGGGTCGACGTCGTCGTCCTCGAGCGGGAGCAGGAGCGGAGTCCGGACCTGGACGCGGCGCTGCGGAGGTGGTTCGGGGCCGAGTGAGCGGCCAGGCCGGGCCTGGCCGAGATCGCCGGTGAGGCACTAGGTTGCCCCCGTGGACCTCCGACTGAACGACACCCGCGCCCTCGTCACCGGCGCCAGCCGCGGCATCGGGCTGGCGGCCGCCCGCGCCCTCCTCGACGAGGGCGCCACGGTGATCGGCGTGGCGCGCACCCCGACCGACGAGTCGCGGGAGCTGGAAGCGGCCGAGGGCTTCCGCTTCCATCCCGCCGACCTCTCCGACCCGGACGCGATCGCCGTGCTCCGCGAGGAGCTCGCCGGCGGCCAAGGAGGCCGGGTCGACGTCCTGGTCAACAACGTGGGCTCCGCACCGCCGCGGCCCGGCGGTTTCGCGTCAATCACAGACGACGACTGGCTGCGCAGCTACGAACTCAACGCGCTCGCCGCGGTGCGCGTCACCCGGGCGCTGCTCGACCTGATCCCGGACGGCGGGGCGGTCGTGAACGTGGTGAGCGAGAACGCGATCCTCGCCGACCCGCTGGTGATGGACTACAGCGCGGCGAAGGCGGCGCTGCTGAGCTTCACCAAGTCGCTCTCCAAGGAGCTCGGCCCGCGCGGGATCCGCGTGAACTCGGTCAGCCCGGGTCCGGTCGCGACGGCGCTCTGGCTGGGCGCCGGCGGCGTGGCCGAGACGGTGTCGGCGGCCGGCGGAGGAACCCCCGAGGAGGTGCGGCACGGCGCCGAGCAGGCGATGGTCACCGGGCGGTTCACCACGCCGGAGGAGGTCGGCGTGCTGGTGGCGATGCTGGCCAGCCCGGTCCTCGGCAACCTGACCGGTGCGGACGTGGTGATCGACGGCGGGATGCGGCCGACGATGTGACGGGCGCCCCGCCCCGAACTGGGGACGGCGCGCGACCGATGTCTGTGCGTCCGCCGTGTCAGGCTGTGCAGCGCGCGCCACGGTGGCGCGCAAAGGGGGACATCAGCGTGACCGACGCGACCGACGACCGAATCCAGCCTGCGCCGGAGGGTGCGGAACCCACCGTGCCCGCCCCCGCCGTCCCGCCGTCCTCCGACCCGTTCGCGGCGCCCGACTTCTTCGCGGCGCCAGGATCCTTCGCGGAGCAGCAGCCGTACACCCAGTCCGAGCGCGTCGGCCGGGGGCTCGCGCTCGCGCTGCTCATCATCCCGGCCGCTGTCATTGTCTGGACCGTCCTCTGGAACGTCGGCTTCATCGCCTCGATCGTCACGTGGGGTGTGGCGATCGGCGCGGTCTGGCTCTACCGGGTCGGCTCGAAGGCCCGCGTCACCCGCGGGGCCTTCTGGGGGATCATCTCGATCGTCGCGGTGACCGTCGTGCTGTCGCTGCTCGCCGGAATCTTCACCGATCTCGTTGCCGCGATGAAGATCCCGCTCGGCGACGCCCTCACCGACCACCGGGTGTGGCGTCTGTTCGCCGCCAACGTGTTCGGCAACGGGGACATGTGGCAGTCCTACCTGCCGTCCGTGCTGCTCGCGCTGCTGTTCGCCGTGCTCGGCTGCTTCACCACACTCCGCCGCGCGTCGCGGGAGTCGCGCGCCTGACGAGGCCCCGAGTAGAGTCGCGACCGTAGTCCCGACCGCGAGGGAGTCGCGCGATGACGAAGTTCATGATCTCGTTCCCCAGTGGCGCCATGCACGTCACCGAGGAGGAGCTGCCGGCGGTGGCCGACGCCGCGCACTCGGTGATCCGCGATGCGCAGGAGGCCGGCGTGTACGTCTTCGGCGGCGGCATCGACGAGGGTGTCGGCACGGTGATGGTCTCCGGCGACGGCACGGTCTCGACGGGCACCTACCCCGAGACGCGGCTGATGGACGGCGGGTTCACGATCCTCGACCTTCCCACGCGGGACGCGGCGCTGGAGTGGGCCGCCAGGATCGCGACCGCCTGCCGGTGCCCGCAGGAGGTCCGCGAGTTCCAGGACGACCCGCTCGCCTGACGCGCGCGCCTCAGCCCGGCAGTGCCGCCGTGTCGAAGTAGCTCTCGTCGAAGCACGCGAGCGCCTCGCCCCACGTGCCCCCGGCATCCTCGATGGCCCGCGCCTCGTCGAGCGCCGCAACGGTCGCGAGCGGGACGACGAGCCCGTGCGCGGCCAGATCGAGCACCGATTCGACCGGCTGGCCGGGATCGTCCGTCTCGACCGTGGCAAGGTGCTCGTACACGTCGGGAGCCAGTTCGCGCAGCGCCTCGCCGATCAGGTCGCCGCGCTCGGTGCCCTCGGCGTCCCAGGTGAACCGAACGAGCCCGTCCGCCGGGAACGCGTAGCGGTGTCGTTCCCCAGCCGCGGCGACCGCGTGGTCGAGGGCGGCCCGCACAGCGGCAGGGGCGATGATGTCCGTCATAAGGCTCTCCTTCGTGGCGTCGTTGTCAGCAGGTTCGGGCCTTGGTGCACCGCCGACCGGCAGCGGGTTCCGTGATTCTGGCACGAGTGGACCACCCCCAGGAAGGGGGCAAATGGGCACGCAGGGAAAATCTGCGGAAACAGTTCCTGACAGCCTGGGTGCCCGAGGTCTCCAGGCTGGCGGGCGGGGAGCCCCCAGCGGGATGGACGCGGTGTCGATCCGCGCCCTCAGGTTGGACGCACTGTCGATTCTGGTGCCGCGACGGCACCGCCTACCATCCTTGACATGACCGCCATCGTCGAGGAAGACCGGACCCGGGTTCACCCCGCTGAGGGAGCGCGCGTCGGCGCACCTCTCGGGCTCGGCGGCGCCCTCGGCGTCGGTGGACTCGGCGGCGCCTTCCTCAGCGACGCCGAAGTGGTCATCCTCGGCTACGACTGAGCGGACCGGCTCAGCGCGCCTCGTCGCCCATCGCCGCCGACACGCCCTGCAGCAGGTCGCCCGGCCGGCACTCGAGCACGTCGGCCACGTGGACGAGGTTCAGCACGGAGGGCATGATCGTGCCCCGTTCGATCCGCCAGAGCGTGTGCTCCTGGAGGTCGGCGCGGCGGGCCAGCTCTTCCAGCGAATAGAGCAGGCTCTCCCGCCGTCCGCGGATGTTCTCGCCGATCCGTTCCGCGATCGCGTTGCTTTCCGATTGCACGCGATGAATGCTAACAACCCGGCGGAGAGTAGCCTGTCAATGCCGGGCGCTCGATCGAGCGCGCGGAGAAGACGACGAAGGAAGAAACGATGGCTACAGGCACCGTCAAATGGTTCAACGCGGAGAAGGGGTACGGGTTCATCGCCCCGGATGACGGCAGTGCCGACGTCTTCGCCCACTTCAGCGAGATCTCCTCGCAGGGCTACCGCACGCTGGAGGAGAACCAGAAGGTCGAGTACGACCTGACTCAGGGGCCGAAGGGGATGCAGGCCTCCAACATCCGCCCGCTCTGACATCCGTCGGACACGAGGTATCCGGTTTCGCGCCCACGACGGTAACGCGGGGTGGGAAGCCAGGCGATGGCCCGGCCTGCCACGGGCCGGGCCATCGCCCACCGGGAATGCAGTACAGCCGCCCGTCCCCATAACGGTCCGGCCTGCCATCCGGTTGCTTAGTGCACACATTATGCGTGCCCTCCCGGATGTCAACCGGGGTACGGCGCCGGTTTCAGCCGGCCCAGCCGCCGCGCGGGCCGCGGCGTAGGCTGACGGCATGGCCGACGACAGCCCGCGCTCCGAGCCCGACGCCCGGGTGCCCGACGCCCGGGTGCCAGACGCCCGGGTGGAGGCCGCGCGCTACCGCCTGCGTCGTGAGGCCGAGGCCCGCGGCGAGGAGGTCGAGGAGGCCAACGCCGGCCAGCCGACGATGGACCAGCGCGCGCACGTGATCGAGAACGCGATCCAGCAGGCGATCCGGCGCGGCGACTTCGACGACCTGCCCGGAGCGGGCAAGCCGCTTCCCGGGCTCACCGGCACCCACGACCCGGACTGGTGGATCCGCCGCAAGATCGAGCGCGAGCAGCTCACCGGGCTCGGCCCGCCCGCGCTCACGCTGCGGACCGAGCACGCCGAGTTCGATGCGGCGCTCGACCGGCTCGGGTCGGAGCGGGCGGTGCGCGACCACGTGGCCGACTTCAACCGCCGGGTGGTGGACGCCCGGCGCCAGCTCCAGGGCGGCCCTCCCGTGGTCACGCCGACTCGCGACGCCGACGAGGAGGTCGCCCGCTGGACCGAGCGCCGCGACGCCCGCCTCCGCGAGGCCGAGGCGACCCGGCGCGCGGAGGCGGAGGCGTTCGCCGCCCTCACGCGCCGCGAACGCCGCCGCCTGCGCAAGTCCCGCTGACCACGCCCGCTCGCCCGAGGGCGCGGTCACTCCGAGAGGTGCTGCTTGGTGTTCGTGTAGACGATCGAGTCGGCGGTCGCGCCCACCAGGCCGAGGGTCGCCCGCAGCAGCTGGGGAGGGAGGCCGCTGTTCGGCGGCGGCGTCGAGGCGCCGAAGGTGAGCGGCGTGCCGTCCGGGAGGGTGGCCGTTGCCGAGTCGAGGTAGACCTGCACGTTCCCGCTCAGGGTCATCGTGTCCGCCGTCGTGAGCAGCACGGGTCCGGTCTGCTTGCGGACGTTCAGGCTGAAGCCCTGGATCGTGATGGAGTCCGCCGAGATCTTGATCACCGGGACCCGGCTGCCGTCGGCCAGCGGGACCGTCACAAGTGCGGCGCCCTTGAACCCCGTGAACGACAGCGAGTTGCTTCCGAGCTGCGCGGGGGGCTGGGTGAAGACCGGGGCGCCCCCGTCCGGCGAGGCCGGCGTCGGCGCGGGCGTGGGCGTGGGTGTCGCGGTGCCGGTCACCGGGGTGCCCGGCGTGCCCGGCGCGCCGGGAAGGCCCGGCAGCGGCACCGCGGGGGAGGGAGCTCCGGACGAGGGGGACGGCGACGGCGTCGAGGACGACGAGTCGCACGAGGTGAAGATCGGGATGCAGAGCGAGGCGGGCGCCGCTGTGCGCGTCGCTGTGTGCGTCGCCTGGGCGGGCACCGGGGCGGCGCCGAGGCCGGTCAGGGCGCCGGCAAGCGCGAGCCCGGCTGCCAGCGCGACGCCGGCGGGACCGCTGCGGGCCCTCACGCGGGCTCCTCCGCCGTGCTCTCGCCGTTCGGGCCGGCGCCGTCTCCGGCGACCTCGGCGTCCCGGCGGCGGCGGCCGCGCGGTCGGCGCTCGCCGCGCTGCTCCGGCGGCATCCACGCCACCGTCAGCACGCCGCCGACGGTGCTCAGCAGCATCCCGATGAAGAAGCCGCCGAGATTGACGCCGACGAGCGAGTAGACGGCGATGGCGAGGGCGATCACGCCGTAGAAGATCCGGTGCGCGGGCATCGCGACGGCGAGGACGCCGAGCAGCAGGAGCAGGATCGGGATGATCGTCGCCTGGAGCCCTTCGATGCCGAGCTGCACGTGGATGCGGCCGATGTCGAGCTGTCCGGAGAAGAACATCTCGATCCCGCCGAGCGCCGTCAGGAGCCCGCCGACGAACGGGCGGGAGCGGCGCCAGGCGCGGAACCGCTGCCAGGTCGTCCGGTCGTCGGGCGCTGCGGGCTCTGCGTGCTCGGCGGCCTCTGCGAGCTCGAGGGACTCCGCGGCGTCATCGGACGGCGTCAGCAGCGCCGACAGTTCCGGCGCCGACTCCTCCTCGGGCATTCCCGTCTCCGGCTCGGCCATCGTGTGCCTCGTCCCCGCGCGGCTCAGAAGCATCCCTTCGATCCGTCCGTGAGCTGCACGTGCATGCCGGTGAGCGTGAAGACCGAGGCCTGCGTGCTCCACGCGGTCTGCTTCAGGTGCGAGATGGTCACCGTGTCGGAGTCCTGCGCGAAGTCGCCCGCGGAGCCCTTGGCGGTCGTGTTCACCGTCGAGGCGTCGACGCCGATGCGGATGTTGTGGAACTCCGCGTCGCCGGCGAGGTCGGTCATCCCGATCTGGAGGTCGCTGGCGCTGGCCGGGTTGCCGCCGCCGCCGGCGGTGATCAGCACGCCCACCTTGCCCAGCGGGGTGTCGGAGACCACCGACTGGCACAGGTCGGCGAGGGTGGCCGACTTGATGTTGGCGATCGCGACCTGGTGCTGCTTCCCCGTGGTGTCGGGCGCGACACCGGCGTACTGCGAGAAGCCGGTGCCATCGAGCTTCGAGGCGCTGATCTGGAACTGGCTGCCGGAGACGGCGAACGAGACCGGGACGGCCCCCTGTGCGACACCGGCCATCAGCATGGTGGAGACCAGCGCGACGGGCACGGCGGCGAGCACGATACGTCCGGCGTGGGAGCCGGCGAGCTTGCGGAACTTCATCGATCCTCCTGTTCGGGGGCTTGACAGCGACTGTGCGGTCGTTCCCACGACGAGACTAGACGCTATTGACCGATTGTCAATAGTCGGCCGAATGGAGGACCGCCGAATGGACGACGGAAGGGTCGTTCCGGTCCCCGTGGCGCAACTGCCGAGCCAGCGGAGAGCGCCTAGGCTCGACACATGGACACCGATCGGCGCACCCGGCTCACCCCGGACGAGCGCCGGGCCCAGCTCGTCGCGCTCGGCGTCGCGCACCTCGCCGACCAGCCGCTCGAGACCCTCACGATCGAGGAGCTGTCGGCGCGAGCCGGCGTGTCACGAGCGCTGCTTTTCCACTACTTCGGCTCGAAACAGGGGCTGCACCGGGAGGTGGTCCGCACAGCGCGCGACAGCATGCTGCACGCCACCGAGCCCATCCCCGACCTGCCGCCGCGCGAGCGGCTGCACGACACCCTGACCCGCATCGTCGCGTTCGTGCGCGAGCACAGCGGGACGTTCTACTCGCTGGTACGCGGCGTCGCGAGCGGCGACGACGAGGTGCGCGTCGTGATCGAGGAGGCCAGGGCCGAGCAGGCGGAGCGCGTCCTCGCCGTGTTCCTCGAGCTCGGTGCGGCCGACACCCCGCTGCTCCGGATCGGCCTGCGCTCGTGGATCGCGTTCGCGGAGGACGTGCTGGTCGCGAGCGCGATCGGCACCGACCTGCCGTCCGAGAGCATCGTCGCGTTCCTGGAGCGCAGCGCGAACGGGGTCGTGGAGGCGGTCCCCGCCTAGACGCGCCGCGCTCGAGGCCTTCCGGCCTAGATGCCTTCCTCGTCCAGGTCGTCCTGGGTCAGGATCCCGTCGTCCGGGTTTCTTTCCGGGTCGTGCTCGTCGTAGTCCGGCTCGGCCTCGCGCGGCTGGCCGCCGGTCGGGCCGTTGTTGCCGTCGCCCGGCCCCGGCCAGACCGTCTCGCCCGCGACCCCGTCGGTCGTCACCAGCTCGTCGGCGAAGTCCGCCTCCGCGATCGGGTCGTTCAGTGCGTAGTCGACTTCGCCGTCAGCGGGGTCCACCCAGCCGGCCGTGTCCCCGGCGTCGGGGTCGCCGATCTCGGGCTCGTCCGCGCCGTCCACCGGAATGCGGTCGTCCATCGTCTTCCCCTCTCCTGCCGTCGGCTGTTCGGGCCGAACGTACACCCGCGTGCGGGGGCAGCAGGAGAGGGGAGCGACGACTACGGCTTCGGGAAGGTGTAGCTGCCGCTCGATCCGGCGCTCTTGACCGCGGCCGTGACGAACGACGCGAACTGGGAGGCGTCGGTGAAGCCGCCCTGGTAGCGCTCGCCGTTCACGAACACCGTCGGCGTGCCGAAACTGCCGGTCGACGGGTTCTTGAGCTGCGAGTTGGCCACCGCCTCATTCGTGCGGTCGGTCACGAACTTCGAGAAGGTCTGCTGGTTCACGCACGACGTGATCGCCGAAGAGCTGACTCCGGCGCTCTTGAACAGTGACAGCATCTTGGCGTTGGTCAAGCCGGAGCCGGTCTGCTCGTCCGGCTGGTTGGCGAACAGCACGCTGTTGAGGTCGAAGTACTTGTCGGGCTCGTAGTTCGCCACGCACGACATCGCCGCCGCCGCCCGGGTCGAGTACTTGTTGTTCGTGCTGGAGTCGAGGATCGCGATCGGGTGGATCTCGAGCGTCGCCGTGCCGTCCGCCATCATCTGCTTCATCTGCGGGGAGTTCGTGGTCTCGAACTGGTCGCAGTACGGGCACTGGTAGTCGAGCCAGATCTGGATGTGCGCGGTCTTGCCGTCGAGCGTCTGCGTCGTCGGCGTGGGCTTGGCGCCCTGCGCGATCGGCGGGGTGGTGACGGCCTTGTCGGCCTTGGTGAGCAGGATCCCGCCGCTGAGCATGTTCTTCGGGTTGGCGACGCTGCTGGAGGCATTGACGCTGGTGAAGATGATGACGCCGATGACCGTCAGCACCGCGATGATGCCGACGATCACCGAGCTCTGAACGATGACCTTGCGCCGCTTGGCCTTCTTGGCGGCCTCCTCCCGCATCCGGCGAGCGGTCTCCCGTGCCTCGGCTCGGCGATCGTTCTTCGTCGGGGTCGTGGCGCCTCTGCCCGTAGCAGCCATTCAGGTCATTCCATTCGCGAAAGGGGGACGGTATCCGAGAAGCAAGCGTATGGGCAAAAGCTTTGGATGTGCCGAAGGCCCGGGATAGCGTGGTCGGGTGACGACATGCGAGGGCTGACGATGATGACCGATGACGCAGCGCGGAGCTCCGGAGCCGATACCGCGGGGGCTGAGTATGCCGCGAGGCTGGCCCGGCTCGACCAGTCCCGTTGGCGGCGGGCGCTCAACGTGCAGGCGCCGTACCGCTGGAACATCCGCAGGCTGAAGCTCGGCCGGGTGCTCGACATCGGTTGTGGGCTCGGGCGGAACCTCGCCCATCTCGCCAACGACAGCGTCGGGGTGGATCACAACGCGGACTCCATCGCGGTCGCGCGGGCGAGAGGCCTGACCGCGTTCACGAGCGAGGAATTCCCGGCGAGCGGATACGCGGTCCCGGGCGCGTTCGACTCGCTGCTGTTCGCCCACGTCGTCGAGCACGTCTCGCGCGAATACGCGACGGAGCTCGTGCGGGGATACCTCCCGTACCTCAAGCCGGGCGGCGCCGTGCTGTTCATCACCCCGCAGGAGCGCGGCTTCGCCAGCGACGCCACGCACGTGACGTTCACCGACTTCGCCGACCTCGACCGCCTCGCCCGCGCGACCGGCCTCTCGCCGGTGCGGCACTTCAGCTTTCCCCTGCCGCGCGTGGCCGGGAAGGTCTTCGCCTACAACGAGTTCGTCTTCCTGACCCGCGCGCCCGGCTGAGCCCCGCGCGTCACACCCGCGCGCCCGTGCTCGCCGACGCGATCGGCAGCAGCCGCTGCAGCTGCGTGACATGCGCCGGCGTGAGGTCGGCCAGGGTCGGCACTTCCAGCAGCTTCATGGTGCGGACGACCTGGTCGCTCAGGATCTGGATGGTGCGGTCGACGCCCGCGCGGCCTCCCGCCATCAGCCCGTAGAGGTAGGCGCGGCCGATCAGCGTGAACTTCGCGCCGAGCGCGTAGGCGGCGACGATGTCCGCGCCGTTCATGATGCCGGTGTCGATGGCCACCTCGGTGCGGTCGCCGACGGCCGCCACGACCTTCGGCAGCAGGTGGAACGGGATCGGCGCCCGGTCGAGCTGGCGGCCGCCGTGGTTGGAGAGCACGATGCCGTCGACGCCGAGGTCGACCAGCTTCACCGAGTCCTCGACGTTCTGCACGCCCTTCACCACGATCTTCCCCGGCCACATGCTCCGGATGATGTCGAGGTCGGCGAAGCTGATGGAGGGGTCCATCGCCGAGTCGAGCAGCTCGCCGACGGTGCCGCCGGTGGAGGACAGCGACGCGAACTCCAGCTTGGGCGTGGTGAGGAAGTCGTACCACCACCACGGCCGCGGGATGGCGTTGACGATGGTGCCGAGGGTGAGCTGCGGCGGGATGGAGAAGCCGTTGCGCTTGTCGCGCAGGCGTGCGCCGGCGACCGGGGTGTCGACGGTGAAGAACAGGGTGTCGAATCCGTTCGCGGCGGCACGGCGGACGAGCTCGTAGGAGATCTCCCTGTCGCGCATCACGTAGAGCTGGAACCAGTTGCGGCCGGCCGGGTTGGCGGCTTTCACGCCCTCGATGGAGGTCGTGCCGAGCGTCGAGAGGGTGAACGGGATGCCCGCGGCGCCCGCCGCTCCCGCGCCGGCGACCTCGCCCTCGGTCTGCATGAGCCGGGTGAACCCGGTCGGCGCGATCCCGAACGGCATCGCCGACGGGCCGCCCCAGATCTCGCACGAGGTGTCGACGGTGGACACGTCGCGCAGGATCGACGGGTGGAACTCGATGTCCTGGAACGCCTGGCGCGCGCGGGCCAGGGAGAGCTCGCCCTCGGCGGCGCCCTCCGTATAGTCGAAGGCGGCCTTCGGCGTCCGGCGCTTCGCGATCGCGCGCAGGTCCTCGATCGTCAGGGCAGCGCTCAGCCGGCGCTTCTTCGCGTCGAGCTCCGGCTTCTTGAACGACAGGAGCTCGAACAGCTCGGCGGGCTTGGGGAGTTGGCGGGTGACCATTTCGTGTGCCTAACGTGCGTCGGTGGTGAACGGGGACGACTCGCGGGCGGGGGTCGAGTCGCGAGCGGGGGTCGAATCGCGGGCGGGGGTCGAGTCGCGGGCGGGGGTCGCGTCGCGGTAGTAGCCGCTGATGTGGTCGTGGATGAGCGTGCGTGCCGTCGCCGGGTCGCCGGCGTCGATCGCGGCGACGACGCCACGGTGCTCGGCGCGGAGCCGGGCGGCCATGGCCTGCCAGTCGGGGATGCGCGCGGCGCCGGCGAGCACGTAGCCCTCGATCGAGCTGCGGAGGCCGGCCATGGTCGTGGCGACGACGGTGTTGCCGGCCGCCTCAGCGAGCGCGAGGTGGAACTGGGCGTCGAGCGCCAGGAACTCCGGCGCGGTGAGGGCGGGCTCATCCATCGCGTCGAGGAGCTGGCGGGCGTCGGTCAGGTCGGCGGGGGAGCGCTCGGCGAGCTCGCTCGCGACCGCTGACTCCAGGAGCAGTCGCGTGCTGACGACGTCGGCGACGGGGAATCCGCTCGCAGCGACCTGGAGCCGCATGAGCGCCTGCATCCCGCCGAGCGGCCGCGCGACGATGATCGCGCCGGAGCTCGGACCGGAACCGGTCTGCGTGCGGATCAGCCCCATGGCCTCCAGGACCCGGACGGCCTCGCGCACGCTGGAGCGGGCGACACCGAACTCGGCGGACAGCGCGCGTTCGGGCGGCAGGTGGTCGCCGGGCCGGAGCCGGCCGTCGACGAGGCGCTCCTCGATGCGGGCGAGCACGCTCTCCCACGCCTTCGGCTCGGTCGTCATCGCGCGGGCTCCTCCTGTGGTCGGACCATATGGTCAGACCACACGATAGCACGCACGCCCGGCATCGCGACGGCCGGGGTGGTCAGTCGGCGGCGGCTTGCGCCCGGCCGAACTCCACGTCCTCCACGCGCGAGCGCGGCATCGCGATGCCCGCGACGATGGTCAGCGCCGCGACCACCGCCACCGCCGTGAACACCGCGGTCGACGCGCCCTGCACGGCCGCGGGCGAGTGCGCTCCACCCGCGCTGGAGAGGATGATCGCGTTCGCGATCGCGCCGAACACCGCAACGCCGACGGCGCTGCCGATCGACCGCGCGAACATGTTGGTCCCGGTGACCACACCGCGCTCGCTCCAGTCGACGCTCGACTGCGCCGCGATCAGCGTCGGCGTCGCGACGAGGCCCATCCCGAGGCCGACGACGAAACAGCTCACCGCCACGAAGAGCACGCTCGGGTGGACGCTCGTCGCCGCCAGGATGATCGTCCCCACGATCGCGATGCTCGTACCGAGCAGGGCGGTGCTGCGGAAGCCGATCCGCAGGTAGAACCGTCCCGAGATGCTCGCCGCGATGGGCCAGCCGAGCGTCAGCGCCGCGACTGCGAGGCCGGCGACCAGCGGGGGAGCGCCGACCGTGGCCTCCAGATAGGTCGGCACGTACGAGGTGAGGCCGATCAGGATGGCGCCGATGCCGAGCGAGATGAGCGTGGTCGTCGCCAGCAGCCGCCGGGAGAGCACCCAGAGCGGCATGACCGGCTCGGCCGCGCGGCGCTCCACGAGCGCGAACGCGACCAGCAGGAGCGCGCCGAGCGCGAACGCGCCGATGCTCCAGACCGAGTCCCAGGTCCAGGCCTGGCCGCCCTCCAGCACCGCGAGGATGAGCAGCGACATCCCGGCGGTCAGCAGCGCCGAACCGGCGTAGTCGATGCGGTGCTTCTTGGGCTCGATGCTCTCGTGGAAGCTGCGGATCAGCATCCACGCGGCCAGGATGCAGAGCGGCACGTTGACGAAGAAGATCCACCGCCAGGACAGGAACTGCGAGAACAGGCCGCCGAGGGTCGGCCCGACGACCGAGGAGATCGCCCACACGCTCGCCAGGTAGCCCTGGGTCTTGGCGCGCTCGGCCACCGTGTAGATGTCGCCGGCGATGGTCATCGACATCGGCTGAATGGCGCCCGCGCCGAGGCCCTGGAGCGCGCGGAAGGCGATGAGCGCCGGCATGCTCCAGGCGAACCCGCACAGCACAGAGCCGAGGAAGAACAGCCCGATGCCCGCCAGCACGATCGGCTTGCGCCCGACGGTGTCGGACAGCTTGGCGTAGACCGGCACGGAGACCGCCTGCGCCAGCAGATAGATGGAGAACAGCCACGGGAACGACGCGAAGCCGCCCAGGTCGCGGACGATCGAGGGGACGGCGGTGGCGAGGATGGTCGCGTCGATCGCGACCAGTCCGGTCGTCAGCATGAGTGCGATCAGGATCGGTCCGCGCTCGGAACGGAAACCGACGCTCGCCCGGGAGATTTCGTTCATCCCTGTGAACAACAGCCACCCCTCCCGATCATTCCCCCGCCACGCCGACTTGACGTGAAAGAACCGAACGCGCACAATCTGAAACATGTCTTTCACATCGGATGGTCGCGCCGCCGGAGGCCGCCGCGAGGACCGCCGCACGGTCACCGACCCTCGGGCGCTCCGTGCCCTTGCGCACCCGCTCCGGCTCGCGCTGCTCGACCACCTGATGTCGTTCGGCGCGAGCACCGCGAGCGAGTGCGCCGACGCGGTCGGCTCCACGCCCTCCAACTGCAGCTACCACCTGCGCGCCCTGGCCAAGTTCGGGCTCGTGGAGCGGGTCGAGGCGGAGGACGGCCGCGAGCGCCCCTGGCAGTCCACCGCCACCGGGCTCACCCTCGGCCGCACCGAGGACCCGGCGATGCAATTCGGCGCCGACTCAGTCGAGCGCTTCTTCGCCGACCACCAGATCGACGAGGACGCCGCCCGCCTGCACCGCTCGATCGCGCAGCGCGACAGCGTGCCGCCCGAGTGGCGGGAGGCGAGCATCCTCTCCGGCTACGCACTGCGCATCGCACCAGAGGAACTGCGCGAGCTGGGGGAGCGGTTGGACGCGCTCATCCGCCCGTACATCGCGCTCACCCGAGCGGACGCGCCGGAGGACAGCGCGGTGGTCGTGCTGGGGCTCAACGCGTTCCGGCACCCGGACCAACCGCTCGCCCAGAACGAGAAGGGCCGATCATGACCCGCTCACCGCTCCTGCGCCGCGACTACGCCCTGATCTGGTCGGCGGGCCTGGTCTCCGACACCGGCGACTGGCTGCTGATGATCGCCCTCCCGCTCTTCGCGTTCTCGGCGACCGGCTCGGCGCTCGGCGCCTCGACCGTCTTCCTCGCCGAGCTCATCCCGATGCTGATCGCCGGTACCTTCCTCGGTGTGCTGGTCGACCGCTGGGACCCGCGGCGCACCATGATGGTGACCGCGCTCATCCAGGGCGTCGCGCTCCTGCCGCTGCTCGCCGCGGGGCCCGACCGGATGGGCATCGTCTACGCGGTCGCCGCCGTGCAGTCCTGCCTCGGCGCGGTCATGAACCCGGCGCGGCAATCGATGGTCCCCCGACTGCTGAGCCCGGACGAGCTCGGGCGCGGCAACGCGCTCCTCGCCATCGCCGACAACCTCGCGCGGCTGGTCGGCTCGCCGCTGGGAGGCCTCGCCTTCGCGGTGTCCGGGCTCCCTGGCGTCGTGGTCGTCGACGCGGTGTCGTTCGCCGTGACCGCGCTCCTGGTCGCGCTCACCCGGCCGCTCGCGCCGCGGGTCCCGGAGCCGGGGGAGGAGTCCGCGCCGGCCGTCGAGCGCCGTCTGCTTCGGGAGTGGGCGGAGGGCATGGCCACCATCGTCCGCGACCGGGAGCTCGCCACGGTGGCGGTCATCGCCATCATCGGGAGCGTCGCCCAGGGCGTCTTCCTCGTCCTCTTCATCGTCTACGTCACCGAGAACCTGCACGCCGGGGACACCGAGGTCGGCCTCCTGCGCGGCGTGCAGGCGATCGGAGGTGTGCTCGGCGGCCTCCTCGCGGGCGTGCTGGTGCGCCGGGTCGCGCCGCGATGGCTGATCGGCGTCGGCTATCTGGTGTTCGGCGGGCTGTCGCTGCTGACCTGGAACCTGGCGCAGGTCACGACGGCGGTCTGGGTCTACGCGGGGCTGTTCATCGCGATGGGGCTGCCGGCGGTCGCGACCGAGACGGGCGAGATCACGCTCGTGCAGACGGTCACGCCGCGGGCCGCGCTCGGGCGGGTGATCGCGGCGGTGCGGACGATCTCGGGCGCTGCCCAGGGAATCGGCCTCCTGATCGCCGGTCTCGTCGCGACGTCCCTCGGTGCCGTGCACGTGCTCGACGCGCAGGCCTCGCTGTATCTCCTGTGCGGCGTGCTCGCGCTGGTGTTCCTCGGCGGCCGCCGCACGCGTCGGGAGACCGTCGCAGAACCGGCCGCCTCCCGCGCGTCGTCGTCCTGATCGCGGCCCTGACCGGCGAGTTGGCGCGAAACCCGGTCGATTGCCAGACGTTTCGCGGATCGGCACGTAGGGTGTCGGTGTGTGGCGACTGGATAGGAAGAGCGAGGACGACGACGACATGACGTCCGACGTGCGCGAAGGCGACGCCCTGCGCCCGGCCGCCAACACCACGTCGCCGCACACGCTCAGCCTCGGCGAGGCCGGTCTCGTGGCCGGCAACATCGCGGACCACGTCTGGGCGCGCTGGCGCGAGGAGATCGCGGCGATCGGCGGCGACTCGCCGCTGCTGCACTTCGAGGACAGCCCGCGGACGCGCATCGAGCTGAGCACGACGCATCCCGGCGGCCTCCCGCAGTTCATCACCGGGCAGAGCACCCTGCTCTCCAGCCTGATCCGGGACGAACTCGCCCTGCGCACGGCGCGGGCGGCGGCCAACGCGATCACGGCCAAGGGGATCGAGCTGCGCTCGGTACGCGGCATCGAGTCCATTCATCTTGCGATCGGCCTCGCCCAGTGGCGGCACGGCACGGACGAGTACATGGCGCCGATCCTGCTGCGCCCGATGGCGATCCGCCGGTACGGCCGGGACTTCGAGTTGAAGCTCAAAGGCCAGCCGTTCCTCAACCCCGAACTCTCGAAGGCCCTGGCCGAGCAGTTCCAGATCACGCTCGACGCGAACGCGTTCGTGGCGCTCGCCCTCGACAACGGCGCCTTCAAGCCGCAGCCGGTGATCGACCGGCTGCGCGGCCTCACCTCGCACCTGCCCTGGTTCAACGTCCAGCCCCGACTGGTGGTGTCGTCGTTCGTGGACGTCGCGCCCGCATTGCGCGCCGAGGCCGACGACCTGGACACCACGCTCCTGGACGCCCTGGCCGGCAACCCGACCGCGCGCACCACGATCGAGAGCGCCTTCAGCCCCGCGCAGCCCGTCCGCCAGGACGAGCGGGCGCCCGCCACCGACTCCCTGCTGCTCGACGCGGACGAGGAGCAGGAGAACGTCGTCGCCCAGATCGCCGCGGGCAACTCGCTCGTCGTGAAGACGCTCCCCGGCACCGGCGGCACCCAGACCGTCGTCAACGCGGTCGGCGCGCTGGTCGCCCAGCACAAGCGCGTCCTCGTGGTCGGTCCGCGCCGCTCCAGCCTGGAGGACATCGCCCAGCGGTTCGCGAAGGTCGGCCTGCCCGGCCTCGCCGTGACGCCGCGGAGCCTCCGCCGTGACCTCATCCAGTCGATCGGCCGCAACGAGAAGGCCGAGCAGCCGCGCGTCACCGACGTGGACGACGCGCTCGTGCGCCTGCGCAAGGTGCTCCTCGACTACCGCGCGGCGCTCGCCCGCCGGGACCCGGTGCTGCATGTCTCGGTGCTCGACGCGCTCCGCGAGCTGTCCCGGCTCGCGCTGCTGCCGACGCCGCCGTCCACCACGGCGCGCCTCAGCCCGGCCTCCATCGAGGCGCTCGCGTCAGGCCGCGACGCCGCGGCCGACGCGCTGATCCGCGCCGCCCGCCTCGGCGAGTTCCGCTACGGCCCCAACGACTCGCCGTGGTACGGCGCCTCCTTCGCCACCACCGAGGAGGGCAAGGCCGCCCACGACCTCGCCAAGAAGCTCAGCCGCGCCGAGCTTCCGCGCCTCCTCGACCGGGCCAAGGCGCTGATCGGGCAGACCCGGATGCGGCCGTTCGAGTCGATCGCCGAGCTCGGCGTCTATCTGCGTCTCCTGCTTGACGTGCGGGAGACCCTGGACCGCTTCACCCCGGCCGTGTTCGACCGCTCGATCGCCGAACTGATCGCCGCGACCTCCTCGCGCCGCGAGTCGCCCGCCATGTCGGGCGCGAACCGCCGCCGGCTGCGCAAGCTGGCCCTGGAGTACGTGCGCCCCGGCGTGCACGTCACCGACCTCAACGAGGCGCTGCGCCGCATCCAGCAGCAGCGCATCCTCTGGAACCGGTTCGCGGTCGCCGGCGTCGTGCCCGAGGTGCCGGTCGGCATCGCGGACGTGCAGGTCGCGTACCAGCGCGTCGCGGAGGACCTGGCCCGCCTCGACATCCCGCTGCGCCGCACCGGCACCCCCCAGTCGCTGTCGGTGCTGCCGATCGAGGAGCTGACCCGGCAGATCGCCGGTCTCGCCGCCGAGTCCGAGGTGCTCGCCAACCTGCAGGAGCGCACGGCGCTGCTCGGCCAGCTGCGCGACCGCGGGCTGGACCCGCTGCTGTCCGACCTGTCGGTCCGCCACGTGCCGGAGTCGCAGGTCAGCGCCGAACTCGAACTGGCCTGGTGGCAGTCGGTGCTGGAGTCGTTGCTGGCCTCCGACCGCGCTCTCCTCAGCGGCAACACCAGCGTGCTGGACCGGCTGGAGGCCGACTTCCGGCTGGTGGACGAGGCGCACGCCTCCGCCACCGGCAAGCAGCTCGCGTGGATGCTCGCCGAGACCTGGAAGATCGGCATCGTGGACTGGCCGGAGGAGGCCAAGGCGCTCAAGAAGCTGCTCACGACGGCCACCCCGACCGCGGCGTCGCTCAACGCGGCGGCCCCGCACCTGGCGCGCCCGCTCGCGCCCGTGTGGCTGGTGTCGCCCTATGAGGTGCCCGCCATCGACAAGGAGGTCGCGTTCGACACGGTCGTGCTCATCGACGCCGGCGCCTCCAGCCTGGCCGAGAACGTCCCCGTGCTGCGCCGGGCGCGCCAGGTGGTCGCGTTCGGCGACCCGGTCACCCAGACCCCGTCCCGCTTCGACGTGGGCGTGCACGAGTACGGCACGACAGTGGAGGCCGCGGACGTGGACGCCCTGCACGCCGACTCCGCCCTCGCCCGGCTCTCCGAGCTGCTGCCGGTCTACACGCTCGCCCGCAGCTATCGGGCCGGCGGCGAAGACCTGGCCGAACTCGTCAACCGCCGCTTCTACGGCGGCAACATCGACTCCCTGCCGTGGGCCGGCACCTACCTCGGCCACGGCAGCCTCGCCCTCCACTACGTCACCGGCGGCCAGGGCATGCCCGACAGCGACACCGGCGCCGTGGAGAGCACCGACGCCGAGGTGGCGAAGGTCGTCGAGCTCGTGTTGCGGCACGCGACCGAGCGACCGCGCGAGTCCCTCATGGTCATCACCGCGAGCGAGCGTCACGCGGTGCGCGTCAACCAGGCGGTGCTGTCCGCGTTCGCCAAGCGGACCGAGCTCGCCGACTTCATCCTCGGCGACCGGCCGGAGCCGTTCACCGTCGTCACGCTGGAGCAGTCCGTCGGCCAGAGCCGCGACCGCGTCGTCTTCTCGATCGGCTACGGCCGCACGCCGCACGGCCGGCTGCTGTCGAACTTCGGCGCGCTCGCCGAGCCGGGCGGCGACCGCCTGCTCGCGGTCGGGATGACGCGCGCCCGCCGCGGCATGGACATCGTCTCCTGCTTCCGCCCGGACGACATCGACGAGTCCCGGATGCGCCACGGCATCGCGGCGCTCGCCCAGGTGCTGGGGGAGGCCGACCAGCTCCAGGCCGCCACGCCCGAGTACCTGAGCCCGGACGCCGACCCGATGGTGGTGGACCTCGCCAAGCGCCTGTCCCGCCGCGGTCTGGACGTGCAGATCGGCTACCGCGGCAAGCTCACGCTGGTGGCGTCGAACGCGGGCCGCGCGGTGGTGGTCGAGACGGACGAGGACGTGAACCGCGGCAGCCTCCGCGAGTCGCTGCGGCTGCGCCCGGACGTGCTCCGCCGCCTCGGCTGGCACTACCTCCGCGTGCACAGCTTCGAGCTGTTCGCCGACCCGGACGCCGTCGCCTCCCGCATCGCCCGCCTCATCGGCGTCAACGACGAGGCGAGCACCGAAACCGCCCCCATCACGCTCCCGGCGCTCTGACGCCCCCGCTCTGACGCCCTGCCGCACATTCGTGCCGAATGTCGCGAATGGCGCCGCGATACCCGCTATTCGTGCCGAATGTGCGCGCGGGACATTCGGCACGAATGTCGCCAATGGCGTGGGCATACGCGACATTCGTCACGAATGTGGGCGCACGGGCGGGGGGTTAAGGTGGGAGGGTGAGCGCGAAGCCTGAACCGGAACGGCCTGCACGTAGGCCGCGCCGCGTGCAGCGGGCGGGCGCGCCCGGCGCCGACCCGACACCGCGGGTGCCGGAGCGGGACCGCGAGGAGGCTTCGTGGTCGCCCAACGACGAGCAGCTGCGGCGGGACGTCCCGCCGCACTACTGAGCGGACGGCCTACGGCAGCGGGTCGGCGTGCCGGCCGGCCGAGGCCGCGGGCGGAGCCTGCTGCGCCTGCAGCAGGTCGCGGATCTCCGTCAGCAGGTCCAGCTCGGTGATCGGGGCGTCCGGCTCCACGACGCCCTTCTTGCGGAGGCGGTCCATCCGCTGCTTGAGCCGGTTGATCGGGAAGACGAAGACGAAGTAGACCACGACGGCGACGATCAGGAAGTTGATGATCGAGCCGAGGACGGCGCCGAACTTGATCTCGGCCCCGTTCAGGTGCACGATCATCGCCTTGTCGAGCGAGCTCGCTTTGAAGAACGCACTGATCAGCGGGGTGAAGAGGTTCGTCACGATCGACGTGACCACGGCGGTGAACGCGGCGCCGATGACGACCGCGACCGCCAGGTCGATCACGTTCCCACGGAGGATGAACTCTCTGAAGCCTTTGAGCAAGACCGGTCCTTTCGCCAGGTGGATGGAACTGGTGGTGCTGTGCGCTGCCGCGCGGGGAGGGTCAGGCGGCGGAGCCGGACGATCCGGACGAGGCCGAGGACCCGGAGGACGACGACGACGAGGAAGAACCCGAGCCCGACGACGAGGAGCCGGAGGAGGACGAGCCGGACGAGGCGGGCGTCGACGACGCCCCGCCACCGGTCTTCGCCCCGCCGCGCGAGTCCGTCCGGTAGAACCCGGACCCGTTGAACGTCACGCCCACCGTGCCGAACACCTTGCGCAGCGTGCCGCCGCAGTTCGGGCAGACCGTGAGCGCGTCATCGGTGAACGCCTGGTGGATGTCGAAGGCGTGGCCGCAGTCGCGGCACGAGTAGGAGTAGGTGGGCATGGGCTTCCGTGTCGTGTTGTCAGGAGAACTGGACGATGCGGGTCGGGGTGACCGCGCCGTCGACCGGCTGATCGTGCCGCTCGCGCGGGACCTCGTCCACGAGCTCGCCGTCGAACACGACGGCGTACACCGGGGGACATTTTTCCATGCTGCCGAGCGTCTTGTCGAAATAGCCGCGGCCCCAGCCCATCCGCATCCCGGTCGCGTCGACGGCGGCGGCCGGCACGAGGATGAGGTCGACGTCGTTGATCGCGATCGGCCCGAGCAGTTCGCCGACGGCCTCCGGCATCCCGAACAGCCCCTCGGTTTCGCTCTCGCCGTCGCCGGTGGTCCAGTCGAGGAGGCCGTCCTCGCGGGAGATCGGGAGCAGCACCCGCAGCCCCTGGGCGACGGCCCAGTTGACGAACGGCCGGGTGTCCGGCTCGATCGTGGTCGACAGGTAGCAGGCCACGGAACGGGCCGAGAGGTCCGTCGTCAGGTCGACCAAGTTCCGGGTGATTCCGGCGGTCGCGGCCTGTCGTTCGGTGCTCGTGAGGTTCTGCCGCCGCTCGCGCAGCTCGGCGCGCAGTGCGCGCTTGCGATGGGCTGCTGTGTCGGTCTCCATAGCGCAATCCTAGAAGATCGCCCGGGGACACCGACCGAAATCCGGATACTGTGGGCGTTATGGCTACTCACGTGACGAAAGCAGTGATCCCCGCAGCAGGCCTCGGGACCCGGTTCCTCCCGGCGACGAAGGCGATGCCCAAAGAGATGCTGCCGGTCGTCGACAAGCCGGCCATCCAGTACGTGGTCGAGGAGGCCGTGGCTGCGGGCCTCCACGATGTGCTCATGGTGACCGGGCGCAACAAGAACGCGCTCGAGAACCACTTCGACCGCAACGCCGAGCTGGAGGACACGCTCGAGAAGAAGGGCGACACCGACCGGCTCGAGAAGGTCAACTACTCCACCTCGCTCGCCGACCTCCACTACGTCCGCCAGGGCGACCCCAAGGGCCTCGGCCACGCGGTGCTGCGCGCCAAGATGCACGTGGGCCGCGAGCCGTTCGCCGTGCTGCTCGGCGACGACATCATCGACTCCCGCGACGACCTCCTCCAGCACATGCTCGAGGTGCAGCAGAAGTACAACGCCACCGTCGTCGCGCTGATGGAGGTGCCGCGCGAGTCCATCCACCTCTATGGCGCCGCGGCCATCGAGGAGACCGGCGACGACGACGTGGTGCGCATCACCGGGCTGGTCGAGAAGCCGGACGCCGACAAGGCGCCCTCCAACTACGCGATCATCGGCCGTTACGTGCTGCGACCGGAGGTGTTCGACGTGCTCGAGCGCACGAAGCCGGGCCGCGGCGGCGAGATCCAGCTGACCGACGCCCTGCAGTCGATGGCGGAGGCGCCGGACTGGACGGGCGGCGTGTACGGCGTCGTCTTCCGCGGCCGCCGGTACGACACCGGCGACCGGCTCGACTACATCAAGGCGATCGTCCAGCTCGCGGTCGACCGCGAGGACCTCGGCCCGGAGCTGCGGCCGTGGCTGAAGGAGTTCGCCGACGGCCTCCACGACGAGCCGCGCGAGATCCTGGAGGAGATGCCGACCGACGCGGCTGACGCGCCGGCGGACGTCAACCGCTAACGTCGTATCTGCGGCGCGAGGTCGTCGCAGAAGGAGGACGCCGTGGCGTTCGTCATCCCCACGCTGAGCGAGGGACGCATCGGACTGCGACCGATCCGCCTGCGGGACGCGCGCGCCCTGGAGCGCTCGCTGCTCGACAACCGGTCGTGGCTGCGGCAGTGGGAGGCCACCAGCCCGTATGCGCCCGGCGCGTTCGACACCCGCGCGAGCATCCGCTCCCTGCTGGCGAACGCGCGAGCGGGGCACGGCCTCCCGTTCATCGTGGAGTACGACGGCCGGCTGGCCGGGCAGCTCAACGTGTCGTCGGTGACCTACGGCTCGCTCTCCAGCGCCACGATCGGCTACTGGATCGCGGAGGAGTTCGCCGGCCGCAACATCACGCCGACGGCCGTGGCGCTGGCGACCGATTACTGCTTCTACCAGCTCGGCCTGCACCGCATGGAGATCTGCATCCGCCCCGAGAACGCGCCCAGCCTCCGGGTGGTCGAGAAGCTCGGCTTCCGCTACGAGGGTCTGCGCCGGCGCTACATCCACATCAACGGCGACTGGCGCGACCACTACTGCTTCGGCCTGGTGTCGGAGGAGCTGCAGCAGGGTGTGCTGCGGCGCTGGATGGACGGCGACGCGCCCGAGGCCGCCGCCGCGGTGACCGCGGAGGACCGCGCGGCCGCGGCCGTGCCGTTGCCGGTGGCCCGGCGGCACTGAGTGCCAGGTGCTCCTGAGCGCGCTGCACGCGGGTCGTGCGCGCGCTGAGAGTCCTCTCCATCGAAGACACACCCGGGCGCTGCCCCGGACGCGGCCCGGCGGACCCCTAACTTAGAGGCATGACTGGGGATGTGATGGGCGGTGGGGTGGTCGTCGCCATCGCGGCCGCCCTCTGGCTGGCTTACCTCGTCCCGGTGTGGCTGCGTCGCCGCGAATACCTGGCGACCGAGCGCAACGCGGTGCGCCTGCAGCAGACGCTGCGCATCCTGGCCGAGACGAGCGAGCTGCCGGACGAGGTCCGCATGGAGGCGACCGCCAAGACGGTCGCGGAGCAACAGCGGATCCTCCGCAAGGCGGAGGAGAGACGCCTGGCCATCGCGCGCGCGGAGGCCGCCGCCCACGCCCGCCGCGAGCAGGCCGTCGCCGAGGAGCGCCGGCAGGCCGCGGAGGAGGCCGAGCGCGCCGCCGCCGAGGCCATCGCCCTGGAGCGCGCCTCCCGAGCGGCAGCGGCCCAGCGGGCTCGCGCCCTCGCGGCGCTGAACGCACGCCCCGTGCTGTCACCCCAGCGTCGCCGCCGCCTGCGCCGTTCCCGCGCCGTCTGCACCCTGCTGCTGGTCGCCGGGCTGGTGGGGGTCGCCTCCGGCGCCGCCCTCCTCTTCGCGACCGGCGCCTGGTTGCTGCCCGTCGTGTCCGCCGTGGTCACGGTGGGCGCCCTCGGGATGCTGAGCCGCCTGTCCCGCGCGGCGAACGCGGCGCCCGCGCCCGTCCCGTTCGTCCCCGCAGCGACGGCGTCGCCCGCGCTCTACGACGACGCCAAGCACGACCTCCCGGTGCAGGAGGCCCTGCGCCAGAGCTGGACGCCGCAGCCGCTCCCGAAGCCGCTGCACCTGTCGCCCGGAACCGTGGCCGCGGCCGCGATGGCGTCGGTGGACGCCGCCGCCGAGCTGCGCCGCGCGGCCGCGCGCGCCGACTTCGAGCGCAAGGCGACCGCCGTCGCCGAGGCTGCGCCGGCGGTGCCCGCACCGGTCCGGCTGCGCCCGGTCGCGGCCGCTCCGGAGGCTGCACCGGTCGCCGTGGCGGCTGCGCCCCGCCCGGTCCCCGCGCCCGTCGTGGAGGCCGTCCCGAACGTGTACTCCAGCATGGGCATCGTCGGCTCGGTGGACGACGGCGCCCTCGACCTCGACGCCGTCCTCCGCCGCCGCCGGGCTGCGAGCTGAGCCCCCCTCGATTTCGACTCGGCACCGCGAGAGTGCTATTGTTTCTAAGCAATCCCCCGGGGCTATGGCGCAGTTGGTAGCGCGCTTCGTTCGCATCGAAGAGGTCAGGAGTTCGAATCTCCTTAGCTCCACCAGGTAAAGAATAAGGACCGCTGAATGGCGGTCCTTTTCTTTTGCGGACGTTCTGTCACACCACCAGCATCACCGCCAGCACCAGCATCAGCACCGCGATCCCCGCATCCAGCACCCGCCAGGCCGCCGGTCGCGCGAACACCGGCGCCGCCACCCGCGCGCCGAACCCGAGCACCAGGAACCAGAGCAGGCTCGCCGTCGCCGCGCCCGCGCCGAACACCCAGCGCCCCGGATCGCCGTGCGTCGCCGACAGCGAGCCCAGCAGGAGCACGGTGTCGAGGTACACGTGCGGGTTCAGCCAGGTGATGGCGAGGCAGGTGCCGATCGCCGCGGCGAGCGTCCCGCCTCCGGAGGTCGCGGCCGTCAGGGTGCTCGGGCGGACGGCGCGCACGGCGGCGAAGACCGCGTAGCCGATCAGGAACGCGAAGCCCGCCCAGCGCACGATCGTCAGCGCCAGCGGCGCGGCCTTCACCAGCGTCCCGATCCCGGCGACGCCGGCCGCGATCAGGAGCGCGTCGCTCGCGACGCAGATCGCGACCACCGCCAGCACGTGCTCGCGGCGGAGCCCCTGGCGCAGGACGAACGCGTTCTGCGCCCCGATGGCGACGATGAGGGCGGCGGCAGAGCCGAGGCCGGTGAGGTAGACGGAGAGCACCATTCGACGATAGGCAACGCAGCACCATCAGTACAGCTTGATTTCCTTATGAACCATTAGCATTGCTGTCGATGGAAGCCTCGACGGACCAACTCCGGACGCTGGCCGCGGTGATCGACCACGGCACGTTCGACCGTGCCGCTGCGGCCCTGCACATCACGCCGTCCGCTGTGAGCCAGCGCATCAAGTCGTTGGAGGAGCAGAGCGGTCGGGTCCTGGTGCGGCGCAGCAAGCCCATCCAGGCGACGGAGGCCGGCGCGGTGCTGCTGCGCCTCGCCCGCCAGGTCGCGCTGCTGGAGGCGGAGGCGGCAGCCGACCTGAAGGGCGGCGAACGGACCGCCGCGACCCCGATCCCGCTGGTGGTCAACGCGGACTCCCTCGCGACCTGGGTGCTGCCCGCGCTCGCTACGGTCCCCGGCGCGGCCTTCGACATCACGCTCGACGATCAGGAGCACACCATCGACCGCCTGCGCGACGGGACGGCCATGGCGGCGATCGGCTCGGACCCGGAGCCGGTGCAGGGCTGCACGGTCACCGCGCTGGGGACCATGCGCTACCGGCCGCTGGCCAGCCCGGGCTTCGTGGAGCTCTGGTGCCCGGACGGCTGGACGGCCGACCGGGCGGCGGTCGCGCCGATGCTGGTCTACAACCGGAAGGACGCCCTCCAGGACCGGTACCTCGGCGCGTTCGCGCCGGGAGCGCGCCCGCCGCGGCACTTCGTCCCGGCGTCCACCGAGTTCGCGGGCGCCGCGGTGCTCGGACTGGGCTGGGGGATGGTGCCGGACCTCCAAGCCGACCCGTTCGTGGCCGACGGGAGGCTCGTGGTCCTGGATCCGGCCGGGGCAGTGGATGTGCCGCTGTACTGGCAGCAGTGGTCGCTGCACTCGGCCGCCCTCGACGCGGTCGCCGCGGCGATCGCGCGTGCCGCCGCCGTCGCACTTCGCCGCCCCTGAGCGGCCGTCCTCGTCAGAGCGTCAGAGCGTCAGAGCGTCAGAGCGTCAGAGCGTCAGAGCGTCTCGGGGCGCAGGTCGAGCCGGCGCAGGAGCTGCGCGTGGTCGGTGTGGCTCACGATCCCCTCCGATCCTCGGTTCCGCGCTCGGGGCGGAACGACCGCAGTCGCAGGCTGTTGGTGACGACGAAGACGCTCGAGAACGCCATCGCGGCGCCCGCGATCATCGGGTTCAGCAGTCCGAACGCGGCCAGCGGCAGCGCCGCGAGGTTGTACGCGAACGCCCAGAACAGGTTCCCGCGGATGGTCGCGAGCGTACGCCGCGACAGCCGCACGGCGTCGGCCGCGGCGGTCAGGTCGCCGCGCACCAGGGTGAGGTCGGCGGCCTGGATGGCGGCGTCCGTCCCCGTCCCCATCGCCAGCCCGAGGTCGGCGGACGCGAGCGCCGCCGCGTCGTTGACGCCGTCGCCGACCATCGCGACGCGCCGCCCCTCGGCTTGAAGCCGCCGGACCACCTCCGCCTTTCCAGCCGGCAGCACGCCGGCGATCACCTCGTCGATCCCGACCTCGCGTGCGACCCGGAGCGCGACCGTCTCGTTGTCGCCGGTGAGCAGCACCGGTCTCAGGCCCAGCCGCTTCAGCCGCCGTACGGCCTCCGCGCTGTGCGGAGCGACGGCGTCCGCCACCGTGAGGACGGCCCGGGCGCGGTCGCCCCAGCCCACCACGACGGCGGTCAGGCCGGACGACTCCGCGTCGGCGACGGCCTGACGGAGGCCCGGTCCGAGCGGCATCCCGGCCCCCGAAACGAACGACGCGCGACCGACGACGACGCGCTCGCCGTCGACGACACCCGAGACGCCGAGCCCGCCGTCGCTGCGGAATCCCGTGACGGGAGGCAGCGTTCCGGCCTCCCGGGCGGCGCCGGCGATCGCGCGGGCGATCGGGTGCTCGGAGGCGTCCTCCACGGCGCCGGCGCGGCGCAGCGCCTCGGCCCGCTCGCCTCCCTCCACCTCGACGCCGACCAGCGTCATCCGCCCGGTGGTCACGGTCCCGGTCTTGTCCAGCAGCACGGTGTCCACGCGCCGCGTCGCCTCCAGCACCTCCGGCCCGGTGATCAGGATGCCGAGTTGCGCCCCGCGCCCCGTCCCCACCAGCAGTGCGGTCGGCGTCGCGAGCCCGAGCGCGCACGGGCAGGCGATGATGAGGACGGCCACCGCCGCGGTGAACGCCGCGTCCGCCGGTGCACCGAGGACCAGCCACGTCACGAGCGTGACGAGCGCGATCCCGATCACCACGGGGACGAAGACGCCGCTGACGCGGTCCGCCAGCCGCTGTGCGGCGGCCTTCCCGGACTGTGCGTCCTCCACCAGGCGCGCGATCTGCGCGAGCTTCGTGTCCGCGCCGACCGTCGTGGCGCGCACGACCAGACGGCCGCCGGCGTTGACCGTGCCGCCCGCGACGGCGTCGCCTGCGCCGACCTCCACCGGGACGGACTCGCCGGTCAGCAGGGCGGCGTCGACCGCTCCGGAGCCGTCGGTCACGACACCGTCCGTCGCGATGCGCTCGCCGGGGCGAACGACGAACACGTCGCCGACCGCCAGGTGCTCGACGGGGATGCGCTCCTCGCGAGGGCCGTCCGGCCCGTCGCGCAGCACCGACGCCTCCTTCGCACCGGACTCCAGGAGCGCCCGGAGCGCCGCTCCCGCCTGGCGCTTCGAGCGCTTCTCGAGGAAGCGCCCGGCGAGCACGAACACGGTCACTGCGGCGGCGACCTCCAGGTAGAGGTCCGCGCCCGTCATCCCGGGCGCGGCCGCACCGCCGAAGACCAGCGCGTACAGCGACCAGGCATATGCGGCGGTGACCCCGAGCGAGACCAGCGTGTCCATCGTTGCCGCCCCGTGCCGCAGGTTGACGGCCGCGGCGCGGTGGAAGGGCCACGCACCCCACGCGACGACGGGCGTCGCCAGGGCGAGCGCGGCCCACTGCCACCCCGGGAACTGCAGCGCGGGGACCATCGAGAGCAGCACGACAGGGAGGCCGAGCCCGGCGCTGCCGATCAGCCGGCGCCGGAGCGACGCGAGTTCGGGATCGGCGGGGCGCCCGTCCGCGGGCTCGGCGGGCGCGGACGGCGCCGGGAGGGCGGCGGTGTACCCCGCGCTCTCCACCTGCGCGACCAGCACCGCGGGGTCGTAGCCCGCGGGCGCGAACACCGTCGCCTTCTCGGTCGCGTAGTTGACGCTCGCCTCGACGCCGTCGAGCTTGTTGAGCTTCTTCTCGACCCGGGTCGCGCAGGAGGCGCACGTCATCCCGCCGATCAGCAGCTCCAGGCGCGGCTGGGCGTGTGCGGCGTCGGTCGGGGGCATCAGGAGCGGACCGCGCTGTACCCGGCCTCCTCGACCGCGGCGAGCACGGCGGCGTCGTCGACGGGGGAGGCCGACTCGACCGTGAGCACGCCCGTCGCGGCAGAGACGTCGACGCCGGTCACTTCGGCGATCGCGGTCACCTCTTCGGTCACTGCGCGCTCGCAGTGCTCGCAGGTCATCCCGGTCACCTGGAACGTGGTGGTCGTCATCTCGTCTCCTTCCGTTGCGTGATACCCAGAGGGGGTATGCCAACGGACATGACTATATACCCGCCAGGGGTACCAGTCAAGGCGCGCGAGATGGCAGCCGGGCGGCGGCGGGCCCCGCCTAGATCGTCGCCAGCACGAGGTCCAGCGCGTCCACGAACCGGTCGGCGCTCTCCCGCGTGATGCACAGCGGCGGCTTGATCTTCAGTACGTTCTTGCCGTCGCCGGTGGGCTGCACGATCGCGCCCTCCCGCAGCATCCGCTCGCACACCAGCGCGGCCTCCGCGGTCGCCGGCTCCAGTGTCTCGCGGTCGCGAACCAGTTCGACGCCGAGGTACAGCCCCATCCCGTGCACCGCGCCGACGAGGGGATGACACTCCCCGAGTGCGCGCAGTCGTCCGGCCAGGTGGTCGCCCACTGCTGCGGCGTTCTCCTGCAGCCCCTCGTCCCGCATGACATCGAGCACCGTGAGCCCGACGACCGAGCTGACCGGGCTGCCGCCGGCGGACGAGAAGAAGGAGCCCTCGGCCGCGAACGACTCGGCGATCTCGCGCCGCGTGATGACCGCGCCGAGCGGGTGGCCGTTGCCCATCGCCTTCGCCACGGTGATCACGTCCGGGACCACACCCTGCTGCGCCGAGCCCCAGAAGTAGTGCCCGAGCCGGCCGTAGCCCACCTGCACCTCGTCCGCGATGCAGACGCCGCCGCGCGCGCGCACGCGCTCGTAGACGCCGGCGAGGTAGCCGTCCGGGAGCATCAGGCCGCCCGCGTTGCCGAACACGGGCTCGGCGATGAAGCCGGCGAGCCCGTTCCCTGCGGCGTCCAGCGCGGCGAGCTGCTCGTCGAGCTCGGCCAGGTAGGCGGGGCCGGAGTCAAGCCCGCGGTGCCGGCCGTGGAACACGTTCGGCGACGCGATCAGCTCCACCCAGTCCGGCCGGGTCTCCAGCGCGCGCGGGTTGTCGCCCAGCGACGACGAGACGGCGTCGGCGCCGACCGTCCAGCCGTGGTAGGCCTCGGTCACCGCCAGGATCGTCCGCCGCCCGGTGTGCACCTGCGCGAGCCGGAGGGCGAGGTCGACCGCCTCGCTCCCGCTGTTGACCAGGAAGACCGTGTCGAGCCCGTCGGGCGCGACCTCCGCCAGCCGCTCGGTGAAGCGCGAGAGCTCCTCGTAGTGGAAGCGCGAGTTCGTGTTGAGCAGCGCCCACTGGTCGCGGACGGCGCGCACGAGCCGCGGGTGCGCGTGCCCGATCTGGGTCACGTTGTTGACCATGTCCAGGTAGCTCTGCGCGCGGGTGTCGAACAGGTGGTGCCGCCAGCCGCGCTCGATCAGCGGCGGCTCGGCGAAGTAGTGCTCCTGCACCCGGGCGAACGACGAGTCGCGGCGGGAGAGCACGTCGGCCGGGTCGGCTGCCGGTGCGGCGAGGTCGACGCCGAAGAGGCCGGACGGGTCGGGGGAGACCTCGTGCCAGACCGTGAGCGGCAGCGCGGGCGTGACGAACGCCGGGGGCCGCCAGCCGGGCACCGTGCTGAGCTGAGCCGTGAGCCGCACCGCGCTGCCGATGACCTCCCCGCGCTCGACGGGGGCCGTGGTCAGCGGGCGGGACAGGCCGTCGAGCCAGAGGCCGATCGTCTCGCCCTGCAGCAGCCACGCGCCCTCCACCAGCCGCAGCTCGCCGGCGAACGGCGCGTGGACGACAGAGCCGGCCGGCGCGTCGAGCGTGACGCCGAGCGCGATCGTGGGCGACGGGTCGGTGCGGTCGAGGCGCGCGCGGGTGAGCCGGGCCTCGGCGTAGCGGGTGAGCGCGTGGCCGTTCTCCTGGCAGATCCGCCCCAGCACGGCGTCCTCGAAGCCCGGGCGCTGCCAGCGACCCTCGTCCAGGTCGTGACCGGTGACCGAGAGGTCCGCGAGGTGCGCGTCGGTGCTGTCGAGCGCGACGAGGCGGCCGAGCGGCGTCGCGTCCGCGGCACCCGCGGCGCGGGTCGCGAGTCGCGCCCGGATCGCGGCCTCCACCTCCCCGAACGGCAGCCGCCGCGCCACGTCGAACGCGACCCACTCGTGCGCCCGGTTCTCATCGGCGTAGGCGTTGTCCCCGTCGAGGACGACCTGCTGCTCGCCGCTGACCACGAGCACGGCGCCGCGCAGCACGACGAGCGGCCAGAGCGCGGCCAGGTCGGCGTCGTCGAGCGGGGCCTCCGCATGGAACGCCTCGATGACGTCAAGCACCGCGAGCGGGTCGTCCGGCTGGTGGTGGAGGGCGCTCGTCACGGTCGCCGCGAGTTCGGCCACCAGCCAGCCTTCGGCGACATCGCCGAAGTCGATCACCCCGGGGCCGTCCGCGCCGAGCACGATGTTGTCGTCCGTCACGTCGCCGTGGATGGCCTGCACCCGCAGCCGGCGCCGCAACGGTTCGAGCGCGGCGAGCGCCGCCCCCGCCGCCTCCACCACCGCGCGCCGCTTCGCGGGCTGGACGACGTGCTCGGCCAGGAGCGCGACGACCTCGCCGCCGATCCGCGCGTCCCACTGGGTGGTGCGGGCGAGCCCGGGATGCCGCAGCCCCGCGAGCCCGGCGGCGATGCTCCCGGAGAGCCGGCCCAGGGTGCGCAGCTGCTCGGGGCTGAGTCGCGCGACCTCGGTGAGCGGCTCGCCGTCGAGAAAGCTCAGAACCCGCGCGTGCAGGGCTGTGCCGCGGACCTCCACCGCGACGACCTCGCCGCCGTCGCGTGCGGCCAGCACGGTTGGGATGCGCGCGTCGGCGCCGGCCAGCAGCCCGAGCGCCGCGTTCTGGGCGTGCAGCTCCTCGACCGCGAAGACCGGGTTGGCGATCTTGAGCACGTAGCGGTGCGTGCCGGTGTCGATCAGGAAGTTGCGGTCCTGGTTGCTGCCCAGCTCGGTGATCCGGCCGGTGAGCCCGAAGGCCTCTTCGGCCACGGTTGCGGCGTCGTCGGCCCTCACCTCCGGCCGGGGCAGGGACGGCTGGGCCAGGAAGTCGGAATTGGGCACGGCTGCTCCTCGGCTGCGGGGGCGGGACGCGGCCAGTCTATTGAAGGCGCTGCACGGGTCGCATCCAGCGAACGCTCGGGCGCGGCACCGTAGCATCGACGCGTGAAATCCTGGAGGACAGCGGCCGTGGCGTTCGTGATCGACGCCGTCCTGATCCTCGTGTTCGTGCTCGTCGGGCGTCGCAGCCACGGCGAGGCGGCGAACGTCTCCGGGGTGCTCGCCACCTACTGGCCGTTCTTCATCGGCCTGGTCGCCGGCTGGCTGGTCACCTGGGCCTGGCGCCGCCCGCTCGCGCTGATCTGGCCGGGCGTCCCGGTCTGGCTGATGACGGTCGCGCTCGGGATGCTCATCCGCACCTCCGCCGGGCAGGGCGTCGAGCCGGCGTTCATCGCGGTGGCGTTCGTGGTGCTCGGGGTGTTCCTGGTGGGGTGGCGCGTCGCGGCGATCCCGTTCGCGCGGCGGCGGGCGCTGCGGCGGGCACAGCCCCAGCCGTAGCCCTCAGAACGCCGCGGAGATGACCGTCGCCACCGTATAGATCGCCAACCCCGCCAGCGCCCCCACCACGGTCCCGTTGATCCGGATGAATTGCAGGTCCCGCCCGACCTGGGTCTCGATCTTGTCCGTCGTCTCCGCCGGGTCCCAGCCGCGCACCGTCTCGGTGATGACGCTCGCGATGTCGTGCCGGTAGGTCGACACCAGGTGGCCGGCCGCGCCCGCGATGCGCTGGTTGAGGGAGGCGCGCAGCTCCGGGTCGGCGGCGACCCGTTCCGCGGCGTCGGAGAGGGCCGCCGATGCCCGGTTGCGGAGTTCGCCGTCCGGGTCGCTGAGAGCGTCCACAGCCGCCGAGCGGGCCGCCGCCCAGGCCTGCCCGGCGAGCTCGCGGATGCGCGGGTCGTCGAACGCGCGCTCCTTGGCGGCCTCCAGCCCGGCGATCGTCTCCGGGTCGTGCTGGAGGCGGTCGGCAAGCTCGGCGAGGTAGCCGTCGAACGCCCGCCGGGCGCGGTGTGCGGGGTCGCGGCGCACGTCGGCGACGAAGCGGCGCAGCTCCTGGTACACCCGCTCGTCCACCAGCCGGTCCACGAAGGACGGCATCCACGACGGCAGCCGGCCGGAGACCAGGTTGCTCAGGGCGTCGGGGTGGATGACCAGCCAGTCGTCGAACCGGTCGAGCAGGAGGTCGACGGCGGCGTGGTGGCCTCCGGAGCTGAGGATGCGCTCGCCGAGGCGGCCGATCGGCGGCGCCCAGTCCGGTTCGATCACGTGCGTGCGCACAACCGCCTCGACCGCTTCGCGCATCCGGTCGTCGTCGAGCAGGCCGAAGAAGCCGACCGCGGCGCCGGAGGCCTCGTCCACCACCCGGCGCGCGTTGCCGGCCTCGGTCAGCCAGCGGGCGGCGGCGCCGGAGACGTCGTAGGCGCCCAGCCGCGTCGCGACCACGTCGTCGGACAGGAACTCGGTCTCCACGAACTCGCCCAGCGTCTCGCCGATCTCGTCCTTGCGGGTCGGGATGATCGCGGTGTGCGGGATGCGGAGGCCCAATGGATGCTTGAACAGCGCCGTCACGGCGAACCAGTCCGCGAGCGCGCCGACCATCGCGCCCTCCGCGGCGGCGCGCACGAAGCCGAGCCACGGGTAGCGGTCCTGCAGTGCGAAGGAGACGGCGAAGATCACGGCCGCGACGGCGAGCAGGCTCGTCGCGAGCACCTTCATGCTGCGCAGGGCGCGACGGCGCTCGGCGTCGCGGCGCTCGGCCTCGGCGCGCTCGGCGGCGAGGCGTCGCCGGTCGGCGCTCTCCGGGTCGCCCGTGCGGGCCGTCGGCGCGGTCACCGGACGAGGTGGAGCTCGCGGCCGGTGTTGTTCAGCCGGTGCGCGCCGTCCTCGTCGGCGACCACGATGTCCTCGATGCGCACGCCGAACCTCCCCGGCAGGTAGATGCCCGGCTCGATCGAGAAGCACATCCCCGCGACGATGGGCTGCTCCTCGCCCTCCACCAGGTACGGCGGCTCATGCGTCGTCGTGCCGATGCCGTGGCCGACCCTGTGCACGAAGTACTCGCCGTAGCCGGCCTCCCGGATGACGGCGCGGGCGGTGCGGTCGATCTCCTGCAGCGGCACGCCGACCGCGACCGCCTCGAAGGCGGCCTGCTGGGCGCGCTTCACCACCTCGAAGACCTCGTGCTCCTCGTCGGTCGGCTCGCCGACGTGGACCGTGCGGGTGGTGTCCGAGCCGTAGCCGTCCATCAGGCCGCCGAAGTCGAGCACCACCATGTCGCCCTCCTGGATGACCCGGTCGCCGGCCTCGTGGTGCGGGTTCGCGCCGTTGGGGCCGGAGCCGACGATCGTGAAGTCCACCTGGGAGTGGCCGTGCGCGCGCAGCAGCCGGTCCAGGTCGGCGGCCACCTCGTTCTCCCGGCGGCCGGCGAAGGCGACGGTCAGGATGTCCTCGAAGGTCGCGTCGGCCGCGGCGCCGGCAGCAGCGAGCCGGTCGATCTCGTCGGGTCCCTTGACCGCGCGCAGCATCGGCAGGGCGGCCGAGATGGCGGCGAACCGCACGTCCGGGAGCTCGTGCTGGAGGGCCAGCAGGTGCAGCGCCCAGGCCGAGTCGGAGACGGCGTAGCGGCCGCCCGACCAGAGCTGGTCGATTAGGGCCGCGTGCTCGTCCTGGCCGTCGGCCCAGGTGAGCAACCGGATCGCGCCGGCGGCCCGGGTGGCGGCGGCGCTGTCGCGCTCCAGCACGGGCACGATCATCGTCGGCTCCCCGTCGCTCGGGATCACCAGCATGGTCAGCCGCTCGGTCACCGGCGGGAGGTAGTCCGCGAAGTAGGCGAGGTCCGGCCCTGGGGCGACCAGCAGCGCGTCGAGCCCTGCCTCCTTCGCCTGCGCGGCTCCTCGAGCCAGCCGGTCGGCGAAGTGCTGTGCGGTGAGCTGCTGCATGGCGGTCACTCCTCGATCGGGCCCAGCCAGGCGTTCGCGACGGTGGTGTGCGCCGACTCGGCGTCGGACGGGTGGAAGATGCCCGCGAGGACGTCGCGGTACAGCCTCCCGAGCTCGTTGCCGGCGAAGAAGGTCGAGCCGCCGGAGACCCGGATGGCCTGGTCGACGACGCGGCGGGCGGTCTCGGTGGCGCGGACCTTCATCCCGACCAGCTTGGGGAACCACTGCGAACCGTGGTCGGCGAGCGTGTCGACGTCGCGCGTGATCGCGTCGAGCTGGGGCAGCAGCGCGTCCTGGTCGATCGCCGCGGAGGCGACCCGCCAGCGGATGTCCGGGTCGTTCGCGTAGCTGCGGCCGTCGTTCTTGAGGCTCTTCCTGCGGTGGGCGGATGCCACGGCCAGCTCCAGCGCCCGGGCGCCGATGCCGGTGTATACGGCGGCGAGCAGCAGCTCGAAGTTCGCGAAGATCGCGAAGACGAGCGGGTCGGGGTTGGGGCCGGGGTCGAGGCGGCGCACGACGCGGTCGGCCGGGGCGAGCGCGCCGTCGAGCACGGTCGTGCTGCTCTGCGTCGCGCGCATCCCGATGGTGTCCCAGTCCTCGCGGATCTCGAAACCGCCGCCGGTGCGCTCCACGAAGCCGTAGACGATCTTCGGGCCGTCGGCGCTGGTCGTGTCGAGACCCATCGTCCCGAGCCGCGTCCACGCGGGGGAGAGGGACGTGAAGATCTTGGTGCCGTAGTAGCGGTACGAGCCGTCCGCCTGCGGCCGGGCCTCGGTCGTCGAGCCGAACAGCACGAGGTCGTTGCCCGCCTCGCTCAGGCCGAACGCGAAGACCTCGCCGGCTCCGGCCTCCCGGAGCAGGAACTCCAGCGAGTCGTCGCCGCGGTCGCGCAGCGTCTTGGCGACGCCGGTCCAGACCAGGTGCATGTTCACCGCGAGGGCGGTGGCGGGCGCGGCGCCCGCGAGGCGGACCTGGAGGCGCGCGGTCTGCTCCAGCGAGAGGCCGAGGCCCCCGAACTCCACCGGGACCAGTGCCTTCAGGTAGCCGGCGTCGGCCAGCTCGGCGAAGTCCTCGGTGAAGAACCGGTTCTCCGCGTCGTACTCGGCGGCCCGGGAGCGGAACCGCTCGAGTCGCTCCTCGCTCAACAGCTCGCTGTGCTCGGTCACGCTCCTCAGCCTAGGGGAGCGCGACCGGGCACGGCACTGCTGGCGCGGACTCAGGAGGCGGTGTAGCCGCCGTCCACGAGGTGGTAGCTGCCGGTGATGAACGACGCGGCGTCGGAGGCGAGGAAGGCGACGAGCGCCGCGACCTCCTCCGGCTCGCCCAGACGGCCGAGCGCGTGCTTGCCCTCGAGGAACTGCAGGGCCTCCGGGCTCAGGTTGGCCTCCACCAGGGGCGTCTTGATGAAGCCCGGGCCGACGGCGACGACGCGCACCTTCTTGTCCGCGTACTCCAGCGCCGCGTTCTGGGTGAGGCCGAGGAGGCCGTGCTTGGCGGTGACGTAGGCGGACGAGTTCGCGAAGCCCACGCTGCCGAGGATGGACGCCATGTTGACGATCGCGCCGCCGCCGTTCGCGGCCATCGCGGTCAGCTGCGGCTGCATCGAGTACAGCACCGCGTTGAGGTTGACCTCGATGACCTTGCGCCAGCCGTCCAGCGAGTAGTCGGCGACCGGGGCGGCCTCCCCGCCGATGCCGGCGTTGTTGACCGCGATCTTCAGCGGCGCGAGGGCGTTCGCGGCCTCGACGCTCGCCGTGGCGAACGCGGGGTCGGTCACATCGCCCGCGAGCGCGGCGGCGGTACCGCCCGCGGCCTCGATCTCGGCGACGACGGCCTTGGCGTGCTCCTCGTTCAGGTCGGTGACCAGGACCGCGGCCCCGCTGGCCGCGAGGGTCAGCGCCACTGCGCGCCCGATGCCCGAGCCACCGCCGGTGACGATCGCTGACCGGCCGGCGACATCGTACTGAGCCATGAATTGTTCTCCTTCCAGATATCCGACACCTGTCGGATAAGCCCATTGTACGATCGGAAGGTGAACACGGGGAGGCCGAACGGCCCGCGGCCGGATGTGCCGGGAGCGAACACGGCCGCCAGCGCCGCGCCGGCGGTCGCGCGGACGCGCCTCGACGCGCGCCAGGAGAAGACGCTGGCGCGGCTCAGCGCCGCCGTGCTCGCCCTCGCGGCCGAGCGGCCGATCACGGAGGTGACCGTCTCCGGCCTGGCCTCGGCCGCGGGCGTGCACCGGTCGACCGTGTACGAGTACGCGGCGTCGCCCGCCACCCTCCTCCAGCGCGTGCTGCGCGCGGAACTCGACGAGCTGCGCGCCGCCTACCTGGTGGACGTCGCCCCCGACGACGCCGCCGCGGCAATCAGCGGCGTCACTCGCGCGGTCCTCCAGCACGTGGACGAGCACGATGCCGTCTACCGCCGCGGTCTCGGACCTCAGGGTGCGGAGGCCGGCCTGCACGCGATGCTCAGCGAGCACTTCCAGGGCTCCATCGAACTGCTGCTCGACCAGCACAGCGTCAGCGTCCCGGCCGGCGACGACCTGGAGCGGCGGGCGATCGAGCGCTACCTGGCCGACGGCATCATCGGAGCGATCGAGGTGTGGCTCACCCGGCCGCGGCCGCGCGACGTCGATGCGCTGCTCGCGCTCCTCGAACGCCTCACGCCGCCCTGGTGGCCGGACCGATGACCGGCTTCCTCGACCGGGTGCGCCGCGCGCTCGGCCTCCGCCGCGCGCCGCTGCTGCACATCGCGTCCGATGTCGGGGAGGGCCCGGTCGTCGTGCTCGTGCACGGCATCGCGTCCTCGTCGGTGACGTTCCAGAACCTCGTCCCGCTGCTGGAGCCGCGGCATCGCGCCATCTCCATCGACATCCTCGGTTTCGGCCGCTCCCCGGCGCCGGAGGACGCGCAGTACACGCTCGAGGAGCACGTGGCCGCGCTCGACCGGACGCTGCGCTCGCTGAAGCTGCGCGAGCCGTACGTCCTCGTCGGTCACTCGCTCGGCAGCCTGATCGTCGCGCGCTACGCGGCCGAGCATCCCGGAGCGCTCAGCCGGCTCGTGCTGGTCGCGCCGCCGGTCTATGGCACCCCCACCGAGATCGGCGACCGGCGGGTGCGCACCCGGGTCAGCGCCTACCTGCGGGCGTACGAGTTCTTGCGCAACAACAAGGAGTTCACCCTCCGCAACGCGAGCATCCTCGGCCGGCTGCTGCCGATCAAGAACGTCTTCGAGATCACCGAGAAGAGCTGGCGGCCGTTCGTGCTGTCGCTGGAGAACTGCATCGAGCGGCAGACGGTGATCGGGGATCTCGCGCGGGTTCGCATCCCGGTGGAGGTGGTCTACGGCACGATGGACGCCTTCATCGCGCCCGGCAGCCTCAGTGTCATCGAGGCCATGCGGCACGTGACGATGCACCGCGTGGAGGCCAACGACCACCTCATCCGCAAGCGGCTCGCGCGGGTCGTCGCGGCGGCGTGCGACGCGGGTCAGTCGGCCAGGGACATCGAGGCGACGACCGCGAGGTAGGTCTCCCCGTCGAAGCCGTCGAACAGCACGGTCTGGGTGACGTAACCCTGCACGAGTCCCATGTACACCGGCGCCTGACGCGCGGCCAGGGCCCGCGCCTCCTCGATGGGCAGGGTCTGGGCGTGCCAGTCGGTCAGGTAGCCGGCGAACATGGCGCGGATCCGGCCGCCGATCTCCGACGACATCTGCTTCAGCCGCGGATTGATCGGCACCTGTCCCCAGACCTGCACCAGGAGCTGGAGGTCCACGATGTGCGTCGTCAGGCCGGTGACGAGCATGCGCACGATCTCGCCGGGCGTGGGGAGGGGCTGCTGAGCGCGCGCCTCCTCGACCTCAAGGAACCGGGCGTCGAGGATCTCCGACGCGGTCAGCTCCATCAGCTCGTCTTTGCTGGTGAAGTGCCCGTAGATCGCGCCGGCGGAGAGCCCGGACTCGGCGATGATGTCGGCCATCGAGGTGGCGGCGAAGCCGTTGCGCGCGAAGCAGCGGAGGGCGGCCTGGGCGATCTCGTGGCGGCGAGCGCTGCGATACTCCTCGGTGACCTTCGGCATCCGGCTCTCCTTGCGACGGGAAAAAGAACGTTCGTTCTTGACAATAGCGTCCGCCGTGTCGATTATAAAGAACGAGCATTCGTTTTTCTTGAGTGGAGGCCGCCATGAGCACCAGCACCGACCGGGACGTCGACCGTCCCGACGCGGAACGGCACGACGCGGAACGGCACGGCGCGCACCGCGAGCACGTCGCGTCGCCGTCAGAGCGGGCCGCAGGCCCCGTCGTCCGCACGCCCTGGGCGCGGGCCCTCGCGCTCGCCGTGGGAGCGGCGGCCATCGTCGTCGTCATCCTGCTCGCCTTCCTCTGGCCGACCGTGACGTCCACGGTCAAGGACCTCCCGCTCGGGATCGCCGGCCCGTCCGCGCAGGTGAGCGCGGTCGAGGACCAGCTCGACAAAGCGGCTGGTGGCGCGTTCGCGATCACCACGCTGAGCGACCGGCAGGCGGCCGTCGACGCGATCCGGAAGCGCGATGTCTACGGCGCGATCGTTCTCGGCGAGAGCCCGGAGGTGCTGACCGCCTCCGCCAACGGCGCGGCGGTTTCGCAGATCCTGAACCAGGTCGCGGGCAAGCTTCAGGCGGCGGCCAACGCGCAGGCGCAGGCGGCCGTGCAGCAGGCCATCGCCTCGGGCCACGCGCCCGCGGGCGCGAAGGCGCCGACCATCACGGTGAAGGTGACCGACGTCGTCCCGCTCGCCTCCACCGACGCGCGCGGGCTCGGGCTCGCCGCGTCGTCGTTCCCGCTCGTGCTGGGCGGGATGCTCGGCGGCGTGCTCATCTCCCTGCTGGTCGCCGGGAGCTGGCGCCGCCTGGGCGCCGTCACGCTCTACGGGGTGGCCGGCGGACTGGCGGTGACCGGAATCCTGCAGGGCTGGTTCGGCGTCCTGCAGGGCGATTACTGGCTGAACGCGCTCGCGGTCGGGCTGGCGATGTTCGCGATCGCGGCCTTCGTGGTCGGGATGAACGCGCTGTTCGGGCGCGTCGGCATCGCGATCGGCGCGGTGCTGACCGTGCTGGTCGGCAATCCG
Organism: Leifsonia sp. GW821-FHT13C09; assembly: GCF_058806435.1. Classification (NCBI taxonomy): domain Bacteria; kingdom Bacillati; phylum Actinomycetota; class Actinomycetes; order Micrococcales; family Microbacteriaceae; genus Leifsonia; species Leifsonia sp. GW821-FHT13C09. Next base: position 277,712 of record NZ_JBXAPS010000003.1, on the reverse strand, counting down.
CTGTCGGCCGCCGCTCAGCCGCTGCAGTTCCTGGTCGGGCCGTGGGGCGCGATCGGGCAGTGGTTCGTTCCGGGCGCCTCGGTCACGCTGCTGCGCGACCTGTCGTACTTCCCGTCCGCGGACGCGCTGTTCCCGTGGCTCGTGCTGATGGGCTGGGCCGCCGTCGGGGTGGTCGGGATGCTCGCGGGACACTTCCGCAACCAGGAGGTTACCAAAGCTGCGGCCTAGGCTGGGCGCATGCAGAATCGCACTCTCGGACGGACCGGACGCGACGTGTCGGTCATCGGTCTCGGCACCTGGCAGCTCGGCGCCGACTGGGGCGACGTGACGGAGGCCGACGCGCTCGCCGTCCTCGACGCGGCGACAGAGGCCGGAGTCACCTTCTTCGACACCGCCGACGTCTACGGCGACGGCCGCAGCGAGCAGCTCATAGGCCGTTACCGCGCCGCCCGCCCGGACCTCCCGTTGACCATCGCCACCAAAATGGGCCGGCGGGAGGCGCAGGACCCGGCGAACTTCACACTTGCCAAATTCCGCGAGTGGACGGACCGCTCCCGCCGGAACCTCGGGATGGACACGCTCGACCTCGTCCAGCTGCACTGCCCGCCCACTCCGGTGTTCTCGAACGCCGCCGTCTACGACGCGCTCGACACCCTGGTGGCGGACGGTGCCATTGCGAACTACGGCGTCAGCGTCGAGACCTGCGCCGAGGCGCTGGAGGCCATCGCGCGCCCGGGGACGGCGACTGTCCAGATCATCCTCAATGCCTTCCGGCTGAAGCCGCTCGACGAGGTGCTGCCGGCGGCGCGGGAGGCCGGGGTCGGCATCATCGCGCGGGTGCCGCTGGCCTCCGGGCTGCTGAGCGGCCGCTACTCGGAGTCCACGGAGTTCGCGCCCGACGACCACCGCAGCTACAACCGCCACGGCGAGGCGTTCGACGTGGGGGAGACCTTCTCCGGCGTCGACTACGCGGAGGGCGTGCGCGCGGCCCGCGAGTTCGCGGCGCTCGCCCCGGAGGGCGCGACGCCCGCGCAGGCGGCCCTTGCCTGGATCATCGCGCAGGACGGCGTGAGCAGCGTCATCCCCGGCGCCCGCTCGCCCGAGCAGGCCCGCGCGAACGCCGCCGCCGCCGACGTCGCCCTGCCCACCGGCTTCGCCGACGCCGTCCGCGCCCTCTACGACCGCACCTTCCGCGCCACGACGCACCCGCGCTGGTGAAACGTGAGTAATCGCGGAAATCCGTCGTCGGATTTCCGCGATTACTCACGTCTCGTCGCCAGGAGGTGGGAGAGGCGGGTGAGGAGAGGGAGCGGGTTGCGGAGGTCCGCGGCCGTGACGCGGACGACGCGCCAGCCGAGGTCCTCGAGATGCTCGCGCCGGTGGATGTCGCGGAACCAGACCTCTCTGTCGACACGGTGGCCGTCACCCTCGTATTCGAGGATCACGCGCTCTGACGGGTAAGCCATATCGACGCGCGCGAGGAAGCTCCCATCGGGACGGTGGATCAAATAGTTCAGCCACGGCTCCGCGAGCCCCGCATCGAGAAGGATCAACCGCAGTCGCGTCTCGGCGGCCGACTCCGACCTCGTTCGGACGAGCGGCAGCGCAGCCCGCGCGGTCGCGATACCCCGCCTCCCGGATGCGGCACCCACGATCTCCGCCAGCGCTTCGGCCGTCGTCAGCGGGTGTCGGTAGCTCAGCAGCCAATCCCCGACGGCGACGAGCGCGTCGCGACCGAGGATGGCGGCCAGGTCCAGCCACGTCTGCTCGGGAGTGGTCAGCGGCAGGCCGCGAAAAGAGATCGTCCTCCAGGCGGAGAGCGTGTGGCCCACGACGGATGCCGCCTGCACGGCGCGACCGCCGGCGGGGACGCTCACATGGAGCCGGTCGTCTCCGCGGGCTGCCGCCGGGAGGGGCGCCCCCAAAAGCTCCGCCGCTGTCGTGTGGCTGAACGCGACGCGCTCCTGCCGGTGCAGCAGGAAGGCGCGGCAGCGCGTCTCCAATCCCGCGTCCCCGCCGGTGACCCGCACGCCCCTGATCGGGGTATGCAGGTCGCTCGCCCGGAGCCGTCCCGCCGACACGCCCTTCTCCAAGGCGTCCCGTGTCCGGAACGCGCCCGAACGGAAATCCCGCCCTAACTCCGCTGCCCGTCTCCCCATCCCGCCACCCTGCCGGACCCTCCCCGATCCCCGCTCCCGTTCTCCACAGCCGGCGACCGAGACGTGACTAAACGCGGAAAAGCTGTGGAAGATTTCCGCGATTAGTCACGTTTCGGCGGCTAGGAGGGCTGGACGGGGACGGGCTCGGTGTCGGGGATGGGGGAGGCGTCGCGGCCGCGCAGGTCGGGGTGGACCCGCCACGCGAGTGCGGGGACCAGGAAGCCGACGAACGCGAACGCGCCGGCGGCCCAGAATGCGCCGACAGGGCCGTGGGCGTCGATCAGGAAGCCCGCGAGCGCGGAGCCCAGCGCCGCACCGATGAGCTGCCCGGTGCCGACCCAGCCGTAGGCCTCCGCCGTGTCCGAGAACTTGACGCTCGCCGACACGATCGCGAACAGCACAGCCAGGGCCGGGGCGATGCCGAGGCCGGCGACGATGAGCGTCAGCGACAGTCCCCACCACGACCACAGCATGAACGTGGAGATGACGACGCCGACGAACACGATCAGCATCCGGCGCGCTGTCGCCCACGGCCCGATCGGGATGTGCCCGAACGCGAGTCCGCCGACCAGCGAGCCCAGCGACCAGATCGCCAGCACGATGCCGGCGAACGGCGAGCCCTCGCCGAAGTTCGCCACGACCCCGGCCTCCACCGCCGCGCAGGAGCCGATCAGCAGGAAGCCGACCACGGTCGCCAGCAGCACGGGAGGCCGCGCCAGCACCACGCCGAACCGGCGCTTGCTGCGCGGGATGCGCACCCGGCCGACCTCGGGGGAGGAGATGAACCAGGCGCCGCCGAGCAGCATGATCGCCACCGACATCAGGATGCCCTCGACGGTGCCGATCTGGGTGGAGACGAAGGTGATCGCGACCGGGCCCGCGATCCAGATGATCTCCTGCGCGGACGCGTCGAGCGAGAACAGCGGCGTGAGCTGCCGCGAGTTCACCATCTTCGGGTAGATCGTCCGCACGGCCGGCTGGATGGGCGGCATGCTGAGGCCCGCGAAGAACGCGACAGCCATCGTGAGCGGGATGGGCATGACGAACACGCCGATCGCTGCGACGGCGGCCGAGCAGAGCGCGAGGGTCGTCCACAGCACCGTGCGCATCCCGAGCACGCCCATCAGGCGGCTGGTCATCGGGCCGGCGATCGCCTGGCCGATGCTCATCGCGCCGAGCACCAGCCCGGCCGCGCCGTAGGAGTGGTGGATGCGCTCGATGTGCAGCAGGAACGCCAGCGAGAGCATCCCGAACGGGAAGCGCGCGGTCAGCTGCGCGGCGATGATGCGCGCGACGCCGGGCGTCTTCAGAAGGCTCGAGTAGCTGCTCACAGTCTTCTCACTCTATCGGTCCGGCTCCGTCAGGGAAGGGCCGTGAAACCTGTTCGGGGGGTGTGGAAATGTGCATAACTTCTGCACACCTGTGGATGACACGCCCACTAGATATGGGGGCATGGAAATGTCGGCACCCGGCTATATAGTGGTGGACGCGACAGGGGGTCCGATCGGCTCCCGGGGCTCCCGGACGGAGCTTTCGGGGCGTCCCGCCGGCCTGGAGCAAGGGACTTCGCCGCTCACCGGAGCGGCACCGTTGAGGTAAACAGAGGGAGAGAAAGTGGCTATCACTGTTGTGAAGCGGAACGGCGAGCGCGAGCCGTACGACGCCAACAAGATCAACCTGGCCATCGAGCACGCCGCCGCCGGTCTGGACGAGAACATCACCTGGGTCACCCAGATCGCCAGCGAGCTGGAGCTGACCCTGTTCGACGGGATCACCACCCAGCAGCTCGACGAGGCGGTCATCCAGGTCGCCCTCCAGAACGTCAAGGACGACCCGGCGTTCGACACCGTCGCCGCACGCCTCCTCCTCAAGACGATCTACAAGCGCGTCCTCGGCGACTACGAGACCCTCGACGAGCTCACCGAGCTGCACACCTCGCACTTCCGCGGCTACATCGAGCGCGGCGTGGCTGAGACCCTCCTCGACTCCCGCTTCACCACCCTCTTCGACCTGGACCGCCTGGCCGCCCACCTCGACCCCTCGCGCGACGAGCTGCTCAAGTACATCGGCGTCGTCACCCTCAACAACCGCTACGGCATCAAGGCCCGCAACGGCGACTCCCTCGAGGTCCCGCAGTACTTCTGGATGCGCATCGCAATGGGCCTGTCCCTCAACGAGGCCGACCCGACCGCGCACGCCCTCGCGTTCTACGACAAGATGTCGCGCCTGGAGTACCTGGCGGCGGGCTCCACCCTCGTCAACGCCGGCACCGCGTACCCGCAGCTCTCCAACTGCTTCGTCATGGAGATGCAGGACGACATCGAGCACATCGCCAAGTCCGTCCGCGACGTGATGTGGCTCACCAAGGGCACCGGCGGCATCGGCCTCTCTGTCACCAAGCTGCGCGCCCAGGGCTCGCCGATCCGCTCCAACAACACCACCTCCACCGGCCCGATCCCGTTCATGCACACGATCGACTCGGTGCTGCGCGCGGTCAGCCGCGGCGGCAAGAAGTTCGGGGCGCTCTGCTTCTACATGGAGAACTGGCACATGGACTTCCCGGAGTTCCTGGACCTCCGCCAGAACTCGGGCGACCCGTACCGCCGCACCCGCACCGCCAACACCGCCGTGTGGATCAGCGACGAGTTCATGAAGCGCGTCCAGAACGACGAGGACTGGTACCTCTTCGACCCGCTGGAGGTCGCCGACCTCAACGAGCTGTACGGCAAGGAGTTCTCGCAGCGCTACGCCGAGTACGTCGCGCTGGCCGAGGCCGGCGAGCTGCGCATGTTCAAGAAGATCAGCGCCCGGTCGCAGTTCAAGGACATCCTGATGAGCCTCCAGACCACCAGCCACCCGTGGCTGACCTGGAAGGACACCATCAACAACCGCGCCCTCAACAACAACACGGGCACGATCCACCTCTCCAACCTCTGCACCGAGATCACGCTGCCGCAGGACCGCGACAACGTGTCGGTCTGCAACCTGGCCTCCATCAACCTGTCGCGTCACCTGATCGACGGCAAGATGGACTGGGAGCGCATCGAGGCGAGCGCGCGCCAGGCCGTCCGCCAGCTCGACAACCTGATCGACATCACCGTCTCCAGCGTCGACGAGGCCGACTTCTCCAACCAGCAGAACCGCGCGATCGGCCTCGGCGTGATGGGCTTCACCGACATCGTCGAGCGCCTCGGCTTCAGCTACGAGAGCGAAGAGGCCTACGCCCTGATCGACGAGATCATGGAGCACGTCTCCTACGCGGCGATCGACGAGAGCGCCGACCTCGCCCGCGAGCGCGGCGCGTACCCGAACTTCGAGGGCTCGCGCTGGTCGAAGGGCCTGGTGCCCTACGACTCGATCGCGCTGACGGAGGCCGACCGCGGCGTCCCGATCACGGTCGACCGCACCATCCGCCTCGACTGGGACCGCCTGCGCGAGAAGGTCAAGGGCGGCATGCGCAACGCCACCCTGATGGCCATCGCGCCCACGGCCTCCATCGGCCTCGTCGCCGGCACCACTCCCGGCTTCGACCCGCAGTTCTCGCAGATCTTCAGCCGGTCGACCTCCTCGGGCAAGTTCCTCGAGGTCAACCGCAACCTGGTCGAGACGCTGCAGGAGCGGGGCATCTGGCAGGACGTCCGCGAGGCGATCCTGCGCTCGCAGGGCGACATCCAGGGCATCGCGGCGATCCCGGACGAGGTGAAGGCCACGTTCAAGACCAGCTTCCAGCTCTCGCCGTACGCCTTCATCGAGGTCGCGGCCCGCGCCCAGAAGTGGATCGACCAGGCGATCAGCCGCAACATGTACCTCGAGACGCGCGACCTCGGCGACATGATGGACATCTACTACGCCGCGTGGGAGAAGGGCGTCAAGACGACCTACTACCTGCACATGAAGCCGCGTCACCAGGCCGAGCAGTCGACCGTCAAGGTCAACAAGGCCGAGGAGATCTCGGGCGGCCGCAGCGGCTTCGCCACGGTGGGCGCCGGGGCTCCGGCCGCGGCTCCCGCCGTCACCGAGACCGCTCCCGCCGCCGCCCCCGCCCGCCGCGGATTCGGTTTCGGCGGCCTGACCTCCAACAGCACCGCTGGGGGTGACAAGTAATGAACAGCACCAAGATCGAGGAGTACTACGTACCCGTCGACCCCATGGACGACCTGCAGTGCGAGTCCTGCCAGTAAGCCCGTAGCCGCGACACAGATAGAAGAGAGAAGCACATGGGCATCCTGGGAACGGGAATCGAGGAGGGCCTCCTCCTCAAGCCGGTGAAGTACCAGTGGGCGATGGACCTCTACGACCAGGCCGTCGCGAACACCTGGTTCCCCAACGAGATCCAGCTCGGCGAGGACATCGCCGACTTCAAGCGGATGACCGACGAGGAGCGTCACGCGGTCACCTTCCTGATGAGCTACTTCAACCCGAACGAGCTCCTGGTGAACAAGGCGCTGGCCTTCGGCGTCTACCCCTACATCAACGCGGCCGAGGCGCACCTCTACCTCGCCAAGCAGATGTGGGAGGAGGCCAACCACTGCATGTCGTTCGAGTACGTCCTGGAGACGTTCCCGATCGACCGCGAGCAGGCCTACAACTCGCACGTCGACATCCCGTCCATGGCGCGCAAGGAGGAGTTCGAGGTCGGCTTCATCAAGCGGATGACCGAGCAGACGCTCGACATCACGACGACCGAGGGCAAGCAGGACTTCATCCGCAACCTCGTCGCGTACAACGTGATCCTCGAGGGCATCTGGTTCTACTCGGGCTTCATGGTGGCGCTGTCGTTCCGCCAGCGGAACCTGCTGCGCAACTTCGGCTCGCTGATCGACTGGGTGGTGCGTGACGAGTCGCTGCACCTCAAGTTCGGCATCAACCTCATCCTGACGGTGCTGGAGGAGAACCCCGACCTGCAGACGCCGGAGTTCGCGAACGAGATCCGCCAGATGATCCTGGACGCCGTGGAGATGGAGGAGCAGTACAACCGCGACCTCCTGCCGGGCGGCATCCTCGGCCTCAACGCCAACTACATCAACCAGTACGTCCGCTACCTGGCCGACCGCCGCCTGGAGGAGCTGGGCTTCGAGGCCGAGTACAAGGTCTCCAACCCTGCCAAGTGGATGGCGACCGCCAACGACACGCTCGAGCTGGTCAACTTCTTCGAGTCGACCAACACCTCGTACGAGTCGAACGCGAAGGCATCGAGCGGTCACTGACATGGCGATGCGGAAATCTCCGCTGATGCGGAACTCTCCGCTGATAACGGCCGCCGCGCTCGACGCCGCTTCCGGGACCGAGTCCCTGTGGAGCGGCGCCGGCCGGCGGCGGTCGACGTTGCGGGTACTCGATGTGCGCTGGAAGCTCGGTGGCCCTCCCGGAGCCGAGGAGTTCGCGAAGGGACACATTCCCGGCGCGGTATACGTTGACCTGGACACCGAGCTGGCCGGCCACGGCGCGCCGACGGACGGCAGGCACCCGCTTCCCGACATCGAAGCGTTCCAGGCGTCCGCGCGACGCTGGGGGCTGAACGACGGGGACAGCGTGGTCGTCTACGATGACGTCTCCGGCACCTCGGCGGCCCGGCTCTGGTGGCTGCTGCGCTACTCCGGGTTCGAGGACGTCCGCGTGCTCGATGGCGGCCTGGCCGCGTGGGTCGCGTTCGGTGGCGGTCTCGACACGACGAGCTCTGCTCCCATACCCGGGACCGTCGAACTCGCCTACGGCTCGCTCCCGACGCTCGACGCGGACGCCGCGGCGGCGCTCCCGGCGAGCGGTGTGCTCCTCGACGCGCGAGCCGGCGAGCGGTTCCGCGGCGAGGTCGAGCCGGTCGATCCGCGCGCCGGGCACATCCCCGGCGCCGTGAGCGCGCCGACCGCCGACACCATCGGGCCGGACGGCCGGATGCTGAGCCCCGAGCGGCTCGCGGCCCGGTTCGCCGAGCTTGGCGTGACCGCGGACACCCCGACGGGCGTCTACTGCGGCTCCGGCGTGACCGCCGCGCACGCCGCGCTCGCGATGGAGGCGGCCGGCCTGCCGATGCCGGCGCTCTACCCCGGCTCGTTCTCCGCCTGGTCCAACGACCCGGGCCGGCCGGTCGCGGTGGGCGCCGCGTAACACGTGGACACAGCCCGTGCGCTTCCCGGCGCACGGGCCTATCGTTCCTCCATGACCGCGCTCGATCTCATCCCCGCCTCCGCCCCCGGGAACCTCCCGCTGGGCGAGGTGTGCGACTCGGCGGCGGCGCTCATCGGCAACACCCCGATCGTCGAACTGCACTCGCTCCCGTCCGGGCTCGATGTGCGGGTCCTGGTCAAGCTGGAGGGCCGCAACCCCGGCGGCTCGTCGAAGGACCGCATCGCGCTCAACATGATCCGCACCGCGGAGGCCGCGGGAATGCTCGCCCCTGGCGGCACCATCGTGGAGGCCACCAGCGGCAACACGGGCATCGGCCTGGCCCTGATCGGCCGGCTCACCGGCCACCCGGTCGTCATCGTTCACGCCTCCGACATCTCCGACGAGAAGCGCAAGGTGCTCGCCGCCTACGGCGCCCGCCTGGTGGAGGCCGACTGGGAGGCGGGTCCGGACGACCCCGGCAATCCCCGCGCGCTCGCCGACCGGATCGCCGCCGAGACCCCGGGCTCCTGGCGCCCGGCCCAGTTCGCGAACACCGCCAACCCTGAAGCCCACTACCGCGGCACCGGCCCGGAGATCTGGCGGCAGACCGCAGGCCGGGTCACCCACTTCGTCGCGTCCATCGGCACCGGCGGCACTGTCAGCGGCACCGGACGCTACCTCAAGGAGGTCAGCGGCGGCGCCGTCGAAGTGCACGGCGCCAACCCTGCCGGCTCGACCTACGACGGCGGCGCGGCGGGCCGCATCCTGGTCGACGGCGTCGGGACCGCGTGGCCGCGCGAGTTCTGGCCGCAGACCTTCGACCCGGGGGTGGTGGACGAGGTGCACACGATCGAGGATGGTGTGGTCTACCGCACGCTTCGCCGGCTCGCCGCCGAAGAGGCGCTGCTGCTCGGACCGTCCTCGGCGCTGGCCGTCGCGGCGGCCCTCCGGGTGGCGAGGGAGGCCCGGCCCGGGTCGGTCATCGTCGCGATCGCGCCGGACGGCGGCACCAACTACCTGACCAAGGCGTACGACGCGGACTGGCTCACCGCCGCGGGCGTCGGCGTCGACTGACCCGACGCCGCCGCAGCGACGACACGACACACGACGGCCGGACCTCCGGTCACGGACAGCAGGGAACGCATGGCACTCCTCCACTTCGGCTGGTTCCTCGGCGCGGGTTTCGGCGTGCAGGGCTGGGGCGACCCGACCTACGGCGTCGGCTACGACTGGAAGCAGCCGCCGATCTACCAGGACGCCGCCCGCGCCTTCGAGGGCGCCGGCTTCGACCTCTTCATCATCGAGGACGGCGTCGCCGTGCCCGACACCTACGGCGGCTCGGCCGAGGTGAACCTCGCCGCCGCGCGGTTCGTCCCCAAGCACGACCCGCTGCCGCTGGTGCCGTACCTGCTCGGCGCGACCTCCCGGCTCGGCGTCGTGCCGACCCTGAGCGCGAGCTTCTACGAGCCGTTCACAGCCGCCCGCCTGCTGAGTACGCTGCAGCACTTCGCCGGCGGCCGGCTCGGCTTCAACGTCGTGACCAGCGGCTCCGACCTCGCCGCGCAGAACTACGGCCTCGACAAGCAGGTGGAGCACGACCTCCGCTACGACCGCGCCGACGAGTGGGTGGAGGTCGTCCGCAAGCTCTGGCGGAGCTGGGAGCCCGACGCGATCGTGGAGGACGTCGCGGGCGGCGTCTTCGCCGACTACCGCAAGGTGCACACGATCGACCACGAGGGCCGCTTCTTCCGCGTCCGCGGTCCGCTCAACACCGCTCCCGCGGCCGAGGATCCGGTGATGGTCCAGGCGGGCGCCTCGGGCCGCGGCCGCGACTTCGCCGGGAAGAACTCGGACGTGGTGCTGGCTCTGGCCTCCACCCCCGAGCGGATGCGGGAGTACCGGGACAGCATCCGCGAGGTCGCCGTGCAGCACGGCCGGGCGGCCGACGCCGTCAAAGTGCTGTTCGTCGTCCAGCCGATCGTGACCGCGAACGCCGAGGAGACCGCGAGCGTCCGGGCGGCGCGCGCCGAGCTGACGCAGGCCGCGATCGACGAGCAGCTGCAGTCGATCAGCTACCTGACCGGCGTCGACTTCAAGACCTTCGACCTCGACGCCCCGCTGCCGGAGGTCACCACCAACAGCAACCGCGGCACGCTCGACAACTTCGTCTCCTCCGCGCCCGCGGGGTCGACGCTGCGCGAGATCCTGCAGACCCGCGCGAAGAAGGACGGCCTGGCGATCATCGGCACGGCCGACGAGGTCGCGGACCACCTGGGCGAGCTCGGGGAGGCCGTCGGCGGCGACGGGTTCCTGTTCACCGGGCAGGTGCATCCGGCGAACGTCCACCGCACCCTCGACCCGCTGGTGCCCGCGCTGCGGCGGCGGGGTCTGCTGCGCACCGAGCTGGGGGATCGCGGCCTGCGGCAGAACCTGGCCGACTTCTGACATGCGCACCGTCCGGTTCGGCGCGCAGGCGCCGTCGGTCTCCGACATCGTCGCGGTCGCGGAGGGCGCCCCGGTCGAGCTCGACACCGACGCGCGGGCGACCATCGCCGCCTCCCGTGCCGTGGTCGACCGCGCGATCGAGGCGGGAGAGCCGGTCTACGGCCTGAACCGCCGGCTCGGCGCTGGTCGGGACGACGCGGTCGAGGCCGACGAGCTGCTCGCGTTCCAGCACCGCACCATCGCGAACCACCGCGGCGGGATCGGCGAACCGCTCACCGAGTCGGAGGCTCGCGCGGTCGTCACCGCCCGGCTGGCCGGCTTCACGCGGGGGGGAGCGGGCGTGCGACCCGAGCTCGCGGACGCGTACGCGGCGCTCTTGAACGCGGGCGTGACGCCGCGCATCCCGTCGCGCGGCTCAGTAGGAGCGGCCGACCTGACCGCGCTGGCCGAGGTGGCCGCGGTCGTCACGGGGACCGGGACGGTGCTGCGCGACGGCGCGGAGGTGCCGGCCGCGTTGGCGCTCGAGGCCGCGGGCCTGGCTCCGATCGAGCTGGCACCGCATGAGGCGCTCGCGGCCCTGAGCGCCAACGCGCTGAGCGTGGGCGTCGGCTCGCTCGCGGCGGTCGCCGCCCGGCAGCTCGCGGAGGCGGCCGACCTGGTCGTCGCGCTGTCACTGGAGGCGGTCGCCTCCCACGGACCCGCGGGCAACCTGAGCCCGTACGCGGAGGCCGTGGCCGAGGCGCGCGGAGGCGAGGGCCAGCGCGCGTCGGCGCACGCGATCCGCGCCGCGCTGGCCGGGAGCGCCCTGGAGGCCGCCGACCGCCCCGTCAGCGTGCAGGACCCGCTCGCCTTCCGCACGGCGCCGCAGCTCCACGGCGCGCTGCGGGAGGCCGTCGCCCGGCTCCGCTCCGAGCTGGAGGTCGAGCTCGGCGCGCGCGCGGAGAACCCGGTGGTCGACCTCCCGAGCGGACGCCTCGTCTCCGGCGGCAACTTCCAGGCGCTCCCGCTGGCGCTCGCGCTGGAGAACCTGCGGCTGGCGCTGGCGCACGTCGCGGAGGCCTCCGAACGCCGCAGCGCGGCACTCTCACTCGCGCTCGCCCCGGCACGCCGGGACGGCCGCACCCGCGTCCCCGGCCTCCTGCTCTACGCAGCGGCCGACGCCGTCGCCGAGGTGCGCCAACTCGCCGCGCCGGCCACACTCGGCAGCTCGACATTGTCGGGCGTGGAGGACCATGCCACCTACGCGCCGCTGGCGCTCCGCCTCCTGCAACGCTCGCTCGCGCTGACCGGCGAGGTGCTGGCGATCGAGGCGCTGCACGCCGCCGACCTGCTCGGCGTTCTCGACGCGGCGCCCACCGGCGCGGGCACGCGGCCGCTCGCGGAAGCGCTCGCCGCCGCGCTCGCCGCTGACGCGGCTCCCGCAGCCGCCCTCGTCGCGGAGACCACCCACCTCCTCCTCGGCTGACGCCGCCGACATTCGTGCCGAATGCCGCGAATACCGTCGCCATTCCCCACATTCGTCACGAATCGCGCGCCGCGCGATTCCCCACATTCGTGCCGAATGCCGCGAATGGCGTCGTCATTCCGCACATTCGTGCCGAATGTCGCGAATGCTGTCGCCTCTTCCCACCTTCGTACCGAATGTCATGAATGGCTCCGCCATTCCTCACATTCGTGCCGAATCGCGCTACCCGCGGTTCGTCACATTCGCGCCGAATCGCGCGAATGGGGTCGCGTTTCGCGACATTCGTGACGAATCGCGCGGGCGCGAGGCGCTACAGGTCCTTGCGGAAGCCGAGGTACGAGACCGCTTCCCAGTCGCCGTCGAGATCGAACAGCGGCGAGTAGCCGAGCGAGATATAGAGGGCGACCGCCTCTGGCTGCCGTGCTCCCGTGGTCAGCACGATCGTGCGGACGCCGCGTCGGGCCGCCTCCGCCTCCAGCTCGCCCATCACCCGGCGGGCGAGGCCCTGCCGGCGGAACCCGGAGTGGGTCCAGACCCGCTTGACCTCCACCGTGTCGTCGTCCTCGCGCATGAACGCGCCGCCCGCGACCGGGGTGCCGTCCTCGTCCACGAGCAGCAGGAACGTGCCGCCCTCCTCGGCCGTGAAGCGCTCGGCGGGGTAGCGGGACAGCTCCGCCGAGGAGGGGATGCCGTCGTTGAGTCCGTAGCGCTCGTCGTACTCGCGGGAGAGCTCCTCCACCAGCGGCGCGGCGAGCGGATCGTCGGGGCGGGTGACGACCACGCGAGCCGTCGCGGCGAGGCCGGATTGCGGTTGGATCACGACCCGACCCTAGCGCGGCCGGGCGGGTCGCGCGCATTCGGTGTCACGGATGGTCTCAGACAACGGAATCCGCGCAAAGAAACACGAAATCTCTGCGAAACTTGCAGGAAAACTAGCGTTTCGCGCGCGATTTAGTATGCGTATAACGCCTGGGGCCTAGGGTATTCTCCCCTTACCCCTCCTGCACACCCCTGCACCAGGAAGAAGGACAACTACCATCATGCGCATCCGTTCCGTGGCCCCCGTGGCCGCCCTCGCCGCCGTGGCCGCGCTCGCGCTGTCCGGCTGTGTCGACAACACCACCCCCTCGTCGAGCGGCTCAGCGTCGAGCGCCGCGTTCGACGTGAAGAAGGACGACAGCCTCGCCAACAGCCTCCCGTCGAAGATCAAGTCGGCGGGCGTTCTCACCGTCGGCATGGACGACACGTACCCGCCCAACGAGTACAAGGACGACAACGGCAACCCCGCCGGCTGGGAGGTCGACTTCACCAACGCCATCGGCCAGAAGCTCGGCGTCAAGATCAACTACGCGATCGCCAAGTTCGACAACATCATCCCCAGCATCACCGGAGGCAAGGACGACTTCGGGATGTCCTCGTTCACCGACACCGTCGAGCGCGAGAAGCAGGTCGACTTCGTCAACTACTACAACGCCGGCATCCTCTGGGCGTCCGCCAAGGGCAAGAACGTCGACCCCGACAACGCCTGCGGCATGAAGGTCGCCGTCCAGTCGACCACCTTCGAGGACACCGACGAGGTCCCCGCCAAGTCGAAGGCCTGCACCGACAAGGGCAAGCCCGCGATCCAGGCACTCCGCTACGACAACCAGGACGACGCGACCAACGCGGTCATCCTCGGCAAGGCCGACGCCCTCAGCGCCGACTCGCCCGTCACGCTGTACGCGGTCTCCAAGTCGAACGGCAAGCTCCAGGCCGCAGGCAAGACCTTCGACGTCGCGCCCTACGGCATCCCGGTCGCCAAGAACTCCGACCTGACGCCGGTGCTGCAGAAGACCATCCAGGCGCTGATCGACGACGGCACCTACAAGAAGATCCTCGACAAGTGGGGCGTCGCCGACGGCGGCGTGACCAAGGCCGACCTCAACGCAGCCGCGAAGGGCTGACCTGATGTCGCAGGGCATTCCGGCCGGTCCGGCGACGGGGGCAGCCCCGTCGCCGGCCGGCGCCCCGCCGTCCGAGCCGATCAAGGCGATCAAGCTCCGCCACCCGTGGCGGATCGTGTTCGCGGTCGTGCTCATCCTGGTGTTCGCCTGGTTCGTCATCGACGCTTCGCAGCGTTCAGCGTACGGCTGGCAGTACGTCGGCAAGTACGTCTTCGACCGGCGCATCAGTGCTGCTGCGCTCGTGACCCTTCAGCTCACGATCTACTCGATGATCATCGGCGTCGTCCTGGGCCTGGTGCTGGCCGTGATGCGGCTGTCGCCGAACCCCGTCGTCAAATCGGTCGCTTGGCTCTACCTCTGGGTCTTCCGCGGCACCCCGGTGTACGTGCAGCTCGTCTTCTGGGGCCTGTTCTCGCTGATCTACCCGCACGTCTTCCTCGGTGTGCCGTGGACGCACTTCGGCGTGACGCTCGACCTCGGCTTCATGCAGAACGCGTTCATCATCGCGATCGTCGGCCTGGCGCTCAACGAGGCGGCGTACATGGCGGAGATCGTGCGCGCCGGACTCCTCTCGGTCGACAGCGGTCAGGAGGAGGCCGCGACGGCCCTCGGCATGTCGTGGTGGCAGACGATGACGCGCATCGTCATCCCGCAGGCCATGCGCGTGATCATCCCGCCGACCGGCAACGAGGTCATCTCGATGCTGAAGACCACCTCGCTGGTCGCGGCGATCCCGCTCACCACCGACCTCTACGGTGTCGCCCGCGACATCTCGGCGGTCACCTACACGCCGATCCCGCTGCTGATCGTCGCCTCGCTGTGGTACCTGCTGTTCACCTCGATCCTGATGATCGGGCAGTACTTCCTCGAGAAGCGGTTCTCGCGCGGCGTGAACATGCGCCGGCCCGACAACAAGGAGGGTGCGCTCGCCACGGGCGCCCTGCCCGCCGCCGGCGCGCCCGACGGCAACGACCTGGGAGGCAAGGGATGACCGACGCGACGACACAGGACCTGAACGCACGAGCCGGGGTCACGCCGATGGTCCTGGCCGAGGGCGTCTCCAAGAGCTTCGGCTCCAACGAGGTGCTCAAGTCCATCTCGCTCTCCGTCCGTCCGGGCGAGGTGCTGTGCATCATCGGGCCGTCCGGCTCGGGCAAGTCCACCTTCCTGCGCTGCATCAACCACCTGGAGCGCGTGGACGCCGGTAGGTTGTCGGTCGACGGCCAGGTGGTCGGCTACCGTCAGCACGGCGACAAGCTCTACGAGCTGAAGCCGAAGGAGGCCTCCCGCCAGCGCCGCGAGATCGGCATGGTGTTCCAGCGCTTCAACCTGTTCCCGCACATGACGGCCCTCGAGAACATCATCGAGGCGCCGATCCGGGTCAAAGGCCTGCCGAAGGCGCGCGCGGTGGAGCGGGCGAACGAACTGCTCGCCCGCGTCGGCCTGGCGGACAAGGGTGACCACTATCCGTCGCAGCTCTCCGGCGGCCAGCAGCAGCGCGTGGCGATCGCCCGCGCGCTGGCGATGGACCCGAAGCTGATGCTCTTCGACGAGCCCACCTCGGCGCTCGACCCGGAGCTGGTCGGCGAGGTGCTCGACGTCATGAAGGGCCTGGCGGCCTCCGGCATGACGATGGTCGTCGTGACGCACGAGATGGGCTTCGCGCGCGAGGTCGCGGACGAGCTGGTCTTCATGGACGGCGGCGTCGTGGTGGAGTCCGGCGACCCGCGCGAGGTGCTGGCCAACCCGCAGCACCAGCGCACGCAGGCGTTCCTGTCGAAGGTGCTGTAGCCCGCCGGACCGCATGCCGGGAGCGGGCGTCGTGACCGTCTGACACAATCGTCGGATGGACAACGACGCCCGCTCCTCCCGTCCCGTCGTCTTCGTCACCGGCGCGTCGCGGCCGAACTCGATCGGGGCGGCGATCGCCCGCACCCTGGCGTCGCTGGGCTGGGACGTCGCGTTCGCCTTCTGGGACGACTACGACGCGGCGATGCCGTGGGGCGCCGAGGGGCGCGGCCATGACGCCTTCGCGGACGAGCTGCGCGCCTTCGGCGCCCGGGCGCTCCCGGTCGCGGTCGACCTCGCCCACCCGGAGGCGCCCGCGCGGGCCATCGAGCGCGTCCGCGCCGGCCTCGGGCCGGTCCGCGCCGTGGTCGCCAGCCACGCGCACAGCGTCGACAGCGGCATCCTGGACACCAGCGTGGAGGCGTTCGACCGGCACTTCGCGGTCAACACCCGCGGCACCTGGCTGCTGATCAAGGCGTTCGCCGAGCAGTTCGAGGCGCCCGCCGAGCCCGGCGGCCCGGCGCTCGGCCGCATCGTCGCCCTGACCAGCGACCACACCGCGCACAACCTCCCGTACGGCGCCAGCAAGGGCGCCCTCGACCGGATCGTGATCGCGGCCGCCGTGGAGCTGGCCCACCTCGGCATCACCGCGAACCTGATCAACCCGGGCCCGATCGACACCGGCTGGATGACGCCCGGCCTCGCGGAGACCCTCGCCGCCGAGACCGCCCTCGGCCGCCTCGGCCGTCCGCAGGACAGCGCCGACCTCGTCGCGTTCCTGCTCTCCCCGTCCGGCGGCTGGATCACCGGCCAGCTCCTCCACTCCAACGGCGGCTTCCACCTCCCCGTCTGACCCGCCGCAGCCATCCATTCCGGAGTTGTGCACGCTTCTCCACGGCGTGTTGCGTGCAGAACTCCGGAAGCGATGGCTGCGGGTCAGGCGGTGAGGACTTTGCGGATGCGTTGGAGGGAGACGGTCTCGGCGGTGCCGAGGGACTGGGCGAAGAGGGAGACGCGGAACTCTTCGAGCATCCAGCGCGCGTGCACCAGGTTCTCCGGCGCGTGCGGCGCCGGGGGGATGCGGCCGCCGGCCTCCGTGTAGAGCGCGGTCGCGGTCTCCACCTGCGTCTGCCACGCCCGGTCGCGGCCCGGGTTCGTCGGGAGCGCCTGCATGCGCTGCGTGATGCCGTTGAGGTAGCGGGGGAGGTGCTTCAGCTGCTCCAGCCCGGTCGCCGACACGAAACCGGGGTAGACCAGGCCGGCGAGCTGTGCCTTCGCGTCGTTGAGCGAGGACAGGTAGGTCAGCGACGTCGTCCCGCTGATGGCCTTCTCGGCGGCGCGCGCCGCGGTCAGGATGCGCGTGACGAGCGCGACGGTCTCGAACATCGAGTCCATGACGACGCCGGACACTCTGTCCCGCACCGCCTCGAACTCGGCCCGCATGAAGAGCTGGCCGTCCGGCTTCATCCGGTACAGCACCGAGTTGATCACCGCGAGCAGGCAGTCGTCGAAGAGCGCCTTGGTGTTCGGGTAGGGGCTCGCGGCCAGCGTCAGCTTCTCGTTGGCGGTCAGATGCTGCTGCACGTACGCGACCGGCGACGGGATACTCGCCAGCAGCAGTCTCCGGACGCCGCCCGGCAGCGCGCGGGCCTGCTCGGTCGGCGTCGACATCAGCCGGATGCTGACACTGGAGCCGTCGTCCACCAGCGCGGGGTAGGCGCGGATGGTGTTGACCGTGCCGCCCGGACCCTTCTGCGTGGTGTCGAGGTGGCGAGGCAGCTCGTCCAGGTCCCAGCTGGTGAGGCCGGAGCGCTCGATCGCGTCCGGCTGGCGCGCCTCCGCGACCCGGGCGACCGAGTCGCGGGCCCGTGAGCGCAGCCGCTCCTGCAGCGCCATCAGGTCTTTGCCGCTGGCGAGCGGGCGGCCGCGCTCGCCGATCACCTGGAACGTCGGCCGCAGGTGGGCGGGCAGGCGTTCCAGATCGAAGTCCGCTCCGGTGACCCGCGAGCCGGTCTGCCGCGAGATGGTGGCGGCGAGCGTGTCGGCAAGAGAGGCTGCGGGGCGGCGCCCGTCATGCGCGTCCATCCCGGCCGCACTGGAGAGCTCGCCGAGCAGCCGCTTCGCCCAGTCCGCGGCGGGCACGACGTGGCGGCGGATCGCCTTCGGCAGCGACTTGATCATCGCGGTCACGAGGTCCTGGCGGAGGCCCGGCACCTGCCAGTCGAAGCCGTCCGGCACGAGCCCGGCCAGCAGCGGCAGTGGGACCTGGACGGTGACGCCGTCGTCCTCCGCGCCCGGCTCGAACCGGTAGCGGAGGGTGAGCCGCTGGTCGCCCTGCCGCCACACCGGAGGGAAGGCCTCCTCGTCGATCCCGGCCGCGTCGTCTTCGAGCAGCGCTTCCGGGGTCATGGTCAGGAGGTCGGGCGTCTCGTTCCTGGCCTTCTTCCACCAGCCCTCGAACGACCGGGTGGAGACCACGTCGGCGGGGATACGCGCATCGTAGAACTCGAACACGGCCTCGTCGTCGTTGAGGATGTCGCGGCGGCGGGTGCGTTCCTCGAGCTCCCGCAGCTCGGCGAGCAGCTTGCGGTTGGCCCGGTCGAACGCCTGCCGTGAGTCCCACTCGCCGTCTACGAGCGCGTGCCGGATGAACAGCTCGCGCGACAGCTCCGGGTCGATCCGGGCGAACTGCACGCGGCGGCGCGGGATGATCGGGACGCCGAACAGTGTGACCCGCTCGTAGGCCACGACGGCGCCCTGGTTCTTCTCCCAGTGCGGCTCGCTGTACTGCCGCTTGCACAGGTCGCCCGCGATCGGCTCGGCCCACGCCGGGTCGATCGCCGCGTTCATGCGCGCGAACAGCCGGGAGGTCTCCACGAGCTCCGCGGACATGATCGCGTTCGGCTGCTTCTTGGCGAGCGCCGAGCCGGGGAAGATCACGAACCGGGTCTGCCGCGCGCCGAGGTACTCGGACTGCCGCTGGCCGCGGGCCGAGCCCTTGTTGCCTGACTCGCGCACATCCTTGAGCCCGATGTGCGACAGCAGCCCGGCCAGCAGCGAGCGGTGGATGCCGTCCGGGTTCACCGACGGCTCGCCGATGGTGAGCTCCAGCGGCCGGGCGAGCTGACGGAGCTGCCGGTACACGTCCTGCCACTCGCGCACCCGCAGGAAGTTCAGGTACTCCGCCTTGCAGAGCCTCCGGAACGCGCTGGAGGACAGCTCGCGCTGCTGGTCCTCCAGGTAGTTCCAGAGGTTGAGCAGGGTGAGGAAGTCGCTGGTCGGGTCTATGAATCTGGCGTGCTTCTCGTCGGCGCTGCCGCGCTTCTCGACCGGGCGCTCGCGGACGTCCTGGATGGTGAGGCCGGCGACGATCGCCATGACCTCCCGCGACGTGTTGTGCCGCTTGGACTCCACGACCATCCGGGCGAACCGCGGGTCGATGGGCAGCCGGGCGAGCTGGCTGCCGACCCGGGTGAGCTCGATGCCGCCGGAGCGCGTGGACGTCCTCGTCGCCCCCAGCTCGGCCAGCAGGTCCAGGCCGTCCTTGATGCCGCGCGAGTCCGGCGGGGTCAGGAACGGGAACGCCGCGATGTCGCCGAGCCCGAGCGAGATCATCTGCAGGATGACGGCCGCGAGGTTGGTGCGCAGGATCTCCGGCTCGGTGAACTCCGGCCGCTTCTCGAAGTCCTCCTGCGAGTACAGCCGGATCGCGATGCCGTCGCTGGTACGGCCCGACCGCCCGGAGCGCTGGTTGGCGCTCGCCTGCGAGATCGCCTCGATCGGAAGCCGCTGCACCTTGGCGCGGGTCGAGTAGCGGCTGATGCGGGCCGTTCCGGCGTCGATGACGTACTTGATACCGGGCACGGTGAGGCTGGTCTCGGCCACGTTGGTGGCGAGCACGACCCGCCGTCGGACGCCCGGCATGGTGGACGGCTGGAAGACGCGGTGCTGCTCGGCCGACGACAGCCGCCCGTACAGCGGAAGCACCTCGGTGCCGGGGAGGTTGCGGCCGCGGATCGCGTCGGCGGCGTCCCGGATCTCGTTCTCGCCGGAGAGGAAGACCAGCACGTCGCCGGGCGCCTCGCGGGCGAGCTCGTCCAGGGCGTCGTTGATCCCCTGGACGTAGTCGCGGTCGACGGCGGGCACCGGATCCGGATCGTCCTCGTCGGCCTCCAGAGACTCGGCGACGAGCGGCCGGTACCGCAGCTCGACCGGGTAGGTGCGGCCGGAGACCTCCACGATCGGCGCGGGCGTGCCGTCCGCCGCGGCGAAGTGCGCGGCGAAGCTCTCCGGGTCGATGGTGGCGGAGGTGATGATGACCTTGAGGTCGGGGCGCTTCGGCAGCAGCTCGCGGAGGTAGCCGAGCAGGAAGTCGATATTGAGGCTGCGTTCGTGCGCCTCGTCGATGATGATCGTGTCGTATTTGCGCAGCAGCCGGTCGCGGTGCATCTCGTTGAGCAGGATGCCGTCCGTCATCAGCTTGATGCGGGTCTCCGCCGAGACGCGATCGGTGAAGCGCACCTGGTAGCCGACCAGCTCGCCGACGCTCTGGCCCAGCTCCTCCGCGATGCGTTCGGCGATCGTGCGCGCCGCGAGCCGCCGGGGTTGGGTGTGGCCGATGCTCTCCCGGCCGAGCTCCAGGCAGATCTTCGGCAGCTGCGTGGTCTTGCCCGAGCCGGTCTCGCCGGCCACGATCACGACCTGATTGTCGCGGATGGCGCGCGCGATGTCGTCCCGCTTCTGGCTGACGGGCAGCTCGGGCGGGAAGACGATGCGGGGGAGGGCGACCGGTGCGGACATGAGCCTTCCAGTCTATCCGCCCGCGTCACCCCCTCCGCCCGTGTCACCGCAAACGGGGCATTGTGACAGCGCTCACGGTGACGTAGGTTTCCCTCAACCCGACCGGGTCACGTCACCGTCGACGAAGGAGCCCCGCCATGCCTCACGGCTACGCCACCATGTCCGTCGCCAGCATCCTGGCCGAGACCGCGCACCGGATGCCCGACAACGTGGCGTTGATCTTCAACGGCCAGGAGATCGCCTACCGCGACCTCTGGGACCAGACCCGTCGTTACGCGGGAGCGTTGCGCGACCTCGGCGTCGGGCCGGGGGACCGGGTGGCGCTGATGATCCCGAACGTGCCCGACTTCCCGCGCGCGTACTACGCGGCGCTCGCCCTCGGTGCGGTCGTCGTCCCCATCCACGCCCTCCTGAAGGCCGCGGAGATCGAGTACGTGCTGCGCGACTCCGGGTCGAAGCTGCTGATCTGCGCCGTGCCGCTCCTCGGCGAAGGCGCGAAGGGCGCGGCGCTGGCCGGCGTGGACACCCTCTCGGTGCTGGTGCCGGACGAGATGGTCGACCAGCTGCCGTTCCCGCGCCTGGAGGATGCCGCCGCCGGCGCCGAGCCGATCGACACGTTCGTGCCGCGCGACCCGGTGGACACCGCGACCATCCTGTATACGAGCGGCACGACCGGCAAGCCGAAGGGCGCGGAGGGCTGCCACTTCGCGCTGGTCGAGCAGGTGAACGTCCTGCTCTCCGGCACCTTCGACTTCCTGCCAACGGACCGCGTGCTCGGCTGCCTTCCGCTCTTCCACACCTTCGGGCAGACCTGCGTCATGAACATGGGGTTCCGGGCCGGGGCGGCGATCGTGCTGGTGCCGAAGTTCGACGGGGCGACGGCGCTCCAACTGCTCAACGCGCACGCCTGCACCATCATGACCGGCGTGCCGACCATGTACATCGCGCTGCTGGAGGCCGCCAAGACGAACCCGGAGCGCCCGCCGTTGCGGTACGGCCTGAGCGGCGGCGCCGCGATCCCGGTGGCGGTCATCGAACGGATGAAGGAGGTCTACGGCATCGACATCCACGAGGGCTACGGCCTCACCGAGACCTCCCCGGTCGCCACGTTCAACCACCGCGGCAAGCCGACAAGGGTCGGAACCGTCGGCCAGCCGATCTGGGGCGTGGACGTCGAGATCGCGGACCCGGAGGTGGACGACGCCATCCACCTGCTGCCGCGCGGCGAGCTCGGCGAGATCGTGATCCGCGGCCACAACCTGATGAACGGCTACCTCAACCTCCCGGAGGCGAATGCGGAGGCGGTCGTGGACGGCTGGTTCCGCACCGGCGACCTCGGCACGAAGAGCGACGACGACTACATCACGATCGTGGACCGCAAGAAGGACATGATCGTCCGCAACGGCTACAACGTGTACCCGCGGGAGGTGGAGGAGGCGCTCTCGACGCATCCCGCCGTCGCCCTGGTCGCGGTGTTCGGCGTAGCGCACGATACGCACGGCCAGGAGATCATGGCGGCGGTCACGCTCATGCCGGGCTCCGACGCGACGGGCGAGGAACTGATCGTGTTCGCGCAGGAGCGGGTGGCGGCCTACAAGTACCCGCGGCGGGTGGAGATCCTGGAGGTGCTCCCGCTCGGCCCGAGCGGCAAGGTCCTCAAGCGCGAGTTGGTGGCCCGCTTCGAGACCGAGGCGACCGCCGAGGGGCACGTCGACGCCCCGCAGAGCGCGGTCTAGCGATCAGGGCGCCGTGTCGAGGGTGCGCAGCCGGTAGGAGGAGTTGAGGTAATACGAGGCGAGCAGCGCGTAGCTGATGCACGCGACGGCGGGGACGAACGAGTTCTCCGGCTTGCTCGCGAGCGCCCCGACGCACGAGATGAACGCGAGGATCGCGAGCACACCGCCGAGCCAGAATCCCGCCGCCGGCCGCCCGGTCGCCCGCCACCAGGGCCGCGGGTCCTCGCGGTTCTCACCCGCGCCGCGGAACGTGCGGGTGCCGACGATGACGTAGGCGACATTGAGGATGGCGATGATCAGCACATCCAGCGCCGCGTTCACGAGCCGGTCGATCACGAAGAAGTTCAGCGCCAGGATCAGTCCGAAGACCCCGACGATGTAGATGACCTTCCCCGTGATCGTGGTGATTCTCACGGTGCGAGCCTAGCCGTGAAGCGGCGGGCGCGGAGGACCGGGCTCCGCGGCCGCCGCCGTCGCGACTTCGCTCAGTTGACCTCGTCCGGGTGCGCGCTCACGCGCCCTTCGCGCTCCATGGCCGTGATGGCGGCGACCTCGGCGTCGGTCAGCTCGAAGTCGAAGACGTCGAAGTTCTCCGCCATCCGCTCGCGGCGGTTGGACTTGGGGAAGACGATGTTGCCCGTCTGCAGGTGCCAGCGGATGACCACCTGCGCCGGGGTCTTGCCGTGTGCTTCCGCCGGGCCGGCGACCTCCGGAGCGTCGAACAGCGGGTACTTGCCCTGGCCGAGCGGGCCCCAGGCCTCGATCTGGATGCCGTGCTCGCGGGAGAACGCGGTCACTTCCGGCTGCTGGTGCGCCGGGTGCAGCTCGATCTGGTTGACGGCCGGCACGGTGTCGGTGTTGGCCAGCAGCTTCTCCAGGTGCGGCACCAGGAAGTTGGAGACGCCGATGGCCTTCGCGCGGCCGGTGGCGTAGATCTTCTCCAGCGAGCGCCACGCCTCCACGAAGGTGTCCTTCTGCGGGGTCGGCCAGTGGATGAGGTAGAGGTCCACGTAGTCGAGGCCGAGCTTGGCGAGCGACTCGTCGAAGGCCGCCTCGGCGTCGGTCTGGCGGTCGTTCCAGAGCTTGGTGGTGACGAACAGCTCGTCGCGCGCGATGCCGGAGGAGGCGATCGCGGCGCCGACGCCCTCCTCGTTGCCGTAGATGGCGGCGGTGTCGATGTGGCGGTAACCGACCTCCAGCGCGTCGGTGACGATGCGGGTCGTCTCGGCTGGGTCGACCTTGAAGACGCCGAAGCCGAGCTGGGGGATGGTGGTGCCGTTGTTCAGAGTGAGGAGTGGAGTATTTGCGTGTGCAACCATGTCGTCCACGATAGCAATGCGGTCGTAGGGTGAGCGCATGACGAACCGGCTGGCGGGCGCGATCAGTCCCTACCTGCGCGCACATGCGGAGAACCCGGTCGACTGGTTCCCGTGGGGCCCGGAGGCCTTCGCCGAGGCGCGCCGGCGCGACGTGCCGGTCATCGTCTCGATCGGTTACGCGACCTGCCACTGGTGCCACGTGATGGCGCGGGAGAGCTTCAGCGACCCGGCGGTCGCGGCGCTGATGAACGAGCGGTTCGTGTCGATCAAGGTCGACCGGGAGGAGCATCCCGACGTCGACGCCACCTACCTGTCGGCGGCGAGCGCGTTCACGGAGGGCCTCGGCTGGCCGCTGACCGTCTTCGCGACCTCCTCGGGGCGGGCGTTCTTCGCTGGCACCTACTTCCCGCCGGTCGCGACGGCAGGGCGCCCGTCGTTCACGCAGATCCTCGGCGCGGTCGCCGACGCCTGGACCGAGCGCCGCGCCGAGGTGGAGGCCGACGCCGGGAAGGTGCGGGAGGCGCTCGCCGCGGCCGCCGCGCGGGCGACGACGGCGTCCGAGCTGCCCGACGCCCGCGCTCTCGACGTCGCGGTCGGCGCGCTCGCCGAGACCGAGGACCCGCTGTACGGCGGCTTCGGCGGCGCTCCCAAGTTCCCGGTCGCCCCGGTGCTCGGCTTCCTCCTGGAACGCGACTCGGGACGCGAGCTCGCGCAGCGTACCATGCGCCGGATGGCGGACTCCCCGCTGCGCGACCCGGTCGACGGCGGGTTCTTCCGCTACGCCACCCGGCGCGACTGGAGCGACCCGCACTACGAGCGGATGCTGTACGACAACGCGCAGCTCCTCGACGCCTATGCCACCGCGTGGGCGCAGAGCGGCGAGGACTGGGCCGAGCGCACCGTGGACGGCGTGGCCGCCTTCCTGCTCGGCGTGCTCCGGCGCCCGGGCGGCGCGTTCGCCTCGGCGCAGGACTCCGAGAGCGTGATCGACGGCGCCCGCGTGGAGGGCGGCTACTACCGGGCGGATCCCGCCGAGCGCGCGCAGCTCGCGCCTCCCGCGCTGGACGAGAAGGTGCTCACCGGCTGGAACGGCTTCGCGATCGGCGCGCTCGCCCGCGCGGGCCGCATCCTGAACCGGCCGGCCTGGCTCGTGGCCGCGCGCGAGGCCGCACGCGCGGTGATCGAGACGCACCGCCGGCCGGACGGCACCCTCGGCCGGGCGTCGGTCGACGGCACCGTTTCGGAGGCGGTGGCGACGCTCGAAGACTACGGCGGGCTCGCGGGCGGCCTGCTGGAGCTGGCCCTCGCGAGCGGCGACGTGGAGGCAGCCGACGCCGCCCGGGAGCTGGTCGACCTGTGCCTGGAGGCCGCCGACGGCGGCGAGTGCCCGTTCGGCGTGCCGGGCGGCGGCGACCCGCTGCTGCAGTCGACCGGCCTCGCGGTGCGCGTCGACCCGTCGGAGGGCGCGTACCCGTCCGGCCTCACCGCGACGGCGTCCGCGGCGCACACCCTGTTCCTGATGACTGCGAGCCGGCGGTACGAGCGCGCCGCGCGGGAGGCGATGCGGCTCGTCGCCGGACCGGCGGCGAGCGTGCCGAGCGCGTTCGGCGCAGCGCTTGCGCTGATGTCGCGCCTGGAGGGCGAGCCGCAGCAGCTCGTCGTCGTGAGCGAGCATGCGGAGGGTCCGGGCGCCGAGGATCCCGAAGGCCTGATCGCCGCGGCGCGACGGCATCCGGCCGATCTGGTCGCCCTCGTGGACGCTGCGGACGGCGAGGCGCTGGCGTCGGCGGGCTTCGAGCTGTTCACCGCCCGCGGCACGCGCGATGGCCTTCCCACCGCCTACCTCTGCCGCGACTTCGTCTGCAGACTCCCGGTCACGTCGCCCGCCGGGCTCGCCTGAGCAGGCTCAACGCACCACGCGATACGTCAGGTGCGCGACCTCCGGAGTCACCCGCGACCGCAGCAGCTCCAGCTGCAGCGACGGCACCCGGTCGAACACGCGCTCGCCCGCGCCCAGCGTGATCGGGGCGATGTGGAGGCGCAGTTCGTCCACGATTCCCGCCCAGAGCGCCTGGTTGAGCGTCTCCGCTCCGCCGGCGATCGCGACATCCGCGTCCCCGGCCGCGGCGCGCGCCCGCTCGGTGGCCGAGTGGATGCCGTCGGTCACGAACTCGAAGGTGGTGCCGCCCTCCATCCTGAGCGGCTCCCGCTCGTAGTGGGTCAGCACGAACACCGGCGCGTGGTACGGCGGGTCCTCGCCCCACCAGCCGCGCCAATCGCCGAACCTGTCGCCCTCGGCGGGCCAGTCGCCGCGCACGGGGCCGAACATGTTGCGGCCCATCACGTAGGCGCCCGCCGCGGTGATCGCGGCGATCTCCTCCGCGTGCGCGTCCGCGTACTCGAACATCCAGGTGTGCAGCCGCTCCACCCCGCGCTCGCCGAGCGGGTTCTCCAGCGACTGGTTGGGCCCGGCGGCGAACCCGTCGAGCGAGACGGCGATATCGGCGGTCACGATCCCCATGCCGCCTGGTTTACTACGTGCGCTCGACCTTGTCGAGCATCCCCCAGACCGCTTCGCTCAGTTCGGGGTGCTCGAGGGCGATCCGGCGCAGGACGCCGTACTCGAAGCGGGTGTAGGTGTCGCGCCCGGCGGACGGATGGTGCGCCCGGGACTGCTCCTCGGCCAGGTCGAAGTCCTCGATGGCCCCCGCGCGCAGCGAGATGACCACCTGCTCGTCGACGCTCGGCAGGTCGGGGATGAAATGCCAGGGGTCCTCGCCGGCGCGGCAGCGGTGCTCGATGATGGCAGCCAGTTCGTCACGCGCCTGCTGGCGCAGCACTTCGATGCTCCTCGGGACCTGCTCGTCCACGTCGACCTCCCTTCCCCTTAGCGGCGGTCCCGGCGTCGGCGCCGGCACGGTGCGTACAGCCTAGGCGGCGAATGCGTGCACCGCGAATCGGGGTGTAACGGGGAGTCCACTGCGGGGTGAACAGTGCGTGCTCAGTCCACCCTCAGTGCGTTCGCGACAGCAGGTACCGGTTCAGCTCGGCCGTCAACTCGGCGTCCACCGGGTACTCGCGACCGTCGAGGTGCGTGATCGGCGCGGCCTGGCGGACGCTGGAGACCAGCCAGAGCGCGTCGGCGGCCTCCAGCTCCTCGGCGGTGATGTGCCGGTACTCGGTCGCGTAGCCACGCTCCTCGAAGAACGCGAACACCGCGGCCTGCGTGGTGCCGGCGAGGATGCCCTGGTCGGTCTGCGGCGTGCGGACCACGCCGTCGGCGAGCAGGATGACGTTGGAGGTCGGCCCCTCCAGCGCGTAGCCGTCGGAGCTGATGAAGATCACGTCGTCCGCCCCGCGGCGCGCGGCCTCCCGCTGGGCCGCGCGGTTGACGGCGTAGGAAAGCGTCTTGGCGCCCGCGAGCAGCCACGGCGAGGTCTCGGCCACGTCGTGCCGGACCCCGCGGTCGAGCGCGACGACCCGGATGCCGAGGCGCTGCTGGGTGAAGTCCTCGCCCTCGTCCACGAAGATCCAGCCGCTGGGATACCCGGCGCCCTCGACGCCGCGGGTGTAGATCAGTTTGGCGAACAGCTCGCCGCCGTCGCCGTTGCGCGACCGGTAGTCCGCGATTCCGGCGAGGACGGCCTCGTGCCAGACGTGCTCGGCGGGAGCCGGGAGGTCGAGGAGCTCGGCGGAGTGCGCAAGCCGCATGAGGTGCGGCCCGAGCGCCTGCGGGTGGCCGTCGATGACGGCGATGGTCTCGAACACGCCGTCGCCGCGCGTGATGCCGAGGTCGGTGATGCGCACCTGCGCGGCGTCGAAGTCGGCGAGGGCGAAGCCCGGGTCGCCGTCGGCGGGCTCTCCGGTGGGCACGGTGATGGTCAGCAGCGTCGCGCGGGTCATATGCCTATTGTGCCTGGGCGCGGGCCAGAAGTCAGGGGCGGGGAAGTCAGGCGCGCCGGCCCGCGCTCAGTCCGTCTGCCGGATGCGGAACGCGTCGTCGCCGTCCGGCGCCGTCTCCGACACGCGCACGTCGTCCACAGCGCTCCCGGGAGGGCCGGCCCGCAGCCACTCGATCATGCGGTCCACGCTCGCGGGCTCGCCCTCCACCTCGACCTCCACGCTGCCGTCCGAGCGGTTCCGTGCCCAGCCGGCCACGCCGAGCCGGCGCGCCTCCTCGCGGGCGCTCCAGCGGTAGCCGACGCCCTGCACCATGCCGGTCACGATCGCGCGCCGGCGGATCGTCGTCTGTTCCTGGCTCACGCCGCCCATTGTGCTCCTGATTGAATTGCTGCGTGACCTCCACCGCCGCACTCCGCTCCGACCTCGCCGCAGCCGGCTTCACCGTCGACGGGCTGACCGCGCTCTGGGGTGAGGAGGCGGCGGAGGCGCTGCACCGCGGGCAGCGAGTCCCGGCCGAGCGTGCGCTCGCGCGCAGCGCCGCCGCCCCGCTGGCCACCCTCGCCGCGCTGTTCGTGCTCGGCCGGCCGGTGAGCCGGGAGGCCGCCGCCGCCGCGCTCCCCGCCCTCGGACTCGACGGAGCGGTGGAGCTGGGGCTGATCCAGCCAGACGCCTCCGACCCGATCGCCTCCGACCCGATCGCCTCCGACCTGATCGCCCCCGGCCTGATCGCCCCCGGCCTGATCGCCCCCGCCGTCGACCTCCGCCCCTACGCCTTCGTGGACGCTCTCGGCCCGGCCGAGTGGTGGATCGTCTCCGACCTCGGCGAGCTGGCGCTCGGCGGCGCGCTCCCCGAGGACCACGTGCTCGGAGTCGGCGGCGCTTCCATGACGCTCAGCGGCCTGATGCTCCAGCGCCCGGTGCGCTCGGCCCTCGACCTCGGGACCGGGTGCGGCATCCAGGCCCTGCACGCCTCCCGCCATGCTGAGCGCGTCGTCGCGACCGACATCTCCGAGCGCGCGCTGCGCCTCGCCGCGCTCAACGCCGAGCTGAACGGCGTCGAGGGCATCGAGTTCCGGCTCGGGAGCATGTTCGAGCCGGTGGCGGGGGAGGCGTTCGATCACATCGTGTCGAACCCGCCGTTCGTCATCACGCCGCGGACCGCGGGCGTTCCAGCCTACGAGTACCGCGACGGCGGGATGGTCGGCGACGGCCTGGTCGCGGCGTTCGTCGCGGGGTGCGGAGCGCACCTGAACCCCGGCGGCGTCGCCCAGCTCCTCGGCAACTGGGAGTACCACGACAGCGCGGACGCCCTGGAGCGCGTGCGCGGCTGGGTGGACGACTCCGCGCAGCCGCTGGACGCGTGGGTGATCGAGCGCGACACCGAGGACGCCGCCCAGTACGCCGAGACCTGGATCCGCGACGGCGGCACCCGGCCGGGCGCGCCGGCCTTCGACACGCTGCTGGGCGCCTGGCTCGACGACTTCGAGGCGCGCGGCGTCCGGAAAGTCGGTTTCGGCTACGTGCTGCTGCGGCGGGCGGAGGGAGTGCCGACGTTGCGCCGGTTCGAGCGCCTTCACGGGGCGCTCGGCGCGAACCAGGCCGGGCTCGGCGTCCACCTCGGGGAGTGCCTGGCGGCGCACGACACCGAGTCGTCGCTGGACGACGACGCCTTCGGCGCACTGTGCCTCACCGTCGCGGGCGACGTGACCGAGGAGCGGCACCTGTGGCCTGGCGCGGACGCGCCCACGGCCATCCTGCTCCGACAGGGCGGCGGCTTCGGCCGCGTCGTCGGCGCCAACACCGGCCTGGCTGCGCTGGTCGGCGCCTGCGACGGCGAGCTGAGCGTCGCCGCGATCAGCGGCGCGCTCGCGCAACTGCTGGAGGTCGACGAGGCCGCCCTGCGCGCCGACCTCGTGCCCACCGTCCGCGCCCTCGTCACCGACGGCCTCCTCCACCTCCCCTAACCGCCGAGTACGCCAATAATCAGCCCAAAACCGCCGAGTACGCAGACAATCGGCGTACTCGGCGGGTGCTAGCGCGGGGGGAGAGCGACGAGGCGCACGTCGGTGAGGCGGGCGCCGGCGATGGTCGCGGTCAGGTAGGTGCAGGCGGGCTGGCGGCGACGGTCGGTGGGGGACCCCGGGTTCAGGAGGCGCAGGCCGCCGGGGGAGACCGTGTCCCACGGGATGTGCGAGTGCCCGAACACCAGCACGTCCGCGTCAGGGAAGTCCCGCTCGCAGCGCAGCTCGCGCCCCTTCGCCGGCCCGGTCTCGTGGACCATCGCGAACCGCAGCCCGCCCAGCTCGAACCGTGGGACCTCCGGCAGCCGGCGCCGCAGCCCCGGTCCGTCGTTGTTGCCCCACACTCCGATCAGCCGCCGCGATCGCTCCTCCAGCAGGTCGAGCGTCGCCTCATCCACCCAGTCGCCGGCGTGCAGGACGACGTCGGCGGCGTCCACCTCGGCGAGCACCTGCGGCGGCAGCGCCTTCGCCCGGAGCGGGATATGGGTGTCGGAGAGGATCAGCAGCTTCACGTTGGCAAACGGTAGGCGATTCGTCCGGGCGAGGCTAGCGTCGAGGACATGGACCTCAGGACCCTCGGAAACAGCGGCACCATCGTGTCCGCCTTCGCTCTCGGCACCATGACCTTCGGCGCGGAAGCCGACGAGCCGACCTCGCACGCCATCCTCGACCGGTACGTCGACGCCGGCGGCACCCTCATCGACACGGCCGACGTGTACAGCTCGGGGACGTCGGAGTCGATCATCGGGCGTTGGCTGTCCCGCCACCACGGCGCCAGGGACCGGCTCGTCATCGCGACCAAGGCGCGCTTCCCGATGGGGGAGGGCTCCAACGATCTCGGCCTGTCGCGCACGCACCTGCGCAAGGCGCTGGACGACTCGCTGCGCCGGCTCGACGTCGACCACATCGACCTCTACCAGATGCACGCCTGGGACTACCTCACGCCGCTCGAGGAGACGCTGCGCTTCCTGGACGACGCCGTGTCCGCGGGCAAGATCGGCTACTACGGCTTCTCGAACTACCTCGGCTGGCAGCTCACCAAGGCGGTCGCTGTCTCAGGTGCGTACGGCTTCGTGCCGCCGGTGACGTTGCAGCCGCAGTACAGCCTCCTGGTGCGCGGCATCGAGCATGAGATCGTGCCGGCCGCGCTGGACTCCGGGATCGGCCTCCTGCCCTGGTCCCCGCTGGCCGGCGGCTGGCTGAGCGGCAAGTACCGCCGGGACGAGGCGCCGACGGGAGCGACCCGGCTGGGCGAGAACCCGAAGCGCGGGATGGAGGCCTTCGACGCGCGCAACGCCGACCCGCGCACCTGGGAGGTCATCGACGCGGTGCAGGCGGTCGCGGAGGAGACCGGCGCGAGCATGTCGCAGGTGGCGCTCGCCTGGCTGGTCGACCGTCCCGCGGTATCGAGCGTGATCCTCGGCGCTCGCACGATCGAGCAGCTCGACGACAACCTGGCGGCGGCCGACCTGGAGCTGACCGAGGAGCAGCGCGCGAGCCTCGACGAGGCGAGCACGCCGCGCACCGAGGTCTACCCGTACGGCCCGCAGGCGGTCGCGCAGCGGCACCGCAAGCGCGAGGGGGGCCGCTGACCGGCTACGGTCGTCACCCGCGGAGCGCGGCCGTCTCGGACACCAGGGCCACAGCCGCCCGCTCCACCGCGGGGCCCGGGAGGCTGAGGCCGAGCACGACGTCCGTGGAGCGCGGCAGCGTGGTCGGAGCCGGCTGCTCGCACCCGGCCTCCGCCGCCGCGGCACCCGCCGGCGCCATCCCGAGCACCGAGATCCGCAACTCCACCACCCCGCCCGGCACGCGCCGCCCCGCGATCGAGAATGCCGGAGACGCGAAGGTCAGTGTCGTCCACTCGTCCGCTCCCAGTGTGAGGTCGCCGGGGAGCCCGGCCAGCCACGCGCCGAGCTCCGCGGCCTCGTCGACGCGCAGCAGCGGTCCCACCAGCCGCCAGCGCCGGTCGCTGTCCGCCGCGATCGCCTCCACCGTGAACACGTCGCCCTCGCGCGACAACGCGCGGAGCGCCAGGCTCCGCGGCTCTGCGCCGTCCGAGAGGAGCACGCCGGTCACCGCGGGGCCGGGACGACCGTCAGCACCCGCTCGATGTACTCGAAGAACGACACCATGAAGCCGCGCAGGAAGGCCTCCGTCGACTCGTTCGTGACGGTCCCGTCGTCCTCGATCAGCCCGGGTGTGAGCTGGATGTAGGCCTCCGGTGCGTTCATCTGCGGCGCCTGCAGGAAGCTCAGCATGCTGCGGAGCTGCTGCTGCGCGACGGCTGTGCCGATCGGGCCGGGGGAGGCTCCGATGACGGCGGTGGCCTTGCGGGCGATCACGTTCTCCCCGTATGGCCGGCTCGCCCAGTCGATCGCGTTCTTCAGCGCGCCGGGGACGGAGCGGTTGTACTCCGGCGTGATGAACAACAGCGCCTGCTGGGCGGCGATGGACGCTTTGAAGTCACGGGCGACCTCCGGGAAGTCGCCGTCGTAGTCGCGGCTGTACAGCGGGAGGTCCCCGATCCCGATCTCGGTGAAGACCAGCTCCTCCGGCGCCAGTTTGAGGAGCGCCTTCGAGAGCCTGCGGTTGATCGACCCTGTGGAGATGCTGCCGACGATGTAGCCGACGCGGTAAGGCGGTTGGAGCTCGTTGACCGTTGCCATGCCGCCAGCTTGCCCCCGGGCCGGTGCGGTGTCGAGTCCCGCTGCTGAGCCGTCCTGGCGTCCGTCTGAGTCCTACCGGGACCGGAATAGGGCATCTTCCCGATGTGGCAGGGGGTCCTTAGCGACGAGTCTGAGGTCATCGAAGAAAGCAGTGGAGCGAAGGGTGTGGATCATGATGCTGTCCGACGAGTTCGTGGCTTCGCGCGTGTACGCGGGGGACGTCCAGCGGGCCGAGCACGACAGGGAGCTGGTGCGCCGGCTCCGCGAGGAGCGCGCCGAGCGCCGGGCCGAGCGGGCTGCCGGACGGCGGGCGCGGCACGGGGTGCGAGCGGCCGCTGAGACCATGACGGCGCCGGCTGCGGCGCCGGCCGCGACCGGGGTGGAGGCGGTTCCCGGGGCGCTTCCGGAAGCCTCCCACGACCAGGAGCGGGAGCTCGCCCACGCCGGGCGATGACCACCGTTCTGCCCTGGGCGAAGCAGGGCGGACAGGGGGTTCGGATGTCGGTGGTCCATGGCACGATGAGGCCATGCGATCACCGGCGTCCAGCCCCACGATGATCGGGCGCGAGTCCGATCTCGAGGCGCTGCGCGACGAGCTCGAGGGGGTCCGTCGCGACGGTGGTCTTCGCGCCGTCGTGATCGGCGGCGAGGCCGGGATCGGCAAGTCGCGGCTGCTCGCCGAGTTCCTGGCGGAGGCCGAGGGGTCCGCCACGGTGCTGCTCGGCCGGTGCGTCGACCTCGGCAACGAAGGGGCTCCGTACGCGCCGTTCGCCGCCATCCTCCGCCGGCTCATCGAGCTGCGCGGGCTCGACGCTGTGCTGGAGGCCGCCGGCCACGGCGCCGGGGTGCTCTCCGTCCTCCTGCCGGAGCTCGCCGACGACTCCGCGGTGCCCGCACGCACCGGCGCCGAGCGGCTCTACGAGCTGGTCACGGTCCTGTTCGAGACGCTCTCGGCCGACCGTCCGCTCGTGCTGGCGGTGGAGGACCTGCACTGGGCCGACATGGCCACGCTCGAACTGCTGCGGTTCATCGTGCGGATGGCCGAGCGAGGGCGCCTCCTGGTCGTACTGAGCTATCGCACCGACGAGATCACCCGCGGCCACCCGCTGCGCGCCTACCTCGCCGAGCTGGAGCGCACCCGCCGCGTCACCCGCTGGGAACTGTCCCGGCTCGGCCGCGGCCAGGTGGAGGCGCTGATCGCCCGGCTGCTCGGCTGCGAGCCCGACGCCGCGACGGTCGAGCGCGTCTACGAGATGAGCGAGGGCGTCCCGTTCTTCGTCGAGGAGCTGATCGGCATCGACGGCCTCGCCACCGGCGAAGACCTCCCCGAGACGCTCCGCGAGCTGCTGCTCGCCCGGTTCGAGAAGCTGAGCGACCCCGCACAGCGGCTGCTGCGCCTCGTGTCCGCCGGCGGTGTCTGCGTCGACCACGAGCTGCTCAGCGCGGTCTACGACGGCACGCCCGACCAGCTCGACGCCGCGGCACGGGAGGCCGTGGTCGCGAACGTCCTGGTCGCCGCCTCCACCGAGTACACCTTCCGGCACGCGCTGGTGCGCGAGGCCATCCACGCCGACCTGCTGCCGGGCGAGCGCAGCCGGTTCCACATGCGGTTCGCTGAGGCGCTGGAGGCCAGCCCGCAGCGCTCGGCGACGCAGCTCTCCACGCACTGGCTCGCCGCCCACGACCTGCGGCGCGCGTTCAGCGCGTCCCTAGAGGCACTGAGCGAGGCGCGGATGTCGTACGCCTACGCGACGGCCGCGGCGATGGGCGACCGCGCCCTGGAGCTGTGGGACAGCGTGCCGGACGCCGACGAGCTGAGCGCGCCGTGGCTGAAGAACGGCGGCCGCACGGAGCTGCTGGCACGCACGGCGTCGGCGCTGCGCAACGCCGGCGACAACGAGCGCGCGCTCGCGCTGGTCAACGTCGCCCTCGAGACGGCCGACGGTCTCCCTCCCGCCCGGCACGCGCGACTGCTCCGCGACAAGGCGCAGTACCTCCAGAACCTCAACCGGGCCGGCGTCCAGGAGCTGCTGCAGAGCGCGCTCGACGTGGTCCCGCCCGGCGTGCTGCCGGAGGGCGACGGGCTCCGCCTTCAGCTGCTCGCCGAGCTGGCTGCCCGGTACATGCTCGCCGCGCGGTTCGACGACGCCGTGACCGTCGCGACGCAGGCGATCGAGGAGGCCGGCGACGGGTCGCCGGCACTGCGCTCGGTGGCGCACAACATCCTCGGCAGTTCGCTGGTGTCCATGGGGTCGATCGAGCGTGGACTGGAGGAACTGGCCGAGGCCGGCCGCCTCGCCGAGCACGACTCGGCCGCCGAACTGCGCTACGCGGTCAATGCGTCCGACGCGATGAACAACCTCGGCCGCTACGCCGAGGCGGTGACGCTCGCGGAGGCGGGCGTCCGCGAGGCCCGCGCGCGGGGCATCGAACGCTCCACCGGCGTCATCCTGTCCTCCAACACCGTGGAGCCGCTGCTCGCGCTCGGAGAGCTCGACCGGGCGGAGGCCCTACTCGATCCCGCGCTCGCGCTCGACCCGCCCCCGAGCTTCCGCGCGCACCTTCAGCGCAT
Organism: Leifsonia sp. GW821-FHT13C09; assembly: GCF_058806435.1. Taxonomy (NCBI): domain Bacteria; kingdom Bacillati; phylum Actinomycetota; class Actinomycetes; order Micrococcales; family Microbacteriaceae; genus Leifsonia; species Leifsonia sp. GW821-FHT13C09. The sequence continues at coordinate 242,787 of NZ_JBXAPS010000003.1, read as the reverse complement.
GAAGCTCTGGCTCACCCTGTGGCGCGGCGACCTCGAGACGACGGAGACGCTGCTGCGCCGCTGGCACGGCGGCCTGCGCACCCTCGGGGACCTGGAGGTCCAGTCCGAGCTCGGTGTCGCCCGGCTCGCCGCCGAGGTGGCGATCGCCCGCGGCGACGCGTTCGACGCGTGGGAGCACACGGCGCCGGTACGCGCGTCCACCCACCTGCCGCTGCCCGCCTACGACCTCCCCGTGCTGGCGGCGGCAGCGCGCGCCCTGGCCGACGTGGCGTTCCGCTCGGCCCAGGAGCGCGCCGAACGTGACGCCCCGGTCGACGTGGCGGACGAGGTCGCCCACCTGGACGCGGCGCTCGCAGCCATCGAGGCGTGGCCGACCGCTGTCGCGTGGGGCCCGGTCATCCGTGCGGAGCTCGCGACGGCGCTGGCGGCCGCGGGCGTCGACGGTGCGACCGCAGAATCGTCCGCCGCCGAGCGCTTCGACGGCGCGCGGGTGGCCTGGGAGGCCGCGATCGAGGCGGCCGTGGCACCGGTCGCCCCGGCCCACCTGCACCCGTACGCGCTCGTGCGCGCCGCGCGGGTCGCCCGCGCCGCGGGAGACCGTCCGGCCGCCGAGCGACTGGCTGTCGCCGCCCGCGACGAGGCGCAGCGCGCCGGCTTCGGGCTCCTCGCCGAGGGCGCTGCGGCGCTCATCTCGTCGCGGGGCGCCCGCGCGATCGGCGGACCGGCCGCTCTCGGCCCCGGCGCCCCGCTCACCGAACGTGAGGAGCAGGTCCTCGCCCTCATCGAGCAGGGACTGAGCAACAAGCAGATCGGCGAAGTGCTCTTCATCTCGGCCAAGACCGCGAGCGTGCACGTCTCGAGCATCCTCCGCAAGGTCGGCGCCACGAGCCGCACCGAGGCGGTCTACCGCGCCTCCCGCACGCCGCGCTAGACCGCTAGCGCTCGGCGGCGACCGCGCAGACGATGCACAGTTCGGTCGTCGGGCGGGCCTCCAGCCGCGGGACGCCGATCGCGCGCCCGCACGACGCGCAGACGCCGTAGCGTCCCAGCCGGATGCGCTCGCGCGCCGCGTCCACGGCCGCGATGTCGGCCGCGGTCTCCGCGCGGAGGGCGTGCAGCCTGCTCCACTCCGAGCTCAGCGTCGGGCCCTCCGGGTCGTGCTCATCGTCGGCGGTCGACTCGGACCGCGACGACAGCAGCGAGCCCAGCGCCTCCGCGAGTCGTTGCGCCTCCGCCACATCCCCGTGGCGTCGCTCCTCGAGCATCCGGTCGAAGCCCGCCAGCTCGTCGATGGACAAGCCGACGTCCTGGATGATGTCGAGCTCTCGTGTGTCCGGTGATTCGGTGTGCATCCGCGCACCCCCTTCCGATTCCCCGCCGGTCAGCGTACGCCGGGGTTCTGGTATCCGACGTAGGCTCGGCGCGTGCCTTCGTTTCGTGTGATCATCGCGGTGGGTCGTCTCCGGCCCGACGTGGCCCCGACCGAGATCGAGCCGGCGGCCGCTGCCGCGGTGGCCGAGCTGACGACCGTCGAGGCGACGAGCGTCGATGTCGTCAGCCGTGAGGCGCGGATCACCGTGCGTTTCACGGCGGACGGCGCCCACGACGCGCTGCGCGTCGCGGAGTCCGCGGTCGCCGCTGTCGGCGCGCTCGCGCAGACCGGGGACTGGCGGCTCACCGAGCGCGTCGGCGGTCGCTGGTTCCGCCGGGCGTGAGCACCGGGTGCCCGGCGCTGCTCATACAGTCGCCGGCAGCGACGCCTCGATGAGGCGGACGATCCGCGGGTCGTCCGGCTCCAGCTGCGGACGGAACCGGTGCACGGCGCCCTCCGGGGTGATGACGAACTTCTCGAAGTTCCACTTCACCTTGCCGGCTTTGCCGTCCTCGTCCGGATGCGTGGTCAGCTCGCTGTACAGCGGGTGCGCGTTGCGGCCGTTCAGCCGCACCTTCTCCATCATCGGGAACGTGACGCCCCACGTCGTCGAGCAGTACTCCTTGATCGCGTCGGTCGAGCTGAGCTCCTGGAGGAACTGGTTGCTCGGGAACCCGATCACGGTGAACCCCCGGTCGCCGTAGGTCTCCTGCAGTTTCTCGAGCTTCTCGTACTGCGGAGTGAGCCCGCAGCGGGAGGCGACGTTGACGACGAGGATGACCTTGCCCGAGTAGGCGGCGAGGCTGGTCGGAGCTCCATCGATGGTGTGGAACGGGATGTCCATCAGGGTCATGCTCCGAGCCTACGTCCCGATACGGGCGTGTATGCGCGGTAGCGGCGAAGACCCAGGAACGCGGCCGGCGGGCGGCTCACGCGCTCGCGAGCGGCGCCTCCGGATCGGACGCCCACTCGTTGAGCGACCCGTCGTAGACGGTCACGTCGTCCCGCCCGAGCAGCGTCAGGGCCAGGGCGTCGGCCGCCGCCGCGATCCCGCCGCCGCAGTACGCGACGATCGGGTCCGCGGAGGCGAGCACGTCGGCGAAGAGCTCGCGCAGGCCGGCGGGCGGCAGGAACGCGTTGGTCCCACGGTCGACGAGCCGGACCGCCGGTGCGCTCACGCTGCCGGGGATGTGCCGGGCGGCGAAGTCCTTGGGTGCGGTGCCGCAGACCAGCGTCCCCTGCCGGTCGCCGGCGAGGAGCGCCTGGACGTCGGCGCGGTCGCTCCAGAACCCCGGCAGCTCGGCGGCGACGACGGGGGCGGCCGGCTCGGTCGTCACCGGCCCGGACTCGAGCGGGCGGCTCTCCTCCCGCCACTTCGTCACGCCGCCGTCGAGCACGGCGACACGGTCGTGGCCGAACGAGCGGAACAGCCACCACAGCCGCGACGCCCACTGCCCGACCGCGCCGTCGTAGACGACGACGGTGGTGTCCGCGTCGACGCCCAGCTCCGCCGCGGCGGCGGCGAACGCTTCGGCGCTCGGCCGTGTGAAGGGGAACGCCCCGGCCGGGTCGCTGAACCGCTCGAGCAGGTCGGCGAACACGGCGCCGGGGAGGTGACCCTCGGCGTGCCGCTCGATCCCGCTGACGTAGTCCGTGCGGCCGTCGGCCCCGCTGACGGCGACCACGGAGGCGTCGACGACGAGGAGGCCGTCCGACCCGAGGTGGTCGCAGAGCCACTGCGTGGAGACGAGCGGCCCGGCGAGCGCAGCGCCGACCGCGGCCTGGCGCACTTCAGCACCGTCGGCGTCGTCGCCCGCACCGCGGAGGTCGGCGAGACTCGCGGGATCGGGGGTGGTCGGCTCGTCGGAACGCGCGGTCGTGAGACTCATGCGCACCACGCTAACGGGGGCCTCCGACGTCGCCTACGGGACACGCAACCGTGCGTAACGAGACAATGGGAGCCCCTGCGCTACTAGCGCAACGCACGCTCAGCACTCGATGACGTTGACGGCGAGGCCGCCCTCGCTGGTCTCCTTGTACTTGGTCGACATGTCGAGGCCCGTCTGGCGCATCGTCTCGATCACCGTGTCCAGCGACACCAGGTGCGAGCCGTCGCCGTGCAGGGCGAGCCGGGCGGCGGAGACGGCGGTCGAGGAGGCGATCGCGTTGCGTTCGATGCAGGGGATCTGCACGAGGCCGCCGACCGGGTCGCAGGTGAGGCCGAGGTGATGCTCCATCGCGATCTCAGCCGCGTTCTCGACCTGGGTGGGCGTGCCGCCCAGCACGGCGCAGAGCGCGCCCGCCGCCATCGCGCACGCCGAGCCGACCTCCGCCTGGCAGCCGCCCTCGGCGCCGGAGATGGACGCGTTCGCCTTGAACAGCGAGCCGATCGCGGTCGCAGTCAGGAGGTACTTGCGGATGCCGTCGATCGTCGCGCCCGGCACGAACCGCAGGTAGTAGTGGGCGACCGCCGGCACGATCCCCGCGGCCCCGTTCGTCGGGGCGGTGACGACGCGGCCGCCTGAGGCGTTCTCCTCGTTCACAGCGAGCGCGAACGCGTGCAGCCACTCCAGCGACGTGGCGCGTCCCGGGTCGTCCTGCACGCTCTCCAGGTGCTCGCGCATCGCGGCAGCACGCCGCTTGACGCCGAGCCCGCCGGGGAGGGTGCCGTCGCCGGCCAGGCCGCGCGCGACGCACTCGGCCATCGCCTCCCAGATCAGGTCGAGGCGCGCGTCGGTGGCCTCCTCGCCGTGCAGCGCGACCTCGTTCCGGCGCGCCACCTCGCAGATCGGGATGTCGAGCCGCGCGCAGATCGCCAGCAGCTCCGCGGCCGAATCGTAGGGCAGCGGATGCGCCGCGCGTGCGGCGAGCTCGGCTTCCTCACCGTCGCGCCGGATGAAGCCGCCGCCGATCGAATAGTAGGTCTCCTCCAGGAGGGGGAGGGGCTGGCGGGTGCCGTCGGCGCTGCTGCCCCAGGCGCGCAGGGTGAGCGCATTGGGGTGGCCGGGGAGGCGGGTCCGCGGCTCGAAGTCGATGTCGTCCTTGCTGAGCGGGATGTCGTGCACGCCCGCCAGCCGCAGTGTCGTGCCGTCGCCGATCCCGGACCAGGCGCCGCGGACGTCGTCCGGGCGGCAGTTCTCCGGCTCGTTGCCGCGCAGGCCGGCGACGACGGCGTCCGGCGTCCCGTGCCCGATCCCGGTCGACCCGAGGGAGCCGTACAGCGTGCAGGTGACCTGGTCGACGCGGTCCACGAGCCCGTCGGCGACGAGCCTGTCGGCGAACGCCTTGGCGGCCCGCAGGGGTCCGACGGTGTGCGAGCTCGAGGGACCGATGCCGATCGAGAACAGGTCGAAGGCGGAGACGTACGCTGTCACTTCTCCAGTGTACGTCCCCGATTGCGCGGGATTTCCGCGTGAACGTGCACATCGGCGCAGAGATTCTGCGCAGAACTCAGGTTTCGCGAACCTTCACCCGCGCGTCACCCGGCGGACACCAGGTGGTGTCCAGGCCGCCCTCCACGGGCGTGTACTCGATGAGGAACTGACCGCCTTCGTCCGGTCCCTCCACCACGACGCCCGGGCGGTCCCCGAGCCAGACGGTCGTTCCGACGCCGATGTCCATGCCGGTCACCATACGCTCGCGTCGAGCCGGTGTGCGAGAGATAGCAACTTTAGTTGACAAACAAGATTAAGCAACTAAAGTTGCTCTCATGAACCCTCCCACCCCGGCTCCGGACCCGCTCGGTGGGGTCGCCGACGGCCTGGCCGCCGTCGTCGCCCTCCGCGAGCTCGCCGACCGACTCGAAGACGCGGAAGTCGAGCACGCCCTTCGCGACGGCTGGAGCTGGACCCAGATCGCCGACGCGCTCGGCGTCACCCGCCAGGCCGTGCACAAGAAGCACCTGCGCCGCGTCGCCGCCGCAGGCGTAGCCCTCAGGAGACGAAATGTCTGACATCCCGCCCGGGACGGCCAACAACGCCCCCGGCCAACCGCTCTCGAAAGCCCTGCGCTCCGTGGTGATCGCGTCGGTCACTGAGGCGCAGCGCCGCAACGCCACCCTCGTGGAGGCCGAGCACCTGCTGCTCGCGCTGTCCCGCGACGGCAGCGGCCAGGTCCGCGACGTGCTCGCGGCGGCCGGACTCGACCCCGCCGGCCTGGAGGCCGCACTGCTCGCCGAGCGCGAGGCCAGCCTCCGCGTCGCCGGGGTCACCCTTCCGCCCGAGGAGCGTCTCGTCGCCTCGCCCCGCGTCGCCCGCCCACGCTGGGGCGCCTCAGCCAAGGAGGCACTCACCCGCGCCCACCGTGTCGCATCCGCCCACCGACGCCAGCGCTCGGGGGAGGCCGACCTCCTGAATGCGATCTTCGGCCTGGAACTCGGCACCGTGCCGCGCGCGCTGACCCTGGCCGGCGTGGACCGGCCGGCGGTCGTCGCGGCGCTCCGCGGGGCGCCCTGACCGCCGGCCGGCCTTCCACGCTCGTCGCAATCCCGCGCTTCGCCCTGACCGCAGGCCGGCCTTCCACGCTCGTCGCAATCCCGCGCTTCGCCCTGACCGCAGGCCGGCCCTCCGCGCTCCTCGCCATCTCACGATTCGCTTCTGACACCTGCATGCCCTACCCCCGGTCTCTGCTGCTTTCGAACACCCTCCCACCGCTCTGCAAGCGCCGTGTAAGCGCCCCGTAAGCGCCGTGCAAGCGGCCTCCGCGACGATCGACTCATCCACCTCACCAGGAAGGACCACCATGACTCGCAGCACAGAGTGGGCCGTCGAAGCCCACGGGCTCGTCAAGGTCTTCGGCGACAACCGGGCGGTCGACGGCGTCGACCTGAACGTCCGCGCCGGCACCGTCTACGGCGTCCTCGGCCCCAACGGAGCCGGGAAGACCACCACCATCTCCATGCTCGCCACCCTGCTCCGCCCGGACGGCGGCGACGCTTTCGTGTTTGGGCACGACATCCGCAGGGAGCAGCAGATCGTCCGCCAGCTCCTCGGCGTGACCGCCCAGTTCGCGTCCGTCGACGAGACGCTCTCCGCAAACGAGAACCTCATGATCTTCGCCCGGCTGCTCGGCCTCAGCGGCCGGGAGGCGAAGGCGAAGACCGCCGAGCTGCTGGAGGAGTTCGGGCTCTCCGACGCGGCCAAGCGCCCGTTGAAGAAGTTCTCCGGCGGCATGCGCCGGCGGCTCGACCTGGCCGCCAGCCTGATCGCCCAGCCTCCGCTGATCTTCCTCGACGAGCCGACCACCGGCCTCGACCCGCGGACCCGCGCCCAGATGTGGGACACCATCCGCCGCCTGGTCTCCACCGGCTCCACCGTGCTGCTCACCACGCAGTACCTGGACGAGGCCGACCAGCTCGCCGACCGCATCGCGGTCATCGACCGCGGACGCGTCGTCGCCGAGGGCACCGCCGACGAGCTCAAGGCGTCGGTGGGGGAGTCGTCGCTGCAGCTCCGACTGACCGACGCCGCCGACATCGAGGACGCCCGCCGCGCCATCGCCACCGTGCTGGGCGTGGAGGCGGTGGTGTCGCCGGAGGGATCGCGGCTCACCGCGCCCATGCGCGACGCCGACGCCGTCACCGACCTGTTCGTCACGTTCCGGGAGGCGGGCATCCACCTCCAGGAGATGTCGGTGCAGAAGCCGACGCTCGACGAAGTGTTCCTCACGCTGACCGGCCACGGGGTCGAGGACGGGACCACCGCTGACGCCGAGTCCGCCGAGACCGCCCCAGCAACCGAAGGAGTCCGCGCATGACCGCCATCGCCACCATCACCCCGCCGTCCGAGCGGAACCTGAAGAACCACGTCAGCCTCCGCCAGACGCTGGCGAACACGATCACGATGGCCCACCGCGGGCTGCTCAAGATCAAGCGGACGCCGGAGCAGCTGTTCGATGTGACGCTGCAGCCGATCATTTTCACGATCATGTTCGCGTTGCTGTTCGGTGGCGCGATCACCGGCAGTGTCTCCGGCTACCTGCCGTACCTCATCCCCGGCATCCTCGCGCAGACCGTCATCACGACCTCGGTCGTGACCGGCGTCCAGCTGCGCGAGGACATGGACAAGGGCGTCTTCGACCGCTTCAAGTCCATGCCGATCGCCCGCATCGCCCCGCTGTCGGGAGCGCTGCTCGCGGACACACTGCGGTACGCGATCGCCACGACGATCACCTTCGTGACCGGCTTCTTCATGGGCTACCGGCCCGCGGCGGGCCTCGGTTTCGTCATCCTCGCCGGACTGCTGGTCATCGTCTGCGCCTGGGCGATCAGCTGGATCTTCGCCTTCTTCGGCGTGATCGCCCGCACGGCGGGATCGGTGCAGGGCATCTCGTTCCTGGTGCTGTTCCCGCTGACCTTCTTCTCGAACGCGTTCGTACCCGTGAAGACCCTGCCGGAGTGGCTGCAGTGGTTCGTGAACATCAACCCGGTCTCCCACTTGGTGACCGCGGTGCGCGACCTCGCGAACAACGGCACGTTCGGCGCCGACGGCTGGTGGGCGCTGCTCGGCGCGGCCGTGATCGTGGCGGTCTTCGCCCCGCTCACCGTGCGCGCCTACATGCGGAAGGCGTAGCCTCCCGCCCACGGACAGCGACCGTCGCATCCTGCGGAGGGATGCGGCGGCCGCTTCATGCGTGCCGACGGCCCGTCAGACCCGCACAGCCCCCAGCACCTCGAGCCCCCGCACCGCCGCGTCGTCCCGCCCCATCGTCCCCGCAGCCGCCTGCGCAGCCGCCAGCCGTTCGTCGCCCCACGTCCGCCGCACCCGCTCCGCGAGCGCCGGCCGGTGGAGGCTTTCGATGTCCTGGCGCGAGTTCGCCCGCTCGGCCAGCGCGAACAGCTCCAGCCCTGCGTCGACCCAGGCGTCCCCGCGGGCCGTGCCGACCTCCGCGTCGAGCATCCAGATCGCGAAGCCGAGGAGGCCGGTGCCGATCACCGGCTTGTCGAGGTACGGCGGGCTCAGCCGGGCGCTCACCAGCACCCGCGTCCGAAGCCGGCGGGCTGCCTCCGCGGTCTGCTCGCGGCTGAGCGGATCGCCGGCCGGGCCGTCCGCCGAGGTCTCCGCCTCCTGCGCGCGGAGCCGTGCGGCGACGAGCGCGGCGCCGAGGATCGTCAGCCACGGGTTGGCGATCGCGTCGCGCTCGGCGGCGGTGTCGTCCGTGTAGACGCCGATCGCCTGGTCGTACAGGCGGATGCCGCGCGCGTAGTCGCCGTCCGCCAGCGCGATCTCCGCCAGCCCGGCGTAGCCGATCCCGTAATAGTCGACGTAGTCGAAACCGGTGCGGTCGACCTCTTCGTGCAGGTAATTCTCCAGCAGGGCGCGTCCCCGGTCCACGTCGCCGGCCGAGATCGAGTTGACTGCGATCAGCCAGTCCAGCTGGCGGAGGTCGCCCGCCGCGCGCAGCGTCGCGAGCCCGTCGTGTGCGCTCGCCGCCCAGGCGAGCGCCTCATGCGGGTGCGCGAGCTGGCTGTGGAGCTGGGCGAGGGTCTGCGCGGCCGACGCCCGCGACCAGGTGTCCTGCGCCTCGATCGCCTTCTCGTGCGCCCGGGTCGCGCTCGCGAGCGCGTCGTCCAGCTCGCCCGCGTTCTCCTGGAGCTGCGCGGTGAGGAGGCCGCCCATCGCGGCGAGCTCGGGGTCGGCGGAACGGCTGAACTCGGCGAGAAGTCGCATCCCGCGCTCGACATGGCCGGCGGAAAGGACGAGGCTGGCGATCGCGCCGAGCCGCGGGTCGGCGAACGAAGCCTCACGGCGGAGCCGGCGCAGCCGGGAGATCGCGCGGACGGCGGTGCGCAGTCCGGCGTAGAGGAAGGTGCCGCCGATCAGCGCGTAGCAGGCGGCCGCGGTCTCCCGGTCATCGCCCTCCGGGTCCCAGCCGGCCAGCGCGTCGAGCACGGCCGTCCCGAAGCCGAGTACCTCGGTGTGGGCGCTGCGCAGCGACCAGTAATACGACAGCACCGCGAAGACCGCGGCTGTCGTCGCGGGCCGGTCCCCGTCGAGTGCCGAGCGCAGCACCGCGACCAGGTTGTCCTGCTCTGCGGTCACGCGCGCGAACGTGGGCACCTGCTCCGGGCCGTGCATGTGTGCCATCGCCTCGCGCGCGAACGCGACCGCCCAGGCGTCCACCCCGGCCTCGACCTCGTCGGCCTCCCCGGCAGCGGTCAGCTCCAGGTCGCCGAATTCCCGGACCGTCTCCAGCATGCGGTAGCGCAGGATCCCGGTGTCCGGGTCCTCCGAGACCGTCACGAGCGACTGGGCGACGAGCGCGTCGAGGTCGTCCAGCACCGACGCCGCGCCGGCTCCCGCCACCGCCTCCGCGGCCTCCGCGCTGAAGCCGTCGGGGAACGCCGAGAGCCGGCGCATCAGGGCCTGCTCCGACGCCGCCAGCAGGTTCCAGCTCCAGTCGATCACCGCGAACAGCGTGCGGTGGCGTTCCGGCGCGGTGCGCTCACCGCCGGTCAGCAGCGCGAACCGGTTGCCGAGGCGCCGCTCGATCTCCTCGACGGAGAGCGATCGGGTGCGGGCGGCGGCGAGCTCGATGGCGAGTGGGAGGCCGTCGAGCCGCGCACACAGCCGGGCGACGGCCTCCGGCGGCAGCACGACGCCCGGGCGCGCGGCCCTGGCGCGCTCGGCGAAGAGCTCGACGGCCGGCCCGTCGTCGTCGGAGGGCAGCGGCCCGAGCGCGTAGACGCGTTCGGCGCCGATCGCGAGCGGCGCCCGGCTCGTGGCCAGCACTCGCACCGTCGGGGCGGCCGAGAGGATGTCCTCGATGTAGGCCGCGGCCGCGTCGATGATGTGCTCGCAGTTGTCGACGATCAGCAGCGTCTCGCGCTCGGAGAGCAGGCCGAGGATGCGCGAGCGCAGGTCGAGTTGGGCTCCCGGCTCGGGCAGGCGCGCGGTCCGGGGCTCGCGGATGCCGAGGGTCGTGGCGAAGGCCAGCTCGACGTCCGCGCCGGTGCGCACGCCGGCGAGCTCGACGAGGACGACGGCGGGCGTGTGGATGGCGCGGTGTCCGATCTCGTGCGCGAGCCGGGTCTTGCCGAGGCCGCCGGCGCCGAGGATCGTCGTCAGGCGGGACGTCGCGACCAGGTCTTCCACGGCCTCCAGGTCGTACTCGCGGCCGACCAGGGCGTTCGGCGCCGCGCGCAGTCCGATCCGGACCCGGCGCGGCGAGGCGTGCTCGCGGTCGTCGTCATGCTCGTCCTCCTCGGCGAGCAGGCGGGCGTTCAGGGCGACCAGTTCGGGGCCCGGACGCGTGCCGAGCCGTTCGCGCAGGGCTTCCGCGAGCTCCGCGAACGCGAGTAGCGCGTCGCTGCGGCGCCCGGCGTCGGCGAGCGTGCGGATCCGCTCGGCGTGCAGGGACTCGTCCAGCGGGCGCAGGCGCAGCAACTCGTGCAGGTCGGCGAGCGCCGTCGTGGGGTCGCCGCTCTCGCGGGCGGCGCGGGCGCGGGCGACGAGCAGCTCGGTGCGCAACTCGGCGGCGGTGCGCGCCAGCTCCTCGCCGAGGCGGGAGCCGGCGAGGTCCAGCCCAGGCTCGCCACGCCAGAGCGCGAGGCCCGAGTTCGCCTCGCGGAGCGCGTCGCCGGCGGCTTCGCCGGCGAGGGCGCGGCGCGCCAGGCCGAGGTGGTGCGCGGCGAGGTCGAGGTCGGTGCCGTGTGCGCCGACGGCCAGCGCGTAGCCGCTCGGCGTGGACTCCAGGATGCCGTCGGCGCTGGACGTGCGCACGCGTGAGACCAGCGTCTGCAGGGCCGCGCGCTCCTGGCGCGGGGGAGCGTCGTCCCAGAGGTCGTCGACGAGCGCCGGCACCGAGCGGCCGCCGCGGGCGAGCGCCAGCGCGACGATGAGGCTCTTGCCGCGCGTGCCGGACGGCTCGGCGAGCGCGCCGGTGCGGTCCTCGACGAGCACCGGGCCGAGCACGGCGACACGGGGACGGGAGGGCGCGGATTCCACTCGCCGATTTTAGCCGGGACCGGGCGTTCCGCGTCGCCTCGCGCGTAGGCTCATGGCATGGCGTTCGACTGGTCGCACTTCTACGAGAAGCAGGGCGGACGCGGTGTCCGGCCGACGTTCGAGTCGGCGCTCGCGGCGTGGGACGGGCCGGCCGGCGCGGCTGTCGACCTCGGCTGCGGGGACGGGGTCGAGACGCGCGACCTCGCCGAGCGCGGCTGGCAGGTGCTCGCCGTGGACTCCGACCCCGCGGTGGACGAGCGGGTGCGCGCCGGGCTCGACCCGGAGGCCTCAGGACGCGTGTCGACGCGGTGCGCCACCTTCGAGTCGCTCGGTGAGCTGCCGCGCGCCGACTTCGTCTACGCCGGGTTCGCGCTGCCGTTCTGCGATCCGACGCGGTTCCCCTACCTGTGGGCGGACATCCGGGACGCGATCGAGCCGGGCGGGCTGTTCGCCGGGGAGCTGTTCGGGCCGCACGACGAGTGGTTCGGGCGGCCGGGGATGAACTTCCACGACCGCGCGGGAGTGGAGGCCATGCTCACCGGGCTCGAGGTTCTGCGGCTGGTCGAGGACGACCGGCGGGGGATGTCGTTCGAGGGGCCGAAGCACTGGCACGTGTTCCACATCGTGGCGCGGGCGTGAGCGCCGAAGCGCGCCCGGAACTCCTCCACAGTCGCTGACGCCCGGCGAGTCCTCCACAGATCTCGTCAGAGCCGGATCCGCGCGCCTGAGGCCGCCGAGGATGGACACATCGCATCCACCTAGAGAAGGAGACCTGCACAATGCCACCATTGCTGCTAAACTGCATGCATGCCCATTTCAATCACGATCCGTTCCGTTCCGGACGAGGTGCGCGACGAGCTCGCAGCGCGTGCGGCGCGATCGGGCCGATCACTTCAGGAGTACCTCGTGCATGAACTCACCCGTCTCGCCGGCAAGCGCACGGTCGACGACGTCCTCGACAGCATCCGGCGCCGCGCTGAGCACTTCCCGCCCCTCGACCGGGAGGCCGTGTCCGACATGATCGCCCGGAGCCGCGAATGAGCGCGCTGGCGGCCGCGGTGCGGCGCACGGAGGTCCACGCCGCGCATCCGTCCGAGGAGTCCGCCGGTCCTTTTGCGCCGGGCGTCGGTCTGCCCCAGACGGTGATCGTCGACACCTGCGCGGTCATCGACCTCCTCGTCGACCCGGGAGAGAACGGCCGGGCCGTGGCCGAGCGTCTGCGCGGCCGCGACCTGGCCGCTCCGGATCTGATGTTCGCCGAGGCGGCCAACGTGCTCCGCAAGCTACGGCTGCGCGGAAAGCTGACGGACGCCGAGGCATCGATGGCCTACGCCGAGCTCCTGGAGCTCCCGATCGAGCCCTGGCCGTTCGAGACGGTCGAGCAGCGCGTGTGGGACCTGCGGGGCAGCCTCAGTGGTTTCGACGCGGCGTTCGTCGCACTCTCGGAACTGCTCACGGCTCCGCTCGTGACGACCGACGAACGGCTCACGCGCGCGATGGAGTCGCTGCCCGCGATGAAGGGAAGGGGGCTGAAGGCGGTCGAGAAGTAGGTCAGGCGGGAGCGGGTCAGCGCGAGTGGATCAGTGCGCGCAGGTCAGCGCGAGCGGGTCAGTGCGAGCGTGTCCGAGAGTAGGTCAGCGCAGCGTCTTGCGGGCGGTGATCTGGCCGGTGTCGAAGCCGAGCAGGTGGAGTCCGCCGTGGAAGCGGGCGTGCTCGATCTTGATACAGCGGTCCATCACGATCGTGAGGCCCAGGGACTCGCCGTACTCGGCGGCCTCCTGGTTCCAGATGCCTAGCTGGACCCAGACGGTCGGGGCGCCGACGGCGACGGCTTCGTCGATCACGCTGGGGACGTCGCTCGCGCGGCGGAACACGTCCACGATGTCCGGCACCTCGGGAAGGGAGGCAAGATCGGGGTAGGCCTTCTGGCCCAGGATGGTGTCGGCGTTCGGGTTGACGAAGTACACGCGGAAGTCGCTCGACTGCTGCAGGTACGTCCCGACGAAGTAGCTGGAGCGGGCCGGGTTCGCGGAGGCGCCGACGATCGCGACCGACTTCGCCGCACGAAGGATGCGGAGACGCTCCTTGGCGTCCGGTCCGGTCCAGGTGCGCTGCGACTTCAGGAGCTTGGCCAGGGGCGAGTCGGCGGGGAGCGAGCAGCTGAGGCCGTTGACGAGCTGGACCTGCGTCGTGGTGGAGTCGCCGGTCGCGGCGGTGGAGTCGTCCGTGGTCGTCAGGGTCGTGGTAGTGGTCGCGTTCGCCGTCGTCATGCTGCCGCCTCCTTCACCGCCGCGCTGAGCGCCTGGTCCAGATCGTAGATGATGTCGTCGACATCCTCGATGCCGACGCTGATACGCACGACGCCGGGGAGCACACCGGCGTCGAGGAGCTGCTGCTCGGTGAGCTGCGCGTGCGTCGTCGAAGCAGGGTGGATGACGAGCGTCTTCGCGTCGCCGATGTTCGCGAGGTGACTGGCCAGGTTCAGCGACTCGATCAGGCGCTGGCCGACCTCGCGGCCGCCCTTCACGACGAACGAGAACACGCTGCCCGGTCCCTTCGGGAGGTACTTCTGCGCGCGGTCGTGGTGCGGGTGCTCCGGCAGACCTGCCCAGAACACCTTCTCGATGCGGGGGTCCTCGTCGAGCCACTCTGCGACGGCGCGCGCGTTGTCGACATGCGCCTGGATGCGGTAGGGCAGTGTCTCGACGCCCTGCGCCAGCAGGAACGCGGAGTGCGGGGCGAGCGAGGGGCCGATGTCGCGGAGCTGCTCGGCGCGGAGACGGGTGAGGAAGGCGTACTCGCCGAAGTTGCCGGACCACTGCAGTCCGCCGTAGGACGGCACCGGCTGGCCGAACAGCGGGAACTTCTCGGTGTGCCAGTCGAAACGGCCGCTCTCCACCACGACGCCGCCGAGGGTCGTGCCGTGGCCGCCGAGGAACTTGGTCGCCGAGTGGATGACGATATCGGCGCCCCACTCGATCGGGCGGTTGAGGTAGGGCGTGGCGATGGTCGAGTCGATGATCAGCGGGACGCCGGCGGCGTGCGCGACCTCCGCCAGGCCCTCGATGTCGGCGATCTCGCCGGACGGGTTGGCGATCGTCTCGGCGAACACCAGCTTGGTGCGGTCGGTGATCGCGGCCGCGTAGTCGGCGGGGTCGGAGCTCTGCACGAAGGTCGTGTCCACCCCGAAGCGGCGCAACGTCACATCGAGCTGCGTGATCGAGCCGCCGTAGAGGTTCGCGGACGCGACGATGTGGTCGCCGGCGCCGGCCAGCGACGCGAAGGTGATGTACTGGGCGCTCAGCCCGCTCGCCGTCGCCACGGCGCCGATGCCGCCTTCGAGGCTGGCGACGCGCTCCTCGAACGAGGCGACCGTCGGGTTCTCCAGCCGCGAGTAGATGTTGCCGTACTTCTGCAGGGCGAAGCGGGCCGCGGCGTCCGCGGTGTCGTCGAACACGAACGCGCTGGTCTGGTAGATCGGCAGGGCGCGCGCTCCGGTCACGGGGTCGGGGATGTTGCCCGCGTGGATCGCACGCGTCCGGAAGCCATATTCGCGATCAGCCATGCGGCCACGCTACCCGAGGCCCCGGAAGGCCGTCGGGCGGGGACCGTAACACGCGGTCATCGTTCCCGGCGGAGCGGTAGCGTCAGGGCGGCCGGTGCACCGGGCCTGCTCAGGCTTCCTCGCTAGCCTGGGAACGATCGCAGAACCGCGATCCCGGACGACGGTTCAGTACCCGGCACGCGACAAGACTGGCCAAGGAGTCATCGTGTCGTGGATCGTCCTCATCCTCTCCGGCGTGCTCGAAGCCGTCTGGGCGACGGCCCTCGGAAAGTCCGCCGGATTCACCCGGCTCTGGCCGTCCCTCGTGTTCGTGGCCGGTCTCGTCGCGTCCATGGGCGGCCTCGCGTACGCGATGCGCGAGATCCCCACCGGCACGGCGTACGCGGTCTGGGTCGGCATCGGCGCAGCTCTCACCGTGCTCTACGCGATGGCCTTCGGCGGCGACGGCTTCTCGATCGTGAAGCTCCTGCTCATCCTCGGCCTGGTGGGTTGCGTCATCGGGCTGAAGGTCGCGCACTAGCCGGATCGGGGCGTCGGCCGGTGCCGGCGCAGTCGCGCGGGATCGCGCTCGTGCGTGCGCCGGGGTGCGTCTGGCGCCGCTCCCGCTCAGGCGGCCGACACCCAGACCGCGCCGAGCGCGAGCGCGGCGATCAGGGCCCAGGAGAGCAACCCGGTGGCGAGCGCGCGCCAGCCCGTTCCGACGAGGGTGCGCAGCCGGACGGCGGTACCGAGGCCGAAGAGCGCCATCGCGAGCAGGATCGTTTGCAGCGTGTCGGCGCCGGCGGTCACGCCGACCGGCAGCGGGACGAACGAGCGGATCAGCACGGCGGCGATGAAGCCAGCGACGAACAGCGGGACGATCGGCGGGCGCTTCACGCTGGGGTCGCCCTCCACCCGGCGGCGGCGCTCGACGACCGCCGCGATCGCGACAGTCGGGGCGAGCATCAGGACGCGGGTGAGCTTGACGACGATCGCCACGGAGAGCGCGGCCGGACCGGCGATCTGCGCGGTCGCGACCACCTGGCCGACGTCGTGGACGCCGCCGCCGACCCAGTGGCCGAACTGCACGGCGGAGAGGCCGAGCGGATGCCAGAACAGCGGCAAGACGAAGATCGCGAGCGTCCCGCACAGCGTCACCAGCGCGACCGGGGTAGCGGCCTCCTCGTCCTTCGGTTTCACCACGCCGCTCATCGCGCCGATCGCGGACGCGCCGCAGATCGAGAAGCCGGTCGCGATCAGCAGCGGCTGGTGGCCCGGGAGGCGGAACAGCCGGCCGATCAAGAAGGTCCCGCCGAAGCTGAATACCACGATCCCGATCGTCGTCAGGATGGCGACCCAGCCGAGCCCGCCGATGTCGCCGAGGCTGAGCTTGAGGCCCAGGAGCACGACGCCGATCCGCATCAGCCGCTTCGCGCTCACGGTGAGGCCGGGAGCGAGCACGCCGCCGAGGGCGCCGCGCGCCGCCGGGAGCTGTCCGACCACGATGCCGAGCACGACCGCCGCGGTGAGCAGCGGCACCGCCGGCGCCAGCCAGTGGATGCCCCAGGCCGCCGCGGCGGCGAGGCCGGCGACGGCGACGCCCGGCAGCCAGGCGAAGGAGGAGCGGCCGGCTGAGGGGGTGGGCCCAGGGGCGGGTGAGGTCACCTCCCCATTCTTGCGTCAACGCAACCCGCCTCCCGACACGGGCCGGCCCGCTCCGCCGTCGCACGCGGGCCGTGCCCGGCGGGCGTCACTGTCGTCGCGGCCCGCTCAGCGCGGCCCGCCGCCCTCAGAGCACCGACTGCAACCGGGCCCCGTCCGGCACGCCCAGCCCCGTGCACGCGTCCCATCCCGACCGGGCCTTATACACGCCGTTGTTCCCCGACGTGATGTCCCGGAACCCGGCGGCCACCTGCCCCGCCCGGATGGAGTCGTACAGTTTCGGCTGCACCAGTCCGAAGCGCGACCCGGCGGACTGCGCCAGCCGCGCGATCAGCGCCGCCCACAGCGGAGCCACCGCGCTGGTGCCGCCGATGACCAGGTCCTTGCCATCCACGCGCACCTGGTAACCGGTCTGCGGGTCTGCCACGGCCGACACGTCGGGGACGCCGCGGCCGCCGGGGCCGTTGGCGGCGCCTCCCGCGTCGGTCCCGCCAGGCCCTGCGGGGACTCCCACGTTCCGCTGCCAGGTCGGGAGGGCGAAGGCGTCGCTGACGCCGCCGCCGGTCGCGCCGTTGCCCGCGCCGTTGTTCCAGACGGTCTCGGACTGGACGGCGCCGGTCGACGGGTTCGCCTCCAAGCGCGTGCCGCCGCAGGCGAGGGCGTGCGGGGAGGAGGCCGGGAAGTCGACGTGGGCCTTGCCGTCGCCGACCCGGTCGTTGCTGCCGTCGTCGCCGGCCGCCACGGTCGTGGTCACGCCGAGGGCGGCCGCGTCCTGGAGCGCCTGGTCGAAGGCGTTGCGCGCCTGCGCGGTCCACTGGTCCTCGGACTGGCCCCAGCTGATGCTGATCGCCGCCGGGGTGGGCGTGGCGTGCGCGGCGGTGCTGACGGCGTCCAGGAATCCGGCGTCGGTGTTGGGTGCGAAGTACACGAGCAGCGCTGCGCCGGGGGCGAGCGCTCCTGCAACCTCGATGTCGAGCATGACCTCCCCGTCGGCCCCGTTCGGGTCCTGGCCGGGGACGTTCGCGGCCCCGTCCACGCCGACGGCGGTCACCGACGGCGACGGGACGCCGAGCCCGGCGAAGTAGGTGTCGAGGTCGGACTGCACGTAGCCGCCGCCGAGCTCGATGATGGCGATCGTCTGGCCGCTGCCGTCCGTTCCGGCCGGGAAGTCGTAGACCTTCCCGAGCTGGGGCGGGGTGTAACTGGTGCTCACCGTCGCAGCCGGGGTGACCCGGAACTGGGCGCGCGCCTGGGGGCGGTCGTCGAGGCCGAGCACCGCGGTCACGACGCCGTCGAGTTCGGCCGGGATGCTCAGGCCGCCGGAGCGCTGGCGGAAGCTCGGCGCGTCCTCCCCGGCGTCGGCCGGCCGGGCCTCGGCCAGGTCGGTTCCGAACACGCGGGCGAGGACCGAGACCGGGCCGGACACGCGCACGCGGCGTTCGGCGGCGTTCTCCTCGTCGATGGTCACGCCGAGGCGTTTGAGGGTCGACGTCACGAGTCGGAGGTCGTCGGGCGAGGCGCCGTAGCGATCCCCGAGCTCCTGCGTGGTCAGGTGCGACGTGAAGGCGTCATCGGGGAGGGGAGCCCGGCGGCGCAGGATCAGCGTCGCCTGGACGGGCGTGTCGGGAGGGAGGGCTCCGCGGGTCTGGAATCCGGCGCGTTCGGGGCGTTCGCTTCCGGGGAGGGGGACGAGGTTCAGCGGCTCTTCGGCATCCATACTCACCGGTCTACCACCCGGGGCCGACAGCGGTAGGGGCCGATTTCCGTCGAGAACGAACGGGGGGCGTCAGACCCAGCTCGGCAGCCACATGTGGATCTGCCAGAACCAGAACGGGACCTGCTGGGCGGTCCAGATCGGCCAGAAGAACGCCGAGACCACGGTCGCGAGCCCGAGGAACACCGCCGTCCAGGCGATTCCCTGACGCCGTCGCCGCTCCGGGTCGGTGCGCTTGCCGAGCACCAGTGCGATGACCGCCGTGAGCGCGAGGATCAGGTACGGCTCGAACGCGATCGCGTAGAACTGGAAGATCGTGCGGTTGATGTAGAGCAGCCAGGGCAGATAGCCCGCGGCGAGGCCGGTGAGGATGAGGCCGACCTGCCACTCGCGGTAGCGGGCGAGCCGGTAGACCAGGTAGAACACCGCTGCGGACGCCGCCCACCAGATGATCGGATTGCCGAGCGACGTGATCGCTGCCGAGCAGCCTCCCGGAGCCGTGCAGCCGCCCTGGCCGTACGCGTTGCCCGTGTAGTACATGCTCGTCGGCCGGATCATGAACAGCCAGGTCAGTGGGTTGGCCTGGTACGGATGCGGCACGTGCAGGTTGATGCTGTAGTTGTACATCTCCGTCTGGTAGTGCCAGAGGTTCTGGAACCATAGCGGCACCCAGGACAGGGCGCCCGTCCACTGCGCGTGCACCGACTGCGCCCAGTTGCGGTAGTAGCCGCCGCTGGTCACCAGCCAGCCCGTCCAGGTGGCGATGTAGGAGAGGAACGCGATCGGGACCATCAGCACGAAGGTCGCCGGCGCCTGCTTGAGGACGGCGCCGCTGATGTAGAAGGCGACACCCTCCCGCCGCCGCGCGACGAGGTCCACCACCACGGTGTAGACGGCGAAGAAGGCGAGGAAGTAGAAGCCGCTCCACTTCACTCCCGCGCACAGCCCGGTGAGGACGCCCGCGGCGATCAGCCACGGCCGCCACCAGAGCACCGGGCCCCACGAGGGGTCGCGCCCCGCCCTGCGGGCGCTGAGGAGCTTCGCCGCGAGGCGGTCCGCATGCCACCGCCGGTCGAGCAGGACGCAGCCGAAGGCGAGCAGCGCGAAGAACATGACGATGTTGTCGAGCAGCGCGACGCGGCTCATCACGATGGCGTGCCCGTCGATCGCGAAGAGGAATCCCGCGATGGTCGCGATGATCGTCGACGAGAACAGCGCCCGCGCGATCAGGAAGACGACGAGCACGGCCAGGATGCCCACGACCGCGGTCGACAGGCGCCAGCCGAACGAGTTGCCCGCGCCGGTCGCTGCCATCCCGAGCGCGATGATCCACTTGCCGAGGGGAGGGTGCGCGACGAAGGACGGGGAGGAATCGAAGATGTTCGTGTTCCCGGCCGCGAACGACTGGTCGGCCTTGTCGGGCCAGCTCCCCTCGTAGCCGAGGTGGAAGAGGCTCCAGGAGTCCTTGACGTAGAAGGTCTCGTCGAAGACGAGCACGTGCGGCGAGCCGAGATACCACAGCCGCAGCACCGCGGCGAGCACCGTGACCCCGATCGGCGCACCCCAGTACCAGAGCTTCAGCCGCAACGGCGTGCGCAGCACGCGCGCCCACCAGTCGTCCAGCCGGCTGCCGGTGCGCGGCGGCGCAGCGTGCGCGGCCGGGTGGGCGCCTGCGGCTGCGGCGTCGGCCGCGAGGGGCGAGGGGGAGGTCACCAGGACATCCTGACAGACTGGACCTATGATCATCCTCGCCGCGACGCCGATCGGAAACCTGGGCGACGCCTCCGCCCGCCTGGTCGAGCTGCTCGCCTCGGCGACCGTCGTCGCCGCCGAGGACACCCGCGTCACGCAGCGCCTCCTCGCCGGCCTCGGTGTCGAGAACCGCCCGCGCCTGATCGCCCTGCACGAGCACAACGAGCGCGACCGCGCCGCCGAGCTGGTGGAGCTCGCCCGCGACCAGGACGTGGTGGTGCTCTCCGACGCCGGGATGCCGACCGTCTCCGACCCGGGCTTCCCGCTGGTGGAGGCCGCCGCGGCGGCCGGCGTCGGAGTCACGGTGGTGCCCGGCCCGAGCGCGGTGCTGTCGGCGCTCGCCGTGTCCGGCCTCCCGACCGACCGGTTCACGTTCGAGGGTTTCCTGCCGCGCAAGCACGGTGAGCGAACGTCGGCGCTGCGGGCGCTGTCGGCCGAGCAGCGCACGATGGTGTTCTTCGAGTCGCCCAACCGGCTCGCGGCCTCCCTCGCCGATCTGGCATCGGTGTTCGGGGCGGACCGGCGGGCCGTGGTGTGCCGCGAGCTGACGAAGCTGCACGAGGAGACCCGTCGCGGGACGCTGCAGGAGCTGGCCGAGTGGGCGGCAGAGGGCGTCCGCGGCGAGATCGTCGTGGTGGTCGCCGGGGCGCCGGCGCGGGAGGCCGACCCGGCCACCGCGCTGGAGCAGGTCCTCGCGCTCGTCGGCGACGGCGCGCGGCTGAAGGACGCGGCGGCGGAGGTCGCGGAGGCGACGGGGCTGTCGCGGCGGGAGCTGTACCAGGCGGCGCTGGAGGCCCGGCGGTAACACGCCCGCCCACCCCCGTGCGCGCCCGTAGGATAGTCACCATGTCCGACGGCTCCGCGTTCTACATCACCACGCCGATCTTCTACGTCAACGACGTCCCGCACATCGGGCACGCCTACACGGAGGTCGCCGCGGATGTCCTCGCGCGCTGGCACCGTCAGGCCGGCGACGACACCTGGCTGCTGACCGGGACCGACGAGCACGGTCAGAAGATCCTGCGCACCGCGACCGCCAACGGCACCACCCCGAAGGAGTGGGCCGACCGGCTGGTGACGAACGAGTGGCTGCCGCTGCTGAAGACCGTCGACATCGCCAACGACGACTTCATCCGCACCACCGACGCGCGGCACGAGGAGAACGTGCAGAAGTTCCTGCAGAAGCTGTACGACGACGGCTTCATCTACGCGGGCGAGTACGAGGCGCTGTACTGCGTCGGCTGCGAGGAGTTCAAGCCGCAGAGCGAGATCGTCGACGGCACCGGGGAGTACGAGGGGCAGAAGGTCTGCGCCATCCACTCCAAGCCGCTGGAGCTGCTGCAGGAGAAGAACTACTTCTTCCGGATGAGCGATTTCGCCGACCGGCTGCTCGCGCTCTACGAGGAGCGGCCGGAGTTCGTGCAGCCGGAGTCGGCGCGCAACGAGGTCGTCTCCTTCGTGCGCCAGGGGCTGAGCGACCTCTCCATCTCGCGGTCCAGCTTCGACTGGGGCATCAAGGTGCCGTGGGACGAGTCGCACGTCGTGTACGTGTGGTTCGACGCGCTGCTCAACTACGTGACCGCGGTCGGCTACGGCCAGGACGAGGAGACGTTCCAGCGCCGCTGGCCGGCGACGCACCTGGTCGGCAAGGACATCCTGCGCTTCCACGCCGTCATCTGGCCGGCGATGCTGATGGCCGCGGGACTCGAGGTGCCGCACCGGGTCTTCGGGCACGGCTGGCTGCTGGTCGGCGGCGAGAAGATGTCCAAGTCCAAGCTGACCGGCATCGCGCCGACGCAGATCACCGACACCTTCGGCTCCGATGCGTTCCGCTACTACTTCCTGCGCGCCATCAACTTCGGCCAGGACGGCTCGTTCAGCTGGGAGGACCTCGCGGCGCGCTACCAGGCCGAGCTCGCGAACGGCTTCGGCAACCTGGCGTCGCGCGTGATCGCGATGGTCACCCGCTACTTCGAGGGCGTCGTGCCGCCGGCGGGCGCGTGCGAGGAGGCCGACCGCCACGTGCAGCAGGTCGTCGCGAAGGCCACGGCCGACGCCGACGCCGCGATGAGCGCGTTCGCGATCCACGACGCGCTCGCCGCGGTGTGGACGATCGTGGACGAGCTCAACGGCTACATCACGATCCAGGAGCCGTGGTCGCTGGCGAAGGACGACGCCAAGCGCGAGCGCCTGCAGACGGTGCTCTACACCGCGGCCGAGGGACTGCGCGCGCTCGCCGTGCTGCTGTCGCCGGTCATCCCGAAGGCGACGGCGAAGCTGTGGACGGCGCTCGGCGTGACCGCGGAGCTCGGCCCGCTGGACGCGCAGCCGCTGCGCACCGCGGGCGACTGGGGTCAGCTGCCTGCCGGCACCGAGGTGAACGGGCTCGAGGCGCTGTTCCCGCGCATCGAGGCGGACGTGGTGCAGGGGGCATGACCGACCCCGCGTTCATCCGGCAGCGACACGTCACCGACGGTCGCGACCTCGCGTACCCGCCGCTGCCGGAAGCGCTCGTCGTGCCCGTCTACGACAACCACACCCATCTGGAGATCGCCGACGGCCACGAACCGCTCGACTACCGCGAGCAGCTCGACCGGGCCTCCAGCGTGGGCGTGCGCGGCGTCGTCCAGGTCGGAAACGACGTCGAGACCTCGCGCTGGTCGGCGGAGACCGCGGCGGTCGAGCCGCGCATGCTGGCCGCGGTCGCCCTGCACCCCAACGACGCTCCCGACTACGCCGAGCGCGGCGAGCTGGACGACGCCCTCGCGGTCATCGCGGAACTGGCCGGGCGGCCGCGGGTGCGGGCCGTCGGCGAGACCGGGCTCGACTTCTTCCGCACCGAGGCCGGCCCGCGCCGCGACGCGCAGTTCGCGTCCTTCGAGGCGCACATCGAGATCGCGAAGCAGAACGGCATTGCCCTGCAGATCCACGACCGGGACGCGCACGCCGCCGTCGTCGCGACGCTGAAACGCGTCGGCGCGCCGGAGCGCACCGTCTTCCACTGCTTCTCCGGCGACGTGGAGCTGGCCGAGATCTGCGCCGATAACGGCTGGTACCTGTCCTTCGCGGGCAACGTCACCTTCAAGAACGCGCCGAACCTGCGCGCCGCGCTGCGGGCCGCGCCGCGTCACCTGATCATGGTCGAGACCGACGCGCCATTCCTCACACCAGCGCCGTTCCGCGGCCGGCCGAACGCGCCGTACCTGATCCCGCACACGCTGCGGGCGATGGCCGAGTACCTGGAGACCGACGCCTCCACTCTCGCCGCACAGATCAACTCCAACACCGAGCTCGTCTACGGCCGGTGGGACAGCGAGCCGGTCGGGCCGCCGCCGTCGGGCCCGATCGGGACCATCGCGTGAGCGAGCTGCGCCTGCTCGGGCCGGCCGAGATCCGCGACCTCGCGGAACTCCTCGACGTCACCCCGACCAAGAAGCTCGGCCAGAACTTCGTGATCGACGCGAACACCGTCCGCCGCATCGTCCGGGTCGCGGAGGTGGGGGCGGGTGACATCGTGGTGGAAGTCGGACCCGGCCTCGGCTCACTCACCCTGGGGCTCCTGGAGGCGAAGGCGCGCGTCGTCGCTGTGGAGATCGACGGCCGGCTCGCCGCACAGCTCCCGGTCACGGTCGAACAGCTCGCGCCCGCCGCTGCCGGCCGGCTGACCGTCGTCCACCAGGACGCGCTCACGGTGACGGAGTTGCCCGAGCAGCCCGCGCGCCTGGTCGCCAACCTCCCGTACAACGTCTCGGTGCCGGTGCTGCTGCACTTCCTGGAGACCTTCCCGACCCTCCGCTCCGGCGTGGTGATGGTGCAGGCGGAGGTCGGCCACCGCATCGCCGCCGGTCCCGGCTCCAAGGTCTACGGCGCGCCCAGCGTGAAGGCCGCCTGGTACGGCGACTGGCGCACAGCCGGCAACGTCAGCCGGCAGATCTTCTGGCCGGTCCCCAACGTGGATTCGGTGCTCGTCGCCTTCGACCGCCGCGCCGAGCCGCGGGGCGACGAGGACCTCCGCCGCCGCACGTTCAAGCTGGTCGACGCGGCCTTCCAGCAGCGCAGGAAGACACTCCGGCAGTCGCTCTCCGTCGTCTTCGGTGACCCCACCTCCGCCGCCACCGCGCTCGAAGCGGCCGGAATCAGCCCGTCGCTGCGGGGCGAGCAGCTCCAGCTCGACGACTTCGTGAGACTCGCCGCCTCCGCCTGATCCGCGTGGTCCTCGCAGCGGCCCCGCGGTGTGTAGGTTTGAGGCATGGTCGAGGCTGGTACGGGGTGGGACGTGGATGCCGTGCACGTGCGGGCGCCGGGCAAGATCAACGTGTTCATGCGCGTCGGAGCCGTCCGCGACGACGGATACCACGACGTCGCGACCGCCTACCAGGCCGTCTCGCTCTACGAGGACGTGCGCGCGTACCGGGCCGATGACTTCTCGGTCAGCTTCTCAGGCACCGTCGACACGAGCGGTCTCGCGACCGACGGCACGAACCTGGCCATCAAGGCCGCCAAGCTGCTGGCGAAGAAGACCGGCTACACGGGCGGCGTCCGGCTGGAGATCGAGAAGCACGTCCCGATCGCGGGAGGCATGGGCGGAGGCTCGGCCGACGCCGCCGCGACCCTGGTCGCCTGCGACGCGCTCTGGGGCACCGAGCTCGGCCGTGAGGAGCTGCTGGCGCTCGCCGCCCGGCTCGGCGCGGACGTCCCGTTCGCGCTGATCGGCGGCACGGCGATCGGCACCGGCCGCGGCGACCGGCTCAGTCCGGCGCTGGCGACCGGGCAGTTCCAATGGGTGCTGGCGCTGCCGGAGGGCGAGCTCAGCACCCCCGCGGTGTACAGCGAACTCGACCGGCACCGGCAGCGGCACATCGGCGAGATCGCGCCCGCCGAGCGCAGCCCGACCGTCGACGCGGAGATCCTGCAGGCGCTGCGCGCGGGCGACCCGGCGATGCTGGCCGAAGCGCTCACCAACGACCTGCAGGCGCCGGCCATCCACCTGGCGCCGAGCATCGCGGAAGTGCTGGAGCTCGGCGAGCTGAACGGCGCGCTTGCGGGCATCGTGTCGGGCTCGGGTCCGACCGTGGCGTTCCTGGTGGCGGACCTCGACAACGCGCTCGACCTGCAGATCGCGCTGAGCGCCTCCCGGATCCGCGCCGTGCGGGCGACGGGTCCGGTGCACGGGGCCCGCGTCATCGGCGACTGAGAACGCACGGGCGCCGGCCGCGCGGGCGCCTGGCCGCCGAGTACCCCCGGGAGCCGGGCCGTGTCGGGCCACATCCCGGCGCTCCAGGTGTACTCGGCGCTGGTGAGGCGCGCAGGCGCGCGTTCGCCGCGGCGCCTGAGCCCGAGGATGCCCGATCCGCATCGCACGTCGGGTTGAGACGATCCGTCAGTTCTGAGTCGTATCCGTGCGGGTGCGGGTCGGGCATCCCGGGTGAGAACAACGTTAGCGAGCAGGCCGCGTGTCCTCATAGTGGGGGACCGGAAAACCGTCAACTCTTGACGGGTCGGTCGTTCCTGGCGGCCCGGCGGCGGGGAAGGGCGAGCGTGCGCAGCTCGCGGCGGGAACGCATCCCGAGCTTGGCGAGGATGTTGCGCACGTGGAAGTTCACGGTCGTGACGGAGACGTACAGCCGCTCCGCGATCTCCTTGTTGGTCATGCCCGCAGCGAGCGCGTGGGCGACCTGGCGCTCGCGCGTCGTGAGCGACGCCAGCGGGTCGGCGCCGGCAGCGGCCTCGCGGTCGCCGTCGGCCGGGCCGCTCTCGGCGGAGCGCACCGCGTCGAGGTGCTGGGCGGCCCGCGCGAGGTAGCTGCTGGCGCCCAGGCGGCGGAACGTCGCGGCGGCGGATTCGAGGAGAGCCGCGGCCTCGCGGGAGTCCGCGTCGCCGTCCGCAGCGAGGAGCCGGCCGGCGTCGAGCGACGCGACCGCGTCGGGAAGGGCGAAGCGGGACTCCTGCGCGGCCTCCCGGTACGCCGTCGCCGCCTCGGCGATCCGGCCCTCGGCCTCCAGCACCCGGCCCTCCAGCCAGCGCAGCGAGCCGTAGTAGGGCCGCCAGAGCCCGGGTGCGGCGCAGCGCTCGTAGGCGGCACGCGCCTCGGCCGCGCGACCGAGCGTCGCGAGCGCGTCGACGCGGTAGGTGAGCCAGCCGAGGGTGGAGGCCCGGGTCGCCGCGGCCTCGGCGTCGAGGGTCGCCTGGAGCTGCTCCTGGGGCCGGCCGAGCGCGCGGGCGAGCTCCGCGCGGGCGAGGAACGGCAGGTCGCCGTCGTAGGAGCCGGTGAACCGCGGGTCGGCGCGCGCGGCGGAGCGCAGCCGTTCGCCCACCGAGTCGGCTTCGCCGCGCCCGGCGCGCACCAGCGCGGAGGTCCAGAGCGCGATCGGCCAGCAGGAGAGGTCGGTCTCGTCCAGGGCGAGCGCCACGGCGGTGTCGGCCAGGGTGACGGACTCTTCCCACTC
The DNA here is from genome assembly GCF_058806435.1 of Leifsonia sp. GW821-FHT13C09. Classification (NCBI taxonomy): domain Bacteria; kingdom Bacillati; phylum Actinomycetota; class Actinomycetes; order Micrococcales; family Microbacteriaceae; genus Leifsonia; species Leifsonia sp. GW821-FHT13C09. The sequence goes on along the minus strand of NZ_JBXAPS010000003.1, from coordinate 216,353 downwards.
CCCGACGAGGAAAAGGATGTGCGCGTAGATCGTGCGCACGAAGCCGGCGGTCCAGCTCGCCGGGAACCGGCGCACGAGCGCGTTCGCGCGGGCCAGGTCGGCCCGGGCGCGGTCGACGTCGCCGCCGAGGATGAACACCCGGGAGCGGGCGACGAGCGCGTCCACCGCTGCGGGCGACTCGTGGCGCGCCAGCAGCGCGTCCAGCTCGGCCGTGAGCGGTGCGAACAGGTCGGGACGGCGCGCGTGCGCGGCCGAGTTGAGCGCCCAGCCGAGCAGCCGGACCAGGTGCTCGTCGGGCTCCGCGAGCCAGCGCAGCGCCGGGTCGGCGACCTCCTCCGGGCGCGGGCACTCCGCGATGTGCGCGCGCCCGGTCTCCAGGTGGTCGAGGACGCCCGCGAAGTCGCCCATCGCCATCAACACCTTCGGGATCGCCTCGGCGACGTGGGTGCGGATCGCCCGCTCGTCCGGGGTGCTCGCCGGGGCGGCCTCCAGCTTCAGCGCCAGTTCCAGGGCGCCCGGCACGTCCCGGGAGAGGGTGCGCAGCTCCAGCAGCACCGCGTCGCGCGCGGGCGACGGCGCCAGGTCCTCGATCGCAGGGCGCAACTCCAGGATCTGCTCGTGCAGCCGGAACCGCATCGCCAACAGCCCGAGCTCGATCAGCGCTCGCTCCAGCTCTCCGTCGGTGGCCAGGTGCGTCGCCGAGCGCGCGTAGCTCATCGCCTGCTCGGCGTGCCCCTGGTCGGCGGCGGCCAGCGCGGCGGTGAGCAGCTCGTCCACCAGCAGCGGGTCGGCGGTGTCGGCGGCCTCCACCCGGTGGCGGAGGGCACGGTGGCCGTCGAGCACCTCCGCGGCGACCCGGTGGATGGCGACCCGGCGCTCCACGCTCAGCTCGGCGGCGAGCGTGTCGGCGAGCAGCGCGTGCGCCGGCTCCACCCAGAGCACGCCGTCGCGGGCGCGGCCGAGGACGAGCCCGCGCGTGACCGCGCCGGGCAGATCGAGCCGCGCGTCGAGGCGGGCGGCGATGCTGCCGACGACCGGGGCGGGCAGCGGGTCGCGCAGCACCGCGACGAACTCGGCGGCGGTCCGCACGGACGGGTCCGCGCCCTCCAGCGCCGCCGAGACGGCGGACGCGAGCGGCATGATCGCGGTGTCCGGAAGATCCCAGCCGGCCGGATGCAGCGCCTGCTCGAACGTGTCGCGGAGCCGGCCGAGCAGCACGCTCAGCAGCAGCGGGGAGCCCTGGGTGGCCTCCGTGAGGCGGGTCGCCGTGCGGCGGGAGATGGGGTGGCCGAGAAGGTGCTCGGCGAGCGCCTGCGTGTCGGAGACGGTGAGCGGGGTCAGATCGATGCGGGCGTGGTTGACGGAGGTCGCCGCGAGGTCGTCGAACAGGGCGGTCACGCTGTTCGGCTGCGGGCGCGAGGCCGCTGTGAACAGGAAGCCGCGGTCGGACAGCCGCCGCACCACGAACCGCAGCGCCCGCGCCGAGGGCTCGTCGACCCACTGCGCGTCGTCGACGATGAGGCACACCGGCCCGGTCAGGCGGTCGATCGAGTCGAGGAGGAGCCTTCCCACGGTGAGGGCGTCGTCCTCCGGCGCGGGGGGCCGGATGGCCTCGCCGGCTCCGCCGCTCGGGCCGCGCAGCGCGGTCAGTCCGCGCACCAGGGTCTCGACGGTGGCGTAGGCGAGGTCGGACTCGAACGAGTCGGCGCTCACCCGCAGCACGGTCCAGTCGTCCAACCGGTCGGCGATGTCGGCCAGCAGGGAGGTCTTGCCCAGCCCGGCCTCGCCGGTGACGAGCACGGCGCCGCCGCGGTCGACCGCACGGTGGGCGACCAGGAGGATGGTCTCCCTGGCCCGGTCGCGTCCGAAGAGTGGGCGCACGGTCGCCAGCTCGTCGGTCACGGTCAGCCCCCATCGACCGCGCGGGTCGGGAACGCGCGATCCGGTGCGTCGATCATCCCACACCGGGCCGTACGGTCGGTTTCCCCCAAGGAGGGGGAGCGGAGCCGGCGCGCAGGGCGTCGCGTGCTCGCGACGGTAGGCTGGAGGACCGTATGGCTCATCTCCTCGGCGCCGAGTCGCTGCACCTCGAATACCCGACACGGGTCGTCTTCGACTCGGTGACGCTGGGCGTCTCCGAGGGCGACCGCATCGGTGTCGTCGGCCGCAACGGCGACGGCAAGTCCACCCTCCTCTCGCTGCTCGCCGGGCGCCTCGAACCCGACTCCGGGCGGGTCACCCGGCGCCGCGACGTGACGGTCGGGATGCTCGATCAGCGCGACGAGCTGCCCGACGCGCTGACGGTCGGTCGCGCCATCGTCGGCGACCGCGACGAGCACACCTGGGCGGGCGACCCGAAGGTGCGGGACGTGCTGGCCGGGCTCGTCTCCGACGTTCCCTGGGACGCGACGATCGGCGAGCTCTCGGGAGGCCAGCGCCGCCGCGTGGCGCTCGCCGCCCTCCTCGTGCACGATCACGACGTCCTCTTCCTGGACGAGCCGACCAACCACCTCGACATCGAGGGCGTCGCCTGGCTGGCCGCGCACCTGCAGCGGCGCTGGCCGGCCGCCTCGGGCGCGCTCGTCGTCGTGACGCACGACCGCTGGTTCCTGGACGAGGTGTCGACCGCGACCTGGGAGGTCCACGACGGCATCGTGGAGCCGTTCGAGGGCGGCTACGCGGCGTACATCCTGCAGCGCGTCGAGCGCGACCGGATGGCGGCGGTCGCGGAGACCAAGCGGCAGAACCTGATGCGCAAGGAGCTGGCCTGGCTGCGCCGTGGGGCGCCGGCGCGCACCTCCAAGCCGAAGTTCCGGATGGACGCGGCGGCGACGCTGATCGCCGACGAGCCGGCGCCGCGCGACGCCGTGGAGCTGACGAAACTCGCCACCGCGCGCCTGGGCAAGGACGTGGTCGACCTCATCGACGTCACGGTCGAGTTCCCGCCCAAGACCGTGCTGCGCGACGTGGAGTGGCGGATCGCCCCGGGCGAGCGCACCGGCATCCTCGGGATCAATGGCGCGGGCAAGTCCACGCTGCTCGGCCTCGTCGCCGGGACCGTCGAGCCGACCGCCGGCCGGGTCAAGCGCGGCAAGACGGTGAAGATCGCGACGCTCACCCAGCAGCTGGACGAGCTGGAGGCTGTGCGCGACCTCCGGGTGAGCGCGGTCGTCGCCGACAAGCGCACGACCTACCTGGCGGGCGGCAAGGAGGTCTCGCCCGGCCAGATGCTGGAGCGCCTCGGCTTCACCAACGCGCAGCTGTCCACGCCGGTGAAAGACCTCTCCGGCGGGCAGAAGCGGCGCCTCCAGCTGCTGCTGATCCTGCTGGACGAGCCGAACGTTCTCATCCTGGACGAGCCGACCAACGACCTCGACACCGACATGCTCGCCGCGATGGAGGACCTCCTCGACGGCTGGCCGGGCACCCTGCTGGTGGTCTCGCACGACCGGTACCTGGTCGAGCGGGTGACCGACCAGCAGTACGCGGTGCTGGACGGGGCGTTCCGGCACCTGCCCGGCGGGGTGGACGAGTACCTGCGGCTGCGGCGGGAGCGGAGCGCGGCCCCGCCTCCGTCTGTTCCTTCGGCCCCCACCTCGGTCGCTTCGACCCCGGCCCTGTCCGGCGCGGCCCTGCGCGCGGCCGAGAAGGAGCTCGCCTCCATCGACCGCCGCCTCACCAAGCTGGCCGCCCAGGTCGCCGAGCACCACGAGTCGATCGCCCGCCACGATCAGAGCGACTACGTCGGCCTCGGCCGCCTCACCGAGGAGCTGCGCACCCTGGAGGGCGAGATCGCCGATCAGGAGACCCGCTGGCTGGAGCTGAGCGAGCAGCTCGAGGGCTGACCCGAGTCGGCAACGGAGGACATCCACTCCGACACGCCGCACCACGTCGGCCAACGGAGGACATCCCGGCCCACCGGGCCCCGATCTCCTCCGTTGCCCACGGCGCCTCGGTCCCACCTGTCGCGAACGGAGGAGATCCGGGGCTGGGACAAGTGAAAGTCCTCCGTTAGCTGCGTTCCGGCGGCGTGTCGGCCCCGATCTCCTTCGTTGCCAGCGCCTCGAACAGCGACATCCGCACGTTGTAGTACGCGTCGGTCGGGCCGAGCGGGCGCATCCCGATCCGCTCGCAGACGCGCTGCGAGGCGGCGTTGTCGGGGTAGGTGACCGCGACCACCCGCGGCAGGTCCGCGAGCGCCGCCACGAGGAGGGCGCGCGCCGCCTCGGCCGCGTAGCCGTGGCCCCAGTGGTCCGGGTGGAAGTGCCAGCCGATCTCGGTGTCGCCGGATGGGCGCAGCGGCTCGGGCCCGGAGGCCGGGATCGGTTGCAGCATCACCGTGCCGACCGGGGTCCCGTCCGCGAGTTCGACGACCCGGAACACCCGCAGGTCGTCCTCCAGAGCACGCAGCCGCGCGATGCGTCGCTCGGCCTCCACCGGCTCCGTCAGGACGGCGGGGGTGCGGCCGAGGAACCGCGCAACCTCCCACCGCGAGTACAGGTCGAAGGCGAAGCCGGCGTCGTCGTCGCGCCAGGGCCGCAGGACGAGGCGGTCGGTGGTGAGGGTGGTGGGGAGGCGCACCGGTTCAGCGTAATCGGGACCGCCCCGCGCCGTCCGCCCCGGATTAGACTCGCCGCATGCCGACGCACACCGTTGTGACTCAGCACGCCGATCCCGTCCTCAACCAGGCGCCGCCCCGCGTCGACCTGGACGAGTTCGCCGCGAACCTCCCGCTGCGGGAGGCCGTCGAGCGCTACGACGCCGACTGGGCGGTCGCCGACCTCGGGGCGGTCGGGCGGCTGGTCGGCTCGGCCGGGTTCCAGGCCGACGCCGAGCGGGCGAACGTGCGGGAGCCGCAGCTGCGGGCCTTCGACCGATGGGGCGCCCGCATCGACGAGGTCGACTACGACGAGAGCTACCACCGGGTGATCCGGCAGGCGGTCGCCGCCGGAGCGCACACCTCCGCCTGGGCGGAACCGCGCGCGGGTGCGAGCGTCGCCCGCGCCGCGACCTTCCTGCTGTTCGCGCAGGTCGAGCCGGGACACGCCTGCCCGATCTCGATGTCGCACGCGGCCGTCCCGGCGCTCGCCGCCTCCCCGGAGCTCGCGGCCGAGTGGGTGCCCCGGCTGCTTTCGCGCGACTACGACGGCCGCCTCGAGGCCGGTAAATCCTCCGCGCTGTTCGGGATGGCGATGACCGAGAAACAGGGCGGTTCTGACGTGCGCGCCAACACCACCCGCGCGCTCGCCGACGGCGACGGCCGCTGGCTGCTGACCGGCCACAAGTGGTTCTGCTCGGCGCCGATGTCGGACGCGTTCCTGGTGCTCGCGCAGAGCGCGGGAGGTCTGAGCTGCTTCGTCGTGCCGCGCGTGCTGGAGGACGGCACGCGCAACGTGTTCCTGATCCAGCGGTTGAAGGACAAGCTCGGCAACCGTTCGAACGCCTCCAGCGAGGTCGAGTTCGCGGACACGGTCGGCTACCTCCTCGGCGAGGAGGGCCGCGGCGTGCGCACCATCCTGGAGATGGTGAACCGCACCCGGCTCGACTGCGTGCTCGGCAGCGCCGCGGGGATGCGGCAGGCCGTCGCGGAGGCGGCCTGGCACGTCCGGCACCGCGCGGCGTTCGGCCGCCGCCTTGTCGAGCAGCCCGCGATGACGGCGGTGCTGGCCGACCTGGCGCTGGAGTCGGAGGCGGCGACGGCGGTCGGTCTACGGCTGGCCCGCGCGCACGACGACGACGCCCCGGAGGCCGAGGTCGCGTTCCGTCGGCTGGCCACCGCGGTGAGCAAATACTGGGTCTGCAAGCGCGGTCCCGGCCACGCCTACGAGGCGATGGAGTGTTTGGGCGGGAACGGCTACACGGAGGCGTTCCCGCTGGCCCGGCGCTATCGGGAGCAGCCGGTGATGGCGATCTGGGAAGGCTCGGGCAACGTCATCGCACTGGACGTGCTGCGCGCCCTCCGCCGCGAGCCGGCGAGCGTGGCGGCGTTCGACGCGGAGCTCGCGGCGGCACGAGGCGTGCACGCGGTGTTCGACGCGCACCACGACCGCCTGCGCCGCGCGGTGGCGGAGGCGGACGAGTCGACGGCACGCACCCTGGTGGCTGCGCTCGCGGTCGCGTTGCAGGCGTCGCTGCTCATCCGGCACGCGCCGCCGGCGGTCGCCGACGCCTTCGTGGCGGCGCGGCTCGGGCCCGATCGCGGGTCGCTCTACGGGGAGCTGCCGACCGGAGTGGACACTGCGGCGATCGTCGCGCGGGCCTGAGCGGCTACTCGGCCACCGCCTCGGACGCCACCGCCTCGGACGCCACCGCCTCCGAAGCCACCGCTGCGGAACCCGCGGCCGTGGCAGTCGTCGCCTCGGCCGACGCGCCGGTCTCCGGCGCCGGCGCATCCAGCGGCACCGCCGACGGCGCGGCCGCCGCCACCTCCGCGGCCGCGGCCACGACCGGCTCGGCCCCGATCGCCCGGTAGAACTCGCCCACAGCCTTCCGGTTGTAGGCCGCCCAGTCGAACCGGCGGGCCGGGACCTCGCCGCGCAGGAATGCGCGCATCCCGTCGGCGACGCCGTCGACCGACTGCGGGACGACCAGACCGGTGCCTGCTGGGAGGGCGTTCTTCGCCGACGCGAACTCGACGGTCACGATCGGGAGGTCCAGGACGAGCGCCTCCAGGATGACCATCGGCTGGCCCTCGTAGTCGCTCGACAGCACGAAGCAGTCCGCCTTCGCCATGATCGCGTGCGGGTTGCGCTGCATCCCGGTCAGGAAGACCGAGCCCTCCAGCCCGAGCGTGGTGACGACCGCCTCCAGGTGCTCCTGCAGCGGGCCCGCGCCGACGATGACCAGCCGGGTCTTCGGGTCGTCGGCGTGCACCTGCGCGAAGGCGCGGATGAGCCGTTCCTGGTTCTTCTCCGGCGACAGGCGTCCCACGTTGACGAACGTGGTGACGTCGTTGGCGGGAGCGAGCAGCACCTCGGCCCAGTCGGGCACGCTGCCGATCTCCTCGTCGAAGGCCGCCTGGCGGAGGTCGCCCTCCGCGTTCTGGAGGATGTGCTCGGCGTCCACCGTGTTGAGCGCGGACAGGAATTTCTCCGGCGGCGCGAACTCCGCCAGCGACGCCCGGTTCACGTCCGACAGCGTGGGGGAGACCGACACCAGGTGGTCGTACTGCGCGTACAGGGTGAAGAGCTGGGTGAGGGAGTGCAGCATCCGCTTCTCGCCGTTGACCTCGCGGTGCGCGTCGGAGGCCAGGTCGTTGTGCAGCCAGATCGAGCGCTGCGCCTCCGGCGAGTGCAGCAGGAGGATCGCCCAGAACGGCCCGTAGCCGGAGAAGTCGACCACGTAGTCGAAGCGGCTGTCGCCGAAGCAGCGGTACCACTCGTCGTCCCAGAGCCGGTTCTGCGCCGCGGTGTCGGCGTGCTGGGCGGTGCGGCCGCGCCGGAATTCGAGGTGCCGGGCGAGGTGCCGCAGCTTCGCCCCGTTCATCCCGCCGACGCGCGGGAACTGGCGGACGGCCGGGTGGATCTGGCGCTGCTTGCCGATCGACTCCGGAGAGTTGCTCTGGGCGAAGAACGCCGACACGTCGTAGCGCTCGTGGTCGAGGTTGTTGAGCAGGTTGAGCGCGGAGGTCGTGATCCCGTTCGGGCGCATGCCGCCCAGGTAGAGCAGGATCTTCTCGCGGCCGTCGTCGTCCAGCGAGGTGCGCAGCCGGTAGTCGTCGCGCACGCCCCGGAACACGATGTCGACGACGCGCTCGGCGGCCGAGCCGTCGTCGTAGGGAGTGAACCGGCGCTGCATGTCGAGGTAGCGCTCTCGTGCCTCGGCAGGCACCTGGTCGCCGTCCTCGGTCACCGCCGCGAGGGCGTCGCCGAGTTCGCCGGCGGACATCAGCACGGGGCCGGGCCACTCGTCCGGCTCGAAGTAGAGGCCGCGGGTGCCGGCGTAGTCCGCCAGGTCCGGCGTGAAGAACAGGATCGGGCGTCCGGTGCGGAGGAAGTCGAAGAAGATGCTGGAGTAGTCCGACACCAGGATGTCGGTGGCGCCGAGCACGAGGTTGGTCGGGATCTCGTTGGGCACGAGCATCCGGGCCAGCTCCGGCCGGCCGGCGGCGAGCGCGTGCACGCTCTGGTGGGTCTTCACGAGCACGGCGTACCGGCTGGTGTCGATGCGCTCCTCCACCTGGGCGATGTGGGCGAGCATCGCATCCAGGTCGTCCTCGGGACGGCCGAAGACCTGCCCCTTCCAGGTCGGGGCGTACAGGATGACCTTGCGGTCGCCGAGCGGGATGCCGGACGCGATCAGCCGCCGCCGGACGTCCTCGCGCTGGGCGTCGTCCAGGAACTGCCGGTCGACGCGCGGGTAGCCCTCCTCGATGACGGTGCCGCGGTAGATGCCGTCGAGCTTGTACCCGGTGCGGTACATCTGGTCGATCATGAACTCGTTGGCCGCCAGGAGGTAGTCGGCCTGGACGAAGTTGCGGACGATGTTCGCCGTCGCGAGCGCGCCGCCGTCGATGTCGTAGCCCATCCGCTTGAGCGGGGTGCCGTGCCAGGTGTTGAGGTAGACCTGCCCGGGCCGCTTGGAGAAGTCGTACGGGAAGGTGGCGTTGTTGACCAGGTACTGGCTGGTCGCGAGCGCGCGGTAGTAGGCGGCCGACCCGTAGCGGACGAAGGTGACGCGCGGGTCGTCGGCGAACTCCTCCACCGCCGCGCGGTACTGGTGGAGATCGGACAGGGCCCAGATGTGGGTGAGGTGCTTCAGGTCCGGCGCGGCCAGGAGGGTGCGGAACAGCGCCTCCGGATTGTCGAGCATCCCGTTGCCCGAGAACGACTCGTAGAAGACGGAGCCGAGGACGAGCGGCTGCCGGCGCCAGTGCGCGTGGATCTCGAAGCGTGCTGCGCGCTTCACTCGCGAGGGGAGGCGCTTCAGGGAAAGTCTCATCGCCGACGAGTTTATGAGAGCGGGATCGTAGACACCTGAGAGGACGCGCAGGCCTGCGCCGGGCGCGCGGGGCTCAGGCGCCGGCGTCGAAGCCGAGGCTGAGCTTGCGCAGCAGTCCGGCCAGCCGCTCCTGCTCGACCGGGGAGAGCGCCTCCAGGAGGTCGGCTTCCGCGTCCACCAGGCGGGTGATCGCGGCGTCGACGCGGGCCAGGCCCTGCGTCGTCATCTGGACCAGGATGCCGCGGCCGTCGTTGGGGTCGGTGCGGCGCTCGACCAGCCCGCGGGCGACGAGGCGGTCGATCCGGTTGGTCATCGTGCCCGACGACACCAGGGTCTGCTGCAGGAGCGACTTGGGGCTGAGCTGGAACGGCGAACCCGCCCGGCGCAGCGCCGACAGCACGTCGAACTCCCACGAGTCGAGGTCGGAGCGGTCGAACGCACCACGGCGCGCGCGGTCGAGGTGCCGGGAGAGCCGGTCGACGCGGGAGAGCACCTGAAGCGGCGAGAAGTCGAGGTCGGGGCGCTCGCGCAGCCAGGCGCCGACGATGCGGTCGACCTCGTCGCGTGCGCCGCCGCGCGCGCCCGGGTCCTGTGCCTCCGCCATCCCTCCATGCTATTGGGCCAGGCGCTCCGCTCGGCGGCAGCGCCGGCCGGGTCTGGCAGACTGTGTGTGCGCGTTGCGCGGTCCGCCTTGGTGTAATGGCAGCACGACAGCCTTTGGAGCTGTTAGGTCTAGGTTCGAGTCCTGGAGGCGGAGCCACCCGCGGCCCGACCGTTCGACCGTTCGACACGACATCCGCCCGACCACCTCGCATCCGGAGCATCATGACCGATCAGAATCTCGCCATCGTCGTTCTCGCGGCCGGCCAGGGCACGCGGATGAAGTCCGCCACGCCCAAGCTGCTGCACCCGCTCGGCGGCATCCCGATCGTCGGCCACGTGCTGGCGACCGCTCGCGAGCTCGACGCCGCCCGCGTGATCGCGGTCGTGCGGCACGAGCGCGACCGGCTCGCCGAGGTGATCGAGGCGGACCTGCCGGAGGCGGTCATCGTCGACCAGGACGAGGTCCCCGGCACCGGCCGCGCGGTCGAGCAGGCCGTCGCGGTGCTGCCCGAGGGCTTCGCGGGCGATGTGCTCGTGGTCAACGGCGACGTCCCGCTGCTCGACGCCGCGACGCTGCGCGAGCTGGTCGCCGCGCACCGCGCGGGCGGCGCGGCAGCGACCATCCTGTCGTCCTTCCCGGCCGACGCCACCGGCTACGGCCGCATCGTGCGCACCCCGGAGGGCCACCTCGACCGGATCGTGGAGCACAAGGACGCCACCGAGGCCGAGCGCGCGATCGGCGAGATCAACGCCGGCATCTACGTGTTCGGCGCCGCGGCCCTGCGCGACATGCTCGCCAACGTGACCACCGACAACGCCCAGGGCGAGAAGTACCTCACCGACGTCATCGGGCTGCTGCGGGAGGCCGGCTTCGACGTCGACGCCCTCCCGGTGTCCGAGTCCTGGCTCGTGGAGGGCATCAACGACCGCGCCCAGCTCAGTGAGGCCGCGGCGCGCCTGAACGCGCTGGTCGTGCGCACGTGGCAGCTCGCCGGCGTCACCGTGCAGGACCCGGCGACCACCTGGATCGACGTGAAGGTCGTCCTCGAGCCCGACGTCACGATCCTCCCCGGCACCCAGCTGCGCGGCGCGACGGTCGTCCGCACCGGCTCCGAGATCGGCCCGGACACCACATTGGTCGACACCGAGGTCGGCGCCGGCGCGACCGTCAAGCGCACCGACGCCACCCTCGCCGTGATCGGCGACGGGGCGACGGTCGGCCCGTTCTCCTACCTCCGCCCGGGCACCGTCCTCGGCGCGAACGGCAAGATCGGCACCTTCTCCGAGACCAAGAACGCGGTCATCGGCGCCGGCACCAAGCTCGCCCACTTCAACTACGTCGGCGACGCCGAGGTGGGGGAGAAGGGCAACCTCGGCGCGGGCGTCATCACCGCCAACTACGACGGCGTGAACAAGCACCGCACGGTCATCGGCTCGCACGTGCGGATCAGCACGAACACGGTGCTCGTCGCGCCCGTTAGGATGGGTGACGGAGCGTACACCGGAGCCGGGACGGTCGTCCGGAAGGACGTTCCACCTGGGGCGCTCGCCATCACCGTCGCGCCGCAGCGCAACATCGAAGGCTGGGTCGCCCAGAAGCGGCCGGGCACCGAAGCCGCGCGCGCCGCCGAACAGAGCGGGGCGACGGAAGAGAGCGGAGAGTAAGTGTCAGGGATCACTGCCACCGGCCAGAAACGACTCGTTCTGATCTCGGGGCGTGCGCATCCCGAGCTCGCCGAGCAGATCGCCGAGTGCCTCGGCAGCGAACTGGTGCCGACCGACTCCCGCACCTTCGCGAACGGCGAGATCTACGCCCGGTTCGACGAGAGCGTCCGCGGCTCTGACGCCTTCGTGATCCAGTCTCACACCTCCCCGATCAACGAGTGGCTCATGGAGCAGCTCATCATGGTGGACGCGCTGAAGCGCGCCTCGGCCAAGCGCATCACGGTCGTCGCGCCGTTCTACCCGTACGCCCGCCAGGACAAGAAGGGCCGCGGCCGCGAGCCGATCTCGGCCCGCCTGGTCGCCGACCTGTTCAAGGCCGCCGGGGCCGACCGCATCATGTCGGTCGACCTGCACGCCGCCCAGATCCAGGGCTTCTTCGACGGCCCGGTCGACCACCTCTTCGCCATGCCGGTGCTCCTGGAGCACATGCAGCGCGAGCTCGACGCGTCGACGCTGACCGTCGTCTCGCCCGACATGGGCCGCGTGCGCGTCGCCGACATCTGGAGCGACAAGCTCGGTGCGCCCCTGGCGATCATCCACAAGCGCCGCGACCCGCTGGTCCCCAACCAGGTCTCGGTGCACGAGATCGTCGGCGACGTGAAGGGCCGGGTCTGCCTGCTGGTGGACGACCTGATCGACACCGGCCGCACGATCGTGAAGGCCGCGGAGGCGCTGAAGGCCGCGGGCGCGATCGGGGTCGTCGTGGCCGCGACGCACGCCGTGTTCAGCGACCCGGCCGTGGAGCTGCTGCAGTCGGAGGCGATCGACTCGGTCGTCGTCACCGACACGCTGCCGCTGCCGGCGCACAAGCGCTGGGAGGGCCTCACCGTGTTGCCGATCGCGCCGCTGCTGGCGAACGCGATCCGCGAGGTCTTCACCGACGGCTCGGTGACCTCGATGTTCGACGGCGCCGCCTGACCCCCGCCGCCTGACCCCGCCGGAACCCCTACCGGAGGCTGTGCGGCGCCGACGGGATGAGTCCCAGCGGTGCGACGAAGGTCGTGTCGCCCTCGGTGTTCAGGGCGTAGCACTGCCAGCCCGGGCCGGCGGGCGCGAACAGCTCGAAGCGGGCTGAAGAGCTCACCGAGTCCGGTTCGTAGTGCCGGGCGTAGACCTGGCACGTGTAGTCCGCGGTGTCGGTCTGGATGCTGATCGTCAGCATGATCCCGGGCAGCAGGAGCGCGGTGAGCGCGACGACCACGAACACGCGCGTCGCGATGGTCCGCTTCCGCCCGCGCAGCGGACGGTCCGACGGGTCGTACTCCGTCAGCTCCGGGTGATCCTCGAACGTCACGCCTACGAGTCTGCCTCCCTCGCGGGGCAGGAGTACAGGAAGTGCTCCGAATCGTGATGATTCGGAGCACTTCCTCACGCGGCGAAAAGGGCTTTAGTGCGAGGAGCCCTCGGTCTCGATCTCGGTGCGGTCGCCCGACCACACCGTGTGGAAGGTGCCCTCCTTGTCGACGCGCTTGTAGGTGTGCGCGCCGAAGAAGTCGCGCTGACCCTGCACGAGCGCGGCGGGGAGGCGCTTGGACGCGAGCGAGTCGTAGTACGACAGGGCCGAGCCGAAGCCGGGCACCGGCACGCCGGAGAGCGCGGCGGTGGCGACGATGCGACGCCAGGCGGCCTCTCCCTCGCGGACGGCGTCGGCGAAGTACGGCGCCTCCAGCAGCGTGGTGATGTCCGGGTTCTCGTCGTAGGCGTCGGCGATCCGGTTGAGGAACTGGGCGCGGATGATGCAGCCGCCGCGCCAGATCTTGGCGATCTCGTCCTTGTGGATGTCCCAGCCGTACTTCTCGGCGCCCGCGACGATCGCGTCGAAGCCTTGGGCGTAGGCGACCACCTTGGAGGCGTAGAGCGCCTTCGAGACGTCGTCCGCGAAGGCCTTCACGTCCTCCGCCTTCTGCACCTCCGGACGGGACTGGATGGTCGCCTGCACGGCGGCGCGCTGCGCGGGCTTGGAGGAGACCGCGCGGGCGAAGACGGCCTCCGCGATGCCGCCCACCGGGATGCCCAGGTCGAGTGCGTTCTGCACGGTCCAGACGCCGGTGCCCTTGGAGCCGGCCTGGTCGAGGACGATGTCCACGAACGGCTTGCCGGTCTCGGCGTCCACCTGGCGCAGCACCTCTGCGGTGATCTCGATCAGGTACGACTCCAGGTAGCCGTTGTTCCACTCGGCGAACACGTCCGCGATCTCGGCAGGCGAAAGGCCGCCGACCGTGCGCAGCAGGTCGTCTGCCTCGGCGATGAGCTGCATGTCGGCGTACTCGATGCCGTTGTGGATCATCTTCACGAAGTGGCCGGCGCCGTCCGTGCCGACGTGGGTCACGCACGGCTCGCCCTCGGCGACCGCGGCGATGGAGGCCAGGATCGGGCCGAGGGTCTTGTACGACTCCTCCGAGCCGCCCGGCATGATCGAGGGGCCGTGGAGGGCGCCCTCCTCGCCGCCGGAGATGCCGGCGCCGACGAAGTGGATGCCGGTCGGCGCGATGCGCTTCTCGCGCTCGATGGTGTCGTGGAAGTTCGCGTTGCCGCCGTCGACGATGATGTCGCCCGGCTCGAACCGCTCGACCAGCTGGTCGATGACGGCGTCGGTGCCGCGGCCGGCCTGGACCATGATGATCGCGGTGCGCGGCTTGGAGAGCGAGGCGACGAAGTCGTCGATCTGCTCGGCGGACACGAAGCCGGCCTCCGGGTGGGCGTTCACCAGCTCCTCGGTGCGTGCGTAGGTCCGGTTGAAGACGGCGACGGTGTTGCCCTCGCGCGAGGCGAGGTTGCGGGCCAGGTTCGACCCCATCACAGCCAGACCGACGACTCCGATGTTGGCCGTTGCGTGGTTCTCGGGCACGGAGGACTCCTTCGTTGAGACGGTTTGCGTCCAGCGTAGCCGTCCGGCGCAGCTGGGATCGTTGTGTGACGTCCCGCTCAGCCGAGGCGGAACGTCGTGCGGGGGATGTCGTCGACCAGCCGGTGCGCGAGGCCGAACGCGTCCTCCTCGGCCAGCTGGTGCGTGACGACGAGGGAGGCCAGGAACGAGGCGTCCACCCGGCGCGACATGTCGTGCCGCGCCGGGATCGAGCAGAACGCCCGGGTGTCGTCGATGAAGCCGCTGGTCTTGGTGAAGCCCGCGCTGTCGGTGATCGCCCGGCGGTAGCGGAGGATCGCAGCCGGGGTGTCCAGGAACCACCACGGCGCGCCCGCGTACACCGACGGGTAGAAGCCGGCGAGCGGCGCGATCTCGCGCGAGAACGTCGTCTCATCCACGGTGAACAGCACCAGCCGGAAGGTCGGGTTCGTGCCGAAGTCGCGCAGGATCGGCGTGAGCGGCTCGGTGAACGAGCCGACCGCGGGGAGGTCGTGCCCGGTGTCCGGCCCGTAGGCCTCGAAGGTCGGCCGGTGGTGGTTGCGGTGCACGCCGGGGTGCAGCTGCATGACCAGGCCGTCGTCGGCCGCCATCTCGGCCAGCCGGTAGAGCATATTGCGGCGGTAGGCCACGGTCTCGGCGGCGGTGACCGAGCCGTCGAGCGCGGCGCGGTGGATGCGGGAGGCCTCCGCCGTCTCCAGCGGCTCGCTGCCGGTGTCGATGACGCCGGTGTCCGTCGCGGTGCCGCCGGCGGCGGCGAACGCGGCGCGGCGGACCCGCAGCGCCTCCAGCAGCCCCGCGTAGCTCGACGTGTCGACGTCGGCGCGGGCCCCCAGGCGGTCGAGCCGGCCGGCCCAGCCCGGCTCGTCGGGGTGCATGTACCGGTCGGCGCGGAAGGTCGGGACGACCCGGCCTGTGAAGGTGGGGTCGGCGGCGAGGCGCGCGTGCGCCTCGAGGTCGTCGGCCGGGTCGTCGGTGGTCGCGAGCACGGCGATCCGGAACCGGTCGAACAGCGCGCGCGGCCGGAGCTCCGGCGACGCGAGGGTGGCGACCAGCTGGTCGTAGAGCGCGTCCGCGTTCTGCGCCGACGGCTGCTCGTTCAGCCCGAACACCTCGCTGAACTCCGACTCGAACCAGAATCGGACGGGCGTCCCCAGGAAGACGTCCCAGTGCTCGCAGAGCGTCCGCCAGATCGATCGGCCCGAGGCGGCGGAGGGCACGCCGTCGCGCGCGAGCCCGAGGTCGGAGAGCGGCACGCCCACCGCGTGCAGCATCCGCGTCACGTAGTGGTCGGGCGTGATCAGCAGCGCCGCCGGGTCCGGGAACGGCTCGTCGTCGGCCAGCGTCGCCGCCGGCACGTGACCGTGCGGGGAGTAGATGGGCGCGTCGGCGACGGCGGCGTGCAGCCGGCGGGCCAGGTCGCGCTCGGCGGGGTCGGCGGGGAACAGCCGGTCGGGGTGCGGGGCGAGCGCGGTCATCCGCGTCCTTTCGTCGAGGTGGCCTGGGTCGTCGATGTGTCCGGTGCGATCGAGGGGCGCGCGGGCGCGGGCCCCGTGGATGCCCGGACGGTGAGATGCGTGGGGAGCGTCGTCGCCTGCCGGCTGACCGGAGCGGCGCTCTCGTCCAGCCGGGCGAGCAGCATGGCGACCGCGGTGCGCCCGGCCTGCTCGATCGGAGCAGTCAGGGTGGTCAGCGGCGGGTTGCAGAAGTCGGCTCCGAAGATGTCGTCGCAGCCGACCAGCGAGACGTCCCCGGGCACGTCGACCCCGCGCTCGCGGAAGCGGGCCAGCATCCCGATCGCCAGGAGGTCGTTGAACGCGATGCAGGCCGTCGCTCCCGCGTGGAGCACAGCGTCGGCCGCGGCCGCGCCCGCGTACTGGCGCGGGGCGAACGGCCCGACCCGGAGCGCCTCCACGTCGTAGCGCTCCGCCGCACGGACGAGCGCACGCCAGCGGCGCTCGTTCGACCAGGAGGTCTCCGGACCGGAGGCGTAGACGATCGAGCGGTGGCCGAGCGACGCCAGGTGCCCGACCGCCTGTTCGACACCGTTGGGAGTGTCGATGAAGACGTTGGCGACCCCGCGGGTCTGCCGGTTGATCGCCACGATCGGCACCTCCGCCGCCAGCGCCGTCAGCCGCCGGTCGGTCAGTCGGGAGGCGGCGAGGATCGCGCCGTCGAACGACGGCCGCAGCTTGTGCAGCATCCCGTCCTCGAGCTCGTCGGACTCCTCGGTGTCGACCAGCAGCTGGGTGTAGCCGGCGGCCTTGAGCTGCTGTTGCGTGCCCCGGATGATGCCGAAGTAGAACGGGTTCGTGACGTCCGAGACCAGAACGGCGATGCTCCGGGTCCGGCCGCTGGTGAGCGCCCGGGCCTGCGAGTTCGGGATGTAGTTCAGCTCCCGGGCGGCGCGCTCGATGCGCTCGCGCGTGATCGCGTTGACGCGGCCCGGATTGGCTAGGGCACGGGAGGCCGTCGAGGTGGCGACGCCGCTGGCGGCGGCCACGTCGGCGAGGGTGGCCGGGCGGTCCACACCGTCGGGATACCCGCGAAGCTGAGGGCTCATGCGCCCATCACAGCACACAATGGCAAATATTGGCAATCGGTTGCAGCCGTGTTGCCGGGATGCCTAGGCTCGGCGGCAGTCCCGCGGTGCGCACCTCGTCCGGGGGACTTGATCCACCGGATCCCATCCTCAAAGGAGAGTCACGTATGAGATCACGTTTCGCGCTCGGCGCGATCGCCGGGCTGGCCGCCATCGGCCTGGCCCTGACCGGCTGCTCGTCCTCCGGCGGCGGCTCGAACCCCAGTTCCACGACCATCGACGGCAAGGGGCGCACCCTGTCCGTCTACGTCGGAGCGAGCGGGCTCTACCCGCAGCAGCAGAAGGAGTGGTTCGCGGAGCTGCAGGCCCAGTTCAAGAAGGAGACCGGGGCCGACCTGGCCTTCGACACCTTCGCCAGCTCCAACGACGAGCTCACCAAGATCCAGACCTCGGTGGTCTCCGGGCAGGGCCCGGACGTCTACGCGCTCGGCACGACCTTCACCCCGACCGCCTACGCCACCGGCGCGTTCGTCAAGCTCAGCGACGACGACTGGAAGAAGGTCGGCGGCCGCGACCGCTTCGTGCCCGCCTCGCTCGGCATGTCCGGGCCGGATGCCAAGAACCAGGTCGGCGTGCCGCTCGCGCAGCGCCCGTTCGTGATGGCGTACAACAAGGACCTCCTGAAGGCCGCCGGCATCGACAAGCCCGCCACTACCTGGGACGACTTCGCCAGCCAGGCCAAGAAGCTCACCACCGGGGACACCTACGGCGTCGCGGTCGGCTACGCCGACAACTACGACCCGTGGAAGTTCGTCTGGGCGATGTCGACGCAGGCGGGCAACCCGATCCTCGACCTGAAGTCCAGCAAGGCGCGGATCGACGACCCCATCACCGAGAAGGCCTACCAGACCTACTTCGGCTGGCTCACCCAGCAGAAGGCGGTCGACCCGGCGGCGGTCGGCTGGAAGAACCCGCAGGCGGTCGCGGCGTTCGCCGCGGGCAAGGCGGCGTACCTGCCGATGGTGTCGGCCAGCTCGATCGAAGCGCTGGACAAGTCCGCCGTGGCCGGCAAGTACGCCTATGCGCTGATGCCGACCGTGGCGCCGGGCAAGACGTCCAACCCGTCCAGCGGCAAGCCCGCGGCGAGCATCGTCTCCGGTGACAACATCGTGGTCGCCAAGTACTCGAAGAACCAGGACCTGGCCTTCGCCTACATCAACATGGTCACCCGCGCCGACATGCAGACCAAGGAGTTCTCGCTCCTCGGCGACCTGCCGTCGAACGCTCAGGCGGCGGCCGACCTGCAGAAGTCGAAGCCGATCATCGCCCCGATCGTCGACGCGATCAGCAAGTCGGTGGCGACGCCGTTCAGCGGCGCCTGGGGAGACACCCAGCTCGCCCTGACCAACGTGGTCGTGCAGTCGATCCCCGGCCTGTCGAAGGGCTCGGTCAGCAGCTCCGAGCTGTCGCAGCTCCTGAAGACCGCGCAGTCGAGCGCCCAGGGCTCGCTGGACAAGGCCAAGAAGTAGCGGACCGATCGTCATGTCCACCGAAACCGCGGCTCCCGCCGCGACCGCCCGCCCGTCCGCGGAGGCCACCCCTCCGCGGACGGGCGGGGCGCCCCGCCGTGGCCGCCGGACCGTGCAGCAGCGCAACCGGCCGCTCTGGCTGCTCCTTCCCGGGGGCATCCTCATGCTGCTGGTCATCATCGTCCCCTTCGTGTTCGCACTCGTCATCTCGACGCTCGACCTGGACATGTACACGCTGCGCGACTGGGTCTCCGCACCGTTCATCGGGCTCGGGAACTACATCGAGGCGCTGACCTCGTCCTCGCTGCTGCAGTCGATCTGGATCAGCGTCTCGTTCGCCGTCATCGCGGCCGTCGTGACCCTGCCGATCGGCGTGGCGGCGGCCCTGGCGACGCAGAACGCCTTCCGCGGCCGTGCGCTGGTGCGCTCGCTGTTCCTCGTGCCGTACGTGCTGCCCGGCTTCGTCGTCGGCACCTTCTGGCACACCATGCTGCAGCCGCACGGGATCGTGGACACCGTCCTCGGCAACCTCGGCATCCACACCGGGCTGTGGCTCAACGGCCCGCTCAGCTACTGGACGCTCGTGCTGGTGCAGATCTGGTCGTCGTGGCCGTTCTTCTACCTGCTGGTCCTGGCCGGCCTGCAATCGATCGAGAACGAGGTCCACGAGGCCGCCGCCATCGACGGCGCCGGCTGGTGGGCGAAGCTGCGCTACGTCATCCTGCCGGCCCTGCGCGGGCCGATCGCGCTCGCGCTGATCATCTCGCTGCTGCACAACATCAACGGCTTCACGTTGCCGTTCGTGCTCTTCGGTGTTCCGGCGCCGCAGGCGGTCAACGTGCTGCCGGTGCTGACCTACGTGACCAGCTTCCAGAGCTTCCGCTTCGGGCTGAGCGCGGCGATGGCGGTGTTCTCGCTGATCCTGATCGCGATCCCGCTGTTCATCTACCTGCGCGCCGTCCGGCTCGACACCGGCGACGACCGGAAGGAGAAGACGGTATGACCATTTCGGCCCCCACCACCACCGCCCCCACTGCTCGCGCCGCGCGCTGCAACGGCACCGGCGACGTCTACCGGCTGCTGCCGCGCCCGCTGCAGGCCGCCATCATCGCCGTCCTGCTCTGCGTCGCGCTGCTGCCCATCCTGTACGTGCTGCTGTCATCGGTGAACTCCGACATCGGCGTCGCCAGCGGCGAGTTCTTCCCGAGCTCGCTGAACTTCGACAACTACGTCAAGGTGTGGTCGACGGTCGCGCTCGGCAACGGCCTGATGAACAGCGTCATCGTCGCCGGCGGCGTCGCGATCGTGTGCGCCTTCCTCTCGGTGGCGACCGCGTACGTGCTCGTGCGCTTCGCGTTCCGCGGCCGGCTGACGTTCCTGCGCGGCCTGCTCGGGCTCCAGTCGATCCCGGGGACGCTCATGCTGCTGCCGGTGTTCGTGCTGTTCTCGTCGGCGTCCAGCGCGCTCGGCGCGCCGATCATCGGCACCCGGTGGTCGCTGTTCGTCACCTACCTGACGTTCGCGCTGCCGTTCTCGACCTGGGTCATGGTGACCTACCTGCGCGGGCTGCCGCGCGAACTGGAGGAGGCGGCCCGCATCGACGGTGCCTCGTCGTGGCGGATCCTGACCACGATCGTCCTGCCGCTCAGCTGGCCGGGCGTGGTCGTGGCGGGCATCTTCGCGTTCCTGCTCGGCTGGAACGACGTGCTGTTCGCCTCGGTGATGACGAACCCCGATACCCGGACGGCGGCCGTCGCGCTCCAGGTGTTCACCGTCGCGCAGGAGGGTGGAGCCTTGCCCCTGTACGGGCAGATGATGGCGGCGTCGCTGATCTGCGCCGTCCCGGTCGTGGCCCTCTACCTGGTGTTCCAGCGCTACCTGGTGGGCGGGCTGACGGCCGGGGGAGTCAAATGAAGATGACGAAGACACGAGTGAAGTGAGAGAGAGTGACTGACACAATCCGACCCACCTGGGCGCTGTCCGGCTTCGGCGACGAGATCGATCCCGACCCGGCCGTCCAGATCGCGGTCCTGCAGGCGCTGGGCGCCAACCACATCGAGGTGCGCAGCGCGTGGGGCGTCAACATCGTCGACCTCGACGACGAGCAGCTCGACCGGCTCGCGGGCATCCTCGCCGAGCGCGGGATGCGCGTCTCCGCGATCGCCTCGCCGATCGGCAAGGTCGACGTCGCCCTCCCCGTCGAGCACGAGGTCGAGCGGCTGGGGCGGGCGATCGCCGCGGCCAAGCGCCTGGACGCCCGCTACATCCGGCTGTTCTCCTTCTACCGAGCCGAGGGCGTGCCCGTGGAGGACATCCGCGACGCCGTGCTGACCCGCATGCGCGCCCTCGCCGACGCGGCCGAGGCCGCCGGCGTCGTGCTGCTGCACGAGAACGAGAAGGACATCTACGGCGACACCCCCGAGCGCTGCCTCGACATCGTGGAGTCGGTCGGCTCTCCGGCGCTGAAGCTCGCCTGGGACAGCGCCAACTTCGTCCAGGTCGGCGTGGCCGCGCCGTTCGACGACGGCTACGCGCTGCTGCGCCCGCACCTGGAGTACCTGCAGGTGAAGGACGCGCTGGCCGCGACCTCCGAGGTCACGCCGGCGGGGGAGGGCGACGGCCAGCTGCTGGAGACCCTCACCGCGCTGCGGGACGACGGCTACACCGGCTTCGCCTCCCTCGAACCCCACCTCACCGACGTCAACGCCCTCGGCGGCTTCTCGGGACCGGCGGCGTTCGGCGTCGCCGGCCGCGCCCTCCGCCGCCTCACCGACCAGATCGGAGTCACCCTCGCATGAGCACCGGAACACCCTCGAACGTCACCCCCCTCCGCGTGGCCATCGTCGGCTGCGGCATCATCGGCCTCAACCACGCCCGCGCGATCCTGCGCCATCCCGGCCTGCGCCTGGCGGCACTCGTCGACGCGGTCCCGGCCGCGGCGACCGCGCTGGCCGACCAGCTGGTCTCCGAGCACGGCGCCGACCGTATCCCGGAGTTCGCGTCGCTGACCGCGGCGCTCGCCGGAACCGACCTCGACGTGGTCGTCATCTGCACCCCGAGCGGCCTCCACGTCGTGTTCGCCGAGGAGGCGCTCGCCGCCGGCAAGCACGTCGTGATCGAGAAGCCGCTCGACGTCTCGCTGCCCCGCGCCCGCGAGATCCTGGAGCTGTCCCGCCGCGCGGAGCAGAACGGGCTCGTCGTGTCGGTCATCAGCCAGCACCGGTTCGACCCGGCCTCGCGCGTCGTCGCGGACGCGGCCCACTCCGGCGCGTTCGGCCGCCTGACCAGCGGGCTCGCCTCCGTGGCGTGGTGGCGCAGCCAGGAGTACTACGACTCCGGTCAGTGGCGCGGCACCTGGGAGCTCGACGGCGGGGGAGCGGTGATGAACCAGGGCGTCCACACCGTCGACCTGCTGGTCTGGTTCCTCGGCCGGCCGGTCGAGATCGACGCCCGCACCGCGCTCCTCGCCCACGAGCGGGTGGAGGTCGAGGATATCGCCGTGGCGACCATCCGCTTCGAGTCCGGCGCCCTCGCGGTGCTGCATGCGACGACCGCCGCCTACCCCGGACTGTCGGTGCGCCTGCAGGTGCACGGCGACCGCGGCTCCGCGATCATCGACGACGACCAGCTCGAGTACTTCGGCACGGCCGACACCGACGGCAACCGCGCCGCCGACCTCGTTCCGGCGAGCGAGCTGCGCGGCGGCGAGCGCGGCCCGGACCCGTTCGTGGTCGGGCACCTCCGGCAGTACGAGGACATCGTGGCCGCCATCCACGAGCACCGCGCGCCCGGGGTCACGGTGGCGGACGCGTTCCTCTCGCTCGCGGTCGTCCGGGCTGTGTACCTGTCGGCCACCCTCGGCCGCCCTGTGCTGCTCGACGATGTGCTCGACGGCTCGCTCGACGACGTCGTGGTCTCGACGGGGGTGAACGCATGAAGTTCTCCGTGTTCACCGCCTCCACGCCGGACTGGACGCCCGAGGAGGCCGCGCGCACCGTCGCGGCCCAGGGCTGGGACGGCATCGAGTGGCGCGTGGTCGACCAGCAGCCGGCGGACGAGCCGGGCTTCTGGGCGGGCAACCGCTCCACCTGGCCGTTGACCGAGCTGGAGGAGTCCCTCCCGGAGATCGCCCGGCTGACCCGGGAGGCCGGGCTGGAGTTCTCGGGCATCGGCGGTTACGCCGGCTGCGGCGACCACGCGAACGTCGACCGGATGCTCGCCGCGACCGCCGAGCTCGGCGCGCGCCAGGTGCGCGTCACGATGCCGCGATCCGACCTGGGCGACTACCGCGAGCTGTTCGCCGCCGCCCGTGCCGACATGGAGCGTGCGGCCTCCGTCGCCGCGTCGCTGGGTGTCAAAGCGCTGGTGGAGCTGCACCACGAGACCATCACGCCTTCGGCCTCAGCCGCGCTCCGGCTGCTCGACGGGCTCGACCCGGAGGCGGTCGGCGTCATCCACGACCTCGGCAACCTGCTGATCGAGGGCCAGGAGCGCACGCTCTCCGCCCTCCAGCTGCTCGGCCCGTACCTCGCGCACGTGCACGTGAAGAACGTCGTGTGGCTGCCGGGCGAGCCGGAAGCCGACGGGACGGTGCGCTGGCGGCACGACTGGGCGCCGCTGCGCGAGGGTGTGGGAGACGTCGACGCCTACTTCCGCGCCCTGCACGAGTTCGGCTATGACGGGTGGGTGACCTGCGAGGACTTCTCCACCGCGGTTCCGCTCGAGGAGCGC
This sequence comes from Leifsonia sp. GW821-FHT13C09, assembly GCF_058806435.1. Classification (NCBI taxonomy): domain Bacteria; kingdom Bacillati; phylum Actinomycetota; class Actinomycetes; order Micrococcales; family Microbacteriaceae; genus Leifsonia; species Leifsonia sp. GW821-FHT13C09. Next base: position 193,420 of record NZ_JBXAPS010000003.1, on the reverse strand, counting down.
ACCCGCGACAACCTGGCCTACCTCCGGGACGTGGAGGCGCGCACGCGCGACGCGGTGCCCGCATGACCGAGGCTCCCTCCGTCGCCTCGGCCCGTGAGGTGCGCCACCCCGTGCGGGTGGCGCACCTCGGGCTGGGTGCGTTCCACCGCGCGCACCAGGCCTGGTACACGCAGCGGGCAAACGAGGCGACCGACGGCGACGGCTGGGGGATCGCGGCTTTCACCGGCCGCAGCCCCGACGCCGCGCGCGTGCTCGCCGCGCAGGACGCGGTCTACACCCTCATCGAGCGCGGGCCGGACGGCGACAGCGCGTCGATCGTGGAGGCGCTCAGCAGCGTTCACGACGGCGCCGACGCCGAGGCCTGGCGGCGCGTGCTCGCCGACCCGGCGGTGGGCGTGCTGACGCTCACCGTCACGGAGGCCGGCTACCGGCCGGGGTCGAGCGCTCCGGCGCGGGTCCTCGACGGCCTGCGGGCGCGGTTCGAGGCGGGCGCGGGCGGCATAGCCGTGGTGAGCTGCGACAACCTCCCGGACAACGGCGCCGTGATCCGCGACGCCGTGCTCGCGTTGGTGGAACCCGGCTCGGAGCTGGACGCCTGGATCCGCGCCGACGTCTCCTTCGTGTCCTCGATGGTCGACCGCATCACACCGGCGACCACCGACGCCGACCGGGAGGCCGCCCTCCGGCTCACCGGGCTGGCGGACGCCGCGCCGGTGGTCACCGAGCCGTTCGCGGAGTGGGTGCTGGCGGGCGACTTCCCCGCGGGACGTCCGGAGTGGGAGGCGGCGGGCGCGCAGTTCGTGGCCGACATCGCCCCGTACGAACGCCGCAAGCTCTGGCTCCTCAACGCCGGGCACTCCCTTCTCGCTTACCACGGCCTGTCGGCGGGCCACCGGACAGTCGCCGAGGCCATCGCCGACCCCGCACTGTCGGCCGAGCTCGAACGGCTCTGGAGCGAGCAGCGCACCGAGCTGCCCTTCGACGCCGCCGCGGTGGACGCCGCGCTCGCCGCGCTGCGCTCGCGCTTCGGCAACGCTCGGATCGAGCACCGGCTGGCGCAGATCGCGTCGGACGGCTCCCAGAAGCTCGGCCCGCGCATCGTGGACCCGCTGCGGGCCCGCCTCGCCTCCGGGCGCGCGCCCGGCGTCGCCCAGCTGGGTGTGCTCGCGGCCTGGAGCCGCCACCTCGCCGGCCCCGACGTCCGGGACGCGGGCGCGGAGTCCGTGATCGCCGCCCTGCGGGACGCACGGACCCCTCGCGACCGCGCCGCGGCCGTACTTGCCGCGCTCGCCCCCGACCTCACCGAACTGACCGAGCCGCTCGCCGAGCGCATCGCCGCGAGCGATCCAGCCACGCACCAAGGAGCACACCTATGAGAATCACCGCAGCAGAGGTCCTGGTCTCCAGCCCGGGCCGCAACTTCGTGACGTTGCGGATCACCACGGAGGACGGGTACACCGGTCTCGGCGACGCGACGCTGAACGGGCGCGAGCTCGCGGTCGCGGCGTACCTGAGCGAGCACGTCGTCCCGCTGCTGATCGGCCGCGACGCGCACGCGATCGAGGACACCTGGCAGTACCTGTACCGCGGCGCCTACTGGCGGCGCGGGCCGGTGACGATGGCCTCCATCGCCGCGGTCGACACCGCCCTCTGGGACATCAAGGCCAAGGTCGCGGGCCTGCCGCTCTACCAGCTGCTGGGCGGCCGCAGCCGGAACGGCCTCCTCGTCTACGGCCACGCCTCCGGCGCCGAGCTGCCCGAGCTGTTCGACTCGATCAACGAGCACCTGGAGGAGGGCTACCGGGCCATCCGCGTGCAGACCGGCATCCCCGGCCTCACCTCGGTCTACGGTGTCGCCTCCAGCAAGAACGCGGCAGAGGGCACCGCGCTCGGCACCGACGAACGCTACGACTACGAGCCGGCACGACGCAGCGCGGTCCCGGTGGAGGAGCAGTGGGACACCCGTGCCTACCTGCGGCACGCGCCCGCGGTGTTCGAGGCGGTGCGCAACGAGTTCGGTCCGGAGCTGCCGCTGCTGCACGACGCGCACCACCGGCTGACGCCGATCCAGGCCGCCAAGCTGGGCAAGTCGCTGGAGCCCTACGACCTGTTCTGGCTCGAGGACGTCACCCCCGCCGAGAACCAGGCGGCGCTGCGCCGGGTGCGCGAGCACACCACGACCCCGCTGGCGATCGGCGAGGTGTTCAACACGATCTGGGACTACCGCGAGCTGTTCGAGGAGCAGCTGATCGACTACGTCCGCTCCCCCGTCACCCACGCCGGTGGCATCTCCGGGCTGCGGCGGATCTTCGACTACGCCGCCGTGTACCAGATCAAGTCGGGCGTGCACGGCCCGACCGACGTCTCCCCGGTCGGCCTCGCCGCCGCCATCCACCTCGGCATCGCGATCCCGAACTTCGGCATCCAGGAGTACATGCGGCACAGCCCGGCCACCCACGAGGTGTTCCGGACGACCTACACGTTCGAGGAGGGCATGCTGAAGCCAGGCGAGCAGCCCGGCATCGGCGTCGACTACGACGACGTCGTCGCCCAGTCCTTCCCCTACGAGGCCGCCTACCTCCCCGTGAACCGTCTGCTCGACGGTTCCATGCACGACTGGTGACCGCCGCCGCAGGAGAATGGGAGCGGGACGGAGGAGAGGCATGGCAGTCAGGGTCGTGGTGATGGGCGTGTCCGGGTCGGGGAAGTCGACCGTGGGCGCGCTCGTCGCCGAGGCGCTCGGGGCCGGGTTCGTGGACGGCGACGACCTGCATCCGGCGGCGAACGTGGCGAAGATGCGGGCGGGCATCCCGCTCACCGACGAGGACCGCGAGCCCTGGCTGCGCGCGGTCGGGCGCACGCTCGCCGAGGCCGGTCCGGCCGGGATGGTCGTCGCGTGCTCGGCGCTGAAGCACTCCTACCGCGACCTGATCCGGTCGGAGGCGCCCGGCACGTTCTTCGCCGAGCTCGACGGCACTCGCGCGCTGCTCGCGGAGCGGATGATCCGGCCGGGCCACTTCATGCCGGCCTCGCTGCTCGACTCCCAGCTCGCGACGCTGGAGCCGCTCCAGCCGGGCGAGGAGGGCGCCCGGCTCGACGTCGCCGAGACGCCGGAGAACCTGGTCGCCGCCATCGTGGAGGACGTGCGCTCCGTCGTCCGGTAGTATGGGGGACTGAACTTCGGCGAGGGATGCGTACGCATCCGTAATCGACGCGGTGGAGCAGGCTACGCAGTCTTTCCTCGCGCACCTCGATGCGCTCGAGTCGAACACCCCCCCATACTGCGAGCCCTCCGGCTCGCCTGACAGCCGGCCCCGCCGGTGAGGAGACATCATGGCTGACGAGTCCAACAAGGTCGTCGCGGAGGTCCGCGACAGCTTCGGCAAGGGCGCTGCCCGCAAGATCCGCGCCGCGGGCAAGATCCCCGCGGTCATCTACGGCCACGGCACCGAGCCCGTGCACATCACCGTCCCGGCGCACCAGGTCGGCCTCCTGCTCCGCAAGGCCAACGCGGTGCTCGACCTCGACATCGACGGCACGAGCCAGCTCACCCTGGTGAAGGACGTCCAGAAGGACCCGGTGCTGCAGATCATCGAGCACCTCGACCTCCTCATCGTCCGCCGTGGCGAGAAGGTCGTCGTCGAGGTCCCCGTGCACGTCGAGGGCGAGCCGTTCTCCGGCACCATCGCGGTGCTCGACATCCCGACCATCAAGCTCGAGGTCGAGGCCACCCACATCCCGGAGCGCATCGTCATCGACGTGACCGACGCCGAGGAGGGCACCCAGTACCACGCCAAGGACTTCGCCCTCCCGGCGGGCGCCGTGCTCGCCGAGGACGAGGACCTGCTGATCCTCAGCGTCATCGTCCCGGCCGCCGTGCGCGCCGAGGGCGAGGAGGAAGAGGGCGCGGAGGCCGAGGCCGCCGAGGGGGCTGCCGAGGAGGCCGCCGCCGAGTCCGCGGAGTAATCACCGCCGATGGCCAGTCCTCTCTCTTCAGAGGGCCCCTGGCTCGTGGTCGGGCTCGGTAACCCCGGGCCCGGCTACGCGGCCACGCGTCACAACGTGGGGCAGATGGTGCTGGACGAGCTCGCGTCGCGCGGCCGTCTGACCTTCAAGACCCACAAGACGAACGCCACGGTCGCCGAGGGGCGCCTCGCCCCCGGCGGGCCGCGGTTCATCCTGGCCAAGCCGAACACGTTCATGAACGTGTCCGGCGGCCCGGTGGCGCAGCTGCTGCGCTTCTACTCGCTCGACCCGTCGCACCTGATCGTGGTGCAGGACGAGCTCGACATCCCGTTCGACACCCTCAAGCTGAAGTTCGGCGGGGGCCACGGCGGCCACAACGGCGTGCGCGACGTGATCGCCGCCATCGGCACCGGCGACTTCACCCGGGTGCGCGTCGGCGTCGGCCGGCCTCCCGGCTCGCGCGCCGCGGCGGACCACGTGCTCGCCGGCTTCAGCGCGGAGGAGCGCAAGAACCTCCCGATCCTGGTCTCCGACGCGGCGGACGCGGTCGAGAAGATCGCCGCCGACGGCCTCACCGCCGCGCAGAACCACTTCCACACCGAACGCTGAGCGCCCGGCTTCCTCCGCGTCAGGCGTGGGGGACGGATGCCGCCAGCGTTGCGCTGTAGACGACGAACGACAGGACGGGCGCTGCGCTCGCGACGGCGATCCCGACGACGCCGAACGCGCGCCCGCGCTTGGTCGAGACCGCCACGATCCCCAGCACGAGCGCGAGGATGCCGAGTGCCGTCCCGAAGATCATCTGCGCCGTCATCACGATCCCGGCGGGCCCGAACGCGGCCAGCTGCGCGGACGAGAGGTGCGACGTGGGCGCGGAGGAGTTCGCCAGCCCGTGCGTCAGCGCCCCCATGCTCATCCCGACGTAGGTCGAGGCGACCACCGACAGCACGAAGACGCCGAGCGCGATCCCCATCGAGACGGCGCCGAGCGTCCGCGGGCGTGGCGCGGCGGGCGGCGCGCCGTAGTAGACGGGAGGTCCGTAGACCGGCTGCGGCTGAAAGCTCATTTTGTCCCCCTCTCCGGCGACTCACGCCGGACGTTCAGCCAGAGTGTGGCTGGTGTGGGGCGTCGCCCCAGGCCGACGCCGTACCGTCCTGATCATGAAGTTGTACACGCGCGAGTGGGGCGCAGGAGACCGCTACGCGGTCCTCGTCCACGGCGTCATGTCGGACTCGCGCAATTGGCGTCGCGTCGGCCCCGTGCTCGCCGAGCGCGGCTATCACGTGATCGCGGTCGACCTGCGCGGCCACGGCCACAGCCCGCGTGCCGACGAGTACACCGCCGAGCTGATGGCGGAGGACATCGTCGACACGGTGCCGTACGCGCCGGAGCTCGTGATGGGCCACTCGCTGGGCGGCCTCACGGTGAGCCTCGCCGTCGACCGGCTGCATCCGGAGCGCGCCGTCTACGTCGACCCCGCGTTCTCCTGCCCGGCCGCCAACTGGTTCCAGCTGATGCTCGCGCCGGCCTTCCTGAAGACGCTGGCCCGCCAGTCCGCCGCGCGCATCGCCAAGCGGAACCCGCGCTGGGACCCCGCAGACGTCGCGATCGAGGTCGAGACCTTCAAATCGTTCGACCGCGCGGCCATCCCCGCCGTGCTCGCGCCGAGCGTCATGCGCGCTCCGGAGCACATGGCGGTGCCGTCGCTGGTGATGCTGGCCGACAACTCCTACCTGGTGAAGCCGCAGATCGCCGAGCGCCTGCGCGACACGGGCTTTGAGGTGCGCGTGGTGACGGGGAGCGGCCACGTCATCAACCGCGACGACCACGACGGGTTCATGGAGGCCCTCGAAGGCTGGATCTGAGCGGGCTGGAGCTGAACCCGCTGGAGCTGAACCTGCCGGACCTGACGCGGCTAGCCTGAGCGGATGGAGCTGAGTACGGTCGTCGTCGCGCCGACACGGCGCGTGCTCGCCGTCCTGCCGCGGGCGCCGCTCGGCACCGCTGCGGAGACCCGCCTGCGAAGGCTGCGGTCGGCGGCGGACCGCGACGACGTCACGGCCGCGCGCCTGCTCGCCGCGCACGTCCTCGGCGCCTCGGTGGGCGGGGAGGTCTCCCCGGCGGCGCTGCGGCAGCGCTGCGAGGTCTGCGGCGGCGAGCACGGCCTTCCGCTGCCGGTGGCGGGGCTGCATGTGAGCTGGTCGCATGCGCACGGCTGGGTGGCAGCCGGAGCGTCGGGGTCCCGGCTCGGCGTCGACGTCGAGGCGGACGGCGAGGTGAATCTCGCCGACGCGCTGGCGCCCGCGGAGCGGTCGCTCGTGAGCGCCGCCTCCGACTCCGCGCGAGCCTTCCGGCTGGCATGGACCGCGAAGGAGGCGTGCGTGAAGGCGGGTGTCGCACGGCTGGACGGCTTCTCCGAGCTGGACGTGCTCGCGGCCCCCGACACGCTGCGCCCGTCGCACGGCGGCCTCCTGCTGAGTCGTCTGCTCCTGCCCGGCGCGGTCGCGTCCGCCGCGACCGCCGAGCCCGCGCGCTGGGCGACTCTCGGCGACGACGGAGAGCTCGTCCCGGTCTCCGACCGGGCTGTCGGCGGCCGCGCGTAGACTTTGGCGAGTGATACTGCAGGGCTTGATCGCGGCGCTTCAGCGCGCCTCCACGTTCGCCGACGCTCTGGCCTATGCGGGTCGTGACGCCGATTTCTCGCTCACGGACGGCCTCCGGGTACCGCTGCTCGCCGGCCTGGTCGGCAAGCGCGCCGCGGCCGGCTCCTCGGAGGCGGTGCTCGTCATCACCGCGACCGGCCGCGAGTCCGAGTCGGTGCGCGCCGCGCTGCCGTGCGTGCTCCCCGACGCCGAGATCGTCGAGTTCCCGGCCTGGGAGACGCTGCCGCACGAGCGCCTGAGCCCCAGCCCCGAGATCGTCGGCAAGCGGCTCCTCGCCCTGCGCCGGCTCGCCGACTGGGCGGCCGCCCGGGAGGCGGGGGAGGCCTCGCACCCGTTCGTGCTCGTCGCCTCGGTGCGCGCCGCCCTGCAGCCGCTGGCCGACAACCTCACCGACTACGCCACCATCGAGCTGACCGCGGGAGGCCGCGGCTTCGACCTGGGCGGGCTGTCCCTCCAGCTGGTCGACCTCGCGTACGCGCGCGTCGACATGGTCACCCGCCGCGGCGAGTTCGCCGTGCGCGGCGGCATCCTCGATGTCTTCCCGCCCACGGCCGAGCACCCGTACCGCGTCGACTTCTTCGGCGACGAGGTCGAGCAGATCCGCGCCTTCTCGGTGGCCGACCAGCGGTCGCTGCCCGAGCCGATCCCCGCCGTGACGCTCCCGCCGAGCCGTGAGCTGCTGCTCAGCGAGCCGGTGCGGCAGCGCGCCCGCGAGATGGAGCACGAGTTCCCGAGCCTGTCCGCGATGCTCGCCAAGATCGGCGAGGGCATCCCGGTGGAGGGCATGGAGTCTCTCGCTCCCGCGCTCGTCGACCGGCTCGTTCCGCTCACGCACTACCTTCCCGAAGGTGCGGCCGTCGCGGTGCTGTCGCCCGAGCGCGTGGCCTCCCGCGCGGTCAGCCTCGCCGAGACGAACCGCGAGTTCCTGTCCGCCGCGTGGAGCGCCGCCACCGTGGGCGCCGCGGCCCCGATCGACCTCGCGGCCGGGGACTTCCTCACCCTCCAGAAGCTCAAGGACTCGGTGAAGTTCAGCCGGCCGGGCCAGGCCGCGCCCGACCATCCCTGGTGGACGTTCTCCGGCTTCCAGTCCGATCCCGCCGACGCTCCGGTCCTGGAGCGCGAGGTGGAGGAGTACCTCCAGGTGCGCGTCAACGCGGAGGCGGTGCCCAGCTTCGCGGGCAACGTCACCGGCGCCGTCGAGCACGTGGCCCAGCGGTTGCGGGCGGGCTGGCAGGTCGCGATCGTCGCCGAGGGTGCCGGCCTGGTCGAGCGGGCCGCGCAGGTGCTCTCGGAGGCCGAGCTGCCGGCGCGCCCGGTGGACTCCTTCCCGGAGGACCCCGAGCCCGGCGTCGCCTACCTGTTGCGCGCGAACGTCGAGCACGGTTTCGAGTTCCCGGAGGAGAAGCTCGCGCTGATCGGCGAGAGCGAGTTCTACGGCCGCTCGGTCGGCTACGAGTCCCGGCAGGTCAAGAAGCTCGCCACCCGGCGCAAGAACGTCGTCGACCCCCTCGCGCTGAAGCCCGGCGACTACGTCGTGCACGAGACGCACGGCATCGGCAAGTTCGTGGAGCTGACGCAGCGCGAGGTGTCCAGCGGCGGTCGCAACGCGGTGAAGTCCAAGCGCGAGTACCTGGTGCTGGAGTACGCGCCCTCCAAGCGCGGCTACCCGGGCGACAAGCTGTTCGTCCCGACCGACCAGCTCGACCTGCTCACCCGGTACGTCGGCGGCGAGGCGCCGCAGCTGTCCAAGATGGGCGGCAGCGACTGGTCGGCCGCCAAGGGCCGGGCGCGCAGGGCGGTGCGCGACATCGCCGTGGAGCTCGTCAAGCTGTACTCGGCGCGGATGGCCAGCAAGGGCCACGCGTTCGGGCCGGACACTCCGTGGCAGCGAGAGCTCGAGGAGGCGTTCCCGTTCGCGGAGACGCACGACCAGCTGCAGACCATCGACGAAGTGAAGGCCGACATGGAGCGGCCCATCCCGATGGACCGCCTGATCTCGGGCGACGTCGGCTTCGGCAAGACCGAGATCGCGGTCCGCGCCGCGTTCAAGGCGGTGCAGGACGGCAAGCAGGTCGCCATGCTCGTGCCGACCACGCTGCTGGTCAAGCAGCACGCCGAGACGTTCCAGGAGCGCTTCGCCGGGTTCCCGATCCATCTGCGCCAGCTCAGCCGGTTCCAGACCGACAAGGAAGCCCGCGAGACGCTGCGCGGCCTCGCCGACGGCACCGTGGACGTCGTGATCGGCACGCACCGCATCCTCGCCGACGGCGTCACCTTCAAGGACCTGGGACTGGTGATCATCGACGAGGAGCAGCGCTTCGGCGTCGAGCACAAGGACCAGCTGAAGAAGCTCAAGACCAACGTGGACATCCTCGCGATGAGCGCGACGCCCATCCCGCGTACGCTGGAGATGGCGGTGACCGGCATCCGCGAGATGTCCACCCTCGCCACGCCGCCGGAGGACCGGCACCCGATCCTCACCTTCGTCGGGCCCTACTCGGAGCGGCAGGTCGCGGCGGCGATCCGGCGCGAACTGCTGCGCGAGGGCCAGGTGTTCTTCGTGCACAACCGGGTCGGCTCCATCTCGGCGACCGCCGCGAAGCTGGCCGAGCTGGTGCCGGAGGCCCGCATCGCCGTCGCGCACGGCCGGATGAACGAGCACGCCCTGGAGCAGGTCGTGGTCGACTTCTGGGAGCGCAAGTTCGACGTGCTGGTGTCGACCACGATCATCGAGACCGGCCTCGACATCTCCAACGCCAACACGATCATCATCGACCGGGCGGACAAGTACGGGCTCAGCCAGCTGCACCAGCTCCGCGGTCGGGTCGGCCGTGGCCGGGAGCGGGCGTACGCGTACTTCCTCTGGGACGAGGACAAGCCGCTCAGCGAGACCGCGCACGACCGGCTGTCCACGATCGCCGCGAACAACGACCTCGGCAGCGGAATGCAGGTCGCGCTCAAAGACCTGGAGATCCGCGGCGCCGGCAACCTGCTCGGCGGCGAGCAGTCAGGCCACATCGCCGGCGTCGGCTTCGACCTGTACCTCCGGATGATCGGGGAGGCCGTGTCCACCTTCCGCGGCGAGGTCGCCGAAGGCCAGACCGAGCTGCGCCTGGAGCTGCCGGTCGACGCGCACATCCCCGAGGAGTACGTCGACAGCGAGCGGCTGCGGCTGGAGGCCTACCAGAAGCTGTCCACCGCCAGCGCGCCCGCCGCGAAGGACGGCCAGATCGACCTGGTGCTGGAGGAGTTGACCGACCGCTACGGCGAGCCCCCGCAGCCGGTGGTGAACCTGATCGCGGTGTCGCGCCTGCGCCGGGCCGCCCAGAAGGCCGGGCTGGGGGAGGTCGTGGCGATGGGCTCCAACCTCCGGCTGGCGCCCGCGCAGCTCCCGGACTCCCTGCAGGTGCGCCTGCAGCGGATGTACCCGGGGTCGAAGTACCACGCTGCGCCCAAGGTCGCGACGGTTCCGCTGCCGCGGGTCAACGGCGAGGCCCTCGACGACGCCGGGCTGATCGAGTGGGTGGGGACGCTGCTCGGCGCGCTGTTCCCGGCCCCCGAGCCGGCCTCCGAACCCGCTGCCTGAGCGGCCGGGCCGGGCCTTGCGGCGTCACGTCCTCCTGGTCCTCCCGTGACTTCGGAGCCCCGGCCCGCGAATCCGTCCCGCCGGTCCTACCTCTTCCGTAACTCCGGAGATCCCGCCCCTTCGGCCCGCGATCTCCGGAGTTACGGTCGATTTCCGGGCTTTCAGGGGCGGTTCTCCGGAGTTGCCGACGGCGTCGGCAACTCCGGAGCCTTCCCCCGCCACGCCGCGCGGTAGTCCGTTACTCCGGAGATCCGGGCGCGATCGAGCTGCTGTTCCGGACCTACGGTCGACTCGCGGTGGCGGGGTGCTGTATCGGCTGTACTATAAGTACCGATACAGATGGGAGGGCGTCGCGTGCGCATCGAGCTCGATCCGACGGCGGAGACGCCGCTCTACCAGCAGCTCCACGACCGCGTGATCGACGCCGTCGCGCGCGGGGAGCTGCGGGAGGGGGACGCCCTTGTCTCCGTGCGGCAGCTCGCCGTGCGGTTCGGGATCAACGCCGCCACCGTGGTCAAGGCGTACGACGCGCTCCGCGCCGAGGGCATCGTGCGCACCAGCCGGCGCTCCGGGTCGGTGATCGCGCGCGACGCCACCAGCGGGCCGCCGGACGAGCGGTTCCTCGCGGACTGGTCGGCGCGGTTGAGCGCCCTGATCGCGGAGGGCATCGCCCACGGCGTGGAGCGGTCCGAGCTGGAGTCGCGCACGTCCGCCATCGCCTGGCTGTTCGACCAGGCCCGCGAGCAGCACCGCGGCGAAGATCGCCCTCCCGCCGGCCCTGCCGCCGGCGACCAGAAAGGAAACACCCCATGACCGCCGTCCTGTTGAGCACCTTCGCCGTGACGACGCTGACCGCCGCGATCCTCCTGATGCTGCCCGCGATGAGCCGCGCCACCCTGCCGCTCGGCGTGCTGGTGCCGCGCAGCCGGGTGGCCGATCCGGTCGTGGCCGGGGCCATTCGGCGCTTCCGCGTCGTCGTCGCGGGTTCGTACGTCGTCGCGCTCGTGGCGGCCGCGCTCGCGATCCCGGTCGGTCCCGCCGCGCCCGCGCTGGCGGCGACGCTGATCCTGCTGGTCGGCTCGATCGCCGGCTACGTGCTGACGCGACGCAGCATCCAGGCGGCCAAGCGCGCGGGCGGCTGGCTGGACGATGTGCCGGTGCGGATCTCCGGGAGTGTCACGCCGGACTCGGGCGCCCGCTCGCGCCCGGCGTTCGGCTGGTACGCGGCCGCGCTGGTGCTGCTGCTCGCGGCGGCGGCAGTGGGCATCGCGCTGTACGACGGCCTCCCGTCCTCCATCGCGGTGCACTGGGACTCGAGCGGGCAGCCGAACCGCTTCGCGGAGAAGACGGTGTTCTCGGTGTTCGGCCCGCTCCTGATCGCGTTCGGTGTGCTGGCGCTGATGGTCGGGATCGCCTTCATGGTCCGGGCGGTCCCGTGGCGGCGCGGCGGGGGAGAGGCGCCGGAGGCCGCCGAGCGGATCGCCGCGCTGCAGGCCGAGCTGACGCAGTCGCTGCTCGGGTGGCTGGCGTTCGTCGTGTCCGCCGCCATCGCCGTTCTGTCCGTGATCGGCTGGCTGCACGACGGGTCGGACCAGCCGAGCGCCGGGATCGGCATCGTCACGGTGGCTCTGCTCGTGGTGATCTTCGTGGTGATCGGCGTCTACGCCGTGCGCCTGGTCAGCGGGACGCGCGCCGCCCGCGCGGCCGTCCCCGTCGGAGGGGGCGCCGCGACCGCCGCCGGCGCCGGCCGCGACGCCATCGACCCGCGCGACGACGACCGGCACTGGAAGGGCGGCCTCATCTACGTCAACTCCGCCGACCCTACCCTCTTCGTCCCGAAGCGGTTCGGGGTGGGCGTGACGATCAACCTCGGCCACCCGGGAGGACTGGCGATCGGGATCGTCACCCTGCTGCTCCTGGTGGCCGCCATCACTCTCCCGGCGCTGTTGCGCTGACGCGGCGCCGCACATTCGTGCCGAATGTCGCGATTCGCGCCCGTATTCGCGCGATTCGTCACGAATGTCGCGGACTGCGTCCATCGCGATTCGTGCCGAATCGCGCGAATGGCGCGACGATTGCCGACATTCGTGCCGAATGTCGGCCGCGTCATCGCAGCGTGCGATTCGTCACGAATCGCGCGCTTCGGGGGCGCTTTCGCGCGATTCGGCGCGAATCGGGTGAGGGTGCTGCCGGCGGTTGCGCCGGGCGAGCGTGGTCACGAGGATGCCCGCGAGCACGATCGACACCGCCGAGCCCAGCAGCACCGCGAGGGTGCCCTCCGCCCGCACGGTGGCCGAGCCCGCGAAGGCCAGCTCGTTCATCAGCAGCGACACGGTGAAGCCGATGCCGCCGAGCGCCCCGACCGTCACCAGGCTCAGGAGCGGGATCCGTGAGCGCTCGGCCCTCGGCCGGGTGAACGACCCGAGCCAGCCGCCCAGCGTGATCCCGACCAGCTTGCCGACCGGGAGGGCGACCAGGATGCCCCAGAACGCCGGCGACAGCTCCCGGGGGGACACCGACGGGATGACGACGAGCGCGGCCGAGAACGCGAACAGCGGCAGGATCAGCCCGTTCGACCACGGCTCCAGCGCGTGCGCGGTGCGTCGCCCCGGCGCGCGCGACATGACGAGCCCGAGCGCCACGCCCGCGATCGTGGCGTGCACGCCGGAGTCGTAGACCAGCCACCAGGTCAGCACCGCCAGCAGCACCATCAGCACCCCGACAGGCCAGCGCAGCCTCCCGCGCAGCATGCGGCTGAGCAGGCCGAACGCGACGACGACCACCGCGGCGGCGCCGAGTTCCAGGAGGTTCGGGTTCGTGGTGAAGAACACGGCGATGATGAGGATGGCGACCAGGTCGTCCAGCACCGCCAGGGCCAGCAGGAACACCCGCAGCCGGTTCGGCAGCCCGCGCCCGAACACGGCGAGCACTCCGAGCGCGAAGGCGATGTCGGTCGCGGTCGGGATCGGCCAGCCGTCGGACAGTCCCGATCCCGTCGTCAGAGCCAGGTAGATCAGCGCCGGCACCGCGACGCCGCAGGCCGCCGCGATCGCCGGGTGGACGGCCTTCGCGAACGAGTTGAGCTCGCCGGCGACCAGTTCGTGCTTGAGCTCGACCGCCACGATGAAGAAGAACACCGCCAGCAGGCCGTCGCTGATCCAGTGCCCGGCGCTCAGGTCCACGAGCCCGCCGCCGAGGTGCGCGTGCTGGAGGTCCAGCAGGGCGGGGCCGACCGCCGTATTCGCCAGCAGGAGGCCGAGCGCGGCCGCGCCCAGCAGGAGCCCGGCGGCGGTGCGCTCGGAGCGGATGATGCTCATCGGTGGCCAATCTCGCGCCGACGCGCGGTACAGGGACGGAGGACGCAGAAACGAATTCGCCGACCAGACTTCCCGGCACACCAGTGCTTCAGTCTACCGGCCGCCTTCGGTGAGAGGATGAACCTGTCCCCGACGGGAGGAGCATCCCATGACCGACGCGGCGCCCACCAGACTCGACGAGCTCGTCGCCGTGATGGCGCAACTCCGCGCTCCCGGCGGCTGTCCGTGGGACGCCGCCCAGACGCACGAGTCGCTGGTGCAGTACCTCATCGAGGAGACCTACGAGCTGATCGAGGCCATCGAGACGGGGAACCGCGACGAGATGCTGGAGGAGCTCGGCGACGTGCTCTACCAGGTGCTGTTCCACGCCGACATCGCTGCGCACACCCCGGGTGAGGACTTCGACATCCAGGATGTCGCCGAGCAGATGACCCGCAAGATGGTCGGGCGGCACCCGCACGTCTTCGGCGGCGACCGCACGGCCGAGACGGCGGACGACGTCGTCGGGTTCTGGGACGACCTGAAGAAGGCGGAGAAGCCGGGCCGCACCAGCGTCCTGGACGGCATCCCGCAGGCCATGCCGTCGCTCGCGCTCGCCGACAAGCTGCTCGGCCGGGCGGAGAAGGTCGGGCTGATCGACCTGAGCGAGACCGGCGGCGTCCAGGTGGAGAGCGAGGACGAGCTGGGGCCGCTGCTGCTGGCCATCGTCGCGTCGGCGAAGGCGCAGGGGCTGGACGCCGAGCGCGCGCTGCGGTCGACCTTGCGCGAGCTGCAGGGCGAGATCCGCGAGCAGGAAGCATCGGTTTAGGTTAGGCTTACCTAACGTGCCACGTCGGCACGCTTCCCACCTTCGTGCCCTCGGCACCCTCGCGAGGAGAGTCATGCCTGTTTCCGCACGCCCCGGCGGCCGCCGGCCGCGCTCCGCCCGTTCCCGGCTGGCACTGGCTGTCGCCGCCGTCGCCTCGGCCTCCGCCCTCGTCCTCACCGGCTGCTCGGCCGGTGGACAGGCCGACGAGACCTCGTCGCCGGGCTCCGCGGGCGGCTTCCCGGTGACGCTCGACAGCGCGCTCGGAAAGGCCACCATCGACTCCGCGCCGAAGCGCGTCGCCACCTGGGGCTGGGGCGCGCAGGACATCGCGCTCGCCCTCGGCGTCGTCCCGGTCGCGATGCCGAAGTTCAGCTACGGCGGCGACGCGAAGGGCGTCCTCCCTTGGGACGCCGACCGGATCGCCGAACTGAAGGGCAGCACTCCGCAGCTGCTCGACGCAGACTCCGGCGATGTCCCGTTCGAGCAGTTCGTGAAGGCCAAGCCGGACGTCATCCTGGCGCCGTACTCCGGTCTCACGAAGACCGAGTTCGCCACGCTCAGCAAGATCGCGCCCGTGGTCGCCTACCCGCAGAAGCCGTGGGCGACGAGCTGGCGCGACCAGACCGCCATCGTCGGCAAGGCGCTCGGGATGACCTCCCAGGCCGACGCGCTCGTGAAGAAGACCGAGTCCTCCGTCACGGCGCTGGCCGAGAAGCGCCCGGTCCTGAAGGACAAGACGTTCTTCTACGCCGCCGCCAACCAGCCGGGCGTGCTCAACGTCTACCGCGCCGAGGACCCGCGCGTGCAATTGCTGAACGACCTCGGGATGACGAACTCGCCCAGCATCGCCTCCCTCGACTCCTCGAAGGGCGACGGCAGCTTCTTCTACCAGCTCAGCTACGAGAACCTCTCGAAGATCGACACCGACCTGCTCGTCATGTACTTCGACACGCAGTCCTCGCTGGACGCCTTCACGGCCGACCCGCTCGTCGCCGCCATGCCGGCCGTGAAGGAGGGCCGCTTCGCGCCGATCGTGGGCGAGTCGTTCGTCGCCGCCACCAGCGCGCCCAGCGTGCTCAGCATCCCGTGGATGCTCGACCGCTACGTGCCGCAACTCGCCGCCGCGGCCGAGAAGGTCGAGTAGCGCTCGATGCCCGCCGGTGTCGCCGCCGCGCCCGCCGGGCGTACGGGGGAGGTCCCCGCACACGTCCGGCGGCGTCGGCGTACCCTCCTGGGCTTCCTGATCGCGGTGGTCGTCCTCGTGGCGGTGTGCGTGCTCAGCCTCATGGTCGGCGCGCGGACCATCGCGCCGGCCGACGTCCTGCACGCGCTGGCGCACCCCTCGGCGAACGACCCCGACTCGCTGGTGGTGGTCGGCAGCCGCCTCCCGCGCACGCTGCTCGGCGTTGCCGCCGGGCTGGCGCTGGGGCTGGCCGGCGCCGTGATGCAGGGGCTGTCGCGGAACCCGCTCGCCGACCCCGGAATCCTCGGTGTGAACTTCGGCGCATCGCTGGCGGTCGTCGTGGCGACCGCGTTCCTCGGCGTCTCGACGGTCTCCGGCTCCGTCTGGTTCGCCTTCGCCGGTGCGGCGCTCGCGGCCGGACTGGTCTACGCCGTGTCCGCGGCGGGACGGGAGGGCGCGACGCCCGTCAAGCTCGCACTCGCGGGCGCCGCCGTCTCCGCCGCGCTCGGCTCGCTCATCACGGCGGTCATGCTGACCAGCCGGGTCTCGCTCGACCGGATGCGGTTCTGGCAGGTCGGATCGCTCGCCGGGCGCGGCTTCGACGTGCTGTGGCAGGTGCTGCCGACCCTCGTCGCCGGGGCGGTCCTCGCCCTGGCGCTCGGGAGGGTGCTCAACGGCCTCGCGCTGGGGGACGACATCGCGCGCGGGCTCGGCCAGCGGGTCGGCCTCGCGCGGGCGCTGTCGGCGGTCGCGATCGTGCTGCTCTGCGGCTCGGCGACGGCCGCGGTCGGCCCGATCGCGTTCGTCGGACTCGTCGTGCCGCACGTCGCCCGGTGGGTCGTCGGGGCGGACTACCGCCGGATCCTCGCCTTCTCGGCGGTCATCGCTCCGGCGCTGCTGATCGCGTGCGACGTGATCGGCCGGGTCGTCGCCCCGCCGGGGGAGCTTCAGGTCGGCGTCGTCCTGGCCTTCGTCGGGGCGCCGCTGTTCATCGCGCTCGTGCGCCGCAGGAAGGCGGTGGGGCTGTGAGCGCGCAGACCGCGGACACGGCCTCCCGCACCGCGTCGAGCGTCGCCGTCGACCGCCGGCGCCGACACGCCCGCGCCCTCCGGGCGTCCATCGTGCTCGCCGTGCTCGTCGCGCTGGTGTCGGCGGTGTCGCTGACGCTCGGGGATGCGGGGCTCGCCCCCTCCGACGTGCTCGCCGCCCTGGTCGGCCGCGCCGATCGGCTGACGTCGTTCGTCATCCTGGACCTCCGGCTGCCGCGCCTGCTCGCCGCCGTGCTGGTCGGCGGGTGCCTCGGCCTGTCCGGCGCGCTGTTCCAGTCGGTCGCGCGCAACCCGCTCGCGAGCCCCGACATCATCGGCATCACGACCAGCGCGAGCGCCACCGGCGCCATCGCCCTGGTCTGGTTCGGGATCGGCGGCCTGGCGCTCTCCGGCGTCGTCCTCGCGGGCACGCTGGTCGCCGCCGTGCTGATCTACCTGCTCGCCTGGCGCCACGGGGTGAGCGGCTACCGCTTCGTCCTGGTCGGGATCGGCGTCGGCGCGATCGCCGCCGGAATCGTCTCGTACGTGCTGACCCGCGCCGACCTGCGCGACGTCCAGCAGGCGTTGGTCTGGATCACGGGCAGCCTGAACAGCGTGGACAGCACGTCGCTCACCGTGCTGGCATTCGCCGCCGTCGTGCTCGTCCCGGGCGCGCTGCTAGTCGGGAGGCCGCTCGCCGCGCTCGGGCTCGGCGACGACCTCGCGGCCGGGATCGGCGTGCGGCCCGAGCGCACGCGCATCCTCAGCGTGAGCGTCGGGGTGGCGCTCGCCGCCGTCGCCGTGTCCGTCGCGGGACCGATCGCGTTCGTCGCGCTGCTGGCGGCCCCGGTCGCCCGCCGCCTCGTCGGCCACGGGTCGCTCGCGCTCCTTCCCGCGGCGTTCGTCGGCGCGCTCGTGCTCGTGCTGTCGGACATCGTCGCCCAGTTCGCCGTGCCGGGCGTCGTCTTCCCGGTCGGCGTCGTGACCGGGATCGTCGGGGCGCCCTACCTGCTTTGGCAGCTCACCAGGACCAACCGCAGCGGCCGGGGAGGCTGAGAGTGCCGAATATTGAGAGAGAGCGGGCCCGCATGACCGAGCAGACCCTGGCCGCGCACGACCTCACCCTCGCCTACGAGGGCCGGGTCGTGGTCGAGGGCCTCGACCTGGACATCCCGGCCGGCCGTGTGACCGCCATCGTCGGGCCGAACGCCTGCGGCAAGTCCACACTGCTGCGCGGGCTGTCCCGCCTGCTCGCGCCGGCCTCCGGGCGGGTGCTGCTCGACGGCGCGGACATCCGCACACTGTCGACCAGGGAAGTCGCCACCCGGCTCGGGCTGCTGCCGCAGACGCCGACCGCGCCCGACGGGATCACCGTGGCCGACCTCGTCTCGCGCGGTCGCTACCCCCACCAGGGCTGGTTCCGGCGCTGGACCGCGCAGGACGACGTGGCCGTGCAGGAGGCCATGGCCGCGACCGGCGTCGCCGAGCTGGCTGACCGCGCGATCGACGAGCTCTCCGGCGGCCAGCGCCAGCGGGTGTGGATCGCGATGGCGCTCGCCCAGCAGACCGGCATCCTCCTGCTGGACGAGCCCACGACGTTCCTCGACCTCAGCCACCAGCTCGACGTGCTCGACCTGCTGCTCGACCTGAACGCGGCGCGCGGGACGACGGTGGTCATGGTCCTGCACGACCTCAACCTCGCCGCGCGCTACGCCGACCACCTGGTGGCGATGCGGGCGGGGGCCGTCGTCGCCGCCGGCGATCCCGCGGAGGTCGTCACAGCCGATCTTGTCCGCGACGTCTTCGGCGTCGAGTCGGTCATCACGCCGGACCCGGTGGCGGGCACGCCGCTCGTCGTCCCGCTCGGCAGACACCACACGCTCTGAACGACGACCTGGCAGGACACGCCGCGTCGCGACGCGCGCACGCGGCGTGTCCTGCCAGGTCGTTCCGGGCGCGGGCCGGCAGCGCGCCCGCCGGGGGACCCGGGCCGCCGATCGGGTGACGGGCGCCGACCGGCGGCGCTTACACCCCGGTCCTGGGGCGGACGCGTTGTCGTGTGTCTGGCAACGCAGCCGAGGTGGTCGGACGACTGCGGCTCATGCCAGGTCCTCACTGGGACACCACCGCATCGCGCGGGGTCGGCACGACATCAGGGTGGCAACGCCAGCAGTCTACGACCGCCGCCGTCTCGCCCGCGATCCCCCGGGGCGGCATTGGCGAGGAGTTCTCCCCGGGCGGCGATGCGGTTCCTTCGGCGGGCGGCACTCCCAGCCCGCCATCTGGAAGAATCGTCGCATGGCTTCCCCGATCACCCCGCCCCGCGGCATGCGCGAC
Source organism: Leifsonia sp. GW821-FHT13C09 (assembly GCF_058806435.1). Classification (NCBI taxonomy): domain Bacteria; kingdom Bacillati; phylum Actinomycetota; class Actinomycetes; order Micrococcales; family Microbacteriaceae; genus Leifsonia; species Leifsonia sp. GW821-FHT13C09. The sequence goes on along the minus strand of NZ_JBXAPS010000003.1, from coordinate 174,532 downwards.
TTCCTCCCCGCCGAGAAGGCCCGCCGCGAGCATGCGCTGGGCGTGATCCGGCGGAGCTTCGCCGCGCACGGCTTCGACGAGATCGAGACCCCGGTCGTCGAGGACGTCGCGCGTCTGCACTCGGGTCTCGGCGGCGACAACGAGAAGCTGGCCTTCAGCGTGCTGAAGCGCGGCCTCAGCGGCGACGACCTGCGCGCCGCGATCGAGTCGGGGGACGCCCTCGCGCTCTGCGACCTCGGCCTCCGCTTCGACCTCACCGTCCCGCTGGCCCGCTTCTACGCCACGCACCGGGCCGAGCTGCCTCCGGTGTTCCGCAGCATCCAGATCGCACCGGTCTGGCGGGCCGAACGGCCGCAGAAGGGCCGCTACCGCCAGTTCGTGCAGTGCGACATCGACATCATCGGGGAGGGCTCGCAGCTCGCGGAGGTGGAGCTCATCACCGCGACCGCCGCGGCGCTGGAGGCCCTGGGCCTGGCCGGCTGCACCATCCGGATCAACGACCGCCGTATCCTGAACGGCTTGCTGGAGTACTGCGGGTTCGCCGAGTCGCGCTGGCCGCAGGTGCTGATCTCGATCGACAAGCTCGACAAGATCGGCGCGGAGGGCGTGGTCGCCGAGCTGAGCGAGGGCGGCGCGGACTCCGCCGCGGTCCTCGGCGGCATCCTGGCCGGGCTGGAGCCGCACCTCGCCGACGGCGGCGTGGCGCTGACCGTCGAGGCGATCGCAGGCATCCTGCCCGAGGGCATGGACACCGACGCCATCGCCGACCTGGAGGCGCTCGCGCACGCCCTCGACACCCTCCCGGAGGGCGTCGCGCTGCGGTTCGACCCCACCCTGGTGCGCGGCATGGGCTACTACACCGGCACGATCTTCGAGATCGCGCACCCGGGCTCCGGCAGTTCGGTGGGCGGCGGCGGCCGTTACGACGGGATGATCGGCCGGTTCCTCGGCACCGACGTGCCCGCGTGCGGGTTCTCCATCGGCTTCGAGCGCGTGGTCGACCTCATCGAGGTGCCGGAGGACTCCGCGGCGGACACCGTGGTGCTCGTGCACGACCCGAGCGTCCCGCTCGACCGGCTGATGGCGATCAAGTCCGAGCTGATCGCCTCCGGCCGCCGGGTGCGGCTCGACCGGCGGGCGAAGAACCTGAAGGCCGTGCTGGATCGCGCGGCGGCGGCCGGGTACCGGTCGTTCGCGTTCGTCGGCCCGGAGACCGCGGACGCCGCCGCGCTGGAGTTCAAGCCGCTGGCGTAGCCGGCGGCGCTGGACGTCAGGCGGTGAGCTTGCCGCGGAGCTTCTCCAAGGTGTCCTTCGAGAGCCCGAGCCCCTTCGTCAGGTAGGCGTCGACCGAGCCGTACTCGTCCGCCACGGCGGAGTAGGCCGCGTCGAGGAACGACCGCTGGGTCCGCGATCCCCTGAGGGCAGCCGAAATGCTCGCTGGTCCACCCGGTGCGGTCCTTGCCCGCGGCGCAGTGGGTGATGACGGCGTCCGCCGCCGCATCCGAGGCGCCCGCGCGGGAGCAGTCGCGCCATTCACCGCAAGCATCGAGCCACACCGTTCCGGGCGTTTACGCGGCTTCACTAGACTGACCTCACACCCACGAAAACCATCAAGGAGACTGTTGTGGCTCAGATCGAAGCTGTAGGCGCTCGCGAGATTCTCGACTCCCGCGGCAACCCGACCGTCGAGGTCGAGGTGCTCCTGGAGGACGGCACGGTCAGCCGTGCCGCCGTCCCGTCCGGTGCGTCGACCGGCGCCTTCGAGGCCTACGAGCTTCGCGACGGCGACAAGGACCGCTACCTGGGCAAGGGCGTCGAGAAGGCCGTGGACGCCGTCCTGGACGAGATCGGCCCGGCGATCGAGGGCTTCGAGGCCAGCGACCAGCGCCTCGTGGACGAGGCCATGATCGAGCTCGACGGCACCGACAACAAGAAGCGCCTGGGCGCCAACGCGATCCTCGGCGTCAGCCTCGCCGTCGCCAAGGCCGCGGCCGACTCGGCCGACCTCCCGCTGTTCCGCTACGTCGGCGGCCCGAACGCGCACGTCCTCCCGGTCCCGATGATGAACATCATCAACGGCGGCGCGCACGCCGACACCGGCGTCGACATCCAGGAGTTCATGATCCTGCCGATCGGCGCCGAGACCTTCTCCGAGGGCCTGCGCTGGGGCGTGGAGACCTACCACTCGCTCAAGGCGCTGCTGAAGTCGAAGGGCCTCAACACCGGCCTCGGCGACGAGGGCGGCTTCGCCCCCAAGCTGGAGCACAACCGTGCCGCGCTCGACCTCATCTCCGAGGCCATCGAGAAGGCCGGCTACACGGTCGGCTCGCAGATCGCCCTCGGCCTCGACGTCGCGTCCACCGAGTTCTTCGAGAACGGCGTCTACCGTTTCGAGGGCCAGGACCGCACGGCCGCCCAGATGAGCGCCTACTACGCCGAGCTCGCCGCCAACTACCCGCTGGTCTCGATCGAGGACCCGCTCGCCGAGGACGACTGGGCGGGCTGGGCCCACCTGAACTCCGAGATCGGCTCGAAGCTGCAGCTCGTCGGCGACGACCTGTTCGTCACCAACCCGAAGCGCCTTGCCCAGGGCATCCAGGCGAAGGCAGCGAACAGCATCCTGGTCAAGGTCAACCAGATCGGCACTCTCACCGAGACGCTCGACGCGGTGTCGCTGGCCCAGCGCAGCGGCATGACCGCCGTGCTTTCGCACCGCTCCGGCGAGACCGAGGACACCACGATCGCCGACCTCGCCGTCGCCACCGACGCCGGCCAGATCAAGACCGGCGCGCCGGCCCGCTCCGAGCGCGTCGCCAAGTACAACCAGCTGCTCCGCATCGAGGAGGAGCTGGGCGACGCGGCCGTGTACGCCGGGCGCAGCGCGTTCCCGCGCTTCCAGGGCTGAGTCAGCTCCGCCACTCCCGTCGAGGGGCACGTTACGGCCGTTATTCCAGGCGAATATGGGCCGCGACGTGCCCCTCGGTTGCTTCAGGGGCGGCGGATGGAGGGTGTCTGCGAGAATCGGCTGGTGCGCACCGCCGCGGGGGTCCCGGCCGAGCTCGTCCCGCTCGGCGTGTTCCTGCTGCTCGCGGCGCTGTTCGTCGTGTTCGGCGGCTACCTGCTGCGGCGGCCCGAGCGGGCGGCGGCGCTGTTCGCCGACCGGGATGCGCGGCAGCGGTTCCGGCCGCGCGACGCCCGGGCGATCGGACTGGTGTTCACGCTCGGCGGTCTCGGGCTGGTCGCTGTCGGCGCCGTCCGGCTCGTCGTCATGCTGACGGCGCACTGAGACGCTGACAGGGGACTGAGCACCCGGCGACACCCCGTCCGCGCGGCCGCCGCTCAGCACCCATCGCCTACGATTGAGAGCGGGGACGCCCGGTCCTCCACGTCCGCCGACACCCGCAGGAGGGGCCATGCCCAAGCCGCGCACGCAGCGCGTCGCCGCCTCCTTCGAGCAGCCGACGGCGACCGGGCGATGGCTGCGCGGGCTGCACTTCTCGGCGTTCTCGCTGGTGATGATGGGGGCCGTCGTGCTCGCCGTCGTCATCCTGGCGCCGTCGCTGCAGGGCTACCTCGCGCAGCGGCAGCAGATCGCCGACCAGCAGAAGGCCGTCCAGGAGCTCTCCGCCCAGGTGGACGCGCTCAAGGAGCAGCGCGCCCGCTGGAACGACCCGAGCTACATCCGCGCCCAGGCCCGCGACCGGCTGTACTACGTCATGCCGGGGGAGACCAGCTACCTGGTCATCGACGACCGTCCGCCGGCGGCGAAGGGCGACACGACCCCGGTGAGCTCCAAGCTCCAGAAGACCCGCACCGACTGGGTCGGCTCCCTGTTCGGCTCGCTGATGGGCGCCGGACTCACCGACGCCACCCCCGCGCAGCTCGGCAGCACGCCGGCGCCCACCCCGACCCCCGCACCGAGCAAGTAAGCACAAGGCACGCCATGACCAGACCCCCATTCGACCCCGTCACCGACGCCGACATCGCCGCCGTCAGCGAGCAGCTCGGCCGCCCGGCGCGCAACGTCGTCGGCATCGCCGCGCGCTGCGTGTGCGGCCGTCCGACGGTCGTGTCCACCGCCCCGCGGCTGGATGACGGCACACCGTTCCCGACCTTCTACTACCTCTCCCACCCGGCCGCCACCGCCGCCATGTCGCAGCTCGAGGCCACCCAGGTGATGAACGAGTACAACGACCTCCTGGCCGAGGACGAGGAGGTGCGCGACCAGTACCGGGCGGCGCACGAGCAGTACCTCGCCGACCGGGAGTCCGTCGGCGTCGTCCCCGAGCTCGCCGGCGTCTCGGCGGGCGGGATGCCGACCCGCGTCAAGTGCCTGCACGCGCTCGCCGCCCACGCGCTCGCCGCCGGCCCGGGCGTCAACCCGATCGGCGACCTGGCGCTTGCGCGGGGCGGCTGGTCGCCCGAGGTGTGCGAGTGCCGCATCCAGGCCGGCTGACCCGGTTCCGCCGCACCCTGGCGGCGGGCGCGACGGCGCTCGCAGCTGCCCTCGTCGTCGGGATCGCGCCCGCGACCGCCGCGCACGCCGACCAGGTGCGCGACCTGGAGTACTGGCTGACCGAGTACGGCTTCACCCAGGCCTGGCAGACCACCCAGGGCGCGGGCGTGAAGGTCGCGGTGATCGACACCGGCGTGGACGGCACGGTCCCCGACCTGGCCGGAGCGGTGACCGGCGGGACGGACGTCTCCGGCGTCGGCGCGCCGAACGGCCAGAAGCCGCTCGGCGACGGAGACGCCGCCGACCACGGCACCTGGGTGGCCTCGCTGCTCGCCGGGCGCGGCACCGGGCCGACCTCGGGAGTGCTGGGCGCCGCGCCGCAGGCGAGCATCCTCAGCGCCTCCGTCGCCCTCGGCAAGGCGACAGGGAACGTCGACAACGACGACCAGATCGCGAAGGCGATGCGCTGGGCGGTCGACAGCGGGGCCTCCGTCATCAACATCTCCCTCACCAGGAACACCCTGGACTGGCCCACGAGTTGGGACGACGCCTTTCAGTACGCGTTCTCGCACGACGTGGTCGTGGTCGCGGCGGCCGGCAACCGGGGAAGCGGGACTACCGAAGTCGGGGCGCCCGCCACGATCCCCGGCGTCCTCACCGTCGCCGGCGTCGACCGGGCAGGGCAGGCCTCCTTCGACGCGTCCTCGCAGGGCATCACGATCGGCGTGTCCGCGCCGAGCGAGGAGCTGGTCGGCGCCAACCCGGGCGGAGGCTACGTGCAGTGGGCCGGCACCAGCGGCGCGGCGCCGCTCGTCGCCGGGGCGGTCGCGCTGGTCCGGGCCGCGCATCCCGAGCTGAAGGCGCCGGACGTCATCAACCGGATCATCCGCACCGCGCGCAAGCCGGCCGGCTCCCCGACGATCCCGAGCCCGGTCTACGGCTACGGGCTGCTCGACGCGGCGGCCGCGGTGACCGCGACCGTTCCGCACGTGAGCGCCAACCCGATGGGCGACCTGACCCAGTGGGTTCACATCCATCGTCGGGCCGACGCGCCCGCCGCACCCGGCGAGGCCGCCCCGAATCCGCCGAACGCGCAGGTGGCTCCGGCGCCCGCGAAGCTCAGCCCGGAACGGCCTGTAACATGGGAATCGTACTTCTGGCCGCGATGGAGCGTCCTCACCGCCTTCTGGCTGCCGTTCGGTCTGATCTCCGGTTTCGTCACACTCCTCGCCCTCGGCGGGGTCGGTGCGTGGCTGCATTTCAGGCGAGCGCGCAGCAGGGGGTAGATTAACACCCATACTTTCGTGTTGAGGAGACGCATTACTGTGCCCAAAATCCTGATCGTCGGCGGAGGATACGCCGGTTTCTATACCGCGTGGAAGCTCGAGAAGCAGCTCCGCTCGGGCGAGGCCGAGGTCACCATGGTCGACCCGCTGCCGTACATGACGTACCAGCCGTTCCTCCCCGAGGTGGCCGTCGGCTCCATCGAGCCCCGCCACGCGGTCGTCTCGCACCGCCGCCACCTCAAGACCACGAACATCGTGAGCGGCAAGGTCACCTACATCGACCACGCGAACAAGACGGCGACCATCGCGCCGGCCGCGGGCGAACCGTACGAGTTCGAGTACGACATCGTCGTGGTCACCGCGGGCGCCGTGTCGCGCACGTTCCCGATCCCGGGCGTCGCCGATCAGGCCGTCGGCCTCAAGACGATCGAGGAGGCCGTGTACATCCGCGACACCCTGCTCACCAACTTCGACAAGGCGGCGACCCTCCCGCCCGGCCCGGAGCGCGACCGTCTCCTGACCGTCACCGTCGTCGGCGGCGGCTTCGCGGGCATCGAGATCTTCGCCGAGCTGCGCTCCTTCGCCAGCGCGCTGCTCAAGAAGTACCCGGAGCTGAGCTTCGAGGACACGCACTTCCACCTGATCGAGGCCATGGGCCGGATCATGCCGGAGGTCTCCCTCCCGACCAGCCACTGGGTCATCAAGAACCTCGCGGAGCGAGGTGCGGAGATCCACCTGGAGACGCAGCTCACCAGCGCCGTCGACGGCCGCATCGAGCTGTCCACCGGCGAGAGCTTCGAGACCGACCTCATCGTCTGGACGGCCGGCGTCATGGCCAACCCGACCGTGGTCCGCCACACCGACCTCCCCATCGAGGAGCGCGGCCGGCTGCGCGTGCGCGCCGACCTGCGTGTGGGCACCGACGAGGAGATCATCGAAGGCGCCTGGGGCGCCGGCGACGTCTCGGCCGTCCCCGACCTGACCGGCGCGGGCGTCGGCGGCTACTGCGTGCCGAACGCCCAGCACGCCGTCCGCCAGGGCAAGCTGCTCGCAAAGAACATCATCGCGGACCTGCGCGGCGAGCTGCCGCGCCAGTACTACCACAAGAGCCTCGGCGCGGTCGCGGGCCTCGGCCTCGGCATCGGTGTGCTGCAGTCCGGCAAGATCGCCGTCAAGGGCGTTCTCGGCTGGTTCGCGCACCGCGGCTACCACGGCCTGGCGATGCCGAGCTGGGAGCGCAAGTGGCGCGTGCTCTGGGGCTGGTGGAACAACTTCTGGCTCGGCCGCGACATCGTGTCCCTGGAGGCCCTCCAGGCCCCGCGGGCCGCGTTCGAGGAATTCGCTGCCCGCCCGAAGCCGGCCGTCGAGGCGGCTCCGGAGGCGCCGAAGAAGGCTGTCGCGAAAGAGCCTGCTGCGGCCAAGTAGTCGTCGTGCGAGAAGGCCCGGTCCTGTGGGGCCGGGCCTCCTCGCGTCGGAGAGGGGAGGCGACACGCCGTCGCCCCCTCAACTGCCGTACTTGACCGAGATCCCGCCGAGAGTCCCGTCGTGGTTCAGGGAGCAGGCCGCGAGGTCGAAGATCGGTGTTCTACTGCCGTCGGCGTTCAGCGTCTCTCCGTTCTGTACGGTGAGCGTCACATCGAAACCGTCGGCCTTCGGGCCGAATTCCGCCTTCGTCAGCCCTCGACGATCGGGAGCTGCGGAGAAGTTGGCGGCGTAGGCGTTCCAGCACGTGTCGGTCGCCTCTGCGCTGGTTACGACCGGCGTGGTCCCACTCGGAGTCGCGAAAGAGACAGACGGCGTAGCCGATACCGCCCGTCCGGCCGACTCGGTCGCTGCGCAGCCGGACAATGCCAGGAGGGCGACGCCCGCCGCGATGACGGATGGATGAACACGCATTTCCGCAGTCTAGGGCCGCCAGGGCATGCCGCCCGCCACGCGGGAGAATCGCCTCGCCACGCCGGCCAACTTCCTTTCGAATGGCGTTCGGCAGGAAGTTCAGCTGTGTCTTCCTGCGATGGCGACGCTCCCGTCAGCCGAGGACGCGCACGCGGCCGTTGCTGAGATCGGCGACCGCGGTGACCGCCGTGTCCCGTGCCGCTTCCGGGACCCGAAGGGTCAGGAGCACGGTCTCCCCGTACTCCGCCTCCGGATCGGCGTAGCCCTCGCCCTCCGCCCAGCGCCGGACGCGCTCGGCGTCGGCGTAGTCGGCCTCCAGCCGGAGCTCAGCCTCAGGGACGCGCTCGACCTTCTCGGCGCCGGCGACGGCCGCCGCGATGGCGTCGGTGTACGCGCGCACCAGGCCGCCGGCGCCCAGCTTCACGCCGCCGAAGTAGCGGACCACCGCGCCGAGGACGCCGTCGAGGTCGTGGTGCCGCAGCACCTCCAGGATCGGGCGCCCGGCCGTGCCGGACGGCTCCCCGTCGTCCGACATCCCGGAGTGGCCGCCGGCGAGCAGCGCCCAGCAGACGTGCGAGGCCGCGGGATGCTCGGCGCGCAGCCGGGCGACGACGGCGAGCGCCTCCTCGCGGCCCTCGACCGGCGTGACCAGGGCGACGAAACGGCTGCGCCGCACCTCGAGCTCGGCGCTCGCCGGGGCGGCGAGGGTGTGGGTCATGGCATGGCCCGACGATCGATCACAGGTGCCCCCAGTGGGACTCGAACCCACACTCGGGCGATTTTAAGTCGCCTGCCTCTGCCGATTGGGCTATGGGGGCCAATTGGGCTACAGGGGCGATCCGTCCGGCGTCCGCTCGCGTCAGCGGTCGCGGTAGGGCGACTTCACCATCTGGACGATGGCGGCTAACGCGAGTGCGCCGCCGACGATGATGACCGTCCAGATGAATCCGATGAGCACGCCTTCCATGCGTCCCACCATATACGGTGTCCGGGTGGCCGTGCCCCTTGTCGGCCGCCCGGCTGCGTCGGAAGGTGGGAGCATGATCCGGATCGGTTCCATCGTGTGGGGCGTGCGCGACCTTCCGCGTGCCGTCGGGTTCTGGTCGGCTGCGCTCGGCTACCGGCCGCTGCGGGAGCCGGACGTCGACTGGGCCATCCTCGTCCCCGTCGCCGGGGTCGGGCCGCAGCTGGCGCTCAAACTGGTCGGCAGCGAGGCGAATCCCTCGCCGCGGCACCATCTCGACCTGTACGCCGACGATCAGCAGGCCGAGGCGGCGCGGCTGCGCGGGCTCGGCGCGGCCGACGTCGAGTGGGAGTACGAGGACGGCGCCGACTACGTGGTCCTCGCCGATCCGGACGGCAACCGGTTCTGCGTCATCGCCGCCGGGGAGAAGGCAGCCGAGCCCGCGCAGGAGGCCGCGGGTTCCGGTTCCTGAGTGCGCGAACGGGATATCCGCTGCGCTGAGAGGTCCTTCAGGTCGCCCCAAGGGGGCACCCACCCTGGCCGTGCACACTGGGTGCCGACACCCTTTCTGGTGAGGTGTCCTCCGACCCGGCTGGAGCCCGAGATCCCCCGACGCAAGGCTCCAGCCGGGTCTTCTTCGTCTCCGGCGGAGGTGCCTCGTGCGGGTCGGCTAGGCTCGGCCGGGTGACCGACACGCGATGCCCCTGCGGGACCGGCGAGACCTACGCGAACTGCTGCGGGCCGCTGCACGCCGGCGCCGCGGCTCCGACGGCCGAGCGGTTGATGCGGTCCCGGTTCAGCGCGTTCGCGCTCGGGGACGCCGGCTACCTGCTGCGGAGCTGGCACCCGTCCACGCGGCCGGAGGCGCTCGAGCTGGATGACGGGCTGCGCTGGTACCGGCTGGACATCGAGTCCACCGAGCGGGGCGGCCCGTTCGACCGGGACGGCGTGGTGGCGTTCACCGCGTACTACAAGGGCTCCGAGCGCGGCAGCGTGCACGAGGTGTCCCGGTTCGTCCGGGAGGGCGGCGACTGGTTCTACGTCGCCGCGCTCTGAGCGCGAGCGACGAAGCGCGAGCGAGGGAGTGTCAGCGCGCGGGCTCCACGTACCGCTCCCACAGCCACACCGACAGCCCGACCACCGCGAACGCGACGGCGGCGATCACGACCGCGACGACGCCGGCCCCGGTCTGCGCCAGCGACGCCACCGGAAGCAGCAGCGCGAACAGCACCGTGTAGACGACGAGCGCCAGCGCCAGCCAGAGGAGGCGTGACCACTGCAACACGGCGCGTCCGGCGAGCCGGCCGAACGGGAGCAGTGCGATGGAGGTAGAGCCGATCGCGACGAGGGCGAGGGCGTTCACCAGCTCCACCAGGAACGCCGACGGCGCGCCGGACGGCGTCGGGAGGACGCCGACGGCCAGCCAGGCGAGCACGCCGAGGGCGGCGACCGCCGAGAGCTGGACGGCCGCGGTCCGGCCGCGTCCCACGCGTCCCAGCCCCTCGGGGAGCACCGCCCCGAGCACCAGGCCGAACAGGAGGGCCGGCTCCAGGCCGAGCAGCCGTGAGCCGATCGCGGCCACCGCGACGACGACGAGGAGGCCGGGCCGAACGACCGTCCGCGCCACCCCCACGCCGAGGTGCCGGGTCATGCCGCGGGCCGAGAGGACCCAGATCGCATTGACGGCCGCGATCGCGAGCGAGACGGCGGCGAGCAGACGGACGTACGCCGCGGCGTCGTGGACGGAGGTCGACAGGGTCACGAGCAGGGCCGCGGCGACGCCGACGACCGGCGCGAGCCACACGGGCTGCCCGGCTCGCGGTTCCGGACCGCCCGGTGCGCCAGGTGCGACGGGCGCACCGACCTCCGTCGCGGCACCGCGCCCGCCGAGCAGCGCGTCCGCCTCGCCGAGTTCGGCGGCGGCCCGGTTGCGGCCGAAGATCGAGGCCCGCGCCTCGCGCGGCTCTCGCGGGCGCGCCAGCGAGGCCACGAGCAGCCGGCCCGGGAGCACCAGCAGCAGCAGAGCCGCGACCGCCAGGCCGACCGAGCGCAGCCAGCCGGGCACGGACGCCGCCGTGACCACTGGCGCCGAGGCGGTCGTGAACGGCGTGGAGGTCCAGCCCTTGGTGTCGGGATGCGTCGGTCCGGACGAAGCGGAGGGCGGCGCCGGGGTCGTCGGCGGCACCGCGGGTGCGGGAGCCGGGGCCGGGGTGCTGGGTGCTTTCTTCGGCGTCGTCGCGCCGGCGCCGGCCTCCACGGTGACCGCGACGGTGTTGCTGCCCGCGCTCACGTTCCCGGCGGCGTCGCGTTGCAGGGCAGAGATCAGGTAGTCGCCCGCGGGGAGGGTGGCCGAGCACGACCAGGCGCTGCCGGCGACCCCCGCGGCGCAGACCACGGTCGTGCCCTTCGAGGTGCTCGCGTAGACGGTGACGGTGCCGCCCTGCTGGCCGGCGCCGCCGAACCCGATCGGCGCGCCGGCGGCGACGGTCGTGCCGGGCGCGGGTGAGGTGAGGGTCGGGGCGGGCGGCGCGACGGTGTCGACCTCGACGGCCACCGGCGCGCTGGGGGCCGACCGCGTGGACGAGAACGAGGCCACCTGGGTGGCGGTGATCGTGTGCCGGCCGTCGCCGAGCCCCTGGATGACGCAGCCCCAGTTGCCGGCGCTGTCCGCGGGAAAGGTGCAGGATGCGCCGGTCTCGGCGGTCACGGTCACGGAGGCGCCCGGGTAGGCCGTGCCGCGGATCCCGCCGCCGGTGGCCCCGCCCTGGGCGGAGGCGATGACCGGCGGAGAGAGCACGTCGACGCGTCCGCTGTCGGCGAGACCGCTGGAACGCGAGACGGCGCGGACCGGCACGCCGGGCCCGTCGGGGAGACGCTGCAGGGCGCAGCGGAAGGTCCCGTCCGTCGCGGCGGTCACGCTGCACGAGGTGGCGGCGCTCGTCGAGGAGCCGCCGGAGACGTCGACGGTGTCGCCGGGGTCGGCGGTCCCGGAGACGGTGAGCGGGAAGGTCGTCACCAGACCGCTCGGCAGCGGGTCGAGCCTCGGTGGACCCGGCGTCGGTGTCGGGGTCGGGGTGTCGGACGGAGCGGCCGTGTTGTCGGCGGGGGCGGCCGCGTCGGCGAGCGACGGGCCGGAGAGGGCCGCGGAAGCTGTGAGGGCCTGAAGGCTGCGGGATGTGGAGGCGGCGAAGGGGGCGCCTTCCGAGGCGGGCGCGACGGATGTCTGGGCCGACGCGGGCGGCGCAAGCCCGGCGATCGATCCGGCAGCGGACGTGAGCGCGGCGAGCACGAATCCGGACAGCACGGCGACGACCAGCCCGGTCGCCCCCCTGGGCCGGACTGGTGGAGACACGTCCGACATCGATTCCCGCATTCCACCCCATTTGAGGGGCAGGACACGCCTCCTGTCAAACCAGCGGGCCGGATTTGCGGCATACTGACAAGTGGGTCAACTGTCCCACTTCGCGCGACGACGCGCGACGGCACCGTGAGGAGCTTCGATGACGCGCATCGCCCCGGCAGCACGGCGCGCCGCCCTGGTGCAGGCTGCCCTGCGGGTGATCGCGCGGGACGGGATCGCGGCCGCCACCACCCGGCGCATCGTCGCTGAGGCCGGAATGCCGCTGGCCAGCTTCCACTACGTCTTCGGCTCCCGCGACGAGCTGATGGCCGAGTTGGTGAACACGGTCGTGGCGGGGGAGCAGAGCGATCTGGAGCCCGCGCTCGACCCGGCCACGGCGCCGCCCGGGCTGCGAGCCGCGATCCGCTCCGGCCTCCAGCACTACCTCGACGGCGTGCGGGCCGACCCCGACCGCGAGAAGGCGATGTTCGAGTTGACCCAGTGGGCGCTCCGCGAGCCCGGCTTCTCGCCGCTGGCCCGCCGCCAGTACGACCGCTACTACGAGCTCGCCGAACGGGCCGCGCGCGACGCCGCCGAGCTCACCGGGAGCGCCTGGCGCCTCCCGGTCGCGGAGGTCGCCCGGCTGCTGGTGACCCTCACCGACGGGCTCACCATCGCCTGGCTGGTGACGCGCGACGACGCCGCGGCCGAACGCGCCCTGGACTTCGCGGCGGACGCGCTAGCCGCGCTCGCCGACGCTCCGCAGCCCGTGAGCGCCCATTCAACCCCCGCCCACTCCGCCCCTTCCCACGCGGCCCCCGCTCGCCCCGTCCCCTCCGCCCTCGACCCGAACCCAGGTGCCCGATGACCAACACCTCGACGCCGGCCGTCTTCGCCGAACCCACCCGCCGCGTCCCCGGCCGCTGGATCGCCGCCTTCGCGGTCGCCTGGCTGGGTATCTGGATGGCGCAGCTCGCGCCCATCCAGAAGCTGCTGCCCGACCAGGTGCAGGCGCAGCTGCACACGACCTACTGGGTCGACAACGTCGTCGCCTTCGGCGTCATCTCCGGCATCTCCGGCGTCTGCGCGATCGTCGCGTATCCGCTGACCGGCGCGCTCTCCGACCGCACGACGAGCCGGTTCGGCCGCCGCCGGCCGTGGATCGCCGGTGGCGCCGCACTGTTCGCGGTGTCGCTCGTGCTGCTCGGCCTGCAGACCACGATGGTCGGGATCGGAGTGTTCTGGTCGCTCGCTCTCACCGGCTTCTGCGTGCTCACCGCGGCGCTCACCGCGACCATCTCCGACCAGGTGCCCGTCGGCCAGCGCGGCTACGTCTCCGGCTGGATCAGCGCGCCGCAGGCGATCGGCATCATCCTCGGCGTCTCGCTCGTCACCTACGTGTTCGTCGGCGCGCTGGTCGGCTACACCGCGATGGCCGTCCTGCTGGTGCTGCTCGTGCTGCCGTTCCTGTTCGTCCCGGACGCGGTGCTGCCGCCGCACCTGCGCGAGCGGATGACGTTCCGCGGCGTGATCGAGGGGCTCTGGATCAGCCCGCGCGAGCATCCCGATTTCGGCTGGACGCTGCTGAGCCGGGTGCTGGTGAACTTCGGCAACGCGTTCGGCACGTCGCTGCTGCTGTACTTCCTGGAGTTCGGGCTGCACGATAAGCACGCCGACGACGACCTCCTGGTGCTGATCCTCATCTACATGGTGTTCGTCATCGTCGCGTCGCTGGTCCTCGGCCGGCTGTCCGACCGGCTCGGGAGGCGCAAGGCGTTCGTGTTCGTGTCCTCCGCGCTGCAGGGTGTCGCCGCGCTGCTGCTGGCGTTCGTGCCGGAGCTGTCGGTCGCGATGGTCGCCGCCGGGCTGCTCGGCCTCGGCTACGGCTGCTTCCTCTCGGTCGACCAGGCGCTCGCGACCCAGGTGCTGCCCGACCCGGAGAACCGCGGCAAGGACCTCGGCATCATGAACATCGCCACGGCCGTGCCGCAGGCGATGGCTCCGCTGTTCGGCGCCGCGATCGTCGCGGCGCTCGGCGGGTTCGTCGGGCTGTTCGTGCTCTCCGGCGTGTTCGCGTTCGCGGGTGCCCTCGCGGTCGCGCGGGTGAAGGCGGTGCGCTGATGACCACGATCGACCTGACCGCCAAGCCGGCGGCGGCTGAGCGCACCTGGACGACGCCCGATGTGTTCTGGCCGGCCCTCAGCGCCGCGACCGCGCGCCTCGATCCCGCGTTCGGCGTGCTGCACCTGCCCGCGCTGCGGCACAACACGCACGACATGCTGCGCCGGGCAGCGGGCAAACCGATCCGGGTGGCCTCCAAGTCCGTGCGGGTGCGGTCGGTGCTGGACGCCGTCCTGGCGCTCCCCGGCTATGCCGGCGTGCTCGCCTACACGCTGCCCGAGGCGCTGTGGCTGGCGGAGGGCGACGCCGATCACGCGCCGATCGAGGACGTCGTCGTCGGCTACCCGACCGCCGACCGGGCGGCCATCGCCCGGCTGGCCGCGTCGCCCGAGCTGGCCTCCCGCGTCACGCTCATGGTCGACTCGCTCGCGCACCTCGACCTCATCGACGCGGTCGTGCCGCCGGCGCAGCGGGAGACCATCCGGCTGTGCCTGGAGCTGGACTCCTCCTGGGACGCCCCGGTGCTCGGCCACATCGGCGTCTACCGCTCCCCGCTGCACCGTGTCGAGACGGTCCGCCAGGTGGCGGAGGCGATCGTGCGGCGTCCCGGCTTCGCGCTGGTCGGAATGATGGGCTACGAGGCGCAGATCGCCGGCCAGGGCGACAACCCGCCCGGCCGCCCGGCGTGGGGCGCGACGCTGCGCTGGATGCAGAAGAACTCGCGCGAGGAGCTGATCGGCCGCCGCGGTGCGGCCGTCGAGGCCGTGCGCGGGCTCGCCGACCTGGAGTTCGTGAACGGCGGCGGCACCGGGTCGCTGGAGTTCACGGCCTCCGACCCGTCGGTGACGGAGATCGCGGCGGGCAGCGGACTGTTCGGCGGGCACCTCTTCGACACCTACCGCGGGTTCCGGCCCGCACCCGCGGCGTCGTTCGCCCTGTCGGTGGTCCGCCGGCCCGACGAGCGCACGGCGACGCTGCTCGGCGGCGGCTGGATCGCCTCCGGCCCTCCCGGGCCCGACCGGCTCCCGAAGATCGAGTGGCCGACCGGGCTGGCGATGGTCGAGCGCGAGATGGCGGGGGAGGTGCAGACCCCGGTCATCGGCGCCGCTGCCGGGATTCTCCGCGTCGGGGACCGGGTCTGGCTGCGGCACACCAAGTCGGGCGAGCTGAGCGAGCACGTGAACGACTTCCAGCTCGTGGACACGGTGGACGGCCGGGCCGCGGTCGTCGGCACGGTGCCGAGCTACCGCGGCGAGAGGAAGGTGTTCCTGTGACGGCGAGCGGGGGAGTGTGGCGGAACTGGGGCCGCACCGAGTCCGTGCGCCCGCAGCGCGTCGAGCGGCCGCGCGACGCCGAGGCCGTGCAGCGCGCGGTCGCGGCGGCTGCGAAGCAGGGGATGCGGGTCAAGGCGGTCGGCGCCGGACACAGCTTCACGGGGATCGCCGCGGCGCCCGGCGTGCTCCTCGATCTGGAGGACGTCAGCGGCGTCCTCGACGTCGACCTGGAGTCCGGGAGGGTGCGCCTCGCCGCGGGCACGCGCCTCCACCAGCTCCCGCGGCTGCTGCGCCCGTACGGGCTGGCGCTGGAGAACATGGGTGACATCGACCGGCAGACCGTCGCGGGCGCGACCTCCACCGGCACCCACGGCACCGGCGGCTCCTTCGGCGGCCTGGCCACCCAGATCGTGGCGGTCACGCTCGTCTCCGGCGCCGGGGACCTCCTGACCGTGTCCGAGGACGAGAACGCCGACCTGCTGCCCGCCGCCCGGCTCGGGCTCGGGGCGCTCGGGGTCATCGTGGACATCACGCTCCAGTGCGCCCCGGCCTACCTCCTGAAGGCGGTCGAGCGTCCCGAGCCGCTGCAGCAGGTGCTCGACAGCTATCTGGAGCGCTCGGAGCGGGAGGACCACTTCGAGTTCTACTGGTTCCCGCACACCGAGACCGGACTGACCAAGACGAACACCCGGCTGCCGCTCACCGAGGCGCGCGCCCCGCTGTCGGCGGCCGGCCGCTGGGTGGACGACGAGCTGCTGGCCAACGGCGTCTACCGCGGGGTCTGCGCGGTCGGGACGGTCGTGCCGGGGATCATCCCGCCGTTCAGCCGGCTCGCCCAGAAGCTCACCGGCAACCGTGATTTCACGGACCACTCGCCGCAGGTCTTCGTCACCAACCGCGGGGTGCGGTTCCGGGAGATGGAGTACGCCCTCCCGCGCGCAGCGGTACCCGGCGCGCTCGCCGAGGTGAAGGCGCTGATCGAGCGGAAGGGCTGGCGGATCTCGTTCCCGATCGAGGTGCGCTCGGCGGCGGCCGACGACAACTGGCTGTCCACGGCGTACGGCCGGGAGACCGGCTACATCGCGGTGCACCGCTACTTCCGGGAGGACCCGACCGAGTACTTCACCGCGGTCGAGCAGATCATGCAGGCGCACGACGGCCGCCCGCACTGGGGGAAGATCCACTACCGCGACGCAGACTCGCTGCGCGCCGTCTACCCGCGCTTCGACGACTTCCTCGCCGTCCGCGACCGCCTCGACCCCGAACGCCGCTTCGAGAACGCCTACCTGCGCCGCGTCCTCGGCCCGTAGGCACCCGCCGAGTACGCGAATTATCTGCGTACTCGGCGGTTTCCGGCTGATTATTCGCGGACTCGGCGGGTGCTAGGGGGTGCGGCGCTGGAGGGTGAGGGCGCCGACGACGATAGCGGCGACGGCGAACGCGCCGATGATGAGGAGCTGGCCGCCGATGTACGCGGCGTCGTGCGAGTTCGTGGAGACGGCGTTGAGCGCGTCCACCGCGTGCGAGAGCGGCAGCCAATCGCTGATCTGGCGGAGGCCGTCCGGCAGCTGATCGCGGGGGATGAAGATCCCGCCGAGCAGGATCTGCGGGAACACGATCAGCGGCATGAACTGCACGACCTGGAACTCGGTGCGCGCGAACGCGCTGGCGAACAGACCGAGCGTACTGCCGAGCACCGCGTCGGTGACGGCGACGGCCACCATCAGCCAGACGTCGCCCTTGATCTCCAGGCCGCACACCCACACGGCGTAGCCGACCGCGACCAGCGCCTGCACCACGGCGAGCAGACCGAACGCCAGCGTGTAGCCGAGGATGAAGTCGCCGCGGCCGAGCGGCATCGACAGCAGCCGCTCGAGCGTCCCCGTCCGGCGCTCCCGCAGCGTCGTGATGCTGGTGACCAGGAACATGACGATGAACGGGAACAGCGCCAGGATCGCCGGACCGATGGTGGCGAAGACGGGGGTGTCCGTGAAGATCCAGGCCACCAGGCCGATCAGCAGGGCGGGCACGGCAAGGAGCAGGACGACGGTGCGCGGGTCGTGCCGGATCTGTGTGAGCACGCGGCCGGCGGTCGCGAGGGTCCGGGTGGGGTTCATCGCGCGGTCTCCCCGTGCTCGGTCTCTTCGTGCTCGGTCTCTTCGCTCTCCGCGGCGCC
Organism: Leifsonia sp. GW821-FHT13C09; assembly: GCF_058806435.1. NCBI lineage: Bacteria > Bacillati > Actinomycetota > Actinomycetes > Micrococcales > Microbacteriaceae > Leifsonia > Leifsonia sp. GW821-FHT13C09. Next base: position 157,019 of record NZ_JBXAPS010000003.1, on the reverse strand, counting down.
CTCACCCAGCGCGTGCCGGGGGTGGTGCCGCCGAAGCAGGGTCAGGAACGCGCCCTCCGTGTCCGCGGCACCGGTCTCGGCCAGCAGTTCCTCCGGGGTCGTGTCGGCGAGGATGGCGCCCTCCCGCATCAGCAGCAGCCGGTCGCAGCGGGTCGCCTCGTCCATCACGTGGCTGGAGATCAGGAGGCTGGTGCCGCCGTCCGCGAGCCGGTGGAACAGACCCCACAGTTCCACGCGCAGCAGCGGGTCGAGGCCGACGGTCGGCTCGTCGAGCACCAGGAGGTCGGGGGAGCCGAGCAGGGCGGCGGCGAGGGAGACCCGGCTGCGCTGGCCTCCCGAGAGCGTGGACACCAGCTGGCCGGAGTTCGGGCCCAGGTCGGTGGCCTCGATGGCGCGGTCGACGTCCGCCTTGCCGGCGCCGAGCACGCTGCGGAAGTACGCCAGGTTCTGTTTCACCGTCAGGTCGTCGTAGACGCTCGCGGCCTGCGTCACGTAGCCGACCCGGTGGCGCAGCGCCAGCGACCCCGCCGGCTGGCCGAGGACCTCGACCCGGCCGGCGGCAACGCGCTGCACCCCGACGATCGAGCGCATCAGCGTCGTCTTACCGCAGCCGCTCGGGCCGAGCAGGCCGACGACCTGGCCGCGCGGGATGTGCAGGTCGAGCCCGTCGAGCACGGTCGTCCGGCCGCGCTTCACGCGCAAGCCGTCGATGACGACGGCGGCGTCCTCGACGAGGCCGTCCTCGGCGGCGGACGATGAATTCATCATGTGATGAATTATTCGCCTGGAGCCTGCCCGCCGTCAATATCCCCGAACAGATGCCACTGGATGACCGGCCCCACCCGCCGCGCGAGCTCGTCGGGGTCGGCGCTCGCGATGGGCTCCAGCTTGAGGGCGTACCGGGTCATCAGCACGCCGACGATCTGGGAGGCCGCCAGGTCCGCGCGCAGGTCGGCGTCGTCGGCGTGCGTCAGCGCCGCGAGGCGGGCGAAGACCTCCCGGGTCAGGAACTCCCTGAACATCCGCATCCCGGGGCCGCTGCTGAGCACGGTGCGGAGGATGAGCACCATCCGGCCGGCCGCCCGCTCGTCCTGCAGTTGGGTGAGCAGGTACCGCACGAGCGTCTCGCCGACCTCCTCGCGCGGCGCCCCGAGCACCACGCTCAGCACCCGGTCCGGCCGCAGCGGCGCCTCCAGGGTCGCCGCGAACAGGTCGGCCTTGTCCTCGAAGTAGTGGTGCACGAGCGCCGAGTCCACGCCGGCGCGGCGGGCGACGGCGCGCAGGGAGGCCGCCTCGTACCCGCGCTCGGTGAACTCCTCCGCGGCCGCCCGCACGATCGCCGAACGGGTGGAGGCCGCCCCGCGCTCCTTGCGCGGCCGGCCCCTCCTGCGGCGTTCGGCGACCTCACTCACGTGTGCCATTGTGCACCCCGGACCGGGTGCCCTGTCCATCCGCATCGCGGTTGCTTCGAGTGTGATGGGAAGCCCGTGGGAGCCGCATCCGTCCCGGTTAGGATGCTGTTCAGCGCAGTCGATCGGCGCATACACGCTTAGGAGTTCCCGCAATGGAATGGCTCATTCCGGTCATCATCGTCGTCGTGCTCGTCGCGATCATCGGAATCTACTTCTGGGCCACGTACAACTCGCTCGTCACGCTCAAGGTGCGGGTCGACGAAGCGTGGAGCGACATCACGGTGCAGCTCAAGCGTCGTGCCGACCTCATCCCCAACCTGATCGAGACGGTCAAGGGCTACGCCGCGCACGAGCGCGGAGTCTTCGAGTCCGTCACCAAGGCGCGCGCCGAGACGCTGTCGGCGCAGACGCCGGGTGAGGCATCCGTGGCCGAAGGGCACATGCAGACCGCGCTGAAGAGCATCTTCGCCGTGGCGGAGGCCTATCCGCAGCTCCAGGCGAGCCAGAACTTCCTGCGCCTGCAGGCCGACCTGGTCGACACCGAGGACAAGATCCAGGCCTCGCGCCGGTTCTACAACGGCGGGGTGCGCGAGTTCAACACCAAGATCAAGGTGTTCCCGAACAACCTGTTCGCCCGCCGTCTCGGCTTCAGCGAGCGGGAGTTCTTCGAGGTCGACAACCTGGCGGCGATCGCCGAGCCGCCGCGCGTTCAGTTCTAGGGCGTCGATGTACAGGGCTATCGCCAGGAACAAGCGCAACACCGTCTTCATCATCCTGCTGTTCCTGATCCTCATCGGTGCGCTCGGATGGCTGTTCTCGGTCATCTACAACAGCTGGGCGATCCTGGCCTGGGTCGGGATCGGCGCCATCGTCTACGCCGTCTTCCAGTACTTCATGGCCTCCAGCCAGGCGCTCAGCATGTCGGGCGCGGTGCCGATCACGAAGGCCGACAACCCGCGGCTCTGGAACGTGGTCGAGAACCTGTCGATCACGACCGGCACGCCGATGCCGGCGGTGTACATCATCGACGATCCCGCGCCCAACGCGTTCGCCACCGGACGCGACCCGCAGCACGCCTCCGTCGCCGCCACCACCGGCCTGCTCGACATCATGAACGACGCCGAGCTGGAGGGCGTGATGGCGCACGAGCTCGGGCACGTGCGCAACTACGACATCCGGCTCTCGATGATCGTCTTCGGCCTCACCGTCGCCATCGGCCTGATCGCCGACATCTTCCTGCGGATGGCGTTCTTCGGCGGCAACAACCGCAATAACAACAACGGCGGGGGCAACCCGATCGTGCTGGTGTTCGGGCTCGTGGCGGCGATCATCGCGCCGCTGGTCGCGACGCTCGTGCAGCTCGCGGTCTCCCGTCAGCGCGAGTACCTCGCGGACGCCACCGGAGCGATGACCACGCGGCACCCGGACGCGCTCGCGAACGCGCTCCTGAAGCTCCAGGACTACGGCCGGCCGATGCGCCGCCAGAACAGCAGCATGGCGCACCTGTGGATCGCCGAGCCGCTGAGGCCCAGCCTGATGAGCCGGCTGTTCTCGACGCACCCGCCCATCCCTGAGCGCGTCGACCGACTCGAGAAGATGGGCTCCACCTTCTAGCGGAGCCGGTCTTCGGCGATTCGTGCCGAATGTGCGCTTTGGCGGCGGCATTCGCGACATTCGTCACGAATGTGCGCGCGGGCGGGTCACGCCTCGGCGGCCTCCAGCTCGGCGGTGCCGGTGTAGCGGTAGCGGACGCGGGTGCCGACGGCGGGCTCGTCCAGCGGGCGCCATTCGGTGCCGGCGTTGTTCGCGCCGTCGACCACGTCGATGTCGCGGATGAGGTCCGCGGGGGCGCCGTCGCGGTAGCCGGCGATGACCTCCGCGTAGACCGAGGAGTCGGGGTTCAGCAGCACCGCGATGTAGTGGCTGGACTCGCGCACGTCGTCGGTCGTCACCCACATCCGGTTGTCGAACTGCACGTGCGCGCGGCCGTCCGCGCCCCGTTTGACCCCGGTCACGATGCCGTCGAGCCAGCGTTCGCCGTCACGGTAGGCGAAGAGCTCGCGCATGGGCTGTTCGTAGTCGGCCTCGTCGGCGTCGTCGGCGTCCAGGTACTCCAGCGGTGAACTCATGCCCCGCACCTTACCCCTGCACCCGGCGTCGCCGCGAGGGACGAACTCAGAAGGCCGTGGGCGCCGCCAGGGCGAGCTCGGCGGCGAGCAGGGGCGCGAGGTCGCCTCGCGCGCCTTCGGCGACCTCCACCCCGCCCAGGCCCTGCCAGGCCGCGGTCTCGCCCAGCAGCGGGACCAGGCGCTCGGCCACCCGGCCGCCGTCGCCGGACTCCGTCCACGCGGACTGCACCCGCAGCACGCCGGCCTGCCGGTCGCTCTTGAGGTCGATGCGGCCGACGAGCTCGTCGTCGAGCAGGATCGGCAGCGAGTAGTAGCCGTAGACCCGCTGCGGGGCGGGCGTGTAGATCTCGATGCGGTAGTGGAAGCCGAACATCCGCAGCGCCCGGTCGCGGAACCAGACGACCGGGTCGAAGGGCGACAGCAGCGCGGCTGCCTCGGTGCTTCGCGGCTTGCGCGCGTCGCGGTGCATCCAGGCTTTGACCGGCCGTTCGCCCGCCCCTGTCCAGCCCTTCACCTCTACCGGGACGACCTCGCCCGCGTCGGCGAGCTCCTTCATCGCCACGGCCACCGCGGGGCCCTTCAGCCGGTAGTAGTCGGCGAAGTCGCGGAGCGTCCCGATGCCGTGGGCGACCACCGAACGGCGCATCAGCTCGCGGATGGCGTCGGCGTCGTCCACGGTGCGGTCGAGAACGCTCGCCGGGAGGACGTCCTGCACCAGCCCGTACCGGCGCTGGAACCGCGTGCGGCCGGCGATCGCCACCTCGCCGAACAGGAACATCCGCTCCAGGGCGCGCTTGACCTCCGACCAGCCCCACCAGGGACCGGAGCGCCGGTTGGCGTCGTGCTCGATCTCGCTCGCGGCGAGCGGCCCCTTCGCGGCGAGCTCGCTGCGCAGCCAGGACAGCGTGGTCTCGTGCGCGGCGAACCAGGCGTTGCCGGTCGCGTAGCGCTCCCGGTACTGGCGCATGCGCCAGCCGAACAGCGACCAGTCCTCCTTGCGCACGAACGCGGCCTCGTGCGCCCAGTACTCGGTGTGCGGGCCGCGCGCGTCGAAGGTCAGCCGGTCGAGCAGAGTGCGGTCGTACGCTCCGAGCCGGGCGAACGCCGGGAGGTAGTGGCTGCGCTCGAACACGTTGACCGAATCGATCTGCAGCAGGTTGAGCCGGTCGATCAGCCCGTTCAGCTGCCGCGTGCCGACCACAGCCGGGCGCGGGCGCCCGAAGCCCTGGGCGGCGAGCGCGATGCGGCGCGCGAGGGCGGGGGAGAGCTGTTCGACCACGGATCGACCTTAGCGGCAAGGTCCGACACCGGCCGTTCACCTCACGGTCACCCCCCGCTGGCCCACGCGTATCCCAGCCTCCCTAGCGTGACGACGAGCCGGGCCGCACCGCCCGGCCGACAACCCGACCTGGAGGAATTCCGTGATCAACACGCGCGCCCGCATCGCCGGACTCGCCGCTGCGGCGACCGTCGTCGCCCTCTCGCTCGCCGCCTGCTCCGGCGGCGCCGACGCCAGCAGCGCCGCCGCCAGCACCTCGGCCGCCTCGGCCACCGACGTTGCCTCCGCCGGCGGCATGTCCGCCCTGGTGGCCGCCGCGAAGAAGGAGGGCAGCCTCAACATCATCGCGACGCCCGGCGACTGGGCCAACTACCAGGAGATCTTCGACGGCTTCACCAAGAAGTACGGCATCACGATCAACCCGAGCCAGGACAGCGCCTCCAGCCAGGAGGAGATCGACGCCGCCAAGAAGCTGAAGGGCCAGGACACCGCTCCGGACACCTTCGACATCGGCTCGTCGGTCGCGCTGGCGAACACGCAGTACTTCGCCCCGTACAAGCCGACCGGCTTCAACGACATCCCGGCCGCGCAGAAGGACAAGGACGGCCTCTGGAAGGTCGGCTACTACGGCGTCATGTCCGTCGGCTACGACGCGAACAAGATCAAGACCGCGCCGAAGTCGTTCTCCGACCTGCTGAAGCCGGAGTTCAAGGGCGCCGTCGCGCTCAACGGCAACCCGACCCAGGCGGCCGCCGCCGCCGGCGCGGTCGCCTACGCCGACCTGCAGAACGGCGGCACGCTGGACGACCTGACCCCGGGCATCCAGTGGTTCACCAAGCTGAAGGCCGCGGGCAACTGGAACGCCGCCGACGGCAAGCCGAACACCATCGCCTCGGGGGAGACCCCGGTCCTGCTCGACTGGTCGTTCAACCAGAAGGGCTACACCACCTCCGACACCATCAAGTCGGGCGGCGTGAACTGGAAGTACGTCGTCCTCCCGGGCACCGCGTACGTCGGCTACTACAACCAGGCCATCAACAAGGACGCGCCGCACCCCGCGGCCGCGCGCCTCTGGGAGGAGTACCTCTACAGCGACGCCGCGCAGAACGCCTGGCTGAAGGGCGGCGCCTACCCGGCGCGCGTCGACGCGATGGAGAAGGCCGGAACGCTGGACACCAAGGAGTTCCCGGGCAAGCTGGACAAGGTGGCCGTGATGACGGGCAAGCAGGCCACCGACGCCGGTGCGCTCCTCAACGCCAAGTGGGCCAACGCGGTCGGCTGATGACCGAGACCATCACCGCACCCGCGGCCGACGCTGCCGCCGGGATCGCCTCGCGCGACTCCCGGCGGCAGCCGTCGTCGGCGCCCGCTCCCGGTTCCGGTCAACGCCGCAGACGTCGTGGGGTCGCCGCCGCGCTCGGCCTCACTCCGTTCGCCCTCTACGTCCTGGTCTTCCTCGCCGTGCCGACGCTGGTCGCGGTGGGCAGCGGGTTCGTGGACGGCGAGGGCCGCTTCACCTGGTCGAACCTCACCGGGCTGGCCGAGCCGGCCATCGCAGGGTCGTTCTTCGGAGCCTTCTGGCTCTCCGCGGTGACCGCCGTCGTCGGCGCGATCGCCGGAGCCGCGCTCTGCTTCGCGATGCTGGGCTCCCGGCCGGGCGGCGTGACGCGCTCGCTCGTGGACTCCGCCAGCAGCGTGCTCGCCCAGTTCGGCGGCGTGATGCTGGCGTTCGCGTTCATCGCGACCATCGGCGCGCAGGGCCTCGTGACGGTGCTGCTGCGCAACCAATTCCACGTGAACATCTACGCGAACGGCGTCTGGCTCTACACGGTGCCCGGCCTGATCCTCCCGTACCTGTACTTCCAGATCCCGCTCATGGTCATCACTTTCCTGCCCGCGCTGGAGGGCCTGCGCCCGCAGTGGCTGGAGGCGACCGCGACCCTCGGGGGCACGCGCTGGACCTACTGGACCCGGGTCGGCGGCCCGATCCTGCTGCCGTCGTTCCTCGGCAGTCTGCTGCTGCTGTTCGCCAACGCCTTCTCGTCGTACGCGACCGCCGCGGCCCTGGTGGGCCAGGCCAACAACATCGTGTCGCTGCAGATCCGGCAGGCCCTCATCTCCGAGACCGTGCTCGGCCGCGCCAACCTGGCCGGCTCGATGGCGCTCGGGATGCTCCTGGTGATGATCGTGGTCCTGCTGGCCTACTCGGCGCTCGTGCGCCGCACCGCGCGGTGGCAGCGGTGAGCGGGGGAGCACCGCTGCGGCTCGGGCCGGGACCGGTCGTCCGTACGGTGATCTGGGTGGTCCTCGGCGCGTTCTTCCTCATCCCGCTGTTCTCGATGCTGGAGTTCACGCTGCGCACCGCGACGCCCGGCGTGTACAGCTTCGACCGCTGGGTGGCCGTCTTCGGCGGCGGGACCACGCGCTACGACCGCGTCTACCAGGGCCTGGGCAACTCGGTGGTGCTCGCCGCCGTGACGGTGGCGATCGTCCTGCTGGTGCTGCTGCCGACGATCGTGCTGGTCGAGCTGCGCTTCGCCCGGCTGCGCCGCCTGCTGGAGGCCGTCTGCCTGCTCCCGATCATGATCCCGGCGATCGTGATGGTGGTGGGGCTCGCGCCGACGTACGCGGTCGTGACCTCGATCTTCGGATCGGGGTCGTGGACGCTGGCGTTCGCGTACGGCATCACGGTGCTCCCGTACGCCTACCGCGCCATCCAGAGCAACGTCGCAGCGGTCGACCTGGTGACGCTGAGTGAGGCCGCGCGGTCGCTCGGCGCGGGCTGGGGGTCGGTGTTCTGGCGGGTGCTCACCCCGAACCTGCGGCGCGGCATCCTCGCCGCCTCCGCGCTCTCGGTCGCGGTCGTGCTCGGCGAGTTCACGATCGCGTCCCTGCTCAGCCGGGTGAACCTGCAGACCTCGCTGCTGCTGGTCTCCCAGTCCGACCCGTTCGTCGCGGTCATCTTCGCGCTGCTGGCGCTGGTGTTCGCGTTCGTCCTCCTCGTCGTCGTCGACCGCGTCGTCGGCGCCCGCCGCCGTGTGCGGCGTCCTGTGAAAGGCACTCCATGACCGTCCTGGAATCCACCGTCGCCGCCTCCCGGGTCGGCTCCACCGTCGAGCTGGACGGGGTCGTGCGCGACTTCGGCGGCGGAGCCGGCCTCGCCGGCTTCTCGCTGGCGGCGCGCTCGGGGGAGTTCATCGCCCTGCTCGGGCCGTCCGGCTGCGGCAAGACGACGGCGCTGCGTGCGCTCGCCGGGCTGGAGCGCGTCGACGGCGGTCAGGTGCTCATCGACGGCCGGGATGTCACCGACGAGCCGACCAACCGCCGCGACCTCGGAATGGTGTTCCAGTCGTACTCGCTGTTCCCTCACCTCACTTCCGGCCAGAACGTGGAGTTCGGGTTGCGGATGCGCAAGGTCGGCGCCACGGATCGGCGGCGGCGCGCGGCCGAGGCACTCGAACTGGTCGGGCTCGACCACCACGCCGACCGCTACGCCCACCAGCTCTCCGGCGGCCAGCAGCAGCGCGTGGCGCTCGCCCGAGCGCTGGTCACCGAGCCGCGCGTCCTCCTGCTGGACGAGCCGCTGTCGGCGCTCGACGCCAAGGTGCGCGTGCAGCTGCGCGAGGAGATCCGCCGGATCCAGACCGAGCTCGGGATCACGACGTTCTTCGTGACCCATGACCAGGAGGAGGCGCTCGCCGTCGCCGACCGCGTCGCGGTGATGCGGGCGGGCGCGATCGAGCAGATCGGGACGCCGGAGGAGCTGTACCACCGGCCGGCGACCGCGTTCGTGGCGGACTTCGTGGGGCTGACCAACCGCGTGCCTGGCACGGTCGCGGGAGGTGTACTGCGAGTTCTCGGGCAGACGGCGCCGCTCGCGTCTCCGGCGGCGGACGGACCGGTCACGGCGTTCATCCGTCCGGAGGATGTCGTGCTGGGCGTCGACGGCCTCCCCGCCGAGGTGCTGACGACGAGCTTCCTCGGCGCGGTCAGGCGGACGCGGGTCCGGCTGGCGGACGGATCGGAGCTCGCCATACAGCACGGCGCGCGCGACCTCCCCGCGCCCGGCGAGCGCGTGCACCTGACGCTCTCCGGCACCCCCGTCACGGTCGCGCCCGTCGACTAGCCCGCCTGGCCTCCCTCGAGGGGCCCTGCGAGATCAGTGGAGGCACGGTCGCGCACCCGGGGCGGCGTCAGTAGAGTAATCCTCATGTCTGGCATCGTCCCGGGGACGGACGCCGAGTACTCGGACGCCATCGACCCCTCAACCTTCGTGAAGACCCTCTCGCCGGGTGACCTGGTCACTCGGATCCGTCCGGGCGACATCCACTGGTGGCCGCCCTTCTTCTTCCCCATCGACACCATCAGCCCGACCCACACGGTCGGCAAGGGCCGCACCAACCTGACGCTGATCGCGTCGGACATCCTGCAGACCGACACCACCGGCACGCCGTACGCGTCGTTCAGCTACCGGCAGGTCCCGTCCGGCGGCCCGGGCGTCTCCGTCCACTTCGACCCGGGAGCGTACGGGGCGACGGCGGTCGCGAGCTACGTCATCGAGTTCCTCATCGCCACGAGTGGCCCGGTGTCGCTCACGGTCGGCGGTTACGCCGGCGCGGGCACGGTGACCGGCGCGGGCGTGAAGACCGTCAACGGGAACGTCTCGGTCTCGGTCGGCCTCGGCAACGTGCCGCCGGGTCAGGTGACCTACGCCTCCATCCAGCAGACGTCCTCCGGGCCGGGCTGGCAGTGGTTCTCCACCTCGATCGAGCACCCGCCGCTGGTGTTCGAACCCTGACCGCTATCCCTCGAGCGGGGCGCGCGGTCCGGCGATCGCGCGCTCCGGCCGGAGCGGGGTGGAGCGGTGGTGCAGACATGAGGATCGGCCACGCCCTAGGGCGGCGCGGCGACCCGGTGGAGCGGGGCGCATCGGGCGCCGCGATTCCCTGAGCGTTTACACAGGATCGGCACGGCCGCGCACCTAGACTGGCGGGCATGGCAGAGAGCGGCGCTCCCGCAGCGCAGAGTCCGTCCGTCCCGCCGGCGCGGGCCCGCTTCCTCAAGCGCCGGCGCGACCTCGACGCGCGCGTCCGCCCGGCCGTCCAGGAGGCCGAACCGATCGAGGCGTCGCTGCCGCACGGCGTGAGGTTGGCCGGGGCCTGGTCGTGGCGGTTGCTGGTCATCGGCGCGGTGATCGCGGTGGTGGTCTTCCTCATCGTCCAGCTGCGGCTGATCGTCGTGCCGGTGCTCATCGCGGTGCTGCTGGCCGCATTGCTGGTGCCGTTCAAAGACCTCCTGATCCGCCACCGCTGGCCCCGCTGGCTGGCGATCGTCACCACGCTGCTGACGCTGATCGTGGTCGTCGGCGGCCTGTTCTACCTGGCGATCTGGCAGGTCACCCGGGAGAGCCAGGACCTCCAGACCCAGTCGGTGGCGGCGTTCGAGCAGTTCCGGAACTGGTTGACCACCGGTCCGCTCGGCCTCACCAAGGATCAGATCGACGGCGCCTTCCAGTCGCTCTGGTCGTCGCTGCAGCAGGACAGCCAGGTCTACATCTCCGGCGCGCTCTCGATCGGCTCCACGCTGGGCCACGTGCTCACCGGCGCGCTGCTGACCGTGTTCAGCGTGCTGTTCATCCTCATCGACGGCCGCAGTATCTGGGGTTGGATCGTGCGGATCTTCCCCAAGAACGCGCGGGCCGCGGTCGACGGGGCGGGGCAGGCCGGCTGGCTGACCCTCCGGAACTTCGCCAAAGTGCAGGTGCTCGTCGCCTCCATCGACGCGCTCGGCATCGGTCTCGGCGCGTTCTTCCTCGGCCTGCCGCTGGTGCTGCCGATCGCCGTGCTGGTGTTCCTCGGGTCGTTCATCCCGATTGTCGGAGCGGTGCTCACGGGGGCTCTCGCCGTGTTCGTCGCTCTCGTCTTCAAGGGCTGGGTCTTCGCGCTGATCATGCTCGCCGTCGTGCTGCTCGTGCAGCAGGTCGAGGGGCACGTCCTCCAGCCGCTGATCATGGGCACCGCCGTGAAGGTGCACCCCCTCGCGGTCGTGCTGGCGGTCGCCGCCGGCTCGCTGCTGGCCGGGATCCCCGGGGCGCTGTTCGCCGTCCCGTTCGTCGCGGTGCTCAACGTGATGGTGCACTACGTGTCGTCCGGCGTCTGGCGGTCACGGCCACCGGAGGCCACCACGGCTCCGGAGGGCGCGATCTGGGAGACCGTGCCGAGGGCCCGGCGGGCTCCACGCGCGTAGGGGTCGCATACAGTCAGCGGAATACGACCACGAGTAAGCTGTGCGAGTGGATACCGCGACCGATCCGACGCGCACCCCGTTCGCAGGCCCCGGCCTCGACGAGATCGAGGCCGCGCGCGCGATCGTGGCCCGGGTCGCCCAGCCCACGCCGCTCGAGACCTCCCGGTACCTCACCGACGTGCTCGGCGCCCCGGTCATCCTCAAGTGCGAGAACCTGCAGCGCACCGGGTCGTACAAGATCCGCGGCGCGTACCACCGGCTCTCCAAGCTGACCGCCGAGGAGCGGGCACGCGGCGTCGTCGCCGCCTCCGCGGGCAACCACGCGCAGGGTGTGGCCTTCGCCGCTCGCGAGCTCGGCATCCACGCCACGATCTTCATGCCCGTGGGCGTGGCCATCCCCAAGTTCCAGGCGACGCGCGCGTACGGCGCGGACGTCGTCCTCAGCGGCAGCATCGTGGACGAGACGCTCCGCGCCGCCGCCGACTTCGCCGCCGAGACCGGTGCGGTGCTCATTCCCCCGTTCGACCACCGGGACGTGGTCGCCGGGCAGGGCACCCTCGGCCTCGAGATCCTCGACGAGGTGCCGGATGTCCAGACGATCGTCGTGCCGATCGGCGGCGGCGGCCTCATCTCCGGCGTGGCGAGCGCGGTCAAGCAGCGCGCGGCGCGCGAGGGGCGCACCGTCCGCGTGATCGGCGTGCAGGCGGCCAACGCCGCCGCGTACCCGGCGTCGCTCGCGGCGGGGGAGCCGACCGAGATCGGCCTCGTCGCGACCATCGCCGACGGCATCGCCGTCAGCAAGCCGGGCGTCCTCAATTTCGAGATCATCCGCGACGCGGTGGACGCCGTGGTGACGGTCACCGAGGACGACATCGCCCGCGCACTGCTGGTGCTGCTGGAGCGCGCCAAGCTCGTGGTGGAGCCTGCCGGCGCGGTCGGCGTCGCCGCGATCCTCGCGGGCCTCATTCCGGTGGACGATCCGGCCGGACCGGTCGTCGCGATCCTCTCCGGCGGCAACATCGACCCGCTGCTCATGCAGCGCGTCATCGCGCACGGCCTCGCTGCCTCCGACCGCTACCTGCGGCTCTCGATCATGCTCCCGGACCGGCCGGGGCAGCTCGCGCGCATCGCCGAGATCCTCGCCGGCGTGAACGCCAACGTGGTGGAGGTGCTGCACACGCGGCACGGCAACGGCCTGCAGCTGAGCCAGGTCGAGCTCGTCGTCTCGGTGGAGACGCGCGGCACCGAGCATCGCCAGCAGGTCATCCAGGTGCTGCGCTCGGCCGGCTACGACCCCGTCCTCGAAGAGGAATGACAAAAACCGCCGAGTCCGCAGATTGTCTGCGTACTCGACGGTTTTCGGCGGAATTCTCGCGTACTCGCGGGTTACTGGCCGGTGTAGGTGTCCACCTTGGAGATGACGACGGGGATTTGGCGGCCGTTCGGGGCGGTGTACTCGGTCTTCTCGCCGACCTTCAGGCCGAGGATGGCGGCGCCGAGCGGGCTCTGCTCGCTGTAGACGGGGAGCTCCGTGCCGGCCGCGATCTCGCGGTTGCCGATCAGGAAGACGCTCTCGTCGCCCGCGATGGTCGCCGTGATGACGGTTCCGGGCTCCACGACGCCGTGGCTCTCCGGTGCCTCGCCGACCGTGGCGCTGCGCAGCAGGTTCGTGAGCTGCACGATGCGGGCCTCGATCTTGCCCTGCTCGTCCTTCGCGGCGTGGTAGCCGCCGTTCTCCTTGAGGTCGCCCTCCTCGCGGGCCGCCTCGATGCGCTTCGCGATCTCGTTACGGCCGTTGACGCTGAGCTCCTCGAGTTCGGCCGACAGACGGTCGTACGCGTCCTGGGTCAGAAAGGTGACCTGAGACTCCTGGGACATGATGAACTCCTTCGCGCCTGCACGGCGTTGGCCGCTTCGGCTGATGGCCGGCTGGAACCGGTGGGTAAAGTAGACGCCCCGGCCTCGGCCGGGGCGTATCCAGAGAATGTTAGGTCAGCCAGCAGGTGTTAATCAAACCCGTGTTGCTCTGCTGGATGGTCCGGATCGTCTCCGTGTGCGTCGTCACACGGGAATCGGCGCCGGGATAGCTGACGATCCGCCAGCCCACGATCGCGTAGTCGGAGTTGAGTGCCTGCAGCGCGCAGGTGACGCCGGTGCCGGGCTGGGCGTTGATCGTGAAGGTGATCCGCACATGGTGGGCGTCGGGGATCACATAGGCGGTGTCGGTGGTCTCCAGGTCGGCCTGGTTGTTGTCCCAGCCGGCCCAGAACACCCAGGCGGTCACGACGGCGACGACGCCGAGCGCGCCGCCGATCAGCAGCCAGCGGTCGCGGCGCCGGCGCTTCGGGGTGCGGCCGTAGCGGGATTCGAGGGTCTCGGACGGCGCCTCGGTCACGCGTGCCATGTCCTCGCCGTCCGCCTCTCAAGGGCTTCGTTCATGCCCGCCGTCGGGGCGACGGTAGGCTGAGACAAGACTAGGAGACGAAGCTGTGAATCGCGCTTCGCGCCTCCTGAAGCCGTTGATCCGAAAGCGAAGTCAGCCATGCGTCAGAACCACCCGTCCAGCGCGTCCGTGGCGGCCGTGTGATGGGGGAGCTGCTGCTGAAGGCCGGCCTGTGGCTGGCAGCGACCCCGACGCCGTCGCCGACCTCCGGCCCGAGCGACGACGCGGTCACGCCCGGCGTCGTCGGGTTCACGGTCACCTTCCTGATCGCGGTCGCCGCGGTACTGCTGATCCTCGACATGACGCGGCGCATCCGCCGGGTGCGCTACCGCGACGAGATCGCGCAGAAGCTGGATGCCGAGAAGGCGGAGCGGCAGGACGACGCGGACGGCGACTCGCGGGGCTGACCTCGCCCGGCGTCAGCGTTGCAGGCGGCGTCAGCCGTTGTAGGCAGGATGCAGCGCGATCAGCAGCGTCGCCGTCCAGTGGCAGAGGAACGCCAGCACCGTCAGAGTGTGGAAGATCTCATGGAACCCGAACACGCCGGGGAACGGGTTCGGCTTCTTCATGCCATAGATGACCGCGCCGATCGTGTAGAAGACGCCGCCCACGCAGACCAGCACCATCATCGCCACGTTGGCGTTCAGGAGGTCGACGATGTACATCATCGCCGCCCAGCCGAGCAGCAGGTAGATCGGCACGTAGAGCCAGCGCGGCGCGTTGATCCAGAAGACCCGGAAGCCGATGCCGAGCAGCGCGCCTCCCCACACAATGCAGAGCAGAAGGATGCCCTTCTGCGGCGGGAGGGCGAGCACGGCGAGCGGTGTGTAGGTGCCGGCGATCAGCAGGAAGATGTTGGCGTGGTCGATGCGCTTGAGCACAACCTTCGTTCGGGGGCGCCAGTTGAAGCGGTGGTACAGCGCCGAGTTGCCGAACAGCAGCATCGAGGTGAGCATGAACACCGCCGACGCCCATTTGGCGGGGGCGCCGTGCGCGAGGGAGATCAGCACGATGCCCGCGGCGATGGTCACCGGGAACGTGCCGGCGTGGATCCAGCCGCGCCAGGTCGGCTTCAGCTCGGCCGGGTGGGCGGGGGAGGCGTCCAGCAGCGGGATGTTCGGCAGCAGCGGGCCGTGCGACTCATCCTGTTTGACCGCCGCGTCGGCGGCCGGCAGGTCGGAGACCGGCTCGGCGAGGAGTTCGGCGACGTCCTCGGGCTCGGGGGCGTTTCGCGGAGTCATGCAGCAAGATTAGGGCAGACGGGTGGCCGCATGCTGGGAACCGGGCGCGTCACGGGGCGCTAACGTAGCTGCGTGAGCAGACGCAGTTCCGAGACGGCCAACGGGTTGCTCTACGGCCTGTACCAGAAGCGGCTGCGACGCGACATCGCGGGCCTCGGCCCGGAGTCGCTGCCCCGGCACGTCGCGATGATCATCGACGGCAACCGGCGCTGGGCCCGCCAGGTCGGGATGACGACGGTCGCCCACGGTCACCGCGCGGGCGCGGCCAAGATGCGCGAGTTCCTGGAATGGTGCGACGACCTCGGCATCGAGGTGGTGACGCTCTACCTGCTGTCGTCGGACAACCTGACCAACCGGCCGAGCTCCGAGCTCTCCGACCTGATCGAGATCATCGCCGAGCTCGCCGACGACCTCTCCCGCTACCGCGACTGGCGGGTCAAGCACGTCGGCTCGGCGACCGGGCTCCCGGAGCCGCTGGTGACCGCGCTGGCCGACGCCGAGAAGCGCACGGCGGACAAGAAGGGCATGCACATCAACCTGGCGGTCGGCTACGGCGGCCGCAAAGAGATCACGGACGCAATGCGCAGCATCGTCGCCGCTCACTCTGCGGAGGGTGGCAGCCTCGAGACGCTGGCCGACCTCCTCACCCCCGATCTCATCGGCGAACACCTCTACACGGGAGGCCAGCCCGACCCCGATCTCGTCATCCGCACCTCGGGCGAGCAGCGGCTCAGCGACTTCATGCTGTGGCAGAGCGCGCACAGCGAGTTCTACTTCGTCGAGGCGCTCGGGCCCGACCTGCGCGAGGTCGACTTCCTCCGCGCGATGCGCGACTTCTCCCGCCGCCAGCGACGCTACGGCTCCTGACCCGAGCCCCTGGCGAGCCGCCGAGTACGCGCGAAATCCGCTCAAAACGCCCGAGTACGCAGAGAATTCGCGTACTCGGCGGGTGCGACGGCAGGATGGTCCCCGGAGGTCACGATGACGACGATCGAGGAGTTCGCGGCGGGGTTCGGCGAGGAGCCGGGGTACCTGGACTACGGCCGGGTCGGCCCGCTGTCCGCGACGGTGCGCGCGGAGACGCTGGGACAGTACGAGGCGCTCGCGAAGGCGCGGTTCGGCACCGTCGACCGGATGGGCGCCGAGACCGACCGCGTCCGCGACGCGATCTCCTCGCTGACCGGCTTCCCGGCCGACCAGATCGCGTTCCAGCCGAACGCGTCCAGCGGACTCATGCACGCCGCGTTCGGCCTCACCGGCGGCGACGTGTTGCTGTCGCGGGGCGAGTTCCCCAGCGTGACCTACGCGGCCGTGCGGGCGGCGCAGGCGATGCGCGTCGTGACGCCGGTCTGGCTGGAGACCGACCACGGCCGCGTCACGCCCGCGCAGCTCAAGGAACAGCTCACCGACTCCACGAGCGCGGTGATGGTGAGCCTGGTGGACTCGCGCACCGGCTACCTCGCGGACATCGACGGCATCCGCCAGGTGATCGGGGATCGTCTCCTCATCGTCGACGCCATCCAGGGCTTCGGCGTGACCGACGCCCCCTACGAGGTCGCCGACGTCGTCGTCTCCGGCGGCCAGAAGTGGACCAGGGCGGGCTGGGGGACCGGCTTCCTCGCGCTCAGCGAGCGCGCGATCGAGCACCTGACGCCGGTGTTCAGCGGCTGGGTCGGCGCCGGCGCGGGTGAACGATGGGACGAGGTGCTCGAGCCGGTGAAGGGCGCGGCGGCCTTCGCCGTGTCGAATCCCGACCCGATCGCCGAGGCGCGCCTCGCCGCGGCGCTGGAGGAGATCGCCGCCGTCGGCGTCGCGGAGATCGCGGCGGCCATCTCGGACAACGTCGAGCAGGTCATCGACCTCGCCGACGAGTTCGCCATCCCGGTGGCCTCCTCGCGCAACCCCGCGGAGCGCGCCGGGATCGTCGTGCTGGAGCCGCTGCCCGAGCAGCTGACCGTCCTGGCGGCGTCCCTGTTCAACCACGGCGTCTCGGCCAAGGTGCGCAGCACGAACGTTCGGATCAGCGTCCACGCCGGGACCACCGAGGAGACCCTGGACATGCTGCGCGCCGCGTTCACCTCCTACGCCTCGGCCGCCTGATTCGCGCCTCCCACAACTGGGGGTGAAGTTCACCTGAACGAAACACGACACGCGGCATTCTGAGCCTCCCGTGTCGGTCGTGCGGCGTACGTTCGACTCATCGGGCACGGCGCCCGATCGAGACGGCCACATAAGTTCGTTTCGAGACCCAATGGCCGGCTCGCCAATGATCCGCCGGCTCCAGCGGAAGCGGAGCGGCGGGGTGGGAGTGGTCGTGGCTGAATCAGGAACCCGGCAGTTCGAGTCGGCATCCAGCACCATCCGTCAGAGTGAGCGCACCTACGTGCTCGACACCTCGGTGCTGTTGTCCGACCCCAAGGCGATCTTCCGGTTCGCCGAACACGCTGTCGTCATCCCTGTCGTCGTCGTGAGCGAGTTGGAGGGGAAACGCAACGATCCCGAGATCGGGTACTTCGCGCGGCAGGCGCTGCGCAATCTGGACGACCTGCGCGTGAAGCACGAACGGCTCGACTTCCCGATCCCGGTCGGGGAAGGCGGCTCGCTCCGCGTGGAGCTGAACCACTCCAACATGTCGGTGCTGCCGAGCGGGATGCAGCTGGGCGACAACGACTCCCGCATCCTCGCGGTGGCGATGAACCTGGCGAACGACGGGCTCTCGGTCACGGTCGTCTCCAAGGACCTCCCGATGCGCGTCAAGGCGTCGTCGATCGGGCTGGCGGCGGAGGAGTACCGGCACGAGCAGGTCGTCGACAGCGGCTGGACGGGGCTGGCGGAGATCTCGCTCGGCAGCGACCAGATGAGCTCGCTCTACGAGGAGGAGTGGATGCGCACCCCGCTCGTGGACGGGCTCCCCGTCAACACGGGTCTGATCGTGCACTCGGACCGCGGCTCGGCGCTCGGGCGCGTGGTCGCCGACGGCGAGGTCAAGCTGGTGCGCGGCGACCGCGACGTCTTCGGGCTGCACGGCCGCTCGGCGGAGCAGCGGCTGGCGATCGACCTCCTGCTGGACCCGGAAGTCGGCATCCTGTCGCTCGGCGGCCGGGCCGGCACCGGCAAGTCGGCGCTCGCGCTCTGCGCGGGGCTGGAGGCCGTGCTGGAGCGCCAGCAGCACAAGAAGATCATGGTGTTCCGGCCGCTGTACGCGGTCGGAGGCCAGGAGCTCGGCTACCTGCCCGGCGACCAGGGCGAGAAGATGAACCCCTGGGGCCAGGCGGTGTTCGACACGCTCGGCGCGCTGGTGTCGCAGAACGTGCTGGACGAGGTGCAGGACCGCGGCATCCTCGAGGTGCTGCCGCTCACGCACATCCGCGGTCGCTCGCTGCACGACGCGTTCGTGATCGTGGACGAGGCGCAGTCGCTGGAGCGGAACGTGCTCCTGACGGTGCTCAGCCGCGTCGGGCAGAACTCGCGCGTGGTGCTGACCCACGACGTGGCGCAGCGCGACAACCTGCGCGTCGGCCGGCACGACGGCGTCGCGTCGGTGATCGAGACGCTGAAGGGCCACCCGCTGTTCGCGCACATCACGCTGACCCGCTCGGAGCGGTCGGCGATTGCGGCCCTCGTCACGGAGATGCTGGAGGGCAACGAGCTGGCCTGAGTGCGAGTCGGGCCTGAGCGTGCGAGTCGGCGGAGGGTGAGCCGGCAGGCGAAAAAGCGCAGCCTGCTGGGGAGAATTTCGGGATTCTCGTATTTTCTGTGGAATTGTGATCAGGCCATGCCGGCGCGCCTAGCGTGACGGCATGGGAGAGAAGACGATCCGGATCGTTGTCGCGGCCGGCCTGAGCGTCGCCCTGCTGGGGGCAGGTCACCTCGGACCGGCCGCGATCGGGGCGCTCTATCTCGCGGCCGTCACGCCGGCGCTGGTCCAGTACGACGTGCGCGAGCTGCGGCTGCCGGACGCTCTGGTGCTGCCGGGGGCGGCGTTCGTGGCCGTGGGGGCGGTGTGGAGTTCCCTCGGTTCCGCTGGCTGGCTCGTGGTGGGCGCGGCGCTCGCGTGCGGTGCGGGCGCGCTCATAGGGTTCGCGGTGCTGGCGTCGGGCGGCGGCCTCGGCATGGGCGATGTGAAGCTCGCGGCGGTGCTGGCCGGGGCGCTCGGGGCCGTGGCAGCCGAGCGCGGGCCGCCGCTGGGGGAGGTCGTGGCGCTGGTCGGGTGCTGGATGGTCGTGTCGTTCGTGGCCGGGGCGGCGGTGGCGTCGATGGTGTTCCGGGGCCGCGGACCGGCCGGAGGCGGCGCAGCGTTACCGCCGACGGAACTGCCGTTCGGGCCGGTGCTGCTGGGGGCGTTCTGGGGATTCGTGCTGCTGGGCTGACCACGCGCGAGACGGCGAAGCGCCCCTTCCGACGGTGCGGAAGGGGCGCCTCGATCGAACGGTTGCGAGCGGACCGGTCCGGGTCAGCCCGGGTGGGTCATGCTCAGCACGTCGAGGGCCGAGTCGAGCTGCTCCTCGGTGATCTCGCCGCGCTCGACGAAGCCGAGGTCGATCACGGCCTCCCGCACGGTCATGCCCTGGGCGACGGCGTGCTTGGCGACCTTGGCGGCGGCCTCGTAACCGATCACGCGGTTGAGCGGCGTGACGATGGACGGGCTGGACTCGGCGAACGCGCGGGCGCGGTCGAGGTTGGCCTCCAGGCCCGCGATGGTCTTGTCCGCGAGCACCCGGCTGGCCTGGGTGAGCAGACGGATCGACTCCAGCAGGGCGGTGCCCATGACCGGGATCGCGACGTTCAGCTCGAACAGGCCGGACGCGCCGCTCCAGGCGATGGTGGCGTCGTTGCCGACGACCCGGGCGGCGACCATGAGGACGGCCTCCGGGATCACCGGGTTGACCTTGCCCGGCATGATCGAGGAGCCCGGCTGCAGGTCGGGGATGTGCAGCTCGCCGAGGCCGGTGTTCGGGCCGGAGCCCATCCAGCGCAGGTCGTTGCAGATCTTTGTGAGGCTGACGGCGATGGTGCGGAGCGCTCCGGAGGCCTCCACGAGGCCGTCGCGGTTCGCCTGGGCCTCGAAGTGGTTGCGGGCTTCGGTGATCGGTAGCTCGGTCTCGGCGGTGAGCAGCTCGATCACGAGCTGCGGGAAGCCGATCGGGGTGTTGATGCCGGTGCCGACGGCGGTGCCGCCGAGCGGGACCTCCGCCACCCGGGTCAGCGCGGCCTGGACGCGCTCGATGCCGTACCGGATCTGCGCGGCGTAGCCGCCGAACTCCTGGCCGAGGGTCACGGGGGTGGCGTCCATGAGGTGCGTGCGGCCGGACTTGACCGCGGTCGCCCACAGCTCCGCCTTCTCCTCGAGCGCGACCGCGAGGTGGTCGAGCGCCGGGATCAGGTCGTCGATGAGCGCGCCGGTGACGGCGATGTGCACCGAGGTCGGGAAGACGTCGTTGGACGACTGCGACGCGTTGACGTGGTCGTTCGGGTGCACCGGGCGGCCGAGGCGGCGCGAGGCGAGCGTCGCCAGCACCTCGTTCATGTTCATGTTCGAGGAGGTGCCGGAGCCCGTCTGATAGACGTCGATCGGGAAGTCCCCGTTGTGTGCGCCGGAGACGACCTCGTCTGCAGCGGCGGCGATGGCCTCGGCCACGTCCGCGTCCAGGACGCCGAGGCGCGCGTTCGCGAGCGCCGCCGACTTCTTGATGCGCGCGAGCGCGGCGATCTGAGCCGGCTCGAGAACCGATCCCGAGATCGGGAAGTTCTCGACGGCGCGCTGGGTCTGCGCGCCGTACAGGGCGGCTGCGGGAACCCGCACCTCGCCCATCGTGTCGTGCTCGATGCGGTACTCGGTGCCCGCCTGCGTGTCCACCACGGTGTGTTCTTCCTTTCTGGGCCCGGGCGCGTCAGCGTCCGGGTGTTGGGTCGGCGACCGGTTCGGCCAGACCGACGACGGCGTCGGGGACGACCCGACCTTCCTGGAGCACGTAGTTCGCTCCGACGATGGCGAGGAGATTGGCGGCGACGGCGTCGCTGATGATCTCCGATCGCGCGAGAATCTCTGCGACGGTGTCGCGCAGGTGCAGGCGGCCGACTTCGGCGGCGTCGACCTCGGCGGGCACGACGGCCTGGCCGGGTGCGGTGCCGGCGACCTGGTGCACCGCGGGCACGATCGGCGCGATCAGCTGCGCGATGTGCGGCGGCAGCGGGTCGGCGCCGTCGGCCTGGGACTCGATGGCGGACGCGACCGCACCGCAGGCATCGTGGCCGAGCACGAGGATGAGCGGCACGTTCAGCACGGCGACGGCGTACTCCAGCGAGGCGATCGCGGAGTCCGAGGCGACCTGTCCGGCGTTGCGGACCACGAACGCGTCGCCGAGGCCGAGGTCGAAGATGATCTCGGCCGCCAGCCGCGAGTCGGCGCAGCCGAAGATCGCGGCCACCGGGTGCTGCCCCTGTGCAACGCTCTCCCGTCGTTCGACGTCCTGGCGGGGGTGTTGGGGAGCTCCCGAGACGAAGCGCTCGTTGCCTGCCAGCAGTTCGTTCCATACGCGGCCGGGACGGGTCGTGGGCATTTACTTTCCTCCTGGGGTGGGTGAGCCGAGGGAGCGGAGCTGGTCGGTCAGTGATGAGGCGACGGTGGTGAACTCGGAGTCGTCGGCGGTGCCGAACACGACCACGGTGCTCGTGCCGGCACCCGTCACGAGGGCGTACTTCACGTTGCCTGCGTCGGAGGAGGCACGGTTGTCGTAGACGTCCCATTTCACGCCGCCGATCTCACGGGTGCCGGCGATCCGGGTGCGGTTGACCTGGTCGGCGACCCAGCTGTCGTTGGCGCCGAAGCCCTGGGTGATGCCGATGTACTGGCTCTTCGGCGTGAGCAGCCCGATGTACCAGGCGTCCACGCGGTCGGACGTCTTGGTGCGCAGTTCGGCGCTGTTGGAGGTCCAGCCTGAGGGAAGCTTCGGCACGACCAGCCGGTCGGGCTCGCTGCCCTGCGCCTGCTGGGCCACGGCGGCGTAGTCCACAGCAGGGGCCGACGCGGTCGGGTTGCCGCGGGGGACGATCAGCACGATGACGGCGACCAGCGCGACCGTCGCGATCAGCGAGTAGACGAGGTTGTTGACCGTCTGCCGGTTGCGGTGGTCGGCGGAGTTCTGCGCCTTGCGGGCGGCGGTCTCCTCCGGCGTCTCCGGGCGGCCGAGCTCGGCGACGACGGCGGGAGGCTTGGCCCCTCGGCTGGTGCGGGACGTGGGGCTCATTCGGGTTCTGACACGCTCCGTGCGCCGGCCGCCGCACCGGCGCGGGCGGCGTCGAGCCGTGCCTTCGCGCCGATCAGCCACTCCTCGCAGTGGCGGGCGAGCGCCTCGCCGCGCTCCCACAGCGCGATGGACTCCTCCAGCGTGGCGGAGCCCTGCTCGAGCTCGGTGACGACGCGGACGAGCTCGTCGCGCGCCTCCTCGTAGCTGAGCGCGCTGATCTCCGAGGTGGGCATGATGTCCATTCTATTTGTCTCGCTGGGCGGGCGCTGGATCGGGGTCCGCGGGCGAGGGGAGTGGGTCCCCGGCGGTGGCCGCGAACGCGCCGCCCGCCACCGTGACGCGCACCGCGCTTCCGGCCGGAGCCTCCGACGGCGCCGTCACCACGTGCCCCGCGTCGTTCTGCACGATCGCGTAGCCCCGGTCGAGCGTCGCCTGCGGCGAGAGCGCGCGCAGCTGGCCGCGCAGCTCCGCGACGCGCGTGCGCTCACGGTCGACGCAGCGCTCCACCAGCTCCACGCCGCGGGCGACGTAGCGGGTGAGCTCCTGCGCCCGGGAGTCCACGATCCACGTCGAGGAGGCCAGCGCCGGCCGCGTGCGGAGGTGGCCGATGCGGTCGATCTCGTGCGTGATCATGTGCGTGAGCCGGGTGCCGATCCGCGTGCGGGCCTGCTGCACGCGCGCCAGCTCCTCCGCGACGTCCGGGACGACCCGCTTGGCGGCGTCGGTCGGGGTGGAGGCGCGCAGATCGGCGACGTCGTCGAGCAGCGGACGGTCGGCCTCGTGGCCGATCGCGCTCACGATCGGGGTGGCGGCCTCCGCGGCGGCGCGCACCACGCGCTCGTCGCTGAAGCCGAGCAGGTTCTGGAAGTCGCCGCCGCCGCGCGCGACGATGATGACCTCCACCTCGGGGTCGGCGTCGAGGATCCGGATCGCCGAGACGACCTCCGGGACCGTCCGGTCGCCCTGCACGGCCGCGTGGACCACCCGGAAGCGCACCTGCGGCCAGCGCAGCTGTGCGTTGCGCAGCACGTCCTTCTCCGCGTCCGAGTCCTTGCCGGTCACCAGGCCGATGGTGTGCGGGAGGAACGGCAGCCGCTTCTTGCGCTCGGCCGCGAACAGCCCCTCTGCCGCGAGCTGGCCGCGCAACCGTTCCAGCCGCTCCAGGAGGTCGCCGAGGCCGACGTGCCGCATGTCGCTCACCTGCATGGTGAGGCTGCCGCCCTTGACCCAGTAGTTGGGCTTCACCGCCGCGATCACCCGGTCGCCCTGCTTGAGGTCGGCAGGGATGCGCGCCTTGACCGACGACCAGATGCTGAAGCTGATCGTGGCGTCCTCGCGGAGGTCCTTCAGCTTGCCGTAGACGTTGCCGCCGGAGACGCCCCACTGCGTGATCTCGCCCTCGACCCAGGCCGTGCCGAGCCGGTCGATCCAGCCCCGGATACGATCGGCGAGCAGCGCGACCGGCCACGGGGCGTCGAGGGTCGGCGGACCGGGGTTCATGGTCGGCGTACCCGTCGCCACTGAACCGCCCGACGTACCGCCAGCGACCTGTGCCACCCGGCCTCCCATCCGTTGATCAGCGCCCACCGCGTACGATCGAGGGGTGAGCGATGCGACCATCAGCCTCCCCATGCCCCGGATCCCCGTCAGACGGGAGGCCGGCGAGCGCGGGCGGCTTCAGGATATCCCGGTCCAGGGACACAAGCGCGTGCTGCTGGCGGCCCCGCGCGGGTACTGCGCCGGCGTCGACCGCGCCGTCGTGGCCGTCGAGAAGGCGCTGGAGCACTACGGCGCTCCGGTCTACGTGCGCAAGCAGATCGTCCACAACGTGCACGTGGTGTCCGAGCTGGAGCAGCAGGGCGCGATCTTCGTGGACGAGGTCGACGAAGTGCCGACGGGCGCGCACGTCGTGTTCTCGGCGCACGGCGTCTCCCCCGCGGTGGTGAACGCGGCGGCCGACCGCGGCCTCCTGGCCATCGACGCCACCTGCCCGCTGGTCACCAAGGTGCACCGCGAGGCGGTGCGCTTCGCCCGCGACGACTTCGAGATCCTGCTGATCGGCCACGAAGGCCACGAGGAGGTCGAGGGCACCGCCGGCGAGGCTCCCGAGCATGTGACGCTCGTGAACGGCCCGGACGACGTCGACCGCATCCAGGTCAAGGACCCCGACAAGGTGGTCTGGCTGTCCCAGACCACGCTGTCCGTGGACGAGACGATGGAGACGGTCCGCCGGCTCCGCGAGCGCTTCCCGAACCTCCAGGACCCGCCCAGCGACGACATCTGCTACGCCACGCAGAACCGCCAGGTGGCGATCAAGAAGGTGGCGGAGGACGCGGACCTCGTGATCGTGGTCGGCTCCGCCAACTCCTCCAACTCGGTGCGCCTCGTGGAGGTCGCGCTCGAGTACGGCGCGAAGGCCGCCTACCGCGTCGACTACGCCAGCGAGATCCGCCAGGAGTGGCTCGACGGCGTGGCGACGGTGGGCGTGACGAGCGGCGCGTCGGTGCCGGAGGTGCTGGTGCAGGAGGTGCTCGCCGACCTCTCCGGCGCGGGCTACTCCGAGGTGCAGGAGGTCAAGACGGCGGAGGAGGATCTGATGTTCTCGCTGCCGAAGGAGCTTCGCAAGGACATCAGCGGCAAGCAGGACGCGCGGGCGCTCGGCGGCCGGTCGGGGAGCTGACGCTCTAGAGCGTGCGCGCCGACGCCGGATCGGCCGCCGCCGACCCGCCGAACATCGGCCGGTAGGCGGGCGTCTCGACCAGCTCCACCACGTCCGCCACCACCACCGAGATGTTGTCGCGCGCCTGGTGCAGCAGCGCCAGCGCGACCAGCGCGTCCGCGGCCTCCTGGGGAGTCGCCGCGGCCGCCAGGGTCTGGGTCACGTCGAGGATCGGCACGTAGTCGGTCAGGCCGTCGCTGGTGAGCAGCCAGCGGTCGCCGCGGCGCGCCGGCTCCGACGCCACATGCAGCGCCGCCGCGTCCTCCGCGTCGCCGCCGAGCACATGTGTGACCACCGACCGCAGCGGATGCGACGCGACATCGCCCTCGCCGATCGCGCCGGTGGCGAGCAGCTCGCGCACGAGCGAGTCGTCCTCAGTGATCTGCGCGAGTCCGCCGTCCCGCAACCGGTAGGCGCGGGAGTCGCCGGTGTGCGCGACGGCGATGCGCTCGCCGTCGGAGAAGACGCCGACCAGGGTGGTCGCCATCCCGGACAGCGCGGGGTCCATCCGGACGCGGAGGGCCAGGTCGGAGTTCGCGATCGCGACCAGCTCGCGCAGCCGCTCCTCGCCGGGGACGCGACCCTCCGTCGCGTCCAGCATCGACGCGAGCCGGATCGCGACCGTCGCGGAGGCGATCTCGCCCGCCGCGTGCCCGCCGACGCCGTCCGCGACGAACGCCGACCAGGCGGACGCGTAGAGGGAGTCCTCGTTGCCCTCGCGGTAGTCCCCGCTGACCGAGGCGCTCCCGGTCTCGAAGCCGAGCGGCGCCGGCGCGGCGGGCGGTGCGCCGGAGAGGATGTCGTCGGCGTTGTCGGCGATCCAGCCCATCAGCGGCAGCAGGTGGCCGGTGACCTCCCGGCCGCGGGTGGTGAGGCTGTAGTCGACGCGCGGCGGGACCGTGGGTTGGGCGGTGCGCAGGACGAAGCCGTCCTTCTCCAGTGTGCGGAGGGTCTGGGCCAGCATCTTCTCGCTGATGCCCTGCACCGTCCGGCGCAGTTCGCCCCAGCGCAGGTCGCTGCGCGCGAGCGCGACCAGCACGAGCACGCCCCAGGTGCTGGTGACGTGGTTGAGCACGATGCGCGAGGGGCACTCCGAGGGCAGCACCCCGTCGGTGAAGCCGAGGGCCTCGAACGACTCGAATCTGGTGTCCACGTCAGTAACTTACCGAAAAGTGGGTACCTCCGACAGGGAAGTTTTCCGGAGGGACGCCGGTTGCGAACGACGACCGACCGAAAGGAAACACTATGACCATCGTCGTCACCGGAGCCACCGGACACCTCGGACGCCTCACCGTGGACGCCCTCCTCGACCGCGGCGTGCCCGCCGCCGACATCCGCGCCCTCGGGCGCAGCGCCGAGCGGCTTGCCCCGCTGGCCGAGCGCGGCGTGCAGACCGCCGTGATCGACTTCGAGAGGCCGGAGACCCTGGACGCGGCGTTCGCCGGAGCCGACGCCCTCCTCCTCGTCTCCGGCTCGGAGGTCGGCCAGCGCATCCCGCAGCACCGCAACGCCATCGACGCGGCCGTGCGCGCGGGCGTCGGCCGCCTGGTCTACAC
This sequence comes from Leifsonia sp. GW821-FHT13C09, assembly GCF_058806435.1. NCBI lineage: Bacteria > Bacillati > Actinomycetota > Actinomycetes > Micrococcales > Microbacteriaceae > Leifsonia > Leifsonia sp. GW821-FHT13C09. The sequence goes on along the minus strand of NZ_JBXAPS010000003.1, from coordinate 130,747 downwards.
GAGCGCGCCGCACGCCGACGACACCGACCTGGTGCTCGCGCCGGAGCACGCCGAGACCGAGCGGCTCCTCGCGGACTCCGGCCTCCCGGTGACCGTACTGCGCAACAACTGGTACACCGAGAACTACGTCGGCCAGCTCGACGCGGCCGCCGCGACCGGCGAGCTCGTCGGCAGCGCCGCGGACGGACGCGTGGCCAGCGCCTCCCGCAAGGACTACGCGGAGGCCGCGGCCGTCGTGCTCACGACCGACGGCCACGATGGCGCGGTCTACGAGCTCGCCGGGGACGTCGCGTGGACGTTCGACGACCTCGCCGCGGCCATCGGCGAACTGCTCGGCCGCCCGGTCGCCTACCGGTCGGTGACGCCGGAGGAGCACGAGGCTGCGCTGCGCGAGGCGGGCCTCGACGAGGGGACCGCGGGCTTCGTGGTCGCGCTCGACGGCAACATCCGCGACGGCGCTCTAGCGGACGCGCCCGGGACCCTCAGCGAGCTGATCGGCCGGCCGACGACACCGCTCGCCGCGGGGCTCGCGGAGTCGCGCGCGGCCTAGGCGGAGGTCGACGCCCCGGGAGTGGGCGCCGGGCTCGTCGGAACCGGCGAGCTCGGCGCCGGGGTGGTCGGGCCCGGCGTGGCGGGGGCGATCCCGTTGTAGTAGTCGAGCAGCACCGGGTCCGTCGAGAAGATCAGGCCCAGGATGACGAAGAGCGTGATGAACGCCACGATCCCGGCGATGAGCGGGACGTAGAACGCCAGCCGCTTCTGCACGAGCAGCCAGACCGAGAGTCCGAGCGAGATCGCCCAGATCCCGGCCATCGCGATCGTGCCCGCGGTGATCAGCGGGGCGACGGAGGGGTCCTGGGTGTACGTGCCGAGGTTCAGCGAGGAGTGCATGAGCTGCATCACCGCCGGCAGGCCCTGCAGGGTGCCGATCGTGTAGGACATTCCGAAGAAGCCGATGACGAGCAGCACGATCGTGGTCGTGACGTTCCAGCGCGGCGCGTCGGCGCGGAGCTGGGGGCTGGACGGGTACGGGCGGCTGTAGCGGTCGGGTCCCTGCGGGCCGCCGGGGTGCGGACCGCCGGGGTGCTGGCCGCCGTACGGCCCGCCGTCCTGCGGGCCGGCGTCGCGCCGCCCACCCCAATACCCGGGCTCCGGCGGCGCGGCGGGGGGTTGCTCGACCTCCGACGCCGCCGGGCTGTGGTGCGTGGTGTCCAGCCGGTCCGCATCCTGCGGGGGCTTCCACACCCAGCCGGGAGGGGCGAGCTCGCCGTATTTCGGGCGCGGTCGTTCGTCCGGCGCCTTCTCCGGGTCGTGCTCGCTCATCCCCCCAGCCTACGTTCCCCTCGGCCCCGTAGAGCGCTACTTGCCGGAGTGACCGGCGCTGCCGAGCTGCTGCGTGGCCTCCACGACGCGGGCGGCCATGCCGGTCTCGGCGACCTTGCCCCAGGCGCGCGGGTCGTAGACCTTCTTGTTGCCCACCTCGCCGTCGACCTTGAGGACGCCGTCGTAGTTCTCGAACATGTAGCCGGCGATCGAGCGGGTGAACGCGTACTGGGTGTCGGTGTCGATGTTCATCTTCACGACGCCGTTGCGGACCGCCTCGGCGATCTCGGCGTCGGTCGAGCCGGAGCCGCCGTGGAAGACGAGGTCGAGCGGCTTCGGGCCGGTGCCGTACTTGGCGGCCAGACCGTCCTGGATCTCCTTGAGGAGCTCCGGGCGCAGCTTGACGTTGCCCGGCTTGTAGACGCCGTGCACGTTGCCGAAGGTGAGCGCGGCCATGTAGCGGCCGTTCTCGCCGAGGCCCAGGGCCTCCACCGCCTTCTCGACATCGGCGAGGGTCGTGTAGAGGGCCTCGTTGGAGCCCTCGTGACGGACGCCGTCCTCCTCGCCGCCGACGACGCCGATCTCGACCTCGAGGATGGCGTTGATGGCCTTGGTGCGCTTGAGCATCTGCTGGGCGATCTCGAGGTTCTCGTCCAGCGGGATCGCCGAGCCGTCCCACATGTGGGACTGGAAGATCGGGTTGCGGCCCGCGCGGACCTCCTCCTCGGAGGCGGCGATGAGCGGCAGGACGAAGTCGTCCAGGGCGCCCTTCGGGCAGTGGTCGGTGTGCAGCGCGACCGTGATCGGGTAGTTCTTGGCGACCTCGGTCGCGAACTTGGCGAACGCGAGCGCGCCGGTGGCGCGGGCCTTGACGGTCTGGCCGGCGAAGTAGTCGGCGCCGCCGGTGGTGACCTGGATGATGCCGTCGCTGCCCGCCTCGGTGAGGCCCTGGAGCACGGAGTTGATCGTCTGCGACGACGACACGTTGAACGCGGGATACGCGAAGCCGCCCGCCTTCGCCTTGTCGAGCATCTCTGCGTACTGGTCCGGCGTGGCGATGGGCATTGCGGCTCCTTGGGGATCGGGGTGTCGAACGGGACTCATCATACCGACGCGGGTCCGGTGCCCAGCGCTCCTCCCCTGATGCGGGCGACCTCCCCTCGATACACTGGCTTCGCCGTCGACCGGCGGCCCGATCGATTCGTCCGGGAGGACCCATCATGACCAGCACCGACACCGCGTCCCTCTTCCTTCACCCCGACCGGAACCTGGCCATGGAGCTGGTGCGCGCGACCGAGGCGGCGGCGATCCGGGCCACCCCGTGGATCGGCCGCGGGGACAAGAACGCGGCGGACGGCGCGGCCGTGGACGCGATGCGCAAGTTCCTCGGCACGGTGAACTTCGACGGGCTGATCGTGATCGGCGAGGGCGAGAAGGACAACGCCCCGATGCTGTTCAACGGCGAGCACGTCGGCAACGGCAGGGGCCCTGCCTGCGACATCGCGGTCGACCCGATCGACGGCACCTCGCTGACCGCCGCCGGACGTCAGAACGCGCTCTCGGTGATCGCGGTGTCCGACCGCGGCACGATGCTGGACGCCTCCAGCGTCTTCTACATGGACAAGATCGTCACCGGTCCGGAGGGCCGCGGCGTGGTGGACCTGTCGCAGTCGATCGGCGACAACATCCGCGAGCTGGCGAAGGCGAAGGGCAAGCCGGTGGGCGAGATCCGCGTGGCCGTGCTGGACCGGCCGCGGCACGAGGGCCTCATCGAGGAGATCCGCGCGGCGGGCGCCGGGACCCGCCTGATGCTCGACGGCGACGTCGCCGGCGGCATCAACGCGGCCCGCTACGAGTCGCGCATCGACCTGTGCGTCGGCATCGGCGGCAGCCCGGAGGGCATCACCACCGCGTGCGCGATCAAGGCGATCGGCGGCTTCATGCAGGGCCGGCTGGCGCCGAAGGACGACGCCGAGCGCGCGCAGGGGATCGCGGCGGGCCTCGACATGGACAAGGTCTACAGCGCCGACGACCTGGTGAAGGGCGACAACACCTTCTTCGTCGCGACCGGTGTCACGGACGGCGGATTGGTGGAGGGCGTGCGCCGCAAGGGCCCGATCATCCGCACCGAGTCGATCGTGCTGCGCTCCAAGTCGGGCACCATCCGCCGCGTGGTCGCCGACCACCTCGCCGAGAAGTGGCTGTCGGCGGACGAGCTGTAAGGCGCGAATTCGCGCGCCGACATTCGTGACGAATCGTGAGGGGTGGGCGCCGCGTCAGGCGGCGCCGGAGTCCTCGGCGCGGTCCTCGGTGCGGTCGGCGGCGCGGGCTCGCTCCTCGAGTGCGAGCTTGTCGATGCCGTGCATGTCGCGGGCGTCGTCGGCGGCCGGCGGTTCCACCCGGAGTCGTGCCTCGGCCAGCGCGTCCAGCTCGTCCACGAGCTCGAACGCCGTGAGCTCTCGCGGCGCCTCCTCGATGCCTTCCAGGACGCCGATCACCTTGGACTCGTCGAGCGCGCCGAGCTTGCGCGCGGCCGGGAAGACCTGACGCTCGAAGGAGCCGACGAAGCCGTTGTAGTCCTTCACCGTGCGCTCGATCGAGCGGCCGAGCTTCTCGATGTGCCCGGCGGTGGTGCCGAGGCGGCTGTACAGCGTCCGGCTGAGGTCGAAGAGCTGCTTGGCCTCCTGCGTCAGCACGTCCTGCTGCCAGCTGAACGCGACGGTCTTCAGCACAGACCACAGCGTCACCGGGGAGGCGAGCGCCACCCGCTTGCCGAAGGCGAACTCCATGATGGAGGGGTCCGCCTCCAGCGCCGACGACACGAGCGACTCGCTCGGGATGAACGCGATGACCAGCTCGGGGGAGGACTCCAGGCCCGTCCAGTACGCCTTGCTGCCCAGCGTGGTGATGTGGTCGCGCACCGCCTTCACGTGCTGCTTGAGGAGCGCCGCGCGCTGCGCGCCCTCGGCGCCGGTCGCGGTCGCGGGGATCTGGCTGGCCTCGAGGTAGGCGTTGAACGGCACCTTGGCGTCGAGGGCGATGCTCTTGCCGCCGGGGAGCCGGATGATCATGTCGGGACGCCCGGCGCCGGACTCCGAGTGGATGCTGGACTGCACGTCGAAGTCCACCCGCTCGATCAGGCCGGCCGCCTCCACGACGCTGCGGAGCTGGGTCTCGCCCCAGACGCCGCGGGTGCTGTTGGAGCGCAGGGCGGAGGCCAGCGACTCGGCGGTGCTGCGCAGCCGCTCCTCCGACTCGGCCGCCGACCGCAGCTGCTGGGCGAGCTGGCCGTGCTGCTGGTTGCGCTGGGTCTCCAGCTCGATCACCTTGCGCTGCATGTCGCTGAGGCTCTCGCGCACCGGCGCCAGCGCCTGCAGCACCTTGCTCTCGGCGCGCTCGCGCTCGGTCTGCGCGAGGGCTTCGGCGCGGTGCCGCTCCTCGGTCTCGCGCAGCCGCTCCTGGACGCCGCGCAGCTGCTCCTGCAGGGCGTCGACGCGGGTGTCGGCCGCGGCGAGTTCCGCGCGGAGGCCCGCCTGCGCGGCCGCCTCCTCCGCCCGCACCTCGAGCAGCTCCTTCTCGTGGCGGGCGGCGACGATCGCCGGGTCCTCCACCGTGGGCGCTGCGGCCTCGCGGCTCCGGAGCAGCCGGGCGACGGCGTATCCCGCTCCCGCCGCGCCGACGAGGAGACCGAGCAGGAGGCCGAGGAGCAGTGCGGGGAAGTCCATGCGCTCAGTCTCGCAGGGGCCGCCGACAACGGCCGCGAGCGACGGAGGGCGGGGCGGGAAATCGTCCCCGCCCCGCCCTCGGCGTGCGCTGTCCGCCGGCTCAGCGGGTGAACCGCTCGCGCAGTTCGGCCTCCAGCGCCTCCAGGCTGCGTCCGCGCGTCTCGGGCAGGGCGCGTGCGACGAACACGACCGCGCCGACGCCCACGACGGCGAACAGGAAGAACGTGGGCGAGATCCCGAGCCCGTCCACGAGCTGCGGGAACAGGAACCCGACCAGGAAGTTCGTCAGCCACAGGATGAGCGCGGCGAGCCCGAACGCGGCGCCGCGGATGCGGGCCGGGAAGATCTCCGCGAGCATCAGCCAGGTCACCGGGGAGACCGCGCCCTGCTGGAAGGCGAGGAACGTCACCGTCAGCGACAGCACCACGAACGGCAGTGCGGGGGTGCCGGCCAGCACGGCGGAGGCGCCCCCGACGAGCAGCAGCGAGGTCGTGGTCCCGATCAGTCCGGTGATCAGCAGCGGTCGCCGGCCCACCTTGCCGAGCAGCGCGATGCCGACGAAGGTGGCGAGCACCGAGATGACGCCGTTGGCGATCTGGCCGATGAGCGCGCCCTGCTGGTCGAAGCCGGACTTCTGGAGGATCTGGACGCCGTAGTACATGATCGAGTTCACGCCGGTGAGCTGCTGGACCATCGCGATCCCGAGACCGATGACGAAGACCCGGCGGATCCACGGCACTCCGAGTTCCTTCAGCAGGGGCGTGCGCACGGCGCGCTCCTCGTGGCGGCGGATCTCCTCGGCCTCCCGCTCGGCCTGCTGCTCGGCGCGGATGCGACGGAGCACCGCGAGGCCTTCCGCGAAGCGCCCGTGCAGGATGAGCCAGCGCGGGCTCTCCGGCAGGACGAGCATCCCGAAGAACAGCACAACCGCCGGCAGCGACGCGACGACGAGCATCCAGCGCCACACGGCGGCCTGCTCGGGGACGACGGAGGCGAGCACGGCGTTCACGACGAACGCTGCGAGCTGGCCGGAGACGATCATCAGCTCGTTCTGCGTGACGATCCGGCCGCGCCGGGCGGCGGGGGAGAGCTCCGCCAGGTACATCGGGACCACGACGGAGGCGCCCCCGACCGCGAGGCCGAGCACGAACCGGGCCGCGATCATGACGCCGATCGTCGGCGCGAACGCGCACGCGACCGCCGCGATGAAGAACACGACCGCGAGCGCGCCGATGAGGCCGCGGCGACCGCGGCGGTCCGCGATCCGGCCGCCGAGAAACGACCCGAGCGCCGCGCCGAAGAGCAGCGACGACACGATCGTGCCCTCCTCGAGCGGGGTGAGCGGCCGCTGGTCGAACTGCATGAACGGCAGCGCGCCGCTGATGACGCCGGTGTCGTAGCCGAAGAGGAGGCCGCCGAAGGTGGCGAGCACGGCGACCCTGCGGAGGAATCGCCGGGCGCGGGGATCATCGGGAGGAGGCGGGGTCGAGCCTGTGGCGGCACGGATGCCGGGGGCCGTCTGCGCGGCCTCCGGATGAGGGGATGCGGTCATGGTCGCTCCTTCGCGTCTTGTTGCTATGTCTGGACATTAGAACGTGACGCGTGAAGACGCAATGCTTTTATTACCGAGGTGTTTATGCCCCATCGGTGCGTCGCCGCGATCGGGCCAAGAGGGACGCGCGGGAGCGCAGGGACGCAGGGCCCAGGCGCCCACGCGCACGGGCACCGGGCCCTCGAGCCGGGGGAGCGCTTACGCGGCCGCAGCCATCCCGATGCGCCCGACGCGTGCGCCGGTCAGGGCGGCGAGGTCGTCGATCGTCGCCGCCTCGTGGCGGCGCGCGGCGTGCACGACGATCGCCGCGCAGGCCTCCGCGTCGGCGAGGGCGTCGTGGTGGTTGAAGTCCTCGAACCCGGCCGCCATCGCCGCGACCGGGAGCCGGTACGACTCCAGGTGGTACGTGCGGCGGGCGACCTGGAGGCTGCACAGGTAGCGGTATTCGGGGCACGCGACGAGGGTGGCGGCGCACGCGGCGCGGATGACGCCCATGTCGAAGCCGGCGTTGTGGGCGACCAGGTGGTCGTCCTCCGCGAACTCCACCAGGTCGGCGAGCTGGTCGACCCAGCCCGCGGCGCCGGTGACGTCCTCCGGGCGGATGCCGTGGATGCGGATGTTCCACTCCTGGAAGACGTCGTGTCCGAGCGGCGGCCGGATGAACCAGCTCGCGCGGTCGACCACGCGGCCGTCGCGCACCTTCACCAGGCCGACGGAACAGGCGGACGCCGCTGAGGAGTTCGCGGTCTCGAAGTCGATGGCGGTGAAGTCCAGTGGCACGCCCGAATGCTCGCACGCCCCACCGACGTCACCCGCTGCGCACCGCCGAGTACGCCCGAATTCAGCCTGAAACCGCCGAGTGCGCGAACTATCTGCGTACTCGGCCGTTTCAGGCTGAATTCGGGCGTACTCGAGGGGTGCGGGGGTGGCCGGGGTAGGGTCGCGGGTATGCGGGAGCGACGGGAGCGGGAGGCGCACGCGCGAGCGTTCGACCGGGCGGCGGAACTGTACGACCTGGCGCGGCCGCAGTATCCGGCGGACGCCGTCGCCTGGCTCACGGAGGGCGTCACCGGCCCGGTCGTCGACCTCGGCGCCGGCACGGGCAAGCTGACGCAGGCCCTGGTCCGGAGCGGTTTCGACGTGATCGCCGTCGACCCCTCGCCGCAGATGCTCGGCGTGCTGGCCTCGCGCGTCCCCGAGGCGGACACCCGCTTCGGGGCGGGCGAGAGCATCCCCGTCCCCGATGGGAGCGCGGGGTTGGTCGTCGCCGCGCAGGCCTGGCACTGGGTGGACCGAGAGCGCGCCGTCCCGGAGGTCGCGCGCGTGCTGCGGCCCGGCGGCAGGGTCGGGCTGGTCTGGAACGACCGCGACGAGAGCGTCGACTGGGTGCGCGAGCTGGGCGAGCTGATGGGCGCGGGGGAGGCGCACTTCGGCGAGGAGGAGGAGCCGGAGGTCGGCGCGCCGTTCGGTGAGCTGGAGCGGCACGACGTGCACTGGGTGCAGTCGCTCACGCTCGACGGGCTGCTCGATCTGGCCCGCTCACGCAGTTACTTCATCACCAAGGACCCGGACGCGCAGGCGGCGGTCATCGCGTCACTGCGCCGTTTGCATCGCGAGCATCCGGAGCTGGCGGGGACGGAGCGGATCGAGCTGCCGTACGTCACGCGCTGCTACCGGGCGACACTGGGCTGATTCGCGGGGCGCTGGGCTGACGCCGGGCGGCCGGCCGCCGCAGTCGCCCGTAGAATGGACGACCGTGGCTCTCACTATCGGTATCGTCGGACTCCCGAACGTCGGCAAGTCGACCCTCTTCAACGCGCTGACCAAGAACGACGCCCTCGCGGCGAACTATCCCTTCGCGACCATCGAGCCGAACGTCGGCGTCGTGAACCTCCCGGACCCGCGCCTGGACAAGCTGGCCGAGCTGTTCGGCAGCGAGCGCATCCTCCCGGCCCCGGTGTCGTTCCTGGACATCGCCGGCATCGTGAAGGGCGCGAGCGAGGGCGAGGGCCTCGGCAACAAGTTCCTGGCGAACATCCGCGAGGCGGACGCGATCGCGCAGGTCGTCCGCGGCTTCTCCGACCCGGACGTCGTGCACGTCGCGGGCAAGGTGGACGCGGCCGGCGACATGGAGACCATCAACACCGAGCTCATCCTCGCCGACCTGCAGACCCTGGAGAAGGCGGAGCAGCGCTACGAGAAGGAGGTCAAGGGCCGCAAGCTGGAGCCGGTCGTCCTGGAGACGGCCCGCGAGGCGATCGCGTTCCTGAACGACGGCAAGCCGCTGTCGGCCTCCGCCATCGACCTGGAGCCGATCCGCGAGCTCGGGCTGCTGACGGCGAAGCCGTTCATCTACGTGTTCAACGTGGACGAGGACGTGCTGACCGACGAGACCCGCCGCGCCGAGCTCGCCGCCCTGGTCGCCCCCGCCCAGGCGGTCTTCCTCGACGCCAAGCTGGAGTCCGAGCTGATCGACCTCGACGCCGCCGACGCCGCGGAACTCCTGGCCTCCACCGGCCAGACGGAGAGCGGCCTCGACCAGCTCGCCCGCATCGGCTTCGACACCCTGGGCCTGCAGACCTACCTGACGGCGGGCCCCAAGGAGTCCCGCGCCTGGACCATCAACAAGGGCTGGAAGGCCCCCCAGGCGGCCGGCGTCATCCACACCGACTTCGAGAAGGGCTTCATCAAGGCCGAAGTCATCTCCTTCGACGACCTCGTCGACGCGGGCAGCGTCGCCGAGGCGCGGGCGCGCGGGAAGGCGCGCATGGAGGGGAAGGAATATGTGATGCAGGACGGGGATGTTGTCGAATTTCGGTTTAATGTGTAGCTCTGTGTTCGGAACGGATCAGTTCGCGCCCCGCTAGGGGGCGAAACTCCTCCGTTCTTCGTTTCTGCGGAGCCTCCCACCGGATCTCCTCCGTTTCGCGCCTGGCTGGCACAGTCAGAAGTGAGGCGAGCCTCGACACGCCGACGGTCGGACCGTCGCAACGGTGATCGTACGACGCCTCCCTCCCGGCGTGCGGTCCGAACGCCGAAACGGAGTAGTTCCGGTCGCCAAAGCGCTGCAACTGCTCGGAGCGGAGAACGCGAGGCGCTACCTCTTGGCAAAATCCTCCGTTCTGACGCCCAGTGAAGAGGTGAACAGGCGGGGGCGTCAGAGACTGGTCCTGACGTTAGTGGCCGATTTGGAGGATGTCGGCTCCGGCGCATAGATTAGAGCCAATCGACCCCCTCCCAAGCCTCTCGAAGAAGCTCAAATGGGAGGGGCCTTTTCTTTTCGAGGTGCGTGTGAAGCCGAGCCTATCCTGGGACGAGCAGGTCGCCCTGATGCTCAGCCGAGGCCTCTTAGTCAACGACGACTCAGCCTGCGCCCGCTTCTTGGCTGCTACGAACTACTACCGTTTTTCAGGCTACGCGCGGTACTTCCAGAAGGCCCCGCACCTCGGCGATAACGACTTCCGGCCAGCCACCACGTTCGATGAGATCCGTGCCGTCTACGACGCAGACGAGGCGTTGCGCAACGCCCTCGTCCGGCCGCTGGCGCAGGTTGAGCTAGTGCTTCGTTCTCACGTCGCCCACGTTATTGCCGATCAGCATGGCGCTTACGGTCAGTACCTGGAGGAAGACTTCTACACCGACGTGGGCGCCGGTGAGCCGACTGTCGCCTCCTGCCTGCGCGACATCGACCGGAGCAGGGACCGCCACATCCTGCGCTACCGATTCGATGACGACCGGTCGGATTACAGCAAGTTGCCAGTATGGTCCGCTGTTGAAGCGTGGTCGTTTGGGACCTTGTCGAAAGCCATCGAGCGTGGAGGCCGCGGGTCTTTGGCCGACTCCGTTGCTACCAGCATTGGCGTCGCCAAGGCCGGCTTCGCCTATCGGGTGAAAGCGCTTGTCTACCTTCGCAACCGGTGCGCACATCACAGCAGGCTGTGGCACCATTCGGTCATTGACGCAGGGCCCACACCGAACAACGTTCGAAACAGGGCCAAGAGGCTCGTCGGACAGTTCGGACCTCGGTCAGTGATCGACGTGATCGCGTCGCTCGATGACATGGCGGTGCGGAGCAAAGCAGGGGATCCGGTACTCCCTTCCCTCGCCGACAACCACAGTCGCGAGTCCGAATTCTGGAGAGGCCTAACAACGCCGCAAGGTTCTCGAGACCATGCAGCGGAGCCGCGCGACATTCGACGTTGAAGCCGCTCGTCGGCGGAACGTGCCGGAGTTCCGCACGGCGTTGTCACTGGACATTTCGAGGAGCCAGCGTGGCGCGCTGAGTTGCTTGCGAGCGAGCACGACGATGAGCACGTGCGCCCGAAGAATCCGTCCGAACCGCCCGCTGATCGGCTTCCACCGACGCCCGATAAACCAGTGGCGGGATATTACAGGTGTCCGGGACCGGGTTCCTATTGGCTCTATTACGACGGCGGGACCTGGGTCGGCCGCCCCACTGAACTCGCCTGGTACCAGCGACCCATGACGGCCTTGCGCGGCCGGCCGCCGGTTTGGGCTTCCTTTGTGTTCGTCCTTGCCATTGCGGCAGTTGCAGTCGTCGTATGGCTGGCTCGCTAGCTGAGCCGCCGCCGTGGCACAGCGGAGAGCGTCATGCTTTTCCGCAACGTAACGTGGTGGAGTTCCGCTTCAACGTCTAGGCATCCCCGCCGTTCACCACCCCTGCGACCCCGCCACCCCCTTGAAGGGCCCGACGACGGCGCTCGTGATCCAGCCGCCGTAGAAGCCTCCGGGCTGCGGTGTGACGACTTCGCCGTCGACCGTGCACTCGTCCATCTGCTGCGCGTAGACGGCGACGCGGTCTCGGAGCGGCTCGAAGCCGGGCGAGGGATGCGGGTAGTTCCACGCGCCACCGGACCGCACCTCGCCTCCGCCCCGCACGTCGAGATATCGTGCGGTGCCTTTGAACTCGCAGAACGACGAACCGTCGGCGTCGACCAGCGCGCCGGGTGCGAAGTCCGCTATCGGGAGGTAGTAGACCGGCGGATGGCTGGTCTCGAGCACCCGGACGACATCCCGGGTTTCGACGATGAGCCGGCCGCCCAGACGGATCACCACAGCGACGTCGACGCGCTCGATGCGCGGCGGCCTCGGGTAGTCCCACACGGACTCCTGCCCCGGTCCTGGAATCTCGGGGCGCGGTCGGGGCACCTGTTCACTCTACGTCCGCGGTGCTTCACTGGAGCATGGCCGCCTCACCGATGTTCCCGCTCGGATCAGTACTGTTCCCATCCGTGGCCATCCCGCTGCGGGTTTTCGAGCCGCGGTATCTCACGTTGGTCGGGCGATTGCTCGATGAGGTCCAACCGGGGTTCGAGTTCGGCGTCGTCCTCATCGAGCGGGGAAGCGAAGCCGGGGGTGGCGACCAGCGCGCCTCGGTCGGGACGATGGCGCGTCTGGTGAGCGCCGCCGCGGGAGCCGATGATCTGCTCATCGTCGGCGTGGGGACCCAGCGGTTCACGGTCGAGCGCTGGCTCGACGAGGACCCGTATCCCCGGGCCGACCTCTCGATGCTGCCGGAGCTGGAGTGGTCCGAGGCGCTCGCGCCCCTGCGGGCCGAGGCCGAAGCGGTCGTCCGCCGCGTGATCGCCCGTGTCGCGGAGCCGCAGTCGGATGCCGGCATCGAGCTGTCGGACGATCCCGTCGCGGCGGTGTGGCAGCTGGCGGCGATCGCCCCGCTGGGCGAGTACGACAGGTACACCCTGTTGAGGTCGACATCGATGGGGGGTCTCCTGCGTCAGACGATCGATCTGACGCTCGAGGCCGAGGAGCTCTGGTCCGCCGAGGGAGGCAGCTGACCACCGTTCGAGCAGGGCGACGACAGCTCGCACCAGTGGCGGCGGCGTGTTGTGGCGTGCCGCGGTCGTCTCGCAGGTTAGCTTCGATGGACGGGGTCGCCGTGGGCCCCTCCTCCGTACACCCCCCTCGACCACGATTCGGATACCGAAATGTCTGCAGGCCGCCCGGCAACGTCGCTTTCCGTCGTTCGCGGCTGGAGGCTGGTCGCGCTCTGTCTCGTCGTCGCGAGCGTCGCCGCATGGGGCGGGCTGGTCGCCCCGAGGGCGTACGCGGACAACTATCCGTCGTGGGCCGACGTGCAGGCCGCTCGCTCCAACGAAGCGGCCAAGCAGGCTGAGGTCACGGCGATCACGAACCTGGTCCAGACGCTCAAGACGCAGGTCAAGGCGGCCGAGGATCTTGCCATCCAGCGAGGCAAGGAGAACGAGGCCGCGCAAGCCGCGCTCGCTGTCGGCAAGGAGAAAGCCGACCGCCTCGCCGCCCGGTCGGCCGCCCTGAAGGCCACTGCGGAGGCGTCGCGCCGCGAGGCCGCTGTAGTCGGCGAGAAGCTGGCGCGTTCCGGCGGCCCGGATCTCATGGGCACGCTGCTCACGAGCAGTTCGGTGAATACGGACGAACTGCTCTCCCGCCTCAGCAGCATGGGCAGGCTGACGGCCACCGTCAACGGGATCTACTCCAAGGCTGCTCAGGACGACAACCTCGCGAAGGCCGCGAGCGACCAGGCCGCCTCCGCCAAGAACGAGCTCACCGTGCTCGCGGCGAAGGCACAGGCGGAAGCAGAGAAGGCCGCTGAGGCCCAGAAGCAGATGATCGCGGCGCTGCAGGCCGAGACCGCTCACGAGGGCGAACTCCAGGCGCAGCTCGCATCCCTCACCAGCGCCACGGCGATCACCGAGCAGCAGTACCAGGCGGGGGTCGCCGCCCGGGCTGCGGCCGCGGCCGCAGCCGCCGCGGCAGCTCGTGCTCGGGCCAGGGCCGGCATTTCGGGGCCGATCTCGTCCGACGCCCGGGCCCTCGCGCAGGAGCTGATGGGCTACGTCGACTCCGGACAGCTCGTCGGCTCGTATCCCGACCACATCTTCGAGATCCGCTGGATCGCCGAAGGGCGTTCCGTGCCGAACTGCGGCATCGATACGTCGGTGCTCCAGGCGATGGTCATCGCCGAGCACATGTTCTCGAGCGTCGGCGTCAGCGACATCAACCGGCGCTGCACCGGCCAGATCGAGGGAGCCGGGATCTACTCCCAGCACTACATGAACGGCGGCGGCCACGCCGTCGACTTCTACAGCCTCGGCGGCCAGGGCACCGACGGCGCCGACCGCAACGCGCTCGCCCTCATCCGGACGCTCGACAACTTCATGCCGTACGGCTCGGGCCTCGGGCAGCGGCAGTGCAGGCAGAACGCCGGCGACGAACCGGGCCTGCGCCACTTCCAGGACTTCTACGACACCTGCAACCACCTGCACGTCAACGACCCGATGTGACGGGCCGTCAGCGCCAGCAGGGAATCTGAGCGCGACACGCCTCGATTCTCCTTCCGTACACCGCTCGGAAGGAGAATCGCGCCCGTGTCTCCTGCCTCAGCGCCCGCGGCCTACGGCTCCGTCGTCAGCGGCGCATCCCCGATCACCGTGTGCAACCAGATCCAGCTCCCGTTCGAACTGCCCCGCACCAGATCGACATGCACCGTCTCGTCCGCCGCGATCGGTCCCACCCCGACGTGCAGCGTCCGCGCCTGCGGCGCGTCCAACGTCCAGCTCTGCGCCACCACCCCCGCGTTCGCCGACGCCTCCACCGTCAGCACGGCTCCCAGGTCGAGGAAGAACGGCGCCACCGCCCAGGCGAGGTCGTACGACCGGGTCTCCGTGATCCCGAAGTCGGAGGGCGTGAACCGCACCGAGATCCGGAACCAGTCCGGCGCCTGGGTCGCGTGCACGTCCCACGAGAAGAAGAACGCCGGGTTCAGGTCGGGAGCGAACAGGACGTCGCCGGTCGCGATCCCCGACGGCAGGGTGAGGTCCACGCCCGTTCCGAGCGTGTGGGCGAGGTGACCGGCGTCGAGCGCGGCGATCGTGCCCGGGTACTGACCGAAGTCCGGGAGGCCGCCGAGCTGGCCGCGGAGGCGGTCGGCGAAGTCGGCGAGCTCGGCGCGGTCAGGGCGCCGGGGCGTAGCGGATGAGGGAGGGATGGTGTTCATGGTGCCGCACCCTACGCCGCCGGCGGCGTCGTGGGGATAGGCGAAAACGCGGGCTCAGAACTCCCTCAGCAGCGTCGCCTTCGGGCCCGCGACCAGCGTGCCCGCCGGCACGTCCTCCGCGACGATCGCCCCGGCCGCGATCACCGCGTCGCGGCCGATGCTGACGCCCGGGAGGATCGTCGCCCCCGCGCCGATCCACACGTTCTCGGCGACGTTGATCGGGCCGCCGGTCAGCCAGACGCGGCGCTCCTCCACGTCGACCGGGTGGCCGACCGTGATGAAGGTGACCCGGGGCGCGACCATGACGCGCGGCGCCAGGCGGATGCCGGCGTAGTCCAGGAACGTGCAGTTCTGGTTGATGAACACCCGCTCCGACAGCTCCAGGTTGAGGCCGTGGTCGGTGAAGAACGGCGGGTAGATCGTCACCCGCTCCGGCAGCGGACGGCCGAGGATCTCCCCGAACAGTGCCGCCTTGCCCGCCTCGTCGTCGAACGGCAGCACATTCAGCCGCGAGGTCAGCTCGGTCGCGCGCAGCACGCGCTCCGACATGGCCTGGAACTCGGGGGAGTGGATGCGCATCAGGAGGTCGCTCGGCATCCCACGATCCTCCCTCCGCGCCCGCTGCGCGCCCGGCCGGACACGCCAGCGATGTCGGCGCACGCCAGCGATGTCGGCGCACGCCAGCGATGTCGGCGCCGGACGGTACGCTGCCCGCATGGCTATCGAGGTGCTCCCGGCGACGGGCCGCTGGGACGATTTCGCCACGTTCATGGTGCCGCGGAAGGCCGGCGCCGGAGGCTGCGTGTGCATGTCGTACCGGGACGCGCGCCTGTCGATGCCGGAACGCGTCGACTACATGCACCGCGAGTGCTCGACGGAACCGGGCCCTGGCGTGCTGGTCTACGCGGACGGGGAGGTCGCCGGCTGGTGCTCGGTCGCGCCCGAGTCCACGTACCGGCGGCTCATGAACTCTCGCACCATCCCGCACCTGGACGAGGAGCTCGACCCGTGGTCGATCGTGTGCTTCGTGGTGCGCGGCGGGTTCCGCAAGCGCGGGCTGATGCACGACCTCCTCGACGGGGCGGTGGAGCACGCGCGGGTGTCCGGAGCGCGGCTCGTGGAGGGCTACCCGGTCGAGACCCGGGGCGAGCGGGTGGACGTGATCAGCGGCTACGTAGGCACCGTCGAGCTGTTCGAGAAGCACGGGTTCACCCGGCTGCGGGAGACGGACGCGCACTCGGGCGGCGCGGTGCGGTGGGTGATGCGGCGGGAGGTGGCCTGAGCGCGTCCCGCACGCACGACGGCCGCCGACCCTGCCGGGTTGGCGGCCGCACCCCCACCGGGGACGAGGGCGGAGGACTCACCCCCGGCTGATCCGCCGCCGGTAGATCGCGGTGGCGAACCCGTAGGCGACCACCAGGATGCCGACGCACCAGGCGAGGGCGATCCAGATGTCCCCGGTGACCGGCTGCTGCGCGAACAGCGCCCGGATGGTGTCCACGATCGGCGTCACCGGCTGGTGCTCGGCGAACCAGGCGACCGGGGCCGGCATCGTGTTCGTCGGGACGAACGCCGAGCTGATGAACGGGAGGAAGATCAGCGGGTAGGCGAAGGCGCCCGCGCCGTCCACGCTCTTCGCCGAAAGCCCGGCGATCACGGCCACCCAGGTCAGCGCCAGGGTGAACAGCACCAGGATGCCCGCGACTCCCAGCCAGGCGAGCACGCTCGCGCCGGTGCGGAAGCCGATCAGCAGCGCGACCAGGACCACCAGCACGACCGAGATCATGTTGGCGACCAGCGACGTCAGCACGTGTGCCCACAGCACGCTCGACCGGGCGATCGGCATGGACTGGAAGCGCTCGAAGATGCCGCCCTGGAGGTCCATGAACAGCCGGTAGGAGGTGTATGAGATGCCTGACGCGATCGTGATCAGCATGATCCCGGGGAGCAGGTAGTTCACGTACGAGCCGGAGTCGGGGCCGGTGTTGATGGCCCCGCCGAGGACGAACACGAACAGCAGCATGAGGGCGATCGGCACGATGGTGACCGTGATGATCGTGTCCAGGCTGCGCGTGATGTGCTTCATGGACCGCCCGGTGAGGACGGTGGTGTCTGCGACGAAGTTCGCGGTGGACATCAGGACTCCTTCGACGGCTGCGTCTCCGCGGCCGCGGATGCGGTGGAGGGTGCGGTGGGGGCCGCGGCGGAGGCCGACGGTCCGACGATGGCGAGGAACACGTCCTCCAGGCTGGGCTGCTTCTCCACGTACTCGACCTGCGCCGGCGGGAGGAGCTGCTTGAGCTCGGCGAGCGTGCCGTTCGCGATGATGCGGCCCTCGTGGAGGATCGCGATGCGGTCGGCGAGCTGCTCGGCCTCGTCCAGGTACTGCGTGGTGAGCAGCACGGTGGTGCCGCGGCCGGCGAGGCGCTTGACCGTGTCCCACACCTCCAGCCGGGCCTGCGGGTCGAGGCCGGTGGTCGGCTCGTCGAGGAACACCACCGGTGGCTCGCCGATGAGGCTCATCGCGATGTCGAGCCGGCGGCGCATGCCGCCCGAGTACGTGCCGACCTTGCGGCCGCCCGCGTCGGTGAGCGCGAAACGGGCCAGCAGCTCGTCCGCGATCCCGGCCGGGTTCTTCAGGTGGCGGAGCCGGGCGACCAGGATGAGGTTCTCCCGGCCGCTCAGGATCTCGTCCACCGCGGCGAACTGGCCGGTGAGGCTGATCGAGTCGCGCACGTCGTCGGGGTTGCGAACGACGTCGAATCCGTTGACGGTGGCGGTGCCGTCGTCGGCCTTCAGCAGGGTGGAGAGGATCTTCACCGCCGTGGTCTTGCCGGCCCCGTTCGAGCCGAGGAGGGCGAAGATGCTGCCGGGCTGGACGTCGAAGTCGACGCCGCGCAGCACGTGCACGTCCTTGTAGGACTTCTGGAGGCCGCGCACCCGGATGGCGGGGCCTGTGGTGGGATCGGTGGTCGTGCTCATGAGTTCTTCTCCTGCTCGCGTTCGGCCGCGTCGACGGCCTCGGTGAGGCGGGCGCGCTCCTTGTCGATCCAGCGGGTGCCGACGTAGGCCGCGGCGAACGCCTCGGCGAACTCGACCGGGTCGTCCCCGACGATGTCGCGGACGGGCGCGCCGTCGGCGGCGGCGCGCTCCCACAGCTCCACGAAGTCGGTCATCATCGTGAGGATGGTGTCGCCGTCGACGATCCCGCCGTTGTACATGAGGTAGCGGTTGAGCGCCTTCGCGACGTCGTTGTACGGCTCGGGGAGGGCGTCCAGCCGGCTCTTGATCTGCCGGTACTGCTTCTTCTGCTCGAGCGATCCGGTGACCAGCTCGATCCACTTCGGTGCCATGTCAGTTTCCTCCGTCTCGGAGCTGTTCCAGTCGTTCTGCGAGGAAGCTCCAGGTCCTCCAGAACTCGTCCAGGTATTCGCGTCCCGCTGCGTTGAGCGAGTACACCTTGCGCGGCGGCCCCTTCTCCGACGGGACCTTCTCGACATCCACCAGACCCCGCTGCTCCACCCGGACGAGCAGGGCGTAGACGGTGCCCTCGGCGATGTCCTCGAAGCCCTGGTCGCGCAGCCACGAGGTGATCTCGTACCCGTACGCGGCCCGGCCCGACAGGATGGCGAGGACGATGCCCTCGAGCGTGCCCTTGAGCATCTCCGTGGTCAGCTTCCCCACGACGTCCTCCCAACTACTCAGTGTTGTTGACTACCACTAGATAGTAAGACCAAGTACCGGTAGATAGCAACACTGAATACCGACGTTTTTCTTGCGCGGGAGAAATGGCGACGACACGGGCGAAATCTCCTTCCCGACGCCATTGGGAAGGAGATTCGGAGCAGAACTCCTGCGCAGGCTCAGCGCCCCGAAAAGCCGACCACCTGATCGACGAACCCCGCCGTAGCACCCACCACGAGCTCGCGCACGTCGCGCGCCGTGAGCGCGGACGCCTTCAGCGTCTTCATCCCGTGATCGGCGCCCGCGACGGTCACGATCCGCACGTTCCCGTGCTCCCCGGGCGCCGCCGCCACCGCGGTGCGCAGGAGGTCGGCGCCGCCGAAGGTGTCCCGGTCGCCCTGCAGCACCAGCACCGGGACCGACGGGGTGAGCAACTCCTCCAGGCGCGACGCCTCGGGGCGTCCCGGCGGGTGGAGGGGGAACGCCAGGCACACCACCGCGACGGCTCCGGTCGCGTCGGCGGTGCGGCACGCGACCCGCGCCCCGGCGCTGCGGCCGCCGACGATCACGGGGACGCCGTCGGCGAGGTCCGCGACCGCGGGCGCGGTCTCCAGCCAGGCGGCGTCGAGCGCGGCCGGCTGGGAGGCGACCTTCTTGCCGGCGACCCGCCACGGCTGTTCGTAGCGCGCGACCGTGATGCCGCGGGCGGGGAGCGCGGCCGCGAGCGCGGCCAGGTCGGCGGCGCCGATGCCACCGCCGGCGCCGTGGCCGAGCCAGAGCACGGCGCGAGGGCGCTCCGCGGGCGCGACGACCAGCCGGCCGGGCCCGGCGGTGGTCGGAACGTCCACATCCACGCCTGGAACGCTAGCGGGTATCGCACCGCCGGCGCATCCTTGGGCTGGCGGTCACGTGGCGTCCGCGGTGTCCGGCCCGTGCGGAGGAGGGTGGCCGCCTGGGTGACAGTTGCCTGCGCCGATATAATCGGTGTTACGCCAACCGTTGCGATTACGCAATTGTATTGCGACGGCCTCATCACTGACGGCGTCACCACTTCTGAGGCGGGGGTCCTGCGGATGAGTCTGAGCACCACACTGGGGATCGACGCGCCGATCGTCCTCGGCCCGTTCGGCGGTCTGTCCTCCGTCGCCCTGACCGCGGCCGTGAGCGAGGCCGGTGGCCTCGGCTCCTACGGTCTGTACGGCTACGACGGGGCGCGCATCCGCGTGGTCGCGGCGGAGCTGCGGAAGGTCACCGGCCGTCCGGTCGCGCTCAACCTGTGGCTGCCGCACCGGGAGGCCGGCGAGCACGACACGCTCGACCGCGGAGAGTTCGACCGGGCCGTCGCCGGGATGGCCGAGCTCTTCGCGCAGGCCGGGGTGCGGCCTCCCGAGTGGCCGGTCGCACCGCTGCCCGACTTCGACGAGCAGGTGGAGGCTGCGCTCGACGCGCGGCCGGCCGCGCTCAGCTTCGTCTTCGGCGTCCCGTCGCCTGCGGTGGTCGAGGAGGCCCACAAGCGCGGCATCGTCGTGATCGGCGCGGCGACCACGGTCGCGGAGGCCCGCGCCCTGGAGGCGGGGGGAGTCGACGCGATCGTCGCGTCCGGCGCCGAGGCCGCGGGGCACCGGCCGTCGTTCCTGCTGGAGCCCGAGCGCAGCATCGTGGGCGGCCTGTCGCTGATCCCCCAGGTGGTCGACGCGGTGAGCGTCCCCGTGATCGCGGCCGGGGGCATCGCCGACCGGCGTGGGGTGGCCGCGGCGTTCGCGCTGGGGGCGTCCGGCGTGCAGGTGGGGACGGCCTTCCTGGCGACGGCGCAGTCCGCGGCGCCCGCCGTCCACCGCGAGCGGATCCGCGCGGCGCTGCCCGCCGACACGGTGCTGACCCGGGCGATGAGCGGCCGGCTCGCACGCGGCCTCCCGAACCTCGCCGTCCGGGCGATCGAGAGCAGCGGGGCCGGGGCGACCTTCCCGCTGCAGAACATCCTCACCGGCGTGTTCCGCCGCGCCGCGTCGGCGGCCGAGCGGCCAGAGCTGCTGTCGCTGTGGATGGGGCAGAGCGCCGGGCTCTCCCGCTTCGATGACGCCGCAGACGTGTTCGCCGAGCTTGCGGCGGGGGTGCCGGATGACGCACGCTGAGCCGTCCCGCACGCACCGCGTCGTGCGCCCGCCCATCCTCTACGCGGGCACGCCTGTCATCCTGCTCGCTTCGGTGAACGACGACGGCAGTCCCAACCTCGCGCCCGCGTCGTCCTACTGGGCGCTCGGGCAGATGCTCGCGCTCGGGCTCGAGACGGAGGGGCACACGCTCGCGAACCTCGAGGACCGGCCGCAGCTGACCGTCAGCTTCCCGTCGCCGCCGCTCTGGCCGGCGGTGGAGCGCATCGCCGACCTCACCGGACGTCGGGAGGTCCCCGCGGCGAAGGCCGGACGGTACACGCACCACGCCGACAAGTTCGCCGCCGCGGGGCTCACGCCGCAGGCCTCCGACCTGGTCGGGCCGCCGCGGGTGGCCGAGTGCCTGCTCCAGCTCGAGGCCGAGGTGCGGCGGATCATGCCGGGCGTCACAGGGGAGTACGCCATCGCCGAGGCGGAGGTCGTGCGCGTGCACGCCGACCGGCGGATCGTCGCGGACGGCGACCACATCGACCCGTTGGCGTGGGAGCCGATCGTGTACAGCTTCCGGCACTATTTCGGGATCGGGCAGCCGTTGGGGGCGCGCGGGGGTGCACCGGCGGCGACCGCGCCCGTGGCGACCGACGCCGCGTCGGCCTTCGACGTGGACGCCTGGGAGCTCTGGGAAGTCGGCGGCGACTCCGCCTGCTGGCTCGCCTCCGTCTGCCCGGAGTGCGGGGCGATGCGCGAGGGGGACGGTCCGTGCCCGCGCTGCGACGCGGAACCGCCGGACTGATTCCTAGATCCCGGCGGCGCCCGGGAGCAGCAGCGTGAACCGGCCGTCCGCGCTCGGCAGGTCGCCCGCCGCCAGCGCGAACGCGCGGAAGGAGGCCGCGGCCGCGTTCCGCTCGCCCGGCTCCATCCCCGCGAGCACCTCGGCGAGGGCCGAGCGCCGGTGGCCGATCACGCGCTCGACGAGCGCGCTGCCCTCCGGGGTGAGCGCCACGCGCACGAAGCGCCGGTCTTCCGGATCCTCGGTCCGCGTGACCAGCCCCAGCCGGACGAGCTTCTCGCAGGTGCGGGTCGCGTTGGACGCGTGCACGCCGAGCTCGGCTGCCACGCCGCCGAGGGTCTGCGGTCCACGGGTGGCGACCATCACGAGCACCCGGAGCTGCGGCGAGGTGACGATGTCCTCGACTTCGGACACCGACCGGGCGGCGACCCGCATCATCACGTCGGCCGCCTGGAGGGCCGCGTCGACGTCGTCCGCGTGCTGTTCTTCGTGGTCCACCCTCCAGTTCTACCGTGCATCGCGGCGCGCGCGCACCAGTGCGCGCGTGGGGGCCGGTCGCGAGCGGTCCTGAATCCGACGTGCGAACACGCTCCGAGTGCCCGGCGACCCCTACCGGACGGGTTGCGATTGCGGGACAATTGCGCTATCGCAACTAAGGAGGCGATCGTCATGGTCGAAGCACAGGACCGCGACGTGGTCGAAGGCCGGTACACCCAGGCCCAGCCCGAGACGGCCGAAGGGCGCGTCGTCCACGGTCAGTACACCGAAGGAGAGGGGCACCTCGGCCCCGACACCGAGGTCGTCGGAGCCTACGTGGGCTCCGAGCGCGAGGGGAGACCGCCCCTCGTGCGCAGCACCCACCAGCGGAGTGGAAACTATCCGAAGGCGGAGCACGAGGAGGCCGACGCGACCGCTGCGTCCGACGGGAAGGGGTAGCCGCCAGGGCGGAGCGCCCTGCCACCTTCAGTGGGGCGTTCCGTCCCCGCGCGCCCCGGGGCGCTAGGCCCGCCCCGACTTCACGCTCACCACCCCGTCGATGCGGCCCAGCTCAGCGAGGAGGCGGTCGGCCTCCTTCCGCGTGCCCCGGATGTGCACGGCGAGCTCCAGATCCCGGTCGGGGCGCCGGCGGAGGTCCTCCACGCTCGTGTGAAGGTTGTCCGCGGCCAGTCGGTCCATCACCGCGCCGAGCGGTGCGCCGGACGCGTCGACGCGCACCACGAGCCGGCTCTCCCCGCGCTGCCGGATCAGTCGCTCGGCGGTCGGCAGTGTGCCGAGCGCGACGAGGTGGAGGGCCGTCCCGGCGAGAGCGAGCAGGGGCAGACCCGCGCCGCACGCCATGCCGACGGCGGCGGTCATCCAGATCGACGCCGCCGTGGTGAGGCCGACCACGTTGCCGCGGTTCACGAAGATCACGCCGGCGCCGACGAACCCGATGCCGGTCACGACCTGCGCCGCGATGCGCGCCGGGTCGGTCGCCGGCAGGCCGAACGTGGTGAAGCCGAATGCCGACACCAGCGTGAACAGCGCGGACCCGAGCCCGACGAGGATGTGCGTGCGCAATCCGGCGCTCTTGAACTGGCGTTCGCGCTCCACACCGATGACGGCCGATAGCACGAAGGCGAGCAGCAGCGCCACGAGTTGCGGCACGAGCGCGCCGGAGGGCAGCCAGCCGCTCATGCTGCGCTCCCGGTCCGTGCCTGCTCCTGCTCGGGGACCCTCCCGCTCATGGGCGGAGTCTAGGAGGGCGCGGCCTCCGTGGCACCCCCTGGCGCCCCGCCCGGCTGCGACCGCCGTCGCACGAACACCAGCAGGCACAGGTGCACAACCGCCAGCGCGCTCGCCACCCCGACCGCCGCCAGCCAGCTCGCCGGGGTGGTCCCCGTGCTGAACAGCAGCCCGAGCACCGTGGTCGCCACGATCGCGCCCACGTAGCGCGAGGTCTGGAAGATTCCCGCGGCGACGCCCGCGTCCTGTGGTCGGGCAGCGGCGTAGAGCGCCTGGTTCATCCCGATGCTCACCACGCAATAGGGGATGCCGAGCGCGGCCGTGATCAGCAGCACCACCCACGGCGCCGTCGTCGCGGCCGCGAACCCGAGCAGCACCGCGCCCACGATCAGGGCCGCGGCGCCGGTGAGCAAGGTGGGGCGCAGCCCGACGCCCTCGATCGCCCGCGCGGCAAGGGGAGTGACCGCGATCGTCACGGCCGCCAGCGGGAACATCAGCAGACCGGTCACCCCCGCCGAGTACCCCGCGTGCTCCTGGAGGTACTGGGGGAGGCCGAAGAACGCCGAGTAGTACACCGTGTTGAACACCGCGAAGCAGAGGTAGACCATCAGCAGCCGGTGGTTCGCGCCGAGCAGCCGCAGGTCGAGGAACGGGTGCGCTGTACGCAGCTCGCGCCACACGAACAGTGCGCCGGCGATCGGCACCAGGGGGAGCAGCCACCAGAGCGGCTGCGGCCGCAGGTCGAGCAGGAACACCAGCAGCGCGGTCAGCGTCGCGATGAAGAGGAGGATGCCCGGCACATCCGACTCCGCCACCACCCGGCGCAGCGGAACACGCTCACGCGGCGCGTCGCGGGGCGCGAAGAACCGGACCCCCAGGAAGGCGAGCACCGCGAGCGGGACGTTGACCCAGAAGATCGCCTGCCAGCCGAGGAAGGTGACCAGTGCGCCGCCGAGCACCGGTCCGATCGCGGCGCCCGAGGTGTTGGCGATCTGGATGCGACCGAGCAGCCGCGGCGTCCCGACGCGGGTGCGCGCCGAGACCGTCCGGAGCATCGCGATCGCCGACGGGAACGCGGTCGCCGTCCCGATCGCGAGCGCGACCCGGCCGACGCAGACCGCGGCGAACGACGACGAGAACGGGGTGAGAGCGCACGCGAGCACGACCACCAGCATCCCGAACAAGAACAGCCGGCGCGGCCCGAACCGGTCGGCGAAGCGCCCCATCAGCGGCTGTCCCGCGGCGGAGGCCAGGTAGAAGGACGTGATCACCCAGGTCACCGTCGTCACCGTCACCTGGAAGTCGCGCTGCAGCGGCACCAGCGCCACGGCGATCATGGACGAGTTGAGCGGGTTGAGCAGCGTTCCGAGGCTGAGGGAGGCCACCGCCCAGCCCGTGCGGGCGTTGTCGGGCGGTGCGTCGGTCACCCGTCCACCCTACGCGCGGCGCGGGTGGCGTCCTGCGCGGTGCGGCGTCCCTCGCTCCTGCTCGCGCCGCCTCAGTCGTCGAGGTCGGCCGTGGTGAGCGGGATCGTGGAACGGTACGGGTAGGCGGGCATGGACGAGAACTGCTCGTCGTCGTCCAGTTCGTAGACGTCGTAGGCGAGCGCGCCGGCGAAGAGGGTGGCGACGCGGATCTCGCCCGGCGGACACCCTCCGATCAGGGGCACGACCACGACGCTGTCCAGGGTGCGGCGGTCCTCGTAGAGGAGCGCCG
Source organism: Leifsonia sp. GW821-FHT13C09 (assembly GCF_058806435.1). Classification (NCBI taxonomy): domain Bacteria; kingdom Bacillati; phylum Actinomycetota; class Actinomycetes; order Micrococcales; family Microbacteriaceae; genus Leifsonia; species Leifsonia sp. GW821-FHT13C09. Next base: position 106,107 of record NZ_JBXAPS010000003.1, on the reverse strand, counting down.
CTTTGATGGTTCGCGTGAGAGCGTCCATGACCAGACGCTACGCCGCGCCGGGGCGACATCTTGACGACGCGCGGGCGGACGGCGAAAGTGAGAATCGGAGGAAACGCCCGAGAGGACACCGATGGGAACGCTGATCTACGACGGAGCCGACGGCTTCACCTTCGACGACCGGGTGCTCGCCCACCTGCAGGCGGTGATCGCCACGAAGCTGCGCCGGCGCGAGGGATTCCTGCTCATCTGGGCGGATCGCACGGGCGGCACCGAGCCGACCCTCCGCTCGATCTGGCTCGACCCGTCGATCAGCCTCCAGTTCGCGTTCACGCACAACACGCTCCCGGAGCTCAACCGGGAGTGGCTGGCGATCCTCACCGAGAAGGCGAACGGCAACGGCGGCCTGATGCTGGAGGACGAGCTCCGCGCCGAGATCCGCCAGGAAGTCCCCGAGGGGACGTATCGCGGGTCGCGCGCGAAGAAGCAGGCCGACTGAGATGGGCAAACTGATCTACGGCGCCGGACGCGAGTACGAGTTCGACGACAGGACGCTCTCGCACGTCAAGATCGCGCTGGTCACCAAGCTGCGCCGCCACGAGAGCTTCCTGCTGAACTGGGAGGTCCCGGTCGAGCAGGGCGGCGGCCGGATGAGCCTCTGGATCAGCCGCGAGATCCCGCTGGCCTTCGTGTTCAACGGCTCCCGGCCGCCCGCGCTCAACGAGCGCTGGATGGAGGCGCTGCTGCAGACGAGCCAGCGCACCGGGGGAATGGTGATCATGCCGGAGGACTCGGTGGAGGGCGGGGGGCCGGTCTAGGCGTGAGGGGCCGCTGAGCGCCCGCTGCGAGACAGCCCCGAAGGCCGCCAACCGGCCTACCATCGAAGCATGGACAAGGTGGAGGGCCGGCTCGGCACTCGCGCCGAGCGAGCGGCCGAATGGCTGGACGCCAAGCTGCTCCCGGTCCTCGGTCCGCCTCCGCTGGGCCCCTACGACCAGGAGGCACCGAGGACGGAAGCCGCGACGTGCCCGCTGTGCGGCAGCCGGATCGACGAGCACGGGATCGAACGGGACCACGGTCACGCGTTCCTGATCTGCCCGGCGCCCGCGCGCACGCAACTGCAGGTCGAATAGGCGACCGGTTATGAGCGCTTACGGCGCGGCCGCGAGCGTCAGGGGGAGGTGCGCGCCGCGCGGGGCGGCGGGGCCAGCAGGAGGGGGATCACCCCGTACGCGAAGGCGGCGAACAGGAGAAGGATCCACGCGCCGAGGACGGCCTGGTACGGGTCGCCGGCGTGGAGGGTCAACCAGGTCGACACCAGCCATTGGGCCGCGGCGATCGCGGAGACGCTGCCGGTCGCGAGGAGGACGAGGCGGGTCGCGAGCGCCGGGAGCCGCGGGAGCATAGCCGCGGCCGCGCCGAGGAGCGCGGCGATCGCCGAGACCGCGAACGTCGCCGCGAAGAACTCGTGCGTCGGCGTCGCTCGGTCGGCGGGTCCGCTCGACGACCAGTGCGTGCCGACGGCCTCCGGGAGGTCGGCGCCCCACGCCGCGCGGAACCAGAGGGCGAGAGCGGCCGGGGCGAGCACCGTCGCCGCGGCCGCGACGCGTCTCGCGGTCCCCTCGGACATGCCGCCTCCTCCCGTCTGAGAGACCCCGAGCCTCCCTTCGGCGAAACTACCAGCCGCCGGCCCTGCGCCTCCCCGGCCCGCGGGCATAGGCTCGCCCCATGCGGCACGGTTACGAGTCCCCCCAGGAGCCCGTCGGTCTGAATCCCGTGTTCTCACGGCCTGGGGAAGCGACCGAGTTCGCGCGGTTCACGCTCCCGGACGGGGAGTCGCTGCCGGAGACGGCGTTCCAGGTGGTGCACGACGAGGCGATGCTCGACGGGAACGCGCGGCTGAACCTGGCGACCTTCGTCGGCACCTGGATGGAGGATCAGGCCGGGCGGCTGTACTCCGAGGCGGTCGACAAGAACATCGTCGACAAGGACGAGTACCCGCAGACCGCCGCCATCGAGACGCGGTGCTGGCGGATGCTCGCCGGGCTGTGGAACGCGCCGGATCCCGAGCGGTCGATCGGGACCTCCACCATCGGGTCCTCGGAGGCGTGCATGCTCGGCGGCCTCGCGCTCAAACGGCGCTGGCAGCAGCGGCGGCGCGCGGCCGGGCTGTCGACCGAGAAACCCAACCTCGTGATGAGCGCCGCCGTGCAGGTGTGCTGGGAGAAGTTCTGCAACTACTTCGAGGTGGAGCCGCGGTTCGTCCCCATCTCGCTCGACCACAGGACGCTCGACGGCGAAGGGCTCGAAAGGTACGTGGACGAGAACACCATCGGCGTCGTCGCGATCATGGGCGTCACCTACACCGGGATGTACGAGCCGGTGCAGGCCATCAGTGACGCGCTCGACGCGATCCAGAAGAAGACGGGGCTGGACGTCCCCATCCACGTCGACGGCGCGTCCGGGGCGATGGTCGCGCCGTTCATCCAGCCCGACATCGTCTGGGATTTCCGGCTGGAGCGAGTGGCCTCCATCAACACGTCCGGGCACAAGTACGGGCTCGTCTATCCCGGGATCGGCTGGGTGGTGTGGCGGGAGGCCGACCTGCTTCCGGAGGAGTTGATCTTCAAGGTCAGCTACCTCGGCGGCTCGATGCCCACGTTCGGGCTCAACTTCTCGCGTCCGGGCGCCCAGGTGCTGTTGCAGTACTACCAGTTCCTGCGGCTCGGGTTCGACGGCTACAGGCGCGTGCAGACGGCCTCCCGGGACGTCGCACGCTACCTGGCCGACGAGGTGCGGTCGCTGGGGCGCTTCGACATCTGGACGGACGGCAGCGACATCCCGGTCGCGGCCTGGCAGCTGAAGGCCGGCCACGACGCGCCCTGGACGCTCTACGACCTGTCGATGCGGCTGCGGACGCGCGGCTGGCTGGTGCCCGCCTATCCGATGCCGGAGGCGCTCACCGATGTGACGGTGCAGCGCGCGGTGGTGCGCAACGGGCTCAGCCGCGACCTGGCGGGCGGCCTGTCGGACGCGATCCGGACGAGCGTGCAGGAGCTGGACGAGCTGAAGGCGCCGATGCCGGGGCCGGACCGGGTGGCATTCCACCACTGAGCGGCCCGCGCGCGCGTCACGGCAGCAGCGCGATCTTCCCTCCCGGGTGTCCCTCGGCGAGGAAGCGCAGCGCCTCCGGCGCCTCTGCGAGCTGGTAGGTGCGCGCGATCGGGACCTGCAGCCGTCCCTCGGCGGCGAGCGCCAGCAGTTTCGGCCGGACCGCGTCGCGGAAGGCGGCGCTCTCGGGCTGCGCTCCGAAGATCGCGTGGAAGCCCTCCTTCTCAGCACGTCCGGAGGCGACGATCGTGACGATGCGGTCGCGGTCCTCCACCAGCTCGAGCGAGACGTCGATCGCCTCGTCGGTGCCGACTGTGTCGAGCGCGGCGGCGATCGGGCCCTGCGCGGCGTCCCGCACCCGGTCGGCGAGGCCGGGACCGTAGGCGACGGGGATGCCGCCGAACCGCCGCACCCGCGCGAAGCTGCCCTCGCTCGCGGTGCCGATGACGTGCGCGCCGAGTTCGGCGGCCTGCTGCAGGACGCTCACGCCGACCGCGCCGGACGCGCCGTGCACCAGGATGGTGTCCCCGGCGCCCACGTGCGTGACGTCGAGCATCTGCGCCGCCGTCGCGCCGGCCAGCATCAGGTTGGCGGCCTCCTCGTCGGAGAGCGCCGCCGGCTTGGCGAAGACGTCGGCAGCCGGGACCGTGACCTCTGTCGCGTAGCCGCCTTGGATGCGGAACGCGACCACGGCGTCACCGGGCGCGCCGCCGCCCGAGGCGAGCTCGGTGCCGGGGCCGAGCTCCACCAGCTCGCCCGCCAGCTCGTAGCCGATCGGGACCGGCAGCTCCAGGCCGGGACGGGGTCCGGCGACGTGCTTGTAGTCCGCCGGGTTGACACCGGCGGCATGCACCCGGATCCTTGCCTCGCCCGGTCCCGGACGGGGGACCTCCCGCTCGGCGAACGTCCACGTGTCGGGGGAACCCCACTGCTCTGCCAACCACACTCGTGCCATGCCGCCCAGTCAACGCGTGGAGTCTGGGTGGAGGCTCCGTGTGGCGGGCGCGGTCAGGACGCGGGCGCGTGTGGGCGGCTGCGGGTGAACCAGGCTGCGCCGCGGCCGACCCAGAGCGGCAGCGCGATGGCGACCGCGAGTCCCATCGAGAGGATGCCGGCGACGGGCTGGGTGGTGAGCGCCGTGAACACGCCGACCCCGAGGTGCACCACGCTCGCCAGGAGCACGATCACGCGCGCGAGGTCCGCGCCGCGGAAGACACCGAATCCGACTGCGAGGTACGCGACGGCGACGATCAGGTAGCCGATAGTGGAGACCAGGATGTTGCCGGTCTCGTTGGCGGGGAGGACGCCGCGGATGGCCGCGAGGATGATCAGCAGCACGCTGAGGATCAGCTCCACCGTCCCGACCAGCCAGCAGAGGACTGCGACCGCCGTCACGACGCCGGGACGGTTCTCGCCGGTCATGACGCCGAGACCGTGTCGGTGGCCTTGCCGCTGTGCCGGGCGCGGCGCGACCGGGTGGGCGCGAGCCGGAGCACCTGGGCGGTGGAGCTGTCGTCGAGCTCGACCAGGTAGTTGCGCGACTTGATGAAGTCGCTGAACGACCGGTAGCCGAGCGCCTTCTCGCTGAACGACGGATCCATGCGTTTCATCTGGCTCTTCACCGACGAGGAGTGCAGCCACTCTGTGTCGTCCTTCTCGTGGCCGAGCTGCATCGCGCGGGCGAGGAGGCGGGTGGCGACGACCTGCGGGTCCTCTGTGGTCTCCTCCTCGGCCTCCGGCTCGGTGGTCGCGGCCTTGCGCTTGCGGGCGGGACGCTTCGCAGGCTCGGCGGCGTCGGCGGGCTGTTCGGTGGCCGCGCTTTCGGCTGCGGTCGTCGCCGAGCGGCCGGAACGGCCCCGGGACGTGCCCGCGGGGGCGGCCTCCGGAGCCGCGTCGGTCTCTGCCGCGTCGGTCTCCAGCGCGTCGGTCTCCGCGGCGGCGGTCTCCGCGGCGGCGACGTCGGTCTCGGCCGCCTCGTCGCGGGCGATGCCGGGGAGATCGTCGTAGCTGACGAACTCGTCGCACGCGGCCGCGAGAGAGCGCGCGGTCGACCCGGCGACGCCGATGCCGATCACGTACCGGCCCAGGCGCTTGATCCGCTGCGCCAGCGGGATGTAGTCGGAGTCGCCCGCCACGATCACGACGTGGGTGAGTTCGGGGAGCCGGAAGAGGTCCTCCACGGCGTCGACCGCCAGCCGGATGTCGGCGCCGTTCTTGGCGTAGGCCGCGGCCGGGAACAGCTGCACCAGGTCGACGGCGCGGCCGACCAGCTGGCCGCGGTACTCGGCGTTCACGGCGGCGGACCAGTCGGCGTAGGCGCGGGTGAGCACCAGGGTGCCGAACGACGACGCGAAGTCGATGACCGCGCCGAGGTCGACCCGCGCCTCCGCGAGCTTCGCGACGAAGGCCGGTTTGGGCTGCGTGCCCGACTTCTGCCGGTCGCGCATGAACGAGCCGCGGCCGTGCACCTGGTCGTAACGGGAGATGACGATGTTGTCGAAGTCGATATAGACCGCGACGCGGCCGTCCCCGGGTTCGCTCATGCTGTCACGATATCCCGCCGCCCGGCTCCGGCCCCAGTCGCCATGTCGGCAACGGAGGACTTCGGCGGCGACACGCCGGAGAAACGCAGCGAACGGAGGAGATCGGGGTGCGCGGCGGGCGGAAGTCCTCTGTTAGCGACGGGCTGGGGGTGGGCGGCGAGGTCGGGCACGCGTGGCTGACGGAGGAGATCGGGCCTGGGGACGGCCCGATCTCCTCCGGTGGCTGCTTTGCGGCGGCGTGGCGAGCGGAGTCTCTTCCGCTCGCCACGCGAGTCAGCGGGTGTGGCGGTCGGCGACGGTGAGCGCGGCGTCGATCGCGGCGAGGCCGCGGCGCAGCTCATCCTCCTCGATCACCAGCGGAGGGGCGATGTGGATGCGGTTGAAGTGCGTGAACGGCCAGACGCCCGCCGCCTTGCACGCCGCCGCGACCTCGCCCATCGGGGCCGCGTCCGCGCCTGCGGCGTTGAACGGCACCAGCGGCTCGCGCGTCTCGCGGTCGCGCACCAGCTCCAGCGCCCAGAACAGGCCGCGGCCGCGGACCTCGCCGAGCGACGGGTGCCGGTCGAGCCAAGCGGTGACCTCGGGCTCCACGACGCGCTCGCCGAGGTCGCGGACACGCTCCAGGATGCCGTCGCGCTCGAACACGTCGAACGTCGCGACGCCCGCCGCGCAGGCCAGCGGGTGGCCGGAGTAGGTGAGGCCGCCCTGGAACGAGACGTCGTCGAAGAACGACGCGATCGCGTCCGAGATGACAACGCCGCCGAGCGGGACGTAGCCGGAGTTGACGCCCTTCGCGAAGGTGATCAGGTCGGGCACCACGTCGAACGCGTCCACAGCGAACCACTCGCCGACCCGGCCGAAACCGACCATCACCTCGTCGGCGATGTAGACGATCCCGTACTTGTCGCACAGGGCCCGCACGCCGGCGAGGTAGCCGGGCGGCGGCACCAGCACGCCGTTGGTGCCCACGATCGTCTCGATGATGATCGCGGCGACGGTGGCCGCGCCCTCCAGGACGATGACGCTCTCGAGGTGCTCCAGCGCGCGCTGCGTCTCCTCCTCCGGGGTGGTGGAGTGGAACGCCGAGCGGTACAGGTACGGGCCGAAGAAGTGCGCCACGGACGGGTCGCTCGGCTCGTTCGCCCACCGCCGCGGGTCGCCGGTCAGCGAGATCGCCGTCGCGGTGCCGCCGTGGTACGAGCGGTACATGGACAGCACCTTGCGCCGTCCGGTGACGCGGCGCGCCATCCGCACGGCGTACTCGTTCGCGTCGGCGCCGCCGTTGGTGAAGAACACCCGGTTCAGGGTGCCCGGCGCCACCCGGGCGATCCGGCGGGCCAGCTCCCCGCGCACGTCGTTCGCCATCGACGGCTGGATGGTCGCGAGGCGACCGGCCTGCTGCTGGATCGCGGCGACGAGGTCGGGGTGCTGGTGGCCCAGGTTGAGGTTGACCAGCTGCGAACTGAAGTCGAGGTACGCGTTGCCCTGGTAGTCCCAGAACGTGGAGCCTTCCCCCGCGGCGACCGGCAGCGGGTCGATCTGCGCCTGCGCGCTCCAGGAGTGGAAGACGTGGCTGCGGTCGTCGCTGCGCACCTGGGTCTCGGCGTCGGCGTCCCCGAAGGAGTGCGAGACGCCACGGCGGTCGGTGAAGCCGGTGCGGACGGTGGTGTCGATGGTGTCGGTCATATCGGTGACTTCTCTCGAGATGCTCAGGAGTTGCCGGGGAACGCCAGCTCGATCTTCGAGTGGACCGGGTCGGGCCAGCGCGTCGTCACGACCTTGCTGCGCGTGTAGAAGTGGAACGACTCGGGGCCGTAGATGTGCGAGTCGCCGAACAGCGAGTTCTTCCAACCGCCGAACGAGTAGGCGCCGATCGGCACCGGGATCGGGACGTTGATCCCGACCATGCCGACCTCCACGTCGAACTCGAACTGCCGGGCGGCGCCGCCGTCGCGGGTGAACAGTGCGACGCCGTTGCCGTACGGGTTGGCGTTGACGAGCGCGACCGCCTCCTCGAAGGTGTCGACGCGGACGACCGAGAGCACCGGTCCGAAGATCTCGTCGTCGTAGACCGCGGTGCCCGGCTTCACGTGGTCGACCAGGCTCACGCCGACGAAGAAGCCATCGGTGTCGAACCGCTGCGCCGTCCCGTCGACGACGACCGTCGCGCCCTGCTCCGCGGCCTTCGCCACGTAGGAGGCGACCTTGTCGCGGTGCTCGCGGGTGATGAGCGGGCCCATCTCGCTGGCCGGGTCGGTGCCCGGGCCGATCGCGAGGGAGCCGAGGCGGCGCTGGATGGCCGGGACGAGCCGGTCGCCCGCCTCGCCGACCGCGACCAGGACGCTGACCGCCATGCAGCGCTCGCCCGCGGAGCCGTAGGCGGCCGAGACGGCGGCGTCGGCCGCGGCCTCGATGTCGGCGTCCTCCAGGACGACCATGTGGTTCTTCGCGCCGCCGAGGGCCTGCACGCGCTTGCCGTTGGCCGCGGCGCGCTGGTAGATCGAGCGGGCGATCGGCGTGGAGCCGACGAAGGAGACGGCAGCGACGTCGGGGGAGTCGAGCAGCGTGTCGACGGCCTCCTTGTCGCCGTGCACGACGTTCAGCACGCCGGCCGGGAGGCCCGCCTCGGCGAACAGCTTCGCCAGGTAGACCGAGGCCGACGGGTCCTTCTCGCTGGGCTTGAGGACGACGGTGTTTCCGCACGCGATCGCGCTCGCGACCATCCACAGCGGCACCATGACCGGGAAGTTGAACGGCGTGATGCAGGCGACGACGCCGACCGGCTGCTTGACGCTGTGCACGTCGATGCCGGTGGACACCTGCTCGCTGTACTCGCCCTTGAGCTTGTCGATCAGGCCGGACGCGAACTCGACGTTCTCGAGGCCGCGGGCGATCTCGCCTGCGGCGTCGGACAGCACCTTGCCGTGCTCGCTCGTCACGATCGCGGCGAGCTCGCCGCGGCGCTCGGTGAGGAGGTGGCGGAGACGGAACATCACGTCGGCCCGCTTGGTCAGGCTTGTGGCGCGCCAGCCGGGCAGCGCGGCCTTCGCCGCGGCGATCGCGGCTTCGGTCTCTGCGGCGCTGGCGAGCACGACGTCGTGCTGCCGCACGCCGGTCGCGGGGTCGAAGACGGGGCCGAGGCGGGCCGGGTCGCCGGACTCCTCGCCGTTCACGAAGTGGCGGATGAGGGCCACGGGATCCTCCTGGAGGTGCTGCGCCGGACGGATTGCCCGGCGGGGAAGTAGGCTTGCATTCCCCATGATCACAGAGCGGAGGGGCGAACGATGAGGCCAGATCGTCGGGCGTTCGGGCAAGACGACACAGTTCGTCCGGGCGCGGAGCGGATGGTCCTGCCGACCGTGCGCGAGGTGCTGCGGATGGACCCGGTGGCCGACGCGCTGCCGGAGGTCGTCGCCGGCGAGGACGGCCTCGACACGCTCGTCCGCTGGGTGCACGTCGCCGAGACCGCGGACGTGGCGCGGCTGGTCTCCGGGGGTGAGCTGCTGCTGGCGACCGGGCTCGGCTGGCCGCGCGACGTCCGCGCGCTGCGGGCTCTCGGCCGCGACCTCGTCGAGGCCCGGATCGCCGGTCTCGTGCTCGAACTGGGCGAGCGCCTGCCCGAGGCGCCGGCGCCGCTGGTGGAGGAGTTCCGCGCGGCCGGGCTGCCCTTCGTGGTCCTGCACCGCGAGGCGCGCTTCGTCGCGGTCACCGAGGCCGTGCACGCGCGGATCATCGACGACCAGTCCGTCGCGCTCCGGGCGAGGGACGAGATCCGGGAGCTGTTCACCGGGCTCAGCCTGCGCGGCAGTCCGGCCGACTTCATCGTGGCGCAGGCGGCGCGCGTGCTGGGCTGCCCGGTGGTGCTGGAGGACACCGGCCACCAGGTGCTCGTCGCCGAGAACGTCGGCGACGGCGAGGCCGAGCTGGAGCGCTGGGAGCAGCGCTCGCGGGCCGCGCATCGGGGCGCCGGGGAACCGGGCTGGACGCTGACGCCGGTGGAGGCGCGCGGGATGCGCTGGGGCCATCTGGTCGCACTCCCGGGCGAGCCGCACCCGGCCGGCCGGTCGAGCGTGCTGGAGCAGGCGGCCGTCGCCCTGGCGCTGAGCCGGCTGGCCGACCGCGACGAGGAGGAGTGGACGCGCCGCAGCCACGACGCGCTGCTGCGCGCGCTGCTCGGCCGGCGATTCGCGGGCGACGGCGGCATGGCCGCGCGGTTCGAGGCGTCCGGCTTCCCGGTCGCCGAACGGATGCTGGCCGGTGTGGCGGTGCGCACCCGGTCGGGGCGGGTCGAGGCGGACGCGGCGGCTCGGGCACTGGAGGCGGCGCGCGCGGCAGGAGCGGAGTCCATCGCGGCGCCGCATCCCGCCGCTCCCGGGCTCCTCGTGGTGGCCGTGTCGTCCCGGCCGGGGCGGCCGGGCGCCGACGCGGTCGCCGACGCGCTCGCCGGAGGGGACGCGGCGGTCGTCGGGGTCGGTTCGGACGCGCACGGGATCCCCGGGCTGCTGTCGTCGGTGGAGGAGGCCGTCGAGCTGACCGGCCGTGGCGGCGGCGGCAGGGGCAAGCACGCCGTCGTGCAGCGCGCGGAGAGCCGGCCGCTGCTGCGGTTGGTGACGGCGTTCGGCGACGACCCGCGGCTGCAGGAGTACGCCGAGCGGATGCTGCGCCCGCTGATCGAGTACGACCTCGCCAACGACGGCGACCTGATCGAGGTGCTGCGGGCGTATCTCAGTCACCCGGGCAACCGCACGCGCGCCGCCGCCGCGAGTCACCTGTCCCGGTCGGTCTTCTACCAGCGCATCGCGCTCATCGAGGACCTGCTGGGGCTCGACCTCGACGACGGCGAAACCGTCGGCGCGCTGCACGCCGCCGTGCTCGCGCGCCGCGTCCGGCGCTGAGCCCCGCGCGATTCGGCACGAATGTCGCGTTTCGCCGCGTCATTCCCCGCATTCGGCACGAATCGCGTGGGGCGTGACGCAGGCTGAACCGCGTCAGTCCGCGGTACTCTTTCCCCGATCGGCCGTCTGGAGCGGCCGGCGGCGCGAGAGGAGCACGACGTGGGGTCAGCCGCCCGGGTGACGATCGGCGGCCTCGCCGACCGGCTGGGCCTGTCCAAGGCGTCGGTGTCGTACGCGCTCAACGGCCAGCCCGGTGTGAGCGAGGAGACGCGGCGGCGCGTGCTCGACCTCGCCGACGAGCTCGGCTGGCATCCCAGCTCCAGTGCCCGTGCACTCTCCCGCGCCCGTTCCGACGCGATCGGCATCGTGCTGCGCCGCGATCCCGGACTGCTCGGCACCGAGCCGTACTACATGAGCCTGCTGGCCGGGGTGGAGGCCGAGCTCGCCGAGAGCGGGCAGTCCCTGCTGCTGCGGATGGTCGGCACCTCGGACGGACAAGACCTGGCGGCCTACCGCCGCTGGAGCGCCGAGCAGCGCGTGGACGGCGTGATGCTCTTCGACATCGTCGTGGGCGACCCGCGGCCGGCCCTTCTCGACGAGCTCGGGCTGGCGTTCGTGCTGCACGGCAACGACGAGAGCCTCGCGCCGGGGCGCGTGCTGCTCTACGACGCGCGGGGCGACGCGCGCATCCTGGTCGACCATCTGCACGCGCTCGGCCACCGTCGCATCCTGCACCTGCAGGGCCCGGCGGATCTCGAGCACGAGCGGGACCGGGCCGACGCGATCGCGCGGTTCGCCGCCGAGCTCGGGATGGAGGCGGCCTCCGAGCCGTCCGAGTACTCCATGGAGGCCGGCGAGCGCATCGCCGCCGCGCACGCGGGCGACCCGTCGCTGACCGCGCTGGTCGCCTCCAGCGACCTCCTCGCGCTCGGCGCGCAGGCTGCCCTCGGCCGCGCGGGCCGCGACGACGTGGCCCTGGTGAGCTGGGACGACTCCCTGATCTGCCGCCTCGGCTCCCGCCCGCTGACCGCGCTGGCGCGGTTCCCGGAGGAGCAGGGCAGGCGTGCCACGCGGATGCTGCTGGACGAGCTCGCGGGCGTCGAGACGGCGACGCGCACCGCGCGCGCCTCCGAGCTGGTCGTGCGCTCGACCAGCGTCCGCGCTGCCGGCTGACCGCCGGCCCCGTCCGCCGACACGCCCGGAAACGTATCCGATATACCCCCAAAACCAGGGGTGTCAACGCTTGAGGTCACTGAACCGGTTCAGTTATAGTCGCCCTGGCGCGACGTGCGCTCCCCGGGGACGGGAGCGGCAGCGCCCATCAAGAGACGAAGGAGTCACAATGAGGAAACGCGTCATCGCCGCCGCAGCGCTGGCGGCCACGATCTCGCTCGTGGCGGCGGGCTGCAGCAGCAACGGTTCGACATCGTCGGCCAGCGGGTCGACCATCACGTACTGGGCGAGTAACCAGGGCACCAGCCTCGACAACGACAAGCAGGTCCTGACGCCGGTGCTCGACGAATTCACCAAGAAGACGGGGGTGAAGGTCAAGCTCGAGGTGATCGGCTGGAACGATCTGCAGACGCGTATCCAGACCGCCGTCACCTCCGGCCAGGGCCCGGACGTCCTGAACATCGGCAACACCTGGGCCGCCTCTCTGCAGGCGACCGGTGCGTTCCTGCCGTTCGGCGACAGCGAGATGAAGGCGATCGGAGGCAGCGACAAGTTCGTGAAGACCGCCCTCGAGACCGGCGGCGCCCCGGGCAAGACCGTGACGAGCGTCCCGCTCTACGGGCTCGCCTACGGCCTGTACTACAACAAGAAGATGTTCTCCGACGCCGGAGTGCAGCCGCCCACCAACTGGGAGGAGCTGGTCGCCGACGCCAAGAAGCTGACGAGCGGCACGCAGTACGCCTTCTCGCTCGCGGCCGGCAGCTACACCGAGAACGCGCACTTCGCGTTCATCAACTCGGCCCAGAACGGCGGCTCCTGGTTCGACAGCAAGGGCAACCCGACGTTCACCAGCCAGGCGAACATCGACGGCGTCAAGCGCTACCTCGACCTGATGCAGACCGACAAGGTCGTCAACACCTCCAACGCCCAGTACGACAACGGCGTCCAGGCGGTGAACGACTTCGCCACGGGCAAGGTCGCGATGATCCTCAGCCAGAACAACGCGGACAGCTCGATCGTCGCCAACGGGATGAAGTCCGACCAGTACGGCGTCGTGCCGTTCCCGTCGCCCCAGGGCGGCAAGCCCGTCGCCAGCCACGTCGCCGGCATCAACCTGTCGATCTTCAAGAACACCAAGAACAAGGACGCCGCGCTCGAGTTCGTCAAGTTCATGACGAGCGAGTCGACCCAGACGACCCTCGGCAAGCCGTACTCCAGCCTGCCGGTGCTGAAGGGCGCCAAGGCGGTCTTCACCGACAACCCGGACGAGGCCGCGACGTTCACGAAGATCTACAACACGATGTCCAAGCCGCTGCCGCTGGTGCCGGCCGAGGACCAGTTCGAGAACACCGTCGGCAAGGCCATGAACGCCATGTTCGCCAAGATCGCCACCGGAGGCACTGTCTCCGACTCCGACATCAAGTCGGCTCTGAGCACGGCTCAGGACCAGGTGAAGCAGTCGATCGGCGGCTGAGGCCGCCACCGCGACGGCCGGGCGGGAGCACCCTCCCGCCCGGCCGCCGCACCCACCGAAGGAGTTCCATGTCGACGACGACATCCGTCCGGACCAGCCCCGCCGAGGCGCCGGCACCGGCCAAGACGCGCCGCAAGCGGCCCAAAGGCTGGTGGCTTCCGCTGGTGCTGCTGGCGCCGGCCATCATCTTCGAGCTGCTCATCCACGTCATCCCGATGCTCACGGGTATCTGGATCAGCTTCCTGCAGCTCACCAAGTTCTTCATCGCCAACTGGAGCGAGGCGCCGTTCGTCGGCCTCAAGAACTACCAGGTCGCGCTGGACATCAACACGTCCATCGGCGCCGGCCTGCTGACCTCGTTCCTCATCACCTGCGGGTTCACGATCCTCGTGGTCGGGCTGTCCTGGGCGCTCGGGATGGCCGCGGCCGTGGCCCTGCAGGGGAGGTTCCGCGGGCGCGGGTTCTTCCGCACCCTCTTCCTCGTGCCCTACGCGCTGCCGCTCTACGCGGGCATCATCACGTGGAAGTTCATGCTCCAGAAGGACACCGGGGCGGTCAACCACTTCCTGTTCGACAACCTCGGCCTGCCGGGGCAGAAGCCGTTCTGGCTGATCGGCGACAACGCCTTCTGGTCGATCGTGATCGTCGCGATCTGGCGGCTCTGGCCGTTCGCCTTCCTGATGCTGATGGCCGGCCTCCAGTCCATCCCGGACGAGGTCTACGAAGCCTCCGCGGTGGACGGCGCCAAGCCGTTCCGGCAGTGGAGGTCGATCACCCTGCCGATGCTGCGGCCGGTCAACGCCGTGCTGCTGCTGGTGATGTTCCTGTGGACGTTCAACGACTTCAACACGCCCTACGTGCTGTTCGGCAACGCGCAACCCGCGGCGGGCGACCTGATCTCGTTCCACATCTACAACGCGTCGTTCCTGACCTGGAACTTCGGCTCGGGAGCCGCGATGAGCGTGCTGCTGCTGATCTTCCTGCTCATCGTGTCCGGCGTCTATCTGATCGTGCTCAACCGGAGGAACCGCCATGCGTGAGACCGTCTCGTCCAAAGTCTTCCGCTGGGTCGTGGTCGTCTTCCTGACCCTGTTCACGGCGGTGCCGCTCTACGTGATGATCACCTCGTCGGTGAAGCCGCTGTCGGACGTGCAGGGCGCGTTCACCTGGTGGCCGACGAACATCACCTTCCAGCCCTTCATCGACATGTGGTCGACGGTGCCGCTGGCGTCGTACTTCGTCAACAGCGTCATCGTCGCCAGCGCAGCGACCGTCCTGAGCCTGATCATCGCCGTGTTCGCCGCCTACGCGGTGTCGCGCTACCGGTTCAAGGGCCGCAGCGTGTTCACCACGACGGTGCTGTCCACGCAGATGTTCCCCGGCGTGCTGTTCCTGCTGCCGCTGTTCCTCATCTTCGTGAACATCAATCAGGCGGTCGGCATCCAGCTGGTCGGCACCCGCTGGGGCCTGGTGATCACCTACCTGACGTTCGCGCTCCCGTTCGCGATCTGGATGCTCGCCGGCTACTTCGACGGCATCCCGCGCGACCTGGACGAGGCGGCGATGGTGGATGGCTCCGGGCCGATGGGCGCGCTCTGGCACGTCGTGCTGCCCGCGGCGAAGCCCGGCCTGATCGCGGTCGCGATCTACTCGTTCATGACCAGCTGGGGCGAAGTGCTGTTCGCCTCGGTGATGACGACGGACGAGAACCGGACGCTCGCGGTCGGCCTGCAGCTCTACTCGACGCAGACCAACGTGTACTGGAACCAGATCATGGCGGCCTCGCTCGTCGTGTCGATCCCGATCGTGGTCGCGTTCCTCATCCTGCAGCGGAGTTTCGTCGCCGGTCTCACCGCCGGCGCCGTCAAGTGACCCGCGGCAGCGCCGGAAACACACTGCCCCCGAAAGGAATCATGGACCGCCCCTCGCCCCTCCTCGCCGTCGACGGAACCCCTGTGGTCTGGCTCGGAGCCAACTTCTGGTCGCGCACCGGCGGCCCGCTCATGTGGAAGCGCTACGACCCGGCGGTCATCCGCCAGGAGCTGCGCGTGCTGGCCGACCACGGCCTGAACATGACGCGGTCGTTCTTCTACTGGCCCGACTTCCACCCCACCCCGGACACGCTCGACGAGGAGTGCCTGGCGAACTTCGCCGACTTCCTGAACGCGCACACCGAGACCGGGATGACGACGGTGCCGACCTTCCTGGTCGGGCACATGTCGGGCGAGAACTGGGATCCGGCGTGGCGGGAGGGGCGCGACCTCTACAGCGACGTCTGGTTCGTCGGGCGGCAGGCCTGGTACGTGCGGGGGCTCACGGCGCGGTTCGCCACGCATCCCGCGGTGGCCGGCTGGCTGCTGACCAACGAGATGCCGATCTACGGCGGGGAGGCGCCGCGCCCGATCGTGGACGCGTGGGCCTCCCTGCTGGTCGATGCCGTGCGCGCGGGAGGCGGCACCCAGCCGGTCGCGGTCGGCGACGGGGCCTGGGGCATCGAGACGACCGGTCACGACAACGGGTTCTCGGTGCGCGACCTCGCGCGGTTCACCGACTTCGTCGGGCCGCACGTCTACCGGATGGAGACCGACCAGACCCGGCAGCACCTGAAGGCGGCGTACATCGCGGAGCTGTCCGCGGTCGGCCTGCCGGTCATCATGGAGGAGTTCGGCCTGACCAGCGACTTCGTCTCGGACGAGGGTGCGGCCTCCTACTACCGGCAACTGCTCTACACGACCCTGCTCGCCGGCGCGACCGGTTGGATGGCCTGGAACAACACCGACTACGACGACCTCGCCGACCAGCGGCCATACTCGCACCACCCGTTCGAGATGCACTTCGGCATCACCGACCGGCACGGGGCGCCGAAGCCGCCGCTGCGCGAGCTGGCGCGCTTCGCCGCGGACCTCGCGGCGATCGACCTCCCGCACGCCAGGCGCACCCCGGTCGATGCCGCGATCGTCGTGCCGTCGCCCCTGGAGGCGGACTACCCGTTCACGAACGAGACCGAGCGCGCCCACATCGTCGCGACCGGCGAGCAGGCGTACGTCGCGGCGCACGAGGCGCACATCCCGGTCGCGGTGATCCGGGAGCGGGAGGACGGCGGCATCCCGGTCGGCTACGGCCTCTACCTGCTGCCGTCGGTCAAGCAGCTGTGCGCGACCTCGTGGCTGCAGCTGGAGGAGTTGGCCCGGGACGGCGCGACGGTGTACGCCTCGTACTCGCACGGCGACAGCGGCGTGCAGCGCGGGCCGTGGTGGACGAACACGGAGGCGCTGTTCGGCGTCCGTCCGGCGAGCGCCTACGGGCTCGCCGAGCCGGTGACCGACGAGGCGGCGACGATCCGGTTCGTCGCGGACTTCGGGTCGTTGCCGGCCGGGACGGTGCTGACGTTCCCCGCCGCAGGGAACGAGAACGGCCGGACCTACCTGCCGGTTCGCGCGACCTCCGGAACCGTCGTCGCGGTGGACGCGCACGGCCGCCCGGCGATCGTGGTCAAGGAGCACGGCGCGGGCCGCGCGGTGCTGTCTACCTACCCGCTGGAGTACTTCGCTTCCGCGCGTGCGCGCGGCAACCCGGAGGAAACGTGGCGGCTCTACGACGCGCTGGCCGCAGTGGCCGACGTGGAGCGGGACGTGCGCCTCGACGACCCGCGGGTGTTCGTCGACACCCTCGTGCACGACGACGGACGGCGCTTCGCCGTGTTCGTGTCGCAGCACGCGTCGCCGGTCACGGTGCGGCCGCAGGTGGCGGGGGAGCTGCGGACGCTGGCGGGCGAGCCGTCGGCCGAGCTTCGGCTCGACCCGTACGGCGTCGCGGTGCGGGAGGTCGTACTGGACTGACTGGGCGCTCTGCTACGGTCGAGCCATGACGTTCGGGGGAACTCGGCGGGCCGTCGCAGCCGGCGTGATCGCGGTGTGCCTGTCGGCGGTTCTGGGCGGATGCTCGACCGATGCGGCGCCGACGAAGCCCGCGACGACGGACGTCGCGGCCCCCACGACGACGCCGACTGCCACGCCCACCGCGGAACCCAGCGGGGACGCCGAGACCGCCGAACAGACTGCATGGACGGCGTGCGCGGCAATCGCCCAAGACGAGTACGTGTCGAAGAATCCCGGTTCGAGCATCGAGCCCTTCCTGGCGTCCAGAGACACCTTCCAGGATTTCGGGGACGGCGTGCCGCGCATGATGGTCGGCGTCCATCCTGCTCAACCTGTCGCCGGCTCCGGAGGGATCGTCGTCGTCTGCACGATGTCCGACAAGGGCCACGCGGCGACAGTGGCCTCCTGGACGATCAAGGACGTCTGACCTAGCCCTTTCGGCGTTCCGGTCAGGAGCCCGCGGGCGCGTGCCGCTCCAAGAAGTCGTAGACCTCCGTCGAGTCCACACCCGGGAACGTCCCGGTCGGCAGCGCGGCGAGCAGCGACGTGGGCGTGCGGGCCGCCGGCCACGCCATCCCCTCCCAGCGGTCCGCCAGCGCCCCCGACGGCCGGCGGCAGCACGACTCGTCCGGGCAGCGCGACACCGCCCGGTGCGTGGTCTCCCGGCCGCGGAACCACTTCACGTGCGCGAACGGAACGCCGACGCTCACCGAGTAGTCGCCCTCCTTGGCCTTCTCGATGCGGGAGGTGCACCAGAACGTCCCGCGCGGGGTGTCGGTGTACTGGTAGTACGGGCTGAACCGGTCGGCGACGTCGAAGACCGTCCGGGCGGTCCAGCTCCGGCAGACCGGCGTGCCCTCGATCGCGCCGAGCGCGTCTGAGGGGAAGGCGACCGAGTCGTTCTCGTAGGCCTTGATGATGGTGCCCGACTCGTGCACCTTCATGAAGTGCACCGGGATGCCGAGCCGCGCGGTCGCCAGGTTGGTGAACCGGTGGCAGGCGGTCTCGTACGACACCGCGAAGGCGTCGCGGAGGTCCTCCATCGAGATGCGGCGGAAGTTCTTGGCCTCGGTCAGGAACGACACCGCGTCCTTCTCCGGAAGCAGCAGTGCGGCGGTCAGGTAGTTGGTCTCCACCCGCTGGCGCAGAAAGTCGGCGTAATTTCCGGGCTCATCGTGGCCGAGGAGCTGGGAGGCGAACGCCTGCAGGATGGGGGAGCGGGAGTCCCGGGAGGCCGACTGCTCGGTCGGCAGGTAGATGCGGCCGTTGCGCTTGTCGGTCACCGAGCGGGTGGAGTGCGGGAGGTCGCCGACGTAGTGCAGTGAGAAGCCGAGACGGTCGGCCATGTCCGCAACGGTCTGGTGCGAGACCGGGCCGCCGGTGTGCCCGACGGCGCCGAGCAGGTCGGCGGCGATGGCCTCCAGGTCGGCGAAGTAGTTGTCGCGGGCGCGCATCGTCGCGCGCAGCTCGGCGTTGGCGCGGCGGGCCTCCTCCGGGGTCGCCGCGCGCTCCTTGTGGAGGCGCGCGACCTCCTGGTGCAGGGCCAGGATCGCCCGCAGAGTCGCGTCGGGGACCGCCTTGGACACGCGCACCGGCTCGATGCCGAGGGCGCCGAACACGGGCCCGCGCTGGGCCCGCTCGACCGCGATCTCCAGCGCCGCGCGCTCGTCCGGGGCGTCGGGGGCGAGGAGGTCGTCCACGGTCACACCGAGGGCGGCGGCGATCGCGCGCAACTGGGCGAGGCGCGGTTCCCGATTGCCATTCTCGATCGCGGAGACCTGGGAGGGTGCCCGGTCGATCGCGGCGGCCAGCGCCTCCAGAGTCATCGCCTTCTCGAGGCGGAACGCGCGCACGCGCCGGCCCAGGGTGAGCGCGTCGGCTCCCATGGGCTCGTCGTCGATCCGGACAGCGGTGTCGGTCATGCAGGCCATGGTGACACTCCCGCGAAGTTCTAGCAAACAGAAGAACCCGTGAATTTCTGTCGACGGATCTTCTCCAGACGTGTTGCGGCCGGGCCACGATCGTGTCATCCGATCCGACCAATGGAGGTCACGACATGAACACCGCAGCCCGTCCCGGCGACACCACGCAGACCGCCGCCGAGCTCCGCCTCGAGTGGGACGCCGACCCGCGCTGGTCCGGCATCCGCCGCGACTACACGGCCGAGGACGTCGTGGCGCTCCGCGGCCCGGTGCGCGAGGAGCAGACGCTCGCCCGTCGCGGCGCCGAGAAGCTCTGGCAGCTCATCCAGCGCGACGGCAAGGGACCGGACGCGAAGTGGGTCGCGGCGCTCGGCGCCCTCACCGGCAACCAGGCCGTCCAGCAGGTCCGCGCCGGCCTGGAGGCCATCTACCTCTCCGGCTGGCAGGTCGCCGCCGACGCCAACCTGTCCGGCCAGACGTACCCCGACCAGAGCCTGTACCCGGCGAACTCGGTGCCGGCGGTCGTCCGCCGGATCAACAACGCGCTGCTGCGCGCGGGCCAGGTGGAGGGCGTCGACGGCCCGGTGTCCGACTGGATGGCCCCCATCGTCGCCGACGCGGAGGCCGGCTTCGGCGGTCCGCTCAACGCCTACGAACTCATGCACGGGATGATCCAGGCCGGCGCCGCGGGCGTGCACTGGGAGGACCAGCTGGCCAGCGAGAAGAAGTGCGGTCACATGGGCGGCAAGGTGCTCATCCCGACCGGGCAGCACATCCGCACCCTCAACGCCGCGCGGCTTGCGGCCGACGTCGCCGGCGTCCCGACGATCGTGATCGCCCGCACCGACTCGCTCGCCGCGACGCTGCTGACCAGCGACCACGACGAGCGCGACCGGCCGTTCCTCACCGGCACCCGCACCGCGGAAGGATTCTACGAGGTGCGCAACGGCATCGAGCCGGTCATCGCCCGCGGCCTCGCCTACGCGCCGTACGCCGACCTGCTCTGGGTGGAGTCGGCCGAGCCGGACCTGGAGCTCGCGCGCCGCTTCGCCGAGGCGGTGCACGCGCAGTTCCCCGGCAAGAAGCTGGCCTACAACTGCTCGCCGTCGTTCAACTGGCGCAAGCACCTGGACGACGAGACGATCGCCCGGTTCCAGCGCGAGCTGGCGGCGATGGGCTACGCGTTCCAGTTCATCACCCTCGCGGGCTTCCACGCCCTCAACTACTCCATGTTCACGCTCGCCAAGGACTACGCCGACCGGCAGATGAGCGCGTACGTGGACCTCCAGGAGGCCGAATTCGCCTCCGAGAGCTCCGGCTACACCGCCACCCGCCACCAGCGGGAGGTCGGCACCGGCTACTTCGACCGCATCGCGACCGCGCTCAACCCCGACAGCGCCACCCTCGCCCTCGTCGGCTCCACCGAACAGCACCAGTTCTAACCACCACACCCCTCCCACGCCATCGATCCCGGAGTTCTGTACGCCGACACGCCGCAAAGTGCGTGCGCAACTCCGGAACGGATGGCGGGGGAGACGAGAAGGAGACAACGACCATGATCCAGATCACCGGTCCCCGCGTCGACGGGACCGACGACATCCTGACCCCGGAGGCGCTCGCCTTCGTCGACCACCTGCACCAGGCCTTCGCCGCGCGCCGCCAGGAGCTCCTGCTGGAGCGCCAGCGCCGCCGCGAGGAGGCCGGCAACGGCCGCGACCCGCGCTTCCTCTCCGCCACCGCGGCGATCCGGGAGGACCCGCACTGGCGCGTCGCCGGCGCCGGCCCGGGCCTCGAGGACCGCCGCGTGGAGATCACCGGCCCGACCGACCCGAAGATGGCGATCAACGCCCTCAACTCGGGCGCCCGGGTCTGGCTCGCCGACCAGGAGGACGCCACCAGCCCCACCTGGGCGAACGTCGTCGGCGGCCAGCGCACGCTGTACGACGCCGTCCGCGGGCAGCTCGCCTTCACCAGCCCCCAGGGCAAGGACTACCGGGTCACCACCCCGCACGAGCACACGCCCACGATCGTGATGCGCCCGCGCGGCTGGCACCTGGTCGAGAAGCACCTCGCCTTCACCGACCGGGCCGGGCGCACCGCCCCGGCCAGCGCCTCCCTCACTGACTTCGGCCTGTACTTCTGGCACAACGCCGAGGAGCTGGTCGCGTCGGGCCGCGGCCCGTACTTCTACCTGCCCAAGCTCGAGTCGCACCTGGAGGCGCGGCTGTGGAACGACATCTTCGTCTTCGCCCAGCAGCGGATCGGGATGCCGGTCGGCACGGTGCGGGCGACGGTCCTCATCGAGACCATCCCGGCCGCGTTCGAGATGGAGGAGATCCTCTACGAGCTGCGCGACCACTGCGCCGGCCTCAACGCGGGACGCTGGGACTACATCTTCTCGATCATCAAGACGTTCCTCGGCCGCGGCAAGCGCTTCGCGTTCGGCGACCGCAGCGGCATCACGATGACCGTCCCGTTCATGCGGGCGTACACCGAGCTGCTGGTCGCGACGTGCCACAAGCGCGGCGCACACGCGATCGGCGGGATGAGCGCCTTCATCCCGAACCGCCGGGACTCCGAGGCGACCGAGCGCGCCCTCGCGCAGGTCGCCGACGACAAGCGGCGTGAGGCCGGGGACGGCTTCGACGGGACCTGGGTCGCGCATCCCGACCTCATCCCGACGGCGCTCGCCGAGTTCGACGCCGTGCTCGGCGACCGGCCGAACCAGGTCGCACGGCTCCGCGAGGATGTCCACGTCACGGCCGCCGACCTGCTTGACATCACGTCGGCGGGCGGCACGGTCACCGACGCGGGCGTGCGCTCGAACGTCTCGGTCGCCCTCCGCTACATCGAGGCGTGGCTGCGGGGCACCGGCGCCGTCGCCATCGACGGGCTGATGGAGGACGCCGCGACCGCGGAGATCTCCCGCTCGCTGCTGCGGCAGTGGATCGAGAACCGGGTCGTCACCGCCGAGGGGACGCCGGTCGACCGCGCGCTGGTGGCCGGGATCCTGGCCGAGGAGTGCATCCGGCTCAGCTCGGACGCGCGCGCCGCGGGGGTGGCGGACCGCTTCGACGACGCCGCCGAACTGCTGGCCGAGGTGTCGCTGGCGGAGGAGTTCCCGACCTTCCTGACCATCCCGGCCTACACCTGGTTCCTGGTGGACGAGGCGGAGCGGCCGGGTGACCTCGAGGAGCTCCGGGAGCTGGCGCCGGCCGTCTGAACCGGGCGCGGCCGGCGCCGACGGCTGTGGTTGCCGTCACCGGGGGTGGTGCTCGAGATACCTCTCGAGCACCACCCCCTGATTCAGTTCCGGGTCGCGCGCGCCGACCAGCAGCGTGACGACCGGATGCGTGTCGCCCAGCTCGCGGAGCTGGGCCACCGCCGGGTTCGCGTCGAGTTCGGCGTCGTACCGCGCGGTGAACTCGTCGAACAGCGGCGCCTCGTGGTGGAACCAGCGCCGCAGCTCGGTCGAGGGCGCCACGTCCTTGAGCCAGAGGTCCACCTTGGCCTTCTCTTTCGTGAGGCCGCGCGGCCACAGCCGGTCGACCAGCACGCGGAGGCCGTCCTCGACGGCGGGCGGGTCGTAGACCCGCTTGACGCGGAACACCATCGGGGGCCTCCTACAGCATCGTGAGGGTCGGCTCCTCGTCGGTGCCGACCGGGAAGTGGGCCAGGAAGACGACGCCCTCGGGCCCGGCGTCGAAGCGGGCGATCCGGGCGCCCTCCTCCTCGTAGAAGGTGTCGCCGACCTCCAGGGTGACCGCGGGTCCGCCCTCGACCTGGTAGATCGCGGAGCCGCGCTCGATGGAGCCGACCACCGGGCCGTTGTGCAGGTGGAGGCCGCCGACGACGTCCGGCTGCATCGTGATGCGGCGGGTCTGGATGCGGCCCACCGGGCGCGGATTGGCGAGGGTCACGTCCTGCACGATCTCCCGCTCGACCGGTGGAACGTCCTCCGCGCTCACAGCGGCGCCAGCAGCGCGCCGCGGAGGCTGTCGCTGAGTCCGGGCGGGACTTCCACGGCGACGCCCAGCGCCTGGATCGCGCGGCTGAAGTAGTTGCGGGCCGCGGCGGCAAGAGTGATGTCGACGATCTCGCGGTCGCTGAAGCCGAGCTCACGCAGGCGCTGTGAGTCGGCTTCCGTCATGGATGCGGAGTCGGTGCTGATCCGCCTCGCATAGTCCATCATGGCGACCTCGGCCTCGCTCAGGCCGGCGTCGTGGAAGTCCCGGGCGACGGCCTCCACCTCGTCGGCGTCCATCACCGCGAGGGTCTTGCGGCCGTGCGCGAGGCGGCAGTGCTGCGAGTGCGTGCCCTCGGCGGCGGCGAGGGTGACGAGCTCGAAGCGGCGCACGCCGAGCTGGGCGATGATCGCCCGGACCAGCTGCTCCCAGGCGCGGTACGCCTCGGGATTGACCGCCATCACGCGCGTGTACTCGGCCACGTAGCCGAGATCGCGTTCGTCCTTCGCGTAGATCTCCGCGACGTCCCCGGTCGCCTCGCCGGGGTCGACCGTCTCGATGATGGCCATCGTTCCTCCTCGCACGTCGCCGGATGGCAACTCGCGCCACTCATCGTGCCACCGCGGGACCGCCGGTGCCAGGGGAGCGCTCAGTGCGCGAAGGCCGCCTCCGAGGGCGTGTCCGCCGGCTTGCCGATGAAGAACGAGCCGACGACGCCGAACAGCGAGATGATCGCCGCCGCGAAGAACGCCGAGCGGATGCCGCCCGCGGTGGCCGCGTCGAGCGACGCGCCGCCGGACGCGAGAGCCGCGGTCTGCGCGGACAGCACCGCGACGAGCAGCGCCGTGCCCGCGGCGCCGCCGACCTGCTGGATCGTGCCGAGGATCGCACTGCCGTG
Source organism: Leifsonia sp. GW821-FHT13C09 (assembly GCF_058806435.1). Lineage (NCBI taxonomy): Bacteria > Bacillati > Actinomycetota > Actinomycetes > Micrococcales > Microbacteriaceae > Leifsonia > Leifsonia sp. GW821-FHT13C09. Next base: position 82,260 of record NZ_JBXAPS010000003.1, on the reverse strand, counting down.
CGAGTACAGGTGCGGCGGCACCGCGCCGAGTCCGGCCGTGAAGAGCGGCGTGAACATCAGCGCCAGGCCGAGGCTCATCGTGATGTGCGCGATGAGCACCAGGTAGATCGGGGTGGTCTCGGTCACCATCGTGAGCCCCCACATCACCAGGCTGACCAGGATCGCTCCGGGGATCACCAGCGGGCGCGGGCCGATCCGGTCGTAGAGCCGGCCGACGAACGGCGCCGCGAGGCCCATCACCAGGCCGCCTGGGAGCAGCAGCAGCCCGGTGCCGAGGACGTCGAGGTGCAGCACGTGCTGCAGGTAGAGCGGGAGGACGATGACCACGCCGAACAGCGACGCCGTCGTGATCGCCATCAGCACGATCGCCACGGTGAAGATCGGGCTGCGGAAGGTGCGGAGGTCGAGCAGCGCGCGGTCCGTGCGCTGGAGCAGGAGCTGCCGGGTGACGAACGCCGCGAGCGCCACGACGCCGACCGCGAGCGAGCCCCACAGCATCGGCCCGTTTCCGGCGGCCGCCGGCCCGGTCTCGCCGCTCAGCGTCAGCCCGTAGACGAGGCCGCCGAAGCCGAACGCCGACAGGATGACCGACAGCACGTCCACCCGGCTCTTCCGGGTCTCGGTGACGTTCTCGACGAACCTGATCCCGATGAGCAGCATGACGAGGGCAATCGGAAGCACGATAAGGAAGATCCAGCGCCAGGCCAGGAAGTTGAGGATGACGCCGGAGATGGTCGGGCCGATCGCGGGGGCCACCGAGATGACGATGGAGACGTTGCCCATCGTTCGGCCGCGCAGCGCCGGAGGCACCAGCGTCATCAGCGTGGTCATCAGCAGCGGCAGCATGATCGCGGTGCCGCACGCCTGGATCACGCGGGCGACGACCAGGATGCCGAACCCGGGCGCGACAGCGGCGACCAGCGTGCCGAGCGAGAACAGCGACATCGCGGTGATGAAGACCTGGCGGGTGGTGTACCGCTGCAGCAGGAACCCGGTGATCGGGATGACCACGGCCATCGTCAGCATGAAGGCGGTCGAGAGCCACTGCGCGGCGAGCGCGTCGATGTGGAGGTCGTCCATCAGCTTCGGGATGGCGACGCTCATGATCGTCTCGTTGAGGATCACGACGAACGTCGCCGCGAGCAGCAGCCAGATCACGCGCTGGTCGCGCGGCGCGATGCGCGGCTGCGCGCCGACCGTGTCCCCCCGGGACCCGTTCGGCGCTTCGGTGTCGATGGCGTCGGCGCGAGGCTCAGGTGAGGTCTTCTCAGTCACTGGTCCACACTATCCACGACCCACGACACCGCAGGTTTCCAACACATGAACTCGCCCGCCCGTTCACTGTCCGCGTAACCCGGAATACTCGGCGCACATTCGTGACGAATGTCGCGTTTTGCCGCGCCACAAGCGACATTCGGCACGAATGTCAGGAGGCGAGGCCGCGCACTTCGCGGACGGCGGCGGCGACGGCGGGCGCGACGGCGACGAGGGCGTCCTCGGTGACGTCGGGTCCCCAGGAGAAGCGCACCGCTGTGCGGGCGACGTCCTCGGCGTAGCCGAGGGCGAGGAGCACGTGCGACGCGTCCTCGCTGCCGGCGGCGCACGCCGATCCGCTGGAGGACACGATCCCGCGGCGCTCCAGCTCCAGCAGCACCGTCTCGCCGTTCGTCCCGGGGAAGACGAAGGAGGCCGTGCCCGGCAGGCGCGCGGACGGGTGCCCGGTCGGTTCGGCCCCGGGGGTCTGAGCCAGCACCGCGGTCGTGAAGGCGTCGCGCGCCGCCGTCGCTCGGGCGGCGTTGACCTCCCGGTCGCGCATCGCCAGCCGCGCCGCGGTCGCGAGGGCGACCGCACCGGCGACGTTCTCCGTGCCGGAGCGGCGCCCGCGCTCCTGGCCGCCGCCGTGCAGCACCGGCTCGAGCGGGATGCGCCCGCGCACGTACAGCGCGCCGATCCCTTTGGGGGCGCCGATCTTGTGCCCGGAGACGCTGAGCGCGTCGACGCCGAGCTCCTTCACGTCGAGCGGGAGCCAGCCCGCCGCCTGCACCGCGTCGGTGTGGAACGGCACACCCTGAGCATGGGCGAGCGCCGCCAGCTCGGCGATCGGCTGGACGGTGCCCACCTCGTTGTTGGCGAGCATCACGCTCGCGAGCGTCGTGTCCGGCCGCAGCGCCGCCGCGAAGTCGTCGGGGGAGACCAGCCCGTCGCGCCCCACCGGCACATACGTCACCTCGAAGCCGTGCACGCGCACCAGGTAGTCGACGGAGGCCAGCACCGCCTCGTGCTCGATCGGCGTCGTCACGAGGTGCCGTCCGCGGGGCGCGCCGAGCGCGATCCCCTTCACCGCCAGGTTGTCGGCTTCCGTGCCGCCGGAGGTGAACACGACCTCCGAGGCCCGGCAGCCGAGCCACTCGGCGACGGTCGCGCGCGCGGCGGCCAGGGCGCGCGCCGCGGACTCGCCGACCGCGTGGTGGCTCGACGGGTTGCCGAAGTCGCCGGTGAGGTACGGCCACATCGCCTCCAGCACCTCACGGCGCACCGCGGAGGTCGCGGCGGCGTCGAGGTAGAGGCTGCCGGTCATGCGTTCTCCAGCACCACGTCCAGGCCGAGGTCGAGCGAGCGGACGCTGTGCGTGAGCGCGCCCGAGGAGATCACATCGACCCCGGTCTCCGCGATGTCGCGCACGGTGGCGAGGCTGACGTTGCCGCTGGCCTCCACGATCGCGCGGCCGCCGACGATCGCGACGCCCTCGCGCAGCTCGTCCAGGGTGAAGTTGTCGAGCATGATCGTGTCCACCCCGGCCGCGAGCACCGGCTCGATCTGCTCGATGCGGTCCACCTCGACCTCCAGGTGCGTGGTGTGCGACAGCTCGGAGCGCACCCGCCGGAGCGCGTCGGTCACCGACAGCCCGGACTGGGCGGTGAGGATCGCGAGGTGGTTGTCCTTGGCCATCACCGCGTCGGAGAGGGAGTAGCGGTGGTTGTGGCCGCCGCCGTTGCGCACGGCGTGACGCTCGAAGGCGCGCAGGCCGGGCGTGGTCTTGCGGGTGTCCACGATCCGCGCGGAGGTGTGCGCGACCTCAGCGACGAAGGCCGCGGTGAGCGTCGCGATCCCGGACATCCGCTGCACGAAGTTCAGCGCCACGCGCTCGCCCTGGAGCACCGAGCGAGCGGGGCCGGTCACCGTCGCGAGAGTGTCGCCCGCCTCGAAGGCGTCGCCGTCCGCAACCGCCAGCTCGACCTCGATCGCCGGGTCGGTGAGCGTCATCGCGGCGGCGAAGACCGCACCTCCGGAGAACGTCCCGGGCTCGCGTGCCGAGAGCCGCGCCGTGGCATATGCCGTTTCGGGAATGAGCAGCTCGCTGGTCAGGTCGCCCCACGGCGCGTCCTCGGCGAGAGCGGCTCGGACGACGTCGTGGATGGTCTGGCGGGTCAGCATGGAACGGTCACCTCGGTAGGAACGGACAGCGGCGCGAGCACCGTGTGGCGGGGCGTGCCCACCGCCGGCAGCGGGAAGTCGGAGCGGAAGTGGGCGCCGCGCGACTCCTCGCGCGACAGGGCGGCCGCCACGACGAGGCGGCCGAGCTGCAGGAGGTTCGCGTTCTCACCGGGTGCGGGCATCCGGATGGAGGCGAGCGCGCGGGCGGCGCGCTGGAGACCGGCGCGGTCGCGGTGCAGGCCCGCGCCGGACCAGAGGAGAGACTGGAGCCGCGCGCGGTCGAAGTGCTCTTCGCCCGCGGCGAGCTCCCGCGGATCCGACTCGGAGAGGCCCGGCCCGGCGGCCCAGGCGGGCGGTTCGGCCCACGGCTCGCCGATCGCCTCCGCCGCGCGGTGGGCGAACACCAGGCCCTCCAGCAACGAGTTCGACGCCAGCCGGTTGGCGCCCTGCGCGCCCGTGCAGGCGACCTCCCCGACCGCGAACAGCCCGGGGACGCTCGTGCGACCCTGGATGTCCGTGACGACGCCGCCCATCGCGTAGTGCGCGGCCGGCGTGACCGGCACCGGCTCGCGGGACCAGTCGATCCCGGCGCCGCGGCAGGCGGCGTCGATGGTGGGGAAGCGGCGCGCGAGGAAGTCCGCGCCGAGGCCCGTGGCGTCCAGCACGACCGGGAGGCCGTCCTGCGCGGCCATCTCCACGGCGATCGCGCGGGCGACGACATCGCGCGGCGCGAGTTCCGCGTCCGGGTGCACGTCGAGCATGAACCGCTCGCCGCGCGCGTTCCGGAGTACCGCTCCTTCGCCGCGCACCGCCTCCGACACCAGGAAGGTGCGCGAGCCGCCGTCCGCGGACGGCAGCCGCAGCGCGGTCGGGTGGAACTGCGTGAACTCCAGGTCGGCGAGCAGCGCGCCGGCCCGGTAGGCGGCAGCGACACCGTCGCCGGTCGCGATCTCCGGATTCGTCGTGTGCGCGTAGAGCTGCCCCCAGCCTCCCGTCGCCAGCACGACAGCGTCGGCGTCGAGTTCGGTCTCAGCGCCGTCCGCCAGGCGCAGCGCGACCCCGGAGGCCGCGCCGTCCGTCACGAGCACGTCGCGGAGGAACGCGCCGGTGATCACGCGGATGCCGGCGGCGCGCACCGCGGCGTCCAGCGCACGCTCGATCTCGGCGCCGGTCGCGTCGCCGCCCGCGTGCAGGACGCGCGCGCTCGAGTGCGCGGCCTCCAGCCCGCGGGCGAGCTGAGTGCCGTCGCGGTCGAAGGCGACCCCGAGTGCGATCAGCTCGCGCACCCGGGCCGGCCCGTCGCCGCAGAGCGCCTCCACGGCCTCCACGACGTTGAGACCGGCGCCGGCGCGCAGCGTGTCCGCGACGTGGTCGGCCACGCTGTCGTCGGAGAACACGGCCGCGGCGATCCCGCCCTGCGCGTACCGCGTGCTGCCGTCGGCGATGCCGCCCTTGGTCACGATCGTCACGTCGTGGCGCTCGGCCGCCCGCAGTGCGGCGACGAGTCCGGCGATCCCGCTCCCGACGACGACGACGCGGGCCATGTCAGGCCGCCATCGTCGTGTCCGGCCGGGCGGCGAGCATGCGCTCCAGCGCCACCCGGGCGGGCGCGGCGACCTCGTCGGCCACGCGCACCTGGTTCACGATTTCTCCGCGCACCAGGCCCTCCAGCACCCAGGCGAGGTAGCCGGGGTGGATGCGGTACATGGTCGAGCACGGGCAGACCACCGAGTCGAGGCAGAAGATGGTGTGTTGCGGGTACTCGGCCGCCAGCCGCTGGACGAGGTTGATCTCGGTTCCGATGGCGAAGGTGGAGCCCGCCGGCGCCGCCTGGATCGCCTTGACGATGTAGTCGGTCGAGCCGTACTCGTCGGCGGCGTCCACGACCTCCATCGGGCACTCGGGGTGCACGATCACCCGTACACCCGGGAACTCGGCGCGGGCGTGCTCGATCTGGCCGACGGTGAAGCGCTTGTGCACCGAGCAGAAGCCGTGCCACAGGATGACCTGCGCCTCGCCGAGGGCCGCCTCGTCGTTGCCGCCGAGCGGCTTGCGCGGGTTCCACAGCGGCATCCGCTCCACGGGGACGCCCATCGCCTTGGCGGTGTTGCGGCCGAGGTGCTGGTCCGGGAAGAACAGCACGCGCTGCCCGCGCTCGAACGCCCACTGCAGTACGGTCGCCGCGTTGGACGAGGTGCAGACGATGCCGCCGTGCTCGCCGCAGAACGCCTTGAGCGCCGCCGACGAGTTCATGTAGGTGACCGGGATGACCGGGACGCGGCCATCGGCGTCCGGCTCGGTGCCGTACAGCTCTTCGAGCGCCTCCCAGCACTCCTGCACCGAGTCGAGGTCGGCCATGTCGGCCATCGAGCAACCGGCGGCGAGGTTGGGGAGGATGACATTCTGCTCCGGCCGCGACACGATGTCCGCGGTCTCCGCCATGAAGTGGACGCCGCAGAAGACGATCGTCTCCGCTTCAGGGCGCGCCTTGGCGAAGTTGGCCAGCTGGAACGAGTCGCCGACGAAGTCCGCGAACTGCACGACCTCGTCGCGCTGGTAGAAGTGGCCCATCACCGCGACGCGGTCGCCGAGGGTCGCCTTGGCCGCGCGGATGCGCTCGGCGAGCTCCTCCTTCGACGCGGTGCGGTACTCCTCGGGCAGCTCGCCCTGCTTCGGCGCGAAAGCGGGGATCGGGTCGTCCTGGGAGGCGCCAGGACCGTACGAGGGGGGAGCGGAGTCGAACAGCCAGGGCCCGTCGACGAGCTCCGGGGCGCAGGTGGCGCCGTCGATGCTGCCGCTCGAGATGAGCTGGATGGTGGTGTCGACCGATGCGATGGTCATGACTGCTCGCTTTCCGGGGTGGGACGGTGCTCCGCTGCGGAGCGGTGCTGGCGCAGGCCGAACGGCGGCTGCTGCCGGGGGAGCGGCCCCGCGTCGGCGAGGTCGATCGAGTCGTTGTAGCGGTAGAGCCGGGGCGGCCGGTGCCGCGTGCCGGTCAGGTAGTCGCCGGTGGCGACGACGGCGCCGGAGGACTCGATGGTCCGCCGGAAGTTGGCCGGGTCGAGCGGGCGGCCGAGCACGGCCTCGTGCACCTCGCGCAGCTGCGCGAGGGTGAAGCGCTCGCCGAGGAAGGCGTGCGCGATCCGGGAGTACTCCATCTTCGTGCGCAGCCGCCAGAGCGCGTACTCGACGATCAGCTTGTGGTCGAAGGCCAGCTCGGGGAGGTCGTCGGCGGAGAACCAGCCGACGTTCTCGCCGGAGGTCGCGGCCTCCGCCTCCGCGCTGCCGACCAGCGCCCAGTACACGATGGAGACCACGCGCTCGTCGCCGGGGGAGCGCACCGCGTCGCCGAAGGTGTAGAGCTGCTCCAGGTAGCGCGGGGCCAGGCCGGTGGTGTCGGCGAGGGTGCGGGCGGCCGCGTAGGCGAGGTCCTCATCCACCCGGAGCGGGCCGCCGGGCAGCGCCCAGCGCCCCTCGAACGGCGCCCGGATGCGGCGGACGAGCGGCAGCCAGACCTGCGCGCGGCCCCCGGTCAGCTCGTCGGAGCGCAGCGCGAAGATGACCGTCGAGACGGCGAGCATCGCACTCGCGCGTTCGTGCTCGGCCATCACAGCCTCCCGTCCGACTAAAGGTCACCGTGACCCTAAGTTGCGGACCATCTTAGTGTCATCGTGACCAGAACACCAAATGGGCCTCGACGGCCGCTGCGCGCGCGCCCGTCGCCCGGACCCGTTATGCTGGCCCAGTCAACTGAATACCGGGCCAATCAGGCCGATGCGGGAGAGTCGCGCGCGCGAGCGGGCGGCACCGAAGGAGCAATCCTCCCCGACAATCTCTCAGGTACGCGTACCGCATCGGACTGGCCACTCTGAAAAGCAGGGCTGCACGCTGGCCCTCGCCCACGGTGAAAGCCTCGACCGCAGCAGCGGCCTGGGTGAAACTCTCAGGCCGGATGACAGAGGGGGAGTTCTTCACACGGAGCGCGCAGCGCGCTACCGTTCATCCCTCCGGCGACGGCCGGCGAACGGAGAACTCATGAGCTCGCACGACAGCCAGACCGATGACGCCGGGACCAACGACCCAGCGCCCCACGACGCAGCGACCGCCGCACCGGAACGCACCTCCCCGCTGCACGACGCCCACACCGCCGCGGGCGCGTCCTTCACCGACTTCGCCGGCTGGCAGATGCCGGTCCGCTACTCCAGCGACCTCGCAGAGCACCACGCGGTGCGCACCGCCGCCGGCCTCTTCGACCTCTCGCACATGGGCGAGATCGTCCTGATCGGCCCGGAGGCCGGGCAGGCGCTCGACTACGCGCTCGCCGGCAAGCTGTCCTCGCTGGCGCTCGACCAGGCGAAGTACAGCATGCTGCTCTCCCGCGCCGGCGGCATCCTCGACGACCTCGTCGTCTACCGCACCGGCGACGACCGCTACATGGTGGTGGCGAACGCCTCCAACCGGGAGGCCGTGGCCGAGGAGCTGCGCGACCGCACCGCCCCGTTCGATGTGGAGGTCTACGACGAGAGCGACGATATCGCCCTGATCGCAGTGCAGGGTCCCGCCGCCCTCAGCATCCTGCTCGCGACCCCCGGCTTCCACATCGAGGGCGACGACTTCGCCCAGCGGGTCACCGACCTCAAGTACTACTGGAGCGTCCCGGCCGAGTTCGAGACGCACCCCGTGCTCGTCGCCCGCACCGGCTACACCGGCGAGGACGGCTTCGAGCTGTACATCGCTCCGGACAACGCGCGCGCTCTGTGGGACGCCCTTCTGGAGTCCGGTCGGGAGCAGGGCCTCGTGCCCGCGGGCCTCGCCAGCCGCGACACGCTGCGCCTGGAGGCCGGCATGCCGCTCTACGGCCACGAGCTCGGCCTCGACACCATGCCCGCCCAGGCCGGCCTCGGCCGCGTCGTCAACCTCGCCAAGGACACCGATTTCGTCGGCCGCGCCGCCAGCGAGGAGGGTCCGGACGCCGAGGCGCGCGTGCTCGTCGGCCTGATGGGCCACGGCAAGCGGGCAGCCCGTGCCGGGTACCCGGTTCTCGCCCCGGCCGCCGACGGCGCGGAGGAGGAGGTCGGGGTCGTGACCTCCGGCGCCCTCTCGCCGACCATCGGCGTCCCCATCGCCATGGCCTACGTCGCGCCGAAGTTCGCGCGCCCGGGCACCGAGCTGCACGTCGACGTGCGCGGCAGCAGCCTCCCGTTCACCGTCACCGCCCTCCCCTTCTACAGCAGAAAGAAGCACTGACATGGCCGCAGAGCAGGACCTGAAGTACACCGCCGAGCACGAGTGGCTCCTCGTCGAGGGCGACACCGCGACGGTCGGCATCACGAGCTATGCGGCAGAGAAGCTGGGCGATGTCGTGTTCGTCGAACTCCCCGCGGAGGGCAGCGACGTCGCCTCCGGCCGCGTGGTGGGCGAGATCGAGTCGACCAAGTCGGTCGGCGAGCTCTTCGCCCCGGTCGACGGCACCGTCGCCGAGGCCAACCAGGCCGTGGTCGACGCGCCGGAGCTGGTCAACAGCGACCCGTTCGGCGAGGGCTGGCTCATCAAGGTGACCTTCACCGAGCTGCCGGACGGCCTCCTCTCCTATGACGAGTACAAGGCCCTCACGGGCGAGTAAGGCAACCGCGAGAACATGAGCGACCAGTTCCAGACGCGTCACATCGGCACCGACGGCGACGCGCAGCGATCCATGCTGTCCGCCCTCGGATACGAATCCGTGGAGGCCCTCGTCTCCGCCGCCGTGCCGGACACCATCCGCACCGCCCCCGGCCGCGTCTCCGCGCTGCCCGCCCCGATCAGCGAGCGCGCGGCGCTCCGCGAGCTGCGGGCGCTCGCCGCGCGCAACACCGTGAACCGCAGCCTGATCGGCCTCGGCTACTACGGCACGATCACCCCGGCGGTGATCAAGCGCAACGTCCTGGAGAACCCGGGCTGGTACACGGCCTACACGCCGTACCAGCCGGAGATCTCCCAGGGCCGCCTGGAGGCGCTCATCAACTTCCAGACCATGGTCTCCGACCTGACCGGCCTGGACACCGCCAACGCCTCCATGCTCGACGAGGGCACGGCCGTCGTGGAGGGCATGCTGCTGGCCCGCCGCGCGTCCAAGGCCGCCGGCGCGAAGTTCGTCGTGGACGCCGACACCTTCCCGCAGACCCTGGCGCTACTGCGCAACCGCGCGGAAGCGGTCGGCATCGAGCTCGTCGTGCTCGATCTCGCCGCCACTCCGGCCGACGCCCCGGAACTGCAGGAGGCCTTCGGCCTGTTCGTGCAGTACCCCGGCGCCTCCGGCCGGGTGTGGGACCCGTCCGCAGTGATCGCGTCCGCGAAGGCCGCCGGCGCCGTCGTCGTGGCCGCCGCCGATCTCCTCGCCCTCACCCAGCTGACGTCCCCGGGCGAGCTCGGCGCCGACGTCGCCGTCGGCACCAGCCAGCGCTTCGGCGTCCCGATGGGCTTCGGCGGTCCGCACGCCGGCTACATTGCCGTCCGGAAGGGCCTGGAGCGCCAGCTCCCCGGCCGCCTGGTCGGCGTCTCGCAGGACGCCATCGGCAAGCCGGCCTACCGGCTCACACTGCAGACCCGCGAGCAGCACATCCGCCGTGAGAAGGCGACCTCCAACATCTGCACCGCCCAGGTGCTGCTCGCCGTCATGGCCGCGATGTACGCCGTGTACCACGGCCCGTCCGGCCTGCGCGCGATCGGCCGCCACGTGCACCTCTCCGCTGTCGCCGTCGCCGCCGCGCTGCGCGCCGCCGGGGTGGAGGTCCGCTCCCGCTCGTTCTTCGACACCCTCGTGGTGGAGGTGGACGACGCGGCCACGGTCGTCGCGCGCGCCCACGAGCGCGGCCTCCTGCTGCACGCGGTCGATGCCGGACTGGTCTCGCTCAGCCTGGACGAGGAGTCCTCCGCCGACCTGCGCGACGGGGTCTTCCCGCTCGGCGACCTGATCGCGGTCCTCGGCGGCACGGTCGACGGCGAGCCCGAGCTCGTCTTCGGCTCCGAGCCGTCGTTCGAGGCGGCGCTCGCCCGCACGTCGGACTTCCTCACGCACCCGGTGTTCTCCACGCACCACTCGGAGACGGCGATGATGCGCTACCTCCGCCAGCTGCAGGACCGGGATTACGCGCTCGACCGCGGCATGATCCCGCTGGGATCGTGCACGATGAAGCTCAACGCGGCCACCGAGATGGAGGCCGTGACCTGGCCCGAGTTCGCCGCCCTGCACCCGTTCGCCCCCGCGGCGGACGTGGCCGGCTCGCTCGAGCTCATCGACCAGCTGGAGGGCTGGCTGGCCGACGTCACCGGCTACGACACCGTGTCGCTGCAGCCGAACGCGGGCAGCCAGGGCGAACTGGCCGGCCTCCTCGCCATCCGCGGTTACCACCGCTCGCGCGGTGACCTCCAGCGCACCGTCTGCCTCATCCCGCAGTCGGCGCACGGCACCAACGCCGCGTCCGCGGTGCTCGCGGGCATGAGCGTCGTCGTCGTCGCGACCGACGAGCTCGGCAACGTGGACCTCGACGACCTGCGCGCGAAGATCGCGGCCAACGCCGACACCCTCGCCGCCCTGATGATCACGTACCCGTCGACGCACGGCGTCTACGAGCACGAGGTCGTCGCGATCACCTCCGCGGTGCACGAGGCCGGGGGACAGGTCTACGTCGACGGCGCCAACCTGAACGCGCTGCTGGGCTACGCCCGGTTCGGCGACTTCGGCGGCGACGTCAGCCATCTCAACCTGCACAAGACCTTCTGCATCCCGCACGGCGGCGGCGGCCCCGGCGTAGGCCCCGTGGCGGCGAAGGCGCACCTCGCGCCGTTCCTGCCCGGCCACCCGCTCGCGCAGGACGCGACGCACGTGCTGGTGGGCGGCTCCGACGGCCGCATCGAGCACGGTGGCGGCCCGGTCTCCGCCGCCCCGTACGGCAGCCCGAGCATCCTCCCGATCTCGTGGGCGTACGTGCGGATGATGGGCGCGCAGGGCCTGGCGGACGCCACCGGCGCCGCGGTGCTGGCGGCCAACTACGTCGCCGCGAAGCTGCGCGAGCACTTCCCGGTGCTGTACGCGGGCGACAACGGCCTGGTGGCGCACGAGTGCATCCTCGACGTCCGCCCGCTCACCGAGCGCACCGGCGTGACCGTGGACGACGTGGCCAAGCGCCTCATCGACTTCGGCTTCCACGCGCCGACCATGTCGTTCCCGGTCGCGGGCACGCTGATGGTGGAGCCGACCGAGAGCGAGGACCTCGCCGAGCTCGACCGCTTCGTCACCGCGATGATCGCGATCAAGGCCGAGGCGGACGCGGTCGCCGCGGGGGACTGGCCTGCGGACGACAACCCGCTGCGGAACGCTCCGCACACCGCGGAGTCGGTCGCGACCTCCACGTGGGACCACGCCTACACCCGCGAGCAGGCCGTCTACCCGGTGCCGACCCTCGTGCGCAACAAGTACTGGCCCCCGGTGCGCCGCATCGACCAGGCCTACGGCGACCGCAACCTGTTCTGCGCCTGCCCGCCGCCGGAGGCGTTCGCCTAGCGCAACCCCGAGAACGCTGTAACCGCCGAGCCACGGATGTCCGTGGCTCGGCGGTTTGCGTTTGTGCGGGGAAATGCTTGCAAAGAAATTCTACTAGGTGTGATTGTAGAGGAAGGGTGTTAGTCTCCCTTCAGTGGCCCGCGGCGGTGTGCCGGTCTCCGAATGAAAGGTGTCTTGTCATGCGGCACCGCCTCGTGATGAGGGCTCGCACACGACTGTCGCTTGTCATGGGCATGGCTGCCCTTGTCGTCGGTCTGAGCGGGTGCGCATGGGGAGGAAGAGCAGTGAACACGGAGACCAATCTCGCGAATCAGAGGGAGGCCGCCATTGCGTTTCTCGAGACGCAGGGTGGCGTGGAGAAGATCAGGTTCACCCAAGAGGGCGGCAAGCCCGGCCTGGGTGCCTCCTGGAGAGCCAACGCCGTCATCACGATAGCGGGCGTTGAGTATCACGAGATCGTCGGTATCGGTGTTCTGGGGGGCGATCCGTTGCCTGGCATAGTTTCATCTTCGAAACCAAACCCTGCGCTGCTGGTCTTCAGCGACGGCTCGTCCGAGTTCATCGAAATGGCTAGCGCTGAAGACTGCGCGAGGTCACCCGAGCTGGTGGGGCCCAAATGACCAGGGTTATGAACCGGTGGGCTCTAACGGTGGGGATCTGGGCGGCGCTCGCCACCGGGCTAAGCGCTTGTGCATCGGGAGGAAGTGAAATGGACACGTCGACGAGCCTGGCCAACCAGAGGAAGGCAGCGGTCGCGTTCATCGGTGATAAGCGAGGCGTAGAGAAGATCCGCTTTACCCGAGAAGGTGGGCAGTCGGGGCTGGGTGCGCCCTGGGCAGTAAACGCGGTGATCACGCTGGGCGGGCGGGAATATCAAGCCATCCTCGGGGTCAACTCGGGCTCCGGGGTTTCGGAACCGCTGCCGGCCATTCCAGCAGCGGAAGCACCGACTTCGGTTTCAGTGACTTACAGCGACGGCAGTACGGAGGTGATCGAATGACCACCGCAGAGGACTTCGCGTCCATCGCATCTGCGTCGTATCTCGTAGATTCCCTGGCGCAGGATCCGCCGGTAACGGAGATGTGCATCTTTCCGCCCGACGATACCGGCAAGCAGCAATTCCAGGTCTTCGACACCGCCACCGACCGGGCCAACGGGCTTCCAGCGCGTGGCGGTGGCTCCCGTGAGGGTCGGAAGACGAGAGTCGTGGGCCGTTTGGTTCTATCGGCAGGGATAGGGGCGGCACTCGCCGCTGCTCTGAGCGGGTGCGCGTGGGGAGCAAAAGAAGTGAACAGGGAGACCAATCTCGCGAATCAGAGGAAGGCCGCGATCGCGTTCCTCGAGACACAGGGTGGCGTGGACGAGATCAGATTCACCGAAGAGGGTGGACCGGCGGGCTTCGGGGCGCCGTGGGGTGTGCCTGCCGTGGTCACCATCGACGGTCAGGAGTACAACGAGATTTTGGGAACCGACCGGTACTCGAGGATCGGAAATCCATTGCCGACCATCGCTCCCGATACGGCACCTGCAGCGGTGACTGTGATCTACAGCGACGGGGCATCCGAGGTGATCGAATGACGCCAGAAGACTATGCGTCGATTGCGGGTCAGTCGTACTGGGTGGATCCGCTAGAGCGCAACCAGTCGCCAATCAGCGGTGTGGACTTCTTGACGGCCGAGGGAAGGCAGAAGCTACAGGTCATCGACACAGCCACCGACCCGGCCACCGGCTTCCAGGGCATGGCGGTCGTCCCCGTCGTCGACGGCCTCCCCAACTACTCCCACGTCTACATCGCCTTCGCCGGCACGAACCCCGACGACCGCGCCGATGCCGTGGCCGACTTGGTGTCCGTGGTGGGCCGCCGCACGGGCGAGGGTACGCAGGTTCGCGAGGCCGAGAAGTTCGCGGAGCGCGTGCAGGAGCGGCTCGCCGCCGACGGGAATTCCGGCGCCCGCATCGAGACGGTCGGCCACTCTCTCGGCGGCTACCTCGCCCTGTACGTCGCGGCCGAAAACCACTGGCACTCGACCACCTTCAACGGTCCCGACCCGTGGGGAGCGCTGTCGCCGCAGGCGAAGGAGTGGGTCCAGGCGGAGCGGAAGAAGGGTAAGGCCCCGCTGACGAACTACGTGAACCAGTTCGACCTGGTCGGGAACTTCCTGGGCCACGGAACGGGCGCCGGGGTCTTCATCGAGGACGACCTGTGGAAGGGCGTGATGGAGCATCACGATCTGGGGGCCGCGTTCACCTTCGATCCCACCACCGGCGGCATGCTCGGTGTGGGCGGCAGGAGCCGGACGGTGGAAGAGATCGCGGAGCTGGCGGACATCGCCGTTCCCGGCCACGGGCAGGCGCTTCGCGTTCTCGACGGGATCGTCTCGACCGTCCACGGGGTCGGCGCGGTCACCGCGGGAGCGACGTTGTCCGGTCTCGTCGTCGCGGTGGACACGGTCGCGGCTCTGGGGCTGGCGTCGAGCGTCGGTGGTGTCGCGACGCACCTCCAGACCATCAAGGACGTGAACAACGGCCTCGTCCCCGCGATGACCACGGCACTCACCGACGCGAAGAGCACAGCCGCCCAGCTCTATCCATTGGTGACGGAGGCGGACATCGAGGAGTGCGTGCGAGCCCACGGCCTCCAGGTGGAGAAGAACATCGACGAAGAGGCGGTGGCCGCCGTGAACGACCTCGTGGACGACCACCTCGACACGGTGAGGCGGATCTCGCGCGGCGTGATGAACACGGTCACGAACGCGTTCGAACAGGACGCGGCCTGGGCACGCGCCTACGCTCTCGGTCCGATGGGAGGGTCGTGATGTCGTGGCTGGGTGAGCTCATCGAGGAGGCGGTGAAGGACGTGTCCGGCACGCTGGACTCGACCATCCACGCGATCGACGGCGCCGTCCATCAGGCGGCGAAGACGCTGCTGGACGCCGCCCTTCCGCCGGTGGTCCACACGCAGTACGCGGTCGTGAAGAGCACCAACTGGCTGGTCATGGAGGGAGCCGTCACCGCGGTGAACGTCACCCTCGGCCGAGCGAACGTCGCCGCCGCGCTCTCCGGCGCCGTCGAGAAGAAGGTCACGAGCGGTCTCGAGCACATCGCGTCGAAGAACGACTACACCCGGGCCGTGGACAGCATCACCCCATGACGCGCGACGAGCACCGCACCCGGGGCGAGCTGGAGGAGACGCACCGCGAGGAAGAGGCTCTCGCGCGCCGCCGGGTCGAGCAGGCCGACGAGTACGTCTCGTACTACCGGTCGCGGATGCGGTCGATGGAGGAGGGCTTCTACGAGCTCGCCCGGCAGGGCGCGGCCGACGACCCCCGGTTCAAGGCGGTGTTCGCACAGCTCTCGAACGAAACCGACGACAACATCCGATCGGCTGCCGCGGTGGTCGCCCGCCTGGACGAGGACTACCGAGAGCTACAGGTCCGCCACGCGCGCGAACTCGAGGACTTCCACGAGCGCCGGCGAGAGCAGGACCGGCCGGGAGGCTGACAGGCCGGCGCAGCCCGTCTCAGCCGAAGATGTGCGGCCACAGGGCGACCGCGAGGGGATATCCGACGAAGGAGACGATGTCGATGATGACGTGCGCGACCACGAGAGGCATGACCCGGCCCCAGCGCGTGTAGCACCAGCCGAAGACGACGCCCATGATCGCGTTGCCGACGAACGGGCCGAACCCCTGGTAGAGGTGGTAGCTCCCGCGGAGCAGCGCGGCGGCGACGATGATCCACCATCGGCTCCAGCCGAGCTGGCGCAGCCGGGTGAACAGGTAGCCCACCACGATCACCTCCTCCTGGAGGCCGGCCCGCAGCGCGGCGAAGACCAGGATCGGCACCGTCCACCAGTGCGTGTCGAGCGGCGACGCCTGCACCTGGACGGTGAGCCCCAGCACCCGGCCGAGCGCGTAGAACAGGATGCCGGGCACCCCGATCACCAGGAACAGGACCACACCGCCGCCGAGGTCGCGGCCCGGGCGGCTGAGGTCGAAGCCGATCCGGCGGAAACCGCTGCGCTGCGGCTGCCAGAGCAGGAAGATCACCAGCGCCACCGCGAACAGCGGGAACGCGTTATTGAGGAACTGGTACAGGAAGTCGAAGACCTCCCGGCTGGACTGCGACGGATTCACCTGCGCGGTCTGATTGGACAGGGGAGTGCGCTGCGTGGACCGGTCGATGATCGTGACGATGGAGTAGACCGCCGACTGCCCGAGCGACAGCCCGAGGACGATCGCGACCTCCCACCACACGCGGGGCCGCTCCCCACGCCCGACCGGGGACTCGCCGGTCCAGGTGGGTAGACCGGGCGTGGTTCGACCCGGCCGGACCGCTTCAGTGCTCATATGTGCATCCTGCCAGGCCCGGGCGGGCTGGGGCATCCGCACACGCCTCCACGAAATCCGTACGCCGATCGGCGGAACTGCACGGTTTCTTGCGTTTGACGCTCCAGTGCCACCGAATTCGTGGCGTACACGCAAGAATCCACCGACTGAGTTACCACTGTGTAACGTTTTCCAGCCCTATTTTGCATTCACCCTCAACGGTACCTAGGGTCATTCTTATCCCGCGGGGTACGGGGCTCTCGCATGCCCGTGCTACCGCACACTTCGCACAGGAGGAACATTGCACATCAAGGGAAGAAAGGTCAGGTACGCGGTCAGCGCCGTCGCCGTCGCCGGCGTTGCAGCGCTCGCGCTGTCTGCCTGCACCACGACCGGCAGCACGGGGACCTCGTCCGCGGCCAAGGGCGGCACCGTGACGGTCGCTGTCGTGAACGACTTCACCTCGTTCAACTCGCAGACCCCGCAGGGCAACCTGGACACCAACGGCCAGGTCGGGTACCTGGACGGGTCGTACGGTACTGGCTTCCAGTACATCGACAACAACTACAAGATCGTCCACGACAACAAGTTCGGCAAGTTCGAGAAGCTCTCGGACAACCCGCTCACGGTCAAGTACACCCTGAACAAGAACGACAAGTGGTCCGACGGCCAGCCCGTCACCGCTGACGACATGGTTCTCGCGTGGGCGATCGCCTCCGGTCACTACGACTCCGCGACGCTGGACGACAAGGGCAACGTCACCAGCGGCACCCAGTACTTCCAGATCGCGGGTTCCACCGCCGGCGTCGACTCGACCGACTTCCCGACCATCGGCGACAACAACACGTCGATCACCCTGAAGTACGCCAA
Organism: Leifsonia sp. GW821-FHT13C09; assembly: GCF_058806435.1. Lineage (NCBI taxonomy): Bacteria > Bacillati > Actinomycetota > Actinomycetes > Micrococcales > Microbacteriaceae > Leifsonia > Leifsonia sp. GW821-FHT13C09. The sequence continues at coordinate 65,086 of NZ_JBXAPS010000003.1, read as the reverse complement.
GCCGTACGTGGACTGGGAGCTGGTCAACCCGATCGCGCAGCCCGCGCACATCGTGGCCAAGAAGGCGGGCCTGTCCTCCGCCGCCGACCTGACCAAGCTGCTCAAGGGCCTCCCCAAGGGCGACCCGAGCAAGCCGGCCCCGGCCGACCCGACCCTCAAGAAGGCCGCGGACTTCGTGAACACCGGTTACGACGTGACCGCGTTCCCGACCGACAAGGACCTGCTGGTCTCCTCCGGCGCGTTCGTCGTGTCGTCGTGGACCCCGGGCCAGTCCCTCACGATGGAGCAGAACAAGTACTACGCCGGCGGACTGAAGCCGAACGTGGACAAGATCGTGTTCCGCATCATCCCGGACGCCAACGCCCAGGTCACCGCTCTCCAGAACGGTGAGGTCGACATCATCAACCCGCAGGCCTCGGCCGACACGCTGACTGCCCTCAAGCAGACCAGCGCGAAGGTCCTGACCGGCGACCAGGCGTCGTACGACCACCTCGACCTGAACTTCGGTTCGCCGGTCTTCTCCGACCCGAAGGTTCGTGAGGCGTTCCTCCTGACGATCCCGCGTCAGCAGATCCTCGACTCGATCGTCACCCCGGTGAACCCGAAGGCCAAGGTCCTCAACTCGCAGATCTGGCTGCCGAACCAGCAGCCCGAGTACGGCGACTCCGTGAAGAACAACGGTTCGAGCAAGTACGACAAGGTGGACATCGCAGGCGCCAAGGCGCTGCTCGCCGGTGCGACCCCGACCGTCCGCATCCTGTACAACACGAAGAACCCGAACCGAGTCGACGAGTTCCAGGCCATCTCGACGTCGGCCGCCAAGGCCGGCTTCAAGGTCGTCGACGCGGGCTCGCCGGACTGGAGCAAGCTCCTCCCGGGCGGTAACTACGACGCGTCGCTCTTCGGCTGGATCAGCCCGGGCGCCGGCACGTCGCAGATCCCGCAGCTGTTCACCACCAACGGTGGCGGCAACTACAACCGCTTCACCGCGGCGAACGACGACGCTGTGGCCACCCAGACCACGCTCGACACCAACAAGCTGGTCTCGCTGGAGAAGAACATCGACAAGACCGCCTTCGCGCAGGGCTACGGTCTGCCGCTGTTCCAGCTGCCCGGTGTGTTCGGCGCCACCAACCGTGTGGAGGGCGTGAAGTACAACGGCAACCAGAACGGCGCGTTCTGGAACTTCTGGGAGTGGACCGTCAAGTCCTCGACCGCGAAGTAACGCTCGACAGTGAGAGTGCCCGAGGGATCCTCGGGCACTCTCCTGCACCGGGGCGTCGGCTTCCAGTCGACGCCCCGGTATCATGTAGTCGGCGGTCGTGATCCGACCGTTACCTCGAATTCGCGCCAGGCGAAGCTCCCCCCCCCCCGCTCCGCCGCCCAACCCGACAATGGCGCGCCCTGTCAGTGAAGGTTTTGAACCTATGGCGAGTTTCATCCTGAGACGCCTGCTTGTCTCAGTGCTCATCATCATCGCCGCTTCGTTCCTGATGTACATGCTGGTCGCCTACAGCGCCGACCCGCTCCAGGACCTGCGAAGCAGCAACAACCCCAACAAAACGCAGCTCATCAACGCGCGTATCCAGCTCCTCCAGCTCGACGTGGTCCCGCCCCTGCGGTGGCTGCTCTGGCTGGGAGGCGCGGCCAAGTGCCTGATCCCGTTCGCGAACTCGTGCGACCTCGGATCGACCATCTCGAACGCCAAGGTGGTGGACATCCTCCCGCAGGCGCTGTCCTCGACCGTTCAGCTGGTCACCGTCGCACTGATCCTCGCGATCCTCTTCGGTGTCACCATCGGCATCGTGACCGCCCTGCGGCAGTACAGCGGACTCGACAACGTCGTCACGTTCCTCAGCTTCTTCCTGTACTCCCTGCCGGCGTTCCTGGTGGCCGTGCTCCTGAAGGAGTTCGTCGCCATCGGATTCAACAACTTCCTGGTGAGCCCGACGATCCCATGGTGGGTGGCAGCGTTGATCGGCGTGGTCGCCGGCCTCGTCTGGCAGTCGCTCATCGGAGGCGACATGCGTCGCCGTGCTCTCACGTTCGCCATCTCCGGCGTCGCGACGGCCGGCGTCCTCCTGCTGATGAGCGCGACCAACTGGTTCCTGCACCCGGGTCTCGGCCCCGTCGTGATGATCATCCTGGTCGCCGGGACCGTCACCGGGGCGACCGCTCTGACCGCCGGGCTGCAGAACCGTCGCGCGCTGATCTCCGCGAGCATCGCGGGAGCTGTCTCCCTGGTCTGCTACTTCGGGCTGCAGTGGCTGTTCAACATCTCGACGCCGGCCACGATCGTCATCCTGGCGATCGTCGCGATCCTCGTGAGCCTCGCGATCGGCTGGCTGGTCGGCGGGTACGACCGCGGCCAGAACATGCGCGTCGCGGTGATCGTCACGGTCGTGTCGGGCTTCCTGATCCTCGTCGACCGCTACATGCAGGCGTGGCCGACCTACTTCCAGGACACCAACGGGCGCCCCATCGCGACCGTCGGCTCGTCGACGCCAGGCCTGACAGGCGACATGTGGGTGACGGGTCTCGACACCTTCACCCACCTGTTCCTGCCCACCATCGCGCTGCTGCTGATCTCGTTCGCGTCGTACACCCGCTACTCGCGGGCCGGCATGCTCGAAGTCCTCAACCAGGACTTCATCCGCACCGCGCGGGCCAAGGGCCTCCCGGAGCGGACCGTCGTGGTGCGGCATGCGTTCCGCAACATGCTCATCCCGATCACGACGCTGGTCGCCTTCGACGTGGGCGCCCTCCTCGGTGGTGCGATCATCACGGAGGATGTGTTCGCGATCCCGGGCATGGGCTCCCTGTTCAATCTGGGACTGTCGCGCGGCGACTTGAACCCGGTGATGGCCTACTTCCTCGTCATCGCGATCATGGCGATCTTGTTCAACTTCCTCGCCGATCTGTCCTACGCCGCACTCGACCCGAGAGTGAGGGTCCGCTGATGGCCACCACTGAAGTCATCATCGCCGACGAGCTGCAGGAGCCGAGCTCCCCGCCCGTCAGCCAGGGGAAGCTGATCTGGAAGCGCTTCCTTTCCAACAAGATCGCCGTCGCCAGCGCGATCCTGTTCATCCTCATCGTGCTGTTCTCCATCTCCGCGATCGGCATCGGGCCGATCCCCGGCTGGTGGAAGTACAACTACGTCGAGCTGAACGACCAGGTCGCGCACGGTTCCCCCAGCTTGGAGCATCCGTTCGGCCAGGACCGCATCGGTAAGGACTACTTCGCTTTGACGATGCGGGGCATCCAGAACTCCGTGCTGGTGATGATCGTGCTCGGCCTCATCGCGAGCGTCGTCGGTGTCGTCGTCGGCGCGATCGCGGGGTACTTCCGTGGCGTGGTCGACGCGATCCTGATGCGCATCACCGACGTCTTCATCGTGATCCCGGCGCTGGTCATCGGCTCTGTCGTCGGCCACACGTTCGGCGGCCTCGGCGCGTTCTTCCTCGCTCTGATGCTCGGCTTCTTCTCGTGGATGGGCATCGCGCGCCTGGTACGAGGCGAGTTCCTGTCGCTCCGGGAGCGGGAGTTCGTCGAGGCGGCGCGCGTCGCGGGCGCCTCAGACACGCGGATCATCTTCAAACACATCCTGCCGAACGCCATCGGCGTCGTCATCGTGTCCTCGACCCTCATCATGGCCTCGGCCATTCTGCTCGAGACCGCGCTGTCGTTCCTCGGCTACGGCATCCGGCCGCCGGACGTCTCGCTCGGCCTCCTGATCAGCTCGAACGAGTCGGCGTTCCAGACGCGTCCGTGGCTGTTCTGGTGGCCCGGCTCGTTCATCGTGATCCTCGCCCTGCTGGTCAACTTCGTCGGCGACGGCCTGCGCGACGCGTTCGACCCGCGCCACCGCCGGTTCAACCTCCGCAAGATGCGTGAGGAGGAGCCGGAGCCCGGCGAGGACGACTTCGGCGGACCCCGCACGGGCGCAGCCCTCGCGGAGGACGTGCTGTGACATCCGCCCGCGCTGCGCTGCTGGTGGCCTCCTCAGGCCACCAGCAGGGCGGCGAGCGTGCCGGCCGTCAGCACGGTCAGCACGGCCAGCGACACGATGTGCCAGCGGATCGTCACGGGCGTTTCGTCCGCGAGGCCGCTGTCGATCGTTCCGTCCTGCTGAAGCTGGGTCCAGCGGCGCCGCACCACCTCGGCCGCGGCGCCGGACTCGGTGTTCAGCAGGTCGCCGGGACGGCGCACGCTGTCCGCGACGTTCGGTTTGCCGACGCGGCCCTTGGTCTCCTGGCGGGTGGCGCGCAGCGTGCGCGCCGTTCCCGGAGCCGGCGCGGACCACACCGGGAACTTGTGTCCCGGCGTGTAGAGGGTGAGCGCGTACTTGGTGTCCACGTGGATGAGGGCCTGCCACGGGATGTCGACGGTGCGCGTGACGTTGATCACCTCGATGCCCTCGTCGCCGACCGTGAGACGCGGACGCCACAGCAGCGCCCAGCCGATGAAGGCGAACAGCGCGCACGGCACGACGTAGAGCAGGCGCACATCGTGCACGCTCACCAGAAGGCCGACGATCAGCGCGGCAGCGGCCGCCCAGATCACAACGGCAAGGACCCGGTTGAACCGGGACACGAAAACCTCGCGCTCGGCGGGGGAGACGTAGGGCATGGGTCCATGCTCTCACCCCGCACCGTCTCCACAACGCCCGAGCGCGCCCCCGAAAGGAACCACGAATCATGACCGAGAACACCACCGGTGGGGCCGGGGTCGTCGTCGGCGCCCCCGTGCTGGAGGTCACCGACCTGTCCGTCGACTTCGGCGTCGACAACGTCTGGGTGCCCGCGGCCAAGAAGCTGAACTACTCGATCAAGGCGGGGGAGGTGCTCGCCATCGTCGGTGAATCCGGCTCCGGCAAGAGCGCGAGCTCGATGGCGATCCTCGACCTCCTGCCCGAGAACTCCCGCGTCCGCGGCTCGATCAAGCTGGAGGGGCGCGAGCTCACCGGCCTGACCCCGCCGCAGATGCGCCGCGTGCGCGGACGCCAGGTCGCGGTGATCTTCCAGGAGCCGATGACGGCGCTGAACCCCGTCTATACGGTCGGCTCCCAGATCGTCGAGACGCTGCGCATCCACTTCGGGATGTCGCCGCACGAGGCCAAGGAGCGCGCCCTCGAACTGCTCGACATGGTCGAGCTGCCCGACCCCGTGAAGGCGTTCAACTCGTACCCGCACCAGCTCTCCGGCGGCCAGCGTCAGCGCGCGATGATCGCCCAGTCGATCTCCTGCGACCCGAAGCTGCTCATCGCGGACGAGCCGACCACGGCGCTCGACGTGACGGTGCAGGCCGAGATCCTGGAGCTCATCCGCAGCCTCCGCGACCGCCTCGACAGCGCGATCCTGCTGATCACCCACGACATGGGCGTCGTCGCCGACCTGGCCGACAACATCGTGGTCATGCGGAAGGGCGACATCGTCGAGACCGGCACCGTCAAGCAGGTCTTCGACGCTCCGCAGCACCCGTACACGATCGCCCTGCTCAACGCCGTGCCGCACCTCGGCCAGCGCGAGGACGAGGAGATCGACACGACCGCCGCCCTCGCCGCCGGAACCGAGCACCCGGACGCCGAGTACGCCGAGCGGATCCGCGTCAACGAGCGCCTCGCCGCTGCCGCCGCCCAGGAGGCGGAGATGGACAAGCGGAAGGTCGTCGTCGACTTCGAGAAGGTCGCGATCGAGTACCCGAAGCACGGCCGCGTTCCCGCGTTCCGCGCCGCGACCGACATCGACCTGAGGATCCACGAGGGCGAGGTCGTCGGCCTGGTGGGCGAGTCCGGCTCGGGCAAGACGACGCTCGGCCGCGCCGCGATCGGCCTGCTGCCCATCCACTCGGGCAAACTCGTGGTCGCCGGCCAGGACATCAGCAAGGCGGGCCGCGACGAGATCCGCAAGCTGCACCGCAACGTCGGCATCGTCTTCCAGGACCCGTCGTCGTCGCTGAACCCGCGCCTCCAGATCGCGGACTCGATCGGCGAGCCGCTCCGTCTGGCGAAGGGGCTCAAGGGCGCCGGTCTGGCGAAGGAGGTCGACCGCCTCCTGGACAGCGTCGAGCTGCCGCGCGCGTACCGCAGCCGCTTCCCGCACGAGCTGTCGGGCGGCCAGAAGCAGCGCGTCGGCATCGCACGCGCGCTGTCGCTGAAGCCGCAGGTCCTGATCGCGGACGAGCCGACCAGCGCGCTCGACGTGTCGGTGCAGGCGCGCGTGCTGGAGCTGATGCAGCAGCTCCAGAAGGAGATGAACTTCGCGTGCCTGTTCATCACCCACGACCTGGCCGTCATCGACGTCCTCGCCGACCGCATCGCGGTGATGCACCACGGCGCCCTGGTCGAGGTCGGCACCCGCGACGAGATCCTCCGCTACCCGAAGGAGGCCTACACCCAGCGCCTCCTGGCCGCGGTCCCGCTGCCCGACCCGGAGCAGCAGCGCGCCCGCCGCGCTCTGCGCCTCGAGCTGCTGGCCGCGGGCTCGGACGAGGTCGTGCCGGTCAACGAGGGGCTTCCGCAGGAGCCGGAGCCGCCGGTGGCGCAGGGACTGTAGTCGTCGAGAGCGGAAAGTGGGCCGCGTCGTTGGACGCGGCCCACTTTCTTTTTCTTCGCACGCCGACGATCGTAGGGTCGGGAATCAAAAATGTCAATCTAACAAAAAGAACTTGCAACGCCAGTCGCGGAACCCTAAGGTCTGAAGTCGACCCCCCTCCAGGAGGAAACCGTGCCCATCAGACTTCTCGGCCGTTCCGCCGCCGCACTCGCCGCGGTCGGCGCGCTCGCGCTCACCGCCTGCAGCGGTCCCGACACCGCGTCGACGGCCGACACCACCGCCATCGTGACCGCGAACGGCAGCGAGCCGCAGAATCCGCTCGTCCCGACCAACACGAACGAGGCCGGGGGCGGCAAGATCATCGACGCCGTGTTCTCCGGCCTGCTGGCCTACCAAGCCGACGGCACGCCGGTCAACGACGTCGCGCAGTCGATCGAGACGAGCGACTCGCAGCACTTCACGATCACGATCAACGGCGACCGCACCTTCAGCAACGGCGAGAGGGTCACCTCGCGCTCCTTCGTGGACGCCTGGAACTACGGGGCGAAGCTGAGCAACGCCCAGCTCCTGAACTCGTTCTTCGAGGACATCGAAGGCTTCTCCGGCGAGGAGGACACCGAGCTCACCGGCCTCACCGTCGTGAGCGACACCGAGTTCACCGTCGATCTGACGTCGAAGGTGTCCGACTTCCCGCTCCGGCTCGGCTTCTCCGCCTTCTACCCGCTGCCCAGCGTCGCCTTCGAGGATATGAAGGCCTTCGGCGCGCACCCGATCGGGAACGGTCCGTACAAGCTCGCGAACGCGAAGGCCTGGAAGCACGACGAGAGCATCGAACTCGTCGCCAATTCCGGCTACCTCGGTCCGCGCAAGGCGAAGAACGGCGGGCTGCGCATCGTCTTCTACGCCTCGCTGGAGTCCGCGTACGCCGACCTCAGGTCGGGCACACTCGATGTCCTGGACGCGATCCCCGACGCCGAGCTCGGGACGTTCGAGAAGGACCTCGGCGACCGGGCGGTCAACCAGCCCGCCGCGGTCTTCCAGAACGTCGCGATCCCGGAACGGCTCGCGCACTTCGCGGGGGAGGAGGGCCGGCTCCGCCGCCAGGCCATCTCGCTGGCGATCGACCGGCCTGCGATCACGAAGGTCATCTTCGACGGGACGCGGACGCCGGCCAAGGACTTCACGTCACCGGTCGTCCCCGGCTGGTCCGGCTGGCTCGACGGCTCCGGGGTGCTCGACCACGATCCGAAGAAGGCCAAGCAGCTTTGGGCCGACGCCGACAGGATCTCGCCGTGGACGGGCTCCCTCCGCATCGCCTACAACGCCGACGGCGGCCACAAGGGCTGGGTCGACGCCGTCGCGAACAACCTGAAGAACACGCTCGGGATCGACGCGAAGGGCGACGCCTCGCCCACGTTCGCGCTGCTCCGCACGGCGATCACGGACCACACGATCGACTCGCCGTTCCGGACCGGCTGGCAAGGCGACTATCCGGGACTGCTCACCTTCCTCCGCCCGGCATACGGCACGGGCGCGCTCTCCAACGACTCCGGCTACGCGAACCCCGAGTTCGACGCCCTGCTCGCGAAGGGTCTGGCCGAGCCGGATGTGGAGGCGGCGAACGCCGACTTCCGGGCGGCGCAGGAGCTCCTGCTGCGCGACCTCCCCGCCATCCCGCTCTGGTACTCGAACATCACCGGCGGCTTCAGCGAGTCGGTCGGCCACGTGACCTTCGGGTGGAACTCCGTCCCGCTCTACGAGCAGATCACCAAGCACGCCGCGCACTAGCGCCGACATGATCCGCTTCCTCGGCTTCCGGCTGCTGCAAGCCGTCCCGGTGCTGCTGGGCACCACGCTGCTGATCCACTTCCTCGTGTTCGCGCTGCCCGGCGACCCGGTCGTCGCCCTGTTCGGCGACCGGACGCCGAGCCAGGCGGTCCTCGCGGAGCTGCGCAGCCGGTACCTGCTCGACCAGCCGTTCCTCGTCCAGTACCTCCACTACCTCGGCGGCATCCTGCGGGGGGACTTCGGCACGTCGTTCTCCGGCGAACCGGTGAGCGAGATCCTGGCGCGCACCTTCCCGGTCACGCTGCGGCTCGCGCTGCTCGCGATCGCGATCGAGCTGGTGTGCGGCGTCACGGTCGGACTGGTGAGCGGCCTGCGCAGGGGCCGGCTGTTCGACACGAGCGCGCTCGTCGTGAGCCTGGTCCTCATCTCGGCGCCGGTCTTCGTGATCGCGTTCGTGCTGCAGTACGTCTTCGGGATCTGGCTCGGCTGGGCGCGGCCGACCGCCGGGCCGGGGGCGCCGCTCCAGGACCTCGTCCTCCCGGCTGTGGTCCTGGCGGCGATCGGCTTCGCCCAGATCGCGCGGCTCACGCGCGCGTCGGTCATCGACACGGACGGGATGGACTTCGTGCGCGTCGCCGCGGCCAAGGGCTTGCCGCGCCGCCGGATCGTGCCGGTGCACGTTCTGCGCAACTCGCTCATCCCGGTGATGACGTTCCTCGCGGCGGATTTCGGGGTGATGCTCGTCGGCGCGACGGTGACGGAGGGCATCTTCAACGTCCCGGGGGTCGGGCGCACGCTCTACCAGGCGATCATCCGCGGAGAAGGGCCGACCGTGGTCTCCTTCGTGACCGTCATGGTGCTGCTCTACCTCGTCGTCAACCTGCTGGTGGACCTCCTCTACGCCGTGCTCGACCCGAGGATCCGCTATGCGTCGTGACGCCCCCTCCCGGCCGGCCACCCTCTGGTCGGACGCCTGGGACGACCTCCGCCGGCGGCCGATGTTCTGGTGCTCTGCCGTCCTCATCGCGCTGATCACGGCCGTGGCCGTTTTCCCGGGACTGTTCGCCCAGGGCGCACCGGACAGCGGCTGCCTGCTCGCGAACAGCAACGCCGGCCCGGCGCCCGGCCACCCGCTCGGCTTCACCAAGCAGGGCTGCGACATCTACGCACGCATCATCCACGGCACGGGGACGTCGCTGTCGGTCGGCGTGCTCGCCACCGCGCTGATGGCGTTCCTCGGCGTCGCGTTCGGCGCGCTGGCCGGCTTCTACGCGGGCTGGATCGACGCGGTGCTGTCGCGCGTCGGAGACATCCTTTTCTCGATCCCGTACATCCTGGCGGCCGTCGTGATCATGTCGGTGTTCGCGAAGTTCGCGAATGTCTGGGTCATCGCGCTCGCCATCGGGGTCTTCGCGTGGCCCGCGACGGCGCGTGTGCTCCGGGCGGAGGTGCTCCGGGTCCGGACGGCCGACCACGTGCTGGCCGCGGAGGCGATCGGGCTGTCACGGTTCCGCATCCTGCTGCGCCATGTGCTGCCGAACTCGTTCGCCCCGGTCATCGTCGTCACGACGCTGTCGCTCGCCGGCTCGATCGTCGCGGAGGCGACCCTGTCCTTCCTCGGCGTCGGGCTGCCGAGCGACATGATGTCGTGGGGCAACGACATCAGCCAGGCGCAGAACGACATCCGCACGGCGCCGCAGGCGCTCGTCTACCCGTCCGTGGCGCTGTCGGTCACCGTGCTGAGCTTCATCCTGCTCGGCGAGGTGGTCAGGGACGCGCTCGACCCGACGGCGAGGGCCCGCCGATGACCGCAGCATCCGATCGCCCCGGTGGGAGCCCGCTCCTGGTCGTGACGGACCTCCGGGTGGGGTTTCCCACCCGCGGCGGCGTGGCGACGGCGGTCGACGGCGTCGACCTCACCGTCCACCGCGGTGAGACGGTCGCGATCGTCGGCGAGTCGGGCTCCGGCAAGTCGACCACAGCTCAGGCGATCATCGGGCTGCTGCCCGGCGCCGGCCGCGTCCTCGGCGGGTCGATCGCACTCGACGGCGTGGAACTGACCGCGCTCGGCCGGAAAGACCTGGAGGCCGTCCGCGGACGCCGGATCGGCTTCGTCCCGCAGGACGCGATGTCGAGCCTCAACCCGGTGTGGAGCGTGGGCTTCCAGGTGGAGGAGGCCATCCGGGCGAACGGCGTCGCCACCGGCCGCCGCGCGGTGCGGGCGACGGCGATCGAGGTCCTGGAGCGGGCGGGGCTCGCCGACGCGCGTTCGCGACTCCGGCAGTACCCGCACCAGTTCTCCGGCGGGATGCGCCAGCGCGCGCTGATCGGGATCGGCCTCTCCGGGAACCCGGCGCTGCTGATCGCCGACGAGCCGACCTCCGCGCTCGACGTGACGGTGCAGCGCGGCATCCTGGACCACCTCGGCACGCTCACCCGGGAACTCGGCACGACCGTGCTGCTCATCACCCACGACCTCGGGCTCGCGGCCGAGCGCGCCGACCGCGTGGTGGTGATGCACCGAGGCCGGGTCGTGGAGTCCGGTCCGAGCCGCGAGGTGCTCCGGCGTCCCGTGCATACGTACACCCGTCGGCTGGTGGAGGCCGCCCCGAGCGTTGCGCCCGGCCCGGTGCGCACGGCCGAGCGGCGCCTGGTGGCGGCGACCGAGACGACCCCGGCGATCGCAGTCAGCGGGCTGACGAAGGTCTACCGGGCGCGCGGGGGCGGCCTCCGGTCGTCGGCCCTCACAGCCGTGGACGGCGTGACCTTTGCAGTGCAGAAGGGCACCACCACGGCCCTCGTGGGCGAGTCGGGCTCCGGCAAGTCGACGGTCGCGAAGCTGATCCTGCGGCTGGAGGCGCCGACCGCGGGCCGCGTCGCGATCGACGGCCAGGACACGGCCGCCCTGAGCGCCCGCGAGGTCTTCGCCCTCCGCCGCCGGATGCAGCCGGTGTTCCAGGACCCGTACGGCTCGCTCGACCCGATGCGCAGCGTCGGCGCCAGCATCGCCGAACCGCTCGCCGTGCACCGGGTCGGCGACCGGGCCTCCCGTCGCCGGCGCGTCGCCGAGCTGCTGGACCGGGTCGCGCTGCCCGCCGCCGTCGCCACCCGCTACCCGAACGAGCTCTCCGGCGGCCAGCGGCAGCGCGTCGCCATCGCCCGGGCGCTGGCGCTGAATCCGGACCTCGTCGTGCTCGACGAGGCGGTGTCTGCGCTCGACGTGCTGGTCCAGGCGCAGGTGCTCGACCTCCTCGCCGAGCTGCAGGACGACCTGGCGCTGACCTACCTGTTCATCACGCACGACCTCGGCGTCGTGCGCCGCATCGCGGACGACGTCTGCGTGCTGCGGAGGGGGCGGCTGGTCGAGCAGGGGCCGGCCGCGGAGGTGTTCGCCTCGCCGCGCGAGGAGTACACGCGCGCCCTGCTCGACGCGGTCCCGGGGGCGACGATCCCGCTCGGCTGACGGCCGTTCACGGAGGCGCCCGGCCGCTGGGATAGAATAGACCGTTCCCCTTTTTCTTCCTGACGAGAGTCGAGCCCTCACGCATGTCCGAGAACGCCGTCGCCCACCGCGACGATCTGCGCAACGTCGCGATCGTCGCCCACGTCGACCACGGCAAGACCACGCTGGTCGACGCCATGCTGCGGCAGACCAACTCGTTCGGCGACCACGAGCACGTCGAAGAGCGTGCGATGGACTCCAACGAGCTGGAGCGTGAGAAGGGCATCACGATCCTGGCCAAGAACACGGCGATCTCCTACAAGGGCAAGCACGCCGCCAACGGCCCGATCACCATCAACGTGATCGACACTCCGGGCCACGCCGACTTCGGCGGCGAGGTCGAGCGCGGCCTGTCGATGGTTGACGGCGTCGTCCTGCTCGTGGACGCGTCGGAGGGCCCGCTCCCGCAGACCCGCTTCGTGCTGCGCAAGGCGCTGGAGGCCAAGCTCCCCGTCATCCTGCTGGTCAACAAGACCGACCGCCCCGACGCCCGCATCGAGGAGGTCGTCCACGAGAGCCAGGACCTCCTGCTCGGTCTCGCGAGCGACATGGCCGACGACGTGCCCGACCTCGACCTCGACGCGATCCTCGACGTGCCGGTGGTCTATGCCTCCGGGCGCAATGGCGCCGCGAGCCTGAACCGCCCCGAGAACGGCGAGCTGCCCGACAACGCCGACCTCGAGCCGCTCTTCGAGGCCATCCTGGAGCACATCCCCGCGCCGACCTACGACCCCGAGGCTCCGCTGCAGGCGCACGTCACCAACCTCGACGCGTCGCCGTTCCTCGGCCGCCTCGCGCTGCTGCGCATCTTCAACGGCACCCTCAAGAAGGGCCAGACGGTCGCCTGGGTGCGTCACGACGGCGATGTGCACAACGTGCGCGTCACCGAGCTGATGATCACCAAGGCGCTGGACCGCTACCCGGCCGAGAGCGCGGGCCCCGGCGACATCGTGGCCGTCGCCGGCTTCGCCGACATCATGATCGGCGACACCCTCGCCGACCCCGAGGACATCCGACCGCTGCCGCTGATCCACGTGGACGAGCCCGCGATCTCGATGACGATCGGCACCAACACCTCGCCGCTCGTCGGCAAGGTCAAGGGCCACAAGCTCACCGCCCGCATGGTCAAGGACCGCCTCGACCGGGAGCTGATCGGTAACGTGTCGCTCCGCGTGCTCGACATCGGCCGCCCCGACGCCTGGGAGGTGCAGGGTCGTGGTGAGCTCGCGCTCGCCATCCTTGTCGAGCAGATGCGCCGCGAGGGCTACGAGCTGACCGTCGGCAAGCCGCAGGTGGTCACCAAGAAGGTCGATGGCAAGACGTACGAGCCGTACGAGCACCTCACGATCGACGTTCCCGAGGAGTACCTCGGCGCGATCACGCAGCTCCTGGCCGCCCGCAAGGGTCGCATGGAGAACATGGCGAACCACGGCACCGGCTGGGTGCGCATGGAGTTCATCGTCCCGTCGCGCGGTCTCATCGGCTTCCGCACGGAGTTCCTGACGATCAGCCGCGGCACGGGCATCGCGAACGCGATCTCGCACGGCTACGACGAGTGGGCCGGCCAGATCGTCACCCGCAGCAACGGCTCCATCGTGGCCGACCGCTCGGGCGTCGTGACCCCGTTCGCGATCATCGCCCTCCAGGAGCGGATGACCTTCTTCGTGAACCCCACGGAGGAGGTCTACGAGGGCATGGTCATCGGTGAGAACTCGCGTTCGGACGACATGGACGTGAACATCACCAAGGAGAAGAAGCTGACCAACATGCGTCAGTCGACGGCCGACAACTTCGAGTCGATGACGCCGTCGCGCCAGCTCACGCTGGAGGAGTGCCTGGAGTTCGCCCGCGAGGACGAGTGCGTCGAGGTGACCCCGGAGGCCGTGCGCATCCGCAAGGTCGAGCTCGACGCCACCGCTCGCGGTCGCGCCGCCTCGCGCCTCAAGCGCCAGGACGCGTAACCGTCCCGCGGCGCCTCGTCGCGCGCATAATCGACTCATGAGACGTTCGCGCCTTGTCGCGCTGCCGGTCGCGGCCCTCCTTCTGCTGGGGGCCGCGCCGGCGCTCGCGGGGTGCAGCTTCCAGACCGTCGTCAAGGACGTCACCGGCGGCAACGTCGATCTCGGCGGTAACAAGGTGCCGTCCGACTTCCCGAAGTCCGTCCCGCTCTACAAGGGCGCGGTCGTGTTCGGCGCGAGCGTCGGCAGCGGCCACGGCAAAGTCTGGAACGTGACGGTCAAGGTCAAGGACGCCCAGGCCTACCAGGACATCGCCAAGCAGCTGACCGACGCGGGCTTCGACGGCCAGTTCGGGGCGCAAGGACCCGACGGTGGAGGAACCGGCACGTTCGCGAACGCCGACTACGGCGTCCTCGTCGTGGTCAGCGACGCCGGCAACAACGGCTGGGTCGCGAACTACTCGGTGTCGCGCGCCGCCGTGGCGACGCCGTCGCCCACGGCGTAGCTCACCGTCGCACACTGCTTGACCGACGGCGCGTGACGCGGCGTGTGGGTGAAGCGCGGCACGCACCCGCGTGGTGAACACCGCCCCTTCGAGCCGGTCGTTGCGCGCCTCCAGGGTTGACGAACCACAGCTCTGGCACAGCGGCGAAGTGCCCATCTCCATGACCTCGGGTTCAAAGGCCTGTTGCGAGCCTTTGTGCGAGACGCTAGGCTCCAGATGTATGGTCTAAAATTTTACTGGAGATGGAAAATGACACAAGAAGTTTCGAGTGCGTCGCTCGGCGCGGAGCGCGAATTCGGCAATCGGGTGCGCCTCGTCGTGGCTGCTGGGCTCGCAGCCGTCTTTGCCCTGTCGATGCTGACTGGTACTCCGGCGTTCGCATCGAAGAGCGGGAGCGGCGGAGCCAACATGTTCATGGCTTGGGCGGATACTCACACGACCAGTCCGCATGAAGGCCGGTCGTTCGCCAAGCACGGGAGTTCTGAATCGCTCAGCGGATGGGTGATGGGGCATTCGAATGCATCGGCAACATCGCTCGTCAGCTTCTCGGGATCGCACAGGGTCGACTTCCGAGGTTGACGCCCAGCACCTCAAGCCACAATTCACAAAATCACCAAGGGGGAAATCATGAGTAAATTCCGCAATTCGCGCCCAGGGGGACGTTCGTCTCGGGGATCCGCATTCCAGCGGGTGATGAAAATCAGCGCTGCCTTCGCTCTGGCGGGTTCTGCCGTTGCCATCGGCGGCGCTGTCCCGGCCTCTGCGACCACGAATGGAAGTGGCGGCACCAACGTCTTCATGGCGTGGGCGGATGCGCACAGCACCAGCCCGCACGAGGGACGCTCTTATGCGCGACATGGCGGTTTCGAGGCACTCAGCGGCTACGTCACGGGTCACTCGTGGGCGAAAGCCACATCCGCCGTGAACTGGGCTGGCGCCTATCGGAACGACTTCCGCGTGCGCTGAAACAGCCCATGCGCGCCTCGCCAACCTCACGGTTGGCGAGGCGCGCCATTGTTCGATCTGACGAAAAGAGAAGCTATGTACCTTGGTCCAGGTCCGGTTGGGCGCGGTTGGAGAGCATGCGCGATTCTACTTGGGCTCTTCCTCCTCACGGCGTGCACCGCTGCAGACGAACCGTCTCGAGATTCGTCGGCGTCCGGTGAGAAGCTTCCGTTCTCCTTCGATGAGATCATTGCAGCCAAACTCTCCAAGGCACCGTCTGCGTTCGTACGCGACGTGTTGCTCCGCGCGCAAGAGCGCGGCTCGATCGCACCCGAAGACTACGAGGAAGCACACAATCGATACGCCAACTGCACGAAGGCACGCGGACTCGGCGAAACATACACAAAGCTTGCGAACGGTCTCTACGAGATCAAGCCCAACATCAGCGGGGGCCAGAAGGAGGTCGACGCCTACTTCGACGCGGCCAACGGGTGTGGTGACCAATACTTGGCAGACATCGAATCGCTCTTCACTCTTCAGATCGCTAATCCGGATATGCTCGCTGACAACCGTCAAGTCGCAATCAACTGCCTGCGTGGAATTGATGTCGTCGACGCCGGGTACGGAGTCGACGACCTCAGTCGTGATCTGAAGTCGGCACTCGAAGGGACCCGAATCGATCCCTCCGATCCACGCACGCGAGCGTGCCTCCACGGAGCGGGCTTCAGTATCACGCAAGGCCGATGATGCGGATACGCGACCTGGCCTTCGGGCTATTCCTCGTCGTCGTCGCGGTTTCAGCGGGGGTATTGATCGGCCTGTTCTCACTTCCCAGGCCCGTTCCAGCCGTCCTCGAGGCAGCGCCAAAGCTGAAGTCCGTTGAAGCTCTGCCTGGTCGGTTCGACGACGCTCGCGAAGTGAGGCTTGAGCTTGTCTTCGAGCCGGGAAGTCCCCTGACCGTCCACACCTCCGGGGTGGTCACCGGAAGTGCGTGTCAGCCGGGACAACCGATTCGCTCCGGCACGATCGCTCTCACCATCGATGAACTGCCGACGATCGCGCTCACGTCCGATGTCCCCATCTACCGAGACCTTGCCATCGGCGCCACGGGCGCCGATGTTCGAGCGCTCAATGCCGAGCTGGCGCGGTTGGGGCATTCGGTCGGCGATCGAGAGCGATTCGGGCGGGAGAGCATGAAGGCACTACGTGCTCTCTTCAAGGAAGGGGGCCACGAAATGCATGACACAGTGCTCCCTCGGAGCCAGGTTCTGTGGATTCCGCGTGACGAGATCGTTCCGGCGAAGTGCCTCGCGCAGAAAGGCGCAACAATCGAGCCAGACCTCCCGGTTGCGGAGACGATGGGGCGGTTGGCGCGCGCGAGCGTCGATCTGCACGACACTCGGGTGGTGGGACAGCGGGTGATCGAGGTTGACGGCGTAGCGAGCCCGATCGACTCGGCGGGCGTCGTCGATGAAGCTGCACTCGGTCAGCTGGGGGCGTTGCCGTCCGTTCAGGGCGCCTTTCAAGAGAAGGGCGAACCGCCGACCGCGCTCACGCGCCTCGCCGCACCTGTCGACGCTTATCGGGTGCCGCCGGCTGCTCTCGTGCTCGAATCAGAAGACAAAGGATGCGTCGTCGCGGAGGATGGAGAGTTGATCCCGGTCTCCGTGGTCGGCTCCACACTGGGATTCGGGTACTTCGTCACAGAAGCGCCCCTCACCCGTAAGGTGCTCCTCGCGCCGGAGACGGGCGGGTCATGTGACTGACGTGGCGAAGATCGAAATCATTGACGCGGCGTTCGGCTACGCACCGGATCGCCCGCTGTTTCACGGGCTCAGCTTCACTGCTTCGGCTGGTCAACTGCTCGGCTTGAGCGGTCCTTCCGGCTCTGGAAAGTCCACGCTCTTGTCCATTCTCGCCGGATGGTCCGTGCCCACTCGGGGAAGTATCGTGCGAACGAATATCTCACGTATATCTTGGGTCTTTCAAAACCCCGTGGGCGTGTCCTCGCGCACGGCGTTAGATCACGCCACCCTGCCGCTGCTGGCTCGGGGCGCACGACGCAAGGCAGCAGACGCTTTCATCCGCTCGGTCGCCGTCGGCTTCGGCCTGGAGGACGTTCTTGATCGACGGTTCCGCGACTTGTCGGGCGGCGAGGCTCAGCGCTTGATGCTGCTTCGCGGATTCGTCTCCGAACCGGACTTGTTCCTCGTCGATGAGCCGACGGCCCAGCTGGATTACTCATCCGCACGCACCGTGGATCGTGCTCTTCAGGAGCTCGCGCGTTCGCGTGGATTGGTCGTCGTCGCGTCGCATGATGCAGAAACACTCGCGTCGTGCGACCGGGTGATCAAGATCGTCGAGCATGCGCATTGAGATTCAACGTCATTCTCCATGAAGCGTTCCGCGACGTAGTGAACGGCACCAGCCGCGTCACGATGATGGCCGCGGTCTTCTGCCTTCTCGCTATACCGCTTGCATTCGTCGAAGTGCTCACCGTGGCGGGCATCCTCGAAAGCGCCGCCCGGTTCGCCAGCAGCGGCGGCGCTACCCGGATCCTGACTGGTTCCGAGGCCGCTTCGATCAGCGCACGAGGCTGCGAGGCCGTAGGCGCGGATCGCCGGAACGTGCATTCAGGTGGCTTACGCAGCGCGCGCCCACTGGTCTTCGACGAATTGCCCGATAACAGGGTCCTGCAGTTCGAGATCTCACCGTCATTTCTGACCGTGCTCGGCTCTAAGGGTTCGCCCCGAGGAGGAGTGTGGGTTTCTTCGCAGCTGGCTCAGACACTCCAGGTCGGAGCAGGCTCCCGACTCCATGTACAGGGTAGGTCGGTCACGATCGAGGGCGTATTCAATTACCCCGATGATGGCCGTGACAGCCGTGTCGCTTTCGCAGTCCTCGTGCCAACCGCCGGCTTGCAGAACTACGACGAGTGCTGGGTCTTCGCCTGGCCCGTTCCCCCGAACGTCGCTGAAGCCATGCTCATAGCGGTAGCGCCAGGAAAGCTGGGTTCAGTGCATGAAGGCCGCCTGAATACGAATTTCGGTGCAGATTTCGATGGCGACGCACTCTTCCGCGCGCGACCTTCCGTCTTCGCGTGCCCACTGGGGGCGATCCTCGGTTTGACCCTGGGATCGGCGAGCGTTTGGGTTCGGAGGCTCCAGATTGCAAGCAACCTCCACGCCGGCGTGAGCCGGCCCGCGATGACGTTGCAGATCTTCATCGAAGCGCTCGCTTGGGCCGTCGGTGGAGCGACAATCAGCGCGGGCGTCATTGCAACGCTGTCCACATTCGTCGACGGCGGCGATAGGCCAGAGGTGCTGTCACTGGCGATGGCTCCGATCGTCATGACGGGCGCGGCTACCTTGCTGGGATCGATCGGCGCTGCTCTGCTTGTGCGAGAACGATCGTTCTTCCGATACTTCAAGGCGCGTTAGCGCCTCGAAGGCCTCAGCCGAAGAGCCCCGCCCCCACGTACGAGCCCTCGCGGGCGCCGGGGGGCACCGCGAACACGGCGGAGCCGACGTGTTTGAGGTACTCGTTCATCAGGTCGTTCTTCGCGAGGCGCATCTGGATGGGGATGAACTGTTTCCTCGGGTCGCGCTGGAAGGCGATGAAGAAGAGTCCGGCGTTCAGCCGGCCGAGGTCGTCATTGCCGTCGACGAAGTTGTAGCCGCGGCGCAGGAGCTGCGCGCCGTCGTTCATCGTCGGGTGCGCGAGGCGCACGTGCGAGTCGGGGTCGATCTTGGTGCCGCCGGCCGGGGACAGCGCGAGGAAGTTCGGCTCGCTGAACTCGGTGCCGCCGGAGAGCGGCGCGCCTACGCCCTTGTCGCGGCCGATGATGCGCTCCTGCTCGCCGAGCTGCTGGCGGTCCCAGGTCTCGATGACCATGCGGATCTTCCGCGCCACCAGGTACGAGCCGCCGTGCATCCAGGCCGCGCCGTCTCCGCGGTCGGCCCAGACCTGCTCGTTCACGACCGAGGTGTCCTCGGCCTTGATGTTCGCGGTGCCGTCCTTGAAGCCGAACAGATTGCGGGCCGTGGTCTGGCTGCGCGAGGTGGACGAGGTGCGGCCGAAGCCGAGCTGCGACCAGCGGATGGCGGCGCGGCCGAAGGCGATGCGGGACAGGTTGCGGATGGCGTGCACCGCCACCTGCGGGTCCTCGCTGCACGCCTGCACGCACAGGTCGCCGCCGGTGAGGTTGTCGAGGAGCGCGTCGCCGGGGAAGTGCGGGAGGTCGACCAGCGCGGCCGGACGCCGGGCGGCGATCCCGAACCGGTCGGTTCCGTCGGCGGCGGTGAACAGTGTCGGGCCGAAGCCGAAGGTGAGGGTGAGGCCGCCGGGCGGCAGGTCGAGCGCCTCGCCCGTGTCGTCCGGGGGAGCGTCCGACGGACCGGAGGCCGGGCCGTACTTCCCGGCCGGCTTGCCCTGTGTCATCCGCGCGGCGGCGACGGTCCAGTCTTGCAGCAGCTCGATCAGCCCCTCCCGGTCGAGGCCGGCTGCGACGTCGAACGCGGCGAAGTGGAGGCGGTCCTGCGTCGGAGTGACGATGCCGGACTGGTTCGCGCCGTAGAACGGGTAGGTCGCGCTGTCGGGGGAGGAGGCGACCGCGTGGCCGACCGCCGCACCCGCGCCGAACCCGACGACGCCCGCGCCGACCGCGGCACCGGCGAGGCCGAGCATCCCGCGGCGGGACAGGCCGGATCGTCCGGCGCCCGTCTCCGGCGCCGGACGGTCGGCGGCGGTCGTGTCGTCGCCCACTGCTACTTGACCAGGATCGAGGTGAGGTGGCTGAGCGGCTCGCTCAGCGCGTTGACCGAGTCCTGGAGCTCCTTGACCTGCGGCGTCGTGAGCCGGGTGTAGCTCACGAACCCCTCGCCCTCCTTGTACTGCGCCAGCAGCCTGCCGATGGTCGCGAACTCGCTGTCGAGCTTCTTCGCCGTCGCCTTCCCGGTCGCGCCCTTCTCGAGGAGCACCGCACGCACGTTGCCGTAGGCGACCTCCGCACCCTCCACATTGGCCTGGAAGTCCCAGAGGTCGGTGTGCGAGAAAATCTCCTCCTCGCCGGTGATCTTGGTGCGCGAGACCTCCTCCATCAGGCTGGCGGCGCCGTTGGAGATCTGGTCGAGGGTGAGGGTGAAGTCCTTCGCGTGGACCAGGTCGTAGAGGCGCTGGGTGTCTGCGACGAGCCGGTCGCCCAGGGTCTTGCGGCCTGCGGCGTCGGAGGCCGTGAAGCCGGCGGGCGCCCACAGATCCTTCTCGACGCGGTGCCAGCCGGTCCACTCCTGGCCCTGTTCGAGGTCGGCCTCGCGGAGGTCCAGCGCGGGGTCGATATCGCCGAACTGCTCGGCGGTCGGCTCGATCCGCTCGTAGAAGGCCCGCGCGACAGGGTACTGGGCGCGGGCGGCCGTGTCGTCGCCGGCCTCGTAGGCGGCGGCGAACGTCTTCGTGGCGGTGAGCAGCTGCCCGGCCTGGTCTTTGACGTAGCTGAGGTAGTTGGTGACCGCCTGCGCGACCTGCTTGCTCTCGCTTGTGGTCTTCGCGTCGGCGGACCCCTTCGTCACCGTGAACGGCGCCAGGGAGGTCGGAGGGCCGACCATTCCCTTCCGGCACGCGGTGAAGTAGCTGCCCTCCGCGAGCTGCACGACGTAGTTGACCGTGGTGCCCGGGCCGATGTTCTCCTTCTCGCCGGCGATCCGGAGCTTGTCCTCCGCGAGCACCTCGAACTCGTTGACGTCGGAGCCGGTGTTGGTGACCTGGAAGGTGATCGGGCCGGCCGGGGCCGTCGCGGTCTTCACGGTGCAGGAGGCGTCGGTCAGCGTGACCTGGACGGCCTCCGCCTCGGCGACGGCCGTGTTCGGGACGCAGCCGGTGAGGGCGAGGGCGACGGCGGCGGCGCCGGCCAGCGAGCCGGCGATCGGGCCGAGGTGACGGAGTCGGGGCATGGCGATGCTGTGCTTTCTGCTCTGGTGGATGCGTGGGCTGCCGCGCGGAGGCGGGGCCGTGACTCAGGAGTGGACGGGCGTTCCCGCGGCCGCGGACGCCGGCGACGTCGACGTCGGCCGGGCGTGCGACGCCCGGTGCTGGCGGACGTAGAAGAGCGTGACCACGACGAGGTAGCCGGCCCAGGCGATGACCTGCGGCCAGGTCGGCGACGGATTGAAGTTGAGGATGCCCGCGAGCGCGGTGCCGTACCAGCTCGACGATGGGATGATCCCGCTGATGTCGTAGGCGTGGACGCCGGCTCCCGGGATGACGCCCGCCTCCTGCAGGTCGCCGATGCCGTAGGCGAACACGCCGGCCGCCACGAGGATGAGGAACGCGCCGGTCCAGGTGAAGAACGAGCCGAGGTTGATCTTCACCATGCCGCGGTAGAGGAGGAAGCCCAGCACCGCGGCGGACAGAAGTCCGAGGACGGCGCCGATGACCGGCTCCCAGCCGCCCCCGACGCTGGCGACGGTGGCCCAGACGAAGAGCGCCGTCTCGAGGCCCTCGCGGCCCACGCTCAGCATGGCGAGGACGACGACGCCCCAGCCCGCTCCGACGAGCACGGAGTCGAGCCGGTTCTGGAGGGTGGACTTCATGCTCCGGGCGGTCTTGCCCATCCAGAAGATCATCCAGGTGACGAAGCCGACAGCGATGAGCGAGAGCGTGCCGCCCACGATCTCCTGCGCCTCGAAGCTGAGGCCGTAGGGCCCCCAGGTGAGCAGCGCCCCGATCCCGAGCGGCACGATGAGAGCGACGCCGACGCCGATCCACAGCTTGGAGAGGACGTCCTTCCGTCCGACCTTGACCACGTACGCGACGAGGATGGTGACGATGAGCGCCATTTCGAGGCCTTCGCGGAGGCCGATCAGATAGTTCGCGAGCACAGAGGACCTTCGAGTGGAGGTGGGGGATGTTGGTAAGGCTAACCTTACCTGCCCGACTCTAGAACACGTCCGGCGGATGTGTCCAGCTAGGATTCGAGCATGCTGAGCCGGATCGTCAACGCCGTCCTGCTGGTCCTCGCGGGAGCGGCGGTCGGCGGGATCGGCACGGTCGCGCACCAGCTCACGGTCGACTGGGGCGTCACCGTCCCGCTCGGGCTGATCGGCTCGCTGCTCTGCTACACCGCGCTACTGGTCGGCCTGCGGCTGCTCGGCAGCTCCCGCTGGCCCGCGCTGTGCGCGGCGCTGGGGGCGATCGCCGTCATCCTGGTTTTCACCCAGCAGAGCGCCGGCGGCTCCGTGCTCATCCCGAACAACCTGTGGGGGCAGATCTGGCTGGTCGGCCCGATCCTCATCGCCGCCGTGGTCGTCGCCTGGCCGGACGTGAAGCGCGCGCCGGGCCGGTCCGGAACGGCCTAAGCTAGGGGAGTACCTCCCGCCGTCCGAAGGGAACCGGAACCACAGTGACCTACGTCATCGCCCTCCCGTGCGTCGATGTGAAAGACCGTGCCTGCATCGACGAGTGCCCCGTCGACTGCATCTACGAGGGCGAGCGCTCGCTGTACATCCACCCCGACGAATGCGTCGACTGCGGAGCGTGCGAGCCGGTCTGCCCGGTGGAGGCGATCTACTACGAGGACGACCTCCCCGAGGAGTGGGCGGACTACTACAAGGCCAACGTGGAGTTCTTCGACGACATCGGCTCGCCCGGCGGCGCCGCCAAGGTCGGCGTGATCGCGAAGGACCACCCGCTCATCTCCGCCCTGCCTCCGCAGGCGCACTGAGGTGACGCGCTGACATGGCGCTCGGAGCGCTGCCCGACTACCCCTGGGATCTGATGGCGCCGTACGCGGCGCGCGCCCGCGCTGCCGTGCCGTTCGGCGACGACTCCGGGCTGGTGGACCTCTCGATCGGCTCGCCCGTCGACCCGACGCCCGCGCTGATCCGCGACGCTCTGGCCGAGGCGACGGACGCCCACGCCTATCCGCTGACCGTCGGCACACCGGCCCTCCGGGAGGCCATCGCCGCCTGGTTCGAGCGGCGCCGCGGCGTGCCCGGCCTCGCCCCGGAGGACGTGCTGCCGACCATCGGCTCCAAGGAGCTGGTCGCGTTCCTGCCGTTCTTCCTCGGTCTCGGCGAGGGGGACGCCGTCGTGCACCCGCGCGCCGCGTACCCCACCTACGCGATCGGCGCGGCCTTCGCCGGTGCGGAGGCGGTGGCGAGCGACGACCCCGCGGAGTGGCCGGAGAACACCCGGCTGGTCTGGCTGAACAGCCCGGGCAACCCCGACGGCCGGGTGCTGTCGGTGGAGGAGTTGCGCGCGGCGGTGACCCGCGCCCGCGAGCTCGGCGCCGTCGTCGCGGGCGACGAGTGCTACGCCGAGCTCGGCTGGGACGCGCCCTGGGACACCGCACCCACCCCCAGCGTGCTGGACCCGCGCGTGGTCGGCGACGACCGCAGTGGTGTGCTCGCTGTCTACTCGCTGAGCAAGCAGTCCAATCTGGCGGGCTACCGCGCCGCGTTCATCGCCGGCGACCGCGCGCTGATCGCGCGCCTCACCACGGTGCGCAAGCACGCCGGGCTCATGCTGCCGTCGCCGCTGCAGGCCGCGATGGTCGTCGCCCTCGGCGACGACGCGCACGTGGCGGAGCAGCGCGAGCGCTACCGGGCGCGGCGCGCGCTGCTCAAGCCGGCGCTGGAGGCCGCGGGGTTCCGCGTCGACCGCAGCGAGGCCGGGCTCTACCTCTGGGCGACCGAGGGACGCGACGCCTGGGAGAGCATCGGGCGGCTGGCGGACCTCGGCATCCTGGCCGGCCCCGGCGTCTTCTACGGCGACCACTACCCCGAGCACGTGCGGCTGTCGCTGACGGCGTCGGACGAGCGGATCGCGGCGGCGGCCTCCCGGCTGCGGTCGTTTGGAGAATCTCTCTAAGGGAGCCCAGCAGCCTTTGCCCGATGCGACAGTTGTCGCGCGGGTTGGCTAGGCTGTACGAGCACGGCTTCACTGCGTGGCCGACACGATCGGCACGCGAAGCACCCCAAATCCCACCCAGGAGGCGTTGTGAGCGGACTCGGCACCGAGCAGGCCGGCACCGATCGGACTGCCGCGCAGCCGCAGGCGGAGCAGCGCGGTCCCGCCCAGGAGGCGGCCGTCGCCCAGCTCCGCTATCCCGGTGGCGTCGCGGAGTTCCCGATCCTGCCGAGCACGCAGGGCGCGTCGAGCATCGACCTCTCCAGCCTCACCCGCCAGACCGGCCTCACCAGCCTCGATTACGGCTTCGTCAACACCGCCGCCACGCGCTCGGCGATCACCTACATCGACGGCGATGCGGGCATCCTGCGCTACCGCGGCTACCCGATCGAGCAGGTCGCGGAGAACTCCACGTTCCTCGAGGTGGCGTGGCTGCTGATCCACGGCGAGCTGCCGACGCCGGCCGAGCTCGCCGACTTCGACGAGCGCATCCGCCGTCACACGCTGCTGCACGAGGACCTCCGCCGCTTCTTCAGCGCACTCCCGCACGACGCGCACCCGATGTCGGTGCTCTCCAGCGCCGTCTCGGCCCTGTCGACCTTCTACCAGGACTCGCTCAGCGTCAGCGACCCGGAGCAGGTGGAGCTCTCCACCATCCGCCTCCTCGCCAAGCTCCCGGTGATCGCGGCCTACGCGCACAAGAAGAGCATCGGCCAGGCGTTCCTCTACCCGGACAACTCGCTGAGCTTCGTGGACAACTTCCTGCGGCTCAACTTCGGCACGCTCGCCGAGCCGTACGAGGTGAACCCGGTGCTCTCGCGCGCGCTGGAGCGCCTCCTCATCCTCCACGAGGACCACGAGCAGAACGCCTCCACCTCGACCGTCCGCCTCGTCGGCTCCACCCAGGCGAACCTGTTCGCCTCGGTGTCGGCCGGCATCAACGCACTCTACGGCCCGCTGCACGGCGGCGCGAACGAGGCCGTCCTCCAGATGCTCGCGGACATCCGCGACTCGGGCGAGAGCGTGCAGAAGTTCGTCGAGCGGGTCAAGAACAAGGAGTCCGGGGTCAAGCTGATGGGCTTCGGGCACCGCGTCTACAAGAACTTCGACCCGCGCGCCCGGCTCGTCAAGCAGTCCGCCGATGAGGTGCTCGCCGCTCTCGGCGTGCACGACCCGCTGCTCGACATCGCGAAGGAGCTCGAGGAGGTCGCTCTCGCCGACCAGTACTTCGTCGACCGCCGCCTCTACCCGAACGTGGACTTCTACACCGGCGTGATCTACAAGGCGATGGGCTTCCCGACCCGGATGTTCACCGTCCTGTTCGCGATCGGCCGCCTGCCGGGCTGGATCGCCCACTGGCGCGAGATGACGCAGGACCCGAGCACGAAGATCGGCCGTCCGCAGCAGCTCTACGTCGGCGACGGCGAGCGCAGCTGGCCGACCGCCCGCTGAGCGCCAGAGCTACGTCAGCGTGAGCGCTACGGCGTCAGCGTGAGCGTCTGGTCCGCAGCCGCCTTCACGGCCTTCGCCGAGAAGGGCCACGGCCGGGTCCGGCCGACCGCCCACAATCGCGCCTGGTCCGCGTAGTGCGGGTCGAACGCGTGCCCTGAGGCACCGGTGAGGTTGATCCACGTGCTGCGGTCGAGGTCGCCCAGGTCGACCACCATCCGCATCGAGGGCGCCCGGTCGACCTGATAGCCGGCCGAGGCGTCCCAACCGGTCGCGTCGACCACGCTCGATCCGCCGCCGAGTGGGAACGGCCCGCGGTTGAACAGCCACTCGATCGGCGCGACGCCGGACGACCCGAACGAGGCATTGGCGAGCTCCAGCGTGTGCAGGCGGTCCCAGCGCCAGCTCGCCGGGTCGCCGCCGAGGGCGCTCTGGGTCTGGCTCCAGGCCTGGTTCGCGGCGTACGCGATCATGTCGTCCCGGTCGAGCGTGCCGAGGCGGCTGTCCGCCCACCACGCCGAGTTCGGCTGCGCCACGAGCGACTGCACGACCTGGAACCAGCGGTCTCCGCCGGTCGGCGGCGCGTCGGCTGGGAGCTTGCGCCCGAACGCGTCGGCGAGCAGGTTCTTCCAGAACACCGCGAAGTAGGCCGCCGCGGCGCTGTCGCCGTCGTCGTGGTAGTTCCAGCCGCGCAGCAGCGCCGCGCCCTTGGCGACCCCGGAGGTCGGATCGGCCTTCGCGCCGGCGGCGACGATCAGAGGCGCGAGGGTGGCCGCGTTGGCGTCGTAGGTGTCGGCCTGGATGGCGGACATGTCCGCCGAGGTCAGTTTGCGCCCCGTGCCGATGAGCTTCGTCAGGCGCAGCTGGATCTGGTTCGCGCGGTAGCCGGCGTCCCAGTCCTGCGTGATCATCGCCGGGAACTGCGGGCCGACGGCGGCGTTGTTGGCCGTGACGATGTACCCGCTGGGCGGGTTGAGGACGCTGGGGAGCTGATCGTACGGGACCGAGCCGGCCCAGCCGTACTCGCTGGTCCAGCCGGGCACCGGAACCGTCCCGTCGCCCTTCGCGCGCACCGGGATACTCCCGGGCGCCTGGTAGCCGATGTTGCCGTCCACGTCGGCGTAGAGGAGGTTCTGCGACGGCACCTGGAACGACGCCGCGGCCGCCCGGAAGCTCGCCCAGTCGTGCGCGGTGTCGAAGGCGAAGATCGCGCCGGCGGTCGGGCCGGGCGTGAGCGCGGTCCACTCCAGCGAGAGCTGGAACGCCTGAGCGGGCACGCCCAGTTTGCCGGCCTGGTCTTTGGCGATGACGCCGTAGCCGTCGCTGAGGTCGGTGATGATCGGGCCGTGCCGGGTCGAGCGCACCGTGATCCGGACGTCCGGGCCTCCCGCGACGTGGATCGTCTCGTGCTGGATGGTCAGCGGCACCTGCCGGCCGTCGTACTCGTAGGTGTCGCCGCTGACCTTCTCGACGTAGAGGTCGGCCACGTCCGGCCCGAGGTTGGTGAATCCCCAGGCGATCCGGGCGTTGTGGCCGATGATGACGCCGGGGAACCCGGAGAAGCTGAAGCCGGCGACGTCGAACGGGCACTGCGCGTCGACGACCGCGCAGTGCAGGCCCACCTGGTACCAGACCGAGGGCATCACCGTGCCGAGGTGCGGGTCGTTGGCGAGCAGCGGCTTCCCGGTCGCGGTGTGGGCGCCGGAGACGACCCAGGAGTTCGAGCCGATGTCGTCCCCGGCCGGGCCCATCAGGGTGGGGACGCCGTGGAGGCTGGCGGCCACCTGCTCCAGCCGGCTCCGGTACTGCGCGGTGGGCACGACCGCGAGCGCGGCCGTCGCGTCCGTGTCGCCGGCCGACGCCGAGGACGGCGCCTTCGAGCCGGCCGGTGCGGCGTCCGGCGTGACCGCGCCCGGCGTCCCGCCGCCGAGCGCGGTGATCGTCGGGTGCCCGCTGAAGTCGTAGGCGGGGTGCAGCTCGGCGATCTCCTGGGGCGTCAGCTTCGTGGCCAGGAGTGCCCGGTCGATCTCGTCCTCCAGATTGGAGCGGAGGTCCCACGCCATCGCCTTGAGCCAGGCCACCGAGTCGGCGGGCGTCCACTGCGCGGGATGGTAGCCCGGGTTCTGGATGCCGAGGATCGCGTACTCGAGCGACAGCTGCGCGCCCGAGTGGGTGGCCAGGTAGGCGTTCACGCCGTCGGCGTAGTCCTGGTAGTAGCGCAGCGAGGTCGGGTCGAGCTGCTTCACCTCCTGCTCGGCGACATCCCGCCAGCCGAGCGTGCGGATGAAGGTGTCCGTGGGGATCTGGCTCGCGCCGAACAGCTCGGACAGCCGGCCGGCGGTGACGTGGCGGCGGAAGTCCATCTCCCAGAACCGGTCCTGCGCGTGCACGAAGCCCTGTGCGCGGAAGAGGTCGTCGGCCGTGTGCGCCGTGATCTGCGGCACCCCGGCGGAGTCGCGCGTGACGGTCACGGGCGCGCTCAGGCCGCGCACGTGCAGCGAGCCGGAGGTCTGCGGGAACGCGAGGGTGACCGTCCACACCGCGAGGCCGCCCGCGAGGAGGGCGAGGACGAGCAGCGCGGCGAGCGTGACTCCGACGGTGCGCAGCACGCGGTGGTGCAGCCTCAGCCGGGGAGTGTCGTCGCCCACGTCGCCTCCCGTCGGATCGCCCGGGATGTCGCCCGGCGCGTCTTCGGACTCTAACCCACGCGGGTGTCGGACCGAAGAAGCGAACCGGGGTCAGCGCGAGGTCAGCGCGGCCCAGGCCATCCGTTCGAGCACGGGGCGCACCGAGGCGTCGGCAGCGTGCGCGGCTCCGGCGCGCGCGGAGTGCGGCGTGGAGTTGATCAGCCCGAACGTCGCCTGGACGCGCACGCGCAGCTCGTCGGCGGCGAGCGACGGGTGCAGCTCGCCGAGCACTTGCATCCAGAGCTCGACGTAGCGGCGCTGCAGGGTGCGCACCGCGCGGCGGTCCTCCGGGGCGAGGGCGTCGAGGTCGCGGTCCTGCACGCGGATGGTGTCGGCCTCCGTCAGTGCGAAGTCCACGTGGAAGGCGATCAGGCCGCGCAACGCTCCCGCGGGGTCGGCCGCGTTGCCCACGACCGCGGCGCCGCCGTCGAGCAGGTTCTCGCTGACGCCCACCAGCAGGGCCGCGAGCACGGCCTGCTTGGACGCGAAGTGCCGATAAACCGCCGGGCCGCTGACCCCGGCGGCGGCGCCCAGGTCTTCGATCGAGACGCCGTTGAAGCCGCGCTCGGCGAACTTGCCGGCCGCGGCCGCCAGCAGCGCGGCGCGCCGGTCGGCCTTCGCCTGGCTGCGCTGGGTCGGCCGCGCGAGCGGGTCGGCCGGTACGGTCTCGGTCATCTCGGTGCGGTCTCGGTCATGGGGGACTCCCAGGTGCGGGCTGGACATTCGGGTTAATGAACACTAACCTAAATTCGAGTTAGTGACCACTAACTCATGTCGATGAGGACACGGGAGCACGATGCCTGCCCTGAGCACGATGCCCGACCAGAACGCGACCGCCGCCCCGACCGAGCCGGCGGGGAACGACGCCGCCCAGCGCGCGCTGGTCGCCGACCTCCGCGAACGCCTCGCCGTCGCCGCGGCCGGCGGCCCGGAGCGCGCCCGCGAGCGCCACGTCGCCCGGGGCAAGCTGCTACCGCGCGACCGCATCGACGCGCTGCTCGACGAGGGCAGCCCGTTCCTGGAGATCGCCCCGCTGGCCGCGACCGGGATGTACGGCGACGAGAGCCCGGCCGCGGGCGTCATCGCCGGTATCGGCCTCGTCGAGGGCCGCCACGTGATGATCGTCTGCAATGACGCCACGGTGAAGGGCGGCACCTACTACCCGATGACCGTCAAGAAGCACCTGCGGGCGCAGGAGATCGCGCTGGAGAACCACCTCCCGTGCGTCTATCTGGTCGACTCGGGCGGCGCCTTCCTGCCGATGCAGGACGAGGTCTTCCCCGACCGCGACCACTTCGGCCGCATCTTCTACAACCAGGCGCGGCTCTCTGCGGCGAAGATCCCGCAGATCGCCGCGGTGCTCGGCTCGTGCACCGCGGGCGGCGCGTACGTCCCCGCCATGAGCGACGAGACCGTGATCGTCCGCAACCAGGGCACCATCTTCCTCGGCGGGCCGCCGCTGGTGAAGGCCGCCATCGGCGAGATCGTCACGGCCGAGGAGCTCGGCGGCGGCGACCTCCACGCTCGCACCTCCGGCGTCGTGGACCACCTGGCGGAAGACGACGAGCACGCGCTCGGGATCGTCCGCGAGATCGTCGCGACCCTCCCGCAGCCTGCGGCTCCCGCGTGGGAGGTGCTGGCCACCCGCGCGGCGATCGCCGACCAGGAGGAGCTCTACGGCGTCGTCCCGGTCGACGTGCAGGCGCCGTACGACGTGCACGAGGTCATCACGCGGCTGGTGGACGCGGGGGAGTTCAGCGAGTTCAAGCCGGAGTACGGCACCACGCTGGTCACCGGCTTCGCGCACCTCCACGGCCACCCGATCGGCATCGTCGCCAACAACGGCGTGCTGTTCAGCGAGTCGGCGCTGAAGGGCGCGCACTTCATCGAGCTCTGCGACCAGCGCGGCATCCCGCTGGTCTTCCTGCAGAACATCTCCGGCTTCATGGTCGGCCGCGACTACGAGGCGGGCGGCATCGCCAAGAACGGCGCCAAGATGGTCACCGCCGTCGCCACCACCCGGGTGCCCAAGCTCACCGTCGTGATCGGCGGCTCCTTCGGCGCGGGCAACTACTCGATGTGCGGCCGGGCCTACTCGCCGCGGTTCCTCTGGATGTGGCCGGCCTCCCGCATCTCGGTGATGGGCGGCCAGCAAGCGGCCAGCGTGCTCGCCACCGTCAAGCGCGACCAGCTGGACGCCCGCGGCGAGGAGTGGAGCGCGGAGGACGAGGCGGCCTTCCGGGCGCCGATCGCCGCGCAGTACGAGGACCAGGGCAACCCGTACTACTCGACCGCCCGGCTCTGGGACGACGGCGTGATCGACCCCGCGGACACTCGCACGGTGCTGGGGCTGGCGCTCGACGTCTGCTCCCGCGCTCCGCTGCCCGACACGGCCTTCGGCCTCTTCCGGATGTGACGACGATGACCGACTTCTCCTCCGTCCCGTTCGAGTCCGTCCTGGTGGCGAACCGCGGCGAGATCGCCTGCCGCGTTATCCGCACGCTGCGTCGCCTCGGCATCCGCTCGGTCGCCGTCTTCAGCGACGCCGACCGCGACGCCCCGCACGTCCGGCTCGCCGACACCGCGGTCCGGATCGGTCCGGCTCCGGCGCGCGACAGCTACCTCTCGGTCGAGGCGATCGTCGACGCCGCGCGCCGCACGGGCGCGGCGGCGGTGCATCCCGGCTACGGCTTCCTGTCCGAGAACGCGGCGCTCGCCGAGGCCTGCGAGGCCGCGGGCATCGTCTTCGTCGGCCCGGGCGTGCACGCGCTGGAGGTGATGGGCGACAAGATCTCGGCCAAGCAGGAGGTCGGCCGCTCGGGCGTGCCGACCATCCCCGGGATCGCGGAGCCCGGCCTCGGCGACGAGGAGCTCGTCGCGGCCGCCGAGCGGATCGGCTATCCCGTGCTGGTGAAGCCCTCGGCGGGCGGCGGCGGCAAGGGGATGCAGGCGGTGCACGCGGCAGCCGAGCTCCCGGAGGCGCTGCGCGCGGCCCGTCGCGTCGCGGCCGCGGCGTTCGGCGACGACACGCTCTTCCTGGAGCGGCTGGTGGAGTCGCCGCGGCACATCGAGGTCCAGATCGTCGCCGACCGGCACGGCGCGGTGGTCCACCTAGGCGAGCGCGAGTGCTCCCTGCAGCGCCGCCACCAGAAGGTGGTCGAGGAGGCGCCGTCGCCGCTGCTCGACGCCGCGACGCGCTCCCGGATCGGCGAGGCCGCCTGCCGGGTCGCCGCGAGCGTCGGGTACGTCGGGGCCGGCACCGTGGAGTTCCTGGTCTCCGCCGAACGACCGGACGAGTTCTTCTTCATGGAGATGAACACCCGGCTCCAGGTCGAGCACCCGGTCACCGAGTTGGTGACGGGGGTCGACCTGGTGGAATGGCAGCTCCGCGTCGCCGCGGGGGAGCCGCTGGGCTTCGCGCAGGACGACATCCGGCTCAGCGGGCACGCCGTCGAGGCGCGCGTGTACGCCGAGAACCCGGAGCGGGACTTCCTCCCAGGTGACGGCGCGGTGCTCGCCCTGCGCGAGCCGTCCGGCGACGGCGTCCGCGTCGACAGCGGGCTCGCCGCAGGGACGCGCGTGGTCACCGATTACGACCCCATGCTCGCCAAGGTCATCGCCTGGGCGCCCGACCGGGCCGGCGCGCTGGCCCGGCTCGACCGCGCCCTCGCGGGCACCGCGGTGCTGGGCGTCGTGAACAACATCGCCTGGCTGCGCGACCTGCTGGCCGACGGGGAGGTCCGTGCGGGCAGCATGGACACCACGCTGATCGACCGGCGGTTCTCCGCGCTGGAGCAGGTCCCGGCGTCCGCCGCCGAACTCGCGGCGGCGGCGCTGCTGGCGCACCGCGAACGGGAGACGTCCGTCCCCGGCGGCGTCGGAGCCCTGTGGGGCGCACCCAGCGGCTGGCGGCTCGGCTCGCCGCGTCCCGTCCGCTACGACGTGGACGGCACGACCGTGCACGTCGTCGGCGAGCACGTGACCATCCCGGGACCGGACGGCGAGCCGCACAAGCACACTGCCCGGATCGCGGTGCAGCCCGGCGCGACCGGCGAGCCCGAGACCGTCATTCTCGACCTCGACGGTGTGGTCACCCGCTTCGACGCGGCCCGTGACGGCGCCACCGTCTGGCTCGCGCACGGCGGCCGCTCCCGCGCTCTGCGGCTGCGGACACCCGCCGAGCGGCTGGCCGCGGCGCTCGCCGCCCGCGAGCGCGGCGAGGCGGCCGCGCATCCCGAAGTGCGCTCGCCCATGCCCGGCACCGTCGTGGCCGTCCCGGTCGCGTCCGGCGCCTCGGTCGAGGCGGGCGACACCGTGGCCGTCGTGGAGGCCATGAAGATGGAGCACCGCCTGGTAGCCCCCATCGCCGGCACCGTGACGGTGAAGGTCGTGCCAGGCGACCTCGTGAAGCTCGACCAGCTCGTCGCCGTCGTGGACGCGCCGGAGGCGACCGCCGTCGAGGCCGACGCCGAAACCATCCAGAACGTCCCGCCGACCCCGGCGGACACCCCCGAGCCGACACCCGCGGCCGCCACATCCCACGGCGAGCACGCCGCGGCAGGGACCGTCACCACAACAGACAGGAATCTCCGATGACCATGCAGATGTCACGCCCCGAACTCGACGTCGCCGGCTTCGAGCTCACCGACGAGCAGCGGCGCCTCCGCGACGAGGTCCGCGACTTCGCCGACACCGTCGTCGCGCCCGCGGCGTACGAGTACGACACCAAGCGCAGCCTCCCGTACGACATCATCGCCGAGATGGGCCGGATGGGCCTGTTCGGCCTCCCGTTCCCGGTCGAGTACGGCGGCCAGGGCAAGGACTACCTCTCGCTCTGCCTCGCGGTCGAGCAGCTCGGCCGGGTGGACCAGTCCATCGGCGTCACACTGGAGGCCGGGATCGGGCTCGGCGCGATGCCGATCTTCCGCAACGGCACCGAGGAGCAGAAGCAGGAGTGGCTGCCGATGCTGGCGCGCGGCGAGGCGCTCGCCGGGTTCGGGCTGACCGAGGCCGAGGCCGGCTCCGACGCCTCCGGCACGAAGACCACGGCGATCCTGCGCGACGGCGAGTGGGTCCTCAACGGCAGCAAGCAGTTCATCACCAACTCCGGCTCCGAGATCACCAAGCTCGTCACCATCACGGCGGTGACCGGCGAGGAGCGGCGCGCGGACGGCTCGGTCAAGAAGGAGCTCTCGGCGATCATCGTCCCGACCGGCACGCCCGGCTTCGTCGCCGAGCCGGTCTACGACAAGGTCGGCTGGCACACCTCCGACACCCACCCGCTGACGCTGACCGACGTGCACGTGCCCGAGGCCAACCTCCTCGGCGAGCGCGGCCGCGGGTACGCCAACTTCCTCCAAACTCTCGACGAGGGCCGGGTCGCCTTCGCCGCGCTCTGCACGGGCGCCGCGCAGGGCTGCCTGGAGGAGGCGGTGCGCTACGCCACGTCGCGCAACGTCTTCGGCCGGCCGATCGGCTCCAACCAGTACATCGCCTTCAAGATCGCGCGGATGCAGGCGCGGGTGCACGCGGCGCGGCTGGCGTACTACGACGCCGCGTTCAAGCTGATGGCGGGCAAGCCCTTCAAGATGGAGGCCTCCATCGCCAAGCTGGTCGGCAGCGAGGCCGCGATGGACAACGCCCGCGACGCGACCCAGATCTTCGGCGGCTACGGGTTCCTCAACGAGAACCCGGTCGCCCGGCACTACCGCGACTCGAAGATCCTGGAGATCGGCGAGGGCACCTCCGAGGTCCAGCTCATGATCATCTCGCGGGCCCTCGGCTTCGAGGCCTGAAGTCCCCAACCGCCGAGTACGTAGATGATCTGGCGACTCGGCGGTTTGGGCGGTAGTTTTCCCGTACTCAATGGCGGGACACAGCTCGACGGTGAGAGGTAGGGAGATGCAGCGTGATCGATAAGACGGTGGCGAGCGCGCGGGAGGCGGTGGCCGACATCCCGAGCGGCGCGAGCCTGGCCGTGGGCGGCTTCGGGTTGTGCGGCATCCCGAGCGCGCTGATCCAGGCGCTGTTAGAGGCCGGCACGACCGACCTCGAGGTGGTCAGCAACAACTGCGGCGTGGACGACTGGGGGCTCGGCCTCCTGCTCGCCCAGCGCCGCATCCGCAAGATGATCAGCTCCTACGTCGGCGAGAACAAGGAGTTCGCGCGGCAGTTCCTCTCCGGCGAGTTGGAGGTGGAGCTGACCCCGCAGGGCACGCTCGCGGAGAAGCTGCGGGCGGGTGGCGCGGGCATCCCGGCGTTCTACACGCCGGCCGGCGTCGGCACCCAGATCGCGCTCGGCGGCCTGCCGCGCCGCTACAACGACGACGGCTCGGTCGCGGTCGCGAGCGAGCCGAAGGAGGTGCGCGAGTTCGACGGCGCGTCTTACGTCCTGGAGCGCTCGTTGCGTCCCGACTTCGCGCTCGTCCACGCGGCGAAGGGCGACCGGCACGGCAACCTGGTCTTCCACGCCGCCGCGATGAACTTCAACCCGCTGGCGGCGATGGCCGGCGGCATCACCGTCGCCGAGGTGGAGGAGCTGGTCGAGCCGGGCGAGCTCGCGCCGGGGGAGGTGCACCTGCCCGGGATCTTCGTCCAGCGCGTGGTGCACGCGCCGGGCGTGGAGAAGCGGATCGAGCGGCGCACGGTCGCCGCGCCGGCCGAGGCCCCCGCCACTACTGCCCCCGCCCAGGCAGGGAGCGCCCGATGAGCCTCACCCGCACCGAGCTCGCCGCCCGGGTGGCGCAGGAGCTGGAGAACGGCCAGTACGTCAACCTCGGCATCGGCATGCCGACGCTCATTCCGAACTACATCCCGGAAGGCGTGGAGGTCATCCTGCACTCCGAGAACGGCGTGCTCGGCGTCGGCCCCTACCCGGCCGACGCCGACGTCGACCCCGACCTGATCAACGCGGGCAAGGAGACCGTCACCGTCAAGCGCGGCGCCGCCTACTTCGACTCGTCGCTGTCGTTCGGGATGGTGCGCGGCGGCCACGTGGACGTCGCGGTCCTCGGCGCGATGGAGGTCTCGGCGGCCGGCGACCTGGCCAACTGGATGATCCCCGGCAAGATGGTCAAGGGCATGGGCGGCGCGATGGACCTCGTCTTCGGCGCCAAGCGGCTGATCGTGATGATGGAGCACGTGGACAAGGAGGGCAAGCCGAAGATCCTCGCCGAGTGCACCCTCCCGCTCACCGGCACCGGCTGCGTGGACCGGATCATCACCGACCTCGCCGTGATCGACGTGACCCCGGACGGGCTCGT
Organism: Leifsonia sp. GW821-FHT13C09; assembly: GCF_058806435.1. Taxonomy (NCBI): domain Bacteria; kingdom Bacillati; phylum Actinomycetota; class Actinomycetes; order Micrococcales; family Microbacteriaceae; genus Leifsonia; species Leifsonia sp. GW821-FHT13C09. Next base: position 29,529 of record NZ_JBXAPS010000003.1, on the reverse strand, counting down.
GCTGCGCGAGACCGCGCCGGGCGTGACGGTCGAGGAGGTCGTCGCCGCGACGGGGGCGCCGCTCGCGGTGGAGCTGCCGGACGCCATGAAGGGAGCGGCGTCGTGAAAGAAGTCGAGCAGCGCGGCCTCTACTACGAGGAGTTCGAGCTGGAGACGCGCTATCTGCATCGCCCGGGCCGCACGGTCACGGAGGCCGACAACGTCCTCTTCACCACGCTGACGATGAACACGCAGGCGCTGCACCTGGACGCCGCGTGGTCCGCCCGGCAGCCCTTCGGCGAGCGGCTGATGAACTCGATGTGGACGCTCGCGACGATCGTCGGCGCGTCGGTCGCCCAGCTGACGCAGGGAACCATCGTGGCCAACCTCGGGTTCTCGGAGGTCTCCTTCCCGCACCCGCTGTACCACGGCGACACGCTCTACTCGGAGACGACGGTGACCGCCAAGCGGCTCTCGGCCTCCCGTCCCGGCCAGGGGATCGTCACGCTGGAGCACACCGGCCGCAACCAGGACGGCGTGGTCGTCGCCACGGCGACCCGGCAGGTCATGGTGTGGTGCCGCGAGGCGCACCTCGGGACGAGCGACGAATGACCGTCGTCCCCGGCGTCGGCGCATTCCCGTGGGGCCCGGCGCTGCTGTTCTGCCCGGCCGACCGGCCCGACCGGTACGCCAAGGCGCTGGAGCGGTCGGACGCGGTCATCCTCGACCTGGAGGACGCCGTCGATCCGGCGCGCAGGGTGGCGGCCCGGGAGGCGCTCGCCGCGTCGGACCTCGACTCCGCGCGCGTGATCGTGCGGGTCAATCCGGCCGGCACCGACGACCAGGCCGCCGACCTCGCGGCGCTCTCGGTCACGCCCTACACGGCCGTGATGCTGCCGAAGGCGGAGCGCGCGGCCGACCTCGCCGCGCTCGACGGCCTTCAGGTGATCGCGCTCTGCGAGACCGCGGCCGGCGTGGTCGCGGCGGGGGAGCTCGCTGCCGCGGAGCAGGTCGTCGCGCTGATGTGGGGCGCGGAGGACCTGGTCGCCTCGCTCGGCGGCACCTCGAGCCGGCGCCCGGACAGTCGCTACCGCGATGTCGCGGCGCACGCGCGCTCGGCGGTGCTGCTGGCCGCCGGAGCCGCGGGGAAACCCGCTGTGGACACGGTTCACCTCGACATCGCGGACCTCGACGGGCTCGCCGCGGAGGCCGAGGACGCCGTCGCGGTCGGGTTCGCCGCGACCGCGTGCATCCACCCGTCGCAGGTGGAAACCGTGCGCGCCGCCTACCGGCCGGACGAGGCCCAGGTGGCCGAGGCCGTCGAACTCCTGGAGGCGGCCAGAGCTGCAGGCGGGGGAGTGTTCCGGCACAACGGCCGGATGGTCGACGGACCCGTGCTTTCACACGCCAGAGCGGTGCTCCGGAGGGCGACTAGCACGTCGTGATGAAACTGTGATGAACGATTTTTGCGCCGTTCACCCGTTTGGTCGTGCCGCGTCTGCGGCATGCCGTACTCTGCCCTTAACGTTCCGGAGCAGAGCACCCTCGAAACGATTCGAGCCCCGAATCTATCGTCCGCGTGAAGACCCGCTCGAACGACTGGAAGGGGGATGAGATGCCACAGTTGCTTCCCCTGCGCCTGCTCGAGAGCGTCGGCCTCCGCCATCCCGCCGCAGCGGTCGTCCCGGACGCCGACGGCACGTCGGATCAGTCGTCAGCGACGCCGAACCGCCCTGCCGGCGAGACCGCTTCGGCGTCGCCAGCGCAGCCGGCCACGACCTCCCCGCGTCCCGCCCTCGCGGCTGGGTCCCCGGCCTTCGCCGAGCCGTCCACCGACACCGGCGGGCCGCTCGACATCGACAGCGGCCTGGAGCGCACCGGCCCGCTCTCGATCATCGCCCCGCGCCGCATCGGCGAGAGCGACCTCGCGGTGTACCCGCTGTCGCTCGGAGCAAGCGTCTTCGGCTGGACGGCCGACGGCGACACGTCGCTCGCGATCCTCGACCGCTTCGCCTCGCGCGGCGGCGACTTCATCGACACCGCGGACAGCTACGTCGGCGGGCGCAGCGAGGTCCTCATCGGCAAGTGGATGCGCGAGCGCGGCAACCGCGACGACCTGGTCGTCGCCACCAAGGTCGGCCGGCACCACGAGAACCCCGGACTCGGCTCGGTGAGCATCGTGCGGGCGGTGGAGGCCTCCCTCGAGCGCCTGCAGACCGACCACATCGACCTGCTCTACTTCCACGACGACGACCCCGAGGTTCCGCTGGAGGACAGCCTCGCGACCGCGGAGTGGCTCATCGAGACCGGCAAGGTCCGTTACCTCGGCGCGTCCAACTTCAGCGCCGAGCGGCTCATCGAAGCGCGCATCCTGTCGTCGGCCGGGCTGCCCAAGTTCGTCGCCATCCAGACGCAGTACAACCTCATGCACCGGGCCGAGTTCGAGAGCGCGCTGCGCATCGTCGCGGCCGCCCAGGGGCTCGCGGTGATGCCGTACTACGCGCTGGCGAACGGCTTCCTCACGGGGAAGTACCGCTCCAAGTCCGACCTCAGTGCGGACGCCCGCAGCGTGCGCGCCTCCGCGTACGTCAACCGCAAGGGCATGCGCGTGCTCGCGGTGCTCGACCGCATCGCGGCCGAGCACGGCGTCTCCCCGGCGAGCGTCGCGATCGCGTGGCTGCTGGCCAAGCGCACCATCGTGGCCCCGGTGGCGAGCGCCAGCCGCCCCGAGCAGGTCGACGGCCTCATGGCCGCCGCCGGCATCCGCCTCACCCGCGCCCAGATGCTCGACCTCGACCGCGTCTCCGAGTAGGCCCGCCGGTCGCCAATTCCGGAGGCCCGTCCGGCCACGCCGCCCTAATCTCCGTAACTCCGGAATCGGGCTCCGTTTCGGCCTGCATCCCCGGAGTTGCCGACGCCAGCCGTTCTCCGTAACTCCGGAGATCGGCCGCAGACCCGGCCCGGTCTCCGGAGTTACGGTACGCAGGGCGGCGTGGCGGGCCGATCCTCCGGAGTTACCGACCGGCTACGCCTCGGCGAGGATGCGGTCGAGCGCGCGGTGCAGGGCTGCGCCCGCTGCGATCGGGTCGCCCACGTAGCCGCCCGCCAGGGCGCCGTCGCGGGCGAGGATGAGGTCGTCCGCCGCGTCACCCGGTCGCGGGTGGCCGATCCGGCGGAACAACTCCTCGATGTGCTTCGCGTACCAGTCCCGGTGGGCGGTCACGGCGACGCGCACCGGGTGGTTCTCGTCGGCGAACTGCGCCGCGGCGTTGATGAACGGGTCGCCGCGGAAGCCCGGGCGCACCGCCTCGGCGTTGATGGAGTCGACGAGGGCGCGGGCGATCGCCGTCGGGTCGGACAGCTCCGCCTCCTTCTCGGCGAACCATTCCCGCACCTGGCGGTCCCGGCCCTCGACATAGGCGATGATCAGGAGGTCCTTGGAGCGGAAGTGCTTGTAGAAGGTCGCCTTCGTGACCCGGGCGCCCGCGATGATGCGGTCGACGCCGACCGTGTGGATGCCCTCCTGGTAGAAGAGCTCGTCGGCGGTCGCGAGGATCTTGATCTTCGACGGTGCGGGCGGCCGGATGGTCGCGCGGGCACTTACGACCATCTGGGTCGCTCCTCTCTCCGGGAGACCGTGGCGCCTCCGCTCTTCTCTGAGAACCTCCCCGACCGGTCCAAGGGGGGACGACCGGTCGGGGTGGTCACTTCAGTATAGTCGTAGACAGACCAGTCTGTTTGTCCTCATTTTCCCAGTCTCCGCGATCGATCGAGCGCTGGCGTAGGGTGGAGGGGATGAACAGCGCAGTCGACCTCCCCCTCGGTCTGGCCGACCTCGCTTTCGCCGCATCCGGCGAGGCCCTCGTCCGCCGCACGATCCTGCCGAACGGCGTCCGCATCCTCAGCGAGCAGGTGCCCGGCGCCCGGAGCGCGACCCTCGGCTACTGGGTGGCCGTCGGATCCCGCGACGAGATCGCCGACGTGGCGGGCAGCCTCGGCTCCACGCACTTCCTCGAGCACCTGCTGTTCAAGGGCACGCGCACGCGCACAGCCCTCGACATCGCGGTGTCCTTCGACTCCGTCGGCGGCGAGCACAACGCCATGACGGCCAAGGAGTACACCTGCTACTACGCCAAGGTGCAGGACCGCGACCTCCCGATGGCGGTGGAGGTCATCGGCGACATGCTCACCTCGTCCGTCCTCGACCCCACCGAGTTCGAGAACGAGCGCGGCGTGATCCTCGAAGAGCTGTCGATGGCCGAAGACGACCCGGCCGACGTCGCCAACGAGCGCCTCTTCACCGCGGTGCTCGGCGACCACCCGCTCGGGCGGCCGATCGGCGGTCGGCCCGACACCATCCGCGCGGCGACCCGCGACGCGGTGTGGAGCCACTACCGCGCCAACTACCGACCGCGCGACCTGGTCGTGACGGCCGCCGGCGCGGTCGACCACGACGTGCTCGTGGCCGGTGTGCAGCGCGCACTCGACGCCGCGGGCTGGGACCGGGACGAGGTGGCTGCGCCGGTCGACCGTCGTTCGAACGATCAGGCGACGATCGAGCGCGGCGCCCCCGTCGTGACCGTGTCCCGGCCGATCGAGCAGGCCAACCTCATCATCGGCATGCCCGGCATCGTCGCGACCGACGAGCGCCGCACCACGATGAGCGTGCTCAACTCCGTCCTCGGCGGTGGGATGTCGAGTCGGCTGTTCCAGGAGGTCCGCGAGAAGCGCGGGCTGGCCTACGCCGTCTACTCGTTCTCCGGCTCCTACTCGGACGCCGGCGTCTTCGGGCTCTACTCGGGCTGCGCTCCGGCGAAAGCCCGGCAGGTCGCCGAGCTGATGCTCGCCGAGCTGCACCGCCTCGCCGACGGCGGCGTGACGGCCGACGAGCTGCGCCGCGCCGTCGGCCAGCTCTCCGGGGGCGCGGCGCTCGCCCTGGAGGACTCCGACACCCGGATGTCGCGGCTCGGCCGCGCAGAGATCAGCCTGGGGGAGTTCGCCGACCTCGACGAGAGCCTGCGGCGCCTCCACCTCGTCACCGCCGGTGACGTCCGTGAACTCGCACGGGACCTGGCCGACCGCCCGGTCTCGATCTCCGCGGTGGGTGGCGTCGACGACGACGTCTTCGCGGGCCTCGTGGCCTGACCGCCTGTCTCCCTACTCGTCACATCGAAAGGTCTACCGGTGCCTCATTACCTCTACCTCGTGCGTCACGGCGAGCAGCAGGATGCCGAGCACGGCCTGCCCGACGGCCCGCTGTCGCCGCGCGGCAAGCGCCAGGCCCAGCTGATCGCCGACCGGCTCAGCGGCCTGCCGCTGACGGGCATGTACCACTCGCCGCTGATCCGCGCAGAGGAGACCGCCTCGATCATCGCCGAGCGGATGCCGGCCGTGGTGCCGGAGCCCTCCAGCCTGCTGTTCGACTGCATCCCCTCCGGGCCGACGCCCGATATGCCCAAGGCGTTCGAGTCGTTCTTCGGCCCGGTGACGGACGCCGAGATCGAGGCGGGCAGCGCGCAGATGGAGGACGCGGTCAGCGAGTTCCTGACGCCCGCGATGGGCGACAGGCACGACCTGCTGGTGACCCACAACTTCGTGATCGGCTGGTTCGTCCGCCACGTCTTCGACGCGCCCGCTTGGCGCTGGCTCGGACTCAACCAGGCCAACTGCGGCCTGACCATCATCCGGGTGCGCTCGGCGAAGCCTCCGGTGCTGGTCGTACACAACGACCTCGGCCACCTTCCGGTCGAGCTGCGCACCGGCCTGCCCGAGCTCCAGCCGGTCTAGCGGAGTCTCGTCGGCGGGTTCAGGCCGGCGTGACGTCCGGGCCGAGCCGCTTGCGGAACCAGTCGGTCGCATTCGGGTTGTCGTTGTAGGGCTGCATGCTCTCGTAGCCGTGCGAGCGGTAGAGGCCGCCGGCGGCCTCCAGGCTGGCGTTGGTGTCGAGGACGACTTCGGTCGCGCCGAAGCCGCGCGCCCGGTGCTCCAGCTCGGCGAGGATGGCGCGGCCGAGGCCCCGGCCGCGGTGCGCGGGCGCCACCCAGAGGTGCTTGATCTCGTAGCGGACGATGCGCTCGCCGTCCTCGGTCTCCGACAGCGGGACGGCCAGCTCGCGGATGCCGCCGCAGCCGGCCTCGCCGTCGTCGTACGCCAGCAGGAAGACACCCGCCGGCGGCACGAACTGGCCCGGGTCGGGGAAGGTCGTGCGGTACGCGCCCTGGGAGGCGGGGAAGGTCTCGGCGCGCTCGGCGAAGTAGTCCGCCAGCATCCGGTGGGCGGTCGCGTCGGTGACGGAGACATCGGCAAAGGACACCATCGTCCCAGGCTAGCGGCCGGCGTCGCCGGGGCGCGGGCAGTGCGCGGCGGGTAGGGTGGACGGGTGACTATTCGCGTGGCCGTCGCCGGGGCGACCGGCAAGCTCGGATCCGTGGCGGTCCGCCTCATCGAGGCGGCCGACGACCTGGAGCTGGTGGCCGCCCTCGACTCCCGGACCCCGCTCGACGCCATGCTCGGCGCCGACGTGCTGGTGGACATGACGCTGCCGCAGGTCAGCCCTGGGATCGTCGCCTTCGCTGTGGACCACGGCCTCAACGTGCTGGTCGGGACCTCCGGCTGGTCGGCCGACCGCATCCTCGACCTGGAGCGCCGGGTGGCCGAGCACGAGGGCGCCGGCGCCGTCGTCATCCCCAACTTCTCGCTGGGCTCCGCTCTCGGCACCGCCTTCGCGACCGTCGCCGCCCGGTTCTTCGACTCCATCGAGATCGTCGAGACGCACGGCCCGGGCAAGGTCGACTCGCCCTCCGGCACCGCGGTGCGGACCGCCGAGCTGATCGCGGCCGCCCGACTGCAGCGCGGCCCGGTGGACGCTCCCCACACCTACCAGCGGGCGCGCGGCCAGCAGGTCGGCAGCGTGCCGATCCACAGCCTCCGGATGCGCGGCGTCGCCGCCCAGCAGCAGGTGATCTTCGGCGGGGCGGGGGAGACCCTCACCATCCGTCACGACACGATCGGCCAGGAGGCGTACGAGCCGGGCATCCTGCTCGCGCTGCGCGCCGCCGCGACGACGACCGGCGTGGTGGTCGGTCTGGACAAGCTGGTCGACCTCGGCATCAGCGAGCCCGACGGTGAGCCGCCGCGGGCGACCGTCCGCGAGGTGTAGGCCGCCCGATGCGCAACCGTCTCTCGGCGCTGTTCATGGCGCTGCTGCTCGTCGTCTACCTCGTGCTGGTCTTCCAGCGCGCGGTCCTGCTCTTCGCGTCGGGGTCGGCCGTCGGCATCGCGATGAGCGTCGCGTTGATCGTGATCGGGCTGATCGCGGCGTGGGCGCTCGTCCGGGAACTGCTGTTCGGCGCCCGCACCGAGAAGCTCGTCAAGCTGATGGCGGCCGAGGGCACCCTGCCGGTGGACGACCTCCCGCACCGGGCCTCGGGGCGCCCGCTGCGCGACGCCGCCGACGCGGAGTTCCCGCAATTCAAGGCCGAGGTGGAGGCGTCGCCGGAGAGCTGGCGGGCGTGGTTCCGGCTCGGCCTCGCGTACGACGCGAGCGGTGACCGCCGCCGTGCGCGGGCGGCCCTGCGGCAGGCGATCGGGCTGTACCGGGCCGAGCAGCGCGCGTCGGCCTAAGCCCGCTGCACCAGTCGCGCCATCGCCTCCTGCACGGTCGCGTCCCGGAACACGAACCCGTCGTCGAGCAGGCGCTGCGGGAGCACCCGCTGGTCGGCCAGGAGTAGCTCGCGCCCGGCCTCGCCGAGCCCGAGGTTCACCACCGGTCGCGGCAGCGGCAGGCCGTAGGGCCGGTGCACCGCCTTCGCGAGCGCGCGCAGCACCTCGCCGGCGGTCGCGGGCTCCGGGCCGACGACGTTCACGGGTCCACTGAGCGGGGAGGTCAGGAGGTGGACGATCGCGGCCGCCTCGTCGTGCAGGCTCACCCACGGCCAGTGCTGCCGGCCGCCCGCGATCGGGCCGAGCAGCCCGGCTTTCGCCAGCGGCAGCAACGGCGCCATCGCACCTCCGCGGCCCACGACGACTCCGGTGCGGATGGTGACCACGCGGGCGCCGCTGGGCGCGAGGTGCGCGGCGGTCTCCCAGGCCTCCACCACGTCCGACAGGAATCCCGTGCCCTTCGTGGAGTCCTCGGTCAGGGTCTGCCCCGGCCGGTCGCCGTAGTATCCGACCGCCGCGCCGCTGACCAAGACACCGGGCGGGTTCGCGGCCTGGCGCATCCCGTCCGCGAGCGTGCCCGTCGCGGCCAGGCGCGAGTCGAGGATGCGGCGCTTGTGCGCCGCCGTCCACGGCAGGCGGTTGAGCGAGGCGCCGGAGAGGTTCACCACGGCGTCCGTCTCGTCCAGCAGCCGCAGGTCGATGCTGCGCGCCGAGGGGGCCCAGGCGCGTTCGTCCGCGGCGGCCGGCTCCCGCCGCACCAGGCGGAGGGCGTCGTGGCCCTCCGCCGCCAGTGCGCGGACGAGCTCGGTGCCGATCATGCCGGACGCGCCGGCTACGAGCACCCGCATCTGCTCAGGCCAGCGTGGCTTCGATCGTGATCGGGATGCCGACGAGCGCACGCGACACCGGGCAGGTGCGCTTGGCCTCGTCGGCGAGGCGCTGGAAGTCCTCCTCGCCCAGCCCCGGGACGCTCGCCTCCACGAGGAGGTGGCTGCCGGTGATGCCCTGCGCGGGGTCGAAGGTGACCGCCGCCGTGGTGCGGATGCTCTCCGGCGGAGTGCCGAAGCCCGCGAGGACGTTCGAGAACGCCATCGAGAAGCAGGAGGAGTGCGCGGCGCCCAGCAGTTCCTCGGGCGTGGAGGTCTCCGCGCCGCCTTCCGAACGGGCCTTCCAGTTCACCGAGAGCGTCGCCGCTCCGGACGAGTCCAGTGAGACCGTCCCCGAGCCGGACTTCAGATCGCCGGTCCAGACCGTGGTGGATTCGCTGGTGACTGCCATGAGACCTCCTGTCGTTCCACCCGCAGAGCGCGGGCGTGCGACCCAGACTACTGGCGGCCTCCGACGCGTCGGCCCTCGTGCGGGGGATTCCCGGTTTCGGCCGTCAGAGCGTGCTGGCGCTCCTTCGGATGACACCCGCGCGCACGAGCAGCAGGTAGATCTGGCAGCCCAGGCAGTACCCGAACGCCGCGTTCAGGAAGGCCGCGATGAACGCCAGCGCGGCGGAGATCGGCAGGGCGGCCGGCACGCCGAGCACGAACAGCAGCAGGCCGACGCCGGTGACGACGAGGCCCACGGCCTGCGCGAAGGTCGGCGGCGCCGGGTCCTCGAGCTCGGTCGGCGGCGCGAGCCGGGGTCGCACCGCGACGCGGTACAGCAGACCGTAGGGATGGCGGCGCACGCCCGCGAAGGCTCCCCAGGCGAAGAGCAGGGCGATGAGGAGCAGCAGCACAGCGGCGGCGACGGTCGCGCCGGTGAGGGCCAGGAAGAGGTCGATCAGCAGCAGGACGGCGGTGATCGCGGCGCCGAAGCGCGGCGAGCGCGGGTCGATGCCGGCCGTGCCGGGTCGAGTGGTGCTCGGTGTGTCGGTCATGGTCACTCCGTCAGGATGCGGTCGAGGGCGCTGCGCACCTCGCCGGGCCGGGCGGCGCCGGCGATCCGGCCGCGGACGGTGCCGCGGGCGTCGAGCAGCAGGGTGGTCGGGGTCTGCAGCACGCCGAACCGGCGGGCGAGCTCGGGGCGGACGGTCAGGTCCACGTCCAGGTGCTCGACACCGTCGTGCTCGCCCGCGACCCCGTGCAGCACGCGCGCCGTGGATGGGCACTGGGCGCAGAAGGCCGTGGAGAACTGGACGAGGGTGGCGCGGGAGCCGAGTCCGCTGGCGCCGACGTCGGCCGCGGTCACGCGATCGGCGCGCGCCGTGCGGACCCGGCCGGTGCGGGCGCGCCATACGAGGCCGGCCGTGGTCGCGACGGCGACCAGGACGAGCAGGACGAGGAGGGCGGAGGGTACGGACATCGTGAGGTGACGATACGCGTGCTGCGCAACCGACTGAAGGGAGTGTGAACGAAGATGACGGCAGTCGTCCTCCACAGGCGCGCCGACGGCATGAGCTCTCCACCGATCGGCCGCCGGGGGAAGCGGCCGCCGTGCCCGACCCGATAGCCTTGATCCCATGGCTGCTCCCGCTAACCCCTTCGGCCAGGTGCTCGTCGCCCTGGTCACGCCCTTCACCGCCGATGGCGAGGTCGACTGGGCCGGCGTGGAGAAGCACATGGACGACGTCATCGTCGCGGGAGCGGACGGCATCGTCGTCACCGGCACCACGGGCGAGACCTCCACGCTCACCGACGCCGAGAAGCTCCGCCTGGTCGAGGTCGGCAAGTCCGTCGCGGGCGGCCGGGCCAAGATCATCACCGGCGGCGGCTCGAACGAGACCGCGCACGCCATCCAGCTCTACAAGCAGAGCGAGAAGGCCGGCGCCGACGGCGTGATGATCGTCACGCCGTACTACAACAAGCCGACCCAAGCCGGTGTGCTCACGCACTTCCGCATGATCGCGGACTCGACCGACCTGCCGGTCATCCTCTACGACATCCCGGGCCGCACCGGCATCCCGATCAAGTACGAAACCATCCTGCGCATCGCCAAGCACCCCAATGTGCTCGCCATCAAGGACGCCAAGGGCGACTTCAGCGAGGTCAGCCGGGTGCTCAACCAGACCGATCTGATGTACTTCTCGGGCGACGACGCCAACGTCCTCCCGCACCTCTCGATCGGCGCCACCGGCCTCATCGGGGTCACGGCCAACATCACCGCGACGCCCTACCGGCAGATCGTGGACGCGGTCAACGCCGGCGACCTCGCCACCGCCACCGCTGCCCACCGGAAGCTGGAGCCGCTGGTCCGCGCCGTCATGACGCACGTCCCTGGCACCGTCGCAGCCAAGTACATCCTGCACGGCCTGGGGCGCATCTCCAGTCCGCGCGTCCGTCTCCCGCTGGTCGGACCGGAGGAGTGGGAGGCCGCCCAGATCGAGGACGAGCTCGACCTCGTCCGCGACATCCCCGGCGCAGACTTCCGCAACTTCCGCCCCGATCGCAACGCCGCCGCCGGCGGCGCGCTGCCCAAGATCGCCGGCGCCACACGCTAGGGCCGCTCCGCGGCCGGTTCCACCCCGGGCCTCGTGCCCGGACGTACGTACACACCTGAACATTGGAGGGCCGATGCCCAACCTCGTCTCCGAAGCCCCGGCACTCGAACCGGGAACGCTTCGGATCATCCCCACCGGCGGTCTCGGCGAGATCGGCCGGAACATGACCGTCTTCGAATACGAAGGCAAGCTCCTCATCGTCGACTGCGGCGTCCTGTTCCCCGAGCAGGACCAGCCCGGCGTCGACCTGATCCTGCCCGACTTCGCCCCGGTCCGCGATCGCCTCGACGACGTCCTCGGCGTCGTGTTGACGCACGGCCACGAGGACCACATCGGCGCCGTTCCGTACCTGCTCAAGCTGCGCGCGGACATCCCGCTGATCGGCTCCGGCCTCACCCTCGCGCTGGTGGAGGCGAAGCTCAAGGAGCACCGCATCCAGCCCTACACGCTCACCGTCAAGGAAGGCCGCACCGAGCAGCTCGGTCCGTTCGACCTGGAGTTCGTCGCCGTCAACCACTCCATCCCGGACGCACTGGCCGTCGCCATCACGACGCCGGCCGGCACGGTGCTGCACACCGGCGACTTCAAGATGGACCAGCTCCCGCTGGACGACCGGATCACCGACCTGCGCGCCTTCGCCCGCCTGGGCGAGAAGGGCGTCGACCTGTTCATGGCCGACTCCACCAACGCCGACGTCCCCGGCTTCACGCCGCTGGAGCGCTCGATCGGCCCGGTGCTCGACACCGTGATCGCCCGCGCCCCGCGCCGGGTGATCGTCGCCAGCTTCTCCAGCCACGTGCACCGCGTGCAGCAGGTCCTCGACGCCGCCGCCGCCAACGGCCGCCGCGTCGCCCTGCTCGGCCGCTCGATGGTGCGCAACATGACCATCGCCGCCGAGCTCGGCTACCTCAAGGTGCCCGAGGGCGTCCTCATCGACTACAAGAAGGCCGCCGACCTCCCGGACGACGAGATCGTCTACATGTCGACCGGCTCCCAGGGCGAGCCGATGGCGGTGCTGGCGCGGATGGCGAACCTCGACCACCAGATCGAGGTCGGCCACGGCGACACGGTGATCCTGGCCTCCAGCCTCATCCCGGGCAACGAGAACGCGGTCTACCGCGTCATCGACGGCCTGACCAAGCTCGGCGCCAACGTCGTGCACAAGGGCAACGCCAAGGTGCACGTCTCCGGCCACGCGGCCGCGGGCGAGCTGCTCTACTGCTACAACATCCTCAAGCCCCGCAATGTGATGCCCGTGCACGGCGAGTACCGCCACCTGGTCGCCAATGCGCGGCTGGCGATGGACACCGGAGTGCCGGAGAAGAACACGATCATCGCCGAGGACGGCACGGTCATCGACCTGCGCGACGGCGTCGCCCGCGTGGTCGGCCAGCTCGACCTCGGCTTCGTCTACGTCGACGGCTCCAGCGTCGGCGAGATCACCGACGCCGACCTGAAGGACCGCCGCATCCTCGGCGAGGAGGGCTTCATCTCCATCATCGTGGTGGTGGAGGCCACCAGCGGCCGCATCGTCACGGGCCCGGAGATCCACGCCCGCGGCTTCGCGGAGGACGACGCGGTGTTCGACGCCGTCAAGCCGAAGATCGCGGCGGCCCTCGCCGACGCGGCGCACAACGGCGTCCGCGACTCGCACGCGCTCTCGCAGGTGGTCCGCCGGACGGTCGGCCGCTGGGTGAACACCAGCTACCGCCGCCGCCCGATGATCGTGCCGCTCGTCATCGAGGCCTAGGCCGGAGTATCGGTCCTTACATGTAAGATGGAATTCACGTGTCGCCGGGGGTCGGCGCACGCGAATGAAAGGCTGCATGTGGGGGTTGTGCGACGCTGGGTCTTCCCGGCGATCCGAATCGTGATCGTGGCGACGATCGCCGTCGCGCTGGTGAAGCTGGCGTTCTTCCCGAGCGGGGAGTCGCGGGCCTCGGATCCCGCGACCCCGACCGGCCAGCTGGCCGATCCGGTCACGACCGTGGAGACCGGCACGATCGTCAACGACGTGACGGTCTCCGGGTCGATCGTCGCCGACGACGCGGTCCCCGCACGGGCGACAGCGGCGGGCACCGTGAACAAGGTTCAGGCGACGGTCGGCAAGCCGGTCGACGCCGGGGCCGTGCTCTTCGACATCCGGGTCGAGACACCGCGCGACCCGGTCCTGGAGACAGGGCCGGACGGCACGCAGACACTGACAGAGCGCAAGCCCGTTATCAGCTACACGGAGGTCACCGCGCCGATCGCGGGCGTGCTGAGCGAGCTCCCGGTGCTCGCCGGGCAGAACGTCGCGATCGGCGACCCGGTCGCCTCGGTCGCGCCGCCGAGCTTCTCCGTGTCGGCGACGCTACCGGCCGAGCAGCAGTACCGCCTGATCTACCGGCCGACGGAGGCCACGGTCACCGTGAAGGGCGGCCCGGCCCCGTTCACGTGCACCGGGTTGACCATCACGACGCCGCCCGCGACCGCGTCGAACGCCGCGCCGAACGCGGAGCCCGGAACGAGCGGCGGCGGCGCCGGCGACTCCACCACGACCGTTCGCTGCGCGGTTCCTGCCGAGGTAACCGTGTTCGCGGGGCTGAGCGCCGATCTCACGATCTCCGCCGGTCGCGCGGAGAACGTGCTCACGGTGCCCACGACCGCGGTCAAGGGCTCCGCCGAGAAGGGCATCGTCTACGTCCCCGGCGAGAAGGGCGGCGACCCGAAGGAGGTCGAGGTCGCGCTCGGGCTCACCGACGGCACGTCCGTCGAGGTCGCAGGCGGCCTCAAGGAGGGCGACTCCGTCCTGCAGTTCGTCCCGGGCGCAGCGACACCGGAGGGCGGCTGCGTGCCGATGGGCAATGGCGGGATGATGTGCTCAGGCTCCGACCCGGCAGCCGGACTGTGACGGCCCTGCTGCGCCTGAGCGGGGTCACCAAGACGGTCCGGGTCCCGGACGCCGAGCCGCTCACGATCCTGCACGGCGTCGACCTGGTCGTGGAGGCGGGCGAGCGCGTCTCGGTCGTCGGCCGCTCCGGGTCGGGCAAGTCGACCCTGCTCAACCTCCTCGGCCTCCTGGACTCCCCGAGCAGCGGAGAGTTCGAGTTCGAGGGCGTCCCAGTCGAGCGGATCGGCGGCCGCGCTCGCGATCTGCGCCGCGGCGCCGACGTCGGCTTCGTGTTCCAGCAGTTCAACCTGCTGTCGGGCCGCACCGCGCTCGAGAACGTGATGACCCCGCTGCTCTACGCGACGGGCCGGCGGTTCTGGAAGCGCAGGGTCCTCGCCACCGAGATGCTCGAACGCGTCCGACTCGGCCACCGGCTCGACTCCCTCCCCGAGGTGCTGTCCGGTGGCGAGCAGCAGCGCGTCGCCATAGCCCGGGCGCTCGTGCGCGGGCCGCGCCTGATCCTGGCCGATGAGCCGACCGGGGCGCTGGACGTGGAGACCGGGTCCACCGTGATCGACCTGCTGGAGGACGTCGCCGCGGAGAACGACGCCGCGCTGGTCGTCATCACCCACGACCCGGCCGTGGCCGCGCGGTCGGAGGTCCGCTACCGGCTTGACGCAGGACGCCTGCACGCCGCGACCGCGGAGGTGGCCGCGTGAACGCGCTCTCCGCCCTGTGCGGCGCGATCGTGGAGGCCTGGCAGGTGCTGCGCATCCACCGCACCCGGGTGCTGCTGTCGCTGATCGGGGTGGGCATCGCCGTGTGCGCACTCAGCTCGGTCGTCGGGCTGGCGAACATCGTCGAGCAGGGCATGCGCGAGAACGACGAGCGCTACGGTGGCCGTCCCGCGCTGATCTCGGCGAGTCCGGGCGTGGAGGGCACGACGAGCGGAGAGCGTCTCGAGGCGGCGTGGGCCACGATCGTCAAGCGCCACGACATCCGCCACTCTTCGAAGGTCGGGGGCGCTTCGCTGCCCGTCCAGTTCCGCGACGGGGTGACGTCGGTCATGACCCAGACCGTCGATCCGGACTACGCGACGATGCACCGCACCGTCGTGATGGAGGGTCGCTGGTTCCAGCCCTCGGATGACGAGCTACTCGCGCCGCCGATCGTCGTCAACGAGCAGTTCTGGCAGCGGCTCGGCATGCCGTCGCTCGCCGCGCACCCCACCGCGACCGTGCTGAACGGCGACACGAAGGTCACCGCCGTCGTCGTCGGCGTGCTGAAGGCCCGCAATTGGAACGACGACCCGAGCGCGTTCATCCTGAACTCCGGTGTCGACCGACTGGTCGCACCCGACCCGCTCGGACCGCTGTCGACCTCGTTCGAAGCCTGGGTGCCTCCCGAGCTCGCGACACCCCTGGTCACCGCGATCACCGCCGAGTTCGAACAGTCGTTCGGCCGTGACGCGGTCCACGTCTCGCGGACGGACTACATGGCCGACCGGACCGAGGACCCGCTCCTCTACCTCAAGCTCGGCGTCGGTGGCATCGCCGTCCTCATCCTCCTGCTGGGCGCGCTCGGTCTTGTCAACATCGCGATGGTGACGGTGCGCCACCGCATCCGGGAGATCGGTGTCCGCCGCAGCTTCGGTGCGACGAGCGCGCGGATCTTCTTCGCGGTGATGATGGAGAGCGTCGTCGCCACGCTGGTCGCCGGTGCGTCGGGCGTGGCGCTCTCGGTGCTGGTTGTGAAGAACCCGTGGGTGGAGGAGCAGCTCGGCCGCGGAATGATCGCCGACATGCCGCCGTTCCCGGTGGAGGCCGCCGTGCTCGGGCTGGTCGCGGCGACCGCAGTCGGGGCGCTCGCGGGACTGCTACCGGCGCTCGTCGCGGTGCGGGTGAAGGTCATCGACGCCATCCGCTATTGAGCGCGTACCATCGTCACTCTCTCTGTAACCCGCGCGAAACACACCGGCGAGTAGCGTTCAGCCATGACAGGGTTCCGGATCCGCCCGGCGAGCGGAGAGGATGCGCGCATCCTCTCCGACATGCTGGTGGAGGCGGCGAACTGGAACGCCGCGCGCGCCCGTCCGCGCGTCGCGGTGCTGGAGGACCCGTCCGTCCTGCGCTACGTCGCGGGCTGGAAGCGGCCGGGGGATTTCGGCTGCGTCGCGGAGGACGTCCACGGCGCCGCGGTCGGCGCCTGCTGGGCCCGGCTGTTCCCTGCCGACGCGCCCGGAAAGGGGTTCGTCGCCGTCGGTGTGCCGGAGCTGACCCTCGGCGTCAACGCGCAGTGGCGCGCGCAGGGTGTCGGCCGCGCGCTGCTCCAGGAGCTCGGGAGGCTGGCCGCCGGCTCCGGCGCCAACCGGCTGAGCCTGAGCGTCGAGCGGGCGAACTTCGCCCAGCGGCTCTACGTGAGCGAGGGCTACGTGACGGTGCAGTCGCGCGCGACGGCCGACACGATGGTCCGCGCCGTGCGCTGAGCGCCCGGTCAGTCCTCACAGCCCGCGCGTCGCCGCCGATTTTCCCCAATCTCAGCGCGTGATCCGTCCCCCTGCCGGGGGTCCGAAGTAGCGTTGAACCTATGGCTACGAGCACCAAGTCGACTTCGTCCGCCCGGGGGTCCGGCCGCGGCGGCTCGACGGCGCGCAAGACGGCCGCCAAGACCCCGACGAAGACGCAGACCCAGAAGACCGTCGCGTACCCGGCCGCCGACGACGCGCCGAGTCCGCTCGTCCGCGCGTGGATGGGCCTGGCGCACCTCACCGGCGGCGCGTTCCGCGCGCTCGGTCCGGAGAAGCTGAGCAAGGAGGAACGGCGCGACGGCTTCCCGTTCTTCCTCGTGCTGCTCGCCATCGCCGGCGTCGTCGTCGAGTGGTTCCTGATCAACGACCAGGTCGCGCGCACGCTCGACTCCTGGACGTTCGGCCTGCTCTTCGGCCGGGTCGCGTTCGCGCTCCCGGTGATCATGGTGATCTTCGCCGCGTGGCTGTTCCGCCATCCCAGCTCCGTGCACGACAACACGCGCATCGGGATCGGCCTCGGCATCCTGCTGCTGATGATCTCCGGGCTCTGCCACCTGTTCAGCCACCATCCGTCGCCCACCGACGGGGTCGCCGCTCTCGCCCAGGCCGGCGGGATGCTGGGCTGGCTGATCGCCGCCCCGCTCTCCTGGCTGATCACGCCCTACGGGGCCGCGGCGATCATCATCCTGCTGCTGATCCTCAGCCTCTTCATCATCACCAAGACGCCGCCCAACAAGCTGCCCGCCCGCATCCGTGAGCTGTACGCCTACCTGTTCGGCGCCCAGCTGCCCACGGAGGAGGAGCGTCAGGAGGCCAAGGACGAGCGCAAGAACCAGCACACCGAGCAGGTCGAGCTCGACGGCCTGGACGAACCGGAGGGCGAGACCGCGTTGCCGTGGTGGCGGCGCAACAAGTCGCAGCGCGAGGAGGACCCGGACTACGAGGCGCCCGCCGACCTCACCGACGTGTTCGGCACGCCCGCGCGCGGCAAGGGCGAGTTCGCGTCCGTCCTGGAGCCGGACCCGGCGAGCGACCACTACAACACCGAAGTGCTCAGCGAGCTCGCCCACGCGGAGAGCGTGCTCCAGCGCTTCACCGGCGAGGTGCCGCCGACCGCGGCCGCGGCGCCCCTCGTGCCGACCGCGCCCGCGGTGCTGCCCGGCTTCCAGGCCGGCGCCGACGACTTCGACGAGACCGTCGCGATGGACGAGGGCGAGGCGCAGCCGACCGCGCCCTACAACCTCCCCTCGGCCACAATGCTCTCGGCGGGCACGCCCGCGAAGATCCGTTCCAGCGCCAACGAGGAGATCGTCGCCGCGATCACCGAGGTGCTGACCCAGTTCGGGGTCGACGCCAAGGTGACCGGGTACTCGCGCGGCCCGACCGTCACCCAGTACGAGATCGAGCTCGGCCCCGGCGTCAAGGTCGAGCGGGTCACCGCGCTCAGCAAGAACCTCTCGTATGCGGTCGCGAGCAACGAGGTCCGCATCCTCTCGCCGATCCCGGGCAAGTCCGCGATCGGCGTCGAGATCCCGAACAGCGACCGCGAGATCGTGTCGCTCGGCGACATCCTCCGCTCCCCGGCGGCGGCCAAGAGCGTCCACCCGATGACCATCGGCGTCGGCAAGGACGTCGGCGGCGGCTTCGTGGTCGCGAACCTCGCCAAGATGCCGCACCTCCTGGTGGCCGGCTCGACCGGCTCCGGAAAGTCGAGCTTCGTCAACTCGATGATCACCAGCCTCCTGATGCGCGCGAAGCCGTCCGAGGTCCGGATGGTGCTCATCGACCCGAAGCGCGTCGAGCTCACCATCTACGGCGGCGTCCCGCACCTCATCACGCCCATCATCACGAACCCGAAGAAGGCCGCCGAGGCCCTGCAGTGGGTCGTCAAAGAGATGGACATGCGGTACGACGACCTGGCCAGCTTCGGGTTCCGGCACATCGACGACTTCAACAAGGCCGTCGTCAACAACGAGATCGTGCTTCCGGAGGGAAGCGAGCGCAAGCTCAAGCCCTACCCGTACCTGCTCGTGGTCGTGGACGAGCTCGCCGACCTGATGATGGTCGCCCCGCGCGACGTCGAGGACTCCATCGTCCGCATCACCCAGCTCGCGCGCGCCTCCGGAATCCACCTGGTGCTCGCGACGCAGCGTCCGTCGGTGGACGTCGTCACCGGCCTCATCAAGGCCAACGTGCCGTCACGCCTCGCGTTCGCGGTGACCAGCGTCACCGACTCGCGGGTCATCCTCGACCAGCCGGGCGCCGACAAGCTCATCGGCCAGGGCGACGGCCTCTTCCTGCCGATGGGCGCCTCCAAGGCGCTGCGCGTTCAGGGCGCGTGGGTGAACGAGGATGAAATCCAGAAGGTCGTCGACCACGTCACCCGCCAGGCCCGGCCGGAGTACCGGCAGGACGTCACCGCGGGCGCGGAGAAGAAGCAGATCGACTCGGACATCGGCGACGACCTGGAGCTGCTGCTCGCGGCGGCCGAGCTCGTCGTCTCGTCGCAGTTCGGCTCCACGTCGATGCTGCAGCGCAAGCTGCGGGTCGGCTTCGCCAAGGCGGGCCGGCTCATGGACCTCCTGGAGTCCCGCGAGATCGTCGGTCCCTCCGAGGGCTCGAAGGCCCGCGACGTGCTCGTGACCGCGGAGCAGCTGCCGCAGGTGCTGGCGCGGCTGCGCGGCGAGGAGCCGCCGGCGCGTCCTGCTGCCGCGCCCGCACCGGCCGCACCGCCCGCGGCCGACGCCCACGACGACGGCGACCGCTACGGAGCCGACCCTGTCGCGGCCATGACCGAGGGCTATCCTGAGGTGGACGGCGACTCGGACGAGGACGCCTGGCAGCTGACCGGCAGGGAGTAGACCGCGATGTCGGTGCCCGACACGCCTCCGCCGGCCGCGGCGGACGGCAGGACGAACCGCGCGAGCAACTGGAACGTGCCCAACCTGATCACGGTGGTGCGTATCCTCCTCGCGCCGGTGTTCATCTGGATGCTGCTCGCCGACGCCGGCCACGACGGCCCGCTGCGATGGACGGCGGCGGTGCTGTTCGTGCTCGCCATCGCCACCGACGGGGTCGACGGCGCGATCGCACGCCGCAACAACACGGTCACCGACCTCGGCAAGCTGCTCGACCCGATCGCCGACAAGGTGCTGACCGGTGGCGCGCTGGTGTCGCTCTCGATCCTGAACGAGCTGCCGTGGTGGGTCACCATCGTCATCCTCGTGCGCGAGATCGGGATCACCGTCTACCGGTTCGTCGTGATCCGCCAAGGCGTCATCGCGGCCTCCCGCGGCGGCAAGATCAAGACCGTCGTGCAGTCGGTCGCGATCTCGTTCGCATTGTTCCCGCTCTGGACGATCTTCGGCGACTGGATCTTCTGGGTGAACGGCATCCTGATGACCGCGGCCGTGATCCTGACCGTCGTGACGGGCTTCGACTACCTCTGGCAGGCCTACCGCGGCCGGAAGGCCAAGCGTGCCGGGGCCTGACGACGTCGCCGCGGCCGACCTCACCTTCCGGGTGGTGCGCACGCTCATCGAGCGCCGCCTGACGGTCGCTGTCGCCGAGTCGCTGACCGGGGGAGGCCTCGCGGCCGAGCTCACGCGCGTCCCCGGGGCTTCGGCGGTCGTGCTCGGCGCGGCGGTCGTCTACGCGAGCGAGCTCAAGCACACCCTGCTCGGGGTGGACGCGGGCCTCCTGGAGCGCGAGGGGCCCGTCGACCCGGAGGTGGCGCGCCAGCTCGCGGCCGGAGTGCGGGAGCGGCTCGCCGTCGCCGGGCGCCCCGCCGACCTCGGCGCCTCGACCACCGGGGTGGCCGGCCCGGAGCCGCAGGGCGGCCGCGCGGTGGGCACGGTCTACGTCGGCGTCGCGTCGGCGGCGGGAGTCCGCTCGGTCGAGCTGAGGCTGGCGGGGGACCGGCAGTCGATCCGCTCGCAGACCGTCGCCCGGGCGGTGCGCGAACTGGCCGTCGAGCTCGGGATCGTCGAGCGCTGACACCCGGGAATAGCCAGTGTTTCCATTGGGTTACACCTCGTTGCATTCACAACGAAAGCCCAGTCGTCGCGGATATCGTGACTGACATGGATGCGGTACAGTTGGCATCCATTCGATACGTCGGCAGGGTAGAAGAAGGAGGCTCCGAAATGATTCTTGTACGTCAGGAAATCGGCGACGTGCTCAGGGACTTCCGCCTGCAGAAGGGCCGCACCCTGCGTCAGGTCGCGAGCAAGGCGAGTGTCGCCCTCGGCTACCTCAGTGAGGTCGAGCGCGGCCAGAAGGAGGCCTCGAGCGAGATCCTCGCCTCGGTGGCCGACGCGCTGGAGACCCCGGTCTCCGTCATCATGCGCGAGGTGGGAGACCGCATCGCGGTGCTCGAAGGTCTCGAGCCGGTCATCCCCGACACCATCCCCGACGACTTCGTCTCCGCTCTGGACGCGAACCTCGTCTCCCGCTGAACCATCCACGACATTCCCGAGAGCGCCCCGCACGATGCGGGGCGCTCCTCGTTTAAGGTGAACCCATGAAGTTGAGCGAGTTCCAGCGCGCCGTCGTCGACGAGTTCGGCTCGGGCTACGGACAGGCGCTGCTGACCGACCTCGTGCTCGGGGAGCTCGGCGACCGCACGGCGCAGGAGGCGCTGAACGCCGGCATTCCGGCACGCGACGTCTGGCTCGCGCTGTGCCGCGAGACCGGCGTGCCGCAGTCGCACTGGTACGGCGCGGGCAAACCGGCGCCCAAGCGCTGAAGCGCCCTCGCACCCGCGCGCCATTCGTGCCGAATGTCGCGAAAGCACCCCGCAAACCCCACATTCGTGCCGAATCGCGTCACGACCCGTTCGGGACATTCGTGCCGAATGTCGGGAAAGCGGCGCGCTGCGTCGACATTCGTGACGAATGTGCGGGCGACACGCCGGAGAGGAACGCTCGAAGATATGTTCGGAACTGGGTAAACTCCTGCACAGGCAGCAATCGAAAACGAGTTGTCCACGGATCCGTCGTCGGCAGCTTGAGTGTCGGCGGTCGGCCATACAGTCGAACTCGTCAGCGAAGCCCACGAAGGAGAACCGCAATGCCATCACCCGCAGACCGCGAGAAGGCGCTCGAGACCGCACTCGCCCAGATCGACCGTCAGTTCGGCAAGGGCTCGGTCATGCGACTGGGCAGCGACGAGCGCGCCCCCGTCGAGGTCGTCCCCACCGGGTCGATCGCACTGGATGTCGCCCTCGGCATCGGGGGTCTGCCCCGCGGCCGCATCGTCGAGATCTACGGTCCGGAGTCCTCCGGTAAGACCACGCTGACGCTGCACGCTATCGCCAACGCCCAGCGGGCCGGCGGCATCGCGGCCTTCATCGACGCCGAGCACGCGCTCGACCCGGAGTACGCCCGCAAGCTCGGCGTCGACATCGACGCCCTCCTCGTGTCGCAGCCCGACACCGGTGAGCAGGCGCTCGAGATCGCCGACATGCTGGTCCGCTCCGGCTCCATCGACCTGATCGTCATCGACTCGGTCGCCGCGCTCGTGCCGCGCGCCGAGATCGAGGGCGAGATGGGCGACGCGCACGTCGGTCTCCAGGCCCGCCTCATGTCGCAGGCGCTGCGCAAGCTGACCGGTGCGCTGAGCTCCACGAACACCACGATGATCTTCATCAACCAGCTTCGCGAAAAGGTGGGCGTGTTCTTCGGCAGCCCGGAGACCACGGCCGGTGGCAAGGCGCTCAAGTTCTACGCCTCCGTCCGCCTCGACATCCGCCGCATCGAGACTCTGAAGGACGGTACCGACGCGGTCGGCAACCGCACCCGCGTCAAGGTCGTCAAGAACAAGATGGCGCCGCCCTTCAAGCAGGCGGAGTTCGACATCCTCTACGGCGTCGGCATCTCGCGCGAGGGCAGCCTCCTCGACTTCGGTGTGGAGCACGGCATCGTCAAGAAGTCGGGCGCCTGGTACACGTACGAGGGCGACCAGCTCGGCCAGGGCAAGGAGAACTCGCGCAACTTCCTCATCGCGAACGCCGACATCGCCGCCGAGATCGAGCACAAGATCCTCATCAAGCTCGGCGTGATCGCGGACCCGAACGCTGCCGCAGCACCCGCGGAGGCGGACAACGTGGACTCGCTGGAGAAGAAGCTGCAGGCTCGTAAGGGGGCGTGATCAGCCGGCTCGACGTGAGTGATGCGAGCGACGGCAGCTGCGGGAGAAGAATGAGGAGGGGATGTCATGGTGGTGAGGTTTCCCTCTGAGGCTTCGGACTCCGGGAGCGAGCATGTGGCTCCGGTGACGCCATTGCGTCGTCCGGGCGCGAAGCGGGAGCGGGCGGTTGAGCGTGGGGTGGTCGAGCCCGGGGTGGTTCGGCCGGTGGCTGAGCTTCCGGGGGCTCAGGAGGTCGCGGCTCCCGGTGATGGTGGGACGTCGGAGCGGTGGAACAACACGTGGGCGGCCGAGCCTGCGCGGCGTTCCGATGCTCGCAACGTGTCCGACCCCGCCGCCGCGTCTGACGCTGCCGTCGCGTCTAACACCGCCGCGTCTAACACCGCCGACGCGTCCTGGGTCGAGGATGAGGAGACCGAACGGCTCGCCCGCAAGGCGTCGGGCGTCACCATCCGGCAGCTCGCGCGGCGGGGGATGTCGCGGTGGGAACTCGAGCAGCTGCTCACCAAGCGGGAGATCGCTCCGGAGGTGTACGGTCCCGAGCTCGACCGGCTCGAGGCGATGGGCGTGATCGATGACGCGTCGCTCGCCGCCACCCTGGCGTTCACGCAGCACAGCCGCAAGGGACTCGGGCGGTCGGCGATCGAATTGGACCTCAAGCGGCGGCACATCGCTCCCGAGCTGATCGAGGAGGCGCTGGCCGACATCGCGGACGAGGACGAGCTGGAGCGGGCGACCGAGCTGGCCGTCAAGCGGATCGGGCAGCTCTCGTCGTACGACGACGAGACGGCGCGCCGCCGGCTCCACGGGTTCCTCGCGCGCAAGGGCTACGACTCCTCCGTGGTGCGGCAGGCGATGGACGCGGCGTTCGCGACGCGCGGTCGACGCGGCGGAGTGCGGTTCCAGTAGGCGCGAACGGGGGTCGGACGCTCGTTCGATTCCGGCCCCGGTCGAACGTAGAATCGTACGCATCATGAGCACCATCGAGTCGAGCACCGCCGAGCTGAGCACAGCCGAATTGAGCACAGCCGAGCACTCCCGCGTCTTCGAGCCGTCGCCGGCCGCCCTCACGGAGGATGGGCGTCCACGGACCTACGAGGTGCGCACGTTCGGCTGCCAGATGAACGTGCACGACTCCGAACGGCTCAGCGGCTCGCTGGAGGCTGCCGGCTACGTGCCGGCGGACGGCGCCGAAGCGGACATCGTCGTGATCAACACGTGCGCTGTCCGCGAGAACGCCGACAACAAGCTCTACGGCAACCTCGGCCACCTCGCCGGCGTCAAGCGCCGGCACGCGGGGATGCAGATCGCCGTCGGCGGCTGCCTCGCCCAGAAGGACAAGAACGTCATCCTCGAGAAGGCGCCCTGGGTCGACGTCGTGTTCGGCACGCACAACATGGGCTCGCTCCCGGGCCTCCTCGAGCGCGCGCGGCACAACGACGCTGCGGAGATCGAGATCCTGGAGTCGCTGGAGACCTTCCCGTCCACGCTGCCCACCAAGCGCGACTCCTCCTACTCGGGCTGGGTGTCCATCTCGGTCGGCTGCAACAACACCTGCACCTTCTGCATCGTGCCGTCGCTGCGCGGCAAGGAGAAGGACCGCCGCCCGGGCGACATCCTCGCCGAGATCGGCACGCTGGTCGAGGACGGCGCGATCGAGGTCACCCTGCTCGGGCAGAACGTCAACTCGTACGGGGTCGAGTTCGGCGACCGCCAGGCGTTCAGCAAGCTGCTGCGCGCCGCGGGCGAGATCGACGGTCTGGAGCGCATCCGCTTCACCAGCCCGCACCCGGCGGCGTTCACCGACGACGTCATCGACGCCATGGCCGAGACGCCGAACGTCATGCCGCAGCTGCACATGCCGCTCCAGTCGGGCTCCGACCGCATCCTCAAGTCGATGCGCCGGTCGTACCGGTCCGAGAAGTTCCTCGGCATCCTCGACCGGGTGCGTGCCAAGCTGCCGGACGCGGCGATCAGCACGGACATCATCGTCGGCTTCCCGGGGGAGACCGAGGAGGACTTCCTCGAGACGATGCGCGTGGTCGAGCAGGCACGGTTCGCGTCCGCGTTCACCTTCCAGTACTCGATCCGTCCGGGCACGCCCGCGGCGGACATGGCCGACCAGGTGCCGAAGGAGGTCGTGCAGGACCGCTACGACCGCCTGATCGCCCTACAGGAGCGCATCTCCCTGGAGGAGAACGGGCGACTGATCGGCCGCGAGGTCGAGCTGCTGGTGGCCAACGGTGAAGGCCGCAAGGACGCCGACACCCACCGCCTGAGCGGCCGTGCCCGCGACAGCCGGCTCGTCCACTTCGAACTGCCGGACGGCTCCGACGTCCCGCGGCCCGGTGACGTGGTCACCGTGCGGATCACGCAGGCGGCGCCGCACTACCTGATCGCGGACAGCACCGACGGCGCTCCGCTCGCCATCCGCCGCACCCGCGCGGGCGACGCGTGGGATCGCGCGGAGGCCGAGTCGTGCGCGGTGCCGTCCCACGGCGACGGCGCCCAGGCGGCCGGCCGGGTGTCGCTCGGCCTGCCGACGCTGCGCCCCCGCGACCCGCTGACCTCCCCGGGCGTCGGCACGATGCCGATCTACGACCCGTCGGACGGCCAGCGCTGAGCGGGGACGCCCCCGCGGCGGCCGTGCCCGATGCCGGTGAGGCTGGCGCTGCTTCCGCATCCGCCCCTGCCCTCATCGCCATCGTCGGCGCCACCGGCACCGGCAAGACCGAGCTCTCCCTCGCGCTCGCGGAGGCTCTCCGCGAGCGGGGCCGTGCCGCCGAGGTCGTCAACGCGGACGCGATGCAGTTCTACCGGGGGATGGACATCGGGACGGCGAAGCTCCCGCCCGCCGAGTGGCGGGGGGTTCCCCACCACCTCTTCGACGTCCTCGACGTAACCGAGGAGGCGACCGTCGCGCGCTACCAACCGGAGGCTCGGCGCGTCGTCGGCGAGATTCTCGGGCGCGGTGCGACGCCCATCCTCGTCGGCGGGTCGGGACTGTACGTCTCGAGCGTGATCTTCGACTTCCGTTTTCCCGGGACCGACCCCGAGCTCCGGGCGCGGCTGGAGGCCGAGCTCGCCGCGCAGGGGCCGGGAATGCTGTTCCGGCGGCTGATGGACGCCGACCCGGAGGCCGCGAAGCGGATCGGGCCGTCCAACGGGCGCCGGATCGTCCGGGCGCTGGAGGTCGCCGAGCTGACCGGTGAGCCCGTGAGCGGCGCCCTCCCGGAGGAGCCGCAGTACTGGCATCCGACTGTTGTGCTCGGGCTCGCGGCGCCGCGCGAGGAGCTGGTCGCGCGCCTCGACGCGCGTGTCGAGCGGATGTGGCGCGACGGGCTCAGCGACGAGGTGCGCCGTCTGATCCCGCTCGGGCTGGAGGACGGGGTGACCGCTCGCCGCGCGATCGGCTACGCGCAGGCGCTCGCGGAGGTGCAGGGTGAGCTGACCCGCGCGGAGGCGATCGCGGCCACGCAGCAGCTCACCCGGCGGTACGCCCGCAGGCAGGTCAGCTGGTTCAAGCGCTACCCGGGCCTGCACTGGCTCGACTACGACGACCCGGACCTGACGGCCTCCGCTCTGGACGCGCTCGGCGTTCGCTGAGCCTGCGGCCGATAGGCTGGGGGGATGGCGACGCTCCATTTCACCAAGGGTCAGGGGACCGGCAACGACTTCGTGCTCTATTCCGACCCGGACGGACGCCTGCCGCTGACGCCGCAGCAGATCGCCGCGATCTGCGACCGGCACTTCGGGATCGGCGCCGACGGCGTCATCCGCGCGGTCCGCTCCACGCACCTGCCGGAGGGCGCCGAGGCGCTCGCGGAGGACGACGGCGCCGAGTGGTTCATGGACTACTACAACGCCGACGGATCCCTGGCCGAGATGTGTGGCAACGGCATCCGAGTGTACGTTCGCTACCTGCTCGCGTCCGGGCTCGCCGAGCTCGCGGACGGCGACACTCTCTCGATCGGCACGCGCTCCGGCGTGCGCGACGTGCAGCGCAACCTCACCGGGTTCCAGGTGGACCTCGGCCGGTGGAGCCTGGCCGGGGGCGAACCGCTGGTGCGGGCCAAGGAACTGCCGGTCGCGCGTCCGGGCCTCGGCATCGACATGGGCAACCCGCACGTGGTCGTCGCGGTCGCCGACGAGTCCGAGCTGGAGGCCGCCGACCTCACGTACATCCCGCACATCGAGCCCGCGCCCGAGGACGGTGCGAACGTCGAGTTCGTCGTGCCGCAGGAACCGCTGGTGCGCGACGGCGTCGGCCGGATCCGGATGCGCGTCCACGAGCGCGGGAGCGGCGAGACGCTGTCCTGCGGCACCGGCGCGGCCGCGGCGGCGCTGGCCGTGCGGTACTGGGCCGGCGAAGGCGCTCCGGACCAGTGGCGCGTGGAGGTGCCGGGCGGCACCGTGGGCGTGCGGATGTTCCCGACGGAGGACGGAGAGCACGTCGCGCTCTCCGGCCCGGCCGAGCTGGTCTACACGGCCACGCTCGAACTCGCCTGACCCACCTCCCGAGTACGCGAGAAATCAGGCGTTCCGGGGCGCAGGACCGGATTTTCGGCGTAGTCGGCTGCTTGGTGCGTGGTCAGGAGGCGGCGGGCTTGCGGGCGCGCAGCACGCGGTAGCCCTTGGAGATCGCCGCGCGGGTCGTCGTCAGCTCCGGCATGGTCGCCTGGATCCAGCGCTGCAGCGAGTCGCTGCCGAGGTTGCGCTGCACCACCAGCCACGCGTCAGAGCCCGGCTCCAACCGCGGCAGCCAGCGCTGCAGGATGTCGTGCAGCTCGTTCTTGCCGACCCGGATGGGCGGATTGGACCAGATCGTGGTGAATTGCAGCGACTCGGGAACATCATCGGGCGTCACGGGGTTAATATTCTTGAGACCGAGCTTCTGCGCATTCCGGCGCACCACGTCCAGCGCTCGGGTGTTGACGTCGACCGCCCAGACGGTCGCATGAGGGGATTCGAGAGCAAGTGTGAGAGCCAGAGGCCCCCAGCCGCAGCCGAGGTCGAGGAACTGACCTCCGGGCGGCGCGGAGGGGACATGGTCGAGGAGCACTCGCGTACCCATGTCGATGCGCTCGGGGCTGAAGATCCCGTTCGCCGTCACCAGTTCGTACGTCTGGCCCGCCAGGCGTGCGGTGAACGGCCGCAGGTTCAATTCGCTCTCGGGAGCGGGTGAGAAGTAGTGATCTCCGCTGGCCATATAGAGGACCGTACAGGACGCGGACCATCAGACAAACACGGCAGAACAGACAGACTAGGGTGTACCCCACCTGGATCAGGGGACAGTGAATGACCGAACGAACAGATTTCGAAGAACAGACCGCAGAAGCGACCACCGACCGCACCGTCGACGACGTCGTCGCGCGCGTGCTGGCCACCCAGCAGAACCGCGCGACGGTGACGCTCTTCGGCTCCGGAGCCCAGGCGCTCCAGCACAGCGACACCGAGGGCGGCGGCCACGACGGCGAGCAGTTCGACCGCGAGGAGCGCGCGGCGCTGCGCCGCGTCTCCGGGCTCTCGACCGAGCTCGAGGACGTCACCGAGGTCGAGTACCGCCAGCTGCGGCTCGAGAACGTCGTCCTCATCGGCGTCTACTCGCAGGGCTCGCTGCAGGACGCGGAGAACTCGCTGCGCGAGCTCGCCGCCCTCGCCGAGACCGCGGGCGCCGCGGTGCTCGACGGCCTCCTGCAGCGGCGGCCTCATCCCGACCCGAGCACCTACCTCGGCCGCGGCAAGGCCGAGGAGCTCGCCGGGGTCGTGCGCGCCCTCGGCGCGGACACCGTCATCGCCGACACCGAGCTCGCGCCCAGCCAGCGGCGCGCGCTGGAGGACGTGGTGAAGGTGAAGGTGATCGACCGCACGGCCGTCATCCTCGACATCTTCAGCCAGCACGCCAAGAGCCGCGAGGGCAAGGCGCAGGTCGAGCTGGCGCAGCTCGAGTACCTGCTCCCGCGCCTGCGCGGCTGGGGCGAGTCGATGTCCCGCCAGGCCGGTGGCCAGGTGGGTGGAGCGGGCGCCGGCATGGGCTCGCGCGGACCCGGTGAGACGAAGATCGAGCTCGACCGGCGCCGCATCCACTCGCGGATGGCGAAGCTGCGCAAGCAGATCGCCGGCTTCAAGCCGGCGCGCGAGGCGAAGCGGGCGAACCGCAACCGCAACGCGGTGCCCTCCGTGGCGATCGCCGGGTATACGAACGCGGGCAAGTCCAGCCTCCTGAACCGGGTGACCAAGGCGGGCGTGCTCGTCGAGAACGCCCTGTTCGCCACGCTGGACGCGACCGTGCGCCGCTCGGTGACCGCCGACGGCCGGCTCTACACGCTGGCCGACACGGTCGGCTTCGTGCGGAACCTGCCGCATCAGCTCGTGGAGGCGTTCCGCTCGACGCTGGAGGAGGTCGCCGACTCCGACGTCATCCTGCACGTGGTCGACGGCTCGCACCCCGACCCGGCGTCGCAGCTCGCGACCGTCCGGGACGTGATCGGGGAGGTCGGCGCGCGGGACATCCCGGAGATCGTGGTCTTCAACAAGGCCGACCTCATCCCGGCCGACGACCGACTGATCCTGCGCGGCCTGGAGCCCGGCGCGATCTTCGCGTCCGCGCGCACCGGGGAGGGCGTCGACGAGGTGCTCGCCGCCATCGCGCGCCTGCTGCCGGACCCGTCCGTCGAGGTGGAGCTGGTCGTCCCGTACGACCGCGGCGACCTCATCTCCGCGCTGCACGAGCGTGGCCGCGTGGTCTCCACCGAGTACGTGGAGGACGGCACGCGCGTGCGCGCGCGGATCATGCCGGAGTACCAGTCCGTGTTCGAGCCGTTCGCCGTCTAGATGTACTGACCCGGATCGTTGTTGACGTAGGAGAGACCTCCGTAGTCGAGTTGGAGCTGTCTAGGTTCCCTCGAGTCC
>NZ_JBXAPS010000002.1:598303-649861 GCF_058806435.1 Leifsonia sp. GW821-FHT13C09 | reverse complement strand
AACTACCCCTCACGTTGACTGCGTAGCCAAGCTCATTCTCGAAGAATGTTCGTTACACCACTCCACGGGACTTGACCGCGCCGGCATCCGCTTCCTTATGGAAACGCGGTGAGCAGACTCAAGCTTTGACTCATCGCGTCCGCGCGGAGTGATCGGCTCATCGCCCCTCGGTCGCGGAGTCGTTTGGCCGTCAATCGATTGCGTCGCCCTCAAGCGCGCGACGTAATTCGGTAATCGTGAGCACGTCGAAGGGGCCGTCGACGTAACCGGCCGGGATGGGGTGGCGCGATACGAAAATCGGTCGGACCACGTGCCCCTTCTCGGAGGTCGGCAGGTTGAGTGCTGCAGCGACTTCGGCCTCATGGGAAACCAGATCGTCTCGCTTGCGCGCGAGTTGAGTTGCATAAGCCGGCTTCGTTTTTCGGTCGAGGTAGAAATCGTCCAGTTGATCGCGCATCTGCGAGAGGGCATGCACGGAGGCCGGATCTTTCGCCTCGAGAAGAAGGAGGGTTTTCTTCCCGGGCTTACCCGCCACGACGTCGATTTCAGTAGAGAGCACCTCAAGATTCAGGCGTCGTGCCTTTGTTTCCTTAATGTTCTTCTCCACACTCCAGCCGTAATCCTCAAGGAGCGTCGCGACGTCGTCTTCAAGCGCCTTGTTCTTGGCGTCACGAAACCGTTGGAGGGCTAGGTCCAGCTCCCTCGGAGGCTGCGGCTGTGTCCAGGGCAAGACGCCTTGCGACAGGTAGCCCTGGTAGACCCGCAAGCTGGTGAGCAGGTAGTGCGGCGCAATGACAACGGTTCCGTCGGACAGTTCGGGGATGGGTTGAGCCAGCAGACGACGCTTTCTCTGCCTCGTGCGCCAGGGCTGCCATTCACCATCCGCAAGCGAGTCAGTGGTGGACGTTAGAAGGTTCAGCGCCGCTCCCACCCTTCGCGGCCCATCGTCGTCTGCTCCGAGATCGGTGCGGTCTAGCACCTGCTGCAGTACCTCCGGTGCGGTAGCCACGGCGACGTCGCCGGTGGTCCCGTCCAGCGGCCATGACGCGAGACCGCCGAACACGGCAAAGAGATCCGTTACGCCGATTCCGTAAGCGGTCGCCATCGCGGCATCGATCTCTGCAGTCATGGTTAGGCCGGGACTTTCGCCAGAGTCCGACTCGAATTGCTGCGCAGCCATTGCGAGACTCAGACCATGTTGGTTCAAGCGGTAAGGGGCGCCACCATGCGGCTCGATTGGCGTGGGGTCATCGATCGTAGCTATCTCGTACAGGTCGTTGATCTCAAGCGCCACGGGGGTCACCTGCAGGTGTACTCCTTCGCTGCGCGTAGTGGCTTCCACGAACGCGTTAGCCGCAGCAAGGAGGCTCGCCCACGTGATCTCGTTGATCTGCGAGTCACCCTGAGGATTCTCACGAAGGGCGGCTTCGACGATCATTTCGTTCGCGCGGCGTAGCTGGAAAGCCTCGCTCTGAATCTCGTTCGCCGAAGTAACCGGATCCCACGCCAGCGAGAGTGACTTTTGCGACTGGCGGATACCTCGCAATGCGGCATCTCTATGGGCTGCACCTCTTTCGAGCTGCGCCATGCCATATCGGACGAGATCGTCGCGATCGTAGGAAGCGAGCTTGGCTCGAAGTGCGTCGAGTGCCGCCCGGGAAAGGATCTCGCGATCCAGCCGCTTCGCCTCGGCGCCGGTAAATATGCCAGGTGCGACCCCGGCGTTCTTGACCGTCGTCGCAATCACCCGGTCGATCTCCGAGCCCAGGGACTCGTTGAAATCAACTGGGGGCCGAAGGTCGTTGTGTCGAGTGATCGTGTTGATGATCTGGAAGGTGAGCGTCGGCGGGGCCGCCCGCCACGCGTCTGCCACTGCGACACAATCCGATAGAGCAACGCCACCCGAGTGAAGCAACTCCCGGATTAGCATTGCCATCTCTTCGCGGATGCGCAGGTCCGAGTCTTCTCCTTCGAAGCCCTCGAGGACTGAGAAGGCCAGGCCAACTGAAAGACGCTGGATGCCATCGGAGTCCAGCTCGCTGGTGCCGATGGAGAACAGGGTCGTCTGGTCCGCTGCGTTCGGAGGAACCAGCTCGACGATGTGGCCTCGCGCCGCTTCCGCGGTATGCGCGGTCTCCCACTCCGACGAGACCTGGGCAATACCGAACGGGATTGCGCCGGCGATGTCCATGACGAGCTTCCACTGATCGGCTGGCCATTGATCTGACCACGTCACGGCGAGGGGACTCCGACCGACATGCAGCGTCCAGACGTCGACCTCCCGGGCCGTCTCACTGATCCCCGGTTTGCCGTCGGCTGCCGGGGTCCTCCAGGCGGCGACCGTGGGTGCGTCGGTCCCCGATCGTTCTACGAGTGCAGCGTCGTGCGCTATGGGTAGTTGAAGTGTGGCGAGGGCTGCCTCGACGTCGCTATGTGTCGCCGCGAGTTGCCACTCGGCCTCCCCACTGTGCGGGGCGAAAGCGATCATTGACGGGCTAGCGCCGCCAGCGAAGAATGTCTTGCCCCCGCTCCGCCAGGCTTCCCAGCGGTCGATGACCTCCCACCCAAATAGTTGCGGGCCCGTCGGGTTCGCCAAATCCTTGCAAAAGTGCGCAAGGTCGAGGTCGTCATCAGCGGTTTGCGCGATCCAGCGCAGGTCGTCGAGTGACATGGAAGCCAGCCCATGTCCTCCTGGGCTGGAGGTGATGTGGTGCGGCGACGAGGCAATTAGAAGCGGGACTACCTCGGTTCCCGCTGGAACGCGTATGCCGCGGTACGCCATCGGGACGGAGAGCTGCGTGGGTGACGGGCTCGCGTCGGCGATCTGCTTGACTATCGGTTCCTCGCGGAGACCGACCAGGTCACCCAGCTGGGAAAGCATCTGGACGGCTACGGCCACATCCCGGGCGACGGGCGCGATCCACTGCACCACGTTGCGCGGTGACACTGTAGGCCCGTCGCTCAGGTCATTTGGACCCAAGACCGACGACGAGAACCTCCATAGGTAGTTGCGGGCCGCCGCCGCCGACTCCTGAGCAAATCGAAGACGGGCCCCAGGCAGATTCGCGACAGAGGCAGCCAGCTCGCCGACCGCATAGCTGAGCACTTCAGGCAAGAAAGCCAAAGGTAGCCAGCGGAAATCGGAGCCGCGCCGCACCCGAGCACATCTACCGAAAGCGCTCATTGGATGCGTCGGATCGAAAGTCACCGCGGACGCATCCTTTGTCAGCCATTCGAGCGCGAGTTGGCGGCCCTGAGTATCGACGTCAGTAGCTTCAGCAGCCAGGAGTTCCCGGGAAGTGATCAATTCCGCTTCATGGAGCGTTTCCGTGGGTTCGTCATCATCTTGAGAGACGGACGCTGGCCAGGCGGGCGCGAGGACCCCCAACGACGCATCGACGTGGGCGGTGATGACGTCCACGACATCCTGGATACCGAATCCGTGAACGGCAACGACGAACTCATCGATCGCGCGCGAGGTGAGGGTCGCGCGATCGATATCTGCGACGGGGCGCTCGATGCATCCAGGGAAAAGGCGCCGTAGTGAGTTGCCTATTCGCAGTCGGACGTCTAAGCGTGGATCGGCGGCAACGAAATCTTCGTTCCATGCAAGGTCCGGAAAGACATCCACCGCCCCCTTGAGGAGCGGCTCAAGCGCGTCCGTACCGACGGCGGCTCCCGATCCCGCCCAATCGGCTTTGATGCTGGCGTGCGCCACGGCTCCTACTGAAGCCCAGCGGTGTCGCAAATTCGGGGACGCGCCAGCCGCGACAATCAAGTCCCAGAGATCATCGGCTTTATACGTCCGAACCAGCCTGTCGAGGCTGCTCAGTGTATTCGATCTTGCCTTCTTCGGCTTCTTCGCTTTGTTCCGCCCCACAGATTGAGCCTATGAGTGGCAACTGACATCAGTGCGCATTGAGGCCACCGCCCGGTTTCGCCCGATTGGTCCAGCAAGCTTCGGGACAAGCTTCTGTGCCGCTTACGACCGACGGTCGGGTGCCCTTCGCAAATGTCGGCCGCCCCGGATAGCCTCCTCCCCGGGGGTGTAGGAATGGCGAAGTTCTTCGACGCATCAGAGGCCGAGCGGATTCTGCGTGCCGCGGGCGGAGTCCCACTCGTCCCTTTTCCTGGTGTCGCTAAGCCGTGGTCATCGATCCATGAGGCGTGTGGCCGCCATGTGAAACCGAACTTGAACACCATCCGCCGAAGTGGTTCCTGCTGCGCGCACTGCGCAGCCGTTGCGAGAGGCACCGCTCGCCGTGCCGGCTTAGAAGACTCGGCGGTGGCGACCATGCGCGCCGCTGGGTTTGAACCGCTCGAACCTTACCCTGGTGCACATAAGCCCTGGCGAAGCACGCATCTCGAATGCGGTGACGAGAGATCCCCGTCGCTCAACTCCGTGCGCGCCAGTAGGAACGGTAGAGGCGGATGCCAGCCGTGCTCGCTGCGGGCTCTCGGTTACCGAGTGTGGACGGCAGAGTCGGCGAGTGCACTGATGGAGTCGAAAGGATTGGAGCCTCTCATTCCCTTTCCTGGCTCATCCACCGTTCCGTGGCCGGCGCGTCACAAGGTGTGCGGACGGACGGTCAGCCCACGGTTGGGGAACCTCGCGGAGGGCCAGGGAGCATGCGTTCACTGCGGACAAGAAGCTACTCACCGCGCATTGCGGAAGAACCATGAGGTCGCCGCAGAACTTATGCGCTCGGCCGGACTCGAGCCACTCGAGGAATTTCCTGGAGTGGACTCGCCATGGAAGTGCACGCATGTCCCATGCGGCAGGGTCGTGTCCCCGACATTTACGAATATCAAGCGCGGGCAGGGAGGCTGCAATCCGTGTGCTTGGGAGGAGGCGAGCCGGCGACTAATCATGCCGGAGCCTGAAGCTCGCGCGGTCATGTTGGCCCACGACCTGACACCGTTGGAACCGTATCTGGGAAGTGCGAGGCCGTGGCGGTCGCTTCACAGATGCGGCCGGGAAGTCTCGCCGACGCTCTCGAATGTTCGCGTAGGAAAGGGCGTCTGCCGCTATTGCTTCTCTTCCTTTCCCTTTGCAGGTCCCGCGGTGTTGTACCTCGTGGCCGATGTTCGTGCCGTGAAGGTTGGAATAGCGGCTCGTACCGGCAAACGGCTCGACGAGCACCGCCGTTACAGGTGGGAAGAGATGTGGCGGATAGAGGTTCCCACCGGAGATGTCGCCTACTCGCTCGAGCAGTCGATACTCGCATGGTGGAGAGATGAACTTCGTCTCGCTCCGGTGTACACGAAGGCGGAGATGCCCCAGTTGGGCTCGACGGAGACGGCGCCCCATGGCCAGATGGGGTCAGATGCGGTGTTGACCCATGCCTTGCGACTCCTCGAGGAGATGGGAGTCACAGACTTCGAGGTCACCGTGTCGCGGGGCGACGACGCGACGCCCGTATCGGAGGCTACTTCAATAGGTCCTC
This sequence comes from Leifsonia sp. GW821-FHT13C09, assembly GCF_058806435.1. NCBI lineage: Bacteria > Bacillati > Actinomycetota > Actinomycetes > Micrococcales > Microbacteriaceae > Leifsonia > Leifsonia sp. GW821-FHT13C09. The sequence goes on along the minus strand of NZ_JBXAPS010000002.1, from coordinate 644,414 downwards.
GGGCGCGCAGAAAGCGTTCTTCCCCGGACCAGGTGGCACTATTCGATTTCGGTGACGAATGACGGCTTTACGTGAGCGGTGAGTGCCCCTAATCCGGCCGAAAATGGCGTCAGCTACACCCGCGGTGGGCCTACGCATCGCCGCCGAGCCAATCGCGTCCAAGATGAGCGAGAGCTCGTTCGTTCAAGCGATTCGCTACGTCGCTGAGGTCCTCTTCGAACAAGTCGGCGTATGTATCGAGCGTCATCGCGGCCGACTTATGGCCAAGCATTCTTTGAAGCGCCTTCACGTTGGCGCCGGCGCTGACAGCCAAACTGGCCGCGGTGTGCTTCAGCGCATGCGGTGTTACATGACCAACCCCAGCCTCATTCAAAGCCCTCAACCACCAAGACTGTCGACTCTGAGCGGTGTCCGGGCGATGCAGGAATCCGCCCGTCGAGTTCGGGAAGACGAGGTCTGCGGGGTCCTTTTTTGCGGCTAGTTCTTCGAGCCGAGGGCCGAGGAATGCAGGGAACGGCACTGAGCGCGCTTGCCAGCTTTTCGGCGTGCCTATCAGGATCTGTCCGCTAACCTCCGTGGCCGCCTGGCTGATCCTCAAACGGCGGCCAGAAAAGTCAATGTCACCCACGGTAAGTGCAACAGCTTCGCCCCACCGGATGCCCGTGTATGCGAGCGTCAGGATGAGAGTGCTGCGCTGATCGTCTCGAGCACAGCGCGCAAATCGAAACACTTGTTCATCCGTGAGGTATGGTCGCCGCACGATGACGTCTCGTCGTGGCATATTGGTGACGGCCCGGGCAGGATTCGATCTGATCCGGCCATCACGAACGGCAACGTCAAGGATGCCGGCGAGGACCCCAACACTGCGAAACACGACGCTCGCCGACCGGGGCTGTCCCGCATAGCTGTTGCGCACTCGATCATTTACGGCCACGCCCTGGCCCAACTCGCGGATCCAGTTCTCTACGGCGGAGGGCCTAACCTCGCCGATTGAAGTGGCAGCCCAGCGCGGGGCAACATAGACCCGCCAAGCGGTTTGGATCGGCACGAAACTCGACGGCTTGAGAGCCTGCTCCTTGTTGGCCAGCCAGTCTGTTGCCAGCTCGAGAATCGTTATTCGTGCTTCTTCTGGAAGGCCTATCGACCGGCCAGATAACCAGGCTTCGGCGCTGATGACGTACTGTTTGGCCTCCCGCATCGTCGGAAATCCCCGTCTCTCGTGCTGGCGGCCGGCGTCGTCTCGCCAACGGGCGCGGTATCGGCGACCCTTAGCGGATTCGTAAGCGCTGACGCAGCCCATACTCGGATTGTTCACCCGGAAGGCAAGGTGCGCGACAGTGAGGTCCGCCAGGGGTACAGCAATGGCGAGGGGGGATCGCCGTCCCCGGCCACGAGCACCTCGAAAAGGTCAAAGCCGGTGTGAGCCGTAGGGGCAGCGCGACTGACGCGTCAACCGTAGATCGCGGCCTCAGCATCGTCCATACTCTTTGCGAGCTCCTGGGCCGCCAACCCCCAGTTCTTGTCCCACTTGCCCGTTACTGCGAACTCGGATGCGCGCTCCACCAACGTCCTGAGGTGCTCCCAGCGCTGATCTCGGGCGGCCTCCGACGCCGTCTTGGTGCCGTCGCCGTCACCCTCCTGCTCATACCACTGACTCAACACCTCGTAGCCCGAGGTGTTCTCGATGTCACGCGAAAGGTACTTGGCGAAAGCACGATCGTCGATCAGCAGCGCCGAATCGGCTGCCTCCAGCACGAGGTCGTATGAGATTGGACGGTTTTCGCGAACGGCCTGCGCGTGGTCTATCCGCAGCTTGCGAAGTCGATCAACGACACCCTCAACGACCGCTCGGCGCTCATCCTTCTGCTTCGAGCGCCGCTGAAGAACGCTGACCCCGTGGTCGACGAGCGGCTTCAGCAGCGTGAACAGCCCTGTGATGGCTGCACCGATGACAGTACCGGTGAGCAACGCGGGCCAGAGAGCATCCATGCCATCACCGTAGTGGCCGCGCCGCTGCTCGTCGCGTGACGTCGATTTGTACGGTCCACAACGGGCCGCCAAACGATGGGTGGCGGCGTGCCTGGTTGCTCGTCCGTCCTGGCCGCTGAAGGCCGCGGACCACAAGGCACGACGGCGGATGACCCCCGAGGCGGGATGGCCGACGAGTTGCGAGGATTGCAAAGTTCAGCGGTTCGCGAGCTATCCGGCTGGGACGATCAGCTCCTCATCGGCTGGCATGGAGTTCTGAAACTCTGTCCGCACGTCTCGAAGTCTGCGGCCGTCCGCCACCGCCCAGAAGTACCAGCCGTTTGTCGCGCGTTGCCGCAGGGCGCGGCCGGCGGCGGATGGTGATGTGTAGCGCTTGCCGTCTAGCTCGATGGCGCCGTCACCTGTCACGGTCGCTTCTTTGCCCTTGTAGTCGCGGTGCGTCGCCAGGAGCTTGTCGCCTGCGCTGAGAAGGCCAGCTTCCATTAGGTGCTTCAACTCGACCCAGTCACCGGCCTTGGTCTGCGGATCGACCACCTTTCCATGGTGACCCTCGGGGACCGGCCAGACGCTGAGCAAAACGTCGATCAAATCTTGGGTTCGCTCATCGATGAGCTGCTCGTCCCAGTCGTGCTGCTCAGTGCGCTTGATGACACGTCCAGTGAGGGTGATCGTGTTGTGGTCCTGCAACGCGGATCGCTTTGCCCGCCAGGGGCCGTTGGAAACCTTTGAATTGAGGGCGTTGGTCAGGAGCGTCAAATTCCCGAGGCGATTGACGTGTTCCTGCCGGGCTTCGGCCTCATCGGGGGACGATACGGGCCAAGTCTCCTTCCAGCTTCGAGGAAGGAGGTGCTCGATCGGGTAGCCCTTGCGCTCGATCTGCGGTTGCCTGGTCTCAGCGCGGTAATGGTCCTCTGCGGCTTCGAGAATCATGCGCAGCCGGCCTCGCGGATAGCGCGTGTACGCGGCCTCTGTGGTCAAAGTTCGCCGGACTTCTTCGTCTCCCGGCCAATAAGTACTCGTAACGTTCAGCCGCGCGAGGTGACCAATGACACGCTCGATTAGATCGCTCTTTGGTACCGCGCTGTTGGCCGCGATGACATCAGCGATGATGCGGCCGAGGTCGCTGCCTGAGAGGCGAAGGAGTTGCCGGCGCACTACCCAGCTCTCCGCGGCGCTAATGATCCGTTGAATAGATTCTTCGGGAACGTCCCTGCCTGGCTCATGGAGCCAGATGAGTAGCGGTTTGAGGACCTCGACGCCTCCCGCCTGCATCCGATAGACCGCCATCTCGGTTGCACTTAGGCTCCCACTCGGGTGGTTCGCCGCTTCGGTCCATGACTCGTACCGCTGCGCCTGGAGCTTGATCTCAGGGAGCAGATCTGCCATCAACAGGTCGCATTCCAGCTCGACGTATGACTTGAACCGAGTGAACGTCGACTGAGGGCTAACCTCCTCTCCCGTTCGGGCAGTAAGCCACTGGTTGATAAACAGCGAGCTGCGGCTGACAAAGTTGCGCCCAACGCTCACGTCCTTCATCCAGAACTTGGTCTCGAACGGCCAATCCTCTCGGTACGCCTTCGCCGTATCTCCGCCCTCGGCTTCAAGACGCTGGAACACAAAGTTGCGCACCAGATCTGAGGCGGTCAGCGGGGTTCCGCGCGCGTTGAGGGTCTCGAAGATCTCCTGGGAATTCTCCGTCGCCTCGAGCTCAATGGAAACGAGCTGAAGACCATCGAGAAGGACTGCAGTCAGCTCCTTAGCTTTTAGCATGTAGCCGCTTGACCCGGCCGGGCCCAGCCACTGCGCCACGACAGTCGAGAAGTAGCCGTGCGCCCCGACGATCTGAGAATCGGAATGGACCAGGTCGGAATGGTCGACCGGTGGCTCGGCATACATCACCTCGTCGAACGCGGAGCGGTCCTTATTCAGGTGGCGAACCTTCAGTCGACTGTCGCCTTCCTCGACGTAGATCTCGTCATTTTGGGTAAGCCGCTCGAGCTGACCGGCCAGTCGCACCTCGCCCGCCTCCGTTAGGACAGCGCACGTCGCGTCCGCCAAAATCTGCAGCGTCGTCAGGCGTTGCTGACCGTCGATGACGTTCCATGTGGTCAACCGGCTGCTCTGCGCCTCGTGCGACTGCAGGACCACAGCGCCCAAGAAGTGCGTGGCACTGGAACCAGGGTCGGCAATCCTGAGCTCCGTGATGCGGCGGATATCCTTCCAGAGAGGTGCCCACTGCTCATCCTCTCTCCAGACATAAGGACGCTGGAACAACGGGATCAGAAAGTGCTGAGGCAGGTTGAACAACTGCAACGGCGTCCGCTTAAAGGTCTCCACTCGGTAGATCTTTCCGCACCCGCCCGACATAGCTCGGCAAGACCAGCTCGCGCGCCATGCCGGCGCGCCCCGAACGCAGGAGCTCGCCCCAAACCGCCCAATTCGGTTACCTAAGCCAAAGCGACCACCGAGGGCTTCTTCAATCCGTATCGTTATGTCATCGGGGACGCCTAGCGGGGTCGATCAACAGGGCACTATTGGGAGAAGGACTGCGCGGGTGAGTCACGACTACGCGGTGGACGATGTGCGGCCTGTCGACGAGGTGCCTTACCGCGATGCGTACGAGATCCCGACTAGCCGTCCAGACGACGCCGTGCCCGAAATTTCATGTGGGCGCGCGGACTTGCATGTGCACCTCAATGGTGCCGTGCCGGTGTCAACGCTCAGGGAAATTCTTTACGACGAGGCGACGGCGCTACCCGAGGGGTTCTCGATTGATCGGGACCTCGCACGGCGCACGCCGTCGCCATCGTTGAGTGCGTACTTGGAGCCATGGCGGGTGCTGCGGCTCCTTCCGCGCAAGAGAGAGAACCTTGATCGCCTCACGCTTGCGACCTTCGCGAGTTTTGCAAACAATGCGGTTCGAGTTGTAGAGCTTCGTAGCAGCGTCCTATACCTGGCGGGTCTGCAGAATTGCTCGACGGTGGACGCGTTGGCAGCTCTGATTGAGTCAACCCAGATGGCTGCCGCGAAACATGCGGTCCGGCGCGGACTCATTTTGACCGTGACCCGCGGTGATCGAGCCGCTGCGGACCTAGCGTTGTTGCTCCGGGCCTACCGCGATCTGGGCGAGCCCGAAGACGTCGTGGGAATCGACCTTGCTGGCGACGAGGAGATCGGATATCCGCCCGAGTTGCCGGCCTTGTTCCGGCAGGCAAAAGAAAGTTACGGGCTGGGCGTGACCATACACGCTGGCGAAACGGGCCGCGGCGAGAACATACGGACCGCCGTCGAGGAGTTTCGCGCTGATCGGATCGGCCACGGTTCGGCGGCTGGCCGGGACCCAGAGTTGATGGACTTGCTAGCCGAGAGGGACGTCTGCGTCGAAGTGTGCCCGATAAGCAATCGACTTACAGGCGCCCTGAGCCTCGATGAGGCGCATCCACTCGTCGAGTTTGAACGGCGTGGGACCCCTTTCGTCATCTGTTCTGACAACCCGGGGATCCACGATCGCGGTCTGGCCGAAGACCATATCGAAGCGACTCGTGAAGGTCTATCGACAGGAGCACTGTCTCAGCAATACGCGCTCGCGAGGCGCTACTCGTTCACGAAAGGTGATTGATGAAAATCAGGTTCCTGTCGAACAACCCCCACAAGATAGCCGAGGTGAAACGGATCCTGACGGGCATCGATGTTGTTCCCATCGAGGAGAAGATCGAGGAACTGCAGACCGAGGACGTTAAGCGGCTGGTTCACGACAAACTGATCAAGGCATTCGAGATGATCGGTCGCCCACTCTTTGTCGAGCACACCGGACTGTATCTGAAGGACCTTGGTGACTTACCGGCCGGGCTCACGCAGATCTTCTGGGACAACTTGAAGGCAGAGCGATTCGTCTCGCTCGCCGACGGGCTAGAAGATCGGGCGGTGACGGCGAAGACGGTGATCGCATACTGCGACGGCAAGCGGATCCACCAATTCGAAGGATCAATTGATGGAACAGTGGCGACCGCTCCCGCCGGTCCATCCGAGTTTCAGTGGGATTGCGTGTTTGTCCCAAGCGGATATGACAAAACCTTCGCGGAGCTCGGGGCCGTAAAAGACGAAATCTCAATGCGTCGTAAAGCGCTGGACAAATTCATCCAGCACCTGTCCGAGGAGGGAAGCCAGCGATGATTGCTGAGCTATCAGAGGCATACAAGGCCGGAAAATTGATGCTATTCGCGGGGGCAGGAGTTTCTGCCAATCTCGGACTGCCCACTTGGCAGGCCCTGATCGATCACATTGCGGAGGAACTCGAATACGACCCGGAGGTGTTCGCTACCTACGGCGACGCCCTGGCGCTAGCCGAGTTCTATACCCGAAAGAAGGGCAGCATCGGGGCGCTTCGTAGCTGGATGGACCGGGAGTGGCACAGATCGGACATCGATGTCTCAACGTCCGACGTCCACCGCCTGATAGCAACAGGCAACTTCCACCGCATCTACACCACAAATTACGACCGATGGCTGGAGTACGCTCACGACACCTTCAACGTTGCCTATTCAAAAGTTGCCAAGGTATCCGATCTCGTCTCAGCATCCGAGGCGGGTCGCCAGATCATCAAGCTTCACGGAGATTTCGAAGACGATAAGTCGATCGTTCTTAGCGAGACCAGCTATTTCGAACGGCTGAACTTCGATTCGCCTCTCGATATCAAGTTGCGAAATGACGTTCTCGGCAACTCGGTGCTCTTCATCGGCTACAGCCTCCGCGACATCAACATAAGGCTGCTGTTCTATCGCCTCTCGAAGATGTGGGATGACTCGGTTCTACCGGCCGCGCGGCCGAAGTCCTACGTCTTCACATCTCGCCCGAACCCGGTTGCACAAGAAGTTCTCTCAAGTTGGGGCATCGAACTAGTCGTGTCGGACGAAGACAACCCCAAGGACGCCTTGACTGCCTTCTTGCAGGAGCTGACGGGCGCTTAAGTTTCCCACTCCTGGTGTGCTCCGCTTCCAGGGGGACCGGCGCAGATCCTTGGAGAGACGACCGTCCTCGACTGAGCGCGTGGGCCGCCGGCCGGTCGCGCTCCCCGTTCTGGGGTCGCGGTCCACGCGCGGCTGCCGTGAGGATCGGAGCGTGACTTCAACCTTCGAAACGATCGACTGGACCGAGCTGGCGCCGACGGTGGCGGACTTGCACAAGGAGGGGATCCTGCACGGCGCCCTGTACGATCAGCTCTCTGCCAGGCAGGTCCATGAGCTCGAGCAGCGGCTGCTCGGCGTCGAGCGCGTCGCGGAGCCACACGCCACGCAGTTGCTGTCGTTCCTCGACGGTATGGCTGAGGCCGCCTTCGTGCGTTTAGTCTGCGCACGTGCAGGCGTCGAATATCAGCCGTCGTTTCGCGTGATCTCCGGCCGGGAGTTCCGGCAGGACACCGGCGGCGAAAACCCCCGCGAAGTAGACCTCGTCGTCGTCGACACCGACAAACCGGGCAGGAAGCCGATAATCGCCATCGAAGCCAAGTTCAGCGCAACCGTCAACGGGAGCTCGAAGTACTGCGCCGATCCGAAGCACGCCTCCTATTCGAATCAGATCATCTGCTACCCCTACGGCTGCGTCCATCCTGACCTCACTTCACCAGATGTCCGGTTCGTCTGGCTTGGGCTGGAGGCGGACAGTGTCCGGCCGATGTCGCGCTTTAAGGGCGCCATCACGGACCGCGACACCGACCTCCCGACCGAGCGCGCCCTCCAGGACTACGCCGAGGGGCTCTGGGTGCGTGCGACGTGGGAGGAGGTCTGGGAGTCGATCGCCGCGGCGGTGACTGACCAGGTGCACGCTGCCCCGCTTCTTCGGGGCTTACGGCGCCCCTAGGGTCGATCCGGATGGACCGCGACCGCCGCATGTCCGGCGATGTCACCGCTGAGACAGAAGGCCGCTGCCATTGCGGTCGTGGGCATCCGGCGGTCCGCTTAGCGGGTTGGGGTCGGTGTCGTGTGCTTGTCGATGAACTCCCGGATGGCGTCAACCTCCGTCATCGTCAGTCCTTGGTGACGGTCGGTATCGATAAGCAGACGCGGCTGGCCGCCTTGGCCCGAGCTATCGGCGAAAGCGGGCCGGAAGAGGAGAGCTTCTGCGACGGCGTCGTCGTCGGCCCATACGTAGGGCGGGTTCCCCAGAGCGTCCAGGTGAACGTCGGGGTCGCTGTCGATCCAGTACCCGTCCCCATTTCGTCGTGTGATCCAGGCCGCGCGCGCGGGAGGCTCGTCGTCTGCGGGAATGCGGTTGAGCACACCATCGACGTCCAAGACGACGAGGACTGGGTGCTGTGGGCTCGGCGAACCGGTTCCTGCTGACATACCAACGAGCCTGTCGGTTGCCACCGACAACGAACGCCATGTCGGCTGCCCCCGCTAAAGTCAGGATCCTCGAAAAAGGGGGCAACCGGTGCACGTCAATGGTCAAGAGGAAGCTCGTGTCGCTGTGGCCGGCGATTGGCACGGTAACACACCATGGATGCAGTCCGTCATTAAGGGACTGGGGCTCGAAGCCCCCGATGTTCGCACGATTTTGCACGCCGGAGATTTTGGTATCTGGCCCGGAAGCCGAGGCGCCCGCTATCTCGAGCTTGTTGATGAAGCATGCGCTTCCGCAGGGGTGCAGCGCATTTTGCTCACGCCCGGCAACCACGATGACTGGGGACAGTTGGACTCGCATTTCACCGCGTCGCCGGATCGACCGACTCAACTCAGCGAATCGGTCTGGGCGTTGCCGCGAGGGCACCGCTTTCAGATCGGCCCTCGAACGTTCCTCTCGTTCGGCGGCGCCGCGTCAGTCGACTTCGAATTCCGTCAGCCCGGGGTGGATTGGTGGCTGTCCGAAATCCCGACCGACGACGATGTGTCGCAAGCCTCGGCTGAGGGTCCTGTCGATGTGCTAATCACCCACGAGACCATTGATGGTGGGACGCCGGCCGTTCAGCGTGTCCTCCGCTCAAACCCGCATGGCTGGAGCGCCGAGGCGCTCGCGTACTCATCGTCCTCCCGCAGCCGGGTTACTCAACTGTGGGCCGCGATCCGACCTCCCGTCCTGTTTCACGGACACATGCACATTCCCGACGAGGTGACCCTGGCAGACGGGCGCCGAGTGTATTCGCTGGGCGCCGACGGTGACCCAAGGAACTTCGGATACCTGAGACTCGACGACCTTTCGTGGACCTGGAAGTCATTCGCGCCGACGCTGCGACGCCCACGCACCCTGGACGCGGAACACACATACCTGCAGACCCCTGGCGATCAATAGATGCCCGATACGCTCAACGCGGGCAGCAGTTATCGCGCTGGAGCCCGGATGACCCCCTTCGCCGCTGATGGAGAGACGCGCATGCCGGAGATTGAAAACATCGTGATCGTGCCCAGCTTGACCGCACTGGCACAGGCGTTCGATGCACGCATGACGCCTCCATACGACTTCATAGACGCCCGTTCCGAGGTCGAGACGGTCGTGCTTGACAATGTCCGCATGGCGTGGAAGAACGGCGATCAAATCCCGATCCCAGCAGGTACAAGCGCTGAGGGCGCTGTTGTGCACGTTCTCAGCAACGCCGCCCGCGACTGCGGCTTATTCGGCAGCGATCTTCCCAAGCCGTTCAACGGCTCACGCGACCTCTGGGACGAATCCGCCACCCTCGCAAGCCCCGCGCCGAGCCCGTTCCACCTCATCGAGAAGGACAACGATTGGAACGTCCGCGTGTTCGCATTCGACGCGCAGGAGGTTCGCACCGCCCTCGCCGGCCTCGAGTCGAGCCTGCACAGCATGTCGGACGCCGAACTCGAAGCATCCATCGGACCCGATGCCGCTGTCGTCGCACGAACGTACTTCGACGATTGACGTCAGTACTCGCCGACGCCCAGTTGTCGATTCTGCAACCCGGGGTTCCGCGGCCTCAAATCGGAGGAGATGCGAACGCAACGGCGGTGCCACTTGACTTGATAAAGTTATCGACCCCTGTGGTGGTCGATAACTTTATCAAGACCGTTCGGGTGGGTCTGGGCGAGCTCTTCTGCGGCGAGGCTCCGCACGGTCGATGGCGGTGTCGATCTGTCACCGAAAAATATGACCTACAGTCAGTCGTCGCGCTCTGCCAGGGTTTGCAAGTAGAGCCCGTGCTCGAAATCATCCTCCGTGCCGGTTCCACCGTCTCCATAGTCATAGGCATCTAGATCCTCGTGAGCTTCCACTGCGAGCTGCCGAGCCAACCGCGAGTACTGGAGCCGAAGGTCCCTATCCCAGTGTTCCTCGTCGTAGGCATCGACAAGAGGCTCGTCATGGAACACGAACGAGAGAAACTCATCGCGCACCACCTTGTCTGCCTCGGTCATCGGCTGGAAGCTCTCGGCGGTCTTCGCGTGATGGCAAGGCGCGCAGAGGCCCTGAAGATTCGTGCGGTCTCCGTTGGGTCCCGCGATGTGATCGACTTCGGTTGCGGGTGCAACCTTGCAGCTTTGGCACCGGCCTCCGTCGAAAGAGAGCACTTCAGCTCGGACCTCGGGCGAGAGTCGTCGGGCGTCGCTGTCATAACCCCCAGCGACGAGGTGCGCGAGCCGGAGGTTGACTGCCTCCTGGACGTCCGGCCGGGCGATGTCGCCGGTCTTGATCTTCCGCCTCAGATAACGGACGTCCTTCGCGTAGCTCTTGCAGTATTCGGAGCAATACGGGCTCCGGCTAAAGACATCGCGGTCCGCACCGCAGCGGACGCAGGAGTATCCATCCCAAGCGACGACCAGCTTGCCACCCGTGGGATCGGGAACGGTGCGCAGGATGGGCTGGGGTTCATCTTCCACGGCGGGATGGTCTCACAGACCAGCGACACCGGTTCACTCTCCACACGTCAGCAGCGATGATGACATCCCTTCCATAGTCGGCCGGCTAAAGGGTGATGCCAGACCCCATCATCTGATCTCCCAACGGATTGTCTCCAATTTCCGCAAGCTTCTGGCGCCATACGCGAGCGCCGTCATCGGCATCGATCTCGCGTCGCCAAAGTTGTCGGGGTGACGGCCCTCCAAGTCGCACGACCTTCCAACCACTGGCATCCTCTACCAGAGCCAAAGCACTCTGACCGTCGAATTCGTGACGGTGCACGCCGTCAAAGTGTGCGTGCCAGGTCTCCCTTACCTTCCTGAACCAACCGCCTTCGTACATGATCCGCAGTTCACGCGTCGCTTCGTAGAGACCGAGAAGCTCAGGCTGGTTGACTACAAACGCCATCGGTTCCTCTCGCCAATCTGCAGCGCCCAACAAGAAGTTGACGGCGAAACGAGCCCGTCGCGCCGCAGATGTGGCGGACATGATGATGCCATCAAAGGCCTTCACCTTTTCCTCATGAGCCAAATCCGGCCAACGGAGCAACTCGGACACCACCTCAGCCACTGAGTCTCGGATTTGAGAACTTGCGTCTTCAGCTCCCGCGAGGATGACGGCAGGGGAAACACCTCCGCGGTCGCCCGTGCCCTGAGGGGCTGGAAACTTCCGGACGAGCTCAACGGCGGAAGTCCAAGCGACCAGCGCCCGAGCCAATGGATGACGTCGGATCCGAACAGGAAAGGGCCTTGGAGGTCTGAACTTGTCCCATTCGCTTGCGACAGAACTCGACGAGTTCAGCGTCAACAAGTTCGTCAAAGCCATAACGCGCGGAAGATGGGAAAGCGACGTTGGAGTCTCGAAAAGTTCGCTCTGAAGGAAGGTTACGAGGTCCGCAATTGCTTCGATCTCCCGAGTCTCACGAGCGAGGTCGCGTTCAAAGCTCCGTTGAACCTCAAGTTGATCGCGACTCTCGGCCCGCTCGGCGTCGAACCTACCCTGATCCGCCCTTAGCTGCTCTTCAAAGTTGCGACGTGCCGCTAGTTGTGCCTCATCGAACCTCGCCCGATCCTGTTCTGCCTGTTCGCTTGCAACCTTTCGGGTATAGCGATTGGTGAGAATCAAGATCGCTACCGACACAACTGCACCTACCACGGCACCGAAGATCCCCGACCATAGATTCATCAACCAGGTCTGGTCCAACGATTCCTCCTAGCTTTCGACACAACCTGATGAGGCTAGTGCCAAACATGGCAGCAACGTGTAACGGCTCAACCCCGGTTCAAGGGCCTCTGCTGGAGCTGCATCTATCTAACGGACGGGAGGTGAACCGATCCAGATCGCGCAACTCATGGGCAGCATTGGCCGAGCCGCACAAATGCCAAGCGGGACGCCGACGGCGGCCATGAGCACCTCGAAGAGGTCAAAGCCTGAGTGAGCCTTAGGGTTCGGCGCCACTGACGCGTCAACCGTAGATCGCGGCCTCGGCCTCGTCCATGCTGTTCGCGAGTTCCCGGGCCTCCTGCCCCCAATTCCTGTCCCACTTGCCAGTTACCGTGAACTCGGATGCGCGCTCTACCAGCGTCTTGAGGTGCTCCCAGCGCTGTCGCTGGGCGGCCTCCGACGCGGTCTTGGTGCCGTCGCCATAACCCTCGTGCTCATACCACTGGCTCAACACCCAGTAGCCCGACGTGTTCTCGATGTCACGCGAGAGGTACTTGGCGAAACCACGATCATTGATCAGGAGCGCCGAGTCGGCTGCCTCCAGTACGAGGTCGTAAGAGATTGCACGGTCTTCGCGAATGGCCTGCACGTGGTCTATCCGCAGCTTGCGAAGTCGATCAACGACTCCCTCAACGACCGCCCGGCGCTCATCCTTCTGCGTCGAGCGCCGCTGAAGAACGCTGACCCCGTGGTCGACGAGTGGCTTCAGGAGCGTAAATAGCCCTGTGACGGCTGCGCCGATGACCGTACCTGTGAGCAATGCGGGCCAGAGAGCATCGATGGCATCACCGTAGCGCCCGCGGTTCCACGGCGGAGACGTGAACGCAACGGCGGTGCCTGGCACTTGCCGTTCGCCGCAGCCGCCCAATAGTTTTCTGACGTCGGAGGGGAGACACGGTGGACTCGGTGCTCGATTGGTACAGCGAATACTCGCGCAGCGTCGTCAATGGACAATCGTTTGTCGGCGGCAAATTCAGCCCCGCCACTCAGGTCCGTGCTCGATGGAGCGGGACCGGAAACCCGCCGGACGTGATCACGATCGTTCCGGCCTATCAGAGTTGGTTCCAGCTCTGTCTCGGCTTTTTCGGCAAATCAGCCAGATGGACCGAGACTGGGAAATGGGCACAGAACACGGAGCCGACTCCAATTCGGCCCGCTGATTACTGGACGCGCGATCCTTTCAGCGTGCCGGCCCCGACGCGTATCGCGCGCGCGTTCCTCTTTTATACCGATGCAGACGACCCTACCCATGTGTCGCCACCGATCTTCTCGGCCTCAATCGGGCAGGTTGAACGAGATGTCGAACCTGTGCTCGATTTCAACGCAGGCTTCGAAGGATTCGGGAAGTTCGGCATGAAGGCGTCGGCGGTGCGCACGCACACAACCGTGACCTTCGCTGTCGACCCGACGATCTCAGTTGAACTCATCACCGGTGACTTGCTCGCTAGGCTCATCTACGACGAGTTCGTTAGCTCCCTCGATCAAGAGGCGAGCGCAATCGTGGGTGATTCGCTCGAGGAATTTGCTGAGGTGCTTGGCCCAGCGTTCTCGCCACCCGGAGACTGGGAGATGCCTGCCCCTACGGAACTCTCGGGGGAAGCTGGCGATCAACGACAGGCCGTGTTCGAAGTTCGGTTAGAACAACGTGCGCCCGGAATCGGCTTCTTCGCAGTGGGATGCCAGGACCTGAGCAACCCTAACATCGTGCAGATTTCTGATGTTTTCGCGATCGAGGCTGAGAGAGGGGGCTACGTGACCCCTTACGCTGAGGTATCGGGCCTCAACCTGCGTCGTGCCGCGGGTTGGGAAGCAACGGAGGCCTAGTCCCGGCCGCGTGGCGGTGGTTCATTGGCCGGGGTCTACGGCGTCGCCTTCGCCAAACGAACGGCGACGCGGGCAGACAATCTAATTGGCGGTGTTCGAGGACAATCTCCTGGCGGACAGGGCAAAAAGCCGGCAAATCGGGACAATCTATTCGCGCGGCCGACAATTGTGACTGTGGTTCCTTCGACCCGACGCCGGTCACGTCGAACCCGACCGGTTGGGACACGGGTGGCCGGTCGCGGCCAACGATCCGCCTGGCAGTCCCGCTACGCTCTCGGTCATGCAAGCCACGTTCGTGACCACGGGCGATGTCCCAGCTCCTGTACCTGGGCCAACGGTCTACTGGGTGAGTGTGTGGGCGGCACCGCCCGCAGAGGGCAACGCCTGGGCAGTGGATGAATGGCGCATCACGGATGCGCGCGACTTCATCGAGGTCTTCGACTGGGCGACCGCGCAGACGGAGACTGGCGGTTCCTTCGAGATCTTCGCTGAGTGCCCGGAAGAGAAGGCGCGGCCCGAGGGCACCGCAGCCGTTCTTGCGCGCCATTTTCGTCTCTTCGGCGCACCGCGCGACACCCCCGCGGCTTCGGTGACCGCCGAATTCACACGCCCGGACTGACACAGAGGGAAGGGGTAGCCCTTTGATACCCGTCGACGCAGTCCGCAACTCCGACGCGCCGAGCAACGGTGTCCGAAGTCGATCCCGGGTGTTGACGGGCCGGCGCATCATGCTCGAGACGGGCATCAGCGCCTACCTCAACCAGGTCGCGAAGTACGTCGTGTCCTCCACCCGTCACGATCTCGGCGGCGAGCCGTTCTGCGACTCGATCTCGATCCAGCGGCAGATCACGTCCACGACGTAGTCACGCTCGCGGGGAGTCAGCTGGTGCCCCTTCGGGATCCCGTGGTTGATCTGCAGGCAGGTGCGGCAGCAGGTCGCGGTGGCATGCTGAGCCCGGAAGACGGGGTGGCCGCCCCACGGCGTCTGCTTGCCGTCCTTCGCCGGGAAGGCCGGGGCGAGCCGCGTGTCGACGAAGTCCCGGGCGTGCTGCCGGATCGTGTCCATGCCACGGGATGCGAGATACTCGCGCTCGATCGGCCGGAGGTGGAACTTCGCACGGAACGGTATCCGGCCGATCCGCTCGATCCGGCGGTCCAGCTGCTCCTGGTCCACGGTCAGTCCACCATGCTCGCGGCCGCGGCCGACGCCTCTTCGAGAGCTGTCGCGAGGTACGGGGCCGAGGCGCTGTCGGCGGCGGTGGCGACCTCGCCGGGTGTTCCCGCGGCGACGACGGTCCCGCCGCTGTCGCCGGCGCCCGGGCCGAGGTCGATGACGTAGTCGGCGGTGGCGACGACCCGCATGTCGAGTTCGACCACGACGACGGTGTTCCCGGCGTCCACAAGGCTCTGCAGGTGGTCGATCAGGCGGTCTGCGTCGGCGCAGTGCAGCCCGGACGTCGGTTCGTCGAGGACATACAGGGTGTCGGCGCGCTGAGCGCGCTGCAGCTCGGCGGCGAGCTTCACCCGCTGGGCCTCCCCGCCGGAGAGCTCGGTCGCCGGCTGACCCAGCCTCAGGTAGCCGAGCCCCACATCCACCAGCGCGGTCAGGGAGCGCATGATCTCCGCCTCGCCGTCGAAGAACGCGTGCGCCTCCTCCACGGACATCGCCAGGATCTCGGCGATGTTTCGGGCGCGCCAGGTGATCTGGAGCGTTTCGTCCGTGTAGCGGGCGCCGTGGCATTCGGGGCAGACGGTGTAGACCGACGGCAGGAACAGCAACTCCACCATGACCGCACCCTCGCCTTCGCAGGTCGGGCAGCGGCCGCCGGCCACGTTGAAGGAGAACCTGCCCGGCCGGTATCGGCGCGACCGGGCCTCCGGGGTCTCGGCGAACCGGCGCCGCACGTGGTCGAACAGGCCCGTGTAGGTGGCGACGTTGGAGCGCGGGGTGCGGCCGATCGGCTTCTGGTCGATGGTGACCACCCGGCGGACGCCGGCAAGATCTCCGGAGATGGTGCCCTCGAGCACCTCGGGCGTGTCCGCGAGGAGCAGGTCACCCGTTTCCGGGGCGTCGTCGTTCAGGTCGACGGGTCGGCCGAGGGAGTCTCCGAGCAGCGCGGGGAGCACCTGCCCGACCAGGCTCGACTTTCCCGCGCCCGAGACTCCGGTCACCGCGGTGAAAGCCCCGAGCGGGAACGAGACCGACGCGCCGCGCAGGTTGTTCCGGGTGACCTCCTCGAGCCGCAGCCATCCGGTCGCCTCGCGGGGAGTGCGCGGGGCGAGCCCGCGTTCGCCGAGCAGGTAGCCTCTGGTGACCGACTCCTCCACATCCGCCAGGCCCTCCGGGGCTCCGCTGTAGAGCACGTGACCGCCGCGTTCACCGGCCCCGGGTCCGATGTCGACCAGCCAGTCAGCGTGCCGCATGACCTCGACCGAGTGCTCGACCACGAACAGGCTGTTGCCCCTCTTCTTGAGTCCCTCGAGGATGCCCAGGAGCGCGTTCACATCCTGCGGGTGCAGGCCGGCCGACGGCTCATCGAGCACGTACACGACGCCGAAGAGCTCCGAGCTCAGCTGGGTGGCGAGCCGCAACCGCTGCAGTTCGCCGCCGGACAGAGTGGGCGTGGTGCGGTGCAGGGACAGGTATCCCAGCCCGAGGTCGATGATCGGGCGGAGGCGCTCCAGCAGCTCGGCGGCCAGGCGCGCCGCCGCCGCGCGCTTCTCGACCGACTGGTTCGGGGTCCGGCGTACGTCGGGGGCGGCGGCGTGCGACGCGCCGCCGGCGGCGATCCTCTGCTGCGTCGCCTCGCGGCGCGTGCTCTCGTCGAGGGTCGCTCCGGTCGTGGCGAGCTCCTCGGAGGAGGAGCGGACCAGCGCGGCCAGTCGCTCGGACAGCTCGCGGAGCGGGAGCCGGGAGAGCTCGGCGATGTCGAGCCCTTCGAAGGTCACCGAGAGCGCCTCCGGTTTGAGGCGCTTGCCGTGGCACACCGGGCAGACGGCCGACGTCAGGTACTCGGCGACACGCCTTTTCATCGACGCGCTCTTGGTCGTCGCGAAAGTGTCGAGCACGTAGCGGCGGGCGCCGACGAACGTTCCCTGATAGCTCGGCTCCATCCGTGCGGAGATCGCTCTCCGCGTCTGCGCGGGCGTGAGCCCCGCGTACACCGGAGCGGTCGGCCGTTCCTCGGTGAAGAGGATCCAGTCGCGGTCCTCGCGCGGAAGGTCGCGCCACGGGGTGTCGACGTCGTAGCCGAGGGACACCAGGATGTCCCGCTGGTTCTGCCCGTGCCACGCCGTCGGCCAGGAGGCGATGGCCCGCTCCCGGATGGTGAGCGACGGGTCGGGGACCATCTGCTTCTCGGTGACCTCGTACACGCGGCCGATGCCGTGGCACTCCGGGCACGCGCCCTGCACCGTGTTGGCCGAGAAGTCCTCCGCGTACAGCATGGGCTGGCCGTCGGGGTAGTCCCCGGCTCGGGAGTAGAGCATCCGCACCAGACTGGACAGCGTGGTGATGCTGCCGACCGTCGAACGGGCGCTGCGCCCGCCGCGCTGCTGCTGAAGCGCCACCGCCGGCGGCATCCCGGTGATGGAGTCGACGTCGGGGACGCCCGCCTGATCGATCAGTCGCCGGGCGTACGGGGCGACGGACTCCAGGTACCGGCGCTGCGACTCCGCGAACAGCGTCCCGAACGCGAGGGACGACTTGCCCGACCCGGAGACCCCGGTGAACACGACCATCGCATCCCGCGGGACGGTGAGGTCGACGTTCCGCAGGTTGTGCTCGCGGGCGCCGCGCACCCGCACATCGGGCTGGATCGCGTTGGAGGCATCGTCCGACACCGGCTGGACCTCCTTCACGGTCGTGACGCCCTGTCATCCCCCGAGGTGTCAGGCCGGACGGTACCCCTCGGCGGGCTGCTCTGCCATTCCTCGCGGTCGATCGGCGTCGCCGGCGGATCCCGGCGGCTCACGGCCTCCCGGCGTTCGCGACCTCCAGCAGGACATCCGCATGGCATGGCTCATCGAGCGGGCACCAGCACGCGAGGTTCTTCCCCGCGAGTTCGGCCACGACCCTCTCGCGCGACGGGTACCCCGTCGCCACCCTCGGCGCGTCGGACTCCTCGAACATCATCGTGCGGAACGCGGCGACGGCATGCGCCCGATCCATGCCGTCTTCGCCGATGACGAAGGGGTTCCCCCACTTCGACGGTCTCGCGACGACGACGGTGTTCTCGGGCTTCCGCCACCCCTTCCGGCGGCTCAGCCGAACGCGCTTCGGTTGCATGCGATGCTCCTTCATCAGTGCCGCGTGCGCCGACCGTACCCCCGCCCCCCTCATGCTCGCCGGGATGAGAGTCCGCGGCTAGGCTTCCCGCATGACCCAGCATCGCGTCGTCGCGCCCGTGATCGCCCCGGGCGAGAAGGTCATGGGACCGCCGTCGTACTTCCCGAGCATCGAGAAGAACTACGGGCGGCCCGTGCAGGACTGGCTCGACATCGTGGTGGAGCGGCTGGACACCGGGGCCACGCACATGGAGGTCGTGGGCTGGCTGAAGTCGGAGTACGGCATGGGGCACGGACACGCCAACGCCCTCGTCGGGTACGCCAAGGCCAAGCTTGCCGAAGGCTCCTGAACGGCTCGCCGGCGCTGGGCCGCTCGAATGGCGGCGCAGAGCGGTCTTCGGGCATGGATCATCCTCAGGGAGGACGCGCGGGTCCTCTCGACGGGGTCGAATAGAGGAGTGAACACCATCCTCATCCCGTTGCTGGAGGGCGCAGGTCCCGTCGCGCTCGCGGTGGTGTCGTTCGCGCTCTCCTTCACCTGGCCCTCCCTGATCGAGCCCGTCGCGCGCGTGCGGTCCGAGCGCGGGCGGCTGGGCGGCTTCGCCTCCGTCGGCGCCGTGCTCCTGCTCGCGGCGGCCATCCTCTACGTCGTGCCCGGCCTTCTGCTGAACGATGAGTTCGGGACCGTCGTCGTGGCGCCGCTCACGGTCACCTGGGTCATCCTGGCCGCGGCGCTCTGCCTCCGCTCGCTCTTCCAGACCGGTCTCGCGCGCGCGGTCTCCGCGACGTTCGCCATCGTGACGGTCTTCGGGGCCGCAGCGGGCGTCCTCATCGCGTTGAGCTGGCATCACCCGATCAGTGCCACCGTCCTCCCGACCGGGGCCTTCGTGCTCGTGGTGGGCGCCATCGCGGCGATCGTCGCGTGGGCTCGTCCGGACGGCGACGACATCCCCGCGGTCGCCTGAGGGCGCACCGCTCGCCGCCGCCGCGCGGCAAACGCGCAGGTAGCCCGCGACTAGACTGGGACGGCATCCTGATTGAGAGAGGTCGCCGAGTGGCACCCGCCGTTCCCCAGAATCAGGGCGATCCGAACTCGAGCCGATATTGGGTCGTCCCCGCCGTGCGCGCGATCGTCGCGCTCGCCGCGGCCGCCGTCGTCACCTTCACCCGCGACGCGCACACCCCCCAGTTCGGCCTCATCGTCTTCGGTGTCTTCGCCGTGGCAGACGGGCTCGCGACGAGCGTCCTCAGCCTGCTGTTCGCCCGCAAGGGCCTTTCCCGGACCCTGTTCACCGTACAGGGCTGCATCGGCATCCTCGCCGGAGCGTTCGCCATCGCCCTCAACACCAGCGGACTCGGCCTCTACCTCTACGTCGTGACGGTGTGGGCGGCCCTCACCGGCATCCTCGAGCTCTACAGCGGCGTGCGGGAGCGCCGGACCGAAGCGGCCGCGCGCGACTGGCTCATCACCGGCGCGCTCACCGCGATCCTGGCGCTGGTGCTCGTCTTCGTCCCGGCCGACGCCGTGCTCGCCATCGGCCTGTTCGGGGCGTGGGCCGTGATCGTCGGCGTTTTCCAGGGCATCGGCGCGGCCTCCCTGCGATCGGCGGCCCGCACCTCCGCGGCCTCCCGCCGGACGGAGAGCGGATCGTGACCAAGCGCGACAAGAAAGACCCCAGCGTGACCAACAGCCTCCAGCCGACCCGCCGCGACCGCTTCCTGCCCGCCGAACTGCTCGGCATCTCCGCGGGCCTCGCCGTCTTCGTCGGTCTCATCGTCCTGATCGCGACGCGCGAGTTCATCCTCGCCGGCGTCGCCCTCGGGATCGCGTTCATCCTGTCGCTCGTGCTGATGGCGCTGTTCGCCCTCGCCTTCAAGCCGACCGCTGCGGAGGTGCAGGACATCCACGAGCAGGACGTGGAGGCCGAGGAGAAGGCCGCGGGACACAGCGATGCCGCGAAGCCGGGCGCCGAGCGTGACGAGCGCGGCGGACGCGACGAGGGCCCGCGCGGGCACTGAGCCCGGCCGGCGCATTCCCGACCGACGTTCGGCGCAACCGTGCGTTGACCGGGACCGCCTAGCAGCCCCGGCCGCGGGACTTCAGATCCGGTCGACCAGCTCCGACGCGAGACCCACGTAGCCCGCGGGCGTGAGCGCCAGCAGACGATTCTTCGCCGCCTGTCCGATCTCGAGCCCGTCCACGAACGCCGTCAGCGCCTCGTGGTCGACGCGCTTGCCGCGGGTGAGCTCCTTGAGCAGCGCGTACGGGTCGGAGATCGTGGAGCGGCCGGCGGTGACCTCCGCCCGGATCACCGTCTGGATGGCTTCGGCCAGCACCTCCCAGTTGAGGTCGAGGTCCGTCGCGAGCGCGTCGCGGTCGAGCGAGATCTGGGCGAGACCGCGCTGGATGTTGTCCAGCGCGAGAAGCGAGTGCCCGAGCCCCACGCCGATGTTGCGCTGCGTGGTCGAGTCGGTGAGGTCGCGCTGCAGGCGGCTGGTCACGAGCGTGGCGGCGAGCGAGTCCAGCACCGCGCTGGAGAGCTCGAGGTTGGCCTCCGCGTTCTCGAAGCGGATCGGGTTCACCTTGTGCGGCATGGTCGAGGAGCCGGTCGCGCCGGGCTCCGGGGTCTGCCGGAAGTAGCCGAGCGAGATGTACGTCCAGACGTCCGTGCACAGGTTGTGGAGGACGCGGTTGGCGTGCGAGATGCGGGAGTACAGCTCGGCCTGCCAGTCGTGCGACTCGATCTGCGTGGTGAGCGGGTTCCAGTCGAGGCCGAGGCTCTCCACGAACTCCTGCGAGATACGGGGCCAGTCGGCGTCGGGATCCGCGACCAGGTGCGCCGCGAAGGTGCCGGTCGCGCCGCTGAACTTCCCCAGGTACTCGGTGGCCTCCACCTGCTTCCGGATGCGGTCGAGGCGGTGCACGAAGACCGCGAGCTCCTTGCCCATCGTCGTCGGCGTCGCCGGCTGGCCGTGGGTGCGGGCGAGCATGGCGTCGTCACGGTACTGGACGGCCTGGGCGCGCAGCTCGGCGATCACGTTGCGGAACGCGGGCAGCCAGACCTGCGCGACGGCGGCGTTCACGGTGAGCGCGTAGGAGAGGTTGTTGATGTCCTCGCTGGTCGCGGCGAAGTGGGTGAGCTCGGCGATGTGGTCCAGCCCCAGAGCGTGCAGCCGCTCGCGGACCAGGTACTCGACGGCCTTCACGTCGTGCTTGGTGGTGGCCTCCAGCTCGGCGAGCCGGTCGATCTCGGGCTGCCCGAACTCGTCCGCGAGGGCGCGCAGCTGGCGGACCTGCTCGTCGCTGAGCGGGGAGGAGCCGAACATCCGGTGGCCGGTCAGGTAGATGAGCCACTCGACCTCGACCTGGACGCGCGCCCGGTTGAGGCCCGCCTCCGACAGGTGGTCGCCGAGGCCGAGGACCGCGGACCGGTAGCGGCCGTCCAGGGGGCTGAGCGGCTGGGGAGGCAGGGCGGTCATGGGGCTCCTCGCGGGATCGGCGTGGTGGATTCGCCTCTATTCTCCCGCACTCGGCGGGACCGCTACGCGCGGCGGGTGAACGGCCGGAAGATCAGCCCGATGAGCCACCCGATGATGCCCAGCACCAGCGCGCCGAGCACGCCCCACCAGAAGCTCGCGACGTGGAGGCCGAAGCCGATGAGGCCGCTGATCCACGACACCAGGAGCAGCAGCAGCCCGTTCACGATGAAGGAGATGAGGCCCAGAGTGAGGATGTAGAGCGGGAAGGCGACGATGCGGATCGCCGTCCCGACGATCGCATTGACCACCCCGAAGATGAGGGCGACGAGCAGGTAGGTCAGGACGGTCGCGGTGGTGCCCGGGGCGTAAGGGACGACGGTGACACCGGTGACGATCAGGGTCGTCAGCCACAGGGCTACCGCGTTGATGATCACCTTGAGCAGGAATCGCATGGGCACATCCTCCCAAACAGGAGGCGCGGCGGACAGGGGCTCGCCGCTGGAGTCGCGGCGTGCCCGACGAAGACGATCAACTGGCGTGCGCGTCGCGCCCGATAGAGAGGAATGCTCCCGCCGGTATGCGCCCGCGACTAAGTTGGGTCTGTGACTGACCAAGACGCGCACGGCGTTCGGCTGCGGCCCGAGATCGTGGCGGTCCCCGCCTACAAGCAGGGGCGGCCCGCGCCGGCGGACGGTTTCAAGCTGTCCAGCAACGAGAACCCCTATCCCCCGCTGCCCTCCGTCGTGGAGGCCGTGGCCGGCACACTGGCCGAGCTCAACCGGTATCCGAACGCGGGCGGCGCCGACCTCCGCGGGCGGCTCGCCGAGCGGCACGGCGTCGAGGTCGACCAGGTCCACCTGGGCAGCGGGTCGGTCGCGCTGCTCGCACAGCTGATCTCCGCTGCCGCCGGAACCGGTGACGAGGTCGTCTACTCGTGGCGGTCGTTCGAGGCCTACCCGGGTCTGGTCACCGTCGCGGGTGCGACCAGCGTCCAGGTGCCGAACCGGGCGGACGGCGGGCACGACCTCCCGGCCATGGCCGCGGCGATCACCGACCGCACGCGCGTGGCGATCGTCTGCACGCCGAACAACCCGACCGGTCCGGTCGTCACGGCCGCGGAGTTCGAGGCCTTCATGGCCTCCGTGCCGCGTGACCTCCTCGTGCTGCTGGATGAGGCCTACTACGAGTTCGTCACCGACGACGCCTCGGTCGACGGCATCCCGCTGCTCTCGCGCTACCCGAACCTCGTCGTGCTGCGCACGTTCTCGAAGGCCTACGGGCTCGCCGCCCTGCGCATCGGCTACGCGGTCGGGCCGGCGGTGGTGCTGAACGCGGCGCGGTCGGCGGCGATCCCGCTGTCGGTGACCGACGCCTCGCGGGTCGCGGCGCTCGCCTCGATCGACGCCGAGGACGAGCTGATGGAGCGGGTCGCCCGCATCGCCATGCGCCGCGACAAGCTGCGGAACGCGCTCCTCGAGCAGGGCTGGAACATCCCGGAGGCCAACGGCAACTTCGTCTGGCTGAACACCGGCGCGGAGACGGCGGCCGCCAACGACGCGTTCTTCGACGCCGGGCTGACCGTGCGGGCGTTCCCGCCGGAGGGCATCCGGATTAGCGTCGGCGAGCAGGAATCTGTGGAGAAACTCCTGGAGGTCACCGCCGATCTTGTGCGGAACCTACCAAATGGGCACCCCGGCAAGCGGTTAGGTTAGAACGGTGGTTGCGACGAACGATACCCCGCGCCCGGCGAACACCGTCCAGCTGCTGACCGCAGACGGCCGGTTCCAGCCGAGCGACCCGGCCGGTGAGTACCTCCCCTACCTCGAGCGTCTCGGGGAAGAGGACTACCGCACCTTCTACCGCGACATGGTGCGCGTGCGTGCCGTGGACAACGAGGGGGCCAACCTCCAGCGCCAGGGTCAGCTCGGCCTGTGGGTGCCGAGCCGCGGCCAGGAGGGCGCCCAGGTCGGCTCCGCCCGCGCGGCCAAGCCGCAGGACAACCTGTTCCCCTCGTACCGGGAGCACGTGGTCGGCATGATCCGCGGCATCGACCCGGTCGGCATCATGGGGCTGCTGCGCGGGACCACGCACGGCGGCTGGGACCCGACGGACCCCGCGATCCACGGCTTCCATCTCTACACGCTCGTGATCGGCTCGCACACGCTGCACGCCACCGGCTACGCGATGGGCGTCAAGCTCGACGGCAAGGTGGGCACCGGCGACCCGGACGTGGACGAAGCGGTGATCGCCTACTTCGGCGACGGCGCGACCAGCCAGGGCGATGTCAGCGAGGCGTTCGTCTTCGCCGCCAGCTACCAGACCCCGCAGGTCTTCTTCCTGCAGAACAACCACTGGGCCATCTCGGTGCCGGTGAAGACGCAGTCGCGCACCCCGCTCTACCTCCGGTCGAGCGGCTTCGGCATCCCGGGCGTCCAGCTCGACGGCAACGACGTGCTCGCCGCCTACGCGGTGACCGCGAAGCACTTGGACGACGCGCGCAACGGCGAGGGCCCCAGCATGATCGAGGCGCTCACCTACCGGATGGGCGCGCACACGTCGAGCGACGACCCGACCAAGTACCGCACCGACGACGAGGTGGCGTACTGGGCCGAGCGCGACCCGATCCTGCGGTTCCGGGCGTTCCTGGAGAACCAGGGCGTCGGCCAGGCGTTCTTCGACACGGCGGAGGAGGAGGCGGCCGACCTGGCCGCCGACGTCCGCCGGCGCACGCTCACCCTCGACGTCCCGCCGATCGAGAGCATGTTCGACAACGTCTACAGTGAGCCGCATCCCGTGATGGACGAGCAGCGGCGCTGGCTGCAGGAGTACGAAGCGTCGTTCGGAGGTGACGCATGAGCGACGTGAGAGGCGAGACCGGTTACGTGGAGGCCGAGCTGGTGGAGGACGAGACGCCGCAGCGCGACGAGCCGTTCGACGACACCCAGGCCGTCGACGTGGTGGAGATCGTGGAGAGCGACCCGGACTCCCGCGTGCTCGAGGAGCACGTGGCCGAGCAGGAGTGGACGCGCGAGTTCGTGGTCGAGAACGAGACGATCCCGGAGCAGGCGGAGGCGATCGACGCCGAGTCGGAGGTCGGTGAGCCCCAGTCCGGAGCAGCGGCCGAGACTGAGGCCCCCGCGGCGCCCGCCGGTCCGCGCATCCAGTCGATGCCGATGGTCAAGGCGCTCAACGCCGGCCTCCGGCGTGCGCTCGCCGCGGACCCGAAGGTCCTGCTGATGGGCGAGGACATCGGCCCGCTCGGCGGCGTCTTCCGCGTCACGGAGGGCCTGCAGGCCGAGTTCGGCGCGAAGCGCGTGCTCGACACCCCGCTCGCGGAGGCGGGCATCATCGGCTCGGCCATCGGCCTGGCGATGCGCGGCTACCGCCCGGTGGTGGAGATCCAGTTCAACGGCTTCGTCTTCCCCGGCTTCGACCAGATCACGACGCAGCTCGCCAAGCTGACCAACCGGCACAGCGGCGCGGTGTCCATGCCCGTCGTCATCCGCATCCCGCACGGCGGCCACATCGGCGCCGTCGAGCACCACCAGGAGGCTCCGGAGGCGTACTTCGCGCACACCGCGGGCCTGCGGATCGTCGCGCCGAGCACCCCGAACGACGCCTACTGGATGATCCAGGAGGCCATCGCCTCCGACGATCCCGTGATCTTCTTCGAGCCGATGAGCCGGTACTGGCCGAAGGGCGATGTCGACACCGAGGAGAACCCGGTGCCGCTGCACGCCAGCCGTGTGGTCCGCACCGGAACGGATGCGACGATCGTGGCGTGGGCGGGCATGGTCCCGGTCGCGCTGCGCGCCGCCGAGGTCGCCGCCGAGGAGGGCCGCAGCCTGGAGGTCGTCGACCTCCGCTCGCTCGCGCCCATCGACTACGCGCCGGTGCTCCAGTCGGTGCAGAAGACCGGCCGGCTCATCGTCGCCCAGGAGGCGCCCGGCACCGTGTCCGTGGCCTCGGAGGTCGCCGCGGTGGTGGCCGAGAAGGCCTTCTACTCGCTGGAGTCGCCCGTGCTGCGGGTCACCGGCTTCGACACCCCCTTCCCGCCGGCCAAGCTGGAAGGCGTCTACCTTCCGGACGCCGACCGCATCCTCGAAGCCGTCGACCGCGCGCTCGCGTACTGAGCCCGCGCCGAACGAAAGAAGCCGCACATGAGCGAGTCCCAGTTCCTGCTGCCCGACGTCGGCGAGGGTCTGACCGAGGCCGAGATCGTCTCGTGGAAGGTCGCGCCCGGTGAGCCGGTCGCGGTCAACCAGGTGATCGTGGAGATCGAGACCGCCAAGTCGCTCGTGGAGCTTCCTTCGCCGTTCGAGGGGACCGTCGCGGAGCTGCTCGTGTCCGAGGGCCAGACCGTGGAGGTCGGCACGCCGATCATCACGGTCACCGCCGGTGCTTCCGCTCCCGCCGCGCCGGCCGAGCCGGTGAGCGAGGTTGCCGAGGCCGAGGCCGACGCCGCGCAGACCGTGTCGCACGAGGCTGACGAGCCGAAGGCGGGCGCCGTGCTCGTCGGCTACGGGGCCGCGGGCCACGGGACCAGCCGCCGGCGCCGGGTGACGCACCCGGGGACGGCCTCCATCCCGGTGACCTTCACGCCGGCACCTGCCGCTCCTGCTGCTGCCGCTCCGGCCGCTCCCGCTGCTGCTCCGGCCGCCGGCTCCCCCGCTGCTGCTTCGGCCGCTTCCCCGGCCGGGCGCGCCCCCGTGATCGCAAAGCCGCCGATCCGCAAGCTGGCGAAGGACCTCGGTGTCGACCTCACGATCGTCACCCCGACCGGCCCGATCGGCGACATCACCCGGGAGGACGTGCTCCGGGAGGCCACCCAGGCGAGCGTGTTCCGCAACATCCAGACCCCCGCGTGGCCGGACGACCGCGAGGACCGCATCCCCGTGAAGGGCGTCCGCAAGGCGATCGCCAACGCGATGACGTCCAGCGCGTTCAGCGCCCCGCACGTCAGCCTGTTCGTGGACGTCGACGCCACCCGCACGATGGAGTTCGTCAAGCGGCTCAAGAGCTCGCCCGACTTCGCCGGCGTGAAGGTGTCGCCGCTGCTCATCGTGGCGAAGGCGATCATCTGGGCGGTGCGCCGCAACCCGACCGTCAACTCCACGTGGACGGACGAGGAGATCATCGTCCGGCACTACGTCAACCTCGGCATCGCCGCGGCGACACCGCGCGGGCTCATCGTCCCGAACGTCAAGGAGGCGCAGGGCATGACCCTGCTCGAGCTCGCCAAGGCGCTCGAGGAGCTGACGCTGATCGCGCGCGAAGGCAAGACGCCCCCGGCCGACATGGCCGGCGGCACGATCACCATCACGAACATCGGCGTGTTCGGGATGGACACCGGAACGCCCATCCTGAACCCGGGCGAGGTCGGAATCGTGGCGCTCGGCACCATCAAGCAGAAGCCGTGGGTCGTGGACGGCGAGGTGCGTCCGCGCTACGTCACGACCGTGGGCGCGTCGTTCGACCACCGCGTGGTGGACGGGGATGTGGCGTCCCGGTTCCTGGCGGACGTGGCCTCCATCATCGAGGAGCCCGCGCTGCTGCTCGACTGATCCCTCGACATTCGTGCCGAATGTCGCTTCTCGCGCGCTCAGAGTCGACATTCGTGCCGGATCGCGCGAGGGTCGTTAGTGATTTTGACAATCGTTCTCAATTAGGGATAGATTCGTGGTACACCCACGAAATTAGACAGGTCCTGTCCCCATGTTGAAGCGTTCCGTCTTCGCCATCGCCCTCGCTGCCGCGACCGTCGCCGCCCTCACGGGTTGCTCGGCGGGCTCATCAGCCGATGACGGGAAGATCCGTGTCGTCGCCAGCACCAACGTCTACGGCGACATCGCCTCCACCATCGCCGGCAGCGCAGTCCAGGTGACCGCCCTGATGTCCGACCCCGCTCAGGACCCGCACTCGTTCGAGGCGAGCGCACAGAGCCAGCTCGCCGTCTCGAAAGCCGACATCCTCATCGAGAACGGCGGCGGCTACGACGACTTCATGAACACCCTCCGCACCGGCTCGAAGAACACGAAGGCCACCGTGCTGAACGTGGTCGACATCTCGGGCAAGAAGGCCGTCGGGGGCGAGCTCAACGAGCACGTCTGGTACGACTTCCCCACCATCCAGAAGTTCACGACCACCGTGGCCGACGCGCTGTCGAAGGCCGACCCGGCCCAGAAGGCGACCTTCGCCACGAACGCCGAGGCCTTCTCCGGCAAGCTGGCCGCCCTGCAGAACCGGGAGGCCGGGCTGAAGGCGAAGTACGACGGTGCGGGCGTCGCGGTGACCGAGCCCGTCCCGCTCTACCTGCTGGAGTCCAGCGGGCTGGTCAACAAGACGCCGGAGAAGTTCAGTGCGGCCATCGAGTCGGGCACCGACGTGTCCCCGCTCGTGCTCAAGGAGACGCTGGCCCTCTTCGGCGGCCACCACGTGAGGCTGCTCGCCTACAACGAGCAGACCAGCGGGCCGGAGACCGACCGCCTGCGGGCGGCAGCGCAGGCGGCGGGCATCCCCGTCGTCCCCGTCACCGAGACATTGCCGAAGGACAAGGACTACGTGAGCTGGATGAACGCGAACCTCGACGCCGTGGGAGCGGCGCTCGCCAAGTGAGCGAGCCGATCGAGCTGGTTCCCCCGCCGGGCGAGCGCGACGTCGTGCTCAGCCTGCGCGACGCCGCCCTCGGCTTCGGCGACCGCACCCTCTGGAGCGGGCTCGACCTTGATGTGCACGCCGGCGAATTCGTCGCCGTGCTCGGGCCGAACGGCTCGGGCAAGACCAGCCTCCTGAAGACGATCCTCGGCCAGCAGCCGCTGGACTCCGGGAGCATCGTGCTCGACGGCCACCCGGTGCGGCGCGGTGACCGCCGCATCGGCTACATCCCGCAGCAGAAGCTGATCCCGGCCGGAACCCCGATGCGCGCCCGTGACCTCGTCGCGCTCGGCGTGAACGGACACCGCTGGGGACTCCCCTTCCCGAACCGCGCCGACCGCGCGCAGGTGGAGCAGCTCATCGACTCCGTCGGCGCTCGCCGGTACGCCGACACACCCGTCGGGTCGCTGTCCGGCGGCGAGCAGCAGCGGCTCCGGGTCGCGCAGGCGCTCGCCGGGGACCCGGCACTGCTGCTCTGCGACGAGCCGCTGCTGTCGCTCGACCTCCAGCACCAGCGCGGCGTGAGCGAGCTCATCGACCGACGCAGGCGCGAGCACGGCAGCGCTGTCGTGTTCGTCACGCACGACGTGAATCCGGTGCTCGGGATGGTGGACCGCGTCCTGTATCTGGCCGGCGGCCGGTTCCGCACGGGCACGCCCGACGAGGTGCTGCGCAGTGAGGTGCTGACCGACCTGTACGGCACGCCGGTGGACGTCATCCGGAGCCGCGGGCGCATCGTCGTCGTGGGCATCCCGGACGCGGAGACGCACTCGCACCACGAACACACCCGTTCCACCCACCCGGAGCCCGCCGCATGAACGACCTCTGGACGCAGCTCTTCAACTTCACCGACTACGGCGCGCTGCTCGCGCTGGTGCGCAACTCGATCTTCGCGGGCGCCGTCCTCGGCGTCGTCGGCGGTCTGATCGGCGTCTTCGTGATGCAGCGGGACATGGCGTTCGCTGTGCACGGGATCAGCGAGCTGTCCTTCGCGGGGGCTGCGGTCGCGCTGCTGTTCGGCGTGAACGTGGTCGCCGGGTCGCTCGTCGGGTCGCTGATCGCCGCCATCCTGATCGGCCTCCTCGGTGCGAAGGCGCGGGACCGCAACTCGATCATCGCGGTGCTGATGCCGTTCGGTTTGGGACTCGGAATCCTCGCGCTGGCGCTCTATCCGGGCCGCAGCGCCAACAAGTTCGGCCTGCTGACCGGCCAGATCGTGTCGGTCGACGACCCGCAGCTCGGCTCGCTCCTCGTCATCGGCGCGATCGTGCTGATCGCCCTGCTGCTGATGTGGCGCCCGCTCATGTTCGACAGCCTCGACGCCGACGTC
Organism: Leifsonia sp. GW821-FHT13C09; assembly: GCF_058806435.1. Taxonomy (NCBI): domain Bacteria; kingdom Bacillati; phylum Actinomycetota; class Actinomycetes; order Micrococcales; family Microbacteriaceae; genus Leifsonia; species Leifsonia sp. GW821-FHT13C09. Next base: position 614,782 of record NZ_JBXAPS010000002.1, on the reverse strand, counting down.
GCCGCCTCCCGGGGCGTCCCCACCCGCTTCGTCGCGCTCGCCTTCATGGTGCTGCTCGGCCTCGCGGTCGCGGTGTCGGTGCAGATCGTCGGCGCGCTGCTGGTGCTGTCGCTGCTCGTCACGCCCGCGGCCGCGGCGATGCGCGTCTCGTCGTCGCCGCTGCTGGTGCCGCTGCTGAGCGTGGGCTTCGCCCTCCTCTCGGTGGTCGGCGGAATCCTGCTGGCGCTCGGCAGCTCGCTGCCGATCAGCCCCTACGTGACGACGATCTCGTTCCTGATCTACGTGGCCTGCCGGGTGCTGGGCGCCCGGGGTTCCCGGCGACTCGTGAGCCAGAGAGGCTAGCCTGGAACAGTGAAGCGCAACACCTGGCAGCGGGAGGCCGTCCGCGAGGCCCTGTCCTCGACGGAAGGCTTCATCAGCGCGCAGGGACTCCACCTGTCGCTGCACGAGACGGGCTCCCCGATCGGCCTTGCGACGGTCTACCGCGCGCTCGCCGACCTGGCCGCGGAAGGCGACGCGGACTCCTTGCAGTCGCCGGAAGGCGAGAGCCTGTACCGCGCATGCACGACCGGCCACCATCACCACCTGATCTGCCGCAAGTGCGGCCTGACGGTCGAGATCGAGGCCGACGAGGTCGAGCAGTGGGCGCGCGCGGCGGCGGCAGCGCACGGGTTCACGCAGGCGCAGCACGTGGTCGACGTGTTCGGGTTGTGCGCGGGATGCACGGCGAAGGCGGCGGTGGACGCCTGAAATGTAACCACTAGGATCGACAGATGCGTGTCGGTGTCTATGTGGACGGTTTCAACCTGTACTACGGTGCGCGAAAGCACTGTGGCCGCGGGATGACGGGATGGCGCTGGCTCGATCTCCGCAAGCTGGTCCAGCCGCTCGCCAAGTGGGGCGAGTCGGAGATCGCCCGCATCGTCTACTGCACCGCGCGGGTCGACGCCGCGGATAACGCGACCGGCAGTGTTGATCAGGCGATCTACCTCGAGGCGCTGAGCGAAGCGGGGAGCGTGGATGTCATCGCCGAGGGCCGCTATGTCTCGTGGGCGAAGCGGGAGCCCCTGGTCAACGAGGGAGTGGGAACGTTTCGGCCATCGGTCTATGTCCACTCCGACGAGACGTGGGACCCCCGCCTTCCACTGCGGAGTACCCCTCTGTCGTCCGAGCCTCAGTCGAGCGCGGTGATGGCAACCGTCCGGAAGCGCGAGGAGAAGGGGTCTGACGTCAACGTCGCCTCCCACCTGCTCTTCGATGTCCTGGTCGGCGTGGTCGATGCCGCGATCGTCGTCACCAACGACTTGGACCTCGAACTGCCGTTGCGCATGGCGCGGAGCCATGTGCCGGTGGGGACGGTGAATCCGTCGACCAACCCGACGGCCGGCGCCCTGGAGGGGCGATCCGGGGATAGGGTGGGGCGGCACTGGTGGCGGCGACTGACCGCCGAGGATTACCGCGCGGCGCAATTACCGGACACGGTCGCGCACCTGAGGAAGCCGACTGACTGGTGAGCGCCGAGGCAAAGAAAAGACCCGCCCTCACGTGGAGGAGCGGGTTGGCATCTAAAGTATGCCATGGGGAGCCGGCTGGAGCAAGCGCGAACGCGATTTGGCCCCACCGCCTCCCGTGCCGTAGCATGGATGTTTGGCTGAGTGGGCTCCTCCCACTCCGTTAGCCGTGTACGAAACCCCACACCTGAAAACGTGGGAAGTCGTGCGCCGACAAGTGACCTTGGGTGATGCAACTGCATCACGGTATTGGAGAAGAAAGCAATGGCAGCAGTGTGCCAGGTGACTGGAGCCGTTCCCGGCTTCGGTCACAACATCTCGCACTCGCACCGTCGCACGAAGCGCCGGTTCGACCCGAACATCCAGAAGAAGACGTACTACGTCCCGTCTCTTCGTCGTAACGTCACCCTGACGCTGAGCGCCAAGGGCATCAAGGTCATCGACGCCCGTGGCATCGAGTCCGTGGTGAAGGACCTCCTGGCCCGTGGGGAGAAGATCTAACAATGGCGAAGCAGCAGGACATCCGTCCGATCATCAAGCTCCGTTCGACGGCGGGCACCGGTTACACCTACGTGACCAAGAAGAACCGCCGCAACGACCCCGACCGTCTCGTGCTCAAGAAGTACGACCCCATCGTGCGCAAGCACGTCGACTTCCGAGAGGAGCGCTAAACATGGCCAAGACGTCCAAGATCGCCAAGAACGAGCAGCGCAAGGTCATCGTCGAGCGCTACGCCGCCAAGCGCGCCGAGCTGAAGAAGCAGCTCGTCGACCCGAACGGCACCGACGAGTCGCGTGAGGCCGCTCGCGTCGGCCTCCAGAAGCTCCCCCGCGACGCCTCCCCCATCCGCGTGCGCAACCGCGACGCGGTGGACGGCCGTCCCCGTGGAAACCTCAGCAAGTTCGGCATCTCGCGCGTCCGCTTCCGCGACATGGCGCACCGAGGCGAGCTGCCCGGCATCACCAAGTCGAGCTGGTAAGACCCCAGCGTCGGCTGCTGAGAAGCAGCGAACGACACCCTTTGGAGGGGCGTCCGGCACCGGCCGGGCGCCCCTTCGTCGTCCCCGGGCCTGGACACGCCCTGGCAAGAGGCGAAAAATCCGCGAGAATCCGCGTAATTCCGCGGGATTCTGATACATTCGAGGCGGTCAACCGACCAAACGTTACGGCCCACCGTGGCCTCAACCGTTCCACAAGAAGCTGAACAACCAGCACAAGGTCCGAGGAGGACACTCAATGGCTGACAACCTGAACAAGACCGAGCTCGTTGCTGCCGTCGCCGCGGCGTCGGGTCAGAGCCAGGCCACCGTCTCGAGCGTCGTCGACGCGTTCTTCGCCACGATCAGCGAGACCGTCAAGGGTGGCGGCAAGGTCACCATCCCGGGCTGGCTCGCCGCCGAGCGCACCGAGACCGCCGCTCGCACCGGCCGCAACCCGCAGACCGGCGAGGAGATCTCCATCCCGGCCGGCCACCGCGTCAAGCTGACCGCGGGCTCGAAGCTCAAGGCTGCCGTCAAGTAACAGCCTGAACCAGGCTCCACGGGGGCGGCGTCGCGACAGCGGTGCCGCCCCCGTTCCGTTGCCACGACAGGGATCCGCGCCGCCGCCCTGTGGGCAGGCGCACAGCAGTGGAGACGTAGGCTTGACGAGTGCCCAGACTTCTCCGCGTGATCGGTCCCGCCGTGCTGCTGGCGGCCGCTCTCGTCTCCGTGGTCGCGGCGCTCTCCTTCGGCGGAGGGGCCGCCGCGCCCCTCCTGCTCGACCCCGGCGCGCTCGTACGCTGGGGCCTCCCGATCTCGACGCTCGTCGTCAACCTCAGCCTCTCCGGAACCGTGGGCGCGCTGATCCTGGCCTGCTTCGCGTTCGGCGCGGACAGGGACGAGTACGGCACCGCGCTCGACTTCGCCGCCGCCTGCGCGGCCATCATGACGGTGGCCTCCGCCGTGACCGGCCTGTTCACGTTCGTCAGCGTCGCCAACGTGCCGTGGTCGTTCGACCAGACCTTCACCAACGGGCTGAGCTCGTTCATCACCAGCGTTTCGCTGGGGCAGGCGTGGCTCGGGATCACGCTCATCGCGGCGGCGGTCACGGTGCTGTGCTTCGCGGTGCGGAACCAGACGGCGATCGTCTTCGTCACCCTCCTGGCGATGGCCGCGGTGGTTCCGATGGCGCAGCAGGGGCACAGCTCGGAGGCGGCGGGACACGACGCCGCGGTGACCTCGTTCGGCCTGCACGTGCTGTTCGCCGCGATCTGGCTGGGCGGCCTCCTCACCCTCATCGTCATCAAGCGCACGCTGGGCGATGGCCGGCTGGTGACGGTGCTGGAGCGGTACTCCAGCATCGCGCTCATCTGCTTCATCGTCGTGGCCACCTCGGGGTACGTGAACGCCGAGCTGCGCGTCGGGACGCTGGCCGAGCTGGCGACGCCGTACGGCATCCTGGTGCTCGTCAAGGTCGCCGCGCTCGTCGTGCTCGGGCTGTTCGGGCTCATGCAGCGCCGCGTCCTCATCGACCGGCTGAAGCGGCTCGGCGAGGGCCGCACGTTCTGGTGGATCGTCACCGCCGAGCTGGCCTTCATGGGCATCGCGTCCGGTGTGGCCGCGGCGCTCGCCCGCACCGTGACGCCGGTGCCGCAGACGCGGGCCGCGACGCCGACGCCGGCGGAGATCCTCACCGGGGAGAAGCTACCGCCCGAGCTCACCTGGGGGCGGCTGTTCACGACCTGGAACTTCGACCTGCTCTGGGTGCTCGGCTGCGGCTTCGCGCTGTTCTTCTACCTCGCCGGCGTCTGGCGGCTGCACAAGCGCGGCGACGCCTGGCCGATCTACCGCACGATCCTCTGGACGCTCGGCATCGTCCTGCTCTTCTACATCACCAACGGTGGCGTCAACGTCTACGAGAAGTACCTGTTCTCGGCGCACATGTCGGCGCACATGGTCCTGACGATGGCGGTGCCCCTGCTGCTCGTGCCCGGCGCGCCGGTGACGCTCGCCGCCCGGGCGATCCGCAAACGGCAGGACGGCACGCGCGGCGGCCGCGAGTGGATCCTGCTCGCGGTGCACTCCCGGTTCGCGGCGATCATCTCGCATCCGCTGGTCGCGGCGGGACTGTTCGCGGGGTCGCTCTGGGCGTTCTATTACACGCCGCTCATCCGCTGGGCGACGACCGACCACATCGGTCACGAGTGGATGGTCGTGCACTTCCTGATCACCGGCTACCTGTTCGTGCAGTCGCTGATCGGTATCGACCCGGTCAAGTACCGGCTGCCCTACCCGTTCCGGCTGTTGCTGCTGCTCGGCACGATGGCCTTCCACGCCTTCTTCGGGCTGTCGATCATGCAGATGAACGGCCTCCTGCTCGCCGACTGGTTCGGCGCGATGGGCCGGACGTGGGGCGCGGCGCCGCTCGTCGACCAGCAGACCGGCGGCGGGATCGCGTGGAGCATCGGTGAGATCCCGACGGTCATCCTGGCGATCGTGGTGGCGATCCAGTGGAGCCGCAGCGACGAGCGCGAGACCAAGCGGCAGGACCGCAACGCCGACCGCACGGGCGACACGGAGCTGAAGGCGTACAACGAGCAGCTCGCCCGCCTCGCCGCCAGGGACGGCACCGCGCAGCGCTAGCCACCGCGGCGTGCACATTCGTGACGAATCGCGGTTCTGCGGCGCGCCAACATTCGGGACGAATCGCGGCTTTGGCGCGGCTTTTGACGCGATTCGTGACGAATCGGGGCATTGAGGGGTGGTGGGCGCTAGCCGCCGACGACGATGTCGAGGGAGCCGTCGGGACGGATGGTGACGCTGGTGAGGGAGACGGCGAACTTCTCGTCGGACTCGCGGTGCTCGATGCTGCCGTCGAAGATGGACTGCACCGTCACGGAGAGGTGAGCGACCCCGACGGCCTGCGACATCGTCCAGGAGGAGTCGCCCGCCACGAGGTGGACCTCGGGGTACTCCTCGATCTTCCAGGTGGGCGCGCCCTGCACGCGGTCGTCGATCACCACGCCGAACGGGCACCCAGCGGGCTGCAGGACCTGCTGCTTCGCGCACTCGTCGAGGAAGCCGTTCAGCTCCTTCTGCACGGCCGCCGTGAAGGCGGCGTTCGGTTGCGCGTCCACCGTCGCCTCCACTGTGGCGACCGGAGCGGTCGCGACGTCCACCGGCGCGGCGTGCGTGTACCTGTCGGAGTGGCCCAGCACGTAGAGCGACGGCGCGGGGACCAGGTAGCCGGCGCTCACGCTGAAGGCGGTCGCCGGCTGCGACGGGGCCGCCGCGCGCGGGCTCACGGTGCGGCCGCCGACCGTGAAGGTCTGCGCGTGCGCGACGGTGATGTGCGCGACGCCGACCGGGGTGCGTGCGAACTCCCAGGTCGGCAGGAGGCCGAGGACGGCGCCGGTCTGGCGCAGCTCGAACGCGGCGGTGACCGGGTGGCCGTCGGCGACGACGCGCACGGTGACCGTGCGACGGCCGCCCGCGCTCGCCGTGTCGGACACGACGCGGGTGTCGGTGTAGTCCGGCAGCAGGTCGGAGCGCAGCAGCTCGGCGGAGGCGTCCGCGGGCAGCCCGGCGGCGGCCAGCGCCTGCTTGGTGGGCGCCGCCCCCGGCATCGCGAGCGCGCTGGTCAGATCGTGCGAGGCGAGCGAGCCGACGTAGGCGGAGACGAAGCCCTCCGGGCTGTAGAAGGCCCGCTGGACGGCGCCGAGCGCGGCGATGAACGCGGCGACGAGGAGGACCCCCAGGCCCGCCCAGAGCAGCGCCGGCCGGAGCCCGCCGAGCCTGCCGTCCCCACCCATAGCTGCCATCCTATGGGCCTGTGAATAAGCCGCCGCGGCGCTGCACGCGGGGTTAGAGTAGTTCGGCAGGTCGCGCGAGGGAAGGGATCCGGATGGGCGGACTCTCGCTCTCGCCCGAGCAGCGGGCGGTGTTCGAGCTGATCGAGCACACGCGTGACCACGTGTTCGTCACCGGCAGGGCCGGCACCGGCAAATCCACGCTGCTCAACCACCTGTCGTGGAACACCGAGAAGTCGATCGTCATCGCTGCGCCGACCGGGGTGGCCGCGCTGAACGTCGGCGGCCAGACCATCCACTCGCTGTTCAAGCTGCCGATCGGGGTCATCGCCGACCACGACATCGAGCAGACCACCGAGCTGCGCAAGCTGCTGAACAGCATCGACACCCTCGTGATCGACGAGGTCTCGATGGTGAACGCAGACCTGATGGACGCGGTCGACCGCAGCCTCCGCCAGGCCAGGCAGCGGCCGAAGGAGGTCTTCGGCGGCGTCCAGATCGTGCTGTTCGGGGACCCGTACCAGCTCGCACCCGTGCCGGGCGACCATGAGGAGCGCGCCTACTTCGCCGACACCTACCGGTCGATGTGGTTCTTCGACGCGAAGGTGTGGCGGGAGGCCGACCTCCAGATCGTGGAGCTGCTGCAGGTGCACCGGCAGCACGAGTCCGACTTCCGCTACATGCTCAACGCCGTGCGGCACGGCCAGGTGACGAAGGAGATCGCCGACCGGCTGAACGAGGTGGGCGCCCGGCCCGCGCCGCGCGACGGCACGATCACGCTCGCGACCCGCAACGACACCGTGAACCGCATCAACACGCTGGCGCTGGAGCGCCTCCCCGGCCGCCCGCTGACGGCCAAGGCCGAGGTGAGCGGCGACTTCGGCGGCCGCAACTACCCGGCGGAGGAGGTGCTCGAACTGAAGGTCGGCGCGCAGGTGATGTTCCTGCGCAACGACGTCGGCCAGGGCGACGGCCCGCGCTGGGTGAACGGCACCATCGGCACCGTGACGCGTATCGACTCCAACGTCTACGTGGAGGTCGACGGCCAGGTGCACGAGGTCGAGCCGGCGATCTGGGAGAAGTACCGCTACAGCTACTCCCCCGAGACCAAGAAGCTGACGAAGGACGTGGTCGCCGAGTTCACGCAGTTCCCGCTGCGGCTGGCCTGGGCCGTGACCATCCACAAGTCGCAGGGCAAGACCTACGACGCGGCGATCGTGGACCTCGGCGCCCGTGCGTTCACCTCAGGCCAGACCTACGTCGCGCTCAGCCGGATCACCAGCCTGGAGGGCCTCTACCTGACCCGGCCGCTGCGTCCGAGCGACATCACGGTGGACCCGGACGTGGAGCGCTTCATGCGCGACGCCCGGTCGATGCGGGTGCCGGTCTCCGCGGAGTGACCGGTCGGGCCCCGGCCGGATCCTAGGGAGCGCGGCCTCCGTCATGGCATGCTGGGCGGGGCGCTTTCGGGTGCGCCGACGAGAGGAGACGCCGATGGCGGTGATGTTCGCACTGGATCTGAGCGACGGGCAGCACGTGGAGACGTCGGGCAACGGTGTGATCGGGCGGAATCCTGCCTCCCACACGCCGGGCACCGAGTTCGACGACCCCGCGCACGTCGAGCTGGTGACCGTGGCGGACGACGCCAAGTCGGTCTCCCGTGCCCACCTCGCGTTCGGGCAGTACGACGGGATCTTCTGGGTGATGGACCTCGGCTCCGCCAATGGCACGACGATCACCTACCCGGGCGAGGGCACCTTCGCGTGCGACCCGAACACGCGGCACGAGGTCGACCCCGGGTCGATCGTCCGGTTCGGGAACGCGTCGTTCGCGCTGAGCCGCCGGAGCTGAGCAGCCGGAACTGAGCCGCCGGAGCTGAGCCGACCGCTCAGTGGTGGTGGTGCACCGTCACGGCCGCGACGCCCGCGTCGGTGGCGCCGAGCGCGGGAACGGTCACCGCGCAGACCGCGCACGCACTGACCGCAAGCGCCGCCACGAACCGGAGCGCGCCGGTCCCCTCCCGCGCGGGCCGGCCGCGCCGCAGGACGACCGCGGCGACCGCCGCCACGACGACGTCGAGCAGCGATGCCGCGCCCATCGGCAGGAAGGGGAGCGTGAGCACCGTGCCCGACGTCGCCGTGGCGCCGGCCGTGGCGAGGGCGGCCCAGATCCCGAGCGGCGCCAGCGCCAGCGCGGGGATCAGGCCGAACAGCGGAGGCCGCTCGCGGGCCAGCGCGAGGACGGCCCAGGTCAGCTCCGCGGCGGCGACCGCCACCAGGAGCGCGAGCAGCGGGAGGGGTGCGCTGGGGGCCAGTGCCGCGTGCAGCAGCCCGGCCCCCAGCGCGGCCACGGCGAGGACGGCCCTGGTCGCCGGAGCGACAGGGACGGACTCCTTCATCCTGCTCATGGGAAGCGCCGTGGCCCAGCCGGTCAGACGGTCGCCGAAGTGGCGCGCACAGTCCGCTCGGCGCCGAGACCGACACCGAGGAGCACGATCGCGCTCACCAAGTGGAGGAAGTGGTCGGGGGTGTTCAGCGCCAGGATGTTGGCGCCCGTCCCGACGAGGAAGAAGCCGACGATACCCAGGAGCAGGTAGACGGCTCCGACCGTGGTGTTGACGGCCTTCGCTGCGGCGAGCCTGGTGAGGCCGGCGATGAGCAGCGCCGCGCCGATCAGCAGGTGGGCCACGTTGTGCAGCGGGTTGACCTCGAAGATGCCGAGGATCAGGCCGCCCTGGGTGGCCACGAAGCCGACGCCGCCGGTGAAGGCGAAGCCGAGCAGGCCGACGAGCAGGTAGACCGCGCCGAAGATGGTGGCGACGAGGCGGTTCGGTGATGTGCGCATGTGTCGTTCCTCCTTGGAAGACGGCGCGCGGCGTGCGCGCCTCATCCAGACATTCGGGGCCGTCGGCGGATCGGATTGGACACGGATCCTGGGACTCCGCGCCGGTGCCGCCGCAGGCTACAATCGCTGCCACAGGAGCGTCGGGGGGATGCGATGGGACGAGGGACCGGTCTCCGCAGAATCGTCCTCGCGGCCTGCGCCGCTGCGGCAGCGCTCAGCCTCGCCGCGTGCGGCAACACGGGGGCGAACCCCGACTTCCCGCCGCAGCAGCAGGGCCCGCTCCCCCCGGCCACGGTGACGCGGCTCACGGCGGCCGTGACGGACGCGGTCGCGCTCTCCGGAGGGTCGGCCGCCCTCGTCGGCGTGTGGGCGCCGTGGGCGGGCAGCTGGACGTCCGCGATCGGCACCACGACGCGCGGCGGGTCCGTGCCGGTCACCCCTGCCATGACCTTCCGCGCGGGACAGATCACCACCGCGATGAGCTGCACCGTGCTCCTCGAGCTGGTCGACGAGGGCACCGTGGAGCTCGACGACCCGGTCTCGAAGTGGATTCCGGGTCTGGTGGGCGTGGGCGGGGTGACCCTGCGCGAGCTGTGCCAGAACACCTCGGGGTTCGGCGACTACGTGTCGGCCCTGCGCGGCGAGTTCCTGGCCAACCCGGAACGCTACTGGCCGCCGCTCGAGCTCGTGAGCGACGGCGTCGCGATGGCGCGCACGGGAAAGCCGGGCGAGAAGTTCAGCCCGTCGCAGACGAACGCCCTGCTGCTCGGGATGGCGCTGCAGAGTGCGACCGGAACAGGCTGGGAGCAGCTCTACCAGCGCAATGTCTTCGGCCGGCTCGGGATGTCGGCGAGCGTGCTCCCCGATGCCGGCGTCCACACGGTTCCCGGCCCGCATCCGGCCGGGTACGCCGCACCGCTCGACGACAACGGGTCTCCCGTGTGCGGCAAGCTGCGGGACATCACGGCGCTGTCGCCATCGCTCGGCTGGACGGCGGCCGGCGTGGTCTCGAACGTCGCCGACCTGAAGGTGTTCGCGCAGGCGCTTGCCAGCGGGTCGCTGCTGAGCAGCAGTTCGGCGGACGCGCAGGCGAAGACCGTGGGCGCGGGCGCCTCCTGGCTGGGCTACGGTCTCGGCATGCAGGTCGTCGGTCCGCTCCGCGGGGCGTCGGGGGCCGTCCCCGGCTATCTGTCGGCGATGTACGCCGACCCGTCCTCCGGGCTGACCGTCGGCGTGGCGCTCAACGACTCGACCCCGGGCGCCGGCTTCGCGCAGGCGCTCGCCGAACGCCTCGCCTCCATCGTGTCCAAGGTGCCGGCGGTGCAGAAGGGCGCCAAGGTGGTGGCCTCGCTGCCCTGGTCGGAGGACCAGGCCGCTGCCGCCATGAAGGCCGCGGCCCCGTGCCCGGTGAAGGGCGCCGCGGGCTGACGGCGGAGCATAGCGGATGGGTGCGTGATAGCAATGCATTCATTTGTCACCCGACTTGGGTCGTTACAGAAAGCAAGCCGGACCAGTAATTTCAAGAGTGCCGAAGCGTCTACCCCCGAACCCGGGCGCTGAGGTGAAGTGCGCACCCGAGCGTGATTTACACCCACCGCAACCCGCCGTGGTCCGTGCCCTAGGACCGCGAACGACTGAGGAACACGTGAACACACACTCGCGCGATCAGCTCGTCATCGAGCACCTGCCGCTCGTCGGCTACATCGTCTCCGACCTCTGCAACCGCGGCACGCACCTCGACAGGGACGAGCTGGCCTCCGCCGGGCAGTTCGCCCTGTTCCAGGCTTCCCGCTCGTTCGACCCCGACCGCGGCGTGCCCTTCGGCGCGTACGCCCGCACCCGCATCTCGGGAGCGCTGGCGGACGAGCTGCGCTCGCAGGACTGGGTCTCGCGCGGCACGCGCACGAAGATCAAGGAGACGCTGGCGATCCGGGACGGGCTCTACCAGACGCTCGGCCGGACCCCCACGATCGACGAGATGGCCGCCTCCCTCGGCGTGGACCGCGCGACGGTCGTCGCCACCCTTCGCGAGTCCGCGACGGGTCCCGTCGCGATCGAGGAGCGGTCGGACGAGCTGGTCTCGGCGATCCTCGGCCCGGAGGAGTCTGCGGAGACGTCGGAGCGCGAGGCGTTCCTCCGCGCGGCGGTGGACGCCCTTCCCGAGCGGCTGCACCTGATCGTCACCCGGCTCTTCTTCGAGGACCGTCAGGTCAAGGACGTGGCCGCCGAGCTCGGTGTGACCCACGCGGCCGTGTCGCTGGCGCGCACCGAGGCGATGAAGCTGCTGCACGAGGGTTGGCTCCTGCACTTCGACCGGGACGCGGGCGTGCTCCCGCTGCCCGACCGGAACCCCCGCACGAAGCGGTCGGCTTACCTCGCCAAGCTCGCTGAGTTCACCGCGCACCCGGCCGCGGTCACCGAGCGCGTGACCGCCTGACCCGTCCTCAGAGGACGGTGTCGATCAGCCGGGCGCTCTGCTCGGTGTGGTCGATCTCGCCGTTCGCGCGGTAGGTGGCGTTCGTCTGCGCCCGCACCTCGCGGATCTCGGTGATCACGTCGACCAGCGCGCGCAGGTGGTCGGTGAAGATCTCGGCCCACATTGGGCTCGGCGCGTTCTCGGCGAGGTCGCGCAGCAGGGCGCCCCGGGGAAGGCCCCAGGACTCGCCGAGGCTGGAGATCGCGACGGCGGTCGACAGGCTGGACGTCCCGAGCCGTCCGGTCACCACCTCGATCTCGCGGGCGGCGTGTGCGAGCCACCGCGTCATCCCGGCCGTGCGCAGCAGCCGCTCCTCCTCGTACTTGAAGAGCAGCATCTCGAGGAGCTCCCGCTGACGCCAGAGCTGCGCTGTCAGCTCGTTGGCCTCGTTCGTCGTCATGGGCGGTTCCATTCGTGAAGCGCACGTCGGGTGGTCGGCCCGGCTGGGGCCGCGTTGCATACACCATACTCACCGTCTCGGCGTGAACCGAGGGTGGGTTGTGGAAGAGTTCGTGCCGCGATGGCGGCTCTCACGCCGTGCGGCGCAATGGCACCTGCACCCGCCCGATGTCGTCGGCGGCGATGACCTGCTCGCCGGTGCGTGAGTCCGGGTCGATGAGGATGGGGGCGAGGAGGTTGACGGTCACCTCGTCGGCGTGCGGCGTCACGACCAGGAAGACGCCGGACTCCCGGCCGGCGGGACGGCCGAGCTCCTCCACGTACTCCGGCAGGTACGCGGCCGCGTCGACCAGGAACAGCCGGATCGCGGGCTCCTCGCTCGCCCGGAGCGTATAGGTGTCGCGCGCGCCGTCGAGCGGCGCGAAGTCGTACTCGGTGAACGACCCGAGACCGGCGAGCGGTTCCTGGAAGCTGATCTGCACTGTCATCGGAGGTAGTCCATCAAGGTCGGCTGGATGCTTTTGGCGGTGACGGCGAGGGCGGTCTGGTAGGCGACCTGCTGCGTCTGCATCTCCAGGATGGCATGCGCGGCGTCCACGTTCTGGATGCCGTTCTGCGTGGTCTGCAGTGTCGTCGCCTGCGTGGTGAGCGCCGAGGTCGCCCCGGTGAGCTGGTTCTGCGCGCTGCCGACGGTCGCCTCCGCACCCCGGATGTTCGCCGCGACGGCGTCGATGGCGGTGAGCTGACCGCCCACGTTCCCTCCGCTGCTCACAGCGCTCGCGATCGAGTCGATCAGCGCGAAGACCGAGGACGATCCCGCGCCGAGCACCGATGACCCGTCGACATCCACGCGGACCGTGGTGTCCGTGCCGACGCGGCGGTTCACGGACGACCCGGCCGTCCCGTTGAACGAGTAGTCGGCGTTGAACGCGCTGCCCGAGTCGCTGGTCCCGGCGAAGACGCTGCGACCCTGGTACTGGGTGTTCGCCAGCGTCATCATCGTCTGCTTCAGCGATTGGAGCTGGGTGGCGATGGCCGCGCGCGAGGACGGGTTCTGCGTGGCCGTGTTGGCTGCCTGCACCGTCAGGTCGCGGACCTGATTGAGCGCGTCGTTCATCGACGTCAAGGCGCTGCCCGCCGTCGCCAGCCAAGCCGCGCCGTCGCCGGCGTTCCGCTGGTACTGCGTGTTCTGCGCGAGCTGCCGCTGCAGGTCGAGCAGGGTCGCGGCGCCGGCGGGGTCGTCGGACGGCTTGCTGATGGCGAGCCCGCTGGCCACCTGCTCGTCGAGCTGGTTGAGCCTCTGCGCGCTGAGCTGGAGGTTGCGCTGGGCCGACGCGAGCTGCGTCGACTCGGTGACACGGAATGACATGTTCGGCCTATCCCAATCCGACGAGTCCGGTGTGGTTGATGAGCTGATCGAGGATGGAGTCGAGTGCGGTCATGACGCGCGCCGAGCCCTGGTAGGCGTGCTGGTACGCGATCAGGTTCATGTTCTCCTCGTCGAGGCTCACCGACTCCTGCGACGACTGCGCGTTCGTGGCGGCGGCCTGGGCGCTCTGATCGAGCGAGGACTGCTGCGTCGCGTTGCTCGTCGCGGTGCCGAGTGCGATGACGCCGGTCGACCAGGCGACGTCGGGCGATCCTGCGCCGGTGCCCAGCTGGCCGATGGCGTCGGCGATCGACCCGTCGGCCGCGCCGGCACCGGACGCCGCGACGGCGACGCCGGACGGGCCGGTCGCGAGCACGCTCAGGCCGAGCGCCGCCGGACCGGTCGCCGACATTCCGAAGAACGCGACGTTCGTGGCGCCCGTGGAGGTCGTCCCGGTGACGCTGACGGCGTTCACCTGCTGGGCGAGGGAGGTCGCGAGGGTGTTCAGCTTCGCCGCGGTCTCCGCGATCGCGCCGCCGTTGCCGGACGGAGTGGCCGGGGCCAGGAGGGAGAGGTCGCCGGCGAGCTTGCCGGAGCTGAGCGAGACCGGGCCGGCGCCGTCGGACCACTGCACTCCGGCCGGTGCGGTCGCGGCGCCCTCCAGGGTCGTCGATCCGGTCACCGTCAGCGAGCGGGCGACGGTGCCCTGCACCAGGCCGGCGCCGCCGATGTTCACGGTCACCGTCTGGTCGGCGTTGTTCACGACGGACGCGCCGGAGAGCGAGGCGAGCTCGGTCAAGAGGGTGCTGCGCTGGGTGACGAGCGCGTTGACGTCGCCGCCGGACGCGGCGATCGAGCGGATCTGACCGTTGAGCTGGGCGACCTTGGCGGCGTCCGCGTTCACCTGTCCTGCGGCGGTGGCCAGATCCTGCCGGGTCTGCGACCACTGGGACTGCACCGACCGGTAGGCGGTGGCGATCTGACCGACGAGGGAGCCCGCCTTGCCGAGCAGGGCGGCGACCGGGGCGGCCGCGCCCGGCTGGTTTGACACATCCTGCCAGGCCGACCAGAACTTCGACAGCGAACCGGAGATCGCGTCGCCGCTCGGCTCGCCGAGGGTCGACTCCAGCGCGCTCAGGCCCGAGGCCGTGACGCCGCTGTAGCCGGCTGCTGCGCCGGCGGACCGGGCCTGGGCGTCCAGCAGGGCCGAGCCGAGCTGGACGATACCGGCGACGCGCACGCCCTGACCGGCGGTGGCCGGCTGCGCGAACGGGCCGACCTGGGCGGGGCCGCCGACGGCCTCCAGGTCGACCTGCTGGCGGACGTAGCCCGGGGTGGTCGAGTTGGCGATGTTGTCACCGGTGACCTCGATGCCGGCCTGAGCCGCGGCGAGGCCGGAGAAGGCGGTGTTGAGGGAGCCGAGAAGGTTGCCGGACACGGTGGTTGGTCTCCTAGAGGGTCGCGTCGACGAGGCGGGCGCGTGCCGAGGGAAGGTCCGTCGTCCCGTCGGAGGTGTAGACCGACGCGCCGTCCGAGACGGCGTCGAACGTGTCCTGGGCGGCGCGAAGCGCGTTCCGGAGCAACCGGTCGTTGCCGGCGCGCACGGTGCGGATCTCCCGGGTGAGCGAGACGAGCGCCTCCAGATGGGCCGAGAAGATGCCCTGCCAGGCGCCTTCCGGCGCACCGGCCGCGAGCTCGCGGAGACGGGTGTCGGCGGGGAGGCTCCACTCGATCGCGAGCGCCGACGCGGCGACGCTCATCGAGAGGGTGGCGGTGCGCAGCCGCTCGATCACGACCTCCGCCTCGCGGGTGGCGTGCGGCACCCAGCGGGCCTTGCCCGAGGCCAGGAGCAGCTGCTCGACCTCGAATTTGTAGAGCAGCAGCTCCAGGAGCTCTCTCTGACGCCAGAGCTCGTTCGACAGTTCGTTGGCGCCCACCGCGCTCTCACGCTCCCATCAGCCATCCATAGCAAGGGCACACACGTTGTCTGCCGTACCTTCCGCTATCGGCAGGAGCGGGGTGCTTGTAAGCATTTCGGGGGACACCGAAGACATTTCGATCGCGTGCTTACATCGGTGGCCGAACGGCCGATAGGACCATTCGTCGGCCCACGGATGGACCGGCTCTGCACACTCTCACGGAGGAATCGAACATCATGGCTATGACCATCAACACCAACCTGAGCGCACTGTCGGTCACGAACTCGCTCAACCTCAACCAGGCCGCTCTGCAGAGCAGCATGAACAAGCTGTCCTCGGGCTCGCAGCTCAACACCGCTGCCGACAACCCGGCCGGCCTCGCGATCTCGCAGGGCCTGCAGGCGCAGATCGGCGGCCTCAACCAGGCCGCGCAGAACACCGCCAGCGGCATCAACCTGATCCAGACCGCCTCCGGCGCGCTGTCCCAGGTGTCCAACGTCCTGCAGACGATCAACAGCCTCGCCGTCCAGGCCGCGAACGACACGAACAACGCCGCGTCGCGCACGGATATCCAGACGCAGGTCACGGCGCTCGTCAACCAGCTCACCTCGATCGGCACGTCCACGAACTTCAACGGGGTCAACCTGCTCGACGGTTCGGCCACGGCGCTGAACTTCCAGACGGGCGCCAACGCGTCGGACTCTGTCACGCTCAACCTCGGCAGTGCGGACATCAAGAAGCTCGCGTCGGGCGGGGTCACGGTCGGCGCCGCGACGGTCGACCTCAGCACGCTGAAGTTCGACACCGCCGCAAACGCCCAGGCCTCGATCACCACCGTCCAGAACGCGATCCAGTACGTGTCGACCGCGCAGGCGACCCTCGGCGCGACCCAGAACGTGCTGACCGCGACCGCGCAGAACATCGCGGTCAACGCGCAGAACCTGACCGCCGCCAACTCGCAGATCGCGGACACCGACATGGCGTCCGAGATGGCGAAGTACAGCAAGGAGAACGTGCTCATGCAGGCCGGCACCGCGATGCTCTCGCAGGCCAACCAGCAGAGCCAGCTCATCCTCAAGCTGCTCCAGGGCTGACGCCCTCAGGCGGGCGGCGACGGATTCGGGTTCCGTCTACGCCCAACCCCCACACCCCGAGAGAAGATCTGAGGGGTTC